>NZ_AAVU01000110.1 GCF_000169095.1 Lyngbya sp. PCC 8106
AGTGCAGTCGATGGAAAAATCACTTTTGAGAAAAATCAGATCCTACCGTACACATCTGTTTATGGTTGGGGATTAGATAACTTGAAAAGACAAATATTAACAAAGACAAAATAAACAAGGAGTCTAAAAATTATGTTGAATCAGATATTAAGCCGATTTCGTTCTCAACCTCCCAAAACACCGCTTAGGCTTGTTGTTGGTTTAAACCAAGTTGATAAAATGATTCCAAATGGATGGGACGAGCGTTTAAATAGTCCTACCAATGAGGCAGAACAACAAATCAAACGTCGGTGCAACGATATCATTAAAAAATTGAGCCAAGAGACAGAAATATCTGAGCAAAGCATAGAATATTACTCTGCTTTAAAGCGTTATAATTTGATACCCTTGCTGACCAAAATCATCCAAAATGCTTATGCTGGGTTCAAGCTGGATAACGTGAAGCCTGCCGATCCATTTGAATTAGCAGATCCGGATGTCAAAGCTTTTGCCAATGAAGAGCGTAGAAAGATGAGAAACGGTGTTGAAGAAAAAGTAGATTCCCAAAGCAAAACTTTAGATGAAATCAAGAAAATTATCCCAGAAGCAAACTTAAAGTTAATCTTGGAAAAGCTTCAACAGGAAACTAAATTACCACCCAAAGTAGCAGTTATTGGAAAATCTGGAGTTGGTAAAACAACGACTATCAATAATCTTTTTAATGCTGAGTTTAAAACAAGTCCCACAACTGTTGGTACCACTAAAGCCCAGATTAAAGAATTTACACTCTCAACAGGTGGAGCCTTAACTGTAGTCGATCTCCCTGGATATGGACGTAGCGAAGCGGAAGATCAAGAGTATGACAAAATCTATCAGGATCTAATCCCTTCTTGCGATCTAGTCTTGCTTATTTTGCAAGCAGATACGAGAGATTTTTCAGACGATATCGAGATGATTAATAAGATTACAAAATGGCTGAAAAATCATTCGGTTCCCAAACGGTAACAAAAACTAAAATATTGTTCAGTAGTCAAAAAAATTTACACATTTAAGGAGATCTATATGGCTTTAACCTCAGACGAAGAAAATAAAATACGCCAATTATTAGCCCGAGAGAGCGAGCAAAAACGCTCCCAGATATTAAGTTCTGCACAAAGTTTCGCTAAATGGTCGAGCGTGGCGGCTACAATTGCTATCAATGCCAAGGAAATAGTTGAG
>NZ_AAVU01000109.1 GCF_000169095.1 Lyngbya sp. PCC 8106
GGTGTTCGTACCATCAACCATACTGACGTGAGACTATCACGTCTGGGTCGCTATCGTTAGTCAGGACGTTAATATTGATAGCTGTATCTTCGTCGGTGCTGTCTGTATCGTTTGTAGCTGTAGGTGCTTGGTTAACGGGTTCTTCTGGGGTATCGGTTCCGGAATCAGTTCCAGAAACATAGCTAAAAATGTCGTCGGTTAAGGATACGGGTTCGGAATAGCCAGAGATAATTCCAATCATATCTTTGGTTCCCTCAGTCAAGAAAATGCGGGTATCTCCGTTCCTTTGTATTAGCTGATAATCACTGGGACTTCCATGCAGTTGAATCTGATCTTCTGCATCATTAAACCCGCTAATTTCAGCGCGATCATCCCAATTTGATTGGTTGTAGAAAGCTGTGCTACCATTGCCCAGAATAAATTGATCTGGCCCGTTAGTTCCTTCGAGATCATCTATTTCTTTCATCCCCGCAAAGGCTGTGTTGGGATCAAAATCACTGATGATGTTATACCCTGTGTTGTTATTGTTGTTGTCAGTTCCGTTATCGCTACTATCGTTCGGTTGGGTAGTTGCACTAACTCCATTGATAGTCAGGTTAACGGTAGCTGTGTCGGTTCCCCCTTTTCCATCATTAATCGTGTAGCTGAAACTATCTGTTGCGGTTTCATCGGCTTCGAGATTATCGAATTGACCGTTAGGATCGTAGCTGATTGTACCGTTGTTGTTGATGCTAACTTGACCTTTGGTGTTCGTACCATCAACCATACTGACGTTGAGACTATCACCGTCTGGGTCGCTATCGTTAGTCAGGACGTTAATATTGATAGCTGTATCTTCGTCGGTGCTGTCTGTATCGTTTGTAGCTGTAGGTGCTTGGTTAACGGGTTCTTCTGGGGTATCGGTTCCGGAATCAGTTCCAGAAACATAGCTAAAAATGTCGTCGGTTAAGGATACGGGTTCGGAATAGCCAGAGATAATTCCAATCATATCTTTGGTTCCCTCAGTCAAGAAAATGCGGGTATCTCCGTTCCTTTGTATTAGCTGATAATCACTGGGACTTCCATGCAGTTGAATCTGATCTTCTGCATCATTAAACCCGCTAATTTCAGCGCGATCATCCCAATTTGATTGGTTGTAGAAAGCTGTGCTACCATTGCCCAGAATAAATTGATCTGGCCCGTTAGTTCCTTCGAGATCATCTATTTCTTTCATCCCCGCAA
>NZ_AAVU01000108.1 GCF_000169095.1 Lyngbya sp. PCC 8106
TTGTGGATACAAAACAGACCGCGATATAGCCGCAGGTCAAAACATTAGAAATCGAGGAATTAAGCTAATTAGTACCGTTGGACAGACGGGAAAGGAAACTGCCTGTGCAGACGTTCTACCGGGGGCTGTTAAAAATCAGTCTAGGCAAGTGTCGAAATCCCGCAAGGGAAAAACCAGGAAAACCAAGCTGTGAGGTTTGGAAGCCCACACTGTAATTTTCGATTCAGTGTGGGAGGATGTCACCATGGACAAGTGCTGTTTTCAGTTAACTGTTTTTTGCGATCTCCCCTTCTCTCTAATAAAAGCAAAGACGCTCCTGGGGGAACGTCTCTAGCTTGATGCAGTCAATTTTAACCAAGAATGATAGTCTATTGATTTTAGAAATGCTTGGCGATTAACTTGGGTAGTTCCTTGGCGCTGACCCGACTGTAGCGGGTTTTGTCGGGCATCATCACCACATTAGGCCCTGCTTTGCACCGTTTGAGACAGCCTGTTTTCTTGATCGTCACGTGTTCTTCGAGTCCTTGTTCTTGAACAGCAGTTTCTAACGCTGAACATAGATGGCTTCCACCCTTTTTGCGACAATCTGATTTGTCACAGACGAGGATTTGGGCTTTTTTACCTGCACAAGTCTTTTTCGCTGCTTTTTGAGATGAACAGGGTGAACTGCTGGCCTCGTCTGCCTCACTCAAGGCCATCACTTGCTCGGCTTTGAGTTTGATTTTGCCGCTTTTAGGATCATACTTTTTGATGCCACTCACCTGAACTTGTCGTCCCGGAATTAACAAACGTTCACAAATTGAACGAGATTCTTTGGAGAGTTTAATCAAATGTAGCCCTTCGGAGGTCATCAGTTGTAGGTATTTAGGCTTGCTGCCATCGAAGAATACATAGGTCACTTGACCATCAAAATTGAATTCCGTAATTTGTTTGTCAGTTTTAGACATTGGTTTCAGGGTAATCCTTAAGGTATTGGAATTGAGATAGTCGGAGTTTGGAGTAAAGACGTTTATTTTGAGGAAACGTCCAAGTTGACGAAGGAAAGCCGCCGCATCGTTGCGATCGTCATTAGTCAGACTCAGCTTTCCAACAGCGTTCTAAGGTTTCAAGTAGATCTCGACGAGAGGCTGAGAACTGTTTAAGGACGCTGGAGAGTTGAACCGCTTGGTTAATGTTATTGATCTGTACCCGTAGGGGTTGCTCGATCTCACATGAACTGGGGATTCCTAGCTCTTGTAAGCGTCTGTAGACTTGCCAGCGATCGGCCCAGGAGTTGACCTCGATGACTTCGCTGTTGTCGGGATGTAACTGTGATGAATTCATTACTTGTACCAACTGCA
>NZ_AAVU01000107.1 GCF_000169095.1 Lyngbya sp. PCC 8106
CTTTTGGGTAGAGGAAAAGCATAATCACGATAGCCTAGCAAGTCAAGCAAAAATTTAAGCTCGTTTGGTGATGGCTCTGAAACCGGATCTAGAGGGTTCATTTCGTCTAACTGTTCGCGTAGTTTTTCATCTGCAACATACAGCAAAACCTTCGCTTCTAGAGATGAACCAATCATTTTTTCTTTTCGCGCTTTTTCCATCACTTGGTTAACTTCGGCGCGAATTTCCCGCAATTTTTGCCAGAATTTAGCAAGTTCCGGTTGTTTCCAATTTTCCTCTAATTTCACCCAACCCGACTCAAATACCGATAAATAAGGAGTGGAATAGGGTAAATTTTGCCAAATATCTTCCGCCATATGACAGAGAACAGGTGAAATAGCTTTGGCGAGGCTTTCTAACGCAACTGCTAACACCGTTTGACAACTGCGACGTCGGATGGAATTCTCTGCACTAATATACAGCCGATCTTTGGCAATATCAAGGTAAAAATTCGATAGATCAACAACACAGAAATTCTGCACAGTTTGGAAGAAACGGAAGAATTGAAATTGATCAAAGGCATCTTTAATCTCAGTAAAAACTTCCGTGATTCGATGCAGCATATATTGATCTAAATCGGGCAATTCTTCATAAGCCACTGCATCTTTTTCGGGGTCAAAATCATGCAAATTTCCAATTAAGAATCGGGAAGTATTTCTAATTTTGCGGTAGATATCCGACATTTGTTTGAGGATATTTCCACCCAAAGGTACATCGGTTGAATAATCAACTGACGACACCCACAACCGCAAAATATCAGCCCCGTAGGGTGGTTCTTTCTGTTGGTTTTTACCGCCTTCAATCACAATCGCCGGGTCAACCACATTCCCCAAAGATTTACTCATTTTATGTCCTTTTTCATCCAAGACAAATCCATGAGTTAATACCGTTTTATAGGGCGCATGACCATAGTTAGCTACGCTAGTTAACAAACTGGAATTAAACCAGCCTCGGTGTTGATCAGACCCCTCTAAATACATATCAACGGGATAACCTAACCCTCGCTGTTTAGCAACCGCAGCCCAGGAAGAACCGGAGTCAAACCAGACATCCATTGTATCGGTTCCTTTGCGGTATTTTGCTGCATCTTGGCGATATTTTTCGGGTAATAACTCCTCAATAGACAGTTCCCACCACGCATCTGAACCTTTTTCAGCGATAATATTTTGAACGTGAGAAATGGTTTCTTCATTCATTAAATGTTCACCCGTTTCTTCATCGTAAAAAACAGGAATCGGTACGCCCCAACTGCGTTGACGGGAGATACACCAATCTGAACGTTCAGCCACCATTGGGGTGATGCGGTTTTCGCCTTGGGCGGGAATCCAACGCACATCTTTAATCGCTTTTAATGCTTCTTCGCGGAACCCTTCAACGGAGGCAAACCACTGTTCAGTTGCCCTAAAAATCGTCGGTTTTTTGGTTCGCCAATC
>NZ_AAVU01000106.1 GCF_000169095.1 Lyngbya sp. PCC 8106
AGCTTTTGCTTTTTGTCATCTGTTAGGTTTTCAGTTGTTACCCCGTTTGAAGAGAATTCATAAACAGAAATTGTATCGTCCGGTGGCAGGTCTTGGTAATGCTTATCCGAATTTACAGCCGGTGCTGACCAGACCGATTAATTGGGAATTGATTCGCAATCAATATGACCAGATGATTAAATATGCGACGGCTTTAAGATTGGGAACAGCGGAAACTGAGGTGATTTTAAAACGATTTAGTCGTTCTAATATTATTCATCCGACTTATCAAGCTTTGGCTGAGTTGGGAAAGGCGATGAAGACGATTTTTCTGTGTGAATATCTTAGCCGGGAGGAGTTGCGTCAAGAAATTCATGAAGGGCTGAATGTGGTGGAGCAATGGAATAGTGCAAATAGTTTTATTTTTTATGGTAAGAATAGTGAAATCGCTACGAATCGGTTGGAAGACCAAGAGATAGCGGTGTTGTCATTGCATTTGTTACAGATTTGTTTGGTGTATATCAATACGTTGATGATGCAACAAATTTTGTCAGAGAAAGATTGGTTGAAATTGATGCAAAAGGAAGACTGGCGAGGGCTAACTCCATTAACCTGGAGTCATATCAATCCCTATGGAACTTTTCGGCTGGACTTGGATGAGCGGTTATTGATTGACCCGGTGGTTTCTTGATATAAAAATCAACTAATCGCTAAAATCCTTGCACAGAAGATGTTTGACTTGCTACTTTGCGGTTCGTGTCAGCTTCGCTATTTCTACGCCTTATTCTAGTATTGACACTTAACTTTAGACTAGAATAAGTATGGAGCAATTGCAACAAAAATAATTTTACCAACAGATGCCTTTAGGAAAACTTAAATTGGATTTCTAACGTTCAATAACATGGCGGTCAACAATAACTTGAGCCGCAACCAAAGGTAGACATTCGGGTTTCATCTTTTCCTCTCCGTCTCACTAAATTTACCTGTTTTTACCATTGAAAAAACTTTGAAAATCTGTAAAAGTTATTAGACATTATTATCAGTTTCTTGAACAACGGACTGTTTATTTTGTTGTCTTTGGGATTTTTTAGGCTGTTCAGGTAGGGATTGATTTTCGGATTGAACTTCAGATTGTTTAGGCTGTTCGTCAGTTGATTTATTTTTAGGTGGGTCAACAGATTTCTGCTTTTGCTTGTTGTCTTTAATTTCCCTTAAAGCTTCGGCTTTTAGCTTTTTAGAGGCTTTCAAGAATCCAGGTATATCTCCAGTGGGTTCGTCAAGTTGTTCCACAAATCCAAACACATCTCTGCCGGGGAGAAACTTAGCCTTGACCTGTACAAAATAAGTTTGACCTTGCTGTTCTTTCTCTAGTCTGGGATTAAATCTAAACGGCTTTACAGGTGAATCTCTCCAGAGTAACGGAACGTGAGAGGATTTCATAAATTTAACTTTTTTGGCGGCTTCGGCTTCTTTTATCCATGCTAATCTATCTTTATTGAAGTTGCGGAAAATGGAAATGCAAGGAGTGCGGCAAACGGGAATAAATTGCCATAGTCCAGAGAATTTAAACTCAAAATCATCCAACTCTGTGTTTAGTTGACTG
>NZ_AAVU01000105.1 GCF_000169095.1 Lyngbya sp. PCC 8106
AACTGAGTCAAAAATCCAAGTTGGGATTGTGATCACTTTGCAAATTCATTCATTGACCTCAAACAAAGAACGAGGTAAACCGGACTGACGAATAATAGATTGCAAAGTACCAATCTTTAATTCCTTGTAGTTGGGAATTGGAACGGTAATCGTTGATTCCTCTTGACGCAATTGCATGATAATATGACTCCCACGAACTCTGACCTCAACAAAACCGTGTTCTTCTAAAATTTTGCAAACTTCTCGCTTCAGATAAAACCCTTAACCTACCCAACTTTAAACTCCACTGACTCGACTAAAACTTCACGATTTAAACGTCGCTCTATTTCCGAAGCATCAGCAGTCTCAAAAAAAAGTTCTAGTGCTTCAATTAAATTAGAGCGTGCTTCTTCCACCGTGTCCCCCTGACTCGCCAGATCCAATTCGGGACATAAAGACACATATCCGTCCCCCTCTGGTTCAATAATTATGGTTAGTTTTTGAGTTGGTTTCATTGTCTGTTTTTCTTAAACCTTGAAATCAATCGCGTAATACTATTCTAATTGTAATAATTTGTTTTAAACCATAGAAACTCCTTATTTATCCCTCATTTTATGCCTTCAACGCGCATTCGATATCCTTGATAATTTTTGAGCTTATCGTTAATCTTTTTGATCCAAGTAGATTCAGTTCAGAATTTAGAAATAGCTCTATGCAACCTTTCTCTATTTTTTTCAGCTAGTCTTATCTGTTTTTAGAAGCAACTCTCCAACCTAAACGAGTCGGTTGTGAATAAATCCGTTTTAACGTATTAATATCTCTCGGAGAAATTGGCGGTGGTTCTCGAACTTGAGCAAAATACATAACATCGGTTTGAGTCGGACTATGACCCCAAATTCCGAGCGCATGACCAAATTCGTGACGAGCAGCCGATGTGATATATTTTCCGGTTTGAGTCGGACTCAACCAAATGATAAAACGATGTGACAACATCTGAGTTCCGTCTTCAAGCTCATGTACAAATACTTGATAACGAGTTTCGGCGGAACTTGCCCGTAAATTTCCGGGTTCGAGGGGCGGACGACGGCGAAAGATTTGAATGTTTGCGACGTTAGAATCTTCAACAATGCGAAGCGGTAAATAACTTTTCCATTCTTCTACCGCAGACAAAACATCACGATACCAGTTTAAAGCTTGATTTGGGGCGGGTTTCTCAATATAAACTTGAATTGGAAACTCAGACCAAATTAGATGACCGACTTTCGGAGCTTCAATTTGATCAAAGTAATCACCACTCTGGGTTTGATCTTGCCACTCGGCTAAAGGCATGGGCAACGGATGAGCTTTAACCGGAATGACATCTTCTAGCGCAGGTGTGGGTTTAGAAAGAATCAGGCTGAAACTGAGAACAGCGACAGCCAACCCGACAAAAATGAGCCGTCGATAGGATGCTCGCATTCGTTCAAACACTACCGCGATTTCCCCTAACCGACCCAACCTGCGCTTAAGATAATCGTTAAGCCAATAAAGGTAATGGCTAACATCCAGGTAACACGATTAAGTGTAGTTTCCGCACTCTTGCTACTGGTAAACAGTTGAGCCTGTCCGCCAATACCGAGTCCATCTCCCTTCGGACTGTGTAACAAAACCAGAATGGTTA
>NZ_AAVU01000104.1 GCF_000169095.1 Lyngbya sp. PCC 8106
AAAAGCCAACAAATATAAACGGTAGTAAAAAAATAGCAAGCAAGCTTATTTGTAGCTCACTTACTATTATTACTTCTATCGATTATTTTTAATGGTTATTACTTTTTGAAATGCACTACTAAGTTTGGCACTTTGTAAGCAGAATCAGCAATAATTCGTTGATATCGAGCTTGCAGTGCAGCTATCCGTTTACTTTGAGTTAGCTTCTCCTTTCGTTCTTCTAGCTGACGAATTTGTTCTTCCAGTTCGCTAATTTGTTCATCAAGCTTCCGCAACTTTAACCCATTGCGTTTCATCAGAGAAACTTCCTCAGCCCGGATATCTTCTTCTAGCCTTGCCAACTCGGTTGAATCTTTTGAGCTTGCATACTTTTGGCGGAAACATAACACAACTTTTGCTACGCTATCTTGATAGACAATGTTATTCTTGTTATGCTCTTGGTTGTATTGTTGGATAGTGAGAGCTTCAGAAATCGCCTCAAGTTCAGCAGATTCTAGCTGTTGAGAAAATTCATTAAGTTCAGCTTTGAGTGTAACAAATTTACGAATTGCTTGATCAGTTTCAGGAAGAATATCAGACTGAAGTTCAGACTTGATTGAGTTAATTTCAGACTTTTTAGGAATCATCGAATTTACAATTGAGTGAATTACTTACAGAGAAAAAAACCAGGAATAAATAGATAAACTTCTCCATCTAATCCTGGTATAATTAACGAGGCTATTTGAATATTTATTGTGTGCGTTTCTCAGGACTTGCTATTAGCGATAATAATGGCAGGTTCTTTTTCTTGAGAAATAACTTCGACTTGTACAAAATCAGTATCATCTTCTTCACATTCAAAAACTGGTTCGGGAAGATGAGTATAAAAATCGCCAACATTATGATTCTGCACCCACCATTCAGGTTCGTTGTTGATGCTTTCCACTGTGCTATTTAGCCACTTGATAAAAGCCGCTTTTACATCACCGGGAGCCATGCAATCACAATTTTGATAACCCGTTAGCTGCAACCGTTCGACTATTATTTCCAAGTCAAATTGTTCAATCTGTTGTTCTGTTTTCTGCATGATATGAATTTCCAAAAAACAACTAAGCCAAAGAAGCGGTAGAAACTTGCAATTCAACAGGCCCTAGCAAAACCATTTGACCTTCAGATGTCAGCAAATAACTTCCGGGTTCAAACACATTTCTTACATCATTAATTCGTAAATGCTGCCAAGTAATTGCCCCACAAGAGTAAGTTTGCCAGAGTCCAGATTGCCAAATAAATTCGCAGAGATAATAGCTATATTTTGGGTCAAGATATTTTGGAGCCAACATCCCAAAACAGCCTTTCTTATATTCTCGGATAGGCTTGCCCAATTGTTCTTTTGTTCCCTTGTTAATTAACCAAAAATCCGCAGCAAGGAATGCAGAGTGAATCTTCCAAAGATACGGATGTCGTTCAAAGTGTTTAATTTCTGACTGCATCTCAATTTCCAGTAGAGAACTGAAAAAAGAGGCGGTAGATCAGAATAAAAAAGACCCCACCTTGCGATGGAGCCTGCCGAAACTTTTAGGGAATTGCCGGATAATACCGTCTGGTTTTATGACCTTTCCTTAAAGGAACCAACTGAGAATAAACCAAACGCTTTTCTTCCAAAATATAAAGTTTAGCTTTGGCCGCACCCCCATCTGGAAATTCTCCATAAATCTCGCCGATTTCATCAAGTATTTCCG
>NZ_AAVU01000103.1 GCF_000169095.1 Lyngbya sp. PCC 8106
TAGCTGCCAGGAGCCTATCGCATCGTTCAACATAAATTTTGTCCCCACTGCGGTACTCCTTACGCTGAGTCGAACAAGTCCCCTCTTAAAAAATTCAAATGAATACCGGGGTCTGTTTTGTTATCAAACTAAAATTCTGTTAAATTGGGGAGCGGTTTACATGAAACGCTGCTTGGGAGTCAGAAGAATTAATCGAACATTTCACCCTACTTGAGGGAGAAAGGACACTGCTAGCCAATAAAACTGGAGCCACGCGGCTTGGTTTCGCCGTTTTACTCAAATGCTTTTGTAAAGATGCTCGGTTTCCTGTTAAAAAGCAAGAAATTCCTAAATCCGTCATATCCTACATCGCTCTTCAAGTAGAGGTATCAGCCTCCCAATGGCGCGAGTATAAGTGGAGCGGACGCACCATTGAATATCATCGAGCGCAGATTCGTAGCTTTTTTGGGTTTAGGGAAGCCACCGTTGCTGATTTTAACTCTCTGAGCGAATGGTTGAGCGAAAACGTGCTTACTTTTGACCGCAACGAACAGCATTTAACCGAAATCGTATATCAACGGCTAAGAGAGTTAAAAATTGAACCGCCCACTAGCGAGCGAATTGAGAGGTTAATTCGCTCCGCACTGCACAGTTGCGAACAAAACTTTTGTGCCACGACTTCTGCTCAAATTTCGTCAGAAACGAGAGCGAAAATTGATGGGATTTTAAATACAGATAAAGCCTTAGAAGAACAAGCTACCCAATCTCAACCCTTTGATTTCAATAATCTAAAAGCTGACCCAGGGCGGGTGGGTCTTGATAGTTTACTTAAAGAGATTGATAAGTTAGAAACTATTCGGCAATTAGAGTTACCAGAAAATCTATTTACTGAGATTTCTCCCAAAATTATACATCACTACCGACAACGCGCTTCGGCTGAACCCCCAAGAGAGTTACGTCGCCATCCCGAGCCAATTCGCTATACGTTAGTTGCAGCATTTTGTTGGCAGAGAAGCCAAGAAATTACAGACAGTTTAGTTGAATTGCTGATTCAAATCGTACATCGCATTGGTATCCGTGCTGAACGAAAGGTAGATAAAGAACTAATTGCCGACTTCAAGCGAGTCAGTGGAAAAAACAATATTTTATTTCGGATGGCAACTGCTTCTCTAGAACATCCAGAAAAATCAGTACAAGATGTCATCTATCCGGTAGTTAGTCCATCTACTTTAAAGAATTTGGTCAAAGAGTTTAAGTCGAGCGGCCCTACTTACCGAGAGCGAGTTTATACGGTGATGCGAGCTTCTTATTTGCACCATTATCGCCGCATGGTGCCACAAATCCTTGAAGCTTTGGAATTTCGCTCGAATAACGAACTTTACCAACCTGTTATCAAAGCGCTAGAACTCATTAAAAAGTATACGGATAGTTCTCAACACTATTACTCATCAGAGGATGAAGTTTTTGTTGATGGAGTGCTTAAAAATAGTTGGCGGGAAATTGTGGTGGAAGTAGACTCATCTGGAGTTGAAAAATTAACCGGGTCAATTATGAAATTAGCGCGCTTCAAGCATTAAGAGAGCAACTGCGTTCCAAAGAATTTGGGTGGTTGGCGCCAAACGTTATGGCAATCCCGAATCCGACTTACCCAAAGATTTTGAGGTGCAACGGCAGGTTATTATCAAGCTTTGGGGCAGCCCACTGATGCTGAAGCTTTTATTAGTAACTTACAGCAGAAA
>NZ_AAVU01000102.1 GCF_000169095.1 Lyngbya sp. PCC 8106
TCATAGTGAGCATTAAAAAAGAGCATAAAACTCTCATCCATCACTGGCTCACCTTTATAGCCAACTTCGGGAATTTCTTCACCATTAAAAAAAACAGCGATCGCTCTCGCAAACCCCATACTCCACTGTTCTTCTGTCATTTGACCACCATCTGAATTGTACCAACCAATATCACTGACGGCTGATCCATGAATGGCCTGTCCTTGGAACCAACGGCGACGACGAAACACCGGATGACGACGACGGAAATGAATCAATTGACGGGTAAAATCTAATAAATCTGCATTACTATTTTGCAAATTCCAATCTAGCCAAGATAATTCATTATCCTGACAATAAGCATTATTATTTCCCTCTTGAGTGCGTCCCAATTCATCACCACTGACTAATCTGCAATTGGGTTATCTACAGTGACATATGTCTCAAAACAGGAAGCTTATGCACTAACGGGGGCGAGAAAACGCGATCAGCTAGATAGAGTCAGCATTACAGCGAATTGACTTTTGAGTTCCTGACAGTTTAGGTATAACTGTATAACACCTGTAAGTGATCGGACAAAATTAAAGTCCAATCTAATCAACGCTAGTTCTTTCTAGTCGTTGTTCATTTGAGATGAAATTGAAGTTAAATTCAAGGATTGGGAACCGTAAAAGAAGCCCAATCCTTTGAGTTTTGCTATTAACTAATGAGATTTTTTAGTTGCTCAGAATGACTAGATCAGGCAATCGAACACAATTGATCCTGATCAATTCTTTTCCAATACCCGTCTTTTTGCCTGTGATCAAACAAATATTGCGGGTTTATCGAGTCACATTCTGTATTAACTAGATCTCCTCGAATCAAATTTAGTTTACAAAAAATTTACATACTTTTAACTAGATCTTTACACAAGCCCCTATCTATTTAGACTCAATATAGATTACTTTGTGATAGAAGAATTTATAGCCGTGTTTTTACAGATTACAACTCACCTCGGTTTTAGGAGATTTTTATGGCAATTCTTAGTTTTACAGGACAAGCAAAACAAATTGACATTGATGATTTTTGGTTAGATGATGAAACGGGCGGCTCTGCCTATAAATATTCAAGCTGGTGGGCACCTGCTGCCAATCGCTTACAGTTTTTTAATGAAGCTCAAGATATCATCCTCTCACAAGACATCGAAATCAGCAATCCCCAAGATTGGGACGATCTCAATAATTTAGGAACGATTGCAGCCGGTACTGTTGTTGACAGTCATTTCATTTATATGAAAAATGACACAGGCAGCCGGCAAACATTTACGGCTACCTTCACTTTTGACAATCCGATTATTGGCTTCATGGCGGATGATGAGTTGTTTGGTAATGCAAGCTCGGAGCAAACTCTCAATAATAATGACGAATTGGTTGGCTATCGGGCTAGAGTAATACAAGATGGGAATACCCTAGAAGGGCCAAACAGTGGACTTCCTGAAGATACTGTCAAAATCTCGGGAGCCAATAACAATATTTTAGAAGTTACATTTACCAGTCAATCGGCCGTTGATCCTCTGCGGGTGATTACACTAGATTCTGGAACGGTAACAAACCCGAACCCAGTTAACCAAGCACCTACAGCTACAAACGATACAGACAGCACCGACGAAGATACAGCTATCAATATTAACGTCCTGACTAACGATAGCGACCCAGACGGTGATAGTCTCAACGTCAGTATGGTTGATGGTACGAACACCAAAGGTCAAGTTAGCATCAACACACGGTACATCAGCTATAACCCCACGGTCAATTCGATAATCTCGA
>NZ_AAVU01000101.1 GCF_000169095.1 Lyngbya sp. PCC 8106
ATTCTTCCTATCCCCAGAACTCTAGGATTGCTCTTGTTTGTTTTTATCCGTTTCCGATGCAATTGCCCGACTCGGACTAGCAGATAACATTCCCGCAGAAGAACCCGTTGCATGATTCCCAGAGCTATCTATCGACATGGCTTTAATTTGTCGCATCAGACTCGCCATTTCCAGAGCATTCATTGCATATTCCCATCCTTTGTTACTCTTGATTCCCGCCCGTTCTAGAGCTTGCTGCATGGTGTCTGTCGTGACAATTCCAAAGATCACGGGAGTCCCGGTTTGAAATCCAGTTGCGGCAATTCCTTTTGAGACTTCGGAGGCGACATAATCAAAATGAGGGGTTTGTCCCTTAATCACTGCCCCTAAGCAAATAATCGCATCGTAACGCTGAGTCAACGCCAACTGATGAGCAACCAGAGGCACCTCAAAACTACCCGGAACCCAAACATAATCAACTTGTGTTCCTTGAGGATCAGGATCGACCCCATGTCGTTTGAGGCAATCTTGACACCCTTCTAACAACTTAGTCGTAATTAAATCATTAAAGCGACCAATGACGATCGCAAACTGGAGGGAGTCGGTTTGAGTAAAATTTCCTTCAAAAACTGTCATGCTGATCGTTTTAAATTTCAGTTAGATACGGGTCAGAGGTTAATCTTTGGGTGAGTTTAACCTCTAACCCCCACAGAATCGATTAAACTACTAAATAGTTTAAGACTCCCACAAGCAGAACTAAAACAATCCAGAGTCCTGAACCCACGAACAATAGAGGCTTAGATTGGCTCCAGTTTTGAGGGGAAGCATAGGCAAAGGGAACGCCAACGACCATAACAAACGAGAGAATAACCAAAGCCGCTAAAAAGAATTGAAACAAAATTGTTAACATTGTGTTCTCCCAAACGAACAAGTTAGTAAAGACAACAAGCAATGAGAGCTGATACAAACCTTAAACTGACTCTCATATAGTTAAGCTACCAGAAATTGCCCCTTCTCGGGAACCGTTATTCTCAATCACCTAAAACAAATCAAGACCACTCAAAATATTGTCCACTTTCGGATCAAAATCTACAAGGTTGAGAGAGCCTTCTAGCGAGAACTTAGTGTTCCCCCTGGCTCGTTCTTTGAGCGGCTTGGGCGACTGTTTCCACATCGTCGCTTGCTAGTTTTTGTAGAGTTTCTTCTGCTTCTTGAGTCACCCCTAGATGAATCAGGGCTTGAGCCACTCGGTGCCGAATTTGCCAGTCAGGGCTAGAGGCAAATGGAAGCAGTAGGGGAATTCCCCTTTGATCTCCGAGTTCTCCCATTGCTCCAATCGCCACGGTTCGGATTAGATCATTATCTCCTTGGAGAGCATCTTCTAGCAATTCAAATCCCCGAGGTTCTCCAAGTTCTCCCAATGCAGCCACAATACTGAGTTTAATCAACCATTCAGAGGTATTGTGATAAACTTGGTGCAAATCATCAAACGCTTCCCGTAATTTTAGCGCTCCAATGGCATCAGCGGCGGCAGCCTTGACATCCGCTTCTGGATCTTTAAGTAAACATTCACGTAACAGTTCCAAAGCTAGGGCGTGATCTTGTTGACCCAAACTTGAGAGTTGGCTAACTGCGGCATAGCGGACTCGGGTATCACGATCAATGACTGCGGGTTGAATCAGTTCAAAAGCTGTTTTAGGTTCAAGCTGACGTAATTGATTCACTCCCCGTAAGCGATCGCCCAAATCTTCTGAACTGAGCAATTGTTGAACGGATTCAGGAGTAATGCTCATGTTGTTAAAGGTGTTTTTTTATTAGAAGTTTGTTCTAATCAATTCCAGGATTGAGTTTAGACTTAAAATCCTATCATCTTCGAGA
>NZ_AAVU01000100.1 GCF_000169095.1 Lyngbya sp. PCC 8106
GGACTTCTCAAGCATAAATCGGAAATTCACCTTCGATTATTCATGCTGATACTCAAGGACAGTCTACTCCTGTTTTTGCTTGATCATATTTATTAGGTATTCAACTTATGCCTCGCATTAGAAATTGGCAAGATTTAGTTTTTTATCGTCCTGAGAAGGAGACAGTTGATCAGCAGATTTATTCTCTATTTAAAGGGGTAATTAATTGGCAACTTATCAAAACTCATTGGTCAGATTTATGGCGAGTGGTTCTTTCTATTAAATCAGGCAAAATTTCGGCGGATATGTTGTTACGAAAGTTGGCAAACTATAGTCGGAAGAATAAACTTTATCAAGCGTTTCGAGAGTTAGGCAGAGTTATTAGAACTGTTTTTTTGTGACAGTTCATCTCTGACCAAAAGTTACGTCAAAAAATTACAGCAATGACTAATAAAGTAGAAGCTTATAATGGCTTTTCTAAATGGTTTTGCTTTGGAGGGGAAGGGGTGATTGCTAGTAATGACCCTGAACAGCAAGAGAAGACGATTAAGTACGGTGATTTAGTAGCTAATGCTGTTATTTTCCATAATGTGGTTGATTTAACTGAGGTTTTGCTTCAGCTAAGAAAAGAAGGTTTTTTCTGGGAGCGTGAAGAAATAGCTGCTTTGAGTCCTTATTTAACCAGTCATATTAAGCGTTTTGGCGATTATCTAATTGCTCTCGATACGATTCCACAAGCACTAGATGAAAAGTTAAATTTAGGCTTCTGAGTAATTTTGTTACACAACTTTACATTGTGATAAATTTTGCGCGTATCTTGTCCTTACCCCATCACGTTGGAATTAATTTCTAAGTTTCCCTTGGCAAAGCTGAGTTTAGTTTCGGTCGTTTCTTTTTCTCTGAACTTTAAATAAGATAGATACAATCCCAACCCAACAATTAACTTAACCAAAACCAGAACAAATAAGTCAATAACTAAATATGATTGAAAAACCAGCCGTCTGTGATTGAGTTGCCAAAGGTCGTATTCATTCTGGATTTTAAATCTTTCCAGGCTTATATTCGCTACTTCCTGATAGCATTGTCCTTGATTTTGAGAAAATTTGCAAATGTCCGCTGTTAAATTTAATTCGTCGTCGGGTTCGGGAGGTATAAATTGCTGTAGTCTCGGGGGTTCTTCCAAGTCTTGTTCTGGAGTTTCCGCATTTTCGGAATTTTCGATTAAAGTTCGATTGCCGTTGGATTTTTTTTCTTCCGTTGCAGTTCGCTTAGTTTCCGCCAAACTAATTAAGGGATTAACATTTGTGCTTAAACTTACAAATAGTGTTGACATCAACAGACTACCCATCAAAAACTTTATTGTTAAATACTTCATTTCGATTTGACTAAACTGAAAACTGCACTCTCTTAACATCAGCTTAACAACGGCATAAAAATTTTAACAGTCACATTTACGAGTGACATTTGTTAGACAAGTATCGGGCGCGTCTTTCAATCACTAATTAGTTCTAACTCGGCTTCAGACAACACTTTCTGTTCCATCCTATATAAATCATTCAGAACAAGTTTCACATCAGGAAACTTAAAGTATTCGGTCAGCTTCCCAAGCCGATAGTTAAACTCCCGATAACGATGTTTAAAATATAGTTCCACATTTCCTCGATGTTCCCAGAATCCGAGTAAGTTGATGGTGATGTTGGTATAATGGGTTTTCAAGTCCTGATGAATTTCTGAGATTCGTTCGTCAGTCGTTCTTTGGGTAATTCCTATTTTATATAGGGTTTCTCCGTTGGCTTTAACTTCCAAAAAATAAAGGGAGTTGACCAGAATCCGCCGAAGTTGGGTTTCATAAATTCTCAAATCGGCTTGGTAATCTTGGATGTT
>NZ_AAVU01000099.1 GCF_000169095.1 Lyngbya sp. PCC 8106
GTGTCAAGTTGACCATATCATTAGCCTTAAGCATTGGAGGAAGTAACAGAAGCGAATAATCTTTGCTTTTGCTTGTGTATATTGCAATCGGAATAAAGGGAGTGACCTGGGTTCTATTTCTCAACAAACAGGTCAGCTAGTGAGGTTTTTCAACCCGAGAACAGATAGATGGAGCGAGCATTTTCAGCTTCAAGGGGCGAGGGTTGAGCCGATAACGCCGATAGGAGAAGTAACAGCGAGAATTTTAGGTTTTAATGATTCTGAGCGGATTTTAGAGCGACAATCATTAATTAATGTAGGTCGATATCCCACAACCACAGCCAAAAAGTGAAGCCCCCCAGCCCCCAACTTTGGGGGAGCAAGAAGTCAAAGTCCCCCAGGATTGGGGGATTTAGGGGGCAAGAGAAAACAGCCCTCCGCCCCCATTTGCATAACCTCCCGAACATCAGACATACTTTATGATGAGTGGTTCTTGCGGTGAGGAAATCCCATTGATGCGTCTACCCCAACTGTGGCTATCTATTCTCAGCGTTAACAGCATCTTTCTGTTGAACTTGGGTTTTCCTTTGTTAACCCTACCCCCAACCCTTCATCGCGGAGAAGTTATCGCCCAAACTGACCCCAATGCAGAAGCATTAAGATTATTGCAGCAGGGACTTGAACTGTTTCAACAAGGGACAGCAGAATCTTATAAACAAGCAATTGTAGCTTTAGAAAAGGCATTACAACTTTATCAGCAAACGAGAAACTTAGGAGGACAAGCTAATAGTTTGTTGGGACTGGGTAGAATTTATGATTTATTAGGAGACAAACAGCAAGCGCTCTCATTCTACAACCAATCCCTTCCCCTATTGCGACAACTGGGGAATAAAGCGGCCGAAGCCACCACTCTCAACAATATTGGCAATGTCTACAATGCTTTAGGAGACCGACAAACTGCCCTCGATTACCTCAACCAATCCCTTCCTTTAACGCGACAGGTGGGGGATAAAGCGGGGGAAGCTAGGACTCTCAGCAATATTGGCTTGGTCTACTATGCTTTAGGAGACCGACAAACTGCCCTCGATTTCTACAACCAATCCCTTCCTTTAAGGCGACAGGTGGGGGATAAGGCGGGGGAAGCGGTCACTCTCAACAATATTGGCAATGTCTACAATGCTTTAGGAGACCGACAAACTGCCCTCGATTACCTCAACCAATCCCTTCCTCTCAGGCGACAGGTGGGGGATAAGGCGGGGGAAGCTAGGACTCTCAACAATATTGGCAATGTCTACAATGCTTTAGGAGACCGACAAACTGCCCTCGATTACCTCAACCAATCCCTTCCTTTAACGCGACAGGTGGGGGATAAGGCGGGGGAAGCGACTACTCTCAGCAGTATTGGCGGGGTCTACAATGCTTTAGGAGACCGACAAACTGCCCTCGATTTCTACAACCAATCCCTTCCTTTAAGGCGACAGGTGGGGGATAAGGCGGGGGAAGCGGTCACTCTCAACAATATTGGCAATGTCTACAATGCTTTAGGAGACCGACAAACTGCCCTCGATTTCTACAACCAATCCCTTCCTTTAAGGCGACAGGTGGGGGATAAGACGGGGGAAGCCGTCACCCTCAACAATATTGGCCAGGTCTACTCAGCTTTGGGAGACAAACAGCAGGCCCTCGAATTCTACAACCAATCCCTTCCTTTAAGGCGACAGGTGGGGGATAAGACGGGGGAAGCAAACACTCTCTGGAATTTTGCCTTTCTCAAACGCAGCCAAGGCAACCTCACCGAAGCCTTAACCGATATAGAATCAGCGATTAATATTATTGAAGAACTCCGCACCAAAATTATTAGTCAAGACTTACGAACCTCTTACTTTTCTACCGTTTATGGTTATTATCAATTTTATATTGATTTGTTGATGGAGTTGCACCAACAAAACCCCAATCAA
>NZ_AAVU01000098.1 GCF_000169095.1 Lyngbya sp. PCC 8106
ATAACAATTCATTTGCTCGGATAGTACGGGGACGCCCGGTTTCATCTTTGAAAGAAACTTCAATCACTTCGGGGCGAGTCACATCCATATAAACCCCTGGAATACTTAAACATCCTTCTTGAAACGGAGAGATTTCTTGACTCGACTTCTTAATGGTTGGGTTGATCAAAATCAGAGGAGGAGTTGCAGCATTATCCGGTTCGCAGTCAATCACAATCAATTGCTTTTGAACTCCGACTTGCGGCGCCGCCAAACCAATACCATCAGCACTATACATCGTTTGTAGCATCTCTCGTATTAGTCTGCGAGTATCGTCATCGACACGAGAGATCCGTTTAGCCGACTGACGCAGAACGCGATCGCCAAGATAATGAATTTGAAAGGGGGGATTGTCTAATTTTTGCTTTTCAACTATTACTTGAGATGTCATGGATTTCGTCACTCGCTTTCGTAATTACCGTTCTACTTTCATCTTAAAGGATCTTCGCAACCCTTGGAGTGAGGTCAAGACGAGGGAAAGGGTTCGGATATCAGAAGTCAGAAGGTAGGGAGGATGGTAACGGATGGGTTGACGCTTGGGTTATCGAGATTTACGCTCTAAGAAACGGATGGGTTGACGGCTTGGGTTATCAATCTTTTGCTGTTAACATCGGTCACTGTAAGGGCGCATGGCAATACGCCCCTACGGTTGACTTTATTGCTTGCTTGTGTTAGCTTCATCATTAGAAATGATTGAACTCAACAAAAAGAGCCAGCAACTTATGTTCACAGCGAACAGCTATTTTTATTATTGGTTTAGCCCGGTTCACCGAGAGTGAGTCCAGTCTTTACATGGATACTCAAGGTGAGCCGCAGAACTAAGACCTGCGGCTTTTTAATTGCTCACAACAGATTTCCCCATATTACTCAACAGCGATGACTTTACTTTACACCTACTTTTATGGCTTTTATTTTTGGCCCCGAACACATTCCGGGTAAGTTCTCATGCTGGTTCTTTAACCTCACCCGGAACACCTGAAGTTCTGGGTTTTTTTTTGACTAATTCACAAACTTAAGGAGAAATTCACCATGTCTCAGGCTAAACTCGCAACCAAAACTCATCCCGAACACCAAACCCAAATCAAAATCAACGAACAGATAACTGTTGGCGGTGAAAACTTGTTAATTGTTGGTGGCCCTTGTACCGTTGAAAGTCTCGAACAAATGGAACAAGTCGCCGAACAGTTAATCAAAGCGCCTGTTCAACTGTTGCGGGGCGGCGTCTACAAACCGCGTACTTCTCCTTATTCCTTTCAAGGTCTTGGCTTGGAAGGATTAAAAATTTTACAGGGGGTGAGTCAGCGTTATAACGTTCCTGTTGTAACAGAAGTGATGTCTATTCCCCAAATTGAATCTGTTGTTGCCTACGCCGATGTGTTGCAAATTGGCAGCCGAAATATGCAAAACTTCGAGTTACTCAAAGCTATCGGACAAGCCGGAAAACCTGTGGTTTTGAAGCGAGGACTCGCGGCGACTCTCGAAGAATTCATCATGGCGGCTGAATATATTTTGGCACATGGCAACCCCGATGTGATTCTCTGTGAGCGAGGAATTCGCAGTTTCGATAGTTTCACTCGCAACGTTCTGGACTTGGGGGGAGTTGTCGGACTCAAACAGTTAACCCATCTTCCGATTATTGTAGATCCCTCCCATGCTGCCGGAAAACGAGAACTGGTTGAACCCCTAGCACGAGCCGCCGTTGCTTGTGGTGCCGATGGCATCATGGTAGAGTGTCATCCAGAACCGGAGAAATCGGTGTCTGATGCGCGTCAGGCGTTGTCGTTAGCAGAGATGATACAGTTAGTGGAAAATTTACGTCCGGTAGCGGCGTCTGTGGGGCGGAAAGTGATTGAGGTAGCTTCTGAACCCCTCGTTTGTGTGTAAGCAGCATAGATCACTTTGTAGAGAATTCT
>NZ_AAVU01000097.1 GCF_000169095.1 Lyngbya sp. PCC 8106
TGTCCTAAGTAGTCTTGAATCGCTCTGGTATCATGTCCAAGTGAAGCAAGATAATAGCCACAAGCATGACGCAGTTGATGAGGATAAACAGATTCTTTAAGTCCGGCTAATTCTCCGGCTCTGGCGATAATGTGACGGATAGTTCGGGTGGAGAGGGGGGCTTTGCGCTCGGAGACGAACACATACTGAGTTTCAGGATAATCTCGTTTAATCTGACGTAATGACCTCAATTCAGGAGCGCGTAGGGGATGAGTGCTATCATGCCCGTGTTTTACTCTTATAATCTCTATATAGCCGTCGTTCAAATCAATTTGTGACCATTTCAGAGAAACTAACTCTGCGGTGCGAAGTCCATGCCGAAACATTAGTAAAATAATGGCTGCATCTCGAACTCCGTGTCTTCCAAATGAATGCGCTGCTTTGTGAATTGCTTCCACTTCCTTGGGACGCAAATATTCCCGCTCTCGCTTTGACGCTACTTTTACAGGGGGATGAGGGTGAGAAACCATCTTTGCCGAAAAGGGAAGTTGGGGTGGTTGGGTAAGAATAGCTGAAAGCTTTATGATCTGTTTCTCCCTTCATTATACATTGCCTAAATTGAACCCAACTAGGCAATGTTTGAAAGACATAAATACATGGCTACTTTACACAACTTTACATCGTGATAAATTTTGCGCGTATCTTGTCTTTACCCCTAATAGACCAGCAATCCACCAATGATTGACGTTTTAACAAACAACAAGGCCACTAGCGCCCATTGCCACCAAAGTAGATTAGGCTGAATCAATCTTGCTACCAACAAGGCAATATTAAATGATGCCAAACTGAGAGCGATTAAGTCAGCATAACGGGTACTAAGCATAAAGCGTTTCCTTTAGCTGATTGACCTTTTCTCGCCGCAGTTGGAACCGTTCATCAATGCGTCCGATTAATGCTTCACCTTTGACTTGAGAGAGAGATAGGCGTTGGTTCTGTTCATGCAGCCCGGGCTTGAGTTTACCGTTGAGATATTCTCCGGTTTTAATCTCTCCATCCCGTGCGTCTAGAATCTTCCCCAATCGTTGACGCTTGTGAGATTCTTCTGACTTAAAAATGCGCTTGGTAGACTCCACTGAGTCTGTGTCAGCCGCAAATTTTCCCCGTTGTAAGGTGACTTGTTCTTTGAGTTCTTTAGCTTGCAGTTTGGCGGCTTCTACTTCCTCTGGGGTGAGTCGTTCAATCCCTGAGAAGTCGCCTTTATAGTGAGCCGCCCAATTGTACTGATTATTGGAAATTGAGGGTGCTGTATTGGCTGATTGCAAGATGCTTTCAGCTTCACTCATGGATTGTGAACCGAGGGATGTTTCTTTTTTCTTTCCTAGTCCGAACATGGTTAGTCAATCTCCTTAACAATGGCTGAAACTTTTGCAAAACTAACTGCTAGATTCTCATCCCAAACTTCCGTCTTAGAGTAGATTTGAGCCACTTTGTTGATGTGTTGAGATGCTAGCTGATTAATTGGGATTGATGCCGCTTTTGCCCATAGCCGCATTGTAAGCATAAAGGCATTGCCGAGTAAAAAGTTAATCATTTTTATCTACGTTTTCAGCAATAGCTTTAATCAAGCTCGGGAAAATCGGGGATAATCTCGTACTGGGGTTCCACGTAAATTTGGGGGTTTTTGTTGTCCAGTGCATTGTTAATCATTACAGCACCCTGCCGATCTAGATTAATTTCACTAGCCAACCTTGCTGCATCCTCTAGTGAATCAGCCTTGTGCGTGCGTTGTGGGCTGTCAAATTTTTCGTGGTGACGTACTGTATAAGCCATGCTTTTCTCCTTGTCAAATTGCTTTTTGCCCGTCAATTAAGCGCTTTTATTTCCTCCAAATGAACGCTTGAGAATTTCTTCTGAGGTTGTGGAGAAACTTTCAGCCAGGGGAGTAAACATCCGGTGTGCAAGTTCGGCCCCAAACTGTTTATTCTGCACTCCAACCTCATCAGCCA
>NZ_AAVU01000096.1 GCF_000169095.1 Lyngbya sp. PCC 8106
ATCAAGCAGTGTCAAGAAAAAGTTCAGAGGGAGTGGCAAGCAGGGTGAAAGCGTCTTGGGATATGCTTTGGAGTGGGACTACAGTAGCTCTCTTGTCGCCCCCCGAACTGGACGACCCACATTAAACCAACTCAACGAAATGTGAGTAACAGGAACCCGGTGCGCGTAAAAGTTACCGAGTTTCTAGGGTTAACTAACTTAACTCATAGATAAACACTCCATCGGTTGATTAACCTTTAAGTAAGATAAGATTTGAGAAGCCGCCTGTTGAGGATTGTAAACCGTTGTATCAATCACCAACGTTCGTTCAGGAGCCATTTCTTCTAACGTTAACCGAGTCGATACAGCATCATAATTTTGCTGTTCTTGAACCACAATTTTTAGCTTTTGTTGTAACTCTTTCCGAGTCACACTTCCGTCACGAAACCAACCCAAAATTTCCCGTTCTTCCGTTGAGTTGAAAATAGAACTTGCTTCCGACATTCCCAACGCTGTCAAACTGCTTAAGTTGTCAAATTCAATAGCTTTATTTTTAGTTCTAAAATTAACTACATTTACAGAATCAAAAGCATCATTTCGCTTTAAAATTCGCTGCAAACGAACTTTATTCGGAGCATCTAAAACAATAAACTTAGCATTAGGAAACGCTGTAACTGCATAATTTACCTCATCCTTTCCCCGTAAACCATCAAAAACCTATAGCGCTACTTGAATCGGGAACAGGGAACAGGGAACAGGGAACAGCAGACTATGAAAGGGTTTCAGAATTTAGAAATGTCCTAACCAATTTGCGTAGCGCTATAGTTTTTAAGGTGTACCGTTACATGAACTCATTTAATCAATGAAAAACCCCCTCAACACTAAGGCTAAGGAGGTTATATTTTCTTTGTTTTAATTATCAAATCTTCGAGTTAAAATCAACAGGAATTAGGGCGTTATAACTTCACAATTGAGGATGATTTATCAACCCTAACTCCCAACTCCTAACTCCTAATTCCCTATGAGAAAAACGTTGATTTTATTCTTCTTCTCCGGTTCCATTTTCGTCATTTTCATAATCTTCAGCATCATCAACGTGTCCGACTGAATTAGAAGAAACGACTGCACCGCCATCAAGTTTCTCGCGAACTAATTTTTCAATATTAGCAGTAAACTCGGGGTTTTCTTCCATGTAAATAATCGTTTTTTCTCGACCTTGACCAATATTATCGCTGTTGTAGCTATACCAGGAACCCTTGCGTTTAATAATGCCTGTTTCTTCGGCTAAATCGACTAAACAGCCTAGCGTTGAAATCCCTTTTCCGAAAATAATATCAAATTCAGCGATGCGGAAAGGTGGGGCTACTTTATTTTTAGCAACCTTAACTTTAGCCCGAATTCCATACTCATCAGTACCTTTTTTCAAGGTTTGAATCCGGCGAATATCGAGTCGAACTGAACAGTAAAACTTGAGCGCATTTCCGCCTGTTGTGGTTTCTGGATTTCCGTAGGTAATTCCAATTTTCTGACGCAGTTGGTTAAGGAAAATAACTGTACAACCCGACTTACCAATATTCCCGGTAATTTTCCGTAGGG
Organism: Lyngbya sp. PCC 8106; assembly: GCF_000169095.1. Lineage (GTDB taxonomy): Bacteria > Cyanobacteriota > Cyanobacteriia > Cyanobacteriales > Microcoleaceae > Capilliphycus. The sequence goes on from NZ_AAVU01000096.1 coordinate 1,576, forward strand.
CTTGGCTCATTAAACGCGCTTGTAGCCCCATGTGAGCGTCTCCCATTTCCCCTTCGATTTCTGCACGGGGAACCAAAGCAGCTACGGAGTCAATCACCACAATATCCACTGCTACGGAACGCACCAGTTGATCGACGACTTCTAACGCCATTTCTCCGGTATCGGGTTGAGACACCAGCAGGTTCTCGATATCAACGCCTAAAACCGATGCGTAACTGGGATCGAGGGCGTGTTCTGCATCTACAAAGGCAGCGACTCCCCCGGCTCTCTGGACTTCGGCGATCGCGTGTAAGGCTAAAGTGGTTTTACCCGAACTTTCTGGCCCATAAATTTCAATCACCCGTCCTTTTGGTATTCCCCCACCGAGGGCTAAATCTAGGGTTAATGCTCCACTGGGAATGGTTTCGACTTTCATGCGGGGAGCATCGCCTAAACGGACGA
>NZ_AAVU01000095.1 GCF_000169095.1 Lyngbya sp. PCC 8106
AGATTTGTTGTTCTGGGTCAATTCCATCAAAGGTAGGGGGTAGCCAAACCCTCGCCACCAGTAACAGGGTCAGTACCAGTAAAAAAGCACAGGTTGCTAAGGTTTGAGTCCAAGGGGTTTCTAGCACACCGCGAACAATAATTTCTCGCAAAACAGACACAATTGAAACTTCGACAGCGACTCCAATCGAAACTCGATGTTCTTGGAGATAAATAATCAGCAGGCGAAATAATTCAACGAGAATTAATAAATACAAGATGTCCGAGGTGACTCGTTGAAAATCGAGTGGGGGAAGCAAGGAGAGTACCATTTCTCGCAGTTGCATCACCATGAAACTAAATAAACCAACACACAACGAGATGACAATCAAATCTTGAACTGTTTCGAGAATCCGAATAATTCGACCACTATTGAGCCAACTTGATCCGTTTTCAGATGAAGATTTCAGGGATTTAGACATCTGCTTTTATCCTGCTTTTCGACTGAACCCTTATGATATAAGAATTGACTTTTATAATCAATCAAAATCGATACAGACTTATACAATTATTTTAAGGTACTCATAACATAAACTGACTCCCAATCAAGTAAATATACTTAATTTACAAAAATAAGTGTTTAACTTCAATCAATAATTTATAGAATTGCTAATTATTAAAAACGAGTTAAAAACAAGTAAAATACGCCATAAAAGTTTTAAAACACCTCTAGAATCTCAATTCTAAACAAAATAAATTCTGATTTTTAATTTTTGACTTCTGACTGCCGTTCAACAAATTACTGAACTGTAACCCAAAAAATGTTGCTCGACAGGGTAAAATGAAAACAATGACGCACTTTAACGAGATTTCAAGGGTTCTGTCCAGTCAGCTTTTGATTAAGCAACCTCAGATTTCCCCTGATGTACGTTTTTGTTTTGTGTAAAGACATCCTTTTGTTGTTCTTTTTTTTCAACCTTATTAATAAAGGAGTATTAGAAATGTCAATTCGCATTAAATTCTCAGACTATCAACGTTTAGCACAAAACCAACCCACCGTTATTGTGTATAGTAATCCTGAAGGGATCGAACCCGGTCAAGAAGTAGATGTCAACTTCAGAGGTTCGATCATTGGAGTCAGAATTATCGATCTGTGGAGAGCATCTCAAATGTCAGAGTGGTGTTTAAAAATCATTCCCACCCTACGCTTGAAAGCCTAACACTTTCTAGGTGAGGTTGAATTTATTTGCAACTTCACGGAAGAACATCACAACTTTTTTGAGCTTTGATTAGACAAATTGGGGCTAGTCACGGCTCAAAACTAACAGAAAATTGTGATCAAAAACAGGATAAAATAATAATGACAACGATTGACATTATCAAACAAGATTATCAACGATTTCCTGAAGATCAAACTTACAGTCTTTATACCCCAGACGTTTATTTTCAAGACCCCTTAAACCAATTTAACGGAGTCGAACGCTACAAACAAATGATTGGCTTTATCCGTCAGTGGTTTCTAGACATTCAGCTTGATTTACACGAAATCTCCCAAGCCGAGAATGTTATAAAAACCCGTTGGACACTCAGTTGGACAACACCGCTTCCCTGGAAACCCCGTGTTTCTATCCCCGGTTGGAGTGAACTCAAACTCAACTCAGAGGGACTCATCAGCAGTCATATCGACTATTGGGACTGTACTCGCTTGGATGTAGTTAAGCAAATATTGCCGAAAACCCGCTAAAGTTAAAATAATATGAACAAATTTTAAGCAGGACTTGACGAAATGCGCGTGATTTTAATGACGGGTAAAGGTGGTGTGGGGAAAACCTCAGTCGCCGCAGCAACAGGCTTACGTTGTGCAGAATTAGGTTATAAGACCCTAGTGCTGAGTACCGACCCTGCCCATTCTCTCGCCGATAGCTTCGATATAGAACTCGGTCACGAACCTCAGAAAGTCCAACCGAACCTCTGGGGTGCCGAACTCGATGCGTTAATGGAACTAGAAGGGAACTGGGGCGCCGTTAAACGCTATATTACACAAGTCCTGCAAGCCCGAGGCTTAGATGGCATTCAAGCCGAAGAATTAGCCATTTTACCGGGGATGGATGAAATTTTTGGCTTAGTCCGGATGAAACGCCATTACGACGAGGGCGAATATGATGTATTAATTATCGACTCAGCCCCGACTGGAACCGCGTTACGTTTACTCAGCTTACCGGAAGTGGGCGGTTGGTATATGAGAAAATTTTACAAACCGTTTCAAGGAATGTCAGCAGCGTTGCGTCCAATCGTTGAACCGATTTT
>NZ_AAVU01000094.1 GCF_000169095.1 Lyngbya sp. PCC 8106
CTCCCTACCTCCCTACCTCCCTACCTCCCCACAAATCAAGTTTTAGGGTTAGAACGCGCACAGTCCTGGATCTATGGGGGGTTTCTCACTCTTTTTTGAATGGAATTGTAACGAAATGTAAAAAAAATACCGTTATAGCAGCATAACGTCTTGACATCTTGGAAAAATCCCTTTATCTTTAAATACATACCCGGGTACACAAGTTCACTGTCCTATGCAAAGCAAGCAAAAGGTAACGTTATATATTCCGCCCCAACTGCACCGCAAATTAAAAATTAAGGCAGCAGTTGAATCAGAACCGATGTCTTCTCTGGCTGAACGGGCGATTATCTTCTACCTCAATAATCCAGAGGTCGTCGATGAAATAGAAGCATCGCATGGGCAAACTCATCGGGTATACTCATGTCCCGAATGTGCCAACTCAGTTGTTATCAGGGAAGGTGAACTCGTTTCACTGAAAAATCAACCCAGTGTACTGACAGAAGAAGAACTTAAACTTCAGCAAGTACAGCAAGTTGATGCTCCTCCAGCCCAGCAAGGAGAAGAAAAGCTGGTTCCCTGTTAATTCAATCAACTCTCGAACGCAGTTTGGGCGCACCTGTCGTGTTCAGATTTGAGTGAAAGAGTTAGAATAAATCCTTCACACCAAATTGTTGTACCGTCTCTAATGGATCGAGGACTATGCAAGAAGAATTAGGAATCTTAATTGAAGCTCGATATCCTCTGATCTACCTCGTCACATCCGAGGAGGAGCGGTCTGAGCAGACAATCGCCAGAATCGCACAAGCCAAGCGTCAACGAGAGGTTTATGTCTGGACTGTCACCCGTGGGCTAGTCAAGCATGATCAACCGCGTACTACTGTTCAGTCAAATACAGTCTCTCCGCACGCGGCAGTTGAGTGGGTAATTCGACATCGAGAACCCAATGTTACTGGTAGTATTTATGTCTTCAAAGATTTGCATCCCTTCAAGGATTCTCCAGAAGTGACCCGGTGTTGCGGGATGCGATCGCGAGTTTCAAAGATACTAACAAGACTATCATTTTGATGTCTCCGGTGCAAGAAATCCCGATCGAGCTAGAGAAGGAAGTTGTCGTTCTCGACTTTGCTCTGCCTGATATGAAAGAGCTAAATCAAGTTCTGTCAGCTCAGTTAGAACAAACCCGTTCTCGTCGAATCAGTACAGAAACGCGAGAAAAGCTATTAAAAGCAACTCTGGGATTGACAAAAGACGAAGCCGAGAAGGTTTACCGTAAGGCTTATGTAACAGCAGGTCGCCTAACTGAAGCAGAAGTTGAGATTGTTCTATCTGAGAAGAAGCAGATCATTCGACGTAACGGGATATTAGAATATATCGATGTTGACGAAACGATTGATGCTGTCGGAGGCTTAGAGGAGCTAAAACGCTGGTTAAAACAACGTTCTAATGCTTTTACAGAACGAGCTCGCGAATATGGTTTACCCCAGCCAAAGGGAATGCTGATTCTGGGAATACCCGGTTGTGGAAAGTCTTTGATTGCGAAAACCACCTCTCGGTTATGGGGTTTACCCTTGCTGAGGTTGGATATGGGCCGAGTCTATGATGGCTCAATGGTGGGTCGCTCTGAGGCTAACTTACGAAACGCTCTCAAGACTGCCGAATCGATTTCACCCGCGATTTTGTTTATCGATGAGTTAGACAAGTCTTTCGCTGGTAATTCAGGTTCAGCCGATTCTGATGGAGGAACATCTAGCCGGATTTTTGGTTCTTTCCTGACTTGGATGCAAGAAAAGTCCTCACCTGTTTTTGTGATGGCAACGGCGAACCGTGTGGAACGGCTACCGGGAGAGTTCTTGCGGAAAGGACGATTTGATGAGATTTTCTTCGTTGACCTTCCGACCAAAGAGGAACGGCAAGATATTTTCAAAATTCACCTGTCCAAACGACGTTCAGAAATTGATCGCTTCGACTTAGATCAGTTGTCTACGGTTTCTGAAGGTTTCTCTGGGGCAGAAATTGAGCAAGCACTCGTCGCTGCAATGTACGAAGCTTTTGCTCAAGATCGAGAGTTTACGCAGCTTGATATCATCGCCGCCATTAAAGCGACACTACCTCTGTCGAAAACGATGAACGAACAAGTGACTGCCCTGCGCGATTGGGCTCGTCAGAGGGCGCGGCCAGCTGCATCTTCCGTCGCTGAGTATCAGCGTATGGAATTTTAAAAGCTTTCTCCTGGTCCAAACAGGAGGAGAGGCTAGCACATAAAAAGCTAGCAGTTTCTGAAAAGAACACCGCTCTTGTGATCAGCGTCTACGCTACAAATTCAAGGCGGTATCCGTTAAAACCCAAAACCGTTGTTGTTTCGTTTTTAGTTCCACTAGGAGGATATTACAATGTCTCATTTCAGCACTCTGCGTACTAAAATCACTGATTCCGAAATCCTGAAGACTTCTTTACGCGATTTAGGTATCTCTGTAAAGAGCAATGCAGATGTTCGTGGTTACAACGGCCAACGTGTTCGCGCTGACTTAGTTGCAATTCTCGAAGGTGAGTATGATTTAGGTTGGTCTCGCAACAGCGATGGTACTTTCGACCTGATCGCTGACCTGTGGGGCGTTGCTAAAAAACACAACCAAACTGAATTAATCAACGCTATTAATCAGAAGTACGCTGTTAACAAAACTCTTTCTGAAGTTAAGCAGCGTGGTCTGCAAAACGCCAACGTTAAGTTGATCGTTCAAAAATAATCGCTCAGAGCGTTCCCAAGCTTGCGGGTTAACCATACGGGTTAGCCCGTTTTTTTTCGATATTCAATTTGACTCAAATGACTTTGAGATTATTGATAGTGAATTTTAGAGACAGACATTCCTAAACCTGTTGTGGGGTCTGTCATTTTGTAGCGAGAAATCGTGACTTTTCCGGGTTTAGTGAGATGAAGTTCTTCGTTGTGATTACGCTTTAAATATTTTTGAGGCGTTTCGGCTGTTATACCCATCATACTAACCGTAATTAAGGCGATCACAGCAGAAATTTTAAAAGAAGTGTTGAGGCTTTTGGGGTTAGATCTGACGGATTTACAAAGCATAATCAAGTCTCCTAAAAATGATGACATTAAGAGTGTAGAATTGTCAATTGCTTCAGGGTTTAACTGGGCGAGAAATTGTTATTTAATCAGTCTTTAACTCTGTTAATAATGAAAGATTTTGTTTGAGACTAAATCCGAGTGGAGAATTTTGAGGCTGAGTCTGAAGCACCAGAACGGTAATGATCGCGATCGCCGTCATACAAGCTTCTGTGAAACTCAGGTGGTGGTTTTTAATGCTCTGTCGAATGC
>NZ_AAVU01000093.1 GCF_000169095.1 Lyngbya sp. PCC 8106
CAATTTTTTGCCACAGTTGAATTGCTCTGTTAAAATAATCTAGGCTATTTGCTGATTTCTCCCATTGCTTGATAGGTTAAACCCAGTTGATAATAGGCTTCCGCTAAGTCGCATTTTGCCCCCATTTTGTCTAAAATTTGGATAGATTCAGTGTGATACTTTAAAGCAGTTTCCCAATTAGATTGCATATAAATTTCGCCTAAACCTGTCAAGCCTTTAGCTTTTACCTGTAAAAAATTTGTTTGATTTGCAAATGAGATAGCCGCATTATACTGGATTTCAGCATTATCAATTTGTCCCAATTTATGGTAAGTTTTTCCTGTCAAAATATAATAATATCCAGCACTCCATATTTGGCGCTCTATAGAGGTATTTGCTTGATTAAAATCTCGACAAAAAAAACTGATTGATTGTTCTAGCAATATTTGAGATTGTTTTCTATCATTAATAGACCAATAGCAGAATGCCAGAAAAGAATAAGTATAAAAACTTTTAAAATTGCTATAATTATCTCTTGATGACAAATAAATCTCAAGAAGTTTTATGGCTTCTGAAAATTCTAGTAACTCCAGTTTACATAGTGCTTGATTAAAAAAAGAAACACTATAAAGCCTATCTATTTTTTTATTGACATCACCTTCCTTTTTTGAGTGCTAATTTTTTGGGCGATTTCTGCTGATTTCTCGTGGGCTAAAAGTGCATTTTGCAGTTTTTCCGTCATCCAATATGTGTCTCCCAAAATATTATAAATTCTTACTAAAGAGAAACCCAAATTGACTTGATTTTTAATGGTATTTATGACTTTTTCTATTTCTATCAACAAACCCAACCTATAAAATGAACACCCTAACGGTTCATCCATTTCATAAATATGATCTCGTTCTTTAGCAATCACATCTGCTGCACTATCAAAATCTTCTATCTGTAAGTATTGATAGTATGCTTCAAGTGCAGTAATTGCATCTATTTCTGTCTCAATAGTCTTAACACTCTCCGTCCAAAACTCGGCTGCTGTACGATTAGCCTTTTCCCAATCTTCACGAAGTTTTAATCGTTCAAACGCTTCTTGTCGAATCAAAGGATGTAACTTATACTCTCGATTGACACGCTCAATTAAACCGCGATTCCACAACCTCTCGATCGCACCTAAAGCGTCTCTTTTAGGCACATCCCATAACAGACACAATAACCCATTTCTGGGAACAGTTGGCACATCCTGATACCGAAAACACCCCATCCGACAGAGTAATTGATAAGCCGTCAGATCAACACTTTCTAGGCGGCTAAATTGTTCAACGAGCAAATTTTGAACCGCCGTTTCCACCGACACCCCTTCCTCGGTATAATGAAACTCCCAGTAATCTTCAATATCTCCCTGGTAATCTAAAGCAATCCGTTCCCGCAAAATATTCATCGCCAAAGCATTCCCACCATAGGCTTTATGAATGAGCGCCAAAACCGGAGAATCTGCGTTTAACCCTTCTTGACTAAAATACTCCCGCCAAGCCTCCACACTCAGAACCTTTAAAGGATAGAGTGTCATCTCCAAATTTTCGCAAACCCGTTCCCGACTGGTAATCAGAGTTAGGGATTTGAGAGACGGATCGCACAATACCCGCAATAATTCCACATAACTGCGATGATTGTCGATCAACTTTCCATTTTTATCTAAAGCGGGTTCCAGGTTATCAATCAAAATGGCGATCGCATTACTATGTAACTTAGTCCGCAGGCGATCGCAGGACACCAAAAATTCCCGTCCCGGTTCCTCCCCCAACTTCCGCAAATTTTGTTCAATCCAACCCTCCGCCGAGTTAATATTTTGGGTATCTTTAGCAATATCAAAGCGCAAAAGTGGCTGATTAAAACGTTGGCTTAAATATCGTTCCGCTAAAACCGTTTTTCCCACCCCTCCCGGACTTTGAATCAAGATACAGGTGGCGCCTCTATCAACCAAACAATCTAAATCTGCGATCGCCTCTTTCCGTCCCACAAAATCACGCTCCGTTAACCGATCACTATTCTCAGGAGAGGTAATAATAATCGGAAGTTCTGAGGTTTTGGGTTCTGGTTCTTGTCTGAGTCTCCACTGCTGTTCAATAATTCCTTTCAGTTTCGGTTTAGTAACTTTAATCGGTGGATCAAATACAGTAGAAATATCTTGCCAGAGTTTGCTCGCCGTTTTTCTAATATCTGCGGCATTTTGAAAACTGTATTTACCCGGTATTCGATCCAATGTTAAATCGTCCCAACTTCCCTTCAGTATAGCTTTTTCATTCTCCGTCAACTTTCTCGCTGACTTGCGAACCAGCAGATCCTCGATAAATTTCAGAGCGACTTCAATATCCATAACTCTAAGGTTGATTGAGAATAAGTTAAGGTTAACCCACAGATTCCCCACAAATCCCCCACAAACACCGAGCCACAAATTTCCCACAGACTACCCACCTTTTATTTTAAGAGGGGGGCGATACTAAAAACATAGAGGAACACCTGTGACGTACTCCAGACGTTCGTTGCTTAGGCAACAGAACGCTGGCTTCTCCTCTTCTTATTATCAGAAGATTTGCGTTTTATAGTGAGGCGAACGCCCAACCCCACTTTTTTTATTAATATTGCCGAATTAATGTCTCTTGACATTGATGCACCACAAGCGCAAGAATGCCAACGATCTGATAATTCTTTAGGAACACGATTAAGACAAATTGCACAATGTTGAGATGTACCTTTTGGATTGACTTTAACTACTTTCTTGCCAGCTTTTTCAGCTTTGCCAGGAAGTATCTCGCTAAGAAATCCAGAGATACCAGCATCAGCAAAACTTTTGTTTAACCCAGATTTAGCTGATTGTCCATTAGGTAGAAATGTTCCATTTTCTCCCTGCTTAGGTTGATTTCGCCTAGACATATTGGATACCTTTAAGTCTTCAACAAATAAGACATCAGCTTTATCTAAGAGTTGATTAGCAATTTCATAGTGCCATTGTTTACGTTGCCTTGCGATCTTTTGATGAAGTTTCGCTACTTTTTGGTTGAGCTTTCTTCTGGCTTTAGACCCTAATTTTCTACGATCTCTTTTTGATTGAAGTTTAGCTAATTTATCTTCGGATTGGCGATAGAATTTAGGGAGTTTAACAGCAGTTAAATCACTGCAAGCAACAAAAAACTCTAAACCACTATCAATACCTAAACTGTTTTCTTCTGTTGGTTGAATATCTACAGTTAGGCTAGGAACTGATTTATCTTCAAGTGTTAGTGTTACATACAAGCCATCAGCTTTTTGGGTAATTAAAGCTCTTTTAATTGTCAACCCATCAGGTAAAGGACGATGTTGAATAAACTTAATAT
>NZ_AAVU01000092.1 GCF_000169095.1 Lyngbya sp. PCC 8106
TGGCTTCCCCCTATAAATTAAGGCGAAGCTACTTCTGGCTTCCCCCTTACCAAGGGGGACGGGAGGGGGATTCCAAGAGGGATTTAGGGGAGAGGGAATTGAGGGGGCAATACTCAACTGAATACTCATGTATACACGGTAGCTGTTGTTGTCAAACCTAAAACTGCATAACTCAACACCCCTCAGACATAAGAGATAATGAACTTGGCGTGACTATCTACCCGATGAAGCGAACTACCCTCAACCCCTTCCTCTGGCTAACGGTTTTCGTTGGATATTCTGGACTGTTAACGGGAACACCTCAACCTGTTAGCGGACAGACAAATTCTTCTAGATACCAATTTCAGTTATTAGACCCAAACATTCCTGTCCCATCTTGGATAAACCAAACTTCTTCCCCCATTCCACAATATCGTCCACCACAAGAGACACCACCATCTTTTCCTCTATCTCCTGAACTCGAACAAGCCAGCGGACTTAACCAACAAGTTGAGCAACTTCATCGAGAAGGAAAATATAACGAAGCGATACCTCTAGCAGAACAAGTTCTAGAAATTCGAGAGAGACTTTTAGGGGAAAACCATCCCGATGTCGCTAGTAGTATGGCTTGGTTGGCAGAACTTTACCGTTCCCAAGGACGCTACGATGAAGCCGAACCCCTCTACGAACGTTCCTTAGCTATTGATGAAAAAGCCCTGGGAGAAAACCATCCCCTTGTCGCCACCAGCCTCAACAACTTGGCATTACTCTACCGTGACCAAGGACGCTACGATGAAGCCGAACCCCTTTTCCAACGTGCCTTAGCTATTGTTGAGAAAGCCTTGGGAGAAAACCATCCCTCAGTTGCCACCAGCCTCAACAACTTAGCATTACTCTACTACTATCAAGGACGCTACGATGAAGCTGAACCCCTCTACGAACGTTCCTTAGCTATCTATGAGAAAGCCCTGGGAGAAAACCATCCCTCAGTTGCCACCAGCCTCAACAACTTGGCATTACTCTACAGTGACCAAGGACGCTACGATGAAGCCGAACCCCTCTACGAACGTTCCTTAGCTATCTATGAGAAAGCCCTGGGAGAAAACCATCCCTCAGTTGCCACCAGCCTCAACAACTTGGCATTACTCTACAGTGACCAAGGACGCTACGATGAAGCCGAACCCCTCTACGAACGTTCCTTAGCTATCTATGAGAAAGCCCTGGGAGAAAACCATCCCCTTGTCGCCACCAGCCTCAACAACTTAGCATTACTCTACGACTCCCAAGGACGCTACGATGAAGCCGAACCCCTCTACCAACGTTCCTTAGCTATCTATGAGAAAGCCCTGGGAGGAAACCATCCCGATGTCGCTAACAGCCTCAACAACTTGGCATTACTCTACAGTGACCAAGGACGCTACGATGAAGCCGAACCCCTTTACCAACGTTCCTTAGCTATCTATGAGAAAGCCCTGGGAGGAAACCATCCCGATGTCGCTAACAGCCTCAACAACTTGGCATTACTCTACAGTGACCAAGGACGCTACGATGAAGCCGAACCCCTTTACCAACGTTCCTTAGCTATCTATGAGAAAGCCCTGGGAGGAAACCATCCCGATGTCGCTAACAGCCTCCACAACTTGGCATTACTCTACCGTGACCAAGGACGCTACAGCGAAGCTGAACCTCTCTATCAACGTTCCTTAGCTATCCGTGAAAAAGCCCTGGGAGAAAACCATCCCGATGTCGCCCAAAGCCTCAACAACTTGGCATTACTCTACCAAGTTCAAGGAGACACAACCCAAGCCATTAACTTTCTGAGTCGAGGACTAGACGTTGAAGAACAAAACCTCAATGTTCTCCTCGCAACGGGTTCGGAACGTCAGAAACAAGACTCAATGAAAACAGTTTCTAATACAACGAATGCTGCTATTTCTCTGCATATTAAAGATGCACCGAACAACTCAGAAGCGGCGCGTTTGGCGTTAACAACGATTCTCCGTCGCAAAGGTCGGATTTTGGATGTGATGACCGATAACTTACAACTATTACGTGAAAATATTACCCCAGAAAATCAACAGTTACTCGATGAATTAGCTACAGTTAGAACTGAATTGGCAACTCTGATTTATAATCAACCTGAAAATATCCCCGAAGAACAATACCGTCAACAAGTTGCAAATTTAAGACAAAAATCAGACCAACTCGAAGCGGAACTGTCTCGCCGCAGCGCCGAATTTAGAACCATTTCAGAACCCGTTACCATCGAAGCGGTACAACAGTTGATTCCCGAAGATGCGGCGTTAGTTGAATTTGTGCTTTATTATCCTTGGAATGCGAAAGCAAACCAATGGGGAAAACCTCATTATGCGGCTTATATTCTTAAATCTTCCGGTGAACCGCAATGGGTAGATTTGGGAGAAGCGGAACCTATTCACAAAGCGGCTTTCTTTCGCTTCAATTTAGCCCTAAAAGACAAAAAAGATGCTTTCATGGGGAATTCTAATCAAGTTAAACAGACCGGACGAAAACTTGATGAACTGTTAATGCAACCGATTCGAGAAAAGTTGGGGAATGTTAATCATATTATTGTCTCGCCGGATGCACAGTTAAATTTAATTCCGTTTGCGGCGTTGGTTGATGAAAATAATCGGTATTTACTGGAAACTTATCAAATTACTTATCTCACAACGGGACGAGATTTAGTTCGTTTACAACTTGAATATTCTCACAAACAACCGCCTGTTATTGTTGCTAACCCAGATTATGATAAACCGGGAGAACCGACAACGGTTGCTGTTTCAAAAAACTCTGAAATTTCCCCTCAAACTTGGGGGGACAGAGGGGGGCTATCCCAAACTCGCGGAATGAATCAACTTTCCAGAGGAGTAGACATGAGTTTTGGGGCGTTACCGGGAACCGCAGAAGAAGCAAAGGTGATTGCACCTTTATTGTCTGATGTGACGTTATTTACCCAATCTAAAGCCACAGAAAATGTAGTTAAACAGTTGCAATCCCCGGAAATTTTACATATTGCAACTCACGGCTTTTTCTTACAAAATCTTCCCCGAGTTGAACCGGATAATACTTTTGGTTTTATCTCAGAAAACACTCAACAAAATACTCCTATTCAAGAAAATCCTTTGCTGCGTTCCGGTTTAGCGTTGGCGGGTTTTAATCCCCGTGAAAGTGGTTCGGATGATGGGGTTTTAACGGCTTTAGAAGTGGCAAATTTAAAGCTGAGAGGAACTAAATTAGTTGTATTATCCGCTTGTGAAACGGGGTTGGGAGAGATTGAAAATGGCGAGGGGGTTTATGGTTTACGTCGGGCGTTTACGTTGGCGGGTGCGGAAAGTTTATTAATGAGTTTGTGGACGGTTAGCGATGAAGGAACGATGGAATTAATGATTAAATATTATCAACGGTTGTTGCAAAATCAAGGACGTTCGGAGGCGTGGCGTCAAACACAATTAGAGATGTTAAATTCTCAAGAATATCAACATCCTTATTTTTGGGCGGCGTTTGTTCCCGTTGGAGAGTGGACACCGATGGAAAATTGAATAACTATTGCCCTCTAAATCCCCCGCCATAGAATTTTAATGTTGAATAAAGATGTGTATGAAAGAGAAACAGTCTAAGCAATTAATATTCATAGATTTCTAAGGGTAAATTATCAGGATCTTTGAAGAATGTAAATCGTTTTCCCGTGATTTCATCGGTTCTAATTTGTTCGGTTTCAACGCCTTTTGATTGTAGTAACGCTACAGATTCGTCTAAATTTTCCACCTCAAATGCTAAATGTCTTAAACCACAAGCTTCAGGACGGTTTGGACGTTGGGGGGGATTTTCAAAGGAAAATAATTCAATTTGATCGCGATCGCCAACTCTCAAATCCAGTTTATAGGAGTTTCTCGCCGATCTATAGGTTTCTTCAATAATCGAAAACCCTAAAATATTGACATAAAAATCTTTGGATTTCTCATAATCTGAACAAATAATCGCAACGTGATGAATTCGACTGAGGTTCATAGGTTAGGAGATAAGGGCGTTTAGGAGTTGATTGTCATTAATCCGCGAACGTGCAGGAATCTCTCAGAGTGACATCAAAAAACGGGTCACGGATAACTGTTCCCTGTCCAAACTAACATCTAAAATTTTGGATTCTCTCACCTTTGCAAAAATCAACTTGATATGTTATAGTAAAATACTGGACTTTAAATAAAGACAGACACTGAAAATTGGTTCAGAATTAACTAGACGAAATACTAGATATAGAGTTAAGATAAACAGACTATCCCGGCAAACACTATATGTAGAAGCTTTGGGACAATATAACAGCTCCAGAATCTAGGTGTAATCTATTATGTCTAAGAACTTAATCACAGCGGGAATTATCGTTCCGGCTAAATGGCCATTGGCGCGAGTTTGGTTAGAAGTCTCAGCATGGCTCGGTATTGCCCCCCGACAAATTGAACATCTAGAGTTATGGCCGCACCAAATTTGGGTTAAGATAGTAGGGTCAGGAGCAATCTTCGTGTCGTACCGCTGCCTGCCACTTTGGATCGAACAGGGCCTAGAGGCAATTTCTCAATGTCGTGATCGTGATTGTCTCAACCAACTTGGGGACATCT
>NZ_AAVU01000091.1 GCF_000169095.1 Lyngbya sp. PCC 8106
AAAGCTAGATCGACTCGTTTGACCATATCTGCAAACATGAGCATGGATGTCTTATACCAAGGTCGCTCTTGTTTAATTGAACAAGGGATCTTTTTGTTTATAGTATTCTGGTTGTTCTCTAGGTTCAGCAATACTACAAACTAAAGGACAAGAATTAACGTAATTTCTGTTGTTTTCCCACCAATCAAATCTATCAGCTAACAAATAATTGTACTGACACCTTAATTTTTCTAGCCAACTGTTGAGACGACAACGTTGTTCGTAATTAGGTTTTAAACGATATTGGTAAGAAATTATCATGGTAAACCTCGACCTGTTACAATGACTGTAACATAAAACAGGCACGGTGACAACATGAAAGATGATTTTGTCTCTAGCGGGAGAGCAATATCAGACTTAAAAGCCCACTTGGTTTTGACAACTAAGTATCGACGTAAAGTGTTTACAGGAGCTATAATAGAGCGACTTCAAACCATCATATGGGAACTTTGCCGTAAATGGGATTGTCAGATGATTGAAGTTAATGGGGAAACAGACCACATTCATTTGCTTTTCCAATATTACCCACAATTAGAATTACCTAAGTTTGTAGGTAACTTAAAATCTATAACCAGTCGTCGTTTAAGAACTGAATTTCCAGAATTAGCTGATGTTTATAGAAAGTCAGTTTTATGGAATGAATCATATTTTATTGCTAGTTGCGGAGGTGTAACTGTTTCACAATTAAAAGAATATGTTGAGAATCAAAAAACTCCTAATTGACAAAATTTCGGACATCGAGTCCTTAATTTGTCGGGCTATCCTTCCCGACGTTCATCTTCGATAGAACGCGGGGCTGTCGCCATTAGCTCAAAAAAAAAAGATAACGGCTACTCACCGCTACCTTTTCTTTGTATTCTAAATATGGAGCATATGGGAATCGAACCCATGTCCAAAACGAGTATTGACTTCTTGTTCGTTCACAGGTTTAGCCCTTCTAACCCTCAGAGCGGGAACTATCTGTAACCCTAGATAGTGAGGGATACTGGTAGAGTTTTCTCTAGATCGGCGACCAGAAACGCCTCACTAGAACATCCGTTGGGGTTATATCTATAGTCCTTAACGGAGTCAAACTACAGATGCTCAAAACCTAAGTGAGGTTTTTGTTCCTACGCAGCTACTGCTACGCGAGGACGAGCGAAAGATACAATGTTGTTTGCACTTATTTTTTTAAGTCATGTATTTACGAGAGGTGACTTACTCTCGACCTGAATCACAAGGTAGTTTTCGTCGTCCTGTCGAAACCAGTAATGCCCCTTGCTTACCTACTATGTTATATAATAATGGATTGACTGTCAAGGGCCTACAACAGAGATAGACTCGCCAAAACTTTATCCGCTTCAGTGATTCCCTGACGAACAGACTCCGCACATTCCCCCACAGCTTCCCGTTCATCGGGCGTTAAATTCAACTCTAGGACACGTTCAACCCCTCGACACCCCAACCAACAAGGAACCCCAAGAAAAACGTCTTCTAACCCATATTCTCCCTGAAGATAAGCCGAAGTCGGGAGTAAGCGAGAACGATTCAATAAGATAGACTCTACCATCATCCGAATCGAAGAAGCAGGTGCGTAGTAAGCCCCTCCGGTTTTCAATAATCCGACAATTTCCGCCCCACCGTGACGAGCGCGTTTGACTAAGTGATCAATTTTTTCAGCACTCATCAATTCAGTAATCGGAATTCCACTTACCGTCGAATACCGAGGTAAAGGTACCATCAAATCACCATGACTCCCCAAAACTGTCGCATGAACATCAGCCACCGACACGTTTAATTCCATCGCAATAAAAGCCTGAAACCGGGCTGAGTCCAATACCCCTGCCATTCCCATAATGCGGAAAGAAGCCAGTTGCGTCACCTGCCAAGCGATATAAGTCATCACATCCAG
This sequence comes from Lyngbya sp. PCC 8106, assembly GCF_000169095.1. Taxonomy (GTDB): domain Bacteria; phylum Cyanobacteriota; class Cyanobacteriia; order Cyanobacteriales; family Microcoleaceae; genus Capilliphycus. Next base: position 1,931 of record NZ_AAVU01000091.1, read on the forward strand.
GGGATTGGTGACAATGATCAATGTCGCATTAGGAGAATAGGTGATCGCTTCTTTGGCAGCCGTTGCCACAATTTTAGTATTAATCGCAATTAAATCGCTGCGATCCATTCCCGGTGTACGCGGACGTCCAGCCGTAATCACCACAACATCTGATCCGGCTGTATCTGCATAATTATTTGTACCAATAATTTCGCGATCGTGACCTTCTACAGCCCCAGCTTGCATCAAATCTAGCGCAATTCCTTGAGGCAAACCCTCAACCACATCCAAAAGCACAACATTTGCTAAATTCGCTTCTGCAATTCTCTGGGCGAGGGTACTGCCAACTTTTCCCGCCCCAATAATCGAAACACGGGTAGGATGACAAGACGGTGGAAAAAACTGAGTCGAATTCATTTTACTCATTTAACGTTTAGGCAAAAAGAATGGAGAATTAGGAAAGGGGAACTCAACCGATCATCCCCAAATTTTTTCTTCCTAATTCCCCAATTCTTTACTTAGCATCCTCAAGCTGATCGATCCGTAACCAAATGTTCGGAGTGGGAACTTGACCAAACTTGACTAATGCACAGTCTCCCCGAGTTTCCATCACTTCTCCTTTGGTATCGAAGATGTAAGGGGGAAAGCGGGTGTCGCTGGCGGTTGCTTCAACGCTGTTTTCCAGTTTTTCGCGAATGGCGTGTACCATGCTTCCTTTTTTGATTGGCATCGCTGATCTCAATCGAGTTTGAACTTGTCTATTGTAGATTTTATGAGCTTTTGAGCGTATCTTTAAATAACAACAGGAAAAAGTTTCAGAATGAGGGGAAACTATACAATCTGGAATTAGGCTTGATTCTAGGGATTTTCCGGCAATTCTTGGCGATCGCAAACCTTATCTTAAGAATCTTTTGGGGGATGGGAATAAAAAAACCCCACAAACTTGTTCGTGGGGCAAGGGATACCTATTAATACCAATCAGGCTTTCGGTACAAGTTCCACCTTCATCCAACCCGCCTGTCGCTGGTCAAAGGCTTGGTAAGCCTCGATCGCCGAAGCCATCGGTTCGACTTTAGTCAAAATATTGGTTGGGGTGATCGTACCGTTGCGAACGATTTCCACCAGTTTGGGAATATAGCTGCGGTGGTTGCAGTTGCCCATTTTCATCGTCAGATTTTTATTCATCGCCATGCCGATGGGAAAAAAGCGATCGGTTTGGGGATAAACTCCAATAATCGAAAGCGTTCCCGCCTTCGCCAGCGCCTGAACCGCCCAAGTTACGGCCAGAGAGGGAGCGTTACCCGGATGCCAGTTATCGCCTTGGGGATTGGTTTCCGGGGCGATTTGCTGTAGTTCTTGGTCGTACTGTTGGGCTTTCTTTGCAACCGACTCGGCAGCCGGGCCGCTTTCGGGACGCTTGGAATCGACCCCAACCGCATCGATCGCCCGATCTACCCCAATTCCGCCAGTTAGACGCCGGATCGCTTCTACCGGATCTTCGGCGTTAAAGTCAATCACCTCAGCCCCCTGAGCGCGAGCCATTTCTAACCGGGAGGGAATGTTATCGATCGCCAAAACTCTTCCGGCATTCAAAAGCATGGCGGAGGCGATCGCAAATTGACCCACCGGGCCGCAACCAAACACCGCCACCGTATCTCCCGGTACAATCTCCGCCAATTCCGCCCCAAAGTAGCCTGTCGGAAAGATATCGGAAATGAGAATAGCCTGGTCGTCATCCACCTCCTCGGGAAGTTTCACCAGTCCGGCGTTAGCGTAGGGAATTCGCGCCCATTCCGCCTGCAAACCGTCGAAAGATCCGGTAATTTCGGGGCCGCCAAAAAAGGAGGTTCCGGCTTGCATTCCGTTGGGGTTGGCGTTATCGCACTGGGCTTGGTAGCCGGAGCGACAGTAGGAACAGTAACCGCAGGCGATGGTTGAGGGAATGACCACGCGATCGCCGACTTTGAGGTTGCGAACATCGGAACCGATTTCCTCGATCACGCCGACCCCTTCGTGACCGAGGATCGTCCCCGGTTTCATTCCCGGCATGGTTCCCCGGATCATGTGTAAATCTGTACCGCAGATCGCACTAGCAGTTAGTTTAACAATGGCGTCATTGGGTTTTAATATTTTCGGTTCGGGTACATTATCGAGGCGAATATCTCCGACTCCGTGAAAAACAACGGCTTTCATGTTAAATACTCCGTTTCAGTCTAGTAAGTTTCAAGTGATGAGTATCGTCGCTAATTTATAGAAACCAATCCCAACATTAAGTTAGATTTGATTTACGCAACTACGGCTTTTATTGCGAGTCTCACCCATTCACTCTCGAAGCTTATTACAGAAATTGGGTTGAGTCTCTCTATCAAAGGAACTACTTTTTTACTCAATCAAGTTGTTTGGGTGTTAACTGGCGATCGCAGCTTTGTTGTGGGGCTTCAGCCCGATCTAGCAGTTTGAAGTCTGGGGTTCTATGTTCAATAACTGAAAGTCAATTACTCAGACACAAATTTTTTTACATATTCTTTCATCACAGGTTGAAGCGTAAAACCCGATGTTCTCTCGTTCAAAGCTTTTTCGATTAAATTCCGTTTTCTCAAAGATTGTATTGCTCTCAAAAAATCCGACTCGGATAAAAAATCTGCGGGTTTGTTGGAAATATCAACTGCTGTCTCTTGCTTTGCTAACCACTGCATGACCAATTTTTCCGACTCAGATAAACGCTGATAATGTTCCTGCAATATCGGTTCTAAGTCTCCCAAAAATAGGCTAGAATAAGATAAAAACTGGGCGACGCTGCCGTTAAATAAATCTTGGATACTGGACGCAATTATATTTAACCATGCCGGGTTCCCACTGTAAAGCTTAATCAGTTCTAACCATCTATCCTTATCCGTTAATTTTTTCGCCGTTAACAGTTCGGTTGCAGCCTCTCCCAAACCTTCAAGTTGTAAGGTGTAACAATGACAGTTTTCTGTTTCTAAGGTAGCAATTTCTCTGGGGATTTCCCAACTCAGGAGGAGCAAACAACTGCTGTGGGAAGAACGAACTATTTCTTTTATTAGTTTACCATAATTTGTGTATTCTGGGCGATAATTTCCAACAAATTCGCCTGGTGTTAGGGTTTCTTGGAAGTCGTCGAGGATGATTAAACAACGATGGGAACGCAAATAGTCTAAGATAGAACTTCGCGATCGCAAATAGTTCAAAATAGATGGGTTTTGAGTCGGCGGAGGCGGGGCGAGAAACTCTATTAAGTGGGTTTTTAGGGCGTTGAGAGTCGGAAATGTTCGATGACTTCGCCACAAAATGCGATCAAAATTATCTTTAATGTGTTCAAGAAGTTCTCTAGCGAGGGTGGTTTTTCCGATACCCGATAACCCAGTTATTGTAACAATGCGGCTATTTTCTTTGAGTATCCATTCTTTGAGGGTGGCGAGTTCGTTGGTGCGGTTGTGGAGGCGATAATATTCCGGTGCGTCGATGATATCGTGGCGAAGTTGAGATTCTTTTTTGTTGGTAGAGTGCGATCGCTTTTTTACCGTTTTGGGATGATTGTACAGTTCGCTACAGAAATTAATATTACCAAAAATTTGTGTGGAGTCAGAACCTAAATTTGATATATGGGAAAATTCTATTCGTTTTAATAGGGATTTCAAGTTTGATTTTTTAACATCTTCTTCCAATAACTCCGAGAGAAGTTGCCATAATTCCGAAGCCACCCTTTTAGCATGGTCTTTAGTACAATGATAATCCTCCGCGACCTGCTGGTAAGTTTGATTTTGCCAAGTTCCCTCTAATATGGCTCTTTGAAGTGAGTCAAGGTGTCTTCCAGTTTTAGCAAAAACCAGATCGTCAGTCCACTCGATAGCTTTTTGAAGATCCATTATGGCTCAGGTGAGGTTACAGTTCGAGTTAAGGCTTCGTCTTAATATTATCAAACCTTTTGCCACTTTTTGCCACTTTTTTCACAAAATACCACTTTTTGCCACTAAATAGAAATTGGAAGGCTAAAGAAATTCCCCACTAAATGTTACCGCCTATAGAATGACAGGATCAAAATTGGGTGGCAAGATAAGAAAGTAGATGGCAATTTTATCAGCTTGGTATTGCCCATCTAAATTTTCTCACTTGTCTTAAATGGTTACAAAAATCATCGGCAAATACTTAGATAGGCTTAGAAGGGATCGACTAACCGTTTTATTTTTTGGCAAAACTGGAGTTGGCAAAAGTAGCACTCTTAACGCTCTATTTGGAGTCAACTGGGCTACTGATAATGCTGTTGCTTGTACGAAAAAGCCTCAGTTTGTCGATTTAGATGCCTCTCAGTACGGCAATTTTCCCTATCAGCAAATCCGAATTGTTGATCTACCTGGAATTGGGGAGAGTCTAACTGACGATAAAAACTATATGGCTTACTACAAAAAATGGATACCTAAAGCAGATTGTTTAGTATGGGTGACTCAAGCAGA
>NZ_AAVU01000090.1 GCF_000169095.1 Lyngbya sp. PCC 8106
GAAAGTTCTTTCATCTCGAGATTTGACCATCCTTGTTGCTGAATTTTATGGGCTAACTCGCTCGTTTGCTCAAAAACGCTCACAGTTTCAGAATGATTTAATCCTAAAGGGGGAATGGTCATCAGACCTTTGATTTGAATCTGCTGACATTGATTAAGTTCCGCTAAATCCTCTAAAAGTTCAGAAACCGTCCAACCATATTTATTGGGATCAGTTAATATTTTGACTTGTAGACAGACTTGGGGTTGACAATCAGATTCTTGAGCGAGTCTATCCAAGCGTTGAGCCAGTTTCAGACTATCAACAGAGTGAATCCATTGAAAGTGTTGTACTGCTTTTATGGCTTTATTACTTTGGATATGACCGATTAAATGCCAAGTAATATCGGATAAATCTTGCAGTTGCTCCTGTTTTTCCATAGCTTCAGAGATGCGATTTTCACCAAAATCTCGAATTCCGGCTGCATAGGCAATGCGAATGGCTTCTACAGATACCGTTTTGGTAACGGCAACTATCCGCACAGAATCCGGGACTTGGGAGCGAATTTCAGCAATACGTTCGGCGATGGAATGAGTCATAATCTCGTGATATCAGTTCGGGAAAGTTGGGGAAGTCAGATATTGAGCGAAAAATGCTGATTTTCTAGCTCTGATCTTCTTTTTTTCCTTCTCTCTCAAATAACAACAGGACTGAGACGCGCACCCGATTTCAGCAGATCAGATCAAGTTTTCAGCCCGTCCTCAGTAATCAAAAACCAGGTTTCTAGGTCTTTGTGTAAGTTCGACACAAATCTTCCCCAGTTATTGAAATGTACGTTTATGAATCGCTTGTAGCTCTTTGTATTCGTCAACCAGGCTGTTGCGGCGTAACATTCTCAAACGAATTTCAACAGCCAGCCGAGCATCTGAGCGAGTCACGGGTTCAAACTTCAAACCGCTAGGCCCATGAGTGACTAAAAAAAACAGTCGTTGGGCATAAAGCGTCGTAAACAGTTCTTGATTTTCCTCAACTGGACAAACTCTAAAGAGTAAGCCAAAGTTGGGATGATTCATGTAAGTTTCAGTTGTCATTCAGTCTAAAAGTTAGCAAATAAGCAGTTCTGTAAAACTGTCGATAGCAGTCAGATTAAGAGAGTTAGATTTTCTCACTTTACCATTTCTTGGTATTTAGAAAGGTCTGAATATTTTAGAGAAGGTATTGACCGGGAATATCAAAACTCCATAACAAAGAATTCTTTCTTGATCCTGTAACATCATCTCTCTTTTCTATAACGACTTTTTGGTGTTATTGGAGTGAATTTTGAGATTTAACTGAGTGGATTATCAGAACATTTACAGCTTAACGTGAGAACTTAAAACCTTAAGCCGAACAAAGCTCAAATAATCTTAAATTGCATCAAGTGCGAGTGGGTTTGGAATTCATGTAAATTTTCATGTAAATTTTACCTTTATAGACTCTATGGAATCCTCTCCCCCTTCCCTTGTGTTTCGAGGGTACTCAGAAAACCAGTGAGAGGGAGTTTCTTAGAGATAGAGATCTTAGACCTACAATTATAGAAGGGTAAGGGTCACTCATCAATGTTACAAGGGGCTTAAAAGCTAAAGTTTAGTGGAAAATTTACCTTAATTCAATCCCTTCGACTCAAATTTTGCTGTTTTTACCCTAAGCTTGCGCTCCCAAAATAAACCGCAGCGTCCAGAATACCATTAAACTGACCAATGCTAACCCATCAATCCATTGAATTCGCAATTGATACCACTGGACATGATGTTGATTAGGAGTGGTGAAACCCCTCACCGTCATTGCACTCGCCATCTGTTCAGCCCGCAATAATAAATTTTCTAACAAGCGTTCTGCAACCATCAACCAAACTTGAGTTGCTCGTCGAAATCCTAGTTTTTTCCAGTTAATTGCTCGGGTTCGCACAGACCGGACTAAATTTTGAATTTCTTCTAAAACCAGGGGAAAAAACCGTAAAGAAAGGGTCAACGTTAAGGCGATTTCTGTAATAGGTAAGTTAAACCGTCGTAACGGTTCCATGACATTTTCAATCGCGGTGGCGATTTCCTCAGAAGCCGTAGTCAGTAAATACAAGTTCGTACTATACACCAGTGTAAACAGCAACGTACTGACCCGAATCCCCAAATCTACAGAATAACGAGTAATCGTCAGAGGGCCTTGCTCTACCAATACATAATTATAGGATGTCGGTTGCGGTAAGGGAGGAGAAACCGTTTCTGTAGAGTTTGGAAGTGCAAAGCTAATCTCATCGTCTGGGAGACGGGATTGATGTTCGGCAACAATTCCATCCGGCATGATGCAGCTGACAACAAACAGTAAACTACAAAAGACCAACAGCCAGCCCATTTGTCGCTTCCAAACCCGTAAAGGAATTCTCGCACTCAGAGTAATCACAATCAGCAGCCCGACTAAAGCCAGTCTCCACAACTCACTCGCCAGCAGCGGAGTCAACAAAAAGCTCATTAACCATCCCAGTTTCACCCGAGCATCCATCCGATGTAACCAGGTAATCGGTTCTTCTAAATATAAACCCAGTGGAAGCGATCGCAATAAATCCATAATTTCAACCCAAGCCCCGCATCAATCTGCCAACAAATCCTTAAACTTTGGTCGCTCGGTTAGCGGTATTGCGTTCGACTTCTCGGGCGGGTTTACCTCGCCAAATTAAACGAATCGGTGTTCCTAAAAAGCCCAATTGTTGACGAAATTGACTTTCCATATAACGACGGTAATTTTCATTAAACCGTTTGGGATCATTGACAAATAAGACCAACGTGGGCGGTTGGCTACTGACTTGAGTACCATAATAAATTTTCCCTTGTTTTCCCTGGCGAGTGGTGGGCGGAGAATGCCAACTGACTGCTTCTTCGATCACTTCATTAATCACAGCGGTACTGACTCGGCGTTGATGTTCTGCGACGGCTTGATCGACTAAATCAATGATTTTTTCAACTCGTTGTCCGGTCATCGCACTCACAAAAATCGTTTTTGCCCAATCCATAAAATACAATCGGGCTTTGACTTCCCGTTCATACTCTAAAATCGTGTAGGTATCCTTCTCAATTATGTCCCATTTATTCACGACAATCACACAAGCACGCCCTTCTTCTGAAACGCGATTGGCTAACTTTAGATCTTGTTCGGTGACGCGATCAATTGCATCAATAATTAACAGGACAATATTTGACCGACGAATGGCTTTAAACGCCCGATTAATCCCAAAAAATTCCGCCCCATATTCGACATTTTTTTTCCGACGAATTCCAGCCGTATCCACTAAGCGGTAAGTCTTGCCATTGCGTTCAACTACAGTATCGATCGCATCGCGAGTTGTTCCAGAAATGGGGCTAACAATCGCTCGATTTTCCCCGAGAAACGCATTTAATAAACTGGATTTTCCCACATTTGGACGGCCAACAATTGCCACGCGAATTTCCTCAGATTCTTCGAGTTCATCAGCTTTCGGAATGTATTTAATTAATTCATCGAGTAACTCGCCAGTACCGCTACCATGGATACTAGAAAGGGGGAAAGGATTTCCTAAACCCAGTTCCCAAAATTGCATCGATTGAATTAAGCCTGTTGTCGGAGATTCGCATTTATTCACCGCCAAGAGTACCGGAACCGAATGTTCTCGCAGCCAACTGGCGATCGCCTCATCTCCTCCCGTTAACCCCGTTTGTCCATCAACCACAAAAATTGCGACTGTGGCTTCTGCTAAAGCAACCATCACCTGTTCACGAATCAGGGGCAAAAATTCGGTATCATCATCAAAAATCAAACCACCCGTATCCACTACAGAAAACTCTCGATCTTGCCAATAGGCGTAGCGATAGGTGCGATCGCGAGTAATTCCGGGTTGATCGTGAACGATAGAATCTTGAGTTTCACTAAGGCGGTTCACTAGCGTAGATTTGCCTACGTTTGGGCGTCCAACAATCGCAACAATAGGTAAGGGCATGGGGTTTATAGCAGCTCGTCACTGGCAATCTTTAATCCTCTATTGTAGCGAATTCTTGAGGAAATAGAGATATATTGACCAACTCATTGTGAGAAAACCCTGAGATGAGTCTGAGGTAAATTTCATTTGTTTTCAGCATTCTCTATACTGAATATCATTTATTTCCCAACTCTTGCTTCTATAGTAGTGAATGTAAGGAAATTGAAAACGGAGATAAGTCTGATGATTCTCAACACTTTAAAAACGGTTAGTATTGCGGCTGTTGTTCTTTTAAATGTAGGGATTAGTGAAGTTGCTTTTACGTCTGTCGCTGCTGCGCTTCCTGCTGCTAATTCTACAGAAATGACTGCTCAAAATAATCTTCTAGCTTCGGGTTCTTTTGTGACGGTTGAACAGGATCATCCGACTGAGGGAACAGCCCGTATTGTCAACGAAAATGGGAAACGTTATTTAGAATTTGATAGTGCATTCACCACAGCCCAAGGCCCAGATGTTAATATAATTTTTCATCAAAAAAATTCAGTTCCAGTTAATCTTAAAGAAGGGGAATATATCACGCTGACATCGCTCCAAAGTTTTGAGGGTTCCCAACGTTATCTACTCCCAGATAATCTTGATTTGAGTCAATACAAGTCTGTCGGAATTTGGTGTCGTAAATTTAATGTGACATTTGGTTATGCAAGTTTATAAAGTTTAGATCAATTTATTCATCTCTACAAAAAACGGGGGTTTAAACCCCCTTTCTTATTCCTGATCTTTTGTTATGCTTACTGTAAGTTATCAACAACGCTTTCAGCATTTTCTACTGCGTTTTGAGTATTTTCTTTCAACTGACGAGCATTACGTTTTGTACCAGAAGCAACATCTTCTGTAAGCTGTTTAGCAGACTCCCCAACATCTTCAGAAAGATTTTTTACCCGTTCATCTAGGGGAGTTCCCTCTTTAAAGTTCTGTGCAAACTCTTGAGGACTATTAACTTTACTGACGTTTTTCTTGGCATTTTCGACTAACTCCTTCGCCTTCCGTTCAGTGCGAGTGCTAGCTGAGGAGTCCATATCCTCATAGGGATACATTCCATCAGATTTTTTGCTTTGAACAGGAGCATAAAGTTCTTTATCTTGTCCTTTACTGCTGTGATATTCTCCTGAACCTGTGATTTTAGGAGCGGGAGGATTACTATTGCAAGCTGTTGTCACAATCACTAAAACCCCTGCTAAAACAACTGTTAAAACACTTTTAAAAGAAATGGATTTGATCGCGTCTATTAATCTTCTAATCATGCAAAATCTCCTGTAGTAGTTTATTGTGGCTGTTTAAATATAGCCATTTAAAATTCGCTACTTAATAGTTTAAAAAACAAGCTAATATTTTACCTCTAGCCTAAGAAATAGTTTAGTACATCGAATAGCAACAATTTTTATAACTCTAGAGAGAGGAAAGTAGACAGAAAAAATAGTCAAATTATAAGTTCTATTCCCTTTGATAGAAACTTCAAAAAATTTCTTGATTTTCTGAGATAATGATTTATGAGTTACGCAACTTAAAGTGTTTCTGGATCAATATTCAATTCCCGCAGTTTGGGGTTTACGTTCTGTATTTAAGACCACAAAAAAATCAGGCCATAGAAAGTTTTGAGTTTTCTGTTGTTCTGGACTGTAATAAATGGTAAGATTTCCAAACGTATAAAAGTCTTAACGATCTTGCCAGAGAGATTCTAGCATTTGAATCAGTAGCAAAATTTGTCGCAAATACAGTTCACTTTCCAGGGGCGGCTCCTGACTTTCAAAATCACCAGGCGGACATTCAATATCTTCAAATTCTGTTTCATTGATGACTGGTGACAGTAAAAGAGGTAGGATGTTAAATAATTTTGACATCTCACTGGTCACTCTGACCCCACAAAAATGAAAAACTATTTCTCACGCTTGTTGGCTCTCGTTTTAGCCGTTTCGCTGTGCTTATTCGGGTGTGCGAGTTCTCCAGATGGTTTAACCGGAAACTATCAACAAGATACCTTAGCTGTAGTTCAAAGCTTGCGAACCGCAATTGAGTTACCCGACGACTCTCCAGAGAAGGCACCCGCCCAAGCATCAGCCCGTGTATTGATCAATGATTTTGCGTCTCGCTATCGTCGTGATCCGGCGATCGCCAAGTTACGCTCATTTACCACCATGCGAACTGCATTAAACGGTTTAGCTGGACATTATAGCTCCTATCCGAACCGTCCTGTACCCGAGAAATTAAAACAGCGTCTTGAACAGGAATTTGATCAAGTCGAAGCAGCTGTCAAGCGGGGTGCTTGATGGCTTAACGCCCAATATTTTTTGATTTCCCTGTCTGGCTTGAGGCGGGGAAATTTGTTTTGAGGTGATCAACCACTTCCCATCGGGGAAATTTTAACAATACGGAAGTGGCTTTTTTAGCTTGAATAATCTTCTGAAGTGATTAGATATGTGTTGTATTGAACCCAATGTCTAATTTGTCCATCTCCCTGACAACTCACTTAATGATCATGGGGTTAACAATTGTTCCTAATCAAACCCTATCTCGTCGAGTGATCAGTGCTTTTCTCTCTGTACTCATTACTCCACTTTTCCAAAGTAAACCTGTTTTGGCTCAAGTTTCACCTTATTGTCAACTTTCCAGTGAACAGATTACTTTTAAAGAAAGTCTACGTTTAGCAGCAAACAATAGTCCTGAAGCCCAAAAACAATATGAGGATACTTTAACCCAACACGCTCAAGCTGTTTTTCAGTGTCGTCGTCAAAGCTGGCTAAAAGATCAAGCAATTTGGTTGAGGTTGTATCCTTGCGATGCTCAACCCGGAGCGATTGATCAAATTTTAGATGATCTTGTCAATCGAGGATATAACAAAGTTTATCTAGAAGTCTTTTATGATGGTCAAGTATTACTCCCCGTCTCAGACAATAATACACCTTGGCAGTCTGTATTGCGATCGCCAGGAACCGAAACCGTTGATTTATTTGCAGAAGCAGTTCAAAAAGGACGCCGACGAGGGTTAGAAGTTTATGCTTGGGCGTTCTTGCTCAATTATGGTTATACTTATACGCTACTCCCTGATCGACAAAACGTTTTAGCTCGTAATGGAGAGGGTGAAACCACAGTCACCGCAATTGCGGGGGGAAGCAACAGTGATGATTTTGGGGAAAGTTATACTAATCAAGGATTTGTTGATCCGTATAATCCCCAAGCCCGTCAAGACTATCAAACCCTGTTAAATGCGATTTTGAGCCGTCGTCCGCAAGGGGTACTGTTTGACTATGTTCGCTATCCAAAAGGCTTAGGCGGGGCTTCTGTAGCCGCTAAAGTCAAAGATTTGTGGATCTATGGAGAGGCTTCTCAACAGGCTTTTCTCCAACGGGCTAACAATGACAGGGGACAAGAATTTATACGGCGATTTTTGCGTCAAGGTTATCTGACGGAAACGGATTTTAAGCAAATTGACAACCTGTTTCCAGCAGCCAAAGATGCCAATTCTGAGGCTAAAGATGCCAATTCTGAGGCTAAAGATGCCAATTCTGAGGCTAAAGATGCCAATTCTGAAGCCCAACCGGAGCAACTCTGGCAAGATGAAAAAGCCTTAACACCTCTCAACGCTTTGCCATCGATGGGAGAAAGCCTCCAACAGCAATTATGGCGTCTGAGTGTCGCTCATGCCCACCAGGGAATTTTAGAGTTTTTGGGGTTAGCTAGTCAAACGGTTCAACAACGAGGGGTTTCTGCGGGGGCGGTATTTTTCCCAGAAGGAAACCGTCGCATTCGTCAACAGGGGTTTGACTCGCGTTTGCAACCCTGGAATCAATTCTCGACTCGCCTAGAATGGCACCCGATGTCTTATGGGGTTTGTGGGGATACTAGCTGTATTGTGTCGCAGGTGCAAACGGTTGTAACTCAAGCGCCGTCAGGGGTGAAAATTATTCCGGCGTTAGCGGGAGATTGGGGAAAAGCACTAAATAATCGTCCGTCTTTAGAAAATCAAATGCAAGATATTCATAATGTACTCCCTCAAATTAACGCAATTAGTCATTATTCTTATGATTGGCAAAATCCCGAATTCACCCGACAACGTAAGTTTTGTCAGCGTTGATAGACATCAAAAACCCACAGCAATAATCAAGTTCTCCCCTTGCCTTTTAGGAGAGGGGTTGGGAGGTTGGGAGGTTGGGAAGTGGGGAGGTTGGGAAG
>NZ_AAVU01000089.1 GCF_000169095.1 Lyngbya sp. PCC 8106
CGTGTTCATCAGGAGCGAGGTTCACTAATTCACTCACTAACCGACTGGTTTCTGTGAGTTTAATAATTTGGTCTTCCCCAATGCAAGAATAACCGAGTTTAAGTTGTAAATTGGGAATAACCGTACAAAGATTGGCATTTCCGCAGCGTTCACCATAACCATTCATCGTCCCCTGAACCATTCTCGCCCCTGACCTCACCCCTGCTAATGCGTTCGCCACAGCCGTTCCTGAGTCATTATGGGTGTGAATGCCAATTTGCGGAATACTCTCTAAATTCCAACTTCTCAGCGCTTCAACAACAATTCGAGTAATTTCGCTAATTTCGTGGGGAAGGGTACCGCCATTGGTGTCACAAAGCACTAACCATTCAGCACCCGCCCTCGCTGCGGCTTCTAGGGTTTTCAGGGCGTATTCCGGGTTTTGTTTGTAACCATCAAACCAGTGTTCAGCATCATAAATCATTCGCCGCCCTTGAGAGATCAGAAACTCGATGGAGTCTCCTATCATGGCTATATTTTCATCTAAACTGGTCTTTAAACCCTCTGTAACGTGTAAATCCCAAGATTTGCCAAAAAGTGTCACCCAACGGGTTCCGGCTGATAAAATCGGTTTAAATGCGGGGTCAGCAGCAGCAGTTGTTCCGGGTCGGCGAGTTGAACAAAAAGCGACAATTTCCGCTTGGGTCAGGGGTTCTTCTTGGAGTCGCCAAAAAAATTGGACATCTTTGGGGTTTGCACCGGGCCAACCGCCTTCGATAAAGGGTATTCCTAACGCATCCAGACGGTAAGCAATGCGGAGTTTGTCTTCGATAGACAGAGAAATTCCTTCGCGTTGAGCGCCGTCTCGCAGCGTGGTATCGTACATCCAGCAGGTCGGTTCAGTCATGGCGGTTGGGTGAGTGGTCATGGGGTTTATTGGTGTGAATTGACACAGCTTCAACTCGCCCCTAAAGTTATAAGTCTTGATTTATAGCCTAGCCGTGATTCTTTATCTAGGTTTCAATTTGTGGGGGTTGAGTTGTATATTCTGTTTGAGTTATTTTTGAAGACTCAGTTTTCCTATTATCTAATTTTCCCCCCGGGTTTTGTCTAGTCTTTGTGACTACTCCCAGATCAAATCAGAGATTATGATGTGGGCTTCCCAAACTCACGAATGAGACTTGCTGATCCTCAATATCAATAATTGATTGATCACAGCCATTGAGCGGCAGTCCAACCGCTAGTAATGCACGATTCAAAATATTGATTCCGCTATTCCAATCGCGGTCAATCGCGACTCCACAACTGGAACAGTGATGAACTCTATCACTCAGACTCTTTTCAACCCTAGAACCACAATTGAAGCACTCAATACTTGTACCCCGTGGATTAACTTTCTCGATTAACAAACCGCGTTTGACCGCCACTGCCTGTAAGATTTCCAGAAATGACCCCCACGCTGCATCATGTATTGATTTTGCTAGTTTTGTTCTGGCGAGTCCTTTGATGTTGAGATCTTCATGTGCAATCAAATCATACTTACTACATAACCAGTGAGCTACTTGATAGTGGAATTCCTTTCTACAACGAGTTAAATGAAGGTGCAATAAAGCTACCTTCTGTTTAGCTTTCTCCCAGTTTTTAGAACCTTTCACACGGCGTGACATTGCTCGTTGAGTTTGAGCTAACCTATCAGCCGCTTTCCGGTAGAACTGAGGAATTGCAACAGCCTCACCATCTGATGTGGTCAAGAATTTCTCTAACCCCACATCAATACCGACAGCAGATTTAAGCTCATCTACAGGTAACAACTCCGGAACGCTGTCATCAAGCATTGATCTGCAACAATACCAGCCGTCTGCTTTTTTGATGATGGTGCATTGTTTCAGGGTGAAGCCGTCCGGTATCGGGCGGTGCATCACCACAGATATTTCACCAATTCGACTCAGCTTAAGCACCCCATCTTTTATATGCGCTCCTGCTCTGGATTTATTGACCCGTGGGAATACAAATGACCGTAATTGACCTTGTTTCTTAAATCTGGGGCGACCGCCACGTTTTCCAGTTTTGTCAGGTTTGCGCCATTTATCCCAAGCTTTGTTTAGTCGTTGTAGGTTAACTTGTTGAGTTTCGGCGTAGATTTGCACATACTCAGGGAACAACCGCTTAGTTTCCTTGAGAGCCGCCTGTTGGCTATAATAGTTAACAGTTTGAGGAATTTCACCAATCGGCTCACTAACGATACTGCACCTATCAATCTGACAACGAGTCCGATTCAAGCAATCAAGCCTTTGTCCTAGAGCATAGTTCCAGTGACGACGCAACAATTCTAGCCACCTTTCCATGGTGGCGACTTGCTCGGTGTTCGGCTTGATTCGGTAGACGTAAGTGAGTATCATCATTTGATTGTAACACTTGTCGTGACATGGTGAAAGGCAACTATACTAAAAGCAATAGGTCAGTTTATCGTCTTACTGTACATATTGTATTCGTGACCAAATACAGGCGAAAAACCATTACAGACGAAATATTAACCAGACTGAATCAAATCTGTGCTGATACCTGCATCAAATGGGAGTGCAGTCTGATTGAGTTCAACGGTGAACATGATCATATCCACCTTTTAATTGACCTTAACCCTAAAGTGGCTCCGGTTAAACTGATAGCAAATCTCAAAACCGTTACCAGTCGTCTGATACGTCAAGAGTTTGCAGGACACCTGGAAAAGTTTTATGGCGACAAAAAAGTTTTCTGGACAGGTTCTTACTTTATTGCATCTTGTGGCGGTGTAACAATAGAACAATTGAAAAGTTATGTTCAAGATCACGCATACCCCGTCGGGCAATTCCCCTCCCGCTAAATCGGAGATTATAACGGGAGACCCCTTGCCCTGTTAGTTGGCAACTTTTTTAGAGATGTAATCTAGTATACGATTTGCGTTACTTTGAGTTGCTTCAAGGTATTTTCTGAATGTGATACAATCAAAAAACGCGAAAACCAAGCGATTAAAGCATTTAAGGCTTGACATCCCAGAGAATTCTTGTCTAGTGGGCAGCCTGTAAAAAGGTAACTGAGTAAAGCCATCAGTTTTAAATTTCCTGAAAATAGTGGAGTAGAGATCCAAAGTTGTGATTGAAAACTCAATAATAGGTTGGGTTCCAGCCGATTTTCAGCCTGTGGACAGGGTGCTGCCGACAGTCCTGGTTTGAAACAGGAAGCAAACAGTGCAAAAGTGTTGTAATGCGACGTTTTGTACAGGTTTTGTAGAACAGTGAGAGTTTTGCTAAAAGTTGGTAAAATTCTAAAAAGAACCTAAAAAAATGGGTAGCATCACCAAAGGAGAACACTTTTATGGTCAGTATTCAGGTTCAAGGGAAGACTATCACTTGCGATCGCGGTGAAAATTTACGTCAGGTTTTGCTGAAAAATGGGATTGATCTCTACAATGGTCAGGCTTCTGTGATCAACTGTCGGGGCTTGGGGACTTGTGGAACCTGTGCGGTGGAAATTGAAGGGGAAGTCTCTGAACTCCAGTGGCGAGAAAAAACTCGATTGTCACTTCCTCCCCATTCTCCCCAAACCAGTCGCCGTTTAGCCTGTCAGGTGAAGGTGTTGGGAGATATTAAAGTTAGAAAATACGAGGGATTTTGGGGACAAGGATCAGAAACCGTTTGGACAGAAACATAGTCCAGTCAGATTTTCCCATTTGTGATTGATTGTCGTAATTTGGGTTAACTTTTAAATTTTCTTTGATTTCTGAATCGATTTTACGATACAGTGGCTCCAGAGATTTTCAAACTGATTTGAGATCGGTCGCTAATGGACAGATCCATTTCCATCGTTAACAATTTTGGAGACACACAAATGGGTACGGCTACTTTTATTCAAGATGAAGCTGAATTGGATTTGCTTCTGAAAAATGAGTCATTATTGGTTGTAGACTTCACCGCGACTTGGTGTGGGCCTTGTAAAATGATCGCGCCTTTTATGGATAAACTCGCCGAGGAGTATAGCGATCAGATCAAAGTGTTCAAGTTAGATCTTGATTCTAACAAGCCGATTGCGAAACGGTTTGCGATTAGAAATATTCCGGCAGTCTTGTTCTTCAAAGACGGGGAATTGAAAGAGACTGTGATTGGGGCGAATCCCTACGAAAACTTTAGTAGTGTAGTCGCAGGACTGTTGTAGTCTGAAATGGTCTCAGGTGCGACGACTTCTAAACGGATTGATGTCTCATTATTGGTCATCTTCCTCCGTATCTTCTGAGTTGTCACTTTCCTCAACTTCGGAATCTTCAGTTGATTCGGTTTCAGTTTCAGGAGAACGAGTAAAACTTTCATAAACCGTTTGAGAAATATTCCGAATCAGAGATTCAGCCGCCGAATCCTCATCATTTCGTTCCACTAAAACCGCCAATAAATACCGCTTTCCATTGGGTAAATCAATTAACCCAACATCACCCGAAACCGATTTCAAATTCCCCGTTTTATGAGCGATAGTCGCACCTCGACCTAAACCACTCGCCAGGAGAGAATCATTTTCGGTTTTCTCCATAATTCTAAAAATGCGATCGCGAGATTTCATCGAAACAAGTCCACCTTGATTGAGTTGAGTCAATAAATTAACTAAGTCTTTGGGTGTCGTTTTATTCGTTCCTCTTAAATCTGGAAGTACATCTCGAATCACAGTATTGTGTAAACCCCAATCGAGAAACTTTTGATTGATAAATTCCGCTCCCCCTAAACGTTCAATCAACATATTGGTTGCGGTATTATCACTAATCACAATCATTTTAGTCGCCGTTTCTAAAGCGGTGTATTCCGTTCCCGAAGGTTGATACTGCATATCTCCTGACCCTCCAGCAATATGCTGACCCTCCATCGTCAGGACTTCATTGAGACTAATTTTACCTTCGTCAACCGCTTGAAAAAATGCAACTAAAATCGGCACTTTAATCGTACTTGCTGCGGCGAAAGCGGATTCACTATTGATATCAACATAGCCACCTGTATCCAAATCAACTAACAATATACCCGGTTTTAAATCCGAATTTTCGGGAGTTAAAGCTAAAATTTGTTGTTTAACCGTTTGAATTTCTTGGTTGAGTTGAACCGACAGAGGAAGTGTTTCTACACCCACAGGCGTTGGTGTCGCCTCAAGCTGACTTTCAAGACCTAAATTTGCTGTTGTTGGCGTCGCAGAAGATCCTAGACGTCCCAAAGAACTTAATACCGACAATACCGTACCCGAAATCACCCCAATTCCCACCCCCAAAATCAATAAACGCGCCCCATAAATCATCGGTGAAAATCGACGTTTCGGCTGTTTAGAAACTCGGGGACGAGCAGAAACCGGAGGCTGAGGAGAAAGAGAAGAAGAAGGGGAACTCAGAGGACGACGACTAAGACTCTGAGACGAGGGAGGAGGGGGTAAGTTAGGGTTTCTACGATTATTCGCAATCAGAGGCGGTATCGGCGAAGTAGAAGCCTGACGGGGGCGGTTACGCCGGGGAGGGGGAGTTTTAAGACGTTGCTGTTGTTGTTCACGAGTTTGTTGTCGCTGGCGGAGTTGAGAGACTAACGGTTTTAACGACTCAGCCGTTTGTGAACCCTCTCCCCCAGGGAAACGAGAGGTTGAATTTGACGACTTAGACGATTTGAAAAACGGTTTCATCAAGCCATTCAAGAAGCCCAGAGGCTTACTACTAGATGAAGGGGTTCGACGCTGACGACGGCGACGACGAGAAGTCGGCTGAGATCCATTACGAGATGGAGACTCCCGAGATCGAGAGTCTGAAGAAGAAATAAGCGATAAATGACGGGGGGATCGCTGGGCCACACCAAACACCTAGTAAACTGTGATCAACCAAACCAAGAGTAAGTCCGCGATTGACGAGGACATAAACCGAAAGTCATATTGAGAGAAGAATCAGGGATTGTCAATGCTCAACACTAGATTGAGGTTTCATCTGGGGATTCGCTCTCCATCGTCCTACAGGGCTGTTCAACTGAGGGTGAGTCTGTCTCTTGAGTCAAGGCAACGCGATCGCTCAAAGCACTGCTCTGGGAATCGCACGAGACATCTGTAACAGCATGATTGCACGCTATCAGGGTATCATCAACTGTACCGGATTGTTGAGTTGAGTTTAGCGCCCATTCCATTTGAGAAAGAATTCCCCTCAACATATTGACTTCCGTTTGAGATAAATCAGCACGATTAAACAAACGCCGAAATTTTTCCATGCGACTCGCCGCAGTATGAGGATACAGATAACCAATATTCAGCAACAGGGTTTCTAGATGCTCGTAAAATCCTTCTAGACGTTCGAGAGGGACTGATGATGCGGGCTGAATGGGTGAGGAAACCGGACGAGACGCAGCACTCGCAGACAAATCTTCTGCTGAAATATTCGGGTTGACATTCGCGAGTTGAGACAGTTCATAACAACAGACTGCCACAGCTTGAGCCAAATTTAACGCCGGATACGCTGAACTCGACGGAATACGAACAAATCGTTGAGCATACTTGAGTTCTTCGTTACTCAGTCCCCGATCTTCTGGGCCAAAAATTAAAGCCGATGGGGTTTCTAGTAACCATCCTAAGCCATGACGGGGATGTTCTAAAGGGGTTTCAAGGGATCGTTTTCGTGCTGTTGTGGCGATCGCTCGTTGACATCCCGTTAGAGCTTCTGGCAAAGTTGCAGTTATCGTTGCTGTTTCCAGTAGATCTGCGGCATGGACGGCCATTCTTTGGGCCTCCTCACACTGGGGATCGCATTGAGGATTGACGAACACTAACTGTTGTAATCCCATATTTTTGAGAATTCGAGCGACAGAACCAACATTTAAGGCTCCAGCAGGCTCGACTAAGATAATCCGAACTTGGGCTAAGGCTTCGTCTAACACCGTCTATAACCTGGACAATGGTATGCTAGTTGTTGACAACCTGCAACTCAAATAACTTAACATGGCACGCCAGCGTTCTAAATCTGACCTGCCAACTAAAGTATGCCCCGTCTGTGGTCTTCCCTTTACTTGGCGCAAAAAATGGGCCGACTGTTGGGATGAAGTAAAATACTGTTCAGAACGCTGTCGGCGACGGAAAAATAGTGATCACTCAAAGGACAACACCGAAGATAGATAGAAGATAGATAATTGATAATTCCTCACTGCTGACACTCTTGACTTAAAAATTATCTTGGAATTGTCAAACCAGACGTGCAACAATATTTCAACCACTAACTTAAAAATTTATTCTCGCAAATCAGTATGGTGCAGCCTAAATTAATTATTCACGGGGGAGCCGGAACTTCCATTCATAGTAAAGGCGGGATCGATCAAGTCCGAAAAGCTCTTTATAGCGTTTTAGAAAAAGTTTATCCTCTTCTCGGTCAAGGGATTAGTGCTACTGATGTAGTTGTTGAAGGCTGTCGGTTACTTGAGGATGAACCTTTGTTCAATGCGGGGACGGGTTCAGTGCTTCAGTCAGATGGTCAAATTCGCATGAGTGCGGGTTTGATGAATGGTACGACTCAGAGTTTTAGTGGTGTGATTAATGTTTCTCGGGTGAAAAATCCGATTGATCTTGCTCAAGCGTTGCAAGAATCTATGGATCGCATCTTATCTGATCAAGGTGCTGCTGAACTCGCACGAGAATTGCAACTCCCGATTTATAATCCTTTAGTTGATCGCCGACTCAACGAATGGGTCGAAGAACGTCAGCACAATTTTACCCGAGAAATGGCAAACGTTGTCGCTGAACCCGCTCGTACTGGTACCATTGGTGTGGTGGCTTTGGATACAGCCGGACGACTGGCTGCGGGGACTTCTACAGGCGGTAAGGGGTTTGAAAGAATTGGTCGGGTGAGCGATTCTCCCATGCCTGCGGGTAATTATGCCACATCGGAAGCGGCTGTTAGTTGTACCGGAATTGGCGAAGATCTGATCGATGAATGTTTTGCGGCTCGTTTGGTGATTCGGGTGACAGATGGTTTATCGTTAAAGGATGCTTTGGATCGATCTTTTGTAGAAGCCACTCAACGAAAACGGGATTTTGGAGCGATCGCGATCGATGCTACAGGTCAGATTGGATTGGGTAAAACTTGTGATGTGATTGTCGCTGCATTTCACGATGGTGAAAAAATTGGCGATAGTTTGGAAATGGAAAAAGGAACTCAGGTGTTAGTGGTGTAAATCTATTCATCAAAAGTTCATTTTTTCAACACTTTTCTGGTAGTTGTCGGGTGATCAATCAAAAAATGCTTCTTTTATACTAAAGAGAAATCCTCAACGGTTCTCAAATTATGTCTTCTCAATCAGGAGGCGATCGCACCCAACTGCCAGAATTCGATAGAACCTTACAGGAGCGTCAACGAGCCGAACGCTTGGCTTAATTATTGCGATCGCAAGGGATTAATCCAGAAGATATTTAGAAATGAAAAATACACCCGAACCCTGAAAGCAACATTCTCAGTTTATTCATAAGCATCACGACGATGAATAATTAAACTCAC
>NZ_AAVU01000088.1 GCF_000169095.1 Lyngbya sp. PCC 8106
CTTTGTAAAATTTTTTCTAAGGAATTTTCAGTCATGGTTTTTTAACATAACGTTATGTGGATTATAGTTGATACATTTTTATTTTCACATGATCAAGCGGTTGTTTTCTCCCATCAAAACTCGCCCAATACCCTCAGAAATGAATTGAACCATAAAATCCTGTATTCCTGGCATCTACAAACTTGGGGGGTTTATCGATACCATAATCAAAGATACCTACATGGAGAACATCAACTATGTTAGAAGCCTATCGTCAACACGCAGCCGATCGCGAAGCTTTAGGAATTCCTCCGCTACCCCTCAACGCCGAACAAACCTCCGAACTCTGCGAACTCCTGAAAAACCCCCCAGAAGAGGAGAAAGAATTCTTAATGGACCTGCTACGCGATCGCATTCCCCCCGGAGTCGATGAAGCCGCCTACGTCAAAGCGGGATTTTTAACCGCCGTCGCCAAAGGAGAAATTGACTGTCCCCTCCTGTCTCATCAAGGGGCGATAGACTTACTCGGAACGATGATCGGGGGTTATAATGTACAATCTTTGGTGGATTTCCTCAAATCCTCTGATTCTAACCTAGCCCGTGAAGCCGCCACCGCCCTCAGTACAATCACCCTAGCTTTTGACAGCTTTAACGACGTTCTCGCCCTCTCAGACATCAATCCCTACGCCAAACAGGTAATAGATGCTTGGGCGGAAGGCGACTGGTTTATTCGCCGCCCGAAAGTTCCTGAAAGCATCACCGTTACTGTTTTCAAAGTCGGGGGTGAAACCAACACCGATGACTTATCTCCCGCCCCTCACGCCACCACTCGCCCCGACATTCCTCTCCATGCTTTGGTGATGTTAGAGTCGAGTATGCCGGAAGGAATTCAAACCATTGCTGAACTCAAACAAAAAGGTCATCCAGTGGCTTATGTTGGGGATGTTGTGGGAACAGGTTCATCGCGGAAATCGGCTATTAATTCGCTGTTATGGCATATTGGCGATGATATTCCTTGTGTTCCCAATAAACGGGCGGGCGGTTATATTTTAGGCGGAAAAATTGCCCCGATTTTCTTTAATACGGCTGAAGATTCTGGGGCTTTACCGATAGAATGTGATGTCACTTCAATGAATACCGGAGATGTGATTACCATTCATCCCTACAAAGGCGAAATTACCAAAGTAGGGGCGAATGGCGATTCGCCCGAAGTGATTTCTACCTTTACATTAAAGCCAGAAACCATCTTAGATGAAGTTCGCGCCGGGGGACGAATTCCCTTACTAATTGGACGCAGTTTAACTGACAAAACTCGCGAAGCTTTGGGTTATGAACCCTCAACTTTATTTACTCGTCCAATCACTCCAGAAGACACCGGAAAAGGCTTTACCCTCGCCCAAAAAATGGTCGGAAAAGCTTGTACTTTACCGGGGGTTCGTCCGGGAACTTCCTGTGAACCGATGATGACAACAGTAGGTTCTCAAGATACGACTGGGCCGATGACACGGGATGAGTTAAAAGAACTCGCCTGTTTGGGTTTTTCGGCGGATTTAGTCATGCAAAGTTTCTGTCATACTGCGGCTTATCCTAAACCCGTTGATATTAACACTCACAAACAATTACCTGATTTCTTTGCAACTCGCGGAGGGGTGGCATTGCGTCCCGGTGATGGCATTATTCACTCTTGGTTAAACCGGATGTTGTTACCCGATACTGTCGGAACAGGGGGTGATTCTCACACTCGTTTTCCGTTGGGAATTTCTTTCCCCGCAGGTTCAGGTTTAGTGGCGTTTGCTGCGGCTTTGGGCGTGATGCCATTGGATATGCCGGAATCGGTTTTAGTGAAGTTTTCAGGCGAATTACAACCCGGTGTAACGTTGCGAGATATTGTCAATGCTATTCCTTGGGTGGCGATGCAACAAGGAAAGTTAACTGTGGGAAAAGAGAACAAACAAAATGTGTTCAATGGTCGAATTATGGAGATGGAAGGTTTACCGGATTTAAAAGTTGAACAAGCTTTTGAATTGACCGACGCGACTGCTGAACGTTCTTGTGCGGGTTGTACAATTAAGTTGGGCGTTGAGACGATTTCCGAATATTTGCGTTCAAATATTGCGTTGATGACGAATATGATTGCACGCGGATATCAGGATAGTAAAACGTTAGCCCGTCGGATTGCCAAAATGGAACAATGGTTGGCAAATCCCGAGTTAATGGAAGCCGATAAAGATGCGGAATATGCTGATATTATCGAAGTCAATTTGAACGAGATCAAAGAACCGATTGTTGCCGCACCGAACGACCCGGATAATGTTAAGTTAATGTCCGAATGTGCGGGAGACAAAATTGATGAGGTGTTCATCGGTTCTTGTATGACGAATATTGGTCATTATCGGGCAGCAGCGAAGGTGTTAGATGGGGAAAAAGTGAAGGTTCGGTTGTGGGTTTGTCCGCCAACACGCATGGATGAACAGCAGTTAAGAAATGAGGGGGTTTATGGTGTATTTGCCGCCTCGGGTGCAAGAACGGAAATGCCCGGATGTTCGCTGTGTATGGGGAACCAAGCACGGGTTGAAGATGGCGCTACGGTGATGTCTACTTCGACTCGAAATTTCAATAATCGTATGGGTAAAGATGCCCGAGTTTATTTAGGTTCGGCTGAATTATCTGCGGTTTGTGCGTTGTTAGGACGCATTCCAACGGTTGAGGAATACAAGGAGATTATTACCAAGAAACTCGACCCGTTTGCAGCCGATTTATACCGTTATCTCAACTTCAATGAAATTGAAGGTTTTGAAGATGAAGGACGGGTTATTCCGGTTGAGGATATGCCAAAAATTGAGGATATTTTAGGAATGCCTGCGGGTGCGTTAAGCTAAGATTGTTAGGTGGGCGTTTGCCCACCCGAATTATTTTTTTTAACTGATTCAACCCATTTGCTTGGGTGAAATACGAAGTTCGCTTGTTTGTTATAGCTCAAGTTAAGCAAATGTTCGATACATCTGAAGATTACATCGGTTAGACTATCCTTTCCTTTAACATTATCTTTCGTATTTCTTGAAAAATTACTAATTTTAAGTTATAATTAAAACTATATAATATATAAATTCACCAATCTGCTTTTCGGTTTTGTTAATCTAATTTATTGTCAATATGCTAAAGTTACTAATCAATGCACCTAAAGGTGGTGTAGGTAAAACGACAATCGCTACTAACACAGCTTTATTACTAGCAGAAGAAGGAAAAAGCGTTTTGGTACTAAAGCTGTCAGGAACATCTAGAATTAAATATCATATTGAAAATGCAAAGAAAAATGTACCTAATATTTATGGAAAAATAGAAGTTGAAGAACATACGGATGAAAATCTACCTAATTTTAAGGGACGGGGAAAATATGATGTAGTAGTTGCTGATACAGATGATAATTGGAATATTCTTGATCAGCTTGTTGACAAAAAACGAAAAGGATGGCGAGTCATTGTTCCTATTGTTCCATCTGATTCTGAAGCAATGCAATCTATTCCTGAAGAATTGCAACCTATTGTTAATCAAAGTAGAATAATAGGAATAAATCTTTGTATGAAAATAGTTCCTAATAAATGCGGTTTATGTGATGATAGCAGCAGTGACATCAGTTTAGTCAAACAAAGATTACAAGATTGTGGACTTCTTACCTATATGAGTCGTTATTATTTACCATATGCTGGAAGAGTCTTGCCTCCTTCTTCACCTATCTTTCTTGACAATTCCATATTTAGAGAACAACTAAATCTTTTATTATTTGAACTTGGAATATTATAATTATATTATATACACGGAGAGTCTATTATGCCAAGCAGACAGTTGCTAAAGAGCTTATCAAAAAAAGCTAAAAATAAGTTCAGTCTAAAACAGAAACTAATTTTTGATGATGAAAAATTAGATAACAATGTCTTAAATGAAGTTAAAGATGCTTTGGCGACTGGTAGCAATAGAAAAGCTATAGAAGCAATCTTTACCAACTTAGCTAGTTCTGAAATTTCTGAAAAGCGTTCTATATATCATTTTTATTCTCAGGACTATTTAGAACGATTAGAAAAGCTTTCTTCTGATTCAAAAGGACAATCTAAGGTGAGTATTCCTCGTTGGATGTTAATTGCAACTTCTGATTTAATTAATAAAAAATACAAGGATTTAGAATTTGACTCAGTTGAAGATGTAATAAATTATTTGACAGAAGTGTATCATAGTAAAATCAACTATTTATGGAATCCTGAATAAATTAATATGCCTGACCCAAGATTAATAGCATCCTTAATTGGTAAATTATTAAGTGCCAGTAATCAAGAAAAACTAGCTTATGAATCAAAAATCATAGAATTATTGGGAGGTGATCCTGTAAAAAAAGTTACAAATTTACCCCCTAGAAGAGGCAAAGCAGATGGAGGAATTGATGGCAGAATTAAGATCAGAGCGCCTAAAATTACTAAAATTCAAGATGGTGAAGGATTACTGTATAAAAAGGGAAACCCTGTGATTCAAGAAGCAGGAATTAGTGTAAAAATTGAAAGTAAAAAGTTTAGCCGTATTCAGTTTGGAGGTTTTAAAGATGATCTTGAACGAGAAAACTTGTATATAGGAGTAATTGTATCTGCTACAGGATTAGCACCTGATACTCAAAGACGAATTTCTGATATACATCAGGAAGGTATATATCAGTTTATACCTCTTTCATTAGGCGATTTGTTAGCAGGAAATATTCCCAACGAATTCATTTGTGACCATAACCCTGAAAAACTATTTCGAGAATTAAACTGATAGTTAATAAGAAACAAGACTAGATTTTTAAAGCAATTCTATGATGAGAAGCTAAGAGCAATCATTATTTGTATCAACTTATGCTAAAAACGGTTGAAGGTTTTTATCGAGATGGACAAATTCAATTAAGTGAACTACCCCAAGACATTAGTAATACCCAGGTGCTTGTAACCTTTCTCGATCCCGACAAAATTGACCCGGTTAAGTTGTGCTAATTGATTGAACAGTTGGAAACAATAGCGGGAATTCAACAAGGCTTTGAGGAACTCAACAAGGGTTAAACTCGCCCAATGGGTAATTTTATCCAATAAATGCAACATTTGAAGTAAGAGGTAAATTATAATTAAACTTAATCGGGAGTTTTTGAATAAAAATAGCCTCTTTAACCATTTCGATTAAATATTGGTAACTCTCACCCCAAGTATAAAAACCCGGTAACTCTTACGCGCACCGGGTTTTTTAATCGGTATTTAATCGTTGATTACAAACCGTTGAAACCTTCAAAATCTGGCAGGTTGAGAATAGAGCTACCGTTTAACAGTTGCATATCATTGCTGTCAAAAGTTTCGTCAGCGCTAATATACCAACCGCCGTCGCCATCTTCCATCAGATATTCGCCGCCAATGGCTGCAACTACACCGGGTTGGTCTGAACCTCCAGCCATGAAATCAATATAATCCTCAACGCTTTCAGCTTCGGACTGATTGCCAATAGCGCCACCGAAAATCAACAAATCATCGTTGTCAACGCTTTCGTTAGCGCTAAGATAAAAACCGCCTTCACCATCGCGAACAATATAGCTAGGACCAATATCTGCGACAGTACCCGCTTGATTGAAATCTTGGGGGACAGAATCAATCAAGCCTTCAATTCTTGCTTCCATAGAATCAACAAAATTGTCGATATTAAACCCAATTTCACCTGTAAGGCTGTCAGTTTGACCAAAGGGATTACTAGAACCTGAAGAAGTTTCGGTTTGACCAAAGGGATTACTAGAACCTGAAGAATTTTCGGTTTGACCAAAGGGATTACTAGAACCTGAAGAATTTTCGGTTTGACCAAAGGGATTACTAGAACCTGAAGAAGTTTCGGTTTGACCAAAGGGATTACTAGAACCTGAAGAAGTTTCGGTTTGACCAAAGGGATTACCGCTACCTACACCACCGCCACCGAAGGAACCGTTTCCACCACCGGCGCCACCGACATTACCAAAAATATCCTCAACGCCATCAACGCCATCAATATCCAACAAAGGACCAAAAGGACTGTTTCGCAGTTGGTCTAAAAGGGCTGAATCATCGGAACTCATATCGCTGTCAGAATCGGCTTGACCCTCTGTAGATTCTGAGGGTTGTTCCATCATACCTTCTGGGGAAGACTCTCCCATCATGTCGGGGATATCGGAGTCAGTAACCTCGTCTGGGTCTGATTCTTCCGACATTTCGCCGGTTGGGGTTTGTGTCGAAGACTCTCCCATCATGTCGGGGATATCGGAGTCAGTAACCTCGTCTAAGTCTGATTCTTCAGATAATTCGCTGGTTGGGGTTTCTGTAGAAAACTGTTCGCTTTCGACATCCTCAACATCAACATCGGACATCTCTCCAGAGGTTGGGATAAAATCTTCGGGGGTAAATGTCTCCGTGACGGGTGTAGAGTCTGCGCCCTCATCGGAGTCGGTTTCTGTTGAGAAGGTCGCCATTACTCCGCCAAAACCTACATCACCGGTGTTAATCTCTGGGGAGTCACTACCCTCTAAACCGCTAAAGTCATAAGTGTAGTTGGGATCGCTCGCGGACGGATCGTCAACAAGTATAGTATTACCGTCGCTATCGGTTTGGAAATAGCGATCGCCGTTTCCATAGATACTTACATTATCTGCTGAGGTACTGACTCGGTTGCCTACAATGGTGGTACCGGTACCGGTTGGCCGATTGCCGTTGCCGGTAATGGTGTTTCCACTGCCGCTCGGACGGTTGCCGTTTCCGGTAATATTGTTGTTATCTCCGAAACTCCAGTTACCGTTACCTTCGATGGTATTCTCGCCGCCGAAATTCCAGTTACCGTTACCGTCGGTTTGATTGTTACTGCCGAAATTCCAGTTACCGTTACCGTCGGTTTGATTGTTGCTACTTTCTTCTAAATCTTCAATATCAACCGGTACGCCGCCTTCTGGTGCAGGTGTACCGCCACCGGCAAAGACGGGATTGTTTCCGCCAATTGATCCGAGATCGATGGAAACATCGCTTTCCCCTGCGGACATTTCTAATGGATTTTCTCGACCTTCAAAAATTTCGTTAAAACCCTCGCCGCCTTCGCCGAAGGAGCGGTTACCGTTACCTTCTGTTTGGTTGTTGCTGCCGAAGTCGGTGTTACCGTTGCCATTGGTAGAATTGCCATCCCCAAAAGCGTTGTTACCGTTGCCTTCTGTTTGGTTGTCGCTGCCAAAAGCAGAGTTACCAGTACCTAAATTTTCGTTATTTTCGCCTGTATCGATGTTACCGCCACTGTTGGGGGTGTTGCTACCAAAGCCACCGCCGCCGCCTGAATTTCCACCGCCGAAGGAATTTCCACCGCCGAAGCCGCCTGAGTTACCGCCGCCGAAGGAATTGCCACCGCCGAAGCCGCCTGAGTTACCGCCACCGAAGGAATTGCCACCGCCGAAGCCGCCTGAGTTACCGCCGAAGGAATTTTCACCACCTGCGCCGCCTTCTGTGGGATTACCACCAGAGGGATTTTCATTCCCAATTGGGCCTGCGCCGTCTCCGATTCCGCCATCGGGTTCAACGGGCATGGGGGTGTCATCATCAGAGTCAACAGGTACTTCGGAATCTTCGTCCATGTCGTCCATTCCACCGCCGAAGCCTTCTGAGTTCCCGCCACCGAAGGAATTTCCACCGCCGAAGCCTTCTGAGTTCCCGCCACCGAAGGAATTTCCACCGCCGAAGCCTTCTGAGTTCCCGCCACCGAAGGAATTTCCACCGTCGAAGCCTTCTGAGTTCCCGCCACCGAAGGAATTTCCACCGTCGAAGCCGCCTGAGTTCCCGCCATCGGGTTCAACAGGCATGGGGGCATCATCATCAGAGTCAACAGGTACTTCGGAATCTTCGTCCATGTCGTCCATTCCACCAGCACTGCCCTCTGTGGGATTACCGCCACCGAAGGGATTACCACCGCCCTCTGTCGGATTACCTCCGAAGGGGTTATCTTCTGGATCTAGATCTCCAAAGATGTCACCAAGATCATCAATATCCCCAACCCCAATTAATGGATCAAACGGGGTCTGAGGAGTCTCTGAATCGCTGCTGAAGTCGTACTCGTAGCCTTCTGCGGGGGCAAGTGGATTACCATTACCCATTCCACCTCCAGCTTGAGTCGTCTGATTGGACATATTTAGATCTTCAGTTGATGTATTTTCGGATGTTGCCATGGGATATCTCTAAGTTTTACAGATGGAATAAAAAGCTTAAATTTTTACTGCGACAATCATTCAGCGCAGACTAACACATAGGGTTTATTGCCCAACAATTATGCTGTTAAAGTGCAAAGTTTTTTGCCGGGAAAAGCAAACGTTTTGAAAACGTATTACTACCACCTCTACACATAGATTAAAAAGTTTAATTAATATTTGCTATGAATATTCTTTTGAATATCACACCGATCTTTCGCAGTCTGCTGATTGATATTATTTTTGGTTGATTAATTTTGTTATTGGGTAAAGTGGGTTTATATCAGTCAAAGATTACTCCGCCCAACGGGTACTCTGCGCGCGTGGGCTTCGCCCAACACCAGTTGCTAAGATTACGAAGTTCCTACAACGGGCAGGGCTGTTTCATTCTCAGTCACAGTTCTCCGGGATGCAAGCTCCCGGAGCTGCTGTGACTTCGTTAAAAATTGCCGGGGTTGATGGGGT
>NZ_AAVU01000087.1 GCF_000169095.1 Lyngbya sp. PCC 8106
CCTCATAAAGAGCCGTCCCGTCCATATTAATTGTTGCCCCTAATGGCAAAACAAAACTCGCGATCCGGGGAGAAATATGATTGCGTTCAACGCTGCATTCCATCGTCACAGGTAAGGTTGCTGAACTCGATGAGGTGGAAAAAGCAGTCGTTAAAGCCGAAGCTAAATGTCTAACATAAGGTAGAGGATAACGTTTCCCAAACCAATACAAAATCAAAGGCAAAATAATCGCCCCATGAATCAACAAAGCAATAATGACTGATGCGGCGTATTTACCAAAAAAAGCGGGTCAAAAGCCCCGTCGTTCACGACGGATTATGTTCGTGCTATGATGCCCTATCGTAAGCGACGACGACAAATTATGCTCGTATATGAAATGAAGCTGCAAGGAACATATTGCCAGTACCGAAGCTTGGATGAAGCCATTCGGACAGGTCTATTTGTTCGCAACAGCGTTATCAGAGCATGGTTAGACGGTCAGGTTAAAAGTCGCAACGATGCCTACAAGCACTGCAAACTGTTGTCAGACAATCCAGAGTTTCCTTGGGCATCAAGGTTAAACTCAATGGCACGACAAGCACACGCAGAAAGAGCTTGGGCATCAATTGAAAGATTTTATCGGAATTGTAAGCAGAAAATACCAGGCTCCAAAGGATTCCCAAAGTTTAAAAAGTATCAAGTTAGAGCGTCTGTTGAATACAAAACATCAGGATGGAAACTTTCGGAGGACAGACGTTATCTAACGTTCACAGACAAGTTTCAAACGGGTACATTTAAGCTTTGGGGAAGCCGGAACCTGCACTATTATCAGTTAAAACAAATCAAACGAGTGAGGGTAATTAGAAGACATGACGGGTATTATGCTCAATTTCTAATAGATTATGAACGAGAGGAGAAAAAAGAACTAACAGGAAAACAAACAGGGCTAGATGTAGGTTTAAACTATTTCTACACAGATTGTTCTGGTAATCAAATAGATAATCCCCGGTTTTTGAGAAAAGATGAACGCAAGCTTAAAAAGCTACAACGTCGATTATCAAGAACTCAAAAAGGCAGTCAAAATCGCCAAAAAGCCAGAAACAAATTAGGTAGAGCGCATCTCAAGGTTTCACGCAGGCGTAATGATTGGGCTTGTAAATTAGCCCAACACGTCATACAGTCTAACGACTTGGTAGCGATTGAAAACCTACGGATTCGCAACATGGTTAAAAATCATCATCTAGCCAAATCAATTAGCGATGCAGCTTGGTACAGGTTTCGAGAATGGTTAGAATATATGGCGCGGGTTTATGGGGTTCCGGTGATTGCTGTTGAACCCGCGTATACTTCCCAAAGCTGTTCAAATTGTGGTGAGAAAGTTGTAAAAACTCTCAGTACGAGAACCCATGAATGCCCTCACTGTGGATATATCGCTGACCGGGATAAAAATGCCGCCAGAAATATATTGAAATCTGCATTAAAACAGCTATCAAATAAAGAAACGGATAAGAAATCGATTAACGGATTAATTTAACTGCGAGTATCAGAGATTTATGCTGTCCTACAGATAACTTAATCCGTTCTTCCGCTTAATATCTGTTTTTAAAATACCGCCGGGCAGGTGGTAATTAACGCCTCTGAAGAGAATGCCCTCTGCTCTGTTGGGGAAACTCAACCTAGTAAGTCAGCTCGTGGAAAGAGGAAGCCCAGACAGTGATGTTTGGAATCTCCGTTGTTTACGACGGAGAGGATGTCAATCAAACTCATAAATTCGGCAGCAAAACCGCTAAAACCTCCCGCCTGTCCTAAACGTCCAGCAATCAAAGCCCCAATGCCTACAGGTGCCGCCATCAAAATTAAGTGAATAATCCGCATAATGGCTTCATTCAAGCCTTCAAATAGGTGCAGAACATTCTGCCCTAAACTTCCCATTGTCGTTAAAACTCCCCCAAAAACGAGAGAAAAAATAATCAAGGGAAGCACCTGGTTATCAGCCATCGCTTGGAACAAATTACGAGGAAGTAAACTGACAATCACTTCTTTGAGAACATCAACTATCGAGCGATTATCTTTTCCTTGGACTTTCGTAGCGACAGCTAAATCCACCTGAATTCCGGTTCCGGTTGAATTGGGAGTAATTTCTTCTCCGGTTTCATCTATCCATTGAGAGAGAGTAATGACATTCTCTGGCGTCGATTTTTCGGGTTGAATTGTCCCTTGAATCTGATTTTGATCCAAAAGAATCACCGAATAGCGATCATCATAGGAACGTTTAAAGTTTTCACCCTTTAAGGTCAGTTGTTCATTGCTAATGGTATAACTGGTGTTGGGGAGTAGTTGTCCCCCCCGCAAGGTAACTCGGGCTTCTAGGGTATCAGCCACACCCGGATTAATAATGTTTACCAGGATTAGACCCACGATCACGGCAATTCCGGTAGTTGCGGTATAATATAAAAGGGTTCGACCTCCTATTCCTCTAAGCTGTCTGACATCTCCGAGACTGCTGACACTGACAACCATCGAAGTGATAACCAGAGGAATAACCAGCATTAACAAGCCGTTAATAAAGAGTTCTCCCAAAAAAGCAACCGATTCACCCACGGCGGGCAAGATTCCCCCAATGAGGATTCCTACCCCAATCCCGATCAAAATGGGAATGAGCAAGGATTTCGAGGTTTCTTGCGTTGTCATTTTACCCTGAATGTGATTAACAGTTTTTGTATTGTGGTATAATACAACGCAATTATTCGTAAAATAGGATGCAGTTTGGAATTTATTAGAGAATTATCGGGGTTGAGCGTGCCGACTTAGGGCTTGTGACCCTATTTTCCGCCGGCTTAACTCTAAAAAAGTTGGGCTTTCTCGTTAAGCTGAGTGAAGTGTATGGTGTTAATATTTTGGCAATTTTGAACTGAAATCAAGATTTTCTCAAAAATATAACTCTTTCTTAATTGATCGATAATCAAACCCTCATTTTAGAAACCCGAAACTTTTTCGGAGACTGATAAACAGGTGAGGAAAACCGAAAAACAGAACCGTTGAAAAACTCACCCTAAATTAGCTTGTCAAATGGATAGGATTTAAGTTAAATTATAATCGAGAATAAGACAATACAAATCAACTTTTCACCGATTCTAGTTCAGCCGATTCCAAATCTAACCCCTAGTTCCTGATTCGATGCAGTGGGGGTAGTCAACAGGAATTCAGTTGCCGTTATGGATGGCGGACAACTCGCTGACCTAGAACCCTCGTTCCTCTGATATCGGTCTGACTCTCCTCAATCCTGTTGAGAGAAATCAAGACTGAGGTTTAAGCAGTAAAAGAGGGAAAATATAGTCAGTTTTTTGTCAAATTCCGAGCAACTTCATCCCCCGTCTGAATACCCCTGACTCGCTTTTTGTGGGTTGGGGATAGTGGAGGATGAGGATAAAATCTCTGTTTTATATTCCTATATTCCTTTAATTTTCGAGAATACTTTTGAAAAGATGACTGTTACCTCCTCTTCCCCTCCCCAGCTTTCCCTTTCCTCTGAACCCAAAATCCTTTCTTCCTCTCCCCATCATTTTTTCAACCGTTGGCGTCCGTCTCCTGAGTCTCTTGTCTTCATTTCCGCCTTACTCATTGGTGGGGGTTCAGGACTTTTAATGGTGTTGTTTCATACCCTCATCAACCTCTTTTATCACCTCAGCTTTGAGGGATTAATGAGCCAGATTTACACCTGGGGAGCATGGACACTCGCCTTAATTCCCCTAGTTGGGGGTTTAATTATTGGGGTAATGCGTTGGCTCTTTCCCAAAATTTTAGGACAGGATTTTTCGACTTTATTAACAAACGCTAGAGTCCAAAATATCACCCCGTTACGACCCCTAATTAAAATGTTAGCGGCGGCTATTTCATTAGGAACAGGCGCTTCATTAGGGCCAGAAAGTCCCAGTGTTGAAATTGGTTCTCACGTTGGGATTTTATACGCTCAATTTTTTCAAGTTTCCCAAGAACGTTATCGCTTACTATTAGGTGCGGGAGCAGCAGCAGGACTCGCAGCCGGTTTTAATGCACCGATTGCAGGTGTGTTTTTTGCTTTAGAAGTCGTACTCGGAGCAACATTTTTTAGCGCAACTGCAACCAGTTTAATCTTACTTTCTGCGGTTTTTTCTTCGATTATTTCTCGTATTTTTTTAGGAACTCATCCCTCTTTGGTCTTACCTGAATATCAAGTGATTAGTTCTTGGGAATGGATATTTTACGTGGGTTTGGGTGTACTATCGAGCGGTGTCTCTTTAGCCTATACTCAAGGGATTAAATGGATGCGAGCTTGTTTTCAGGGAGAGATTCGCTATTTAAGTTTTTTAGGTAAAATTCCCTCAATTTTAAAACCCGCTCTCGGAGGAATTTTAATTGGAATCATTGCTTTAAAACTTCCTCAAACATTAGGAGTGAGCTACGAAACTCTAGAAATTATCTTACAGGGTGAAAATTTCCCGCTATTATTATTAGCTTTACTCTTGATCTTTAAATTAATTGCCACAACCATTAGTTTAGGGAGTGGTTTTGTCGGCGGTGTGTTTGCACCTGCGATGTTTTTAGGAGCTTGTTTAGGGGCGATTTATGGTCATGTTTTGGGGTTAATTTTACCGTCGGATTTTATTAAAATTGCACCCCCAGCCGCCTATGCAATTGTCGGAATGGCAACCGTTCTTGCTAGTAGTGTTAGAGCGCCCTTAACCGCGATTTTATTGTTGTTTGAGATGACTCGTAACTACTTAATTATTTTACCTTTGATGGTCGCAGTCGGGGTGAGTATTGCGCTGATGGATTGTATTCAAGCTAAAAGTTCAGTTGGGGGGTTAAATCTACAACAAATGGGGATGAATTTAGCACAACAAAATGATCAAGAAATCTTACATAAAGTTCCCATTTCAACGCTAATGGATTTTTCTTATTTAGCATTATCTGACTCAACTTCCCTCATAGAAGCGGGTCAAAAAATGATTCAAGCTAAATGTCATACTGCCTTAGTTATTGAGGAAACAAAATTATTAGTGGGTGTGATCACTTTAGCCGATATTAAACGACATTTGATACAAATACAGTCTATGTTAAGTGAAAAAGCTCATTCTGAATACACTTTAACAGCCACAAACTTAAAGATTGGTGAGATTTGTACCTCAGAAATTCTCTACGTTTATCCAGATGATTCGGTCAGTGAAGCCTTTGAACAAATGAGAGTTCGAGGTCTTTATTTACTTCCGGTTGTTCATCCCGATAACCCTCGTAAAATTATCGGTGTTTTGGATAAAAACAAAATGAGTTTAGCCAGTGATTTAGTCTCAACTCAGACTGCATTGGTTCCCTATTCTACCGTACTCAATTAAGCAGAGGAGGGGAATAAATCACCCTTTTCCCCTCTCTTAAAATCCTAAATCATCCATCGCCGAAGCCGCAGCTTCAAACACTTCCTCATCGGGTAATTCTTCCCAAGCTGTATCGCCAATTTCCCGATAAAATTGTTCATCATAGGAACGAGTTTGAATCACCACAGGCATCGGTACCGCATGACCTAAGACTAACGCCTGTTGTTTAGAGTCTAATTTCGCTAAAACTGAACGTAAATTTTGACCTCCAGAAACGCCCGTAAAAATCGCATCAATATCTTTATCATCGTTCAATAAAGCAGTAATTCGGGTGCCAATTTGTGACATCACTTCTGCATCAATTCCCGATGGTCTTTGGTCAACGACTAACAGCGTTACAAAATATTTTCGCATCTCTCGGGCGATTGTGCCAAAAATAGTTGAACGAACAATCGCTGAATCTAAAAAGCGGTGTGCTTCTTCAATCGTAATGACCAAAGGTGTTGGTCTATCTATAGGATTTTTAGACGCCAAAAAACGGTCAGCTTTGCGAACATAGGACGCATGAATTCGACGAGTTATCATATTCGTCACTAACATATAGGATAACATATCCGACTGGGAACCAAACTCAACAATCACATTTTTTCCCGCATCTAATGACTGTAAAATTCGCTCTACATAATTAAACGGAGAAGTCGGACGCATATATTTTAAATTCTCCATTCGCAACAGTTTTCGCTGAAGCGACATAATCGAACCTTTGTGACCCCGTTTTTCATCACAAAAGAGTTGAATTTCTTCATTAGTCATCGATAATAACTGAGAAATCCAAGACTTACCAAATTCACTGCGGAGAATATTTGCACTATCCAAACTCGCCTCAGATAGATTTAACTCTCGCTGAACTAAGCTAATATCTTCGACTTCAATTTGATCATAACTCAAATACAATTCTTGAGCATCTCGCACCCCACGCCGTTTCGTTGATTCGGGGTCAAGTGTATACACTTCAACTCGTTCAGGAAAAAGTTGACGTAAACCTTTAACGGTATTGAATTTTTTACCCTCAGAAACGGCTTCCCAACCATATTCGGAGTGCATATCAAAAATCAAATTGACAGCTGCTTGTTTTTTGATTATTCCTGATAATAATAGTCGAGTTAAAAAGGATTTCCCCGTTCCTGATTTCCCAAAAATGCCGTTACTGCGTTCAACCATTCGATCTAAATCTACACAAACCGGAACGTTCATATCAATCGGTTGACCAATCGCAAAGTTACGGCGATGAGGGTCATCTTCCCAACCAAAAATCACCCTAAAATCCCGTTCACTGGCTTCATAAACCTGGGAAAAATGAGTCGGAATCGTTTTGACAGGAAGGAGTTGAATATCGCTGTTGGTTTGAGTTTGAAAGGAAGCTAATGTTCCTCGACCATTATTTTGGTTTTGTTGTTGTTCTTCGAGTTGGCGGCGAATCGTTTCTTCTGACTGTATATCAGCTTGATTCAACATCAACATCGGGCTTAATTCTATCGTTCCATAGGTGCTATTTCCAGACAGAATTGCTTGGAGAAAATCATCACTAGGTTGAGGAGGATTGGCTAATATTCGCGCATTACTGGTTCCTAAAGAAACATCCGTCAGCAGACAGAAAAAATGTGATCGCACACCACGCACAACCAAAAATTTCCCGACTCTCATCTCTTCGACGGAGATATCTGCATGGAGTCGAACTTCTAATCCTTTGGTGAGGGAGCCTTGAATAACGGAACCGAGCGGTTGTTCTGTGGTCATCGATTTATAATTGATCAGGTGTCTGTTGGCTGTTACTCAGGTGAAGGGTGAACGTGTTTATCCAAGCTAACCTCTATCTACTATCTAATATTATGATATTTTCGTCAACCTTTTCACCGATAACCCGATCAATCGTAGGGTGCATCAGACAATTAACCCTGTGATTCGATCATTAACTTCAAAATCTGATGCACTCTACAGAATAAACTATCAATCATTAGGCAATCCTAAATAGGGTAAATTTTTAACAATTTTAACGGTTTCTAAACTGACGGTAATCACTTTTTTAATTAACCTAACAATATATTCTTCATCGTCTAGGCGGTTCGGATCGTTTGTAATTCCGCTTCGTTTATCTGTGCTTATTTTATATTGATCTATGATCCAGTCTAAAGCCGAACGGTTTCCTAAGCGATATTCAAATACTTCTGGGGGAATTCCTGTTAGGGTGAGAAAGTCGTTATATTTGAGTTGAATTCCATCTTTAGAAAAACGCATTTTTTCCACACGCCAATCTATGGGTAAGTCTTTATTTTCTAGGTGTTTTAGTCGATATTCGGGCTGTTGTTCGTAGTTGATATGAATGTCTGCGAGTCGTTTTCCTGCTGTTGCAAAGGGGTGAAATTCTGGGGCGAAGGGTATGCGGGAAAGTTCTCGTTTGAGGTTAGCGGCGTAGCGTTTTCGGTAGTCGGGATGATGAAGGATTGCGTAGGTATAATGAAAGATATCCCATTTGCTAATTTTGGGATCTTGGTATTGATTGCGAAATTGTTCTAAAGCCCAATCTGTGATGTTTTCTTGGCGGTTTGTTCCGTCTTCATCGTAGGTGTAGAAGGGGAAACATTGAGCTTTTTCAAAAGCAAAATCCAGAGAAAGAATTAACTTTGAGATGAAAATTCCAAAAGCTTGTCTATTTCCAATTCCGGGAAGACAAATAACCTGATTTTCTTCTTCAGTTTCAGGAGTTGGGAATATTAAAGGGAATTGTCCCCGCCGATGATTAAGAACTTCATCGAAATAAAGATACTGAAATGAAAACGGACGATAAAGAGAATTTCTGATTTTGTTAGGACAAAATTCAACCGATTGATTGGCGGCTAAACATTGTTTTAATCTACTACTCCACTTAATTTTTGTCTCATCTGACAAAACAAAGTCATCTATTTTACTATCGGGTTTTCTTTGAGTATTCCATAAATACGTTTGTTCATTGTATGTATTGATAAATGCTTGAATATTTTTGATTAATGTGTTTTTGGTAAAATTGTAAGCCCAACTGTCTCGTGATGTTTGAACTCCTATGCTATAGTTTATAAATATAGCCGATTCGTCTAAACCTTCCTTTGTAGATTTATTTCCAATTGCTATAAAATCACCAAAATCATCTTCTAATTCACCCGTCAGCCATGTATGATTTTTATCAGGCTGAATGTCTTCCCATTCCACATTACCAATATGTTCAAGTTTTTCTAAATAATCTAACTTTTCTTCTTTCCGCCAAAACTCATCCATTCTGGCATAATAAATTTTAGCTTTTTTCATAAACCTCTAAAATAATTTTTATACAAGGAACGGGTAAAATTTAAGACTTCTTGCTGTCTTTCTTCTGAAAGTGTTTGAACGGCGGCGGTAATGCGATCGCTAATAGATACCCAAGTTTGTGTTTTAGCTTGCCAGACTACAATAAACTGTTCAGGAGAGAGGGTATGCAGTGCGAGAGTTTCCCCTTCTGGGTTTGTAAATTCGACTTCATAAGCGCGATCGCTGTATTTTTCTACAATAGCACCGTGATCGCCTGCTTGAAGTCCTGATTCAGAAATATCAACTAATAGTTCTACTACATCAAACAAATCAGGTTTAATCATTTGCGCCTCCTAACATAAAGAGTAACAAGTCTTGCAATATCTTCATTCGATCTAA
>NZ_AAVU01000086.1 GCF_000169095.1 Lyngbya sp. PCC 8106
ACCCGCTTTTAAGAAAAAGCTAAAAAATCTAGTCCGTTAACCCGACTAATCAATCAGGGTTAGCGTGTAAACTAGAAAATAAGCTGAAATGGAGTTGGCTCGAAGACAGAAAAGTCGTTCTAGTCAGTTAAAATTCAGGAAATCAAGGCAAGTTGTAAGTAACCGCACTTCGGGTTAAAGTCAATGGAAATCTAAAATTTTAGAGATCAAGAAATTGACAACCGAGAGTTGGTAAGTATGATCCATTAAGTAAGTATTTGAAAGTCCGTTATACTCAAACGCTTTATTTGATAACTGCTTGTGCCACCTCAGAAAGCCCAGAAAATTGATTTAAACGGTGACTATCCTTGCCCCTGTCGTCGGAAGGGTCATTTAGTTCCGATTACCCTGACAGAAGCCTTTGGTTGCGATCGCTGTCAGCAAATTTTTGTTGTCGATGAGAGCGGTTACTCCCTCGAACAACTCTCAACTCACTATCCCTATAAACAAGCATGGCGTTGGACAGGTCATCAATGGAACCGCTCAAGTCCAGGCTTACGAGCGCATTACTTACCCCTAGCTTTAGGAATGCTCTTAGTACCCTTAGTAATTTGGCTTCCTTTAGCATTGTATTCACCGGGACCCAATATTATACTTTGGGCAATGGTTGCGGTAATGTTGGCAATGTTGCCAGCATTGATGGTCTGGCTTGCTTACAGACGGTGAGCGAAGATGATAATTGATGATTTTAGTGCTTCACTTCCGCCGACGAACCCGATTCGTCGATCCTATGCCGCCAGCATAGAACTCGCAAAAACAAAAGGAGAACATCGCAGTCGTGCGTTGCGAGCGATGGCAGAAGCCATCAGAAAAAGACAAAACGACATTCTAGAGGCAAACACCCTAGACTTAGAAGCAAGTCGAGAATTGGGCGTTTCTGAATGTGTGAGTGAGTGGTTAAAGCTGACTCCGGAAAGGCTAGATACAACCATACAAATTTTGAAGCGGTTGGGAGAACTTCCCGATCCCATCGGACGAGTGATTGGGGCTTCCTATCAACTCGAACAAGGTCAAACCTATTATCAACTGATTCCGATTGGGGTTGTGGGTTTAGTTTATGAAGCTTTTCCAGAGTTAGGGGCGATCGCAGCCGGACTGTGCATGAAAACGGCTAATAGTTTAATCTTACTTGGGGGTAGCGAGGCCAACTATTCTAACCAAGTGATTGCTGATACCTTACAGTCGGCGATCGAAGAAGAAGGGATGCCGATTGGTTCTTTAGAAGTATTTCCCAACGAACAAGAAGCCCCCATTCAAGACTTAGTGACTCAAGATCAATATATTAATCTGATCATTCCCTATGGTCGGCCCCATCTAGTCCATCAAGTCGTTGCTCAATCAACAGTTCCAGTTTTGCGATCGGCGATGGGAAACTGCTATTTGTATTGGTCAGCAACCGCTAATGTGGATATGGTTCGATGGATGATTTTTGATAGCCATCAAAGCAAACCTGACCCGGTAAACGCGATTGAGAAAGTGTTGATTGATCCCAACCAAAAGGGTTCATCCTTAGTCAGACTGTGGAATAACCTGCGAGAAGAAGGATTTTTACTCAAGGGAGACGAACTCCTCGTTAAACAATTTCCCGAACTCGCCCAGGCAGAAGCGTCAGAATGGTCACAACCCTATCTCAATAAAACAATCGCATTTCGAGGAGTAGACAGCCTAGAGGAAGGAATCGCCTGGATGAACGAATATAGTAGTGGTCATAGTAACTGTTTAGCCACAGAATCTTACAGCGAGAGCCGTCAATTTGCCCTAGATGTCAACAGCGCCTTAACGTTTATCAATGCTTCTCCACGCTTCTCACGTCATCAAAATCGAGGCGACGCGATCTTTCTCGGAATGTCCAATCAAGTCGGGTATCGACGGGGATTAATTGGTTTAGATAGTCTCACCACCCTCAAATACATTGTCCAAGGAAATCCTATATTCTAGTTCCAACTCAAAAAAACAAAAAAAACCCCCGAAAGGAGGCAGGGCTGTGCGCGTTGCCCTAAAACTTAATTTGTGGGGAGATGGGGAGGACGGTCGGTTGGGAGGTTGGGAGGATTTTTATTAATAAAAAGTGATTTTTCATCTTCAAAAAGACCTCTCCCCACCACCCCCGTCACCCTATCACCCCATCAACCTCGGCAATTCGTATTGATGATTTAATTTTTTAATTCTCCCTAGCCCCCAATTTAGGCTTCTGGTGAACTCAGGCTTACTGGTTAGCTTGACTTCGAGGCTAACTTAACCTTCTTCGCTAAACCCAAAGTTTGTAAAAACTGAATAGTCATCCAAGTCTGATCAATTTCCCACCATTGCAAACCATGACGGGCGGAATACTGATAAGCGTGATGATTATTATGCCAACCTTCACCATAAGTGAGGACAGCCACCCACCAACAGTTTGTGGAAGCATCATCACAATCAAAAGTGCGATATCCAAACTTATGAGTTGCACTATTGACTAACCAAGTGCAGTGGAATACGGCGATAATTCGCACAAACACTCCCCAAACCACAAAGGGCCAGCCACCTAAGAGATATAACAAAATCCCTAAAGCAACCTGAATAAGAATGAAATAGTTTTGAAAAAATAGATAAACTGGATCTGCGCCGATATCCTGAGTTAAGCGATCAATTTCAGCTTTTGGCGGACGAGCGTACAGCATCCAACCCATGTGACTCCACCAAAACCCCTTATTCGAGTCATGGGGATCTAACTCATGGTCAGAGTGGAGGTGATGCATCCGGTGTGAACCCACCCAATCAATCACTCCACCCTCACAGGCTAAAGTGCCACAGAACACGAAAAAATATTCAAGCCACTTCGGCGTTTCAAAACTGCGATGAGTTAAAAGGCGATGAAAACCGAGCGTAATTCCCAAGCCCCCTGTTACCCAATGCAGCAAAAAAGCGATGCCAATGGCAGTCCAATTAAAATTACTCGGAAGTAGTGCAAAAAGTGCGCCGCCGTGGAGAATTACCATGAAAATGATAACTTTCCATTCGGGATTTAATTTTTGTGAAGTTGCAATCGTCATGAAAATATGGTTATTCTTTACGAATCTGTCCTATTTGCGTCATAATTAAACACCACTCACCCCAAAAGCGAGTTCAGTGATGAGCAGTAGTATTCTACAGCTAGAAGCAGCAAAACAGGCACTATCTTCGAT
Organism: Lyngbya sp. PCC 8106; assembly: GCF_000169095.1. GTDB lineage: Bacteria > Cyanobacteriota > Cyanobacteriia > Cyanobacteriales > Microcoleaceae > Capilliphycus. Next base: position 3,204 of record NZ_AAVU01000086.1, read on the forward strand.
TTTTTTCGGAATCGATACTCAGGTCAAGCAAAATCTCAAACGAGTTTTAGATGCTTTTCGACAGCATCGAGTCGGAACCCATCATTTTGCGGGAGTGACGGGCTATGGTCACGATGACTTAGGCCGTCAAACTCTTGATCGCGTGTTTGCAGAAATCATGGGATCTGAAGCTTCTGCTGTTCGAGTCCAGTTTGTTTCTGGAACTCATGCGATCGCCTGTGCCTTATTTGGGGTTTTACGTCCTGGGGACGAGATCTTAACCGTTACGGGTACTCCCTATGACACTCTAGAAGAAGTCATTGGTTTACGAGGCAAGAGTCAAGGTTCCCTTATAGAGTATGGCATTTCTTACCGTCAAATAGATCTGACTTTAGATAAAAAAATTGATTGGGATAGTCTAAACATTGGTATTACCTCTAAAACTCGCTTAGTTTTCATTCAGCGATCTTGCGGCTACTCCTGGCGTTCAAGTTTATCGATCGCTGAAATTGAAAAAATTGTCCACACTGTTAAACAGCAAAATCCGAATACCGTTTGTTTTGTCGATAACTGTTATGGGGAATTTATCGAAACCCAAGAACCCACTGCGGTGGGCGCTGATTTAATTGCGGGTTCGTTAATTAAAAATCCTGGTGGGACTATCGCGCCTGCGGGGGGATATGTCGCAGGACGGGCTGAGTTAGTAGAAGCGGCCACTTGTCGGTTAACAGCCCCCGGAATTGGCAGTAGTGGGGGGGCAACTTTTGATCAAAATCGCTTGTTATTTCAAGGCCTATTTTTAGCCCCGCAAATGGTCGGAGAAGCGATGAAAGGAAACCATTTACTCGCCTATGTTTTTGACCAACTCGGTTATCGGGTTAACCCTTTACCGTTAGAACCCCGCCGGGATGTGATTCAAGCGATTGAGTTGGGAACGCCGAAAAAATTAATCGCCTTCTGTCGCGCCTTGCAGAAGTATTCTCCGGTGGGTTCTTATCTCGACCCCGTTCCTGCGGAAATGCCGGGGTATGAGAGTCAACTCGTGATGGCTGGTGGAACGTTTATTGATGGTAGCACTTCGGAATTATCGGCTGATGGGCCGTTGAGAGAACCCTACATTGTGTTTTGTCAAGGTGGCACCCATTGGACACATTTAGAAATTGCTTTGGAAGCCGCCATAGAAGCTGTTGGATTTGCCGATAATTCTTCGGGTTGAATCGCAATTTAAACTATTATTGAACCCGAATTTTACTAAAAAAAATAACATAAAATTACTGGTAATAACACCAAGTAGCACCAATTGTATTGTAATAATATAAAAACCTTAGATGGGCGCAAAAAGAAGATTTACAGCCCGGTATTCTGCCCTTCTAAGGATTTAATTGTTTCGGCGAGTGATCACAACCTGGCGAACTTTTTGCGGTAGGATTATTTTATTTCATCTGAGAGAATATCCAAGCCATTTTTAACCGAATGATACCCATTGTTAGACGGCTTTGATTCCAACTCGACAAAGTTTTTGACAACTTCAGGATTATCCTTCAGCCACTTTCGCACCGAAAATTCCCAGCGTTCAAACTCCCGTCTTGCCCGTTCCTGAAGGTCATCAACTCGCTGCTTTTGCTTCTCAACCGTCCGATTTTTCAACTCCAAACGGGCTTTTGCTTTTCCCAACTTCCGACGGTAATTGTTCATTTCTCGCTCAATAACAATTTCATCAATAAAGTTGGAATCGGACTCTGAATTAACAAAAGCTTGGCGATGACGTTGGCGAATTTCCTCCACATTTTGTTCCCACTGAATTTCCAACAAAGCATTTCCCCAAGCAATCATAATATTGATAGTTGCAGCCAGCCCTGCTGCGGCAAAAACTGTGAGTTGAAAAAGCGGTTCTACAGACAATTTTGGCGGTAACAAACCGATCAAACCCGGAGCCGCAAAAGCCGTTTCCATCAGGACAATTGCAAAAGACAACCAAATTGCAGCATCCCCACTCTTGATTCTTTGCCAAAACGGAATACTATTGGCGTGGCGGTTATCGTCGGAAAAACTGCGTTTGGGGTCGTAGCGACGTACAGCTTTTACCATTCGCAAAATGCCGATATATTCTCCCAAATTCATACAAACCGCTCCCGATAATACCAATAAAAATTGTATGAACTGGTTGTTGGTAATGCTTTGAACTTCTAAACCGAAAAATTCCGCAATTCCCAACAAAAGCATAATTGATAAACCGATGGTTAGGAGTATTTCCCAAAATTCCGGTTTGGGTTGGGGCGGAAGTTCGATGTCTAACGCGGCTTCCATGGAACTGACTTTACTGCTGAGTTCCTCCTGTTCTTTTTCTAATGTCGATAAAGACTGTTGTTCATTCTTGGCTTTGTAAGCGGCGGCGAGTACCACCCAATACCACCGTTGAAAGAGTTCGGGTTGGTAATATTGCAAGATTTTGGCGAGGCGATTTGTATGAGATTCTTCCAGGAGAGATTGGAACTCAAATTGACCGTCTGACCAGGATATTAACGGGGTATCCCAGAAAAATCCACCGAATAAACCCGCAAAAAATTGTTTGAACGATCTGATAGACATTGGATTATTCTCCTTAATAGAATAGATATTTTGCCGGGTGAATTATGCTGAAATGTTGTCAACGATATTGCCCCCAAACCCCAAAAATTGGGGGTTGTTTCGCTCGTCGGTAAACATTTGCTTAGAACCTCTCCCTAACCCTCTCCTACGAGGAGAGGGAAAAGGTGTCCCATAAGGGACTATTAATTAATCAAGAGGGGAGTGTTTTTTGGTTGATTACTCCTCCTTCCCTTGCAGGGAAGGGGGTTGGGGGGTTAGGTCATCAAATTTAGGGTCGAGAATGAAACAGCCCTTGCCCAAAATTGGGGGCTGAGATTGATTAATTTTTTACAAATCAGGTAGCATTGCTATGGCAGTGGCGGCTGGCAATTTGGGCGCTAAAATTTTCTCAGCAGTTGTACCCACTCGTCGTAATTGTTGCTGGCAAACTCAACCCGATCGCCTATGGGTGCAAACCCCCCAGCCATTGATAGGCGGTGTTTGGGGTTCAAACCCAGAACGAAAAGATGGGCGGTTTCCAGGTTGTATTGCGCCAGAGTTTTGCTGATTTCCCGGAGTTGGGCGATCGCTTGCGGATCTGAGGTTCCATCGGTGACGAGATAAAAATAGATGGGGTGTTTACCGTTGGTTTCTGCTACGCGATCGCTAAACCGTTGGATGGCGGCGACGATGGCTGTATCTGATGAGGGAATGGGTTCTAATTCCGGGGTTTGAGGGTTGGCGTCGAGTTGCGATCGCACTTGTTGAATCGTTCGGCGATTGGCTTGTTTGGAGAGTAAAATTTCGGGGTTTGCCTGTTGGGAAATCATGCTAATTTCAACCCAATGATGGGGTCTGACGCGACGGGAAAGAACGTGGATAACGTCTTCGGTTGTTGACGTCAGTTCGGCTGTATTGGGTTGCAGGACGAGTTGCACAATGGCAGGTTCCGATGCTGAGTTTTGCATCGATTGGAATCCTAAGAACCCCAGGCATCCTAGAATAAAAACAAGGATAAATTGTTTCTGTTTCATAACCGCTAATCGAAATAATGACTCTTTTATTATTGCTCTAATTTTATTAAAATGAGTCCCGATTAAATGTCTAATTTAACACCTGAAATTAATCGAAATAGCAGCAAATAACAGTCAAATATTTTCAAATGGCAGCAAATAACAAAATCCCTCATAACAACAAAAATTGGTAGTTTTTTGCTGAAAAATATTGCTAAACTAAATCATAGAAAACCATCCCAACCCGAACGGGAGGCCGTGAAGCATGAACGACAAATTTCTCAAAGAGATAGCTAACTCTCTATTTTTCGACAAAACACCAGCAGCCGAGGAACATCAATGCTTATTTCGGCTGCGTTTTCATCCTGAGAATTATAAATTGCAAACCAATCCAAGGCAAGATAATAACAATACTATTGCCAGCTTGATGAAACAGGAATTAAATTGTTTACCAACAGATATTCAGGGGAGGCTGGCAGAGGTAATTAGAGAACTGGTAAACCAATACCAACTCGAACTCGATAGCGATAAACAAGAAAGTCAGAATTGGATCAATAGAAAGCAGGGTCAAAGAGGAATTTGGAGGGAAGTTTATCAGTGGTTGTGGGACTATAAATTTCCTCGGTGGGAATTAGATCATTTATATTGGGAACCGTTGAAACAGCAAGTTTATGACGAAAACTGGATTAAAATTAAACCGGAAACTGTGAGAAATTGGGAACTCCTCGAACTTCCCGAACCCGAACCGTTACCCGTTGGTGAACCGTTGTTTATTACGATTAAACTACCCCCAGAATCCCGTTATTTGCTGTTATTGCATAGGGGAATAACCCAACGTTGTTTTTTGTGTCCATCAATGGTTTTTGCTCCCCAATATCGGGCGGATGAAAACGTCATTAGACTGCCACAAACTGAGTCATATTGGTATCAGCAGAAGAAAATAGGAATCAGGCTAACAACACCGGGAACAGATGAATATATTGCGATCGCACTCAAAGAAGCTCTCGATTTTGATTGGTTGAACCCGACGAAACAAGAACTTATTCCGAACTGGACAAGCGATCGCATGGAACAGCTTTTGGGGTGGTTGAGCGATAATCCGTCGAGTTGGCAAGGTTGTTATCAAGAGTTTAAAGTAGTGAAACGATAAAAATGTCTTGGCCGACTACCAACGATTTTTAAAATTCATCAACCCCAACATTCTATTTTCCGAAAATAATAACAACCAACCCCCAAGGATCTACTATGAAGGAAGAACGTTTACAAGGCTATCTGCAACTTATCCTACTACTCCTCAACATCATCATCGATGAGAGTGGGGAAGAAAATCAAGTTTTGAACGAAAACCAGGAGTTAGTCGAGCCAGAGTTGTTGCAGGTAATGGCAGAGGAAGCAGAAAAATTGGCTGATCATGGTAAATCCAACGAAGCCAACTTTTTTATTAACCTTCTCCTACAACTTGGGGAATATCTCGGCAGTTCCCAACAACCCCAAACTATCCGCCAAGAAACCGCAGATACATTACTTAAGGTTGGCATTCGGTGGTTGCAAACCAGTCAATTTACCCTTGCTCTCCAAGTTTGGGAATTTACTCTCACCATCTATCAGGAAATCAAAGACCGCAACGGAGAAGCGAATTCTCTGGGCAGTTTGGGCATTGCCTACGACTCCCTGGGGCAGTACGAGCGGGCAATTAAATACTACCAACAATCTTTAACCATCTCTCAGGAAATCAAAGACCGCAACGGAGAAGCGATTTCCCTGGACAATTTGGGCAGTGCCTACCGCTCTCTCAGACAATACGAGCAAGCAATTGAATACCATCAACAGTCTTTAAGCATCTTTCAGGAACTCAAAGATCGCAAAGGAGAAGCGAATTCCCTCAACAATTTGGGCAGCGCCTACAACGGCCTGGGGCAGTACGAGCGGGCAATTGAATACCATCAACAGTCTTTAACCATCAAAAGGAAAATCAAAGACCGCAATGGAGAAGCGATTTCCCTCAACAACTTGGGCAATGCCTACGACTCCCTGGGGCAGTACGAGCGGGCAATTGAATACTACCAACAGTCTTTAACCATTGCCAGGGAACTCAAAAACCGCACCGGAGAAGCCAATTCCCTGGGCAGTTTGGGCATTGCCTACCACTCCCTGGGGCAGTACGAGCGGGCAATTGAATACTATAAACAGTCTTTAACCCTCTTTCAGGAACTCAAAAACCGCAATGGAGAAGGCAATTCCCTCAACAATTTGGGCAATGCCTACCTCTTCCTCGGGCAGTACGAGCAGGCAATTGAATACTATAAACAGTCTTTAACCCTCTTTCAGGAACTCAAATACCGCAACGGAGAAGCGAAATCCCTGGGCAGTTTGGGCATTGCCTACCACTCCCTGGGG
>NZ_AAVU01000085.1 GCF_000169095.1 Lyngbya sp. PCC 8106
CATAATTCTATAAACTAAGTTCATTAGCAATAACGGTACTTAATGCGAGGAAATCAAGGCATGACTGAGATTCAAAGTCCGGTGCGTCAGTTGGGCGAAATGGGTGACAACCCAGTTTTATTTGACCATTCCGTTACAGGGCCGATTTGCGAAGGTATGAATGCCTTGTTAGCAAGCTTTCAGGCACTTTACATCCAATATCAGAAGCATCATTTTGTGGTTGAGGGAGCGGAGTTCTACTCTGTACATCAGTTTTTCCAAGATAGTTACGAAGAAGTACAAGGACACGTTCACGAACTCGGCGAGCGTCTCAATGGTTTGGGTGGTATTCCAGTAGCCAGCTTTAGCAAATTAGCTGAAATGTGCTGCTTTGAGCCTGAAGCCGATGGATATTACCTATCCCGCCAAATGCTCGAACATGACCTTGTTGCTGAACAAGCAATTTTACAACTGTTACGCCGTCAAGCCGGACAAGCTGAAAGCCTTGGCGATCGCGCTACTCGTTATTTATACGAGAAAATTCTCTTAGAAACAGAAGAGCGTGCTTACCATATCGATCATTTCTTAGCAAACGATACGTTAGTTCAAATGAACGGTTCCAAATAATCAAGTTTAATAGCTGAAATTGAATAACGTTTACAAAATAAAGTCGGGAATGACCTAAGTTCCTGGCTTTTCTATTTTTATTTCTGTTTAACTTGAGCAAGCGTATCTATCTTTGGGACGATTGTTAAAGATGACAAAATGTAGTATTTGTATTGCACTGTCAACAGCTCAGTAAAGTGCAATTGAGATCCAGAGTCGGGTATTATGCAACAATGAGCAAAGAAAGACGATAAACATCCCGCACGGAGTTAGAGTTGTGGAGTCTCGATATAATCCTGCATCCATTGAAGAAAAATGGCAACAAACTTGGGCTGAAAGTAGCCTGTATAAAACCTCAACAGACGCCCAAAAACCGAAATTTTACACCCTGGCGATGTTTCCCTACCCTTCAGGAAACTTACACATGGGTCATGTTCGCGTCTATACCATCATCGACGTGATCGCCCGACTGAAACGGATGCAAGGCTTTCGCGTCCTCAACCCGATGGGCTGGGATGCTTTCGGACTTCCGGCTGAAAACGCGGCGATTGAACGAAACATACATCCGGCGAAGTGGACGTATCAAAACATCGCCCAGATGAAGCAACAACTCGAACGTTTGGGCATTTCCTTCGACTGGGAAAAAGAACTCGCCACCTGTTCACCAGACTACTATCGCTGGACACAGTGGATCTTTTTGCAATTTTACAACGCTGGACTCGCCTACCAAAAAGAAGCCGCAGTTAACTGGGACCCCATTGATCAAACGGTGTTGGCAAACGAACAAGTAGACAGCGAAGGCCGTTCCTGGCGGTCTGGGGCGAAAGTTGAACGAAAACTGTTGCGTCAATGGTTTTTGAAAATCACCGAATATGCAGAGGAATTGTTGAACGATTTAGACAAACTTCCCGGTTGGCCCGAACGGGTGAAATTGATGCAAGCCAACTGGATTGGCAAGTCTACGGGGGCTTATTTAGAATTTTTGATTGCGGGGATGGAAGACAAAATCCCTGTGTTTACGACTCGCCCAGATACGGTATTTGGGGTGTCTTATGTGGTGTTGGCGCCAGAACATCCGTTAGTCGAAAAGGTAACAACTCCCGAACAAAAACAAGCGGTTGAGGCGTTTATCAAAGAAGTGTCTCAACAAAGCGAAATGGATCGAACCGCCGAAAATCAACCCAAACGGGGCGTTCCTACAGGCGGAAAAGCGATTAACCCTTTTAATGATCAAGAAGTTCCCATCTGGATCGCCGATTATGTGTTGTATGAATACGGGACTGGGGCGGTGATGGGGGTTCCTGCCCACGATACGCGAGATTTTGCCTTTGCCAAACAGTATGATTTGCCGATCACAACAGTTATTGTTCCAGATGACGCCGATAACGCCGATGAGGAATTAACCGAAGCCTACACCGAAACGGGAGTAATGGTGAATTCTGGCCCTTGTAACGGGGAAACTTCCGAAGGCTGCAAACTCGCTGTGATCGAATACGCCGAAGACGAAGGTTATGGCGAAAGACGGATACAATATCGTTTGCGAGATTGGTTGATTTCCCGACAACGCTACTGGGGGGCGCCGATACCGATTATTCACTGTCCGAAATGCGGGGCGGTGCCGGTACCCGATGAAGATTTGCCTGTCAAATTGCCGGAAAATGTGGAATTTTCAGGGCGGGGGGCGTCGCCGTTATCGCAGTTGGAAGATTGGGTAAATGTTCCTTGTCCGAGTTGTGGAACGCCTGCAAAACGAGAAACAGACACGATGGATACGTTTATGGATTCGTCGTGGTATTTTATGCGGTATCCTGACGCCAACAATGATCAGCAGGTGTTTGATCCGAAAATTGGCAATGATTGGATGCCCGTCGATCAATATGTGGGCGGGATTGAACACGCGATTTTACACTTATTATATTCGCGGTTTTTTACAAAAGTAATGCGCGATTGCAAATTGTTGAATTGCGATGAACCGTTTAGTCGTTTGTTAACTCAGGGAATGGTTCACGGGTTGACTTATAAAAATCCGGTGACGGGTAAGTATATTCCTTCGGCAAAAGTGAACCCAGAAGATCCCAAAGATCCGGAAACTGGGGAGAAGTTGGAAGTCTTCTATGAGAAGATGTCAAAGTCGAAATACAACGGGGTTGATCCGTTGGAGGTGATGGCGAAATATGGGGCGGATACGGCGAGAATGTTTATTCTATTTAAGGCGCCGCCTGAGAAGGATTTGGAATGGGATGATGCGGATGTTGAGGGTCAATTTCGCTTCTTAAATCGGGTTTGGCGGTTGGTTAGTGAATTCAGTCGTTATCATACTCCAAATATATTACCTCAAGAACAACCACAAGATAAATGGTGGCAGAAGAATAAGATTGTCAATACTATTGGGGGATTTTTCAATAGTAATCGACAACGAATTGATACACTTATTCCAATCTCATTGATACCTATATTCCTCTTTTTAGGTGTGTCATTAATCCATGATGTCAACCAGATTCCCCTAGTGGGAGGCTTATTGAAAAACATCTTTATAGGTCTAGGTGCATTGACAACGTTGAAATTCTCTTTTGATCAACTACTTTGGGAAAATAAACGTAAGGAATTCAAGAAAAAAGCCCAACACTTAGCTGTTGAATATTTTGGTGAAAAGGCATTGGCTAAGAATACAGATACTTCACACAAAGCATCTGGAACTTCATCTGAATTCAACAATGTCAAGAAAAATGATTTCAAACCGATTCCTGAAGAAACTCTTGAGTTGAGTAAGGAAGAAAAGGATTTAAGGCGGGCAATTCACACGGCAATTAAAGAGGTAACGGAGGATTTAGACGGAGATTATCAGTTTAATACAGCGGTGTCAGAATTGATGAAGTTGAGTAATGCAATTAGTGACGCTGACTGTAAAAACTCGCCTGTTTATCGCGAGGGAATTGAAACGTTATTGAAGTTGTTGGCGCCGTTTTCGCCGCATATTTCTGAGGAGTTGTGGCAGAGTTTGGGTTACAAAGATTCGGTTCATACACAAACTTGGCCTGATGTTGATTTGGATGCTTTAGTTGTCGATGAAATCACTTTGGTAATACAAGTCAATGGCAAAACTCGGGGGACGATTCAAGTTCCCGCCAAAGCGGATAAAGCCACGTTAGAACAGTTAGCAACAGACTCGGAAGTTGCCCAACGTTATCTGGAAAATAAAGAGGTGAAAAAGGTGATTGTTGTTCCCGGTAAGTTGGTTAATTTTGTGGTTCCACAAGCTAAATAATCCCGTTTGGAGTCGCGCAAAGAACGCTTTTATCAGGGGTATTTTTTCCCGAGTTCTCTCGAAAATATCCCCCTGAGTTAGCCTAAAAAAAAGGGGGAATAAGAGGGGAATTGGTTTAAAAGTCCCCCTTTCTATGGGAAGATGTGTACCATTACTTGTTATATTTTATATTAGTTAATAAATATTCTAGCGTGTTAAGATCAGAATATTTTTAATGTCTTGGTAATCAAAATCAAGTTTTTCCAGCAAGCAGACTCTAAATAATAGTTTTAAAGTATCTCTACATTCGAGGATTTGTTCTTGGCTTAAAAGTGTTTTATTCTGAGTTCCTAGATGAGAATAATAGTTTCTTGTGTCTTTGATTAATTCTGCAAAATCATCCTCATTTTTTTGAATAATCATTGCACTGGATTTAAACAAATTATAACAATAATGCTTATATCTTTTTAAGAAATCAGCAATTCTATGTTTAAGTATCGATTTGTTTCTTGGATTAATAACTATTTTATGATAACCTTCAATTACTTGTACTAAAGATAAAAACTGATTTTCAATAGAAGAATATCCTTTGGAGTAATATTGAGTAAAAAAGTAAATGTTTATAGGATCTGATGCAATTTTATTTAATTTTATCCAGGTATCCATAATTTTTTGAAACCTATCTTGTATATAGCTAAATTCACAACCCAGAGTAATATTATTACCTATTATTTGTGATGAAATTTCTTCATTGTATAGATAAAAATTGATGAGTTGAATAAATGAATCTTGTTTATCTTCCAACTCTAGCTTAACATTAGTTGGGTAATTGGGCTTATTTGTTGCAAGAGTCAAAAAATTTTGCAATAAATATATTACCTTGTGATGCGTTTCCTCAAAGCTCTGCGGTTTAATAAACCTTACTTTTATATAAGATTCTGATTTCCAACTAATCTCATTAAAACGCCTTTTCAATATTGACTCTTGGTATATTGTTATTGCTCCTATTGATGTATTATAAGTTTTGTTTTTACCTTGCTCACACTCAAATTTAAAGGTATCATTTTCTTGGTCTGCTTTAATAACTTTTGAAGTATTACCCCAGGAAGAAGAAAAAGTATAGCTTAATAAGGCTGATGTAAATTTAATCGCTTCAAATTTATTATTAATTAATGAATTTTTTATACATCTGCTTACATAGTAAGTTCTAGTTGTAGACATAGATTTTTTAGCAATATCCATTCTTTGTATAGATACACCTACTTCTTCACAATCGAACAATGTAAAATATTCTCCTTCAGCTAAACCATGAATAAGCTTGCTTCTAGGAATAGTATGTAAGTCCTCTAAAATTTCTAGAATAGGACGTTGATTATTATTTAACGTTAAAACTCCCAAAAACTTTTTATCTGAATTATCAGGAAACCACCATTGACCCTGATACTTAACTTCACTCACAGTTGAATCCTCTCTAACAATTTTCATTTTCTTATTACGGAATCCAAACAAGGGGGGTTGATTCTTTTTCTAGACTAAACCAACCGCCCTGATTTTCACCTCGGTAGAATCACAGATTTTTAACTTTTGTTGAGTTTAGGAACGTTGATTCCAAGCCGTTTCCGCGTCTAAAATTGCCCCTTCAACCGTTTTTTGATTCAACATCGCTGCTTGTAAGTTATCATAAATAATCTTCTGTAACTTTTTGATATCTTTCAATGGCGGAAGTAATATTTCTGTTTCATCCATCTGTTTTGCACTAATAATTCTAGCTTCATCTTCCTGAGTATTTCTCCCTTGAACGGGTCTAAAATAACTATCTTTTAATGCTTCAACTGTTGAAGGTAATACATTTGCGGCTTTAGCAAAGGCTAATTGATTGGTAGAATTGGTTACAAATAAGGAAAACTTTAGGGCATTTTCAGGATTTTCGGTTTCCCGAGGAATGACTAAATTCATCACCGCTACGCTTTTTTTACCTGTTTCTCCGGTAATTTGGGGGGCGGGAGTCGAAACTTTCGCAATGGTTGGGGCGTTTTCTGCAATGGCTTTTAAAAACTGTGGCCCGGAAGTTAAAATCGCAATTTCTCCCGCTTGATATAACTCAACAGCCCGTCGATGTCCTTGAGTTAATACTTCTTGAGGAAGTAAGTTTTGTTGATATAAATCAACCCAATATTGAAACGCGGCTATTCCTTCAGGGGTGTTGAATGCAGCTTGATTTTTTTCATCAACTAACTGCACACCCATCTGAACTAAAGACTGCAAAACTTGGGAAGAATCTTCAGGAACAAACGAAACAAAAAAGGCATATTTACCCGTTTTATCTTTAATTATTTGAGCAATTTCTGCGAGTTCTGTATAGGTTTTTGGTGAGGTTTTTAAATCTGCTTTTTTGAATAAGTCTTCATTATAAATCGTGATTTGAGTCGTTAGATACCAGGGAATTCCAAAGGTTTTTAAGGTACAATTATCACCGTCACAACTTTTAATACTACTCGCATCCCAAATATTTGATAAATATTGTGACTTTACATCTTCAGGAACCTGTTCATTTAAACTAATCCAAGCATTTCGTCCTGCAAGTAAAGCCGCAAAGTCAGGGTTTAAGTTCACAACATCTGGTGCATTTTTTGCGGAAACGGCTGCCAATATTTTACTTTCCATAGCTGACCAAGGCACATCCACCCAGCGAATTTTTAACTCTGGATTTTTGGCTTCAAAGTTAGCAATTAATTGATTAAAATAATCATTAAATTGGGGTTGAAGCTGCATCGTCCAAAATTCAATCTCTTGACGATTATCATTTTGATTATTATCCGGGTTAATCGTTGCACAACTGACAACCCAACTCAACAGTAAACCAACTAAGGCAAGTATTCCGCTTCGTTTCCAGATGTTCAGACGTTTCATAGCGTGGGGATGTTTACTCGCAAGACAGGACGAAAATTGAGGATATTTGTTTCTAGAGATAAATGTGCCGGGTGACAACTAATAACTATACTGCTAAGAGCAGAAATTTTTTGCTGTCATTCATCCTATTATCAGCAGTAATGTTGCGTGTTTCCATTATTATCCCGACGTTGAATGAGGCGAGTCACCTAAACCGCACCCTTAACGCTTTGCGTCTACTGAGTCCACCTGCTTGGGAAATTATGGTCGTAGATGGTCAAAGTGAAGATGAAACGGTTTCTATCGCTGAGTCTGCGGGAGTTCAAGTGATTTCTTCGGCAACTCGTGGACGTTCAACTCAAATGAACTTAGGTGCGAAACTAGCGACTGGAGAAGTTCTCTGTTTTTTACACGCAGATACCTTAGTCCCAGATGACCTCGTGACTATTATCGCACAAACTTTGTCGGATACAAATATTGTTGCAGGGGGGTTTATTTCGCTGATGGCGGGTTCTCAAACGACTCGTTGGGGTATTTCCTTTCACAACTACCTGAAAACTTATTATGCGCCGTTTTTGTTTCGTCCCCATTTATTTTTTCGTGGACTGCGGTTACTCTTTGGAGATCAGGTTATATTTTGTCGTCGTCAGGCGTTTTGGGACTGTGAGGGGTTTAATGAAAGTTTACCGATTATGGAAGATGCTGATTTATGTCGTAAACTGGTTAAAACTGGACGAATTCGTTTAGTAAACCGCATTGTTCAAAGTAGCGATCGCCGAGTTGCCCGTTGGGGTTCGTTCAAAGCGACTTTAATTTATCTCTACATCGGTTTACTTTGGGGAATGGGTGTTTCGGCAAACTATTTGCAAAAGTTTTATCAAGATATTCGTTAATGAGAAATAGAATCTAAAAAAATTATGCTAATGTGAAGTAAGCACTACTTTAAAAATAGATTTCGCACTCTAAACTCAAGTCGGGGAGAGATGAACAGCAGATGTCAAACTATAGTTCTGTGCAATACTTCTTAGAAGATTACCCAAGAACATTATTTCCCTTAGCTACTACTCAGATTCTTATTCAGAATCATGCAAACGAAATTTTTAAGTATATTTATGAAAAAATATTAAATAAATCAGAAAAAGATTATTCATTTTTACCTCAACTTCATTGTTATGCCTCTAAAACAGGTTTTCACCTTCGGCGAACAGTTAAGTTAGATCCTGTTGCAGAATTATTTATTTATGATCTTGTTTATAAAAACAGAAAAACTTTTCGCCCGGATTTTGGTGAGGATAGAAAAAGCTTCGGTTATAGATTTGAAGATGGAAAACCCATTCCTCAAACTAAGAGTTATGCAGCATTTAAGTCATCTATTGCACGGGCGAAGAAACGTTATCGGTTCAGTGCAAAGTTTGATATAGGTTCCTATTTTAACTCAATTTATCAGCACGATCTTGTATCTTGGTTTGGTGAAGGAGGTCGAAGTTTAAAGGACGCGGAATATCTGGGGCAATTTCTACGAGAAATAAATGCTGGTAGGTCTGTCGATTGTCTGCCACAAGGATTGCATCCATGTAAGGTTATAGGTGCAGAGTTTTTAAAATTTATTGATAATTCGATTCGGATAAGAAGTCAGCTTATGCTCCGTTTTATGGACGATTATTATCTTTTTGATAATGATGAGAGTATAATGAATTCAGATTTTCTGAAAATTCAGAGAATGTTGGGAGAAAAAAATCTTTTTTTAAATTCTGCAAAAACCAAGATTGGTCAAGTAGATGAAATTAATATTGAAAAAAAAGTTGATGCTATTAAAGCAGAATTACTACAAGTTAGGCGACATATTATTGAAGTTTCTGGTATCGATTTCGAGTTTGAGGAGGAAGAGGAGGAATATGAGAGCTTGAGTGATGAACAAATCGATTATTTGCTACATCTTTTAAAAGATCCAGATATTAATGAGGAAGATGCTGAACTGGTTTTGATTCTACTCCGAGATTATGGAAGTGATGTTTTAGAGCGAATGAGAAGTTTTCTAGAACGTTTCCCAAGCCTTAGCAAAACTGTTTATACTTACTGCCGATATTTAGATGACAAAACAGAGCTATCTAACCTCGTTAAATACTTTCTTAAAACCTCCAAAAATACAACAGAAAATCAATTGTTTTGGCTTGCTAAAATAACAGAAGATTATCTGATGAATTCTCATAACTATGCAGAAATAATTTATATGTTGTATAATCATAGCAATGCAACAAGCTTGACAAAAGCAAAAATACTTGAGATTCCAGAGCATCGATTTGGATTACCCGAACTCCGATCTGAATACCTTCGTGCTGGAACGTCAGATTGGTTATCTTGGTCAGCAGCAGTAGGCTGTCGCAAAGAGATCAAGATCCATAGGAATTATATTTTGGAATACTTCTCTAAAGCTAGCCCTATGAACAAGCTGATATCGGATTGCATTTCCAATCTAGATAACACTTTATAACAATTCTGGCGCAGTGGACTCAAGGAGTAAGATGATATTTGATGAACTTCTATCACCTGTTCCGGTGTTTCCTATTCCCCGTTCTCTTTTTTCAATTCAGACGTGCGAGTTTTTAAATCTTCAATGTTAAACAAGGCTTCAAATTTTAATCCCTTTTCCGCGTAAAGTTCGGCGCCCCCTTGTTGGCGATCAACTAATGAAATAATCTCCTCAACGTGATAACCTGCCTCTTGGAGTCGTGTCACCGCTTTCAAAGCCGACTGTCCGGTTGTGACCACATCTTCTAAAACAACCACCTTCGCCCCGGGTTCTAATTGTGGCCCTTCAATATAAGCCATTGTGCCATGTCCTTTGGCTTCTTTGCGGATAATCAAAGCATAAACAGGTTTGTTTTCATAAGCCGAAACCACACTCACGGCCGATACAATCGGATCAGCACCCAAGGTTAATCCTGCCACAGCAGAGGTATCAGACGGTAACATCGCACAAAGAAGCCGACCCATGGCTAACGCCCCTTGAGGATGCAAAGTTACCTGTTTCCCGTTAATATAATAGGAACTTTTCTGTCCCGATGAGAGTACAAAATCTCCTTCTTGATACGCAAGCTGACAAAACAAATCCAGCAACCCCTCTCGCACAGCATCAAGAGAAGCGGTTGGCAGATTATCAAACTGAATAGGGAGTTGAGATTGATTCATCAGGGTACTAAAATCTCTAAGACTTTGGAAAGAATTTATAAACTTTTTTGGGCTAGACTCACTCGAGAGTCTTGAAAAATGATTAGCTAATCTATATCCTAATGGGAAATCG
>NZ_AAVU01000084.1 GCF_000169095.1 Lyngbya sp. PCC 8106
AAACATCGATATTTGCAGGATAATTTACCGATTCGGTTGGGAAACCTAGCTTCTAATTTGGCTCGAATAAAATCTTGCAGTCTTGACCATACCAACTGTATTGTTGTCGAACAATTACTCACCGAAAGCAAGTTCTTTATCGAATGGACAGCAGCAGAAGCCGAAATAGAAATAGCTGCCGAATTAGTACAATTGCAAATTCAACTTTCTCAATGGGAATCTAGAATTAAGGAACTTTGGACTGATATTGACGAGCGCCGTAAATTGTCGGAAGCTTCCGGTATTTGGTCGGATAAGGTATTAGATTGGTCGGGTTTATTGACTTAATATTTGCAAAGGATACTTGTAGAAATTCAAAGTAAGCTTCTGAATAATTGGAGGCTTATTTTTTAGGCAACTACCGCAGAAAGGGAATGATATTTTGAGGTAATCTGCCATGACCCATAAGTTAGGATTTCCAACTGACTTGAAGCGAATTAATCAAGTTCAAAATCCCGAAGCTTTGAAAGATTGGTGTCGCAGCATGAAAGATAAACTCGTTGCTGATACAAGTAACTATGCGAAAGGCCGTTATCGACTTTGGCTTTTCCATGAGGTTGATTTCAGAAACGGTAAGCTGACCAAAAGTTACTTTGATAACAGAATCTGGAACTTTAGTCAGAGAATCTATCCGGGTTGTAACATTGGTTTGCTGACTTTTGGAGGCAAGCTTAATGACGGTAAGGTTAGTGATGGAAGGATTGGGCTTCATCGAGATCATACCTATGCAAAACCGAAAGCGATATTAGTCAATTTAGGGGAAGCTATCTTTAGTTATGGCGAACCTAACCCAACAGATTATCTCCTGAAAGATGGCAATATCCTTGAGTTTAACTGTAAAGTTCTTCATGGAGTTAAACAGATTAAATCTCCCGAAAGATTTAGTTTAGTTTTCTGGCAGTTGAACGACAACAAAGGTTATCATAGTTTGTTATAACGTCAGAGCTTTATTATGTTTTAGCCTCCCTACGGGGAGGTTTTTTTATTTATACTAAAGAAACTTACCAGTTAATGTTGTTGGTTATTTTTTGCAAAAACTATGAAACACTTCCACTTATTTTTTACCCAGAACGTTAATATTAATCGACATCGCTTTCTGGGATGGAACCTAATTCATTTTAAATCAATAAACCTGACCATTTGGTGGCGTTGGTCTGATTGGAAAATGGATATCAAACGAATTTACTTCGACGAATAGCCGTTGAGTTATTAAGCCTTCCCAACTGGGGAGGTTTTTTTATTTTCTACCGCCTACAATATTTGTTGTTTTTTGTAAAGACAATAAATGAAAAGTATTACTGCATTCATCACCGGACATCGAACTGTTAATTTTAAACTTGCAAAACTTGGTATTAACCAACTAACCGACCTTGCAATTCAACGAAGATTCACTATCTTTCTAACTGGCATGGCACTCGGAACTGACCAATTAGCCGCAGAGATTTGGACAGAAAGATACCTAACCTGGAAGGCTATTTTACCCTGCGAAGACCAATCTAATCTATGGCCGCTTCCTAAGCAAATTCATTATCGCAAACTACTCGGAAAAGCTTCTGAAATTCAAGTTCTATATCCTCAATATAAGCAGGGCGTGATGCAAGCTCGAAATCTATTTATGGTTAGAAATTCCCAACTTGGTTTGGCAGTTTGGAATAATGGATGCCAACAGGGATTGGGCGGAACATTTCTAACAATTCAAATGGCACGGAAAGCAAAGTTACCCCTGATTATTTTCAATCCCCAAACTCAGCAAATCACCTTTGAACCCCAACATTATCAATTGACACTTGACTTATGAATCAATCTCTAAAACTGACGGAGCAACAATTCAAGCTGCTGATGCTAATTCTGTCCAAGCCAGGGATGAATTTGCCGGAAATCCTTGATGAAATCGGCGAGATTTATGGAGAATTTCCAGATGGGGGTGCGGTCAAAGCTAAACTTTATATTTTGGAAGAAAAGCGTTTGGTTTATTCTCAGTTGGTTCCTTTAAGGAAAGGTCATAAAACCAGACGGTATTATCCGGCAATTCCCTAAAAGTTTCGGCAGGCTCCATCGCAAGGTGGGGTCTTTTTTATTCTGATCTACCGCCTCTTTTTTCAGTTCTCTACTGGAAATTGAGATGCAGTCAGAAATTAAACACTTTGAACGACATCCGTATCTTTGGAAGATTCACTCTGCATTCCTTGCTGCGGATTTTTGGTTAATTAACAAGGGAACAAAAGAACAATTGGGCAAGCCTATCCGAGAATATAAGAAAGGCTGTTTTGGGATGTTGGCTCCAAAATATCTTGACCCAAAATATAGCTATTATCTCTGCGAATTTATTTGGCAATCTGGACTCTGGCAAACTTACTCTTGTGGGGCAATTACTTGGCAGCATTTACGAATCAGTGATGTAAGAAATGTGTTTGAACCCGGAAGTTATTTGCTGACATCTGAAGGCAATGCAGTTCTGATTGCACCTGTCAAATTACAAGTTTCTACCGCTTCTTTGGCTTAGTTGTTTTTTGGAAATTCATATCATGCAGAAAACCGAACAACAGATTGAACAATTTGACTTGGAAATAATAGTCGAACGGTTGCAGCTAACGGGTTATCAAAATTGTGATTGCATGGCTCCCGGTGATGTAAAAGCGGCTTTTATCAAGTGGCTAAATAGCACAGTGGAAAGCATCAATAACGAACCTGAATGGTGGGTGCAGAATCATAATCTTGGCGATTTTTATACTCATCTTCCCGAACCAGTTTTTGAATGTGAAGACAATGAGCAAGATTATATTCAAGTGACTTCTCAACAAAAAGAACCTGCCATTATTATCGCTAATAGCAAGTCCTGAGAAACGCACACAATAAACGTTCAAATAGCCTCGTTAATTATACCAGGATTAGATAAATAAATCTATTTATTCCTGGTTTTTTCTCTGTAAGTAATTCACTCAATTGTAAATTCGATGATTCCTAAAAAGTCTGAAATTAACTCAATTAAGTCTGATATTCTTCCTGAAACTGAAACTGATCAAGCTATTCGTAAGTTTGTTCAACTCAAAGCTCAAATGAATGAATTTAGTTCTCGCCTAGAATCTGCTGAAGTTGAAGCGACTGGAGAAGCTTTATCGATTTTTCAGTACAACCAAAAGCATAATAAGAATAACACGGTCTATTCAGATAGCATGGCAAAAGTTGTGCTATGTTTTCGTCAAAAATATGCAAACTCCAAAGATTCTGTTAAATTAGCACGGTTGGAGGATGATATTCGCATTGAGGAAATCAAGTTGCAGCGTAAGAATGCCACAAAGTTAAATAAACTAGATGCTGACATTGAGGAGCTTGAAAATCAAATTAAAGCATTGGAGGAACGCAAACAGAAGCTGCTAGAAAGTAAACATTTGTCTAATTTGCAAGCCCAACATCAGAAAGTAATTCAAGAGTCTGCCTATAAAGTTCCAGGCTTAGTTGTGCATTTCAATAAATAGTTTAGATAGAATATTAGCGTTAATTTATAATAGTAAGTGAGTTGACAATAAGCTTGCTTGCTATTTTTTGTCTACCGCCGATTTTCTACGATTTCTCTGAAATTAAGTCTGAAACTAAAACTGAAACTGAAACTGAAACTGAAAACTTAACTCAAGGATTAATTGAATCATGAACGTTATTACTATCGACAGCTTTGCATTTCGGATTCCTAAAATTCCGGCTCGTTATCGGCCGAATTGTTCCAAAGAATGGGGCTTATTCGTTACCGGAGATACCAAAAAGTTAAATTGTTCTCAAGCTGAAAAAGCAGGTTTAACTCGTGGTAATTTTGTGGAAATGGCTCTGTGTTGGGTAACTCAGAAAACCTTAACATTTGAACCTAATTATATTAACGAAGAATTCACAGAAATCTGGGGAATTCCGGTGGCTGGAGAAATGAAAACCCAGTTCAATGAGAAAGCTTCTGAATTATCTACATTTTTGGTTCATCGCCAAAGTAAGGATAAAATGGCAGGTTTGATTGAAGTGTTTAGCCGTGAAGCGTTTAATCAGTGGGTTGCTGAGGGAATGAAAGGTGATCTTAATGAGTATGCGATCGCAAAGGCGGCTGAGACTTATTTCAGCAAAATCTTTCGGTTTGAAATGATCCAAACTGAAGGCAGCTACGGCATTTACTTCTTTGTCCAAACCACCTGTCGTGAACCAAACCCAGAAAATAAGCTAGAAATGGCAGCACTTAAAACGGCAAAGCAAATCTATGAATCTCAGAATGAAGGATTAGCATTCTGCACTGACCCACGCCTGGAAGAAAATCATGCAAATTCAATGGCAAGTTTGGCTATGCCGGAAGAAGCTGCTCAACTTTCTTCTGCAAAGAATACTAAAGCACTGAAGCCTAAAGTGTAATATTACTTCACTAGAGTCAGGGGAAATTCCTGGCTTTTTTTTATTTCTACCGTTTCTATTATTAGTTGTTAATTAGGGACAATAATGAGTAAAATACAATGGACTGACGAAACCTGGAACCCCATCGTTGGATGCTCTAAAATCAGTGAAGGTTGTGCAAATTGCTATGCAGAAAAGTTAGCAAACTCTCCCCGACTTCAACAGTTTGAACAATACCAACAAGTTAAAGATTGGAATACTGTAACGTTCGTAGAAAGTCAACTCTATAAACCTTTAACTTGGAAGTCTCCAAAGAAAATATTTGTATGCTCAATGGGTGACTTATTCCATGAGGATGTAAACTTTGAATGGATAGATAAAGTAATGGCTGTGATGTCTTATTGCAGCCAACATACATTTCAAGTTCTCACCAAACGACCTGATATTGCCCTAACATACTTCAATGATTACTTACCCGATATAGGGCCATCCTGGGTCACACTAGGAAAGAATGTGGCAGTGAACTTCAAGTCACAAATTCCACTCCCCAATGTTTGGTTTGGCGTCAGTGTGGAAAATCAAGCCAGAGCCAATGAACGAATTCCGCTACTCTATCAAATTCCAGCAAAGCTAAAATTCCTCTCTTGTGAACCATTGCTAGAGCCTGTTGAATTATTGAGTCCTATTCCTGTTGAAATTGATGAATTGATTGATAATGAACAGCAAATATATCTCAATGATTTTGTTAACTGGATCATTGTTGGCGGAGAATCTGGGGATAAAGCCCGACCTTGTTATTATGATTGGATTCTCAAAGTAGTGAAAGATTGCGAAGTGTTGACAATTCCCGTATTTGTTAAGCAATTGGGCAGCAATTTCATTCACTCCACCGAATCATTCAAACACAAAACTAAATTCAAACATTCCAAGAAAGGAAACATTGAAGAATTTCCGGATGAATTAAAAGTTCGGCAGTTTCCTCATCCATAAGTTCAATAAATTTACCTAGAATTTATACAGAGTCTCTGGTATTTTCAGGGACTTTTTTTATGCTAAAATAGCTATGTTTAAAGTTATCAAATTTACCTAAAATGAGTAACAAAATCAGCCAAGCAAGTCTTACTTTTGGTGCAGCTTTTGCCGTACATGAACTCAATTTATCAACCGGAACAGGTGCAAGAGCTATATCGGGAATTCACAAATATCTGGGACTAACTGAAGTAGAATTGCCAGGACAGGAGGGTTCTTTTGGCGAGTATAAAAACCTTCAGCCTGGGGTATATAAAATTGGGGTTTGGCTGGAAAGTCAGGAACGGGAAGCCGAATCAAAGGACGTTCTTTTTGCCTGGAATCAACGGGATATTATTGCGATTGCTGATACCAAATTTATCATGGGAAAAGATACAGGATTCTACGAAACAATTCCTTTGATGATCGCTGAGGTAGAAGTTCCTTACGGTAGTCTTGCAATTATTTTAGTTGACGAAACTTCTAAAACGGGGACAACCATTGCTCACGTTACAGAGCTTTCACGAATCAAAGATTTACCTTACCCAGTTCCGATAGTTTACGATAACCAACAATACGAAATATTCGGTTCAGGAGGATATAATCAACCCTATGGCTATGCAAACACAGGTTCGGGTTCGCGTGCAGCTTCTAGTTTGGATGAGTTCATGGGATTTTCTGACCCAATAATTCAACAGGGAGTTGAGGGTTTAATTCCAACCGAGGGAAGTATTATTTCCTATTCTGTTACGCCAGGACAATATAAAATTATTTGGGAGTTGATTTCCAGCGATAACAACTTAACAAATGACGGTTTCTTTATCTGGAATGGTAACGAATTACTACTTGGAGGAAAAAGGGAACTCTGCACCTATCAAGTCAGTTCAACCCGTTTCAGTAGCGGAAAACTAACAAGTGAAATTCCTGTCTCCAAAAACCTTTATTTTATTCCATTTGATACCAAAACTAAGACCGGAACAACAGAAATCAGGATTCATCGCATTGAACGCATTGGCAACCTGAGCGGAATTTCTATTTTTCCAGCCCATATTTCTATCATCGAAAATCCATTAAAAATGGCAACAAAAGCTCTCAATTCCTATCGACATGAGCAGATGAAATTTCCCAATTCTCAGGAGATTATTACACCCCAAACCTACAGTTTAGAATCTTGGAATCTGGAATGGCAACAAGGATACAATTGGTATTGGCATCACATTAATCCCGATGGACAGGATGATAGTATCTTAAATCAAGAGAAACAGAACTTTGATATTGGGATAGCCCTCGCTAATGAGAAATTTAAAAATGCCTTTTGTCAAACGATTGGGACGACGGGTTTGGAAACTTTAGCTATCTTTAATTATTCTGCGGAATTTGATGAAACTGCGGCACAGTTTGCTGGAGAAAGTGATGAGGATTTGTGGGCTTATTATCTACTGAAAGGCTTGTACAGTCTGGCTGCGGAGATTGGCAAGCGAAATAATATAGAGGAAAATATACTCACTACTATTATCCCAGAGGCTCACAACATTCTCAGTAAATATTTAGAAGAAATTCAAAAGTCGGGGCCATACAGTATGGAAATGCTAGCAAATTTCCTGCTACGAATTAAAGATGAAAATTACTTACCACCATTCTTTGAAAATCCCGAAATGTCACAGCAGCTTTATGATTTGTGGGTAGATTCTTGGGGATTGGATTAAAATATAAATTAAATGGTTTTCTAGGTTTATAAACTACTATATCCTGAATGATTTCGGGGTATTTTTTTATGGAATTTTATCTTAGAACATTCCTCTTTTATTGGGTAAAATAAAGTTGGAATCTCCCCATATTCCCACCTTTTCATGGAAGGCTTTTGTTTGGGATTTTATTAGTTTACAGAGAAGTGCAGAACTTCTTTTTGAAAGGTTATATTGAACAGTGGGTGGGACACAATAAGCGAGTCCCTGCAAGATTAATTTTACTTGAATATTCAGGCTTCTTGAACCAATAAACCAATCAGCTTCAATCCTATCATACCTATCCGGCCCATATTCTTCAATCAAGAGTTGATTATTCTCCGCCAGGGACTCAACAAATTGCTTGGCTTTAATTCCCCATTCGGTATCAACTTCGGGGCAATCTATCCACCTAGCCCGACTGGTGAGAATTTGATGATTTCTGACAAATTTAACGGTATCTCCATCGATAAAAGATGAGATTTCTATGGGAATTAGTACCATTTTTTCAGGGATTTTTGCAGTTTTTTAAAATTTTATCCCCCTCCTTTTCTGAATTTTAACGTATTTTTTCGGTAAAAATAAGACAGTTTTGAGAAATTAAATTGTACAAACTAGGAGCAAAAAACACTAAATTTTGAGTGGAAAATATCAAATTTCAGTTATTAGTTCGATAGTTTGAGGTATAAAGTGGATAGGAATCATACATTAAACGATTAGTTCGTCTCCAGGGTGAATTTTTACTATGTCCAAGTTGCTTTTCTTTTATAGATTGCTCATATTGTTGTCTCCATTGACTATAATCAAAATCTGGCGGAAAAGTGATGGTAAATCCTGAACGATAACCATTATTTTTCTGTATAAAGCCCTGTTTTTTTAAGAACTTTGTTGTCAGCCCTAATTCTTGAAAGAAGCCTGTAAACCTTATCTTTCCATTTAATTTCAAGAGAATATCAGCCTGTTTATAGTTCATTATTTTTCTATTCATACCAGTGAATCTTGAATAGCAGCAAGTAAATTAACAAGGTTCTCAATAGATAGGTCTTTAATAGACTGTTTGATTTGTGGATGAATATTAGATTGGTGAGGTAACTGTTTTGCAATTTCAATGATTAGTGAATATCTGGCTTCTTCAGATAAGTTTTGTAGGAAAGCACCACAAGTATTTTCAAGTTGATAAAGAGCTTGTTGTTCAGATAAAGTTGTTGGTAATATCCATTGGTTGAGGGGTTTAACATCCATCATATTTATTCCTGTTTACATAATAAAAAAGCTTCTTGAATCTCAGTAGCTTTGAGTTCGTTAGCCAAATCGATTAATAAATTTAAAGTCTCTAATTGAGTTAGATGATTGAGAGATTCTACAATTGCATAAAACTCGGAGTTGCAGGTAATAAAATAATGAGTTCTCAAGTCAACTAATGCGTCTAGGGGAGTGTGCGTATCAAAATGATTGGCACGGGTTTGAATATTCAATGCTAAACTCAGGATGAGATTGTAACGTTGTTTTTCTGTTAGCTTTGAGAATTCCATCATTTAACTAAGTTCTCCTTTAAATTAAAAAGATAGACAAACCAGTGGATGTCGATATTCAGTATCGAGGGCAATTTTCTTCATTTGAATTGTCCTTAAATATTTGAGTTCTTAACTTTTGCGTTCAAGATATCTGAAGAAGTAAAGGTTAACTTCACTCTTTCCTTTGTTCTTTAACCACCATAGTAAGATAGGTTGCATACCTATGTCAACTGTAATAGTTTGCACACGCTGCACACGATGACAGCAATTGACGTATAAAGGATAATTGGCTCAAGTGACCTACCTACCAATGAAACGTGCCGATCAATAAACCAAGCACCCGGGTATTTTTTGACGAAGAAAATTTGCGTGTAAAGTTTAAACAACTTGCCGCGCAGCTTCGCATCTCTATGAGTCAGCGATTGATTCAGTTCATCAAAGCTGATGTTTCAACTTGGGAGAACACGGGAGAGCCTTTAAATCTTGACCTGGTACAAAGCCAGCGAGAAATTCAAACAGACTCCCATGAGCAAAATGAACAGGAGGGCAACAGAGAAGATGAACAACTGGCGCTCGCCTGCTGGAAAAAGTTAGTTAACGGGACTATGCCCACACCACAAGAGATAACATTGTTATGCGGCGTTCTTGGGGTATTGGAATACAGAGAGCTAGAGGAACGATTGAGATGTATTGCAAATAAAGGAAAAATAACCAATGGTGCATAAAAACGCAATTACTCAAACCGATCTTGAACTGTTGGCGCTTTACTGGGTTCGTATCGATAGCGATCATGTTGCGGTATTGGGTAACGACGGTTTGCCTTTACCCGTCCAACGAATCAAGCAGTTGACTGATGCAGCTTGGGAAAAAATAGCCAGGGCTTGTGCGAACCAGGGTTATCGTCAGGCTGTTCTCTACAGCGATGATGGTAGACAATACCCAGTTCCCGCAGCGTTAATGGTTTCATCAGATAGCGGAGGACAGCACCGAGAGGACGGTGGACTTGGAAGTTCCTTTACCCCAGAACCCGTTAATAATTTAATCGAAGTACCGGAGCGAGAACTCACTATTGAAATGATGGAAGGTTCCGAGTTACCGACTTATATTAACGCCATTAAGACGACTCAAAAACAATATGTCAATTCAGCAGGGGCTAATGCTCAAGGGATGCCTCCCGAACAGTTTTTAGCGATCAATTCTTGTCTCGATCTCAACGATCCGTCAGAATTTGAGAGACGTATTGATCGGGTAGTGTCCGGTGAAACGCTCAGAGATTACGAGTATCAAGCTTGGCGCTGGTATTTTGACCCCAATGCCGGACGGTTCCGAGTCAAGCGAATGAATTTTGTTTCCAATTTCAGGTTAGTCCAATTCAACGGTCAGCCCTGTTGGTGGGGTCAAGTTTTGAGGGCATCGGAAATGCAATCTGGTCGTCTTTAGTAATACATCTAACGTCAAACTCCGCAATTTTGGCAATACAGGAACCACGCTTATGACAATAGCTAAAATTTTGACTGGACAGGCAACTGAAACTAACCAATGGACTAATACCGTTGACTCGGATAATCCCGCAGTTCTCCAAAAAGCCAAAAATATTATCTCCAGCAATCTCTACTGTTCGTTGTCTACTTGTTCAACTGAAGGTGAACCCTGGATTTCCCCCCTATTATTTGTCTACGATGAAAACTGGAACCTCTACTGGAGTTCGGCTATAGTCTCTAAGCATTCCCAGAATATCTACTCTAACGCCGGGAAAGTTGCGATCGCTATCTACGGTTCACCGATTCCCGAAGGTACAGGTCAGGGGTTATATTTTACCGGAACCGCCACAGAAGTTGAGAGTGCTGAGGTTGGTGACGTACTCCAGACGTTCGTTGCTTAGGCAACAGAACGCTGGCTTCTCCTCTTCTTATTATCAGAAGATTTGCGTTTTATAGTGAGGCGAACGCCCAACCCCACTTTTTTTATTAATATTGCCGAATTAATGTCTCTTGACATTGATGCACCACAAGCGCAAGAATGCCAACGATCTGATAATTCTTTAGGAACACGATTAAGACAAATTGCACAATGTTGAGATGTACCTTTTGGATTGACTTTAACTACTTTCTTGCCAGCTTTTTCAGCTTTGCCAGGAAGTATCTCGCTAAGAAATCCAGAGATACCAGCATCAGCAAAACTTTTGTTTAACCCAGATTTAGCTGATTGTCCATTAGGTAGAAATGTTCCATTTTCTCCCTGCTTAGGTTGATTTCGCCTAGACATATTGGATACCTTTAAGTCTTCAACAAATAAGACATCAGCTTTATCTAAGAGTTGATTAGCAATTTCATAGTGCCATTGTTTACGTTGCCTTGCGATCTTTTGATGAAGTTTCGCTACTTTTTGGTTGAGCTTTCTTCTGGCTTTAGACCCTAATTTTCTACGATCTCTTTTTGATTGAAGTTTAGCTAATTTATCTTCGGATTGGCGATAGAATTTAGGGAGTTTAACAGCAGTTAAATCACTGCAAGCAACAAAAAACTCTAAACCACTATCAATACCTAAACTGTTTTCTTCTGTTGGTTGAATATCTACAGTTAGGCTAGGAACTGATTTATCTTCAAGTGTTAGTGTTACATACAAGCCATCAGCTTTTTGGGTAATTAAAGCTCTTTTAATTGTCAACCCATCAGTAAAGGACGATGTTGAATAAACTTAATATTGCCTAATTTGGGGAAAGTAATATGATTATTGTTAACACAATCAGGCTTAATAGAAG
>NZ_AAVU01000083.1 GCF_000169095.1 Lyngbya sp. PCC 8106
TCTCAGGACGTAAGCTTTCTCGGCAGGCAGTTAGCGCTTGGGTAAGGGGCCACGCAAATCCAAGACTCTCTCCGGCTGAAATGCTTGTGATACTGGAAATATTGGAGTGTACGCTCACTGAATTAGCAATAGCTTTTCAAGAATCCCCAGACAAATCCCAGAAAAGTGAATAGTTTGTTGACTTTCTTGACAATGTAAGGTTAGCCTTAAATAATTTAGAGGATTTTTTGTAAAGTCAACCTTACAATTAGCAACGAAGCGACTATCATGACAAAACTACCCACCACATTCACGGCTTTGGATTTAGCAGGATTCAAGGTAGACCAGTCTAGGCAATACACAAGTGTTGATCGAGAGATGGTTGATACCGCTTGTGCGGTCTTGCAGAAAAACCGTATAGGCATTGTTACTCGTTCAGTTCAATCGGCTCTTAAGCACATTTACGGCATTGGAGGAAGCAGCGATACAATTTGCAACTTGCTTAAAGAATGGAGGCAAGACAACCTCTCAAGTCTCAAACAAGGTAAGAATGACAAAGACGTAGTTTCGGCAATCCTAGAGGCAACAGATGATGGCTTATTAGACGAGCAAGACATTCCCGAGGAATACTTGGTTGTCATGCGCCAAATGGCTGTGGCAGGTTACAGGCTTGCCTATCAAAAGGCTGATACTTCGGTGTCCGGCGATCGCATAAAGACCCTAGCTTCCGAAAATGATTTAATGCGGCAACAGCTTAAGGACTTTCCCCAGTTGCAGCTTGAACTAAACTTCTACAAAAATGAACACGAGCGCCAAAAGGCTGAACTCAAAGAGGCTTATATCAATCTCAACAAGCAGCAGTTAGCCAACTCCGAACAATTTAAACAGCAGTTAGATTCCTTGCACCAGCAGCGCAATGATTTGGAAAACCAGCTTCTTCAGGCTCACAATAAACTTGTCGAACTGGAATCCAAAGAATCTGAGCATACCGGGGAAATTTCTGCGGGCATCCAGGTTGAACAATTTGAACGGGAGCTTGCATCCAAAAATCAACAAGTTCAATCTCTGCAAGTGGAAGTGGAAAGTTTGAAATCCCAATTGGCGGAGTTTAAATCCAATGGGCAGTCCGCAAAGCCATCTGCCAATAAAAATGGCGTTACCACTAAGAAATAAAGTCTAATCCCCATAGCATTCTGTGGGGAATTTTATTTAGCTTTACAGATATCTTAGGTACGAATTTCTCCAATATTGGAATTGAAGATGTTGAACGCTTTCTTTGAAAAGCCATTAGCAAATAATTTTTAATTTTTAATTCTTAAAGTTTATAACTTTTTATTAGGCTACCGCTTCTTGTTTTTGGAGTTTTTATAATATGAATATGACAGTCAAAATGACATCGGAAGAATTGAAAGCTAGCCTTCAGGGTTTCTGCGGAACCCAAACCTATTATACACATTGGCTCAAGAGGTTTTATTACACCGATGGAGTGAAATTCCTTGCAGATGAAGCCCAAGCTTATTGGTTACTCGATGCTATTGCCAGCCATCAAACCGGGAAATTATTATCGAATCCGGCGCTGCGAGAAATTCAGTTTTGGAAGCTTCAAGTGAATACTGATCAGTCTGCCTGTTTGGTTTGCTTGGAAGATAAGGATGCTGAACCCGCAATCAGTCAAACAATTAACCACACCGATTTTCCATTATCCGAAATTACGTTGTACCTGCAATCCAATGGTAAATATTGGGTTTTAATGGTACCTTCTGAATATTAATTAATACTTTAATCGCGAAATTGCCGGGTCGCACTCGGCTTACCTAATTCAATGAATTCACAACAACTTGCAGGACAGATTTTGGCAAAAGTTAAGCAAATTAATCTTCAACTATCGGAGTTGCAAAATTGTTTAGCTACTCAAGAAAAGCTCCAAACCAAACTTCACATTGCCAGTCTCAAAGGTCGTCGTCGGGGATTGTTGGAAGTTCTTCAACTTCTGAACGAGTCTTGGAAAGACACTGATAGTTTGTTAAATCCTTATCAAAACTTAGGAGAAACTTCAGAAAAACAACTCCAAAATAATCAGCCTGCAATGAATTGGTGTAAGGAACGATTGAACGCCTTAAATTCTAAATGGAAAATCAAATGATGTACGATTCTTCGCGCATTACTTTTGGACGAATTATCCGACAAGCTAGAAGAATTAGCCTTATTAATGGTGGTGAACCTAGTCAATGTCCTAGAAACTGTAGAAATCGGTGTGAATCCGGGGAAACTTTCACCTGCTGTTATTGTCAAAAAATTGTTCCCTATTGCTGTGGTGCTGCGGATGACTTACCCGATGCTTGCGATGATTGTTGGGGAATTTATTCTAAGGCTGATTAATCTACCGCTTTCTTTGGCTGATTCTTTTTGAGGAAAAAATAATGGGATTAGGTTTTGCAGCGTATACACCTGCGGTAAATTTCTACTTCAGCACTATGGGAATGGTTCCTCTCATTAATGTAGTAAAAAAAGCCAATGTTGAAGCGGGTGAAATACTTGAAAGTCTTGTTTTCAAACGAACCCCTTATTTGAATTATGAACAGTGTCAGAAAATTATCGATGCTCTAAACTTGATTCGTTCAGACAAATGTAAAATTGAAACGGAGGATTCGGAACTTTATGAAGCTGTTTTAGAAAGGATTCCAGAGTTAATTGATTTGCTACAGTTCGTCGTTGATAACGAATGCCAATTACAACTTTACTAATTCAATAATTAGTAATTTAGGAGAATACTGAAAATAGTGACAATCTTTAAAGCCTTTGGAGAACTTAAAGCTTTCATTTAAGAAAATGGCTTTCAGATTCAACCCTGGGTATCTGGAAAATAACATCTCCAAATTACCTTTGATAACGCCTTACTTATTGATAAACCTTCCTTTTTTGGAGGGTTTTTTATTTAAAAAAGACGGGTGTATATTCGCATTAAATTGGAAAGTTTTATGAAAAAAATCTACGGCTGGAAAATGCGGTTAAGATTTTGAAGACTTCAAACTCTTTTAATTCCAACCTAATTTAATGTTGAAAAAATGAAAGTTTTAGACTACAATAGATTACCAACTATTTTCTTGAACTCCAAATTTAACTTTGAAAAAATTTCCTCTCGAAATCGGGGGGTGTTTTTTTTACATTGGACAGGTTGCAGCCCGACGCTCAAATTGCTTATTTTTCCTTTGATTACGAACTACCGATTGTTGATAGCTAGGAAGAAAGGAGAGAAGTTAATTCGGGAACATCTTTAGCCGCTTTCCAACCATCCTGACCTTCAGACCAAATAAGAGTATCAGGGGTAATTTTACCTTTTAACTTTGACTGTAAAGCCATCTCAGTTTTACCATCAGGTTTGGCAATATGCCAGGTTTTAGAAGGAACAGGAGGAACAGGAGGAATAGCAGGAACAGGAGGAATAGCAGGAATAGCAGGAACAGGAGGTGGAGTTTGAGGAGATTTAGATTCGGGTGAGGAGTCAAGAGTCTCCTGAATCATTTTTTCAAAGCTGTCATAAAATCTAAACTTGGGTTTGGTTTTGGGTTTGGCAATGATAGATTCTCCAGTGCGGGGATTTCGACTAGGACGAGAGCCAAGCTCTTTGGGATAAAATACACCGAAGTCTGGAATTTTGACTTCATTGCCTGATCGTAATTCTAGCTGAACAAACTTAATTAAAGAGTCAACAACAGCCTGTACAGTGGCTTCTGAGAATCCAGTTGAATTCTGAATATAAGTGGTATCCATTTGAGTTGATGTATTAGCAAGTAGCAAAAATATTGTATCAGTTTTATTGGGATTTGTTTATTATTTAGAATTCAGAAAGTCTTGAATTTGCTCGTCACTCATCGATAAGTCAAAGAGATAAACTCTAGTTGTTTGGTCTTCGGGTGAACGTTTTGTTGGATATCTATCATTCTTAAATGCAGTGCTATAGATTTTCATTCGTCTTGTCCACCCCGGCAGAACATAGGCAGCGGATTTATCGCCGATTAACCCTAAATGATGAAACCCGATTTGAACTTTTGCCTCATCCCATTTCATCTCCAGGGCTAAGTATTTTTTCCCCGTAATTGTGGGCATATAGCATCTCACATCGACCTCTTGACCTTTCCAGGGCGCACGTCTGGGAGTTGCCCATTTTCCATATTGAACAGCGTAGCAATTAATCACTAAAGCTTCCGGGAGTTTCACATTGTTTAACTGAGCAATAATTTCATCAGGGAATAACAAGAATACTAATCCGGCTGTTCCCGTGTGGGCAGTATGTGAAACTCTCCAATATGCTGCGGCCCAAGATTCTCCGGTGTACAATTTGCCATTTATTTTAGGCGTTGTGAGCAGTTCATCTCGTTTGATTCGGGCATTTTCTGCCACTTGTTTAATAAGCCTATCATCCCCATCATTTTGTTCACGATGCTTAATCGCATTCCCCATCTCAGTCCGATATTCATCCCGATGTTGGGTTGCTGCTTGCATTTGAAAAAGGTCTACTTCTACTGTACTGAATAGAACATTTTGGTAACTCTGAGGCGTAGAATCTTCTTTGAGGTCAGGTGAACGCCAGTAAGAATTGACCAGTTTCACAATTCGGGTCACGGTATCCTCCAAATTTGGGTTTACCAAACAGGGACGACTAAAGTAACATTCATCCGACTTTAAATCCGCCAGCCATTGAATATCTTCGCCTATTTCATTTAAGAACTCTTTCACCACATCTAAACCCTCGACATTGTTGGGATAAGCGGACTTCAAACTATCTACTGCTATTTGTAGTTCCTGGGAGAGAAAATCAACAATTCTCATTCCTTCTGATTCTCCCGGAATTGCCAAGATAATATTCTCTGCCCTCAAAGCCCGAGTTCTTCCCAACAACGAAGCTACTACGCCTGTTAAGTCATTCATAGAATTAATCGCAATTTGCTGAAAACTGCCCGTTAATGGTACTTTAGGTAGTTTCTGAACAGAGGGAGGTTGGGGGAAATTAGCGATCGCAGTTCTGAGATTTGGATAAGTATTACTTTTAATAAGCTGCACAAAATCTCCGTCAGTATCTCGTCCGAGTTCTAAGAGTAATTCCCGAGTAGCAGCTAGAGTTCCGTATTCGTAGCGAAAGGCTCCTTCTTGCTTATTTTGCCAGAGTTGAACATCACCCCAGTGTCTCATGGGATTACAAAAGACAATATATTCACTTTTCTTAAATGACTTAGAACAAAAGGCTTTGGGATTGTATTTCCAACTTCCGTCCGGTACTTTCATTTGATACCGCTCAAAATATTGGTCAGGCAGACACATCACAGAATAGAATCTTACACCCGCCGCCTTTGCTAAATTCTTCCACATTTGCTGACAGCGTTCTTTTACCTTTTTGACAATGTAGGGGTGAAGCAATAACAAGCCATTTCTATCTGCTTGAATAACCCGAGTAGCAATGTTTGCATATTCCGCCTCAGCATCGGGATTATCATCTAAGTCAGCTAGTTCAGCTTGGGCTTCTTGCAGGTCAACTCGCATGATTTATGCTAGGTTTTGAATTGAGTTAAAAGCACCTGCTAAGTTTTGACATTTTTCCTCAAGTTTACTAATAATACTATCTTGTTCTAATGTCTCAAAATCAAACCATTGCCAGAGCATCCATCCTGGTTTTGCCCTTCTTTCTTCTGCTTCGTGGACAACGCCAATCACAATTTTTCCTTCATGGTTGCCCAAGTTTGGTTTATTTCCTTTGAGAGAACTTAAGGGAATAACAAGGTCATAATCTGTTTCATCAAGGGCGCTATTGTGAGATAACGTTCCCTTTGCCACCCATTCATTCCTCAGCGATGCCCGAAACTGCACGGAGATATTAGATGGGGGATGTTTTAAGTCTGGATCGTCTGGTTCGAGTCCCCAATCTGGCGGAATTTCATCAGGGTTAGTGGGGTCAAAAGGAACTTCCCCTTCAATGTCAGGAAAAGCTTCTAAAAGCAGCATCAATCTGTAGCTAGCTTTAGCGTGGGAATCGCCCGTGTTCCAGTGAGTTTTATTAACGGGGTCGTCTTGTGGGTTGCCAGTCGTAGTGCGATGTTCATCATCAACGATAATATATTTCATTTGTTGATAAAACATTCGATTACAGCCCGTGTGAAGAATACTGCCATAAATTATCCTTTTCCAATCTTCACCGTAATAATTTTTGCCAATCGTTGATTTTTGGGTAAAGGTAAATCTCCCATGCGTTCTTGAATTTGATGCTAAATCTAGAAAGAAAGGATCTTGAACTCCAGATGGTTTGAAGGCATTTAAAGTTTGAGGATTTTTCTCGTTCTTCTCAATCTCCCCAATGCAAAACTTTTTAGTTGGATGCAAGGCAGCTAACATTGTATTTCTGAGTACAACAGTTGGGCCGTTGCTTAATCGCCTTTCTTTACATTTCCAAACTCGAAAGGTAGCAATGGTATTAATTCTGCCCTCGGAACCACTGTCTGAGTATCTAATATTCTCAAAGATAATTGGCATGATTTAATTCTCTAGTTTAATTTTGTTGTTGAGTTCTGTATCTTGCAAACTTCTTTCAAGTCGGGGAACCCACCCAACAGAGTTTGCGCTCTCTTGCAAACTTTGCTCTCGCCGGAAACCGCCGGGCCGCAAGTTTGCGCTAATTTAATATTGAAATTAGTCCTCGGAAAACTCATCAAGAAAGAGCCTAAAACTTCCCCAAAGACTAGAAATTATGGCTTCATCTTTCACTGGAATAGGTGCTGACAAATTCTTCAAGTCTAGACAGAGAGTAATTTGATTATCGTCATTGAGAACAAACGCCCAGAAATTCTCATAAGTTGTCCTTCCTTCATCTATCATACGATTGGCAAATTCTAGAATATAGCTTCTAATTTCTGCTTCATTCATTTCAGCAACAGTGGCAAATCCCAAGTCGGGGTCGGGTATTCTACCTTCAATAATTGGTTTGGTTCCTAGTAAATAAATAAAATCTCCTAATTCTGTTTGTTTACTCCACTTAATAGCGACTAAAATCAATAGCCCAATGATAGCAATATAAGGAGCATAAGCTGATAATGTAGCCCAAACCCCGGCGAATAAAGTTCCACTTGAAGATGCAATGGCAGGAACTAACTGTGGAGAGGATTTGAATACTCCTGCGGCTAAGTATCGACAAGCATTTGCACCTACAGAACCAATTGCTTTACAAACAACTGAAGTAACAGCATAAGAGAGAGCTTCTAATATTCCAGAGGGGATTGAAAATATTGATAGAAACCAACTTGCAAGTTTATTCACAATTTCTACAACATCAGTTAAGCGGGGTAAAATTTTAGGTGAAATATAATTAATAGAGCCTGAACTAAAACTAGATTCTACTGGAAAATTATCGATAGGCTGCATGGACTTAAATAGCTTTCTCAGCCGACTAAGTTGAGTTCTCAAGCGAGATTCTACTTTACCTTCAGAAGCTTCAGCTAGACTTTTAACTGATTCTATTTGAGTTTCAATAAACCCAATACCAAACTTCTCTTGAAATGACATCACTTTATTACTAATGCTAGATTGTACATCTCCAACGGATGATTTGATAGATGTTCTGATTTCATTAATATCTGTATCAAGAGTAGGAATATTGAGGGTTTCATTCCAGACTTCAGTTGCTTGGGAGTAGAAGTATTTATCATTATCTGAAGGCAAGGTTGAGTTGAGTTTACTCTGCCCATAAGATGATGAGTTTTTGTGAGTTTTGCTATTAAAAGCCCTATTAATCCCGTAGCAAGTTTCAAGGGTAAGCAAGGAGCTAATAACGGATAAGTCTGAAAACAAGAGTGCTTCTTCTGCTAGTGATTTAATTGGAACCATTGCAGCTAAATCTGAGTTAATGATTGCTCTGAATGGAGAAATATTGTTAAGTTTTCTATTCGTCATAGAGATTATATCCTCCCCAATTTCCAAAACATCTTTTCCCATCCAGCGATTGTTAATGATCCGAGATTTTAAATATTTGTAAGTTAGTTTCATTGTATTAGAATAAATTGCTATCGCTTTTTTTGAATGATTAGTTTTTAGAGGTGATTTATGTCGATTCGGATTCCCTATAAGTTTGGTTGTAAAGCTAAACCTAAGCTACCAAAGTCTAATGTTTCAACAATTAAAGCTTTCTCTGAAAAGCTAGAATTAAACCGAGAACATATTCAGCCCCATCTAGGAGATTTGTTTTTCCTTTATCGGAATTACTGTTTTATTTTCATGCCTGCTCAATTTGGCGTTTTGTATTATTGTGGCTCCGGTTACGGAGTTTATGATGATCAGCGAGATGAAGACTACGACAAAATCGGGCAAATCTTAGCTCGTATTTAGTTCATAGTTTATAGAGCAGGGGTGAGTATAACTTGCCTTTGCTCTTGTTTAACTCCGGTTGTCAATAATCTATTTAGAAACAAAGTGAACCCAAAATTTCCCATCTGGGATGCAGGTTTTTTTAATTAATCCATAAGAATAATGTAAATAAGCTCCCGTTAAGTCAGTTCGATATCCGGTAGAGAACCATTCCCCATAGGGGTCGTGAACAATCAAACCATCTTCGTCATATCCAACCGCAACAATAATGTGACCGAAGCTTGTAAAATATCCGTGAATTATACAGGGATTATCCTCTGCAATCCAATCTTTTACCTGTTCAATAAGAGCATATTCAGTGAACTTATCTTGGCAACCATAATCCCGAATCACTTGCGCCAAATGGTAAGGATTTTGACGAGAATAGCCCCTATCTAAACAATACTGATACAACTCATCCTCAAATTGAGTAAACCTAGAATATTGGGGATTGCGTTGAGCTTTGAAATATTCGAGGCACATGGCGACGCTGGTAACGTTGCAGGCTCCGGTTGGGTTATAGAAGTTATCCGTTTGACTTTTATACGAAATATTTAATTGAACTTTTTTCTTGAATTTTGGAATAATCAAGTCTGAACCAGAAATTAAATCATCGGGAGTTTCATAAACTTGGCAATGCTCCTCAAAAATATACCAGATTGGTTTTCCTTTAAAAGGTTCATCCTCATCATTAACGTAAACTCTAACGTGCTTTCTAATTCGTTCGTAACAGTTGATTGAAAATACTCTGGGTGAGGAAACTTGAACTTTCTCTAAATCTGATAACTCTGTTGATTGAATAGGCTTCAACTTAATGACTGTTGGTTTAATGATTCTTAAACTCAAGGTTGTATTGAGATTAGAAATCAATTCAAGTAAGTTATTATCCCGATTTAACCAGCCTTCTAGAAAAACTTCCTGATCTGGTTTTTCTTGAACTCGTTGATGTCGATACTGAATTCTTCCTTGACAATACTTGAGGGCAATTTTCTGGAAATCACTGACGGTTTTAATATCGCTCAATTTGCCAAACACCAGATTTTTTAAGTTGTCTTGAGTTGTAGAAATATTAAGAGACTCAGCTAAAAATTGAATTGAACCCCACAACCCAAAGTTAACCGCTGTATCAAAATGTACGATTGCTAGCGGTAAAATTATGCGATCGCACTCAGCTTTCAGCCAGCATTCTTCAAAGTAAAATTGTTCGGCTTCCTGCTTTGATATTTTAGAAACACAATCAGATTTTCTGCCCTTCCAAGTAGAGTAAGAAGTTTGAGTAATTCCAAAATTAGTTAATCCTCCCAGGTCAGCCGGATGGTTAGATGAACCTCCTTCCCATTTCAAGGTTAATTCAAGGGCTTTTTTGAAACTATTGGAGTTAATTGAAGTGATTGGTGAAGTCATTAGCTATGTAAAAAGAAGCGATAATCTATTTTAGACTACCGCTTGATTTTTGTGATGTTTTGGTTTCTTGCACATGATTACTAATTCTATCAAATTTTCTGGCTTAGATGGGAAAATTTTGAAATCATCTCCACACGGAAACTTTCAAGTAGTCCAGTTCAGTAAACGGGTAATTATCTGTGGAACATTTAGCAATAAGTTTGGATGGTCTGAGATTCCTGAAGAACAATCTGGATTTGAAAGTTTTATTACCTACATTGGCTGCAAATCTAAAACAGAATATTCCCAACTCAAGAATATTACCCAAACCCTTGATGGTCACTGCGAAGAACTTCGCCCTGCAAAGCGTAACCCCAACTTTAAACTTGAGTTCAAGGTCAGAGAACTAAGCTCTCAATCGGTTCGAGAATTAATTAAAGCTCTGAGATAACATAGCAAGTCAATAGCGTTATTTGCAACAATAGCAGATAATGTTATTGGCTATTTTTTTATGATTGATATCTTATGAAAGGAGTGAATTCTTGCCAGAGAAAGAAGTGGTGATTAAGTGGGTGAAGGCGGATGCAAGGACAGGGAAGCTAGAGCTTATTTGGGTTGTAGGTGCTATTGAATATTGGTTTTGCTGTACAAAGGTTAAACCCAGAGTTTGGGAATATGATTTTGGAGAGCGTTCTAGCAATAGTACAGTGCCTTATTTAATGATAGCTTTGGATTGGTTAGTAATTTCAAGGGGAATTGAACAAGCTTTTAAGAAAGGGTATTTAACTCAGTCTCAAGTCTTAAAGTCTGGATGTTATCCAAATTTGATTTTAAAATAATTTGTTTAGTGCTTATTCTTTATTTTTATAGAGTAGTAATAAGATTGCTTTAAGAATTTTTCTTTCCTACCGTTTTAATGTTTTAGTTGATTTTTTGGGAAAATATTATCATGGAAACTTCTGAGTTAGTGACAATTATCAATACTTTGCAATGGAACTTACACTTTCATAAGTTCTGTGAAATCTTGAATATTAATCCTGACAATGATAATAATTATGAATATGCAATTGAGAAGGTTAATGAACTGAGTAATCTTAGCAGTTCTCTAACTGAGCGTGGCTTAGAAAATCTTGAACAAATGAAGGTTTTCCTTATTTTGGCGATTGATTGAATATTATCGAACAGAATGTTGCATAGTTTTTAATTTAAATAGCCTAACATTGAGCCTCCAAGCGGGGGCTTTTTTTATTAGGAAACTAAACATGAGAAAGCAACCTGAATTTACTCAATTGGAGTTACCGCTTTACCCTAAGTTCAAGAAACGTGCGAAAGTCCGAATTATTGGATTAGACTCAACAGGAAAGATTAATTATCGGGGAATGACGGGGATTGTATTTGGAATATTCTCAGATGGAGTGTTAGTCTATTTTCCGGGTTTAACAATTTGTTTTGCTCGATATTCAGTATGGGAAATTGAACTTAAATAACAATTACTTCTGAGACGGCTACCGCAAAAGAGAAATGATGTTTTTTGGACTTTTCCTATGATTACTATTCCTTCCAAATCAACCAAACAGAAAACTACTCTGGTTGATGCTCTCCGTATCCTTGCCTGGTCTGCTTGGAAATCGGAGAATAAGGATAGCGAACTCAAAGGGCTTCAACTCTACAAGCTTTTTGATGAAGAATGGTCTGAGCATGAAGTCCACGAGATGACACTTCCTCAGTTGAAAGAGTTCATTAAAGAACTTGAGTATACCGAGAAAGAGTTATTGGCAATTCGCGAGAAATACTACCAAAGTAAATCTCAGAATTCCAGTGCATCAGGCAATCAGCAATACCAAGAAACTGCTGAAACTGACGAGCCTATGTACTAATTGAACACGGAAACTCCTAGAAATAGGGGTTTCTTTTTTTATAGATAGTTAAGGGAAAGCTACCGCAAAGGGAAGTGATGTTTTTAGGCTATCGAGCAAATGGAAAATAATCTCCTAAGCACAACCATTCATATTTATTCCGAAGACATGATTGATTTTTGGAATATGAATGAATTTCCCGAGGATGACGATATTGTTGGTTATCGCTATCTTATGATTGGGAAGCATCGTTCAGAGAAAGTAAAGGAGTATAACTTCTTTGAGTGGAATAAATCTGCTCAAGAACTCCGGCAACTAATCTGGGAAGGTGTGAAACTTCGGCCCTGGGATTGGCATAGTTCTATTTCTCCAAAACTCCCCGCTCATAAACAGATAGCACTTGAATTATATAATTTTGCACTACAGGATAACCAACTCGATGTCCCAACCGTGATTGTATATGAAGAAGGCTATCAACAACACGCTGAGGTAATCTTGAGAGCAATCAATTTTGTTAAATATTTACTCATTGAACTCAAGAAATATGACTATGACCTCCAAGGCCGTAACCAGTTTTTGAGCAAGTATAATATGCCTGGCGATTAAGTATAAATTAAATGAATAAGTCTCTATTTGAGGCTTATTTTTTTACCCATCATCATAAACTACCGCTCTCAGGGGAAGATGTTTCTAAAATTAAGAAGATGAAAGTTGTAATTTCTGGCTCTCGTTCTATTCAATCTCTTAATGCTGAAATGAAGTCTCGGCTTAATAAACTTATCAAACTCAATTCTGAAATCCTGATTGGGGATGCTTATGGAATTGATAGTTTAGTTCAAGCTTATTTGTATAGTTGTAATTATCAGAAAGTTACAGTTTTCTATTCCCGTGTCTTGAGAAATAATATCGGCGGGTGGAAGACTGTTAACGTTCTCGGCGGCTATACAAAGCGGGATATTGCCATGCACTCCCAGGCTGACTATGCACTTGCTATTTGGGATGGTAAGTCTCGCGGAACCAAACGCAATATCGAGCAAATGAAAGATAAAGTTCGAGTTGTTCTGGGTTAGTTAATTCAAGAAAGTCTAGGGAAAACTCTAGGCTTTATTTTTTTTCTACCGTTTTCCGAGCATGATGTTTCTTGGGAAATGCAATGGATAATTGGGTAGAAGTTAATGGAATTT
>NZ_AAVU01000082.1 GCF_000169095.1 Lyngbya sp. PCC 8106
CGCAGTAAACAACCCTGTCGTAAAATCAGATCATAAAGTTGAGTAGACATCATTCCCCTCTTTATTTTTAATCAGAACTCGCCCCTGCTGTCTAGCTTGTCTAATGGCTTGGTAAAACTGTTCAGGTGTGACCGAACGAACCAAACTCAGAGGATAAGTATCTTCACTAATAGCTTTAGCATAAGCGGCTTGTAAATAAGGAGAATAGGACTGATCATTGGCAACATAAACTTTAAAAAATGCCAATCCGACTGCATTCACATAATTATTAATCGTAACGGGAACGGGATCAATAATTTCTTTGAGAGAAGAACTAACCGCCTGATTGACCATACTAAGATTAAGATTAATATGATGATCTTCTTCGGCGAGCAGAAGATATTTATGAGGGGTTGTCAACCACGTAAAGGAGCGAACTTGTTCCCAAGCAACGGGTGTAACCTTATCTTTTCCGCTCGTTTGCCAAAGAAGCGGGACTTGAATTTGACTTAAACTTTGTTCTCCAAAGATGCTACTATTAACAGGATTAATAGGCATCACGGCTTTGACTCGTTCATCTCGGAACTGATATTTTGTGCGGGGTAATTCTAAAGCCCGACATTGAAATAATCGAGCCAAATTGGGCGAGTCAAATTTAGCAGAACAATCCGCTTGTAAGTTCTCAAAATCAATCTCTGCTCCGGCAATGGCTAAGGCTGTATAAGCCCCAAAAGAGTAGCCAGCAACACCCACTTGATTGAGATTGAGTTGACCGTTAAATTCATTGGGGTTGCGACGCTCAAGTTCGTCTAATAAAAAGGAAATATCTGTCGGTCGATCAACAAATTCAGAGACTTTAAAGACATCTTTTGCCCGTCCTGAAAGTAAGGCTTGAACTTGCTCGGTATCACTGCCAGGATGTTGAATTAACGCCGCGACAAACCCATAGGAAGCTAAATGTTCACCAAAAGCTGCATACTCAGTTCGGTCCGCTGCTAAACCGTGAGAAACAACGATAACGGGGATTGAATTGGGTTGTCCTTGATTGATTTGATTGAGAGGAGTTGGAAGATAAAGATCGACCAAAATTTTACGGTTGCGTTGGCGATCATTGAGGATAATTGTTCGCTTTAAAGTGCTGTGAGATCCGGGAGATCGAATATCAAGTTTTTGGGAGTAGTCTGTCAGAGGTTCTGAGATGATTTCATCATTAGAGATTTTAAGAATTTCTTCGATAACGGCATCTGTTTCTCTGGATAAGGTTTGGATTTGATCGCGCAACTCAAAGAGTAATTGGGTATTAACTTGAATGCCTTGGCTGGGAAAATAACGCAGAATATTTAGGGGAGTTAATCCCTCAGAATCTTGTGCTGCTTTGATTAGGGCTATCCGAATGGCATCAGATCCATTTCTCAGGGTAATGGTACCTTGTTCGTTGAGTTTTGCTTGAATTAAATCCCCTAATTTTTCTAAAAATATTTGACCCGTTGGAGAGTACAGAAATTGAGAGATCATCAACGGATCAATTTTATAGGAATCCTGTAATAAATTCCGAAATTGTTCTTGATCTTCTGAACTCAGAAGTAGAAGATAGCTTTCGAGTTCAGGATCATTAACTTTTCCTTCTTTCGCATAGGTTTCTAAGGCGTTTACGGAGACCGAAAGATTCGCTGAAGCAAAAGACAGATAGACTCGTTCTGCGGCTTGAGTGGGTAAGGCGGAAAACAGGGTTATGACTATTCCCAGAACCCAGTTTATAAGGAGAGGATGATACAAGCTATTAAATTTTAATGGATGGTATTTTTGGGGAGGTTTGTTAATTTTCATAGGCGGGTAATTTGGTCAGGAGTCATTCAAGAGATTGACTCGACTTTTTAATCAATAAAGTTTAATTTTCTCTATTTTAAACGATTTTAAACGTTTTGGAATCCTAATTTTGGGGCTACAGAGATCGGAGTGAGAGTGGGGCAACTGGCCAAAGTTAACCCCCCGATCAAGATGGAATATTAGCATAGAATTAGAGTGACTCTTTGTCTGTATTTTCGTGAAGAACTTGTTTGATTTGTTCAAGGAGTGCTGACATTGAGATCTGACCGGGTAAAATGGTAATCTCTAGTTTTTTGATTAATTCCCGAAAATGATCGCTCAGTGTTGAGGAGAGATTCTCGCTAAATATTTGTTCAGAGTGTTCGGATGAGTCGTTTGTCAGATCAAGATCTTCAAGTGGAATATTAGATTGATTTAAAATCAATATTGGAAATTCAGTTGAGATTTGTTCTAAAGTTGAGAGAACTTGCAAAAGAGCGGGTGATAAATCTCGCGTACAAATCAACAACAAATCTATGCTTTTATATTGAACTTGTTGGAGAACTTCTGGCCAAGACTGAGCCATTAATCCGCGAAACCCGGAGGTTTGTAGATACTGAACTAAAGCCTGATCAATTTTGGTTTTAAATCTGCTTTTTGGGGATTCTTTTTGTTCATAATTGTCTTCGGTGAGATTGACTAAAGGTTGAGATTCACCAGATGAGGACTCTGAGTTTGTAGAAGTCACAGCGATTGGTGAACTCTCGGGTTGAAAATCA
This sequence comes from Lyngbya sp. PCC 8106, assembly GCF_000169095.1. Taxonomy (GTDB): domain Bacteria; phylum Cyanobacteriota; class Cyanobacteriia; order Cyanobacteriales; family Microcoleaceae; genus Capilliphycus. The sequence continues at coordinate 2,565 of NZ_AAVU01000082.1, forward strand.
GGTAAAACGGAGAAATCAACTAAGAGAATATTCGGTTTCCAGTTCATCCCTACTGCAACTTGAACCACTTGTAATAAAGCCGATTCTAGAGTTTGAGAGGGTTCTGTACTGGAGTTATTATTATTCTCCAAATATTCAGCCACCAAGCAAGGAAAAACAGAAAGCGGTTCAATTTGATTAGCAATTTTTGTGGTCGGTTGATCTAAAGTAATCAGAGGAAGATTAACCAGAATTTCATGCTGACTCAGTTGGTGTAGAAATGCGGATGGATCTTTGACTCCGGTGGTACTTTGTAAAATGATTGCATCGGGATGCCAAATTCTCGCTAACAGTTCAGCTTGATTGAGATCATCTGCTTCCAAAATCCGACAACTAGAAAAATGATGGAGAATTAAAGCGGAATGATGAATAGAATTTTCGACTGTTTCTGCATTGAGGGATGAATTTTGACTTTCCCAGGATAAAGAAGTTTGAGCATCTTGTTCAATGGGATTAAGCCACAATAACGTCAGTCGTTGAGTCTGATTCAAAAGGGAATCTTGTTTAAGTTCAGTGAGAATTCCCTGTAACTCTTGTTTTTGTACAGGTAAACTCAAAAAGCCATCACAATTATTCAGTTGAGCGCGTTTTTTATCTCCCAACGTCGCAGTAATCACAACCGGAATCTGATGAGTATGAGTATTTGTTTTGAGTAATGTTAAAACATCCCAACCCGACAACAAAGGCAACAAAGGATTCAGAAAAATCACCCGAGGTTGTAGACAACGAGCTTTTTCGAGTGCTTCAGTTCCCGAACGAGCAATCACAACCCGATAGCCGAGGTTAGTCAGTTGTTCACTCAGACTAAAAATATAACGCGGTGCAGCCTCTACAATCAAGATTAATCGAGACTGAATTTCGGGACTTGGGCGAGGAGGGTTAACGGGAGAACCTTGAGGCTTACCCGTGGGATGAGAAGGTTGCCAGTCTCGTGTATCAAGACCCCAATCTTTGCGCTGAGGAGGACTTGGAGGTAACAACAGGGTAAACTGACTGCCTTGATCTTGCTTAGAAATAAAGCTGACATCGCCGCCATGTAAACGCGCTAAACGTTGAGTGAGAACCAATCCCAATCCAGTCCCTTCAAATTTTCGAGTCAGGGGACTTTCAAGCTGTTGAAACTTCTGAAAAATCAAATGTTGCTTATCTTCTGGAATCCCAATTCCCTTGTCCCAAATTGTAAAGCCAATCCAGTTTTCCCAATAACTCACTTGTAGTCCAATCTGACTGTCATCAGGTGTAAATTTCAGAGCATTAGAAAGAAGATTAACTAACATTTGTCGCAAACGCAACTCATCGGCCACAATTGTTTCTAAACTGGGTTCGATATCTAAAATAAATCGTTCTTGAGGCTTGGGAGGGTTGGGTGAAGGAGAGTCAGAAGCATTCTTCTGAGTAGAAGATGAAGATTTGGAGTTATTATCTGCGTTGGAGTGATGTTGTCCGGCGATTTCAAAAGCTCGTTGACAGATCGCTCGAATCTGTACAGGTTCAGGAATGAGTTCAAGCTGTCCGGTTTCCATGCGGGTCAAGTCTAAGATATCATTGACCACCATCATCAGATGACGTCCGCTTTGGTGAATAAGTTTAGCATAACGGGCTTGACGATCATTGAGTGAACCGAGAGCTTGATCTTTGAGCAGACTTGATAATCCTAAAACTGCGGTGAGAGGGGTTTTAAGTTCATGGCTAATACAGGCGAGAAACTCGTCTTTGAGTCGGTTGAGTTGTATTAAGTCAGCATTTTTAGCGGCGAGTTCTTGAGCGATGCGATGTTGTTCTGTGATCTCTTGAGCGATTACAATCCATAATTGAGAGGGTTCACAGGAGAGAGTCACAGCCCAATTTTGCTCTAAAGGTTGACGGACAAACTGCCAAACTCGTTCGCGTCGATTGGGGAGAGAACAGACACAAACGTAGGTATTGTTAGAGGTGTCCATTGGGGACCAGTCCGGTAAAAAATTCCCATCCTCAGAGACGGTTGTTGTTTCTTCTACTGAGGGAACCGCAGACATGGATGAATCAGAGGAGTAAGTTGGAGAGTGGGAATAGATCCATTCGGATGAGGAAACAGCCTGATTTGTAGAAACGGATTGAGAGGTTGAAGGTTCGGGAGTTTTACGGATATATTGGGGGTCTAACTCAACTTGAGAACGCCACGCCTGATTTTGAGCCAGAGTTTCGCCATTCTCCTGTTGAATCATGAGGGGAATGGGTAATTGTTCGATTAGTTGTAAGAGTGAGGGTGTCGTTGAGGAAGCCGAAGATGTGTCTCCAATGGTTTCAACGGCGTTTGGATGAGAGTCGTCTGGGGTATGGGTGGATGTGGAGTCAAGCAGGTGAGGATGACTGACCAAAAATTGCAAAAGTTTGAGGCTATCGAGCAATCCAATCAATTGATGGTCTGGATTGACTAAAGCGATAGACTGGGGATAAGAGTTTGCAGGTCTGTGGGTTTGAGAATCTTCTGTTTGATGGAGATATTGCCAAAACTCCTCCCAGGTTAAATGAGCGGAAACCTCAATTAACGGTTCGAGCAGGTTGGAATCTAGATCATTGAGAGATTGTGGAGGATTGACATCCAACTTTTCGTCAACTGTGGGGAGTGTGATCAAATCCGAGGGAGGAAAGACAGACCCGATTAAACGACACAGGTAAACCACTCCTAAAGGATGATCTTGAGGACTGATCACAACGATGCGATCGCATTTTTCCTGGCAGAATATTGACCAAACTTCACTTAAGGTGGTGGTTTGATAACAAACGGGTACTGCCCGAATAAAGGTTTGGAGGTGAGTGGGGCAAGAGTACATAGAAAATCTGTATTGGAGCCGAAGGCAATAGCGTCTCTGAGGGAAATCGCGATCAAATTTTTGGAGGATAGTAGTAGGCGAGGGAGTTGAATCGATTGAGACCAACTCACACCTAACAACTTCTGTTCGTTTCTGTGATTCCGCTTGGTAACTTTTGGGTTTCTCAATGCGTCACCGAGTTGAGACAATTTTACCGTTTTGTTCTTGTTCTCCAGTCAACAACGGCTATTTAAAGTTGTTCGGTAAACTGTTGACTATGGCTCACACCTCTCTAACTCCTGGGAAATTTCTCAGCAGTGCTTTGAGAGAGCTATCTCTATCATGTTCGATCAACTTCAAGAAAATCGTCACCTTAATAATAAAAAAATAAGAATTAAAAATTTAACTCTCTGTGCGGGAAGTCCCACTCCAAAAACGAACGTGTTGGGGTTGGGACGGGGCGTTTAAAGTGCGGAATTCGATTCCGCACACAGCCCCTCATGAAAGCACAGTCTAAATTTGTGATAATATAGCCTTGTTGGTATTCCAACAATAACGCAAAAACCAAGCGTAGAAACTTAGCCTGGGGAAGCCGGATGTCTGCCTGTGGACGCTGTGTAAGACCAATTTGTACCCGTACAAAAAGGCAACGGCGAGTGAAGCAGGAAGCCTACACCATAAGCGAACAGCGTTGGTGATAGGTACTTCACAAAGTATATTTCCACAACATCTTCGGTTGCATCTGAAAAATTATTGGATATTATACCGCACACCTGAGTGAAGCTGAATTCCCTTACACCCTTGAGGTTTCTCCGGGGTTGCCCCGTGAAAATCACCGGATCACGACGCAAAGCGCGACTATTGCAATAAGCGGCGGATTTTTCCATAAGCTGCATAGGATTTTCCATCAGAAGATTCTCGCACTTCATCGACTACATATAACACCCCTTCGGCGCGAATATCTCGAGGAAAACGAATATTGTAATCGGGATTATACCCATCGGAAACCACTCGCGCCCTCAATTTACGCCCTTCTTTAACGCATTGAACTAATACCCCATTTCCCACATCATCAACGGTTTCTAAATCTTCATAGCTACCTATTGCTTTGGCGGCTTGTAGAGATTTTGAACGGGTTTGAGTTGGATTTATTTCGGTCGGAGTGGCTGTTCCTAAACGTCGAATATCTCCTTTTACCCGATAAAAATCCCCTTTGGGAGAAAGGGTAATTTCATCAACAACATAAGTCACGCCTTCTTGACGAATATTGCGGGGAAATTGTACATTAAAATCGGAATTATATCCTTCTGAAATTACTCGCACTCGCAATTTACCCCCCTCACGAAAACATTTTAATAAAATCCCATCTCCGGCTTCTTCAACTCCGGGTAAATTTGACGCATTTCCGGATGTAGTTCCCCGTGATTTTAAGTCGCTACGACTGCGGTTTCGGGTTTGGTAAGACTGATCGCGCATTTCTTTGCGAGTCGCTGCATCAAGGGTTTTATTTTCTAACCGTTGGGCGTAATAGTTTAATTGTTCGATTTCTTCGGCAATTTCAAAGATTTCATCTAAGAGTTTACCCCTGATATCTTCAACGGCTGAACGTAATTTTTCGGCGGCTTGTTTATACTGACCTTGATCGGCTAAAGCGATGGCTTCATCTTTGAGACGAGCAATTCTGAGTTGACTGGTTTGTTCAAAAACGGTAGAATTAAGTTGGGATTCACTGGCTTGTTCTTCTGAACCAATGGTAACAGAAATGGGGAATTGTTCCGATTGAGATTGAATGCTTTCTTCTACAAGGGTTTGATAATCATAGGTTACGCTTAGGAGCTTTATTTCTCCGGGGTTGGCTTGGGCTGGAATTGATAATTGTAGGGCGAGTTGTTTGGCTTCGACTTGATACACATCACCCAAGAATAACTCCAGTTCTTCCCCTTGACGATTTGAACGATAATTGTTGAGAACTTCGGTAATTTTAACTCCGGTTTCCGGTTGTAATTTAACGGTGAGATTTTGAGCAACAACTGCGGTTAAACTCTCTAATTCAATTCTAAAAACTTGGGCGACATCATCGGGAGATTGAATAAAATAAAAGTTTCCGCCTGCTGCATCTGCCATACTAATCAGCAGATCTTCATTAAAATAGCTTCCAAACCCTAAAGTTGTGGTAATAATTCCTGTTTCGGCTTGATTTTGGGCGGTTTTGGTGATAACTTTCGGGTCAGTAATGCCCATGTTCGCCTGTCCGTCTGTTAACAATAATACCCGGTTAAGTCGGTCAGACGTTTGGCGAGATTTGACACAATCACATCCCATTAACCAACCCCCGCTTAAGTTGGTACAACCTCCGGCGCGAATGCGACCAATTTGTTTACAAATGGCGGCTTTATCTTCTACAGTTTGAGGAGTTAATATTGTTTCCGGTTGATCGTCATAAATGACCACAGAAACGATATCATCAGCAGTGAGAGATTCGACCAATTGTTGAGCGGCTTTGATCGCATAACGCAAAGATTGACCCGCCATCGAACCGGAACGATCAATTACCAAACTAAGGTTTAATGGACGACGGGGAGAAGTTTCTGCTTGAGTTTGGGCGTTGAAATTGAGAATCAGATCAATTGTAGCGGGAGTATTCGTCGCAATCAGCGGGTACGACAGGGAATAGTTCGCTTGCATTGCTAAAGTTTGGGTAAGTTACTCTATGGATCTTAGTTTAGAGTAGTTTGGACAGCACTACTCTGTGTGAGGGATGTTAAATGGTTCGTAAACAAGATAACTTAAACAAAATTTTAGACTTGAGCGATGTCGATACAGTCACGTTGAATGCGAGTAGAGGGGAAGTTGACATTCAGAGGAGGTCAAGACAGGATGAAAATGGAGAAGCATTCGCACCGCTTGAACCCACTCCGCCTCCTATTCTAGAACCCACGCCAACTCCTGTCGGGCCAACTCCGACACCCGTACCCACACTTCCACCCATTCCAGTCCCCACACCTGACCCAACTCCCACACCTGACCCAACTCCCACACCTGACCCAACACCGACACCTGACCCAACGCCTACACCTGACCCAACGCCTACACCCGACCCAACACCCACACCCGACCCAACTCCCACACCCGACCCAACTCCCACACCTGAACCTACTCCTGAACCCACACCCGAACCCACTCCATTACCGCCTGAGACGGGGTTAGAAGGTGATGATGGAAATAATCTCTTAATCGGAACCAATAACCGAGATTTAATTACAGGACGGGGTGGAGATGACACGATTTCGGGTTTGCAAGCCGATGACTCCCTGAATGGAAACGACGGAAATGACATTATTTATGGCGGACGCAATAATGACACGTTACTGGGGGAAAGTGGTAATGATTTTTTACAGGGGAATATTGGCGATGACTACCTAGAGGGAGGAACTGGAAACGATACGTTTTATGGAGGGGTGAATGTTGACACTCTCTTGGGTGGTACCGGGAATGACCTTCTCTACGGTGATAAAGGCGATGATACCCTTGATGGCGGTGAACGCAATGATACTCTGTTTGGCGGTGAGGATAATGATACTCTCACGGGCGATGCGGGGGATGACATTCTGATTGGAAATGCAGGAAGTGATCTCCTTGATGGCGGGGCGGATGAGGATGTTCTCTACGGGGGTCTAGACCAAGATAGTTTGTTTGGGGGAGACGGTAAAGATTTTCTCCGAGGCGATAGACAGGATGATTTTCTCGATGGCGGTACTGCGTCTGACTTGTTGTATGGGGGTCGGGCGGATGATACTGTTATTGGCGGAACGGGTAATGATTATGTGAGTGGAGATAAGGGGAATGATCTGTTAATTGGAGTTGATGTTGAGTCTGATATTCCCGGACTGATTGAGATTGATACGCTTTATGGTGGGGATGGGTTTGATACGTTTGTTTTGGGGGATGAAGCACAGGTTTATTATGACAATCAAACTGATGATGATTTTTCAGGTGTGGATGATTATGCGTTGATTCTTGATTTTGATTCCACTCAGGATATTATTCAGTTGAGTGCTTCGGGTGACTATTTGTTTAATGAATCTCCTGAAGGGTTTTCAGTCGGAACGGCGATCTTTTTACGAACGTCTGGGGCGAATGAATTAATCGCTATTTTAGAAGGGGTTACGGATTTTGAAATTGGAGAGGATTTAGATAATAGTCCGATTCGTTTTATTTAGTTAAAGAAAGCGGCGAGTTTATACAATGTAGGGTGTGTTGGCAATCGCGTAACACACCTTATGCAAATAGATCCTCTCGCTGTTCTAGTTCGGGCTGTTGACGAGTTTCCATAAAATCCTCTGAAAACAGGTTTAGACTATCAAATAAAGATTGCCAAGGGTTATCTTTGGGAATGAGAATAACAACAGAACCTATTTTTTTAATATAAACTTCATCACTATCAAATTGAAACTCATCTGGCAATACTAGCGTTTGAGCGGAGCCATTTTTAAAGAGTCTTATAGTGTTCATAATTGTGTCTAAAAACTCAACCGAGACTATTTGTATAATTATAACAAATTAGTTGAGCGATCGCTTTTGATAAAATTAACCGTTTAAAAATTGTTCTGGATCAATTCCTTGTTCTCGCAACCGTTCAATTAATGCTTGATAACGTTGTTGTTCTTGTTGTCTGAGGGTTCGTTCTTCTTCGAGTTGAGCAATAGCTTCTTCGGCGCGTTGATATTCTTCTTCTGCGCGTTGATTAAGTTCTACAGAAGTCAGAAACTTTCGCCCGTCGGGACGATAAATTTCTAAGGTATTTTCTGTCAGTTCAAAGCTAATTTGTAACCGAGGACTCACCCAACTCTGGATATTCTCAATTTCTTCTAAATGTTCGTTGACGCGCATAAAACCCATAAATTCAACGTCTTGGGGATCGTAAATGTAATATTCTTCCACACCATATTGTTGATAAAAAAGCAGTTTCCTCATCATTTCCTGGGGGCGATTTCCCGGCGATAGGATTTCAAAAACAACTTGAGGAGCAATATTATTTTCGTCCCATTGTCTATAGGAACCCCGCTCACCCTTGGGTCTTCCAAAGACAACCAAAACGTCGGGTGCTTGACAAATTTTCGGCTTTCCCTCAACCGGATACCACAATAAATCACCTGCTACAAAGACGTTTTCATCCTGAGAAAACAAGATTTCTAGATTTTCTTTTATTGTTACAATCCATCGAAATTGTAGGGTATTGTCCGCCATTGGTTGACCGTCGCTGTCGGGATAGATGATATTAGTTTGAGTTTCTGGTATTTGTTGTACCATTGGTTTTACCTCGGTTGCTTCTGGATGTGATGAGTTGATGAAAGGGGAGGAATTTGATCGGCGGTTAGGGTGACGACTTTTCCATCTTTCCAAATACTAATTGATTCCCCCAGTTTTCGGTGTCTTTCGATAGAGTTCGCGATCGCTTGTTTTACCCCGGCGTCAATTTGTTGGTGGAGTTCAGATAAAGGAATGTGCGGGTTATTTTCAGAGGTTGATTTGATTCCAGGTTGCGGGTTCATAAATGATTATCTCTTGATTGTTTCCGAATGCAGCCACGACTTGAGGAAAAGTTCCAGAATTATCGTAGACTATCCAAGTATCGCATAAAGGCAAATACAAATCAGTGAGGTTTTTTCGTCCCCGTTTATAGCGACGGCGAATGGTATCTTCTGGGATATTGTGACCCCCGCTTTCTACCCGTCTGCGTACCCGTGCGATCGCCAATTCTGGACTTTGTAACCAAAAGTAAATTAAGTTGATCCTGTACCCTTTACTTTTACATTTTCTCAAAAAACGGACAAAACTGCGAGTTGCTAGGGTAGTTTCAAAAGCAAAATCAACTTCAGCGTTAACTAAGGTTTCCAGTCTTTATAACATTAATCGTCCGGCTTGAATTACCACAGATTCAGGATTAAAAGGAGAAAGACCCGCAGCAATTTCATCGGCGTTGACATATTCAAGCACTCCCAGAATATTCGGGAGTATTTGCAAAGATGTGGTCGTTTTTCCCGAACCGTTTGCACCTGCAATTATATATAAATTCGGCATTATTCTATTTATAAATTATAGCAACCTGATCGACCAAAAAATAAATTTATTATCTAATATATCATCAAAAAGTTTGTAGGATGAGTAACACCCATCCTACTACTGATTATTACCTTAAAACGTCCATTCGTGATTCGGATCGTTCAAAGCGGCTTTCACCGAGGTTAAATTGGCTAAATCTTTAAACGGGCTAGACTTTGCCAATTCAGTGATTGAATGTAAAGCCAAAGCTAATTGTTCGTTATCACCGTTATCAATAGCTTTATCCACTACATTAAACAGTTGACGAAAATTCTTAGCCCGTTCATCAAAGGAACGCTCTAAATATTCAATTAATACGTCCCGTTGGGCGTTAATTTGAGCGATAGTTGTTTTTTCCCAGGCTTTGATTTCCTGTCTTTTGGTGCGTTCTTCCTCAGCAATTTTTAGATAGTCTGTGCAAGCTGTAACAATTTCACGCACAGATTCAAGCGGATCGGTCAAACTGTTAAGAACATCTACATGATTTACCTTAGTACCCATGTTCATACTCCTTAAAGATAACGATATTTTTCACGCAGATTTTTAGTCGCTGGATTCAAATTTCCCACACTATCTAAAATTGGGTTTTTCATAATTTCCGACATGGCTTTCATTAATAATTTTACTTGTTGAAACTTAGCAGCATCTCGGTCAATGTTAAAGGGTTGATATTCTAATTCATTCAAATCGATAGCAGCACGAATATTCAAGTCTTCCAGCAAATTTTTCAACTCAATCACTCTGTTTTTTATTTGTTTCAGCAAGTCCTGAGCTTCTTCAATTTCGGTAATTTTAGTGTTAGCATCAGACTCATACTTCCGTGCTTTTGTGAGTTTTTTCTTGCCTTCACCTGCTAATACAAATCCTGTGACTGCTAAAGCAGGGCCAGCGATAATTCCATTGAGTACAATAGCACCGAGAGCCATTCCCCCTCCACCCGTAGCCAGAGAACCACCCCCCAACCAAGCTAAGGTTGCGTTCGTAGCCGCAGCACCACTGAGTCCAGAAATAGCAGTTCCGGTACTGGCAGTACCTAGAAGCCCCACCATTGTTAACGTTCCTTGACCTGCTGCGACTCCTGCTCCTGCTCCTGCTCCTACTGCTTTAAATCCTCCCGTCGCTATTTTATGAGCTTCTAAAGCCTCTGCTTTGTACGCCTTGAGATCTTCAATGGAAAAGCCTTCTAAACCTTCTAAAAATCGTTTATCTTTTAGGGAACCTTTTTGACCAATGCGTTCAATAAAAGCAATAAACCGACCAATTGTGCGGATTTTCACGTCAATTTGCAGTTGACCATATTCTTCTGCAAGTTGTTGAGTTTTTTTCCATTCCTGTTCTGCGCGTTCTCTGGCTACATCATGTCGTTTCTGTACATTCTTGCCAATTTTATCCGCTTCCTGCATATTAGAAACGCCTGATACACCTGCTCCTACGCCAAAAACCGCACTACCAAGAGCAACCGCTCCCAACACAATCGGAATAATAAAAATCATAGATATTGTGTCCTCAGTTCATTGCGTATTCAATCCTTTATAATCAGGATTATAAGCGCAAAGTAGGGTTCAGCGAATCCGTTAACTTACGGATTTTTAATGTTTTTTTCCGACTCAAAAATTGCGTAAATTTACTGAAGTCTACTGGTCTACTTGTTTGTTTGCTTATCTACGGG
>NZ_AAVU01000081.1 GCF_000169095.1 Lyngbya sp. PCC 8106
CACAAATCTTCGATAATTTGTCTAGCCTTTTCTCGATCTGATGAACTGCGACCCCCTCCTTCTAGTTGAACTAGAAATCCTGACCATTTGGATTTAGGCAAGTCTAAGTTATCAATGACGATAAAATAACTTTTTTTCATTCCTTTAGTTTAACACCCATTTTGACCTAAAGAAAAATATTAACTGACGGGGTGACAATATGGCTAGGAGATTGATGAGTTGCTAACTAGAACAATCTGTGGTCAAAAAAGAATAATCTAAATTGTCAATAAGACTGTCAGGCGTTAAAAAATGCTTCCTCTCCCGTCTAAAAATTAAGCTTTTTGTCTTTAAAAAACTTTAAATTTTTCTTCGAGACTTACCCACAATCTGTCATTTATTATATTATAATCAGATCTCAAAAACTAAATCTCAGACTAGAATTGAATCAAAGGTTATAAATCGCCATTCTTGAACTGTTGGCGTAGTATACTAAAAGCATCAATGATAGACTAAAGCGAAGGTTGATCAAGGTGAAAGATGACACTATCAACGCTAAAGTGGAGCCTAGAAGATTACCACCACATGATTAAAACCGGGTTACTTGATGATCGCCCTGTGGAGTTGTTAGCCGGAGAAATTGTTCAAATGTCCCCAGAAGGCGAATCTCATGCGTTTTTTAGTCGAACAGCAGGTCAATATCTCACCCGTTTACTCGGTGATCACGCCCTTGTGAGTCCCGCTAAACCCATTACCCTACCCAACCAGTCGGAACCGGAACCGGATATCGCCATTGTCGAACCTCTGGGGCGAGAGTATCTGACTCATCATCCTTATCCTGAAAATATCTTTTGGGTGATTGAATATGCTAATACCAGTTTAGAGAAGGATTCAACGGTAAAATATCACCTCTATGCTGAGGCGGGAATCCCGGAATATTGGCTAGTGAATTTGCAAACTGGGGAATTAATTGTTTACCGTCAACCTAATGGACGTGAATATGGATCTAAAATGACGTTAAAAGACGGGAATATTTCTCCTCTTGCTTTTCCTGATATCACGATTCCCGTTGATGCGATGATTTAGGCTTAACAAATCAGAGTTTAAAATTGCAACTCTTTCAAGCTTGTACATTTGATTAAGTCTGATTTTTCTTGTTCATTTCGATCAATTAAAATCCCTCGAATTCCGGCAGCTTTTGCCCCTTGATAGTCGGCTTTAAAACTGTCTCCAATATGTACAACTTTTTCAGGAGAACATTGATGTTTTTGTAATGCAATTGTAAAAATTTTGGGGTCTGGTTTTGCAGCACCCACATGAGTTGAAATGGTAACAGAGTTAAAATATTCAGCTAAGTTTAGTGCTTCTAAAACAGGATACAATCTGGAATCAAAGTTAGACAAAACTCCCAGTTCAATGCCTTGATTTTGCCATTGTTTTAACATCGGTTGTACGTCGGGATAAACAAACCAAGGCTCGTCGGTTTCAAAGTAGGCATAAAGAACTTTAAAAAACTCTGAAAAGTCTTCAAACTCTTTAAATAAACCCACCTGTTTAAAAGTGTTGATCGCAATTAATTCCCACCATTCAAACTCTAACTGAGGAATTTCTTCAAGACTTTTTTCCGGGAAAGCCATGATAGGAGAAGTAGCAAACTTTTGAAAAAATGCTTGATTTAAAGAATTGGGTTCAGCGATCACTCCAAACTGATTGGCGAGTTTTGCATAAACTGCACCCACACTATCTCGTACACCAAATAACGTTCCAACAGCATCAAGAAAAATAACTTGGGGTTTAAAAGTATCAAAAATCATTTTAAAGCAGGAACAAGGTAAAAGTTACAAAGAAATTCAGAACACAGCGATCGCCAAAACTTCAAACGGTTCCCTGTCGCCTAGAATTGTATCAAATCCCGTTATTCCTGTAGAGCCATTTAAAATGTCTTAAAAAGTTGGCAACCTTGAATAATCCGTGACAAAATGAGATACTAGCATAGTGTCTCTCTACAATCATCTACAATCAGCCCTTACCCATCCAGAACGATTCTATTCACACTATCACATTTCACTCCTACACACTATGTCTAAATTAATCAAACGCTTAGACATTTCTGCTCATCCTCGCCTAGAACAATCTTTAGGCTACAATGCAGAAAATCGCTGGGTTGCTTGGCGTTGGGAACCGGATCTCGAACAACCCTTTTACACCGATGGTCAAACAACAGGAACTTCTAACAGTTTAGCTTGGCAAGTCTTTATTGAACATCCCCAAGTCAGCTATGATTTACACAACTACCAATTAGCCGAAGTTGATCGGTATTGGTTGTTATTGGATCGCAAAACTCGCAATCTTTATGTGGGTGAGGGTAAAATTATTCAAGGTTTGTTAGATCAGCCCGAAGGTTTAGGGTTGCTGGCTTCTTTGGATGGAAATAGTAATCCTTTCCGTGATACTCGCTACACCCTCGGAAAACTGACTCGTTTCAATCCCCTTCGTAGTTGGCTAAGACTCATTCCAATTGGTTTGGGTGCGGCTTTAATTGCAGGAGTTGGAATTGCAAATTGGTCTTCTTTATTATCTCCTAGAGAGGAACAAAAACAAGCCATTCAACCTATACCTGTGACTCCAGTTTCTCCGACTGCGAGTTGTGGGGTGGGAGGTTCACAGGATTTTTCAGCTTTTGTAACTTCTGCTTCTGGGGATAAAGAACTGCATTTGGTGGGAGTGTATGAATCTCACTCTTATCATAGCGGTAATAATCATCCGACTGGAGAAGCCCAGGTGAGAGTCACCCGTCAAGGGAAACCGATTATTTTGGCGTTGTCATCCTACGAACCTGTCAACTGGAATATACAGGTAGAACCCGGTGTTGAGATTGAGAAAATTATTGTCAATGGATACCATGATCAAAAAGTGACAGGTATTTCTGGAATTCCCATTGAGGAGTATAGTCACGAAGGAACTGAAAAATTCTTAGGAGATTTTGTTTATAGCTGGAATTCCGCAGATAACAAAGGAACTCCGGCTTTAGTGACTCAACTCAATCAACTCACCGGAACTCAATTAACTTCCTTTCAAGGATGCTATCGGGGAACTCAGTTTGTCATCCAGTAAAAGCTTAAGAAATCATTGCATTCTGCTTGAAATTTAAGGTTGATAGTAGGATAAGTGAAAGCAAGAGGTTTAGATTCTCCTCTGCTCTCTTGTACCCTGCCTTCTCTAGCAGATAGGGTGAGTGTGTTAACTACCCTATCTGGTTTCCCTGTCAGACCCAGTTAGGCAGTTGAGTCTTTACAAAGTCATCAGTTTTTGAACGTTTGAAGCCAAGATAAGATTGCTAATTTCCCTAGAACAGTTGCTATGCAGGAAGTTACAATTTTAAACTTTATGGTTAACTGTTATCGGCTTGTTTTTGTTCAACACCAAACCCTGCTAAAACAACAGTTTCTAGGGGTTGATCTTCTAAAGGACGCTGGTAGTTTAAGATTTTCCGAATGCGTAACTGAGGATTAATCAAGGTGATCGAATCAACAGAAACCACGCGACTATACTGAGTCGTCATTAACAGCTCTCGGGTGTGAACATCGTACCGGAAATGAGCAATCATCGGTTTAGCTTCTTCATAGGCTTTATCTCGAAGATAATCTCCTTCAATGTAGGGAAGTTCAACCTTTTGAGGAACAAACAAAATATGTAACTGTTGGGATACCTTGTCCCCTTTTTCTGAAACTGTCTCAAAAGCCAGTCGATATCCCGGTAACTCCTCTAAGTTATGTTCAGTAGAACATTGGTTATCCGCTAGCACTTGAGATTTAATCTCCGAGTTGATTGGATAGATCACAAACTCAGTATGTGAGCGTTCAACCTCCTGATGAGTCAAGTAGTGATAGGTGCGTTCTGTTGTCCAAGTTCCCACACAATGGTCAAAAAATTCTTGAAATTGAGCAATAGACATAACAATTTGCTGCTCCTGGCTTGAAACACTTGTTAACATTTTTTTATCAAAAATCGATCGCCGAATTAAAATCTAAACTAAATTCTTAATATTGACTGATCCTTGTGATTGACCTGGAATGTTTCCCTTATAGCGTTGGCCATGCTGATGAGGGGATTTGTCTGATGCTACGAATGGGGCCTCATCGAATCTTACTCGATTGTGGCATACAGGATATTTCACCCTTATTAGCAACGAGTAAACGCTCCCAGCCTGCTGATTTTGTGTTCTGTACCCATGCTCATGCCGATCATGCCATTGGTTTACTCGCACTCCATCAAGCCTATCCTCAACTGCCGATTTACGCGAGTGAAGTCACGGCTCAACTCCTGCCTTTAAATTGGCCAGAAATTTCCCCGCAGGAGATGCCGCAATTTTGTCAGCCTTTATCTTGGAAATCTGAGATTCAACTCCAAAAGGGACTCTCTGCTACCTTATTTCCGGCTGGCCATTTACCCGGTGCAGCAGCGATTTTACTGAAATATCATGCTCCCGAACGAACCTATAAATTGCTGTACACGGGTGATTTTTTCCTATCCAATTCTCGACTCGTAGAAGGATTACCCCTTGGAGAGTTACGGAGTCTCAAACCGGATGTTTTGATTTTAGAAGGGTCTTATGGAACCGCCCGTCATCCCCATCGACGTCAGCTTGAAAACCAGTTAGCAGAGCGTATTGAACAGGCTTTAACCTCTGGATATTCAATCTTGTTTCCGACTCCCCCCCTGGGCTTAGGACAAGAGTTGTTGATGTTGCTTCGCAGCCATCACTATTTTACAGGTCGTGATATTGATATTTGGGTTGATCGCCAAGTGTCTCAAGGCTGTGATATTTATCTAGAACTTCTGCCCTATTTTCCAACCAGTGTACAGAATTTTGCTCAACATCAACCCTTGTTTTGGGATGAACGTATTCGTCCCCGAGTTCGACGCCTAACATCGGAACAAAGTCCAACTTTGAGTGAGTTTCCCTGTGTGGTGATTGCCGAACGCGAAACGTGGGGACAACAATATGCTGATTATCAACGCGAATCTTGGGTTTTATTTTGGCCCGAAAGACCCGGACAGGCATTAAAGATTCCGCCAGAACTTGAGTCTCAGTTTCAGCGAGTGGAAACTTATTTCCTCTCAGAACATAGTGACGGGGCAGGTATCACGCAACTCATTCATAATGTGCGTCCTCAACACGTTATTTTTGTGCATGGCTCTCCCTTATATTTAGCAGACTTGACGAACCTTGATGAGTTACGCAACCGCTACCAACTCCACTATCCTTCGGCCGGGACATTGGTTCAATTGCCTGTGGGTGAAACGTTTATACAGCCTGCTTTACCCGAAACCCATTATCAGGCAGAAGTTGCTGAGTTAGCCACAGAAATTAACATTGTGGTTTCTCAATCGATTACCACCGATCCGCGTTGGCAGAGCTTTGCTGATACCGGGATGGTGGAAGTGCGTTGGCAAGGTGAGGAATTGGTATTGCGGGGGATCTCCCAACGAGAATTACTCAGTCAAGGGAGTGATCCGGTTTTTCCCTCTGAGTTAGAATGTTGCGGTAACTGCCTCTATTATCGCGGCCAACGTTGTACCAATCCCTCTTCGGCTTTTTTCAACTTTAAAGTGACACCAGACGGTTGCTGTCCGGTATTTGAAGCCAGTCAAGAGTTAGAAGATCGGGATTAGTCGGTGAGCGATGGAAAAAGGCGAGATCGGGTGGAACTCAGCAAGACATCATTAGTTGTGATGATTTACCCCAGCTTGCTGTTAACCATCGCACTCATCGCCTGGCCGATTATTCTGGATTCGAGTCAGAAGAAGGATTACGAATTTGTTCGGCTTCTGGACAATCTTCTGCAATTTGAGGATCAAAATATCCTCTCGATACCGAGGCTAACTGCTGGCTGACAGCACCAATACTTTCTAGACGCACCATTTCTTCCCAAGAAGAGATTTCGTCATCTTCCTCTATTTCATAACGCAGGGTGACTAGATCTCCCTCTATGTCGAGAATACGGGCTTTCTCTATCCAGCGTTGTTGATCCCGCAAGAAGATAGAAACTTCACGACCGTCACAACAAAGTTGATAGATCTTGCGATGGAGCATTTTAAACTTATCCTGAGAAGTGCGCTAACTTTTGTCTATCTCTAAGTGACGTACTCCCAACAGCGATGCGAACACAAGCTGCTGGCTTCTCCCACCTGCTGCATCTTGAACGATCTCTGTTACCAAAGTGCAGGATTCGAGCATTTTATAGTGAGGACACGCCCAGCCCCACTTACTATAGTTAAATTTTACCCGATCATGGGGCAAAATGCACGAATTCATCCGAATAGATGGGGAGAGGGAGAGGTCGGGAGAGATAGAAAGAAACTTCTAGCTGAGATCGCAAACTTTAGAAGTGATTCTAGAATTCCCTGTTATAATGATGGGTTGAACAAGGGAGAATGTCAAAAAGCAGAGTTCTGATGGATGACAAACAGAAAATTCAAGGCATTTTTAATCGCATCGCTCCCGTCTATGATCGGATGAATGATGAGTTCAGTTGGGGAGGCCATCGCATCTGGAAAAAGATGGCTCTCCACTGGAGTCAGGCGCAACCCGGACAAACGGGCTTAGACTTATGTTGTGGGAGTGGAGATCTCGCTTTATTGCTCGCTCAACGGCTAGGAACTCAAGGTCAGGTGTCTGGCGTAGATTTTTCTGCTGAACAACTCGCGATCGCTCAAACTCGCCAAAAACCGTTTACTGTTCCACTCGCCCCGATCTCTTGGATAGAAGCAGATGCCTTGGATCTCCCATTTGCAGATAATACCTTTGATTGTGCAACCATGGGCTATGGTTTGCGAAATGTTATTGATATTCCCCTCAGTCTACAAGAACTCTATCGGGTTCTCAAACCGGGCGCAACCGCAGCAATTCTAGATCTGAACCGTCCGAGTGATGTCGGGTTGAGAAGTTTCCAGCAGTGGTACTTAAATACAGTGGTGGTTCCGACTGCCAAACGGTTTGGTTTGAGGGAAGAATATGCTTATATTAACCCGAGTCTTGATCAATTTCCAATCGGTCGTCAACAAGTCGCTCTGGCTAAGACTGCGGGCTTCCGACAAGCAACCCATTATGCGATCGCAGGCGGTATGATGGGAGTGTTGGTGGTCACAAAAACAGTGAATAGTCAGCAGTAATCCGTTAGTTGTATCAGTGTTATGAAGCAGGTAACTGATCGCTGATCACTGATAACTCAATATGGCAAACTCGTTTGAACTTTGGATTTTAATTGCTCCGCCAATTTTAGGTGGAATTATCGGCTATTTCACGAATGATTTAGCCATAAAAATGTTATTTCGTCCTTATCGTCCCATCCGAGTCGGTGGACGTACACTCCCTTTTACACCCGGTTTAATTCCCCGCAACCAGGAACGCTTATCTAAACGAGTTTCAGATACAATTATGAGTTCTCTCCTCACACCAGAGGAGTTACAAAATTTAGCCCGTCGCTTGTTAAAACTCGAACGAATGGAAGCGACAATTAATTGGCTACTCCGGTTAGCTTTAGAGCAAGTTCAAGCCGATACTCAACAAAAAACTGCTAAAATTTTAGCCGGGGTTTTACATGACTTACTCGGAGAATCTTTACCTCGAATTCTGAAAATTTGGGCGAGACGGGAAGATTTTCTCGAACTTCAACTCAATCAAATTTTTGATCAAGTTTTACTTGAATTTCAGTTAACAGACAAACAAGCTCGCCAGCTTTCTGACTGGTTAGTAGAAGTTGTCATTCCTCCGGAAGTCATCCGACAGGCTTTAATAGATTTTCTCACCGATCGCAATATTTCTATTATTGATGAAGGCTTTCGAGAACGATCTAGTGGTACTTATTGGGTTGTTGCCAATTTGTTTGGTCTGCGAAATAGCTTAACGCGCTTACGAACTTTTTGTTTAGATGAAAGAGAGGAAACCAATCGTAGATTAGCAGAATTAATTATTGCTTTGGGAATGCGACAACGACTGCAAGAATGGTTACAAAATTTATCCCTGCAAAATTTACCTGTTTCTACAGTACGCCAACTTCGCAAAACCATTCGAGATTCAGTGCGTCATTATTTGCAAGAACGAGGCATTGATATTATTCAAGGTTTAAGTCAATCGATTGATTGGGAAAATGTTTCTACTTTGATTTTAAAGCGATTGCAAACTTCACCTGTAGTCAGCAATTCTTTAGAGTTGGTGAGTCAAGAATTAGCTTTGGTGTTAGAACGTTATCTCGAACGAGATTTAGAAAAAATTGTCGCTCAAGTGATTCCGATTTTAAATATTGATCAGGTGATTATTGATCGCGTTATGGCGACTTCTCCCCAAGAATTAGAAGTGGCGGTGAATGGTATTGTCAAAAGTGAGTTACAAGCCATTGTTAACTTAGGAGGGGTGTTAGGGGTGATTATTGGTTGTCTGCAAACGATACTACTCTTAGTTCGCTAAACTGTTTAACGGATAGGGAGATTGGGAGATTTTGCTTTCTGAGTTGGGATGCAGTTCTCGACAGAGAATAGTAAAATATACCGAGCAACTCTTCGCAAAATTCATGTCCAAGCCCAACTCAAATCGTCAGTCTCCCAAAAGTCAACTCTCACCCGAAAAGTACGCCCGTCTCAAAGCTGAACTCAAGACTCCGTATCGAGGGCTACGGCAATTTATTTATGTCGGATTTGGGGCTTCTGGCTTTATTGGGGCTTTAGTCTTTTTGGCCCAAGTGTTAGCCGGGCGAGAAGTTGCTTCTGCGTTACCCAACTTAGCCCTTCAAGTCGGTGTTGTGGCTTTGATGGTTTGGTTATTTCGCCTAGAAAACCGAGCGAGCCGTCGTTCCTCCCAGTCCAAGTAACATAACTTTACAATTATAGATAAAGATATATAACCCTTAAAGAAAAGAAAATAAAGAAAATATTACGAAATAAAGGATCACCTGCGATCCCTGCAAAAATATAGAAACAATCTCAAATGGGGTCAACCGATATTAGAGACCCTAACCATAAATCCCTTTTTATCGTTCAAATGGGGTCAGCCTTAATAAAGACCCTAACTATAACTAAGCTAAACAAAGCACCAGCTTTCCCACTCAGGAAGGTTGGTGTTTTGATGTCAAGTTCTAGGTTTCGGATGTCTAGCGGAAGTCGGGAGGTCGGGAGATTTTGACCTCACAATCTCTAATTACGGATTACTCACTAGGTAAGGAGAATCAATCGCTTGAGCTTTTCCCGCATTAACCAAGGCTTGGTAAACAAACGCCGCAATATCAGCACGAGTCGCGACTTGATTAGGATTTAACTGATTTTGCTGAGGATAATTAACAATCAGTTGCTTTTGAGTCGCTCCGGCAACGGCTTGTAACGCCCAGTTGGGAATCTGATTGAAATCTTGATAGATCGACAATAGATTAGTATTCTCAGAGGTATAACCCAAACCCTTCGCTAACCCGACAATACCCTGAACCCTAGTCAGTTGTTCGTTGGGTTTAAACTTACCATCTGGATACCCCGAGAGAAAACCCGCCCGATAAGCCGTTTGAATCGCGTTGTATCCCCAAAAATTTTGAGACACATCACTAAAATTAGTTGCAGGTTGCTGAGGGGCGGGTGAAAATGCTTTTTGTACAATCGTTGCAAATTGTACCCGAGTAATCGGTTCATCGGGGCGGAACGAACCATCCTCAAATCCTGACATAATTCCTTGAGTCACTAAAGCCTCAATATAAGGTTGCGCCCAATGACCCCGCAAATCAGATAAACTCCCCGCAGACAGATCAACATTCGGTGCATTTACAGACGCCGCCACAAACTCCACCGCCCCAGAAATTCGACTTTCATCAATCTCATTTCCTACCGCTAACAAAGTATTTCCGCGAGTGGCGTTGTAAACATCGTAGCGACCATTGTTGCGAATAATATTATTTCCCGGATTTTCAGAAGTCCCTAAATTGGGTTGAGATTGAGCGATCGCCACGACTCCATCTCGGCTATTATTTTCAATGAGATTATTACGCAGTATCGGTTGAGCGGAATGTGAAACGACAATCCCATCTCGGTTTTCGATAATCTGATTTTCCAGAACTTGAGGTGCAGCTTGGTCATTAATAGAAATAGCAAATCCAGTATTTTGAAATAAGTTACTGCGAATTTCTCCTTGACCGGAACGAGCAACAGAAATACCATTTCCTTCATTTTGAATAAAGATATTATTCTCAACTTTAGGATTTCCTTCTGCACTAATAAAAATACCATCCCGTTTGCTATTGAAAAAAGTTGAATTCGTAATTGTAGGTGAAGAGGATTCCACCCAGAGAGCGGTACCACGTGTATTCGGATTGGTGAGAGTTACGCCGCTAATTTGGCTGTTTCCCTCGCTTCTCAGTGTTATATTTTGACGAGCAAAAGTGGGACTGACAAAATTTCCACCTCCAGTGATCACCACATTTTGACCATTATTAGACGCATCTCCCTGCAACACAACACCATTAGGAACAGAAATGGGGAAGATTTCTCCGGTTTGTTGGCTATAGGTTCCCGGTGCGAGTTGAACCGTAACGCCCGATTTGGCGTTTTGTAAGGCGGAGGTAATAGTACGGAAGGGTAGGGCTTGATTTCCCGAAGTTTCGCCATCAACTCCATTAACAGGATCAACATAAATGATTTGGGCTTGAACGAGTTGTTGGGGTGGGGGAGTTTGTGGCAATCTTCGCAGGAAAGCCGGGGAGGGTTGAGCGTTGAGCGGGGTAGGGGTTCCAACAGAAGCAGTGACTCCTAAAATCAGAGTTAAAGTCAATTGACGAATTCCCTCGCCAGAAAAGACAGACTGTAAGGACGTTTTTGTAAAAACTTGTAAGGGAAAACAGGGTTTAGTCAGAGAATTTTTTAGGGGGTTATTCATGGCTCAAAGTGAGGAACAGTCGGTGATCGAGGATTGTCGTTTGAACTTAGGGTCTGAAAACAGATCAAATCATCAAAGCAGATATTCTGATCGTGCTAACTGTGAGAATTTTAACGAATTTAACGCTGAAGCTAAAAGGAAAATGATCAATACCTGTTGTTTCTCAAAAAGGGAGTCCAGAAAATTCTTCATCCGTCTGCTATTCCACACACACGGACACACTCACCCGATAACGGGCTGATTTATGTCGTTTCTCAAAAATTCTCAATTTTGTGGGATAAGTTGGGAACAATTAATGCACAATCAGCGTCACCGTAAATGGTATGGTGACACGTAGCTTTTATATTGGTGTTTCTCGAGTTTATTTGTCCTGACCCCTGTTTCCAGACCGGATCGGTAATCAGATAGTTCCAATGCTCGACTCGGGGAATTCCATCATTGGGAAGTACAGGCGTCTCATTGGATCTTTTCCGGACGAGTCTTTAGGGGTAAAGGTGTTTGGGGTGAGGAGGTAACTCAGGCTGAGGTTGTATAGGGTTGTCAGTACGCCGGTCATCCCATCATTTTTGGAGGCCATGCCAAAACCTATTGCATTCTCTCAAGCAATTCTGATATTCTGGTACAGAATTTTTAGAAATTGACTTGTTGATAACTGATCCTCACTCTAGTGAGGAAAATAAAGTGTCCCATAATGAAAACTTAAAGTCAAGTTGCTAAAACATCCCAGTTATCACTTAAATCTCATAATATTTTGATACACTGGGTCTTCTGTTATTTTTCCATGTAAGCCAGACCGGATTTGGCTTAGACTAAACGAAAGATCTGGTAAATTTGTACCTCAATAGCAGAAATAATCTGCCAGATACACGACTCCTATTGTAGAATCCCATTGTTGAAATTCAAGTGTACAACTCTCGTGTGGAGGAGATATGTCAGATATTAGTGGAAGTTCGGGTTTAGAGGTAGTTGGTGGCGGTATCGGGGGAGGAAATCTCGTCCTGGGTGAACAAGCCGCAGGCGACAATAGAATCCAACCGACCCTCACCGGTGTCACAGAAGTTCGTGGACAAGGGGGGAATGATGTTATTGTTCCCGGACCCAATAATCCTGATGCGACTATTTTTGGTCTGAGTGGTAATGATTCCATTTTTGGCGGTACCGGAGATAACGAAATCTTTGGGAACGAAGGCAACGACACCACCTATGGTCTAGCCGGAGACGATGCCCTCTATGGAGGTCAAGGAGATGACTATCTGTTCGGTGGGGATGATGATGACCGACTCCAAGGGGATGCTGGTAATGACACCCTAGCCGGAGGCAGTGGTAACGATAGTCTGTTTGGCGGTGAGGGCAATGACCTTCTGGAAGGGAACGATGGTGATGATGTCCTCTACGGAAACCAAGGCAATGACCTATTGCAAGGTGACGGTGGAAGTGACACCATGTTTGGGGGTCAAGGCAATGATACCCTCCAAGGTGGAGATGGTGGCGACTCCCTCTTAGGGGACAAGGGTAATGACCGCTTGAATGGTGGTACAGGAACAGATACCTATGCCTTTACCTTTGCAGGCGGAAGTGATGCAGATACCATTGTTGCCTTTGAGAGTGGAGAAACCATTGCTTTAGGTGGAGAGGTATTCGACGCCCTCGGTGGAGATGTCGAAGCTGCTGAGTTTACTTTGGTGGGAACTGAGGCTGAAAGAGCAGCAGCAGATACACCTTTGGTCTATGTCCAAGAAACAGGTGAACTGTTCTTTGATGGACAACTGGTGGCAACCATCTTAAACAACCCCGATCTCAATGCTGGAGATTTCGAGGTATTCTAAGCGGCAATCTATTGTGGGTAGGGCAATACTGGGTTCAGTTTGCCTTGCCTTCTTGGGGATGAACTTGAGACCCGTCGGCGAGAACAATTTGGTGGCTCAACAGGATTTGAGAATCACGGACAACTCGTTGACCTAACCCTAAAAGTAAGCCGTTAGGATGATAGACTCTAAAAATCGAGGGAGTGCTATTTTCCGATTCACAAACTATTCGTTGTCCCTGACACCAGCGTTTAGCCTTTTCATCGGAAGAAAGTGTAATGGCTTCTAGGTGTTTCAAAGCGATAGATGCCGGAATCAGTTGAAAAGTGTCTTGTTGGATTTGAGACTCTAACGCTTCGATGGTTAAACTGTTTGTGAGATCAAAGCCGCTACTGTGAGTCCGAACTAAGTGCGCTAAGGTTCCTCCGGTGTTTAGCATTTCGCCTAAATCTCGGGCAATTGAGCGAATATAAGTCCCCGCCCCACAAGCAATCTCTAATTCTAATTCAGGAAACTCACCACAATTCCAGCCTAAAACTTCTAAATTAAAAACTTCAACAGTGCGCTTGGGAACCTCTACAACTTTTCCTTGACGGGCTAAATCATATAACCGTTTTCCTTCGACTTGAACGGCACTATAGCGAGGGGGAATCTGTTCAATTTTACCTAAAAAACGGGGTAAAACAGCTTGAATTTGTTCTAACTTTAATTCCGTAATTTGATGAGTGGTGAGAGTTTCGCCTTCTAAATCATCCGTTGTGGTGGTCATGCCAAAACGAATCTTTGCTCGATAAGCCTTTTGAGTGG
>NZ_AAVU01000080.1 GCF_000169095.1 Lyngbya sp. PCC 8106
CTAATTTTAGACCGCTATCGAGATATTCGGTCATTTTTTGTTGAAGCGGTTCGAGAGAATCAGTTCGCGATCGCAATTCGATGATAAAATCTGGGCAAATTGGGGGAAACTGTTCTTGTTGTTCGGGAGTCAGGGTTTCCCAGCGTTCTAGACTCACCCAAGCTGCATCGGGAGAACGACTACCCCCATTGGGTAAACGAAAAATTGTCGAAGAACTAAACACTTTTCCGAGTTTCGTTTGACGGTTCCATAAACCTAAATCAATCATGAAGTCGGCTTCTCTGTTTCCACTTATTCCGCCAACAGGTGGCATAATTATAAGTTCTCCGGTTGGTGTGCGTTCGAGTTTCCAGTCTGAGTTGGCGCGACACAACCGATAAAATTGTTCGTCGCTGAGATTAACCGTATCTAAGTTTAAAATCAGTGGGGTCATCTTGAGCGTGTTGGTCAAAATTGGGCTAAATCGAGTTCAAATCCGGGTAACAGGTTTTCTCCTGATAAACAACCGGGAAGTTGTACAATCTCAACGGCTTGATTAGGGCGATAAATCTCGACTTGTTGCTGTTGCGGGTTAACGAGCCACCCTAATTTTAGACCACTATCAAGATATTCTTGCATTTTTTGTTGAAGGGTTTCGAGGGAATCGGTTCGCGATCGCAGTTCGATGATAAAATCTGGGCAAATGGGGGGAAACTGTTCTTGTTGTTCGGCGTTTAAGCTTTCCCACCGTTCTAATTTTACCCAAGCTGCATCGGGAGAACGACTACCGCCATTGGGTAAACGAAAAATTGTCGAAGAACTGAACACTTTTCCGAGTTTCGTTTGACGGTTCCATAACCACAGTAAACCCATTAAGTCGGCTTCTCGGTTTCCACTTACTCCTCCTACGGGTGACATAATTACAAGTTCTCCGGTGGGTGTGCGTTCGAGTTTCCAGTCTGAGTTCGCGCGACACAACCGATAAAATTGCTCATCACTCAGGTTAACCGTATCTAGATTTAAAATTAGTGGAGTCATTTTGAGTCTGTAGTTGACAATTGCTTGCAATAATTTGAGAAAATGGTAAAGTAATGAGAGATCAACTGTTATTGTTGTCGCCCACTGTTGCAAGGAGCGATCTGTGTCAAATTCATCTGAATATTTTAATACGAAAACCTGGAATCGTCGCCAAATTCTCTCTTGGGGTTTAACCGGGTTGGGAATGACAGCGACAGCCGCAATCCTCAATACTCGTTTAAAGCCTTCTTCAAAGGTAAAAATTCCCCCGCTAGAAGAACAAAGTGAAGCAACTAATATTAATTTTAATCCAACGCGAATTTTGCGAGATTTTGACTATGGTCAACTCAAGCAAGAAAATGGACGAACAATTCGCGAATTTGAAGTTACAGCTAAGAGTTCTACTTTACAATTAAATTCGGCAATTTCTTTTGTCAGTTGGAATTTAAACGGCCGAGTTCCTGGCCCAACTTTAAGAGCAAAAGCAGGGGAACGGGTGCGAATTTTGTTTCATAATCAAGATGGAAGTTCCCATAGTATGCACTTTCACGGCACTCACCCCGTCGAAATGGATGGGGTTAAACCCGTGCGTCATGGAAAGACTGAAATCTATGAATTTGACGCTGAACCTTATGGAGTTCATCCCTATCATTGTCATATTGCACCTGTAACTCGACATATTAGTAAAGGGTTGTATGGATTGTTTATTGTTGACCCGCCTGAAGGTCGTCCTCCTGCTGATGAAATGGTAATGGTGATGGGAGGATTTGATATTAATAATGATCAAAAAAATGAACTTTATGCGTTTAATGGTATTCCTAATTATTATCGAGATCATCCAATTCAAATTTATCAAAATCAATTAGTGCGATTGTATGTGTTGAATATGATTGAGTTTGATCCCGCAGTCACGTTTCATATTCATGCTAATATGTTTCAAGTTTATCGCACCGGACGTACACTAACCCCCAACGAAGAATCCGATGTGATTACAATGGGAACCGCAGAACGTCATATTTTGGAGTTTTCCTACTCTTATCCCGGTCGCTATATGTTTCATCCTCATCAAGATGCGATCGCAGAAAATGGCTGTATGGGTTATTTTGATGTGATTGCTACTTGAGAATCTTTCTTAAAATTTTCTAAAAATCATCAGAAGTTATTGACAAATCTTTGCATTTAAGTTTAGCCTGTGATTCTAAATTGTTGTCTTTTGAGCAAACAGTCGGTTCAGATGAAAAAGTCGTTAAAATCTGTAGAATTATTCTTAGCAACGGGGTTAGCAGTCTCTTTAGTGGCGTGTAGCAGTCCGTCAACAACAGAAGGGGGAGAGTCTGGAGAGACAACTTCTGTTGAAACGCTGAGTCAAGGTGGCGAAGGTGGCGAAGGTGGCGAAGGTGGTGAAGGTGGCGAAGGTGGTGAAGGTGGTAGCAGTGGAAATCCTGATGTTGATTATATGACAACGTTGGGATTGATGAAAGGTCATCTAATTGTTGCTCAAGAATTGAGACAAGCGGGAAACTATGAACAAGCTGAACCTCACATCGGACATCCGGTTGAAGAACTGTATGGGGGTTTAGAAGGTCAACTTTCTGAGCGCAATGTACCCGAGTTTAAGTCTACTTTAAACCAATTGAACGATTTATCCAAGACGGCACCGGCTCAACCGGAGACAGAAGTAGCATTTGAGGAAGCTGTACAGTCAGTCGATGCTGCAATTTTAGCGATTCCTGAGTCTCAGCGTCAATCTCCAGAGTTTGTAATAAATGTGATTAATCAAATGTTAGCCACAGCAGCAGAAGAATATCAAGCGGCTATTGCTGAAGGAAAATTTGTTGAACTGGCGGAGTATCAAGACTCTCGGGGATTTGTGTTGTATTCAGAGCAATTATATCAAAATATTGCCGATCAAATGCAGCAAAATTACCCCGAAGATCATCAAGTGATTGTGGAAGCCATGACGGAATTAAAAGCTGCTTGGCCGTCTGTAACGCCGCCTGAAACTCCGGTTAAAACGCCGAGTGAAGTACAAGGACTGGTTTCTAATATTGAATTATACAGTTCCCGTGTTAAGTAGTGTGAAGAAGTCATAAGTGATTGTAATCATGGACAAAACACCAAATAGTACCGATATGATTTTCTAAAACTTTGGAAAAAGACAAGGCTTTTCGGACAAATCGAGACACTCATTGCCTTAAAGTCTTGTTGAACCTTTCAATATCAGAAGTTTTCGCTGTTTCTTTTCCAACGGCTTGATATTATTGACTCGACTGTGTTAGCTGTATAACTTATTATATCTGGGTTATACGGGGTTTCTGTATCAGTCATGTTAAATTAATAAATATAAAAAAAAGTTGTTTGAATAGCTAAAAGTTATCAGATGAAATCAGCTTTAACTTCTGGTTTAAGTATATTAACATTTCTGGTTTCCACTTCCCCTGGGGCTGGTGCTGTGAATCTGGACTCTGACCAGACGATATCCTCGGCTTTTTCTGAAGATCAGCATCAGTTTTTGATTAATTCCAATCTGCATTTTTCCTTAGACCAATATTTAGTTGAGTTCAATCCGATTTTGGTTGAAAAAATGACGATATCTTCTTCTCCTTCACAACAATTAATCAAAAAAAATGCAGAAGATTTTAAACTCTCTAAACTGAACTCAAAGTTTTTAAATCCTAGTAGCAATGCGGCTGATTTACAATCTTCTCCACAGGCAATAATTTATGATGCGATTACCTCAGAAACTCAAATTTCAACTCAGTCTAATATTGAGGGAAATACACTTAGCCAAAATCCTAAAACTCCTGATTATATTTTCACTAAATTTTTGACTGAAGATACACCGATTTCTACTCCAGACTCTGAACAATCTGATCAAAATTCTGGATGGAGATTTGAAGTTGAACCGATGCTATTTGTTCCTTTTAATATTCGAGGTTATGCCATTGTCGGAGAAGGTGCAAGTGTAAATCGAGTTGTTCTAATTGACTTAATTACGGCAGAAATTATAAATCGTATCTCAAATCAATTACCTCAAGATTTAATTGAACAAACTGTTGATCAAGTATTAGAACGTCTGCCTTTTGAAGGTAGTAATTCTTCTTTGGGAGATCGCATTGCTGAAAGGCTGCGAGATCGCTTAAAACAACGAGGACAAGACCTAACAGAACGCTTAGAAAACCAGATTCGAGAAGGAGTACAAACGATTGTAAATCGAGTTCCTCCGGGTCAAGTTCCGGTTAAAGTTAATTTTGATCTGGGTATCACAGAAATTCTCCAGCTTAATTTGACTGAAGTTTTAGAGTTGGGAACCCGTTTGGAAGCGTGGAATGGAGATATCGGATTAATCTTTCAAGGCGTATATACTGAACTCGGTGTAACGGAGAATGGTTCGGAAATTGATATTGATTTTCATACTGAATTATTAACCGCAGAAGTCTTACTTGCATGGCATTTAGGAACCCTTCCCCTAACTGCTGTTAAAGATAACTCACAACAGAATCATGTCTATCCTTCCCTTGATTTTGAAGTCTATGGTGGGACTCGTTTCGGCTATCTTGAAATTGATTTTGAATTTAATCCTGGCCCTAAAGTTAACTATCGACCCGATTGGTTTGATCCTTCCTTGGGCGCACAAATTATACTCATTTTTTCTGATAATCTTAAACTTACAACCCGTGGCGGAACAGCAATTACAGGAGGAGGTGAAGCCTTAGCAAACTGGGATTTACTGATTGCTTTAGATTGGAAACTTTCTCATAATTTAACATTATCGACAGGCTATCGCCTATATCAATTAAAAGTCGAACAAGAAGGAGACATCGGAACTTCAACGGTTAGGACGACTTCACAAGGAATGCGCTTAGGATTAGCTTGGTATTTTTAGTTTAAAGATAAACCCATTAAAACTGATTAAGCAGTCACAAATTTAAACTGTAAGGAGGTAGGGAGATAGGTAGGTGAGGATATTGAGAGATGAATTGAAAGCTTTTCCTTGACACCACTGACTCGATCTAAAATCTAACTAAATATACATTAGCTTAAGCTTTGTTACTAATAGTTTATTTTTGGTGTTAGTTGTTTTATCCTGTATTTTGACCCTGATATTCTGAGATTTCTTCTTCTATTCAAAATTGGGGGATGACCCAGAGTATAGCTGATTTGATTTTGGGAGCCATTTTGGGAGTTGTTTATTCAATCAGTCATCAGTCAAAATTAACCCAATAACTCCAGGAAAACGAACTGATTATGAGTCAGCCCCCCCTAACCTCAGAAACACCTAAGCAGCCGAATAACAATGAATTAGCGGCAGATCGTACCGAACTGGCTAAATATCGGAGTCGGGCAGCCGGAGATCGTACCTTAATGGCTTGGATACGCACCTCTCTCTCGTTGATTGGTTTTGGCTTTGGTATTCCTACTATTGTTAGGACGATTGAAAATACCCGTCTTAGTCAGAACCTTAATCCAGTCAGATTTTCTGTGATTGTGGGACTGGCGTTTATTGGCACAGGAATGTTGGGGATGGCTTTAGGCTTGCGAGAACATCGTCGATTATTGAAACAAATTGAAAGTGATCGCTATACCTACGAAAGTTCCCATAGTGCGGAAATTGTTGCAGTGGCGTTGCTAGTGATTGGTTTAATTAGTTTTATTGGGGTAATCTTCAAATCTCTGAATTTTTGAACGTTTCATTTCAAACACGAAGGTGAACAAAAAATGACAGAAGAACAAGCTTTTAAACTGGGAATTGAAGCCTATATCTATGGCTATCCCTTAGTTTTAATGGATGTTAGCAAAGCCCTTTTTACAGCAGTCGCAGCCCCAGAAGGACTGGAAGCCCCGATTAACCAGTTTGCCCATTTAAAAGCCTTTCCTGATGCTTCCTTTACCAGTGTTGTTAGTCCTAACGCTGATACCTTCTACTCCACAGCTTGGCTCGATCTTTCCTTAGAACCTCTTGTTCTGAGTGTTCCCGATACGGCAGGGCGTTACTATCTGATGCCGATGCTGGATGCTTGGACAAACGTTTTTGCTTCTCCAGGTAAGCGGACAACGGGAACGGGAAAAGGGGATTTTGCTATTGTTGCACCGGGTTGGAGTGGGAAACTTCCTGATGGGGTTAAAAAGATTCAGTCCCCGACTTCTCTGGTGTGGATTATCGGACGAACTCAGACCAACGGTAAGGCAGATTATCAGGCAGTTCATGCCATCCAAACCCAGTATAAGCTAACGCCTCTGAGTCAATGGGGCAAATCCTACCAGCCTCCGAATAGCGTACCCATCGCTGAGGGAATTGACACTCACACTCCCCCAGTCAAACAAGTCCAAAACCTCGATGCAGCAGCCTTTTTTGGTCGGATGTGTGCTTCGATGAAAGGCAATCCACCCGCAGCCGCCGATGCAAAAACTGTGCAGAAATGGTCAGAAATCGGCATTATCCCCGGAGAAGACTTTAATATTCAAGCTCTTGATCCCTTAGTGGTTAAAGGTCTTGAACGTAGTGTCAAAGCTGGACACGAACAAGTTGTTGCCGCAGGCCAAAGTCCAAAGGCGGAGATCAAAAACAACTGGTTAATGACCTATGACTTAGGAAGCTACGGAACGAACTACCTGAACCGTGCAGGCGTTGCTTGGGTTGGTTTAGGGGCAAATTTGCCCGAAGATGCGATCTATCCCATGACACGAGTAGATGACAATAGCAACCCGTTGAGTGGGGAACATTGCTATGTTATGCACTTTGAAGCCGATCAGCTTCCTCCTGTCAATGCCTTTTGGTCAATTACGATGTATAACAACCAACAATTTTTTGTCGATAATCCCCTTCACCGCTATGCTATTGGCGATCGCGATAGTTTGACTTTTAATCCAGATGGTTCCCTCGACATCTATATTCAGCACGAATCACCGGGCAAAAATCAAGAGTCAAATTGGCTTCCCTCTCCCCAAGATGGTTTCAACCTGACTATGAGACTTTACTACCCCAAAGCCGCCGTATTGGATAAAACTTGGTCGCCACCGCTAGTCAAATCAATTTCGTAGTCAATTATCAGTCAATTGATTTTGTTAACTCTATTGCCCCCAAATCCCTCCTCGCTGGTCAATTCTGGGGGCTAATATAGATTGATTTTTTACCAATTAAGTAACATTACTATAGTTGCTCAAAAGTAAAGTTATAGCGCAACGCGGGCGGGAACAGGGAACAGGGAACAGGGAACAGAAGAGATAAATGCCTATAGTGCAAGGCTTTGAGCAATTTCTTACAATGGCGATCTGTAAATAGACCAGCGCGACTTGCTATAACTGTGAAGACAAAAGAAACTAGAATAGTAAATAAGTTAACAATCTTTAGAGTTATTTACAAAGCTTGGTTGATTTATAGCATTTCCCAAGTTAGTAAGGTACACTGTCTTGAAGATAAACCTGATCAAGTTAATTTATCTTTCAATCAGTTAAGATCCCGGTCAAAGACTTATACGGTATCGGTGGTTAGCGATCGCTAAAAACTCAGACGTTTTATGAATAGACAATAAGCTTAAATAAGGTAATACTTAACGACTTTTACATGATTAATCTAAGTCAAAAATTAGGACTGACTTTAGGAATAGGAATACTTTCACTGCTGCCATCTTTTTCCATTTTAGCGGCAGAAAAGATCACATTTTCGATCACCCCATCAGTGGAATTTGATATTTCTGTAGATAGTTTAGTTGTTTTTGCTCAAACAGGTAAAATTAATCCTGATTTTGCTTTTTATGCTAAACTTTTTAGTGCTGAAGAATTAGCAAAGTTACGTTCTCTACTCAATAAATCTTTCCCAGTCAATAAAGAAGAAGCACTTGCGTTTTTTAATACCAGTTTTGGTCAAGAAATCATCAAGCAACTGAGTCTAGCAATTAACAGTCCACCCGCTCAAAGTCAACCCTTTTTAGAAGGTGCTATAACTTCGGCAGCAGCCAATCCTAATGGATTTAAAATCATTGATGTTATCAAAAACTATGACAGTCCAAGCTTAACGATTAATATAGAAACGATTCGCAATACTATTCAGGAAGTTTATCAATTATATCAGTCAACAGATCACATTTTTGATTGGTTAGACCGTCAAGCGGCTACCGAAGCGTTAACGACTACCTCAATTAATTTATCTGATTTATCTCAAACCGGACAATTTACTTGGACATCAGAAACATTAACGATTCCTCGTCCTAATAAAGATCCTTTAAATATCTTTGTTTATCTACCTCAAAATTCATCAAAACCTGCCCCGACAATCGTTATTACTCCGGGTTTAAATTCTGACTTTCAATCGTTGCGTTATGTGGCTGAACATTTAGCCTCTCATGGCTTTGCTACAGTCGGAATTAACTTTCCTGAAAGTGATAACGAAAGAATGAAAGATGCGTTACAAGGTTTAGATACATTTCCAAATCCTAATGCTTGGATGAATCAGCCCAAAGATGTTAGTCTGGCTTTAGATACTCTAGAAAAAAAGATGCAATCTGAAGCCAATTTTCAAGGGAAGTTAGATCTTGAAAATGTGGGAGTTTTAGGCCACTCTCTCGGAGGATATACAGCAATAGCAATAGGTGGTGCTGAAGTTCAATGGGAGTATGTATTAGAAGAATGTGCTAAGTTGAGTAATCCCAATCAAATCAACTTAAATCCT
Organism: Lyngbya sp. PCC 8106; assembly: GCF_000169095.1. GTDB lineage: Bacteria > Cyanobacteriota > Cyanobacteriia > Cyanobacteriales > Microcoleaceae > Capilliphycus. The sequence goes on from NZ_AAVU01000080.1 coordinate 8,666, forward strand.
GCTTTACTTTGGCAATGTCAAGGAATAACAGAGACTTCACCAGAAGCGGATCTTCAAGATCCAAGAATCAAAGCAGTTATCGCTATTAACCCAGTCACAAATCCTGCTTTTGGCAATCAAGGTATTAATGAAATCTCTGTTCCGATCATATTCATTGCTGGCAGTGCAGATATTTTTGCTCCTTCTTTGCCAGAACAAATTATTCCTTTTGCTGCGATTAATAAAGAGAATAAATATTTAATTTTAGTTAAAAATGGTACTCATTTATCTTTCTTGCAAGAAACGGGTGAATTACCTAAGTTTATAGTTGGAGAAGGGCAGAATTTTGCTTATGATTATCTCAAAAGTATTAGTCTAGCTTTCTTTAATCTTTACTTGAATCAACAACAGGAATTTGAGCCTTATTTAACGGATACAGCTATACATAATATGGGACAAAATCCCCTTCCTCTTCGTTTGATAAAGTCCTTGACACAAGAGCAACTTAATGAAGCCCTGACACCCATCAACTAAAAATGAATAAATATATCAATCCACTATACTGATTTTTGACCTGTATATAAGTAGTCGGACAAAATTAAAGTTAACTGTGAAGGAAGGCAAAAGGCAAGCAACAGCAAAGGATTTCAGCACTTGTTAATTTTTCTTAATCCAGAACTATTTATTTCTGTCTGGGTACTTAGCAGCATAAAATATTATAAAATATATTTTGGAGAAAATACCATAAATTTGAGATGATTTTTTCGATTCCCAATGTTTTGACAACTGAACAACTGAATTCTATTCAAACTCGTTTAGAAAAAGCAGAATTTGTTGAAGGTAAATTAACCGCAGGTTGGCACGCTAAACTTGTTAAAAACAATCAGCAGTTAAAATCCGGCACAAGTTTAATCAAAGAACTTAAAAGCGAAGTTGAACTGGTTATTAAAGAGAATTTATTGTTTAAAACGGCGGTTCGTCCTCGGCGTATTCATTCACTTTTATTTAGTCGCTACGAGGTAGGAATGTCTTACGGAACCCATACGGATAATGCGTTGATGGGGAGTAATTTGTTACGTTCGGATGTATCGTTTACGTTGTTTTTAAATTCTCCAGATGAGTATGAAGGGGGGGAATTAGTGATAGAAGGTGCGGATGATGAAAAAGCGTATAAATTAGAAGCAGGGGCGATGATTGTTTATCCATCTTCGACATTACATCGAGTTAATACTATTACAAAAGGAACTCGACTGGTGGTTGTGGGTTGGGTACAAAGTTTAGTTAGAGATGCGAGTCAACGAGAGATTTTATTTGATTTGGATACAGCGAGACGCGCGATGTTTGCCAGAGAAGGAAAAACCCCAGAATTTGATTTAATTTCTAAAAGTGTAGCCAATTTGTTGAGAAAATGGGCGGAATAAGGAATTTAAGGAGATCAGATGTTATCCATTGAAGATACATTTATATTGGTTGAAGAACGTCTTCCCATTTTGGGATTAAAGTTAGCCAGTGGTGTTCCTTCAGATGTTCGCGGAATTAGCGATGTTGATATTAGTTTGGTTCACCCCGAACCGCAAAATTTACTTCATTTAATGCCTGAAGGAACGCTTCAAAAAAAAAGGAAAAATTTACCTTATCCCGCTTGGGGATATCAATTTATTCTTGCCAATAGACAGATTAATTTAACGGCTTCAACTTCTATTAAAGTTTATGATGCGGTTAAACATCGAGAGTTAGAACTCGAACTAATTCGCTCTTACCCTAGTTTACAACAAAGCGTCATAGAAATAAAGAAAAATACGACTTGGGGAACCGAAAAATGTTGGTGTCATCTGTTAGGATTAGAAGGGAATGAATATGAGATCATGTTAAATCAAGATTTAGTGTTAGCAACAGGAAAAAAGAAAGTTATCTCTTAATATTGAGAGGAATTTTGGGGAAACCAGAGTTCTCCGAGTTTATAAAATAAGATAATTCCCAGTAAACTCGCCCCCAAATCGAGTAAACTAAAAGTACGATGGGGTAGAATTTGTTGTAACATTTCCTCAGCAATGGTAACAAGAGTAAACAAAAAAGGCCCAAAGGGAATAGAAAAATTAAAAATCATCATCATCCGTCTATTTGTAGCGCGATGACAAACAAAAGCAGCAATTCCGTAGAGAAAAAAATGTCCGATAATGTCATAGTAAGGAATTTTTGAAAGTTGTACTTCGGGGAGTTTTCCAAAGTCGGCGACTAACATTATCGAAAAAATAAGCATCAAATAGAGGATAGCAATAACTATCCAACCCCGTTGATTTATTTTCATATTGATAGCGGTAAAATTCTAATTTTTTAACGGCTATCCATGACTCCAACAGCGTCAGTTACTATTCCGGAAAGGTTTATTTTGCTTCCATCCAGTTGTCTCCTGCGTGTATATCAACGAGTAGAGGAACTTTCAACGAATAAGCATCTTCCATCGTTTGTTTAATTTGGGGTTGTAATTCTTCCCATTCTTCCGGGGGAACTTCAAAAACTAATTCATCGTGAACTTGTAATAACAGTTTCGCCCGGTAATTTTGCAAAACATCCCGCAATTTTACCATCGCTATTTTAATTATATCAGCACTTGAACCCTGAATGGGCGCATTCGCCGCAGCCCGTAAAAATTGCGCGTCATTTTGACCTATTTTTTTCAGTTCATCAAGAGGAATATCTTCTAATGGACTTTCTTTAAGTGCTTTCAAACTGGGACTTTCAAAGTGAAAATAACGGCGACGTCCTAACAGCGTTGTCACATAACCCTGAGAAATAGCTTGTTTCTTTTGTTCTTCTAAATATTCAAAAAGCTTTTCATATTGTTGGTTAAAACGTTCGATAAATTCTTTAGCTTTATTGGTGTTAACTTTCATTTCTCTCGAAAATCTTAACGCACCCATTCCATAAATTACCCCAAAGTTAATCGTTTTTCCAAAGCGTCTTTCTTCGGGAGTTACATCTTTTATGTCATCTTTTTCAAACAAAAACTGTGCGGTAACGGTGTGGATATCTCGGTTAGTTTTGTAGGCTTCAACCAATATCGGTTCATCGCTTAAATGGGCGAGAATTCTTAACTCAATTTGCGAATAGTCTGCTGATACTAATAACCATCCCGGTTCAGGAAGAAACGCTTGACGTATTTGACGGGAAAACTCTGTACGGATGGGAATATTTTGTAAATTTGGGTTAGAAGAAGACAGTCTCCCCGTGGTGGTTATCGCTTGGTTAAAGTCAGTGTGAATGCGTTGCGTTTGGGGATGAACTAACTCTGGTAAAGCATCAACGTAGGTTGATTTGAGTTTAGCGAGGGTTCGATGTTCTAATATACTATCAATAATCGGATGATCACCTTTAAGCTTTTCTAGAACTTTAGCATCTGTTGAGTAACCTGTTTTAGTTTTGCGGCTTTTTTTCGTACTGAGTTCAAGGGTTTCAAATAACAGTTTGCTAAGTTGTTTGGGTGAACCCAAGTTAAATTCTGTTCCCGCTTCTTGATAAGCCTGTTTTTCGATTTCTTCTAACTTTTTTTCAAGTTGTGATGAAAGTTGCTTGAGATAGTCAACATTAATTCTAATTCCTTGATATTCCATCTCCGCGAGAACAGGTTCAAGGGGTTGTTCGATATCGAGTAAGAGTTTATGAAGTTCGGGGAAATCTTGTAATTCTTTCCGCAGTTTTGGAACGATTAAATAGGTTGCATAAACATCCAAACCGCAATATTCAGCAGCGGTTGGGATATCTAAATCTGCAATTGTTTGTTTTTTGGAAAGCGAGAGTTGTTTATAACTTTTGGCGAGTATTCCCGAGTCTAAATATTTACGGGAAAGTTCAGTTAAATTATGACTATCATCAGGATTTAACACATAACTCGCTAACATTGTATCAAAGACAACGCCAGCCAAATTAATTCCTTGAACTTTGAAAATTAGGCGATCAAATTTTGCATTTTGTAAGGCTTTTGGATATTTATTGCTTTCTAAAATAGGACGTAAAGCTTCTAAAACCGTCTCTTTTTTGAGTTGGTTTCCGGTTTTGTGTTCAAGTGGAATATAAGCAATCTCTGTTTTTTCACTTCCCCAACAACAACCAATTCCAACTAATTTTGCATCTCGGGGTTCTAAGGCGGTGGTTTCCGTATCCCAAGCCACAGGATTATTTTTATCGGTAAACGTTTCTAATATTTTAACTAATTCTTGTAACTGTTTTTCAGTTTGAATAATTTCAGGATGAATCAACTTTTGTTCAGCGACTTTTTGGGCGGCTTGAGTTTCTTCATAACTCCAAAAACTGAGTTGTTCATCATTATCTAATCCTTCAGAATCAGAAGTTTCAGACTCCGAACTTACCGACTCAGAATTAATAGTTTTGTCTTCTGTTTGACTGCTAGTTTCTTCAAATACTTGTTGGCTTTCAGCTTCTTCAACAAAAGACCAAAATTCCAACTCTTTTAGTTTGGGAATAATCTGACTAAAATCCAGTTTACTAAACTGACAGTCAGCCACCGAAATTTTTAACGGTACATCTTGAATAATTGTCGCCATTCTTTGGGAGTGATAGGCGGCTTCTTTTCCATCTTCTAATTTTTTGCGAGTTGCGGCTTTAATCTGATCGAGAGACGCATAAATTTCATCTAAAGAGTTATACTCACTCAAAAGCTGAACCGCCGTTTTATCCCCAATTCCTCGTACACCGGGAATATTATCAGATTTATCACCACACAAGGCTTTATAATCTATCAATTGTTCCGGTTTTATTTGGAGTTTATCAACAACATTTTGAATTTTAAACTCTATGGTTTTGTTTCCTTTTCCGGGGGATAAATGCAACACACTAATCTGTTCATCCCCATCAATTAATTGAAATAAATCTTGATCGCCGGACAGAACTTTAACAGCATATCCCGCTTCCCGTCCTTGTTTGGCTAAAGTTCCAATCACATCATCCGCTTCATATCCCGCAGCCGTAATAATAGGAACATTTAACCCTTCTAAAACTGCTTGCAAATGACAAATATCTTCGATAAAATCTTCAGGAGTCTCCGAACGATTGGCTTTGTAGGTGGCGTCAGCTTCGTGGCGAAATGTGGGTTCACCGAGGTCAAAAGCAATCGCTAAATACTCCGGTTTGTAGGTTTTAATCGTATCAGCAG
>NZ_AAVU01000079.1 GCF_000169095.1 Lyngbya sp. PCC 8106
TGTTGTTTCCATACATTAAGGAACCAGCTACGGGTTCACGGATACCGTCGATGTCAACCGGAGGTGCTGCGACGAAGGCTACGATGTAGCAGATTGTTGCTGTCAACAGGGTAGGGATCATCAACACGCCGAACCAGCCGATGTAAAGGCGGTTGTTTGTGGACGTTACCCAGTTGCAGAACTGCTGCCATAAGCTGGCGCTTTCGCGCTGCTGTAAGGTAGTTGTCATGGTATGTATAATTGCTATTTGTTTTTCAAGGTTCGTCGGTAGGTGTTTGTTCCTGCCGTTGATACTATTATTAATCTAATTTTGAGATTTGTAAAGGAGTTTAACGAAAGTTTTTTAAATATAAATTATAAGAAAAACTAATACAATTCGCCAAAAAAGCGTTAGAGTGTCTTTAGGCTAAGGATCTCAGAGCATCGCCCGAATTGATAATCCGTTCCAGCCCAGATCAAGATATCCTTAGCCTGAACCCAAATCCGAGAACAGAGAATGAGTGAAACAACACTGTCACTATTTTGGCAACTTGTAGGATGGGTATTTGCCTTAAACGCTGAAGCTTTCCGAGTCGTTAGCAACGTTCCTCAAGGCTTGATCGTCGGCTTATTTATCGTCTTATTTGCTGGACTCTCCCAAGCGATCGCTCAAAGTATTATCCTATTTATCAACCAAGTTAAACCCATTCGATTTGTCTTCAGCCTGCTGATCAACACCTTTTTGTTTGTAGCGGGTTTTTTGTTCCTGGTTTTCAGCACTTGGTTAATTACCCTGTTACCCGGAACCGTCAACATCAGTCTGATTACCCTGATTAAAGTTTTGGGAATTAGCTACGCTACCCTCGTGTTTAGCTTTTTAGGTGCTTTACCTTATCTGGGAGTTCCTCTGCTGTCATTACTCTCGGTATGGCATTTGTTGGCGCTGGTTGTTGGGTTTAGTGCTATTACCGAAATCTCAGTCGAGAAAGGCTTAGGTTATGTCGTCTTCGGGTGGATTGTACTCCAGATCCTACAACAAACGGTCGGACGCCCCCTTGCCAACTGGGGTCGTTGGTTAACGGATACAGTCGCAGGAGTTGACCTATCCACTCGTCGTCGGGATATCAATAATATCGTTCAAACTCGCGCCCAGGAATCCTCATCAATTTGGCAAGAACAACTACGAGAACGAATCACAGAAATTCGACAAACCACCTATTCATCGGAATACAGCTCACAAACAACAGTAACAGAAACTAGACCTCAACCCGCTTCTACAACGACTGCAACACTTTCTCAACCCCCAAACAGAATAGAAAATCCGCAAACCGGGATTAACAAAACCGTAAAAACGATTCTCGGTTTATGCGGAATTGCCATTTTAACCTACATTATTATCATCTTTTTGCGACCGATTCGAGAATGGTGGTTTGGGTGGTATACCAGTCTACCGACCTTATTTTGGCTAATCTTTAAACTGGTTTGGATTGGTGTAATTGCCCTGGTGGTCGCCGGATTACTTGCCCCGTTAGAAACACTGGGTTGGTGGGCAGGGTGGTATGATGATCAAGTTGATACTATCGAGAATGCAGGAAAACTTGCCGAACCCGTTGCCGATTCTCAAAACATTTCTCGCTACATTGTTTATTTGGATGGCATTGGTAAATCAACTTTTGAATACTTACCCGATATCGAAGAATTTTTAGATACATTAGCCCCGGCTTTACCCAAAGATATCGCTTTAATTCGGGGAATCATTCCCTATTCTGTTCTCAATAATCCCCTCGATCAAGATCGACCTCTGGCTTTTTTGTGGAAACGGGTTGAAAAATCCCGGTTCGCAAATCCGGCTAGTATCTTAGGATTATTAATTAACATCCGTAATGTCTTAATTGTGGGAGTTTCGGCCGATAAACGCTACGGCCCTCTCTATAACCAAGGCATTGCTCAAGTTGTCTACAATGGCTTAGTAAAAAATGGCTATCGGCTGAATAGTAGCATCCCCATTACTTTAATTGGTTATAGCGGTGGCGGTCAAATGTCTTGTGCTTGTGCGCCATTTCTTAAACGGGCTTTAAGCGCCCCTATCAATGTGATTTCTTTAGGTGGGGTCATTAGTGCCAATTGTAATATCCTCAAACTCGAACATCTCTATCACCTCGTTGGAGACAAAGATGGAGTTGAACAAATAGGGGCAGTTATGTTTCCCGGACGTTGGAAACTGTTTCCCTTATCTTATTGGAACCGAGCCAAACGACGGGGTAAAATCTCAATATTATCAATGGGGCCTGTCGGACATCAAGTTCCCGGTGGTATTCTTGACCCTGATTTAAGGTTATCCGATGGTCACAGTTCTCTCGAACAAACGATTAACTATATTCAAAAGATAGTCCAAGGTGATTTACTACCGCAAATTGATTTAACGGCAATTCAAGCGAGCAATTATGAACTCTATCGCCAAGCCGATTTTAACCGCCCCGAATATTATCCCATTGATCAAACGGTTAATCCTAATCTCTACAAACCGATTGGTACTTGGATGGGAAGATTAATCTTACCGAAATTAGAACAACGTTCCCAAATTCGAGGGGTTTTATTTGAAGTTTATCACGCCGATACTGACTCTCAACACCTTGTCGGACAAGTGGTAAAGTTACGTTGGGCTAATCACCCAGAAGTCCAAAAACTCGTGCAAGCTGTCACCCAAGACGTTCATTTTAGTGCAGATGCTGAATATACCAGCAAATACGGCGGGCTAGTTCATCCAGTTCGTCTCAACCATTGGCAGTCTGTTGATCCGTTAGAATCTTTAGCAGGTTCTCATCTGGTGGATGATGTGATCGTCATGCTCGATGGCGCCGTCATAGTCGAAGAAGAACCAAAAGCCGCTCCTAACTCTCCCATTACACTACGAATTTATCAAACTCCGATTCAAATTACAGGACGTTACTATGGTTTGATTAAATTTATCGAACCGATTCCTGAAACTGATGAATTTCGAGTGATTCATTTTAACCCAATCTCGCGTCAGTTTGATGGCCCGGAAGAACAGGTGCGTTTACCCGACGTTATTCTCGCGCCAGCCTACGGAAGTTATCCTTCTACAACAAATGACATTGAACAGTCGCCTTTAAACGAGACAGGTTGGTACATCTACGGCGCAAAAGATCAAAATGGACGGTTTGTGGTGCAGTCTCTCGCGCCTCGTTCTCTGTTGCGTCTCCAACCCGATCAAGTGATGTTTGGGAAAGCGGCTAATCGTTATGTTCGCAAAGAAGCTTGGGAGAATATTGTCGCCCAAAAAGGACGGATTTCTTCTGTACTCTGTTTAAATCACAAAGAAGAGTCTTCATCTGTGATTCAAAATGCAATTGATACTTGGCAAGAAGGAGATCGCGCTTTGTTGCTTCATACCTATGGCGGAATTGGCGGTAAAAACAAAGAACCTGCCGCAGCGACTCCGATTTTCTTTGGACATTTTGCCTATGGGGTGGCTGAAGTGGTTCGTGATCCGATTGCTTTGGAGTTACGCTTTGAGATTAGTTATCATCAGGTTTACACCCACAATACCGATGGGTTAATTGCCGGAACGCTACACTGGTCGAGGTATGTTGGCGATCGCCAATTGGGTTGGTTGGGAACTCGTCCGATATGCGATATTTTGATTAAACTGGATGCTTTTACCGGAGATTATGATTTAGACGGGTTACAGCGATCGCCTCTGACGCGAATGTTAGCACAGTTGCAAGTGATGACCGCCCGTTATCGTATCGGAGACGGCACTGGAGGAACCTATGTTGGGCCGGCGAATAATTGTTCTCAAGACTCCAACCAAGCCTTATTTGCCAGTATTCAACACATTAAAGCAACTATTCAATCAAATCAAGAGTGGTTTGAAAATTGGGGAAATTGTTATCCCGAACAAGCCGAACGTTTTCAAGAGTTGATCAAGTTGGGTGTCGATCTCAAACAAGAATTACAACCGTTTGGGAAACCCCGTCCAGACTGGGAGAAAAATGAATATAATCTCGGTACGACTTTAGAAGATGAACCGTTGAGAAACTTGGCAATGGGACTTAGCAGTTGGCGAACTTTGCTCCCTCGCAAAGCGAGTGATACGGTTGTTAAAACTTTCCTCAAGTATAATGCTTGCGTGTGGGTGCTACGAACCAATCAAGTTGGTGGATATAACCCCAATATTGAACCCATTGCCCCGATGACATTTTAGAGAAGGCAATATTGACACTCCCACGCCGTAAACGGCGGGGATTCTTGGTTCAGCGAGTCCATTTAATACAGATAGGCTGCCCTATCTGCACCAGAGATGAATTCTCCCCAAGCGTTTTGCTCCATTTCAGAAACCTGTTTGGGTATGCCCTACCCTACAGTTCAAAACCTAAAATCTTGGTTTCTCTGTACTTGTTGCGTTGCGCTAATAAGCGTACAAGCTTTCCTGTACGGAACCCCATAACTTCAGTGCGTCAAGGTGCGTTGCCTTTCGGTGACTGGGTTTTTAGTGTGGTTGATTACCCTTTCCACAAAAGAAAGTTTAACATAAAGCCGTCCTCAAGGACGGGGCTTGTATCCCAATTTTTTCGGTCAGTCGTCAAAATCTAGTGATCTCCTGATCTCTCTATCTCTCTATCTCCCTATCTCCCTATCTTCCGACTCCTCTGAGTTTGATTAAAAACAGCGTGAGCGCTTTTGCTCTCAATGCACAACATAGCTCGATTACATTACCCTATAGATTAAATCGATTAAGATGCGTCCCGACAGATTTCTAAAAAACATGGTGAAACAGCTTACCTCGCCCTATTCTGCGACTTGGATTAGCAACCTATCAGAAATTCCCAAATCTGAATGGGATGCTTTGGCAATACCGTTAAAAACGCCTTTTTTTGAATGGGATTGGTTGCACAACTTAGAAGCCTCTGGAAGTGCGACTGGACGAGCGGGTTGGCTTCCGCATCATTTGACGATTTGGCGTGATGGTCAACTGGTGGCCGCCGCACCGTTGTATATTAAAAGTCACAGTCGCGGTGAATTTGTCTTTGATCATCAATGGGCAGATTTGGCTTATCAGCTTGGGGTGGAATATTATCCCAAAATGTTAGGAATGTCGCCGTTTACTCCCGTTGAAGGTTATCGATTTTTAATTGCACCGACGGAAGATGAAGAAGAACTAACGGCTTTTATGGTGCATGAAATTGATCAGTTTTGTATTAACAATAAGATCTCGGGTTGTAATTTTCTCTATGTTGATCCGCAGTGGAAGCTGTTAATGGAACGGCAGGGGTTTATGGCTTGGTTGCATCATAGTTATATCTGGACAAACGAAGGCTTTAACTCTTTTGATGATTATTTAAAGGTTTTTAATGCTAATCAACGTCGAAATATTAAACGAGAACGCAAAGCAGTTGCGAAAGCGGGATTGCAGCTTAAAACGTTAACGGGAGATGACATTCCCAAGTCTTTATTTAGTTTAATGTATCATTTTTATGCGGATACTTGTGATAAGTTTGGGTGGTGGGGAAGTAAATATTTAACCCGAAAGTTTTTTGAACAACTCCATCACGACTATCGCCATCGAGTCTTATTTGTGGGGGCTTATAGTGAACAAGATGAACGAGAACCTGTGGGAATGTCATTTTGTTTAACCAAAGGTGATCGTTTATATGGTCGCTATTGGGGGAGTTATCAAGACATCGATTGTTTACATTTTAATGCCTGTTATTATTCACCGATTGAATGGGCAATTAATAACGGGATTCAAACCTTTGATCCCGGCGCGGGTGGACGCCATAAAAAACGTCGGGGTTTTCCGGCGATGGATAATCACAGTTTACATCGATTTTACGATAACCGTCTCAGTAAGATTTTACAGTCTTATATCGGCAAAATTAATGCAATGGAACAGCAAGAAATTGAACACGTGAATCAAGATTTACCGTTCCGTCAAGAGGAGGAAAATAATCAGTAATTCTGGAAAAAAAGTAGCGAGTTAGGAGTATAAACTGACTCAAAAATCGAGTCTAAATTGAGTCTAAATGGCTTTATTCAAAACTATCTAAAGGGGCTGCATCTCCCGAACTCGGGGCGACTGGATTAGCCCCTGGTGCATCAGTAGGCGGAGGAGATAATAAAAACGGGTTGGGAGGTGTGTCTGAACCTTCTGGAAAGCTGGGAATCAGAGGATTTTCCCCATCGGGTGAACCGGGAGTCAGCAAGTTCTCCGGATCGGCTTCTGTAGGGAGTTCCGCTGAACTGGGTAATGTAGCGAGGGCGACTCGTTCACCACCAACCGCCCGTAATTTATCTAAGACTTGAACAACATCATTGTAGCGGGCATCTTTTGGGGCATATAATACCATTAATCCACTTGGATTCCAACGCTTGAATCGTTTTAACGCCCGTTCTAATTGTTGATCGCTAACGACTTGCTGATCAATGTAAGTTCTTCCCTGATCGTCTATTCCGACAATCAGCATTTTTTGCATCTGAGTTTCCCCTGTTGTCGCCTTGGGTAAATCAACATTAATCGCTTGCTGACGGGTAAGTTGAAGGGCGGCTAAAATAAAAAAGGTCAGAATACAAAAGACCACATCAATTAAGGGAAGGAGTTCTATCCGAGTATCATCGGGAGAAGAATCAAGATTCAATTTCATGGGTTATTTGAGGCTGGGTTTGTAGAGAAGATGGGTAAAAGTTATTAAAATTGTTAGCAGAAAACCGAGTCTGACTGTCAATAAAACGGCTTAATTTTAGTTTTAGTTTCGTTTGTCGTCCTCCTCAATATATTCAGAAGGTTCAGAGGATTGAATTTCAGTTTCTTTGTGATTCAAAGAATGTTCGATTTCTTGTTCTGGTTTTTCAAGATATATTGTCTGAGAATTATTGGTGTGATTGAAAGCATCATCCGTTTTGGCAGTATACTCCTGTTGGGCTTCCTCGTCTCTAATCACTTGTAACTGAGATTGTACTTGGGGCCAATCTTGACGATAGAGTAATTCTAACTCATTACCCACCTTACGAAACACCTTAATCTGACTAAAAGAAAGGGCTTGAAATAAACGATAAAACGTTAAGCTGATAATCGCCACAATCAAGCCTGTTGCGGTACTAATTAACGCTTCCCCAATTCCCAAAGTTACATCCGACGCCGAAGAAGTTCCAATGTCACCCAAGCGAATTGAACCGAGAGAATTAATCAAACCCAAAACCGTACCCAACAACCCTAACATGGGAGATAGGGCAATCACCGCTTCTAAAATTTTGTCACCCCGTCGCATAGAAGCCAGTTCATCATCGGCTGCGGCTTCTAACGCCAGTCGAAACAACTCCGGATCAGGATTCGTTAACCGTAGCGGTGAATACAGAAATCGACCAACGGGTCGGCTGCTGGCCTCACGGGTGACTTGATAAGCAATGCCCCACTGTCCTCGACGCGCCGCATCTACGACTCGGTTGACAATTTGTTGTTCCCGAGTCAGAGTTGTTCCCCAAAACCACAACCGTTCAATAATCGTACTAACAGACAGAATTGATAAGACTGCCAGAGGCCACATCGCCGGGCCACCTTTGGCAAAGATTTCTACAATATCCATAGATTAACACTCCTCTACAACAGGCTGAACCCCAGATTTAAACGTTGCCACTGCAAACCATATCTAACTAAAGCACTCTTAATTTTAATCTCTGACCCGTGATTGACAAGTCTAAACAGAGAAACGCATTTTCCCGTACCCCTAGAAAGGCTACCATAACTAGAATCAAGCAAAATTGGAAATCTTACGCTAAACTTTAACAGCATATCAGTTGATTATTTATAACTACACTTACTATCTTGACTGGTATAAATCCCGATGGGTTCTATGATCTCACCTCGAACCCCGACATTTTTCAGATACAGGCAGATTTACTCACGAACCTTCCGGGTGGGTTACGGGGTAAGAGAGGTGATGACCGAATTATCGGATCGGAAGTTGCAGAAATCATTAACGGCAATCAAAATAACGATACAATAGCAGGTAATCAAGGCAATGATACCTTATTTGGCGGAAAGGATTCTGATGTCTTAAGTGGAGAGGAGGGAGAAGATCAACTCTTTGGAAATTTGGGAGACGATCAACTCTTGGGGAACTCGGGGAATGATACCCTGTGGGGCGGAAAACAAAACGATATCTTGACGGGAGACGAAGGAAACGACTGGTTAAGCGGTGATTTCGGTCAGGATACTTTAAGCGGGGGTGAGGGAGAGGATATTTTTGTTTTGGGTCAAGATTTGAGTCGCACTAATATTACCACTTCTGATTTTATCGAAGATTTTGAGATCGGTTTGGATCAAATTGCCCTAACAGATAGTTTAACGGTTGAGAATTTGAGGTTAGAGACGGTTATGATCGGAGAAATTATAGCAACATTAATTGCAGTTGAAAGTACAGGCGAAGCTTTAGCAACGGTTTCGGGTGTCCCGCCTACAGAGTTGAATAACGAACAGTTTATTTTACTCGCAGATAACAGCCCGATAACAACCGAAACTCTCAACCCCACACCCATTGAAATTAATCTCGAAGAATTACCTCCACCCTACGCCACCCAAAGCGCGAGTAATTCTCCCCAAGTAATTCCAATTCCTGAAAATCCTGTTTTACAAGTTCCCCCTGGCTTCACCGTTAATGTTTTTGCGGAAAATTTAAACAACCCCCGATGGTTGGCGTTAACCCCAGATGGGGATGTCTTGGTGACGGAAACGCCCGATAACCGCATTCGTCTGTTGCGGGATGAAGATGGCGACGGCGACGGCGATGTTTCTAAAACCTTCGCCGGACCGGAAAATGGGTTAAACTTGCCTTTTGGGATGGCGTTTAGCGAGGATGCTTTTTTTGTGGGAAATACCGGCGAGGTGTTGAAGTTTCCCTATAGCGGTCAAGACCAACTTCAAGGTAGTGGAGAAAAAATCGCCGATTTACCGGGTCAGGGCTACAATCAACATTGGACGAGGAATGTGGTGATTTCTCCCGACGGACAACAGCTTTATGTTTCTGTGGGTTCTGCTTCTAATGTTAGCCCAGAACCGCTTCCTCGGGCATCCGTACAAACGATCAATTTAGATGGTTCTAATCAACAAACTTTTGCTTGGGGTTTACGAAACCCGGTTGGGTTAGATTTTCACCCGGTTACAGGTCAAGTTTTCGCTACTGTTAATGAGCGGGATGGACTGGGTGATAATTTGGTTCCTGATTATTTAGCCGGATTGAACTTTGGGGAATTTTATGGTTGGCCTTATGCTTATTTAACCCCGAATAATATTGATCCTCGGCGTCAGGGAGAGAATCCCGAATTAGCCACAAAAACAACAACACCTGAGGTATTATTTCAGTCTCATTCGGCGGCGTTAGGGCTACAATTTTATGATGGGGAAACGTTTCCTGAAAAGTATCAAAATGGTGCGTTTGTGGCGTTTAGAGGGAGTTGGAATCGTGATCAAGGAACAGGGTATAAACTGGTATTTGTTCCTTTTGATGATCAGGGTCAACCCACTGGAGAATATGAAGATTTTCTGACGGGTTTTTTGATTGATCCCTCTGTTCCGACTACTTGGGGGCGTCCGGTTGGTTTGTTAACAATGCCGGATGGAAGCTTACTGTTTACTGAAGAAGCCAACGATCGCATTTATCGCATTCAATATCAAAATTAGAGTGGTAAAACCTGACCCTAACCCCATCTTTGCAGGAGAGTAATTTGGTAGAATCTATGTCTACAGAAACTCAAAACTTAAAGCAAAAAGCCGTTATTGTTGGAGGAGGGCCTACGGGTTTTGCGACGGCACTCATGTTAGCCAAGCGGGGTTGGTCTGAAATTACCGTATTAGAAAAACGGCTTTCGGCTGATTTTTATGAACCGGATAAATCTTTCAACTATTTAATTGATGGTCGGGGTCAAAAATTTACGGATTTATTGGGTTTAACTGAAAAGTTATCAAAACTTGGTGTTCCCACTACCGAATTTTACTTAACAGAAATCAAAGCGGATGGAACTTGCAAAACTTCAAAAGTACCTGTAGTAGACTCCAACCGAAAAACGGCTTATTGGTTACCCCGTCGAGCCTTTTTGCAGTTGCTTTATCAAGAAATTGAGGAAAATTGGCAGAATTGTATTCGGGTTTTATTCAATACAAAATGCGTGGAAATTGACTCAAGGCTTGAAGAAAACTTGGGAGAATCAAAACTAACCGTTATTGCCGAAGAAATTAATAACGAAAAAGTTGTCAAACTGGAAACCAATCTCTTAGTGGGTTGTGATGGAATTAACTCTGTTGTTCGGGAAACTTTAGATCACTGGGACAACTCGGGAACAGATAAATTTAAAATGCAGTTGTTTCCCTCTGCAAGTTCGGGTTTGAAATACAAAGTTTTGACTCTGCCGCCAAACTTTCCCCTTGATAATAATAAGTCTGAACGGGCAGTTTGTACAATGGCTTATGCGATTCGTGCAGCCTTTACAGATTCTCAGCGTTGGTTATCTCTGGGTATTTTACCTTTTGCTGATCCCAATGAACGGAGAACTGCAAATATTATCCGACAACCTGATCATCAAATTTGGAAAATAGAAGACGGTGAACAGTTATCTAAATTTCTAGAAACCGCTTTCCCCCAATTACCCATACCTGAAATTGTATCACCTGAAGAAAGCGAACGTTTTGCTAAAAGTGAAGGCGGATTTTTTCCCATCCCTCAATATTGTTCTGGGTTGCATTGGTTAGTATCGGCTAAAAATTATTCAAGTGGCGTGGTGTTATTGGGGGATGCTGTTCATTGTTTTCCCCCCGATATTGGACAGGGAGTTAATTCGGCGTTGGAGGATGTTTGTATTCTCAATCAAGCGTTGTCTCAAAGTAATGAGATCATCTCCGATGCTTTGCCATTATATCAGTCTTGGCGTTCTCCCGATTTGAAACCTTTAATCCGTTTGGCTCAAACGGCTTTTCCCTGGCAATATAATCAAGATATTCTTCGGAAACGACTGTGGATGATTAACTTTTTGATCCGGTTATTGTTGAGCCGAGTCTTACCTTTTATTTTCACTCCTCCCGCTTTTATTTTAATACAAAATCATCAACTCAGTTATCGTGAAATCTGGAATAGGACGGAAAAAACCACCAAAATTCTTTATCTATTGCTTGGGTTGATATTGGTGGGGAGTTTATTGATTTTATCTTTCGGCTATATCATAAATTAAACTAATCTATAACTTGGTTTAAGTTCTAAAGTTTCTATCAATACTCTGATTTTACAAAACTTAACCAAAGAATAATTCTCAATAAGCAACGAGCTTGCGTTCTTTCAGCCCTTATGGTATTCTAATATGTGAAGATAATCCAGGATTGGTGTGACCAATCAGGTATTTTTCACGGGTATAACGCTTCAAACCCTGATTTTTCCGTTGCTTCATCCCATCACACTCCCCAAATTAACACCTTGTTCTCAACCCACGACGCACCAATTTTTACCCCTGTCTTTTGAGCCGACTTGACAAAACTCTAGAAATGTGCATTGTCAATCATTATATAGAATTAAGTTTAATTAAACATCGCAGTCTCATCGAAAATGTATTAAGTTTCAGGAATTCTCGATTCTGAAGATGTAGAGCTTTTTAACCTATCTGGGTATTTCTCTATTCATTCTAACCTTTAGGGGTGCAAAAAGCCAGCACCCGAAATCAATAGATTTCATGGAATTGAAATCTGGTGTAAATTTACCCGTTTACAACATTAATCGAGGGGAACAAATGAACTCTTTTGCAACAGTAATGAATTTGCTGCGGGAAAGACAGCAATTTTTAGAAGATATTCGTCACGGCGTTAAACTGAAGCCAAAACTCGTCAATTTATTCATCTCAAGCTCCGTTTTTTTTGCCATTTATGGTTTGATTATTGGTTCGTCAAGTAGCTTTTTACAAGCTGTTTTTTCGGCGATTAAACTTCCCGCGCTTTACTTATTAACGCTAATTATCTGTTTTCCCACATTATATTTTTTAAATGTGATGTTTGGTTCTAAACACAGCTTAGAACAGTATTTAACACTATTAATGACAGCGATGGCAGAAATTAGTGTTTTACTTTTGGGGTTTGCACCTGTCACTTTCTTTTTTATGTTGAGTACCCAAGACTATCAGTTTTTTAAACTTATCAATGTTGGGAATTTTGCCATCACAGGATTTTTAGGAACAAAATTATTTTATGATGGAATGCAATTTATGTCAGAAAAAGATGCAGATGGTCAAAAGCTGCGTTTAAATATTTTGCGCTTTTGGTTAATCTTGTATGCGTTTGTAGGAAGTCAACTCGGATGGACATTAAGACCCTTTTTTGGTGCGCCGGGAGAACCGTTTCAACTATTTCGGGAACAAGACAGTAACTTTTACATGAACGTTATAGAATCCTTGAGTCAACTTTTTCAATAAGCATGAACTCTGACTTGAATTCTTTGAAATTTTCAGAAGATGAACTAGATAATTTAATGGGTTTCTCTCCGGAGAGTTTAACGTTCAATCTCTGTAGAAACGAGGTGATTAGACAGACGATTTTAGGGAAAATTTGGGGCGATTACAAAAAACTCTTTTCCTTGATTTCCACAGAGTTAATCAGTCTATTTATAAGCCTGGTTTTAGCTGGTCCTCTGATGTTACTGTTACTTGACAGAACAATAACTCCTGATGTTCAAGCAACTTTCCCGTTTTTACTCAAAGCCATTGCTTTATCTATAGTGATCACATTAGGAGTTAATTTAGGAGTTGGGTTCAAACTAAAACCGCTACGAAATGTTTTGTATTTAATGGAGGAAGTCAAGAAATATAACGATACTGTTAAAGCGGTTGAAATTTTAGATCAGTTCAGTCAAACCGAAAGCCTAGAAGAAAAACTGTTGAACCGAGAAGAAGTGATTCAAGCCTTAAAGATTACCAGAAATAGTTTAGTTAGCGCGTTTCAAACCGAACGAATACTTCGAGAACATCAAGACTTTATTGATCGTCGTTATGAATTATTTGCTCACTTGGAAAACAACTTAACCGCTTTAATGACTTTTGAGGTGAACAACCAAGCCAACGAATACGGAGAGTTGCTCAATGAAGCCTTACAAATTGGGATGAGTGTTCATCGAGAAATCGAAAAATTAAAGCGAAATTAAAGTCAAACCTATTCCTCATCTCAATCCAAGGAAGGTGAGGATTTTGCTTTTTAGCAACATTCAAATCCACAAAATTAAAAGGTCTTAACTTTTCACTGTAGCTAAAACCTTTATGACTATTTTAGAGGATTGTTTGGCTAACTGGTGCTGTTGAATTAGCTGTTGCGATTTACTACCTTCTTTCCAAAAACCATTCCACCGAGAGTTAATAATCCAAACAGAGTTCCGGGTTCAGGAACTTCTTGAGGTTGAGTAGACTCAGAGGGGATGCTAGAAGGCTTTGTGTAAAAGGCATCACTGTAGCCGTTACCAATACCTTGAACGTGCATTCCAACTCGTACATCACCAGATTTGAAGCTAGCGATAACATCTTCAAACTTACCATCAAACAGGATTCCTAAAGACTCTCCTTGGTCAACTCCTGCTTTATTTGCACCGGGGCTAGTTGCTTTGAAGCCAAAGCTTGATACCCAGTTGTCGATGTTGTTGCTTTGACTGAGGTTTTTGGTATTACTTTCAAACCCGACATTTCCGACATTGTAGCTAGTAGCAAAAGAGTTGAAACTTAAAGAGCTTTTCTTATCATCAAAGTTAATTTGGCTGATGAAGGAATTTGCTGTGTTGTTGTTCTTGATGTTGAATAAAACTTGATTGGTATCCGTTTTTCCAACTTCTATTTTAAATCCACCGACTAAATCATCTCCATAGTTATCTCCGGGAAATATATTAGAAAATCCGAAGACTTCAGTGTTCAGGATATTAAAGGTACTAGAAGTTGTTTGTTGGCTTCCTGTCGTTTGGGGTTTTCCGTTCGCTTGTGCGGG
>NZ_AAVU01000078.1 GCF_000169095.1 Lyngbya sp. PCC 8106
AAAATTTAGCGATGTCGCCGATTTGAATGTGCAACATTTGGGTAAATTTGAGTGTCGTCCGGTTCTTCCTTGTCAACAAGTGGTTTCTATTCCGCTTGAGTCTATGAATCACCGCAGAGGTTATTTTGCTGTACAACTCAATAAGGCTTTAACTGAAGCCAATATTTTAGGTTTTATCAAACAAGTTTATACTGAAGAAGTTCCTTTGAATCAGTTAAAATCTCTTGATTTTTTTCTCAGATATGCGAGTCAAATCGAAAATGCGGTTAAACTTAATCAATGGCTACAGAATACTTTCGAGACAGGTTGGGAAACCCTAGAAACTTTACTTTCTCCTCCGAAAATGGCGTGGCGAAGTAGAAACATAACTTCCGACTCTCTAATACCTGTAAATTCTGACTTGGGAGTTGAACGAATTAAAAAGTTTAATCTAGAACCAACAGGTGAACAGGTGGGGTTATTGGTTCGTTTGCAGCCGAGAACCGAGTTAGAAATGGGGATTGGAGTTGAGTTATATCCGATTAATAATCAAGTTTATTTACCTCAAAATCTACAACTACTGTTACTCGATGAAAATGGAGAAACAGTCATGCAAGCCGAAGCTCGGAGTACGAAGAATATTCAATTAAAATTTAGTGGAGAATCAGGAGAAATTTTTAGTGTTAAAGTAGCTTTAGAAGATTTAAGTATCGTTGAAACGTTTGTGATCTAAAATTGGAGTTGGGGTGAGTAACCAATGATGGAACAGCAAGTTGTCCTAAAGTTAGATGGGAATTTGGAAATTGGGGTAAAAGTAACCCTGGAAATTTGGTTAGTAAACGAACGAGAACTTGAAATTACAGGTGGTTTACCTCCCAATTCCGAACTGGTAACTTGCTTACAACATCATTGGAAAAATTATCGTTCAATTGGAGCTCCTTATCGCATCATAACTGAAGGCATTATTTATGATGGTAAAATCAATCCAGTTGATGCTTGTAAACACTCAGCGAAAGAACTTAGCGATTGCTTTTTAGCATGGCTAGATGCTTCAGAGTTTAAAAAAATTGATCGACAATTGCGAGATTGGTTCAGTCTCAATCAAATGGTTCGAGTGTTAATTCGCACATCAAATTCCCAAATTCAAAAGCTTCCCTGGCATCTTTGGGATTGGGTGGAGTCTCGTCAGGCTGAAGTGGCTTTTAGTTCTTTAGAATATAGCAGTATTTCATCTCCACCTCTAAATCCTCAAGTGAGAATTTTAGCAATTCTGGGTCATAGTGAAGGGATAGATGTTGAACAAGATCGCCGTTTACTGGAGAGTTTACCAGATGTCAATCTTGTTTTTTTAGTTGAACCAAAACGCCGAGAAATTAATCATCATCTCTGGGAAAAAACTTGGGATATTCTATTTTTTGCTGGACACAGTGAAACCCAAGATGATCAAGGGAAAATTTATATTAATCCTCAAGATAGTTTAACCCTTAATGAGCTTAAATATGGTTTAAGGCAAGCGGTTAAATCTGGATTGAAAATAGCGATTTTTAATTCCTGCGATGGATTAGGATTAGCAAAAGAACTGAGTAATTTGCATATTCCTCGCATGATTGTTATGCGGGAAATTGTTCCAGATAAAGTAGCTCAAAGCTTTCTAAATTATTTTCTAACTGCTTTTGCAACAACAGGAGAATCTTTTACATTTGCAGTACGAAAAGCACGAGAACGTTTACATGATGATTTGGAAAAAGAACTTCCCTGTGCGAGTTGGCTTCCGGTGATTTTTCAGCATCCAACAGCGCGATCACTAACTTGGGAAAAGTTGTGTAAACCCCCAGAAAAACCTCAACCTCCACTCCCAAAACCCCCGCGATCACAATGTAAGAATTGGATAAAAATATTAACAATCAGTGTGATTATTACCAGCCTCATTGTAGGGATGCGATCGCTGGGAATTTTACAAACTTGGGAACTCAAAGCTTTAGATGCGTTAATTCGATTACGACCCGATGAACAGCGTGATCCTCGCCTTTTAATTGTTACCGTAACCGAAGAAGATATTCAAGCTCAAAATCCTGATGAATTACGAGGTTCTTTATCCGATACAGCACTAAAACAGTTATTAGAAAAACTCAACCAATATCAACCGAGAGTGATTGGTTTAGATATTTATCGTCCTTTTCCGGTTAAAAAAAATCAGCAAAAATTAGCCAATCTCTTAAAAGAGGATGAAAAATTAATTGTTGTTTGTGAAGTTGGCGGCGGTGAAAATAATCCTTCTATTTCCCCTCCCAATGAAGTTCCGCTTCAACAAATTGGGTTTAGTGATGCACCTATTGATCCCGATGGAATTGTTCGGCGTCAGCTTTTAGGAATGAGTCCCAATTCTGAATGTAATACAGACAAATCCTTTAGTTATCAGGTTGCTTATCGTTATCTCAAGGCTGAAGGAGTTGAATTTCTACGCACTTCACAAAAGACTTTTCAGATTGGTTCGGTTGAGTTTAAAAAGCTTAAACCTACAACGGGAGGTTATCATCAATTAGATGCAATGGGATATCAAATTATGCTGAATTATCGATCTTCCCAAGCTCCCGCTCAAACTGTTACATTAAGTGATATTCTCAGCGATCGCTTTGATCCGAGATGGATTCAAGATAGAATTGTTTTGATTGGTACAACGGCTCAGAGTATTGATGATGGTTTTCTAACGCCTTATAGTGCAGGATATTCACCGATTAAATATAGTCCGGGTGTCTTTGTTCAAGCTCAAATGATCAGTCAAATTCTCAGTGCAGTTCAAGATAATCGACCTTTACTCTGGGTGTTACCAAAATGGGGAGAAATACTCTTGATTTTAGGCTGTGCAGTTATCGGAGAAATCCTATTAATTTTCTACTTTGGTCAGCAAAACAATATAAGATTCTATCTGATTATTGGAAGCGTCAGTCTTGTTTTTATCAGTGGTATTGGATATATTGCCTTAACACAAGGGGGGGGTTGGATACCGATTGTTCCGTTAGGATTGGCGTTAATGTTACCCAGTGCAACAAAAGCTATTTCTCCCAAGATTCTATAATTAACTTATTTAATGAACAATGCCACCAACTTATTTATACTTGACAACTTTATTAATTTTTCCAAGCTTGACTGGACAAATAAATGATCTTAATGAGAATATTCCCCAGAACAGTTCAGTTTTAATGCTTGCTGAAAATGACAATCCAGAAGAACCGGAGTTCGAGGACACGGATAATCTAAAAGATACTATAGGTGCAGCAAGTCGTTATAATTTTGAGGGAGATGGTAGACCGCAACCGGGTAATCGGAAAGGGGGGGCAAGTCGTGGAAATTGTCCTCCAACTCAGCCGTCTTTGACAGCCTTAATACCAGCAATAAATTTAGGCTTAACAACCCAAAAATATCCAACGTTCTGGTTTTATATTCCTTACAGTTATGAAGATCTCTCCCAAGCCGAGTTTATGCTTTTAGATGAGAATCAACGTCCCACTCTTGAAAAACCGATTTCAATTGAGTTATCAGAAACGCCTGGAATTATTGGAGTGACGTTACCCTCAACTGTAAAACCCCTAGAACTAGAACAGGAATATCATTGGTTTTTTGAACTGGTATGTGATTCTGAAAATCCCTCAAATAATCCGAGAGTTGATGGCTGGATCAAACGAGTTCAACCCAGTCAAGACCTACTTACTCAATTAGACAATAATCAAGCCGAACAGAGTTATTTAATCTATGCAAAAAATGGAATTTGGTATGATGCTCTGACGAGTATTATTCTGACTATACAGGAGAACCCTAGTAATTCTACTCTCAAAAATGACTGGTTTAATTTACTAGAATCTGTAGAGTTACAAGAACTCATTGATAGTTCCATCACAGACTGTTGTTCACCACGATAGATGTAGTTGGCGATCCAATAGCAAATGGACAAAAAACAACGCTGGTCGTATAATTCGATGGCTTTTAATCCCACATTCCGCACTTCAAATTGAAGTATTGATGATTAGATAAAAGATTCTCTCAATCATGATAAAAAACTTCAAATATGGCGCTACGCATTATGGTTAGGACATTGTTATAATAGGAACGAAGTTGGAAAGTAATCAAGCGATCGCGACTCTATGCCAGCATCTTATAGTTATGATTTACGTCAAAAAGCAATTAAAGCTATAAAAAGAGGACACAAAAAAATTCCGGTTTGTTGTTTGTTTAAGATTAGTCGTAATACTTCAGATCTATGGTTAAAAATAGAAAAATAAACAGGTGATTACGCAGCGAACGTCTGTCAGAAGATGTATTAATTTGTTTATTTGATGGAGAAGTAAAAACCATAGATATTTCATTAAAACCAGAAGGTTTACATTTTGGTCTTAACAACGCTCAGAAAGGTGAATTATGCCGAGAGTCAAGAAAATTAGATAGCACAGAAATGAGTGATAGGAAAGTTAATATTCAGTGGAAAGATAAGAGTAAAAATGTAGTTGATATTAACGAGTTAGCCCAGAAAATCAAGGATGAGTTGAAAACACAAAACCAGAGAAACGAAAATGATACTTTTACATCTGCTCAATTTGCTCTACAAATGGTTCAAGGTGCAGAGAAAATTAGGTTTGTAATTATAGCGGCTTGCAAGCCGGGGCTTCACTGTTTGCAAGCCGCTACAGCTAGACGGAATCGCCCTTCGGTTGTCAGCGACGATCGCTCTCGTCCGGCACCCAAATGGCTTACGACCCAAAAATATTTTTATGGGAAATTTTATGATCGTGGCTGATGCTGTTCTTGGGTTGGAAAAGTATGATGGGGCGGAATGCAGCGGCGCTCACCCATTGCCATCCAACTTTTAGGGTAGTTGCTGCAAGGCCTGCCCGTGTTGGGTTGGGTTGTCTGGGGTGAAAAATAGAATGTAATGTAACTATAATTTGGGGTAAAACTTTCGCGTTGATCTTCCCCGAATTTAGGAGGCAAAATTGACTGGATCTTGATCTCGCCGATGTTGAACCGGAATGGGAGAACCTTGGCTAACGCCCACTAAAGCCGCCGTTTCTTCTAACGCTTCTCGCAGACGTTTGGCGGCATAGATCGACAGATCTCGTGGCACATTAATACGATCGCGCAAATATCGCAAAGCCACATCAGACCCAGAAGGCGGTATTGAAATTTCACCCGTCATCATGTAAGTTAAAGCACATCGTAGAGCTTCATCAAACAACTGGTCATCAGCGGGATTAACTTTAATAATATTACTACGGTGTTTAATCACCCGTTGTAGCGCTTCAGCACGAGAGTTTTCCGGTTCAGGATACTTCACATCCGGCAGTCCCATCCAAGGGCCGTTATCCACTCGTATTTGATTAATTCGGGTTTGGGGTTCACCGTTTTCGTAACAGCCTCCCATTTGGGGCGGTAAGTCGTGAACATGAGTATGGAAGTCGCTCTGAGTTCCTCGGTAAGTGGGGCGGCTTTCCATTGCATCAAACCAAGCACTAAAACCCGGATTTTCTTCTCGCATGGAGTAGCCTTTGTAGTAGTACAAACTGGCATTCATCCGTTCAACATAGGGCGTAAAAACCACATCAGCCGTGGAAAACTCCTCTAGGAAGTAGGGGCTAGGTGTGCGACCGAGAGCCTCTTCAACCCTTCCCATTACCCCAATAAATTGTTCTTTGTTGCGTTGATCTTGTCCTGGCGAGCGCGTTGGATAACATAACCAACCACACCAAGCCCTAAACAGAAGTCGCTCCAACTGTCGCAACGGCAAAACTTTGGGGTCGTTCATTCCGAAGACTAAGGGGCCAAACACCTGTTCGACGGCCATTAATATATCATCACTTTCGGTAATCATACGACCATCAAGTTCAAGGGCAGGTAACATACCAGAAGGTACTTTACGCTTGTACCAACTCTCTTTAGTGCCATAACAGAACATGGTGACTTTTTTGATGCGGTAAGGAATCTGTTTCTCCTCTAGCCATAGCCAGACTTTCTGACAGTAAGGACACCAAGCATGATTATCGCGATAGAGAGTTACGCGCACATCAGACTCGTTTTGACCAAATAGACGTAAACGCGCTTGAGCATTTGTCGGGCCGTTAACGGTATCAATCTCAAAGTTGGTGAGGGCTTCTAGTTCTGCCCAGGTAAGAGGACGAGTCGTCATGACTATAGATCTATTAATATCAAAGAAATTTTATCAACTTTTCAGAAATTTAGCCCCAACGACTTGACATCAAGCTTTGAGGGGTTCTCTAGCAGCACTTGCCCCTGATTAACCTTAATTAAGTTGTAGGATAGGCGGTACGATATTCGGGTCTTCCCAAACTAGGGTTAAGTGATGACCAATGTGGTTATCAGGAGAGGATTGATAAAAACGTTTCAAAGTATGCAGATGATAGAGAAAGCCTGCCGTTACCGATTCTATCCAACTTCTGAACAGGAAAACTTGTTGAGAAGAACATTGGGGTGTGTGAGACTGGTGTACAACAAGGCACTAGCGGAACGCACTCAAGCGTGGTATGAACATCAAGAACGAGTAGGCTATTCTCAAACTTCTTCAATGTTGACGAAATGGAAAAGAAAGGAGGAATTAGACTTCTTGAACGAGGTCAGTTCAGTTCCACTTCAACAAGGATTGAGGCACTTACAAACCGCTTTTGCGAACTTCTTTGCGGGTCGAACAAAATACCCAAACTTCAAGAAAAAACGCAACGGTGGCAGTGCTGAATTCACGACTTCTACTAGATTTGCGGTTCACCGAACATCACAACCGAACATTCTAGGTTTTGCATGACCTCATGGGTAACGCTACTCACCGCTAAACCCCCTGCTGTGCGCCGACGTTGCGATCGCAAAACAACGAGATCAAATCCTTTGGCTTGGTTTAAAATCGTTTCTACGACATCATTGGTCGCCTTGACGATCACATTAGACTTGATTTGAGAGCTTTCAGCGCTGAGAACTTCAGTGAGTTCCCTTTTGATCAGGGTAATTTGATCACTGGAAGTTTGAGCGGGACAAATCTGTAATAAAGTGACCGCCGCTTGATTGGTATAAGCCAAAAGTTGAGCAAAACGAATGGTTCTAATCGTTCGCGGTGCAATACTTTTTACTAAGACTAAAATCTGCCGAATTTCTACAGGTTCTTGTAACAGTCGCATCACTGCTACCGGACAATGAGATGACCAAAATACACTATCAATTAGGGTTCCAAAAAGTCGCGCTCTTAAACTACTGGTTTCACTCCAACCCATGACAATTAAACTCGCCTCTTGTTCGCAGGCTGTCCGAATAATTCCTGTCGCAACATCACTATCAATTCGCAGAATAGGATCGGTTTTAATGTTAAAGGCTTTCCCCACTTCTACCGAACGTTTTAATAAGATGCGATTCTGCCGTAAATTGCTTTGCAGTTCGGGTTCATCCATGTGAACTTGGTCGTGAGTTGCGATCGCTAAAGAGACTATTGAACCGCCTTCGTGACGAGCAATTAAAGCCGCCATTTCCATTAAATAACCTTGAGTATCGGGGTTGGAAATGGGAACAACAACTGTAAAAGGTGGGGGTTCTTGTGCTTGTTGTTGACGATTTTCCCACCAAATTAAAGCTTGATTGGGATTAAGAGGAAGTTTAGGTTTGAGGGTCAGCAAACGGGGCGCATATTGTTGAGTCAGCAACGGGCCAAGAATCGAGGTTGCCAACATTAAAACAATAATACTATTAAAGACTTGTTCATTGAGTAAACCCACATTAAAACCTACTAAAGCTGCGGCTAGAGTTGTGGCAACTTGAGGTAGAGAAAGTGACCAAATCAAGAGAGTTTCATCTAAGCTATAACCGTAGAGTATTTTGACAGTCCAGGCGGCAATAAATTTACTAACAATCAATCCTAAAACAATGGCTAAAGGCAAGGTAAAATTTGTGGTTAGGGTTGAGATAAAAACTGGAACATTCAGAAAAAGCCCCATCGCAATAAAGAAAAAAGGAATAAACAATACACTACCCACAAATTCCACTTTTTCTTTAACTAAGCTATTTCCGACCGCATCGTTAACCGCTAAACCCGCTAAAAAGGCTCCGACAATTTGATCGACTTGAATAATTTGTGCGCCAACAGAAGCAAGAAACACTGACAATAAAACAAACAAAAATTGATTACCTTCTTCGCTTCCATTTCGTTTAAAATAGGCTTTTCCTGCCCAATCAAAACCAAATAAAACGATAGCCGAATAAATCGCTAAGGTTCCCAACTGCCAACTCAAACTAAAGAGTGAAAATTCTCCGGCTTGTACCGAAACACAAATTGCTAAAACTAATAAAGCACTAATACTGGTAAAAATCGTGGCGCCAACACTGATAATAATCGGTTCAGTATCAATTAATCCTAAGCGTTGCACAATGGGATAAGCAAGTAGTGTATGAGAAGCCAATAAAGAACCAATTAAAATCGCTGCATTCCACCCAAAACCAAACCATAAACCTATTGCAACTCCCGCTAGCATCGGAAAAATAAAGGTCGAAATTCCAAAGCCAATGGAACGATTTTTTTTGCTTTGAAACTGCACCAAGTCAATTTCTAAACCCGCCACAAACATCAAGTAAATTTTCCCAATGTCTGATAGCAATTTCATGGTTTCAGACTGAGAATTTAACAACCCTAAGCCATGTTCTCCTAAAACCACACCCGCTAATAATAATCCGACTAAACCCGGAAGGCGTAGACGTTCAAACCAGGGCGGTAATGTGAGAGAAACCAGGAGTAAAATCGTAAAGGTAACAATGGGGCTATCCGGTAGCCAATTGAATAGTTGCATCGTTGGCATCCATTGCTCAAAATAAATACTAACGATAACCTATTTTTGAGACAATTCACAACTCAACTCAATTTTTTTTAAAATCAAGTCCAAGTTGAACATTTTTCTAAAAAGTTTAAGCTTTTCTCTATTTCAAAAACATAATTCTGACATATAGGGAAGCGACTATCAGTTGAACACCCATTACAGGTAATCCATATTTGATAAATTTTTTAAATGAAATAGTGCGACCATTTTGTTCAGCAATTCCTGCTGCAACGATATTAGATGAAGCCCCCAGTAATGTCCCATTGCCGCCTAAAGTTGCACCATACATCATCGCATAAAATAAAGGTAAAACTTCAAGGGGTAATTGTCCTTCAAAGCCAGGAGTGAGAATTTCCGCGCCTGCTAAACCAACATTTACTAAATATTGTTTGAGGAGAGGAACCATTGCCACAACGAGGGGAATATTAGGAATCACACTAGAAAATAGTCCGACAAAAAACAGTAAAATAATTGAACCCAAAGCAATATTTTGACCAATTAAAGTTGCTAAAACTCCGGATAAACTGTTAATCACTCCTGTTTTTTCGAGTCCGCCAATCAAGACAAAAGTAGACATAAAAAACAGTAAGGTACTCCAGTCTAGATCTCGGAGAATATTATTAATAGAATCAATATGACTGTGATGGGCTAAAAGTAATGCTAAAGCCGCACCAAGTAAAGCGACAGATGCTGGAGAAATAGGAATCGGTAAGGATTCTCCAATGACAAAGAAGGTGACAACAAAAGCAACAATTAAACCTCCAATGGCTAAAGTTCTTGGATGATTAATTTTAGGTTGAGGAAGTTTTTCGAGGTTTTGAAATTTACGATTCCAAATTGTAGGGAATAAAATCGGCAATAAAAAGATGATACTCGCTACAGCAATTGCACCTCCTAAGCTGAGACGAAGTAAATAATCTGTAAAACTGAGGTTAATTGCATCCCCAACAATGAATGTAGCCGGATCTCCAACTAAGGTTAATAATCCAGCACTGTTGGCGACAAACACCATTAAAATTAGCAAGGGAACAAAGTCTATTCCGATATTTGTAGCAATCGGGGGAATGAGAGGGGCGAGTAACATTACAGTTGTAGCATTAGGAAGAATCGCACAAATTGGAGTCGTTATGGCGACAATTCCTAGAAGTAATCGTTTCCCTTCTCCTTTGGATAAAATGACCATTTTTGTAGCTAAATAGGCGAAAAAATTAGTAGGTTCAAAGGCACGAACTAATACCATTACTCCAAAAAATAAGGCGAGAGTTGGAAAACTTTGACTAATGTAGTTAACGGCTTCTGGTAAAGTCATTATATGCACAAAAATCAAGATTAATGCACCCAGAAATGCAGCAATAGTTAGGTGCAAAAAATCAGTCGTAATAAAGAAAATTACGCAGATAAATGTTGTGGCTGCGATGAAAGAGTTCATTGTACCCATAGTAGTAAACCTGTAAGGAATTAGATTGTGTTTCGAGGAATTAATTAACCTTTACAAATTTAGACTTCTCGGAGAATAGCCAAGATTGGATAACCGAGAAATCTTAACGTTTTAAGTTGGGTTTGAGAAGTTTGAAAAAAGTTTCACCCCACTCAACCCACTGACTCATTGACATAATTCAACCCAAGTCGAGTTGTATAGACTTTCAACCTAAGCCATCAAAAGTTTATGTTTTACAATGCCTCAATTAAACAAATAGGTACACAGAAGCGAGCAGTACCAATGGTTTCAACCGAGAGAATCAAGACATTGTAATCTGTGTCGATTCTTCAGTCTTCCCTCAAGGCCGACGGAGTTAGCTGACGGGCTAGGGTTGAGAGATACCCTTCTTGACTCATCAGGAGTCAGAGATACGCCCCAAAATTTGGTTCCTCCGCTTTTCATCATTCTCAGCACTTTTGTTAAGGAAATGATGATAAATTAGGCTGACTTGCTCTTAATGAAAGTAGCATAACATATTTTGAGTCAAAGGAAAAGATGAGTATAGAATTAATTAAGACTTGTCTATAGACTGCTAATCCCCAGCTTTTTGAAAAACTAGGGATTTTATATTACTGATTAATGAGAATTTACACGAATAAAGTGATTAAGCTTACCGCCAATTACGATTCCCATCTTCATCAACTCGCGCTTGACGAATGACATCAGAAATTTCTTCAGCATCACGTACATGGTGTAACGCTTCTTTTTCCCCATCTTCATCTTCTGCAATAAAATAAGTGGGAACCACGACATGATCTCCAGTCACATCCGGCGCATTAACAGCAACTTGTTTGGCTTTTTCTTCGATAGACATCGAATCATCAATGCGTTCACCGGGGTTCCCCGTGAGGTTGTTTCCCTTTTCTTTTAATTCTGCTTTATGTTGACGCTTTTGTTGAGGATCAACTTCCTCGGGTTTCATCGGTTGTTGAATCTCAGAATTTTTTTGTTGTTCATTTCTTATATCACTTGGCATTACTTTAATCTCCTAATTATCAATACATTCAAAATTTGAATCTTCTATAACTATAATCAACTGGGGGCTAGACTTTCATCCTGCTTTAGGAGTAAACTTTCAAAAAATTTACCCTGTTTCCTCTATCTTCTGAGAGAAAAAGCCGATCAAACCCCACTTTCACCTTTAGGGAATTGATCAAAATCTTAATTAATCGGTTGTAAACCATACAACCACACAATTAATAAAGGTGTGACAATTGCCATCAATAAATTCAGGGGTGCGCCGACACGAAAGAAGTCTAAAAACTTGTATCCTCCAGGGCCATAAACCATCGTATTTGTTTGATAGCCAATCGGAGTCATAAAGCTATTAGAAGCGGCAAATGTAACCGCAAACATAAACGCTAAAGGATTAAGATTTAGAGTATTAGCAACTTCTACTGCAATCGGAATCATCAACACAACCGAAGCATTATTAGAGAGAATTTCGGTGAGTAGAGAAGTAGCAATAAAGAAAAAGGTTAAAATCCAATAACCGGAAAGATTACCGCCTAAACCAACAATGAAATTCGCGAGTAATTCGGTGGCGCCGGATTTATCCATTGCGGTTCCTAAAGGAATCAAACCTGCTAATAAAAAAATCACATCCCAACGCACCGCACCATAAATTTCACCCGGTTTAAGACAACCTGTAACAATCATTAAAATTACGCCAGTTAAAGCTGTTACTAAAATAGGTAGCCAGTTAAAAGCCGCAACAAGAATAACTGCAACAGTAATTAATACCGCAATCAATGCTTTATCAGTACGAATTTTTTCAACATTTTGTTGTTCTAAAACCAGAAGTTCCCGAGTTGTTTGTAAACCAATAAAACTTTGTTTTGGCCCTTGAACTAATAACAAGTCACCAAAACGTAAGGGGATTCGACCTAAACGACCTTGTAATAATTCTGCCCCTCTACGAATCGCTAAAACCGTTGCATTATAGCGTTGTCGGAAACGTAAATCTTTGAGTGTTGTCCCAATTAACCGAGAGTTTGATAAAATTAAAACTTCTCCGATTCTTTCTTCTTCCGAGGTTAAAATAGATTCTATTTCATCATTTTTAAATTGAATATCGGGTAATAAACTTAACCCTCGTTCTTCCCGAATTTTTAGTAAATCTTCTTTACTACTCCGAATCACTAAAATATCCCCAACACCTAAAACTTTATCGCCCAAGGGTTGAGAAAAACGCACATTATTTTGAATGACTTCTAGAACATCAAGATCAAACTTACGTTGAATTTCACTGCGGCTGAGAGTTTGTCCAACAAGACTAGAACGAGGGGTAATAATTAATTCGGTAAAATACTCTTTAATATCATAATCTTGACCTAGAAATTCATTCGTTAGGGGTTTACGATTGGGGATGAGTTTCGGGGCAATAAAAGCCAAATAAATTAAACCGATAATAAAAGTAATAATTCCAAGCTTTGTAAACTGAAAAATACTAAATTCACCATACCCTAACTTTTTGGAAACACCACTTGCTAAAATATTAGTAGATGTTCCGATTAAAGTAATCATTCCCCCTAAAATCGTGACAAAAGAAAGCGGCATTAACAACTTAGAAACAGAAATTCGTTGTTTTTTACACCAATCTTCAATAATCGGTAAAAAAATAGCCACCACAGCAGTATTATTAATCACACCGCTAATCGGGCCGACAATAATTCCCATAGCAATAATTTGCTGAGTTAGGTTATTTCCTCCCCATTTTGTTAATCCATCTCGGGCAACTTGTACAACACCTGTACGGGTAATTCCAGCACTCAAAATAAACATTGCCATGACGGTAATGGTTGCTGAGTTGCCAAAACCTGCAATTCCTTCTTCCGGTGTCACTAATCCGAATAGCATTAAAGCAACAGCAACACAAATCGCGGTAATATCAACTGGAAGCCACTCGAAAATAAAACAGGTTAATGCAATAACTAATAAACCAAGCGTCAAGATAATTTCCATAAAATCTCCAATCAAGATTTGTGAGACTAGAAGGGTAAAAGCAGACCTAAAGCAATCATCAAGCTGGCAATCACAATTCCTTTAGTTCGACCCAAACTGAGAAATAATCTTCTTTGAATTAACCAAAACATCACACTTCCACTTGTACCACCCACGAGAAGGCTAATCATCGAAATTGCCGAAATTTTCAGTGCAGTTAGTGGGACAAAAATCGCGATTGAAGCAATCAGAATTACACTCACGAGGGTTAACACTGTCCAGCCAATTAAAACCGTTTCTAGAGTAGAATATCCAATGCTAATTCCGGCGGCTATCAAACCGATTCCCACCATAAGAGGTGTTGTAGTTAGCTGAATCATATCCAGATACCAACTCATTCCGGCTGAGATAGAAAATAACAAAATTATTTCTACAAACTCTTTAACTCTGAAAGTTTGTTCAAGATTTAGAGTTGCTTTTGACTGAGTTTTGCTCATATTTTCTCCAAATGTATTGAGTTTATTTTTGGGGTCTAGTTTTCTAAATTGAGAATCCCCCGCACAAAGCAGGGGATACTTGAGTGTTCTAATTTAACAAAATTTTAGTGAGAAGCTGACCTGTTGGGGGAAAATTTCCCCTCTCAACTAACTCCAACCCAACTTGAAACCCAACTTTAAATTACTGTGCAGGTTCTTCGACAGTGGGTTCCATTTCTTCAGTAGAATAAGACTCAGGTTGCATTTCTTCGTCGGTAGAGTAAGACTCGGGTTCAACGCTAGACTCAACTTCACTCATCTCGCTAGCA
>NZ_AAVU01000077.1 GCF_000169095.1 Lyngbya sp. PCC 8106
TGTGTAGAAGTGGCGATCGCTAACTTGGAGATTTCGACGGCGTAGGGATGAGAAGTATCTAAAATAGCAATGATATTTTGCTGTTTAATAAATGAAGAAATTTGAACATTATTCAGTTTTCCTACCCAAATTTTCAACAACGAAGATTCCAAAGGATAAAGGTTTTTAGCAGTATCCGTCGTTACGCTAATTATACAAGGAATTTGGGCTGAAGTGATTGTATTAGCTAGAGTTGCACTTTCACTGGTTCCTCCAATTAACCATATTTTTCGTTCAGAAGTTAACATTTATTCTTTGAGTTTATTCTGTTATATCAATAATCTATATAAGTTTTTTATAGATAAAATTTTGATGATTTTTTGACTGTAGATTGGATTAACACTAGCTAACCCAACCCTTATATTTTAAGCTGAAGTTGTTTCAGTGGAGGTGGATTTTTGGATGTCCTGTTCAATTGCTTCTAAGGTTTGAATAACTAACCGTTTTGCTTCCAACTTCCAACCAATTTGTTGAATTTTTATGGCTGCATAACCCCCGATAACAGTTGCAATTAAATCCAACGGTTGCAGAAAGGAAATCCCAAAAAGTAAACCCAATCCAGCAATTCCCCAAAACGGTAGCGCAACAGTTTGACGCTGTTTTTCGATTAACTCACTAATCTTATCAGTAGGCATTTCTTCTAACAGCGCAGCTTTAACTTTTCGTTGTTCTTCTAAGGGAACAGATATCCCAATTTTACGGCGCAATCTTTGAATTTTACGATCATCTGTGCTATAGTTAGTTAACTCATCTTCTGCCATTAATACAAGACGTTCTAACTGTCCCATTCTTAAATTCCTATTCTTTTCTTTCTAATTCTGCACATAAAAAATGAGGTAGGAATTAACCCACCCCATCATAAATTAACCTTGTTTTAGAAGGGAAGAAACTCGATCTTTGAGGGATGCGATTGCAGCTTGCAAACCATTTGAACGAGATTTAGGAGGAACTGCGACTTGAATTGGTTCATCTTTAAATTCTTTGAGACGGTAACCATATTCGAGTTGATTTTGGTGTTTTCGCAAACGAGGGAATAGTCGAAACGCGCCTTGTAGCAAATCTTCCTGACTTCCGAAAATTGCTTGATTGATCTGACTCGAACGTTTGATTGCTACGACACCGACAGGATACCAGTTCTTTTGTCCCTGAACACGAATATAAATCTCATAGTCTGGAGTACCATCAGACTTCATTTTCTCATATTCCTTCGCCGCTTTGTTGCGTTCAACGGTGCGTTTGGAGGGTTTGGCTGGAGTTTGAGTTTTTCCGAATCCTTGTTTTGTGGGCATGGTTGTTAAACGTAAAATCTTATACTTTAATAAAAGTTTACAACCTTTTCAGAAATTTGTCTCCTTTCTCCTCAAGCTTGAAACTGAGACAACAGCCAAGTGCTGACTTTACCGTGATTCATTTGGCGACTGCGGCGTAATGCTTCTTCTAAGAGTGCAATTTCCAAACCGACAAGGATTTGAGACTGTTCAATTCTATAACTTCCTCGGTTCTCAATTTTAAAGGCAATAATTTTAGCGGCTTTTACATCAATAATCCAATATTCTCCCACTCCCAAAGATTCATAAAGTAGACGTTTTTCTCCTTTATCATCAGATAGGGAAGAATAGGCAACTTCTATGACTAAATCCGGCGCAGGATAGGTATTAAGATCGATAATTGTTGCTTCCCAAGGCACAATTTCAGCTTTGGAACCGACATAAAAAGAAACATCCGGTTGTGCTTCTTCATAGCCAACTTTGCGGTAAGTACAGTTATCGTGAACATCTAAGTCAATCTCTCGAAGTCCAGCATACAAATAGAGAAAGCCAATAACTGCTGCATGGTCACGAGAATGGGGATTTCCAAGGGGAGACATTTCTAACCTCATGCGTCCATTAAAATAATAACCTTTAGCCTGTTTATAGTCTGAGTTTTCGATAGCATAAAGGTATTCTTCCCAGGTAGCATTCATCCAGACATCGGTCAAAAATTGAGTTTTTAGCTGAGTCATAACAGCACTATTGGAAGCAATTAATTTTATGATAACAGAGGAAAATTTTTCTGTAAATATTAAGTAGAGATGTCCGACACACCTCTACAATTTATTTGAGTAGGTTCAATCGTTAATTTTTTGTTAACGAGAACGAATATTTTTTTCTTTCACCCAGTCATCCTCATCTGAATCATACCCAATGTAATGCACAAAGTATTTAGTTTTCTCTTTTTTGACTTTGATATCTTGAATACTGGCTTCATACCATTCACCTTCGTCTTTATCCCAAACTTCTACAGTTTCACCGACGGAAAACCGACTGTTACTCCCGGTTGCTGTGGGTGAAAAACTGGGAGTAAAATTACCCGAAGCTGCGGGAAGTTCGGCTTGAATAGAAGCATAAGCATCGAGAATGAGTTTGCGGGTTACGGTTTGAATTCCGGTATGTTCATAATAGTTGGTGGTTTGGTCGAGAAATGCCGCTACAAAGTCTAAGTTATCATCAGCAATTTGGATAAAACTTCCCACCTGGTCAAGAACAGACTGAGGCGTTACCCCGGTTTTTTGGACTAAGTTATTCATCCAGCCTTGCATGGAGTTAAACCCTTGTTTGATAAACCCAAATTTATCGGAAGCATTGTTGCCAGGAATAACATTGCTGACTGAATTAAAGACTTGATTTTGGGCGATAACACGACTATCAGCACCATCAATCATCCCGTGAATTTTACCAATAAAATCGGGGCCTAACGGTAAAATTGCATCAATACAAACTAAGGCTTCCATCCGCATCAACGCCGCATCTTGATAGTTATTGGCTAACACCGTGGCAAACATTTGTGGGTTCGGTTGGGGGATGCCATTTAACTTGCAAAATGCGATAATTTCAACGGTGATTTTGAGTAATAAATCAATCGTTTGTGTTAAATCTGCTTTTGGGGTAAAATTGCTTAAAAAGGAAAGAAAGCTAATTTTTTCACCAATTTTATTGGCTAAAGCTGCCGTCGCCATGATTGTATCGGCTGTATCGATAGTTTGATAAAGTTTAATCGCCGTTTGATAACCCTGTTGCGGATCGTGATATAATGCTACTGCCCGATCACGAATACTTTGAATCCGTTGACTATCTGTTTCTCCAGTAATGCTGCGAATACTGTTATCAAACCCGACTAAATTATTCCACTGACCGGGCATAATATAATCAAGTGCTTTTAACACTTTGACCGTAATATTATCGGTGGGAAGTGCGTCAGCTAACTGAATAATGGATTTATCCATGAGTCATTCCTCCAAAAAAACGTTCTAAAAATTACTAAGTTTTATCTCTCAAAACACAACTCAGTTTTGATCCCGAATGGTGAGTTGATGTTGAACCAAGAACGGTGAAATTGAGAGAAATTAACGGATCGAAAAGATTGACGATCGGCTGCACTTAGATCCTATTCTTCTCTACAATACATTTTAAACGATCGCTTGAGTAAATTGTAAATTTTATTTAAACTATAACAAGATTAAATCTATTTTATCATGATCACATCAATCTGTAAAACCATTAACTTTTAATCGGACTGATAGAAAAGTAACAAAAATCCTGTAAAATTACCCCATCTGTTATTCGCACTCACTCAACCCCATGCACTGCAACTACCTCGAACGCATTCTCACTGCTCGCGTCTATGATGTCGCTCAAGAAACACCGTTAGAAATCGCTCCCAATCTCTCTAACAGACTCAAAAATAAACTCCTTCTCAAACGAGAAGATATGCAGTCGGTTTTCTCCTTTAAACTGCGAGGAGCCTACAATAAAATGGCACAACTTCCCCCTGACTTACTCGCCGTTGGTGTAATCGCTGCATCGGCTGGAAACCACGCTCAAGGTGTTGCTTTGGCAGCAAGTCGTTTGGGAACAAAAGCGATTATTGTCATGCCTGTAACGACTCCTCAAGTGAAAGTTGATGCCGTTAAAGCCAGAGGTGGCGAGGTGATGTTATATGGAGAAACCTTTGATGAAGCTTATGCTTATGCTCGTCAATTAGAAATAGAAAAAGGGTTGACATTTATTCATCCTTTTAATGACCCTGATGTGATTGCTGGACAGGGTACAATTGGCATGGAAATTTTACGACAATATCAACAACCAATTCATGCAATTTTTGTGGCAATTGGAGGGGGTGGGTTAATTTCAGGAATTGCCGCTTATGTCAAACGGTTGCGTCCAGAAATCAAAATTATTGGGGTTGAACCTATCGATGCGGATGCGATGTCACAGTCATTAAAAGCCGGATATCGGGTTAAGTTATCCCAAGTCGGACTGTTTGCAGATGGCGTTGCTGTGCGTGAAGTTGGTGATGAAACCTTTCGTCTTTGTCAACAATATGTAGATGAAATTATTTTAGTGGGAACGGATGACACTTGTGCCGCAATTAAAGATGTTTTTGAAGATACTCGTTCTATTTTAGAACCGGCTGGAGCCTTAGCAATTGCCGGAGTAAAAGCATATGTTGAACGAGAAAAAATTCAAGATAAAACGTTAGTTGCAGTCGCCTGTGGTGCGAATATGAATTTTGATCGTTTGCGGTTTGTTGCTGAACGTGCTGAACTCGGAGAACGTCGCGAAGCCATTTTTGCAGTGACAATTCCTGAAAAACCGGGAAGTCTTCGCCAATTTTGTGACTGTTTAGGAAAACGTAGTTTAACCGAGTTTAACTATCGAATTGCGGATGAAAAAGAAGCACATATTTTCGTCGGAGTTCAAATCAAGAACCGTGTTGATGCAGCCCAATTAATTGAAACATTTGAAGCACAGGGTTTAAAAACTTTAGACTTAACGGATAATGAACTGGTAAAATTACATCTGCGTCACATGGTCGGTGGACGTTCTCCTTTAGCTCACCATGAATTATTGTATCGCTTTGAATTTCCCGAACGTCCTGGCGCTTTAATGAAGTTTGTTGCATCGATAAGTCCGAATTGGAATATTAGTCTATTTCACTATCGAAATAATGGTTCAGACTATGGCAGAATTGTAGTAGGAATGCAAGTTCCTCCTCAAGAAATGGAACAATGGCAAGCCTTTCTTGATACCCTTGGTTATCGCTACTGGGATGAAAATCAAAATCCCGCTTATCAACTATTTTTAGGATAATTTGATTACAAAACAATGAGTGCATTATGACTAATAATCAGAAACTAGAAGCTTTTATTCCTTTCCGTCGCAGCGATATTATCGAACTCTGTCTCAAAGAGGGTAAGTTAAGCACTGAAGATACTCAAACCTTTAAAGAGTTTTGTCAAATTATCTCGGCTTTTTATCACTTTCGGTTTCATAAAACCCTAGAAATTATCAAAGACAACTACGCCGTTTTTAACCCTAATGCTGATGTTGAACCGTTGGAAGAACCGAGTTTAGATCAATATAGTACAATGCAATCTAAAGTGGTTGAGACGTTTAACCATATTTTAGAACGAGCGAATTATATTCAGTTGTCAAAATCCATCGTTGATCAAGCATTAGGAAAAAAGTCTTTGATTAACTTGCGAACCCATGTTAATTTTAATGATTTTGATCAATTTCTTTGCTATTATCGGGGTGACACCACCACCACAACTAAAATCAAAAAGTTCTTTTTTTGGGAGGAAGAAAGAACCATTGAGATATTTGAACGGATTGTTTTATTAATTAAATTCAAGGGAAAAGGATATTTTCGCCGTAAAGAATCAAGTCAAAAAGCCTTAGACGAACTAAAATTTACACCGGGTAAAATGTATGTTTATTTTTACAAAAGTATTCCCAAGTTTGATATAGACTTGCTGTTTCCGAATATTAAAACCAGTATGACCTGGAAAGATCGATTGTTGTTTGGAGTTCCTGCAATTGGAGCAGCAATTCCTCTGATTTTAAAAACTTTACCGAATATTTTATTACTCATTGCTGCAATATTACTGGTTTTCAATGCTAGAGATTTGATTCAGTCTTTAAATGTAGAACAGGAACAACTGCAAGATATCATGCCAATTTTAGTGGCAACATTATCTTTAGGTATGACGCTCGGTGGTTTTGCTTTTAAACAATATAGCAATTATAAAAACAAGAAAATCTTATTTCAAAAAGATATTACTGACACGCTCTTTTTTAAGAACTTGGCTAATAATGATAGTGTATTTCAGCGATTAATTGATATTGCCGAAGAAGAAGAATGCAAAGAAATTATTTTAGTTTATTATCATCTGTTAACGAGTCAAACCCCCTTAAATCCTGAACAGTTAGATGCTAAAATAGAAAACTGGATGCAAGAAAAGTTGGGTATTGGGATTAACTTTGATATTCATGGCCCGTTAAATAATCTGCAAGAAATTCAAGGAAAAATAGAAGATCAAGCGAATGAACCTAAAGTGCCGTTATTGTCTTATGATCAACAAGGCTATTGTCATGTTATTCCTTTAAAACAAGCAAGAATTGTGATTGATTGGGTGTGGGATAATGCCTTTCAATATAACGGAAAAGCCTTGTAGATGCCAAACGAGTATCCCAAACCGTCTCAAAAACGGGACTCATTTGTGAAAAAGTTGGGAAGTCAGGGCGTTGAATCTGAAAAAATACTAAAATTTTGAAAAATTCATCTAATTTTAAGCGGTTTGAGTGCATTCTCGTCCAAATTACAACCATCTCAGGGTAGAATATACATCGTTGATCAATTGCATTTTGCAGTTTGGCCTAGCACAGAGGACATTTTGATGAAGCAACGGAGTCACAGCCCTCTTTACAAACTGGGCATTCAAGCAGCCAGTTTCAAAGAAAATCACAAGCTGAAGGTTCGTCGGCATTCTACCGCTTAGACCCCCTTGCTGAGTCAAAATTGCAGCTAACACAGGCTGAAGCTGTCAGGTTAAACCTAAAAAATGCAGATTTTTTTCACTCAAGTTAAATCGGAAATTTCGTGCAATCAAATACTGTTAGTCAGGCGACTCTTACCGCCTCATCTCCCTCTACAACAGAGTTACCTTTTACTCTGCAAGATGTAAAGGCGGCTATTCCCGCCCATTGTTTTGAACCCTCTGTCTGGAAATCTTTGAGTTATTTCTTTCTCGATATTTCCATCATTGCCGGGTTGTACATGATCGCCTATAGCCTTGATTCGTGGTTCTTTTTTCCGATTTTTTGGCTAATGCAAGGAACCATGTTTTGGGCATTATTTGTTGTGGGACATGATTGTGGTCATGGTTCTTTTTCTAAGCAAAAATGGCTGAATAATTTGATTGGACATTTATCTCATATTCCCATTCTTGTTCCTTTTCACGCTTGGCGAATTAGTCACAGAACCCATCACGCCAATACCGGAAACATTGATAAAGACGAAAGCTGGTATCCGGTTTCTGAAAGTCAGTATGATCAGATGCCTTGGTATGAAAAGCTATTGCGCTATTATATACCATTATTGGCTTATCCGATTTATCTCTTTAATCCGGCAAATTCTCATCTTTCTCCGAATACTCCCCTATTCCGTCCCACTGAAAAATGGGATATTATCACCAGTTCAACTTGCTGGATGTTAATGATAGGTTTTCTTGGTTTTTTAACCTATGAATTTGGCTGGTTATTCCTGCTGAAATATTATCTCGTTCCCTATATCATTTTTGTGATGTGGTTAGATCTTGTGACTTATTTACATCACACCGAAGCCGATATTCCTTGGTATCGGAACGAAGATTGGTATTTCTTGAAAGGTGCATTATCAACAATTGATCGCGATTATGGTTTTATCAATTCCATTCATCACGATATTGGTACTCATGTCGCCCATCACATTTTCTTGAATATGCCTCACTACCATCTCAAAACAGCAACCGAGGCAATTAAACCAATTTTGGGTGAATATTATCGCAAGTCTGATGAATCGATTTGGAAGGGTTTTATCAACTCTTACATGACTTGTCATTTTGTCCCAAACGCGGGAAGTCCGATTTACTATCAGTCTGGTTGGAAGTTGAAAAAGTCCTCAAAAACAAACAAGCCTGACTAACTCTATCATCTGAATTTTTTTCGGGGTGGGTATTAATTGCCCACCCTATTTAATTATTTTACAGATTTTCAGAAACATTGTAATCAGCAAGTCACAATTGGGTATACTAGATAAAACTACTAAGATCACGCACAAAACAGATGTTTAGTATTGACCCTATTTCTGGATTAGTAGGAAAGTTGATCGACGAAGTTAGTGCTGAGAAGCAAAGAAATCACGAAGAACGCATGAAAATAATTGCTATGATTTCTGATTCAAAACTTCGTGATGCTTATGTCCATCAACTTTTACTGAATCAGTTTTTTCTTAATTCCAGTGAGAATGCACAGTATACACTTCAAAATGCTGCAAAACATTCACAGTGGTTGGCAGAAGCGATCAATTATTATCATCAAGATCATGGAGCAACAAAAGAACAAGGAGAACAGATATCTAGAGAATTGCGACTTTTAGCAATAAAAATATCAAAAATCGCTTCACTGGATGAGTTAAAAGTTGTCTATGAAGCCGCAACTTTATTTACAGATCAACTGTCCAGATTTCGTCACAAGGAACGTAAATATTCCCTGGAGCGTGCAATCCGTCATGGTATCCTTAATCCCTTAAATGACTGTATTGCTATTGAAAATAATCTGCGACGACGAGTAGCTTTAACCTTGTTAGGTGAAAATATAAATCTCAAATTTTTAGAAGAAGCTTAGAAAAAATTATGTAAAATAAAGAGTAACGCCATCGGAGCGATCGCCATGACTCTAACCCTTCCAATAAAGTTAGACAATTTAAAGCTTTTCTGACCAAACTCGCTGAATTTCATAATGATCAAACGCCCTATCGCTGCTAACAATTGCCAAAGAATGATTGATCGCCTGTGCAATTAACATTCGATCAAAGGGATCGCGATGTTGTTGCAGTAAAGGCAAATTCATGTAGGTTTGAGTATCTTCAATGCTAATTTGCAGAAATTCAGCATTGATGAAATCAAGTTCTTCAAGTAATTCTTGAAATGAACGATTGAGTTGAAGTTTGCCAAGATTGACTTTGATTGAAATCTCCCATAGACTGGCGATACTAAAGTGCAAATCCGTCTTAGCATCCACTATTTCTCTAACTCTATCAGTTAGTCTTGAATCTCCAAGTAAATACCACAGCAATACATGAGTGTCTAAAAGAAGTTTCATACTACATATATTCCTTTAAATCTTCCAAAGGTTGATCAAAATCATCAGACATGATAATTTTTCCAGCCCAACTCCCATAACCATGATGCTTTTCAGTTTTTTCTTCCACGACTTCCGGTTGAGATTGTGATCCCGTTTTTGCATATTTCTCTAACAAAAAGTCGATATAGTGAACAACTTCGGTTTTCAGGGAGTCGGGAAGGGCTGCAAATTTCTCTAAAATTGTCGGTTCTATCATCGGTGTAACACTGTCAGTATCGAAGAACTTTTAAAGATTATTATAACAAACCCCTTCAAACGATTTAACTTTAACACGCTAAACTTTATACAAACGGTGCAGTTTTATAGAGGATAATA
Organism: Lyngbya sp. PCC 8106; assembly: GCF_000169095.1. GTDB lineage: Bacteria > Cyanobacteriota > Cyanobacteriia > Cyanobacteriales > Microcoleaceae > Capilliphycus. The sequence continues at coordinate 9,579 of NZ_AAVU01000077.1, forward strand.
TTATGATGCGATTAAAACCTTGGCAATGGGTGATTCTAGCCTTACCAATCGCTTCTATCGTCATCTTTATCATGGTGGCTGCGGGATATCAAATTAACCAATGGGGAATTAACTGGATCTGGGGAATTGTTACTCTGATTTTTGTCGGTTGGCGGTGGTTACTGGTTCGATGGACAAAACCTGAGATCGCCCAAATGGAAGCAGTAATGGCAGAGGTTAGCCAGGATCTTGAAGCGAGTTTAGAAGATGCAGAAACACCCTTAGCGGGAGATGCAGCGACCCAAAATATTGAAACAAAATTACAAGAAATTCTCCAACAAACGCGCAATGATGCAGCAGTTTGGGAAGATTGGGTAACATTTTGGCAACGGTGTCAGGATGTAGTGGTGACAGTGGCTAATACTTACCATCCTGAAGTCAAATATCCTCTCCTTAATATCTATATTCCACAAGCTTATGGACTGATTCGCGGCACCGTTGATGATATGGATCGATGGATGCAACAGTTATCTCCTGCCCTCAATCAAGTAACAGTTGGGCAAGCATTTCAAGCCTATGAAGTTTACCAAAAATTAGAACCTTCAGCCCGAAAACTTTGGCAAGTTTGGAATTGGGCAATGTGGATTATTAATCCGGTTGCGGCGGCGGCGAAAGTTGTCAGTAAACGCTACAATGATCAAGCTAATCAACAATTACTCGGAAACTTGAGTCAAATGTTGCGAGAAGTGGCATTAAGAAACCTCTGTCGTCAAGCGATTACCCTTTATTCAGGAACTCAACTTCCGGCTGATATTTTTGCAACACAAACCCCAACTTTACCGCAAGCAAAAACTCAAACGATCAGAGATATTCTCGAACAAGCAGAACCCACAGAAAAAGTCGAACAAAAACCTGTTAATATTTTACTGGCTGGACGAACCGGGGCGGGAAAAAGTAGTTTAATTAATACTTTATTTCAAGCTGAAAAAGCCGAAGTTGATGTTTTACCCAGCACCGATCAGATTCAAAGTTATCAGTGGGAAACTTCCACAGGCGAAACCTTAATTTTGTGGGATACTCCGGGTTATGAACAAATTAATCATTCTGATTTTCGAGATTTAGTTTTAGATTTTATGGGCAAAACAGATTTGCTATTATTAGTAACCCCTGCACTTGATCCAGCCTTACAAATGGATGTAGACTTCTTAGAAGATATGAAAGCAGAAGTCGAAGATTTACGGGCGATCACAATCATCACGCAAGTTGATCGGTTACGCCCAGTCCGAGAATGGGAACCGCCCTATGATTGGATATTCGGAAATCGCCCAAAAGAAGTGGCAATTCGAGAAGCAACACAGTACCGAAGTGAACGGTTAGGAGAAGTTTGTGATCGCATTTTACCTGTCGTTACAGGGGATATAAACAGTAGTCGCAAGGATTGGGGAATTGATGCTTTATCCATGGCTTTAGTGGAATTAATTTCCCCAACTAAACAACTGCGATTAGCCCGATTTTTACGAAATTTAGATGCTCGTACTGTTGCGGCGGCTCAGATTATAGATCGGTATACACTCCAGATGACAACCACTCAAGGCTTGACAGCATTATTAAAAAGTCCGATTCTGAAATATATTGCCACCTTATCAACAGGTTCTCCGGCTTTGGCTTATTTACTCGCTGAACAAATTCCGATTGAACAGTTACCTGTGGTGATTGGTAAACTGCAAATGGGATATGATTTGTTTTCTGTGTTAAATCCGGGTGAAGGTAAGAATCGTCGCAATTTTGACTTACTGACATTATGGCCGTTATTGTTAGAAAATCCGGGTTCACCCGATCAAAATGCTTGGGCGTTTGGTCATGGGTTGGTTGAATATTGGACAAAAGATTTAACGATTGAACAATTGCGAGAACGATATAAGGATTATTTTCAGCAAGCAAAGAGTAAAGCTTAATTTTGATTTTCCCCCTAGCAAAAAGGTGAAATTCCTAGCTGCTAGGGAGGTTGATGATTTTCCATTAACTCGTGACTTCAAAACTTGCTTCCATCACTTCATCAATTTCGTGTAACTCAGGTTCTTTATTTTCCCCAGAAATTTTAAAGGGAAGAATTGCACAACTGCAAGATTTCCACTGACTCTGAACCGGGACTTGAAACAATTGACATAAGCCACCACGCCGTCCTTCTGGTTGATAAGCTCGGCAATTTTTACAATTTGAGGGAAGAATTTTGGGTCTTTTCATTCAAGATCTCCGCAGAGTTTATTATTCAATTCTTTCTCAAAACTCGACTCGGGCTTTGTTGCATAATTTACAGCTTTACAATTATTGAGATATCGGGATTTTAATCTATAATCAAAGAAAAAGTTAATAAAAAACTAGACAAGGATAAAAAACGAACGCATCAACGGATTATCCTTGCCTCAGTCATTCAGCCTTCAAAAGTTAGGGATTGCCAAAATTTTGTGATCCACTATAACCCGACAACTGAGCTAATTTATCTAATCGTTGCACTCCCGGATATAGTTGACCGTTCACTTCCCAGGTGGGATAACTTTCAATCTTGGCCGCTTGGCACAACTCAGGTTGAGGATTTTTTCCCTTTGGATCACACTCAATATAAGTCAGTTTTGTAACCGCTTCCTTTCCGAATAATTGCTTTTGAGTTTGGCAATGACTACACCAAAATGCCCCATACATCTTTGCTTCCACTTGAGTTAGATGTTCAGCTAAAGCGATATTCGCGGGATTAGATGCGGTAGTCACACCGTAAGTTTCTTGTGATCCGGCTTGAGGATTATTTAGAGGAGCATAAACCGCTAAAGTACCAATCATTGTAATCATCCCAACAATTACACCTGTAAAGATAAGCTGACCGATATCTTCCCAAGAATGACCAACAATGGTTAATAGAAATAAACTGAGCGAACAAACCGCAGATGCGATACAATACAAACAGAGAGATTGAATTTTAAACGCCATTAGATAAATCAAATAGCTGCTAAATAGCATCATGGCGACTCCGCCTATAAACATCAGCAACCAAGTCCACTGTTCAGCTTTTTGACGTAATTCTTTTTGCGAGTCAGGATTGATTAACCAAGGTGCAACAGCCATTGTTCCCATGCCGCTATAGGCTAAAAACCCAAATAGAGCTAAAGGTAAACCAAACACGACTGCATAGGGACTCGACAGCACCTTGTCACACCCTGTTACGGGACAAGCAGCAGTTCCTCCCGTCAACTTAACAATCGTCAGATAAGCGGTAACAACAGCCCCGAAAGCGGCAATCGTGGCGATAATAAAACGAGATTTGCGTTGAATCCAAGGGGTAGAACGTTTACGAAACATATTTTGAGTTTCCTATCTTCTATTGAGCAGTATTTTCCAGTTTGATTATGATATACTGGGGATCACTAGACTGATTAGCTGTACTATTGGATAACAGCTTTCCTATGAAAATCATATCCCCAATTTTAACTTGTCTGATTTTAGCGATTGTCATTAGTGCGATCGCAATTATCTCAGTACAAAATGCTACTCCTATCTCCATTCAGTTTCTAACATTCCAATCCGTAAAAATTCCGGTCGGAGTTGTTTTGGCTTTTGGTGTAGCTGTCGGGTTGGTTTTCACTTCTATTTTAATTCCGATCTGTCAACGAGTCAGCTTAACAGGTGAGGAAGAATAAGGATAATTGATGTCTTCCCCCAAACAACTCAACCCACCCTGACATCAAATATTTGTCAGTGATGCTGAAAGACAACTGATAAATTATTCGCAGGCATCGGTATAGTTTCAATCTGCTGGAGAGCATGAGTTTTCGCTACAGTTGTTACTTCTTCTAAGTCTCGAACTCCCCACTCAGGATTTGAGGCGCGTAGGGATTGATCAAACATTATATTACTTTCTGAGGTGTGTTTTCCCCCTTGTTTGAAGGGGCCATATAGATATAAAATTCCCCCTTGGGTTAAAATTCGCCCGGCACCAGCCATCAGTCCTAAACACGCTGACCAAGGCGCGATATGAATCATATTAATACAAACAATAGCTGTAATTGAATTGTTTTCTAATTCTATTCCATCCAATTTCAGAGAGGATTCAACAGGCCAAACAGAGTCTCGCACATCTAATGTCAACGGGGGATAAAGATTCTCCGAGGGAAAATAATTTTGCCAAGCCTGAATACTTGCTCGATGGCTACTCTCCACGTCAGAAGGCAACCATTGATGCGTCTGAAGACGAGGAGCCATAAAAATGGCGTGTTCACCCGTTCCGCTGGCAATTTCTAAGATTATACCCTTTGCAGGTAAAACTCGTTGTAACACGTCTAAAATCGGCTGACGGTTGCGTTCGGTTGCGGGTGCGTATTGTCGGACATCTGGAGATTGATTCATAAGAGAGACGAACAAACTTCTGGTGTAGTAGATAGAGTAGAAACAAAGTTACGTTGAGTCAAGTTGCCGAGCATTTTTGAAGTATACCTCTGATTGCTATAATTCTTTTGTTATGATGATCATTGTTCTTTCGGGTTTGAGTCTTTAGATAATCATTGCCTTTGTTATCGGATTAACTTTGCTGAGGATGTTTATTCAAGATGCTACAGATTAAATAATAGAATAGAATCTCTGATCAACAGCTTTTTGAGTTAGAAATACCAAAAGCTTGAAATTATTGTCATAATCAATAGAGGTTTGAAATCTCACCCGATTCTCAATGAATTTTAAAGATGGGGTGAACCGTAATCACAAACTTGTGAAAGGATATGTATAGGGGGTCATACCTGCCCTTTGATCCAAACAGGGAGAACACACCAAACAAACCATGCCACATACCATAGTTACCGATGTCTGCGAAGGCGTTGCAGATTGTGTCGCCGCTTGTCCAGTCGCTTGTATTCACGATGGCCCAGGCAAAAATGCTAAGGGTACGGACTGGTACTGGATTGATTTTGATACCTGCATAGACTGCGGGATTTGCCTAACAGTTTGCCCGGTTGAGGGTGCAATTCTCCCAGAAGAACAACCTGGGTTGCAGAAAACACCCAACTAATTGGCAATCTTAATTTACTGTATTAATTGAGTGTAAGGGCGTAAATTTTGCGCCCTTATTTTATGGGTAAACTGACAACAGGTAAAACAACTTTCGAGGGGAAATTTCCCCCACAGCGTAGAGTTAACGTGATAATTTGTGCATCAATTAAACGAGTTTGACTCGGAGGTTGACCTGTTCCTGGGTTAACGGGATAAGCCGGAAAACAAGCCCCACTTAAACTTAAACGAATTGAATTGAATTGAGAGATTTTAATACAAGTTGCTTGTAATTTCATTCTCACCGGATTTTCCAAAGCTTCAACCCGAATATAACCCTGAGAGAAGTTATAAACACAACCATCTGTTCTGACTTCCGAGAGAACCGCACAGAGATCAAAACTGGGTGTATCCGCTTCACAATAAACCTCGACAAAAACATCACCAGCCAGATGTAAATCTGTTTTTAAAGGCGCAGAAGTATAGGTTAAAATATCACTGCGACAGTCTAACGCCGAACGTTCAAAAGCACCAGGCGGAAATGTTGCATGACCCCCCAAAGCCGGAACAGGTCGCCAAGGATCATGAACGATAATATCAAAAGCTTCGGATTGAGTAATATCCTGTTCTTCTAAGTCAAATTCTGAGATATCTTCGAGTTCTAATGAGTTAGAAACTGATAAATTATCATAGATTGGAGTTGAATCTTCCTCTACAGGTTCCATCAAAATTCCGGCATCTTCTCTAATACTCGCGAGTCCGGTACTCATCAGAAAATAGGATTGATCA
>NZ_AAVU01000076.1 GCF_000169095.1 Lyngbya sp. PCC 8106
ATAAAGCGATGGGAGATTCCTCTAAAATTCCCGTGTCTATCCCTTTTAAAAAATAATCAAACCACCGAATTTGCAACTCATCAATCGGGTTGTTTGCTTCTATACCATAATCTATTACACCGACTTTTCTTCCCCACGGAAGATGCGCCCAAGGTCCGATAATTAAATGTTGAGGATGTTGACTCTGATTAACTCTTTCTTGATAAAAATTCAAAGTTCCGCGAAGATAAGTATCAAACCAACCCCCAATATGCAGCATAGGTAAGTCAACATTATCAAGATTTGGAGACTGATTTTTCCAGTAAGAATCAGCTTGGTTGTGTTCAATCCAATCGTGATAAAATGAATCGGGAGCAAACTGGTTTAAAATCTCGGGATAAGCGGGAATTTGATCAATAAAGGGTAAATTGCGAGAGGCTTTATAAAGGGCTTGATAAACCGTTTTATCTCCTTTAATTCGAGCAGTTTCTGCGGCTAACTGTATCGCCCATCCTAAATTTGCTTGTAAACAAAATGCTCCTCCTTCATAAGCCCAGTCTGCATATAAATCAAAACCAATCATCGCCGGACAAATCGTTTTTAAAGCAGTTGGACGGGTAGAAGCTGCATAGATTTGAGTCATTCCTTGATAAGAAAACCCATACATTCCGACATTTCCTGAACTTCCCTGTAAATTCGCAGCCCAATTTATACTATCTTCTCCATCAGCAATTTCCGCAGAAAAAAGATTGAATTCTCCTTGAGAACTTCCCCGTCCGCGTACATCTTGAATAACGACAATATAACCCTGTTGAGCGTACCAGGTCGGGTGAGCATAAACAACCGTTGAAGCAATGGTTTTTCCATAGGGTTGTCGCATTAATAAAACTGGAAATTCTCCCGGTTGTTCGGGGCGATAAATATCCGCATCCAAACGAACTTTATCCCGAGTGAACATTGATTTAGTTTGTTTAATTATTCTCATTCCGACAAAATAGAAGTATACTAGAAAAAATGATGCTGCCTAAATATAGAACATACTGATTATTATGGTACTTACTCCGGGTTTATTAGACTCTCTCTCCGCTTGGTTTGCAACAAATAATCCTGATAATGACACCCTTACGACTGAACAAGCTTCCTCCTCTACAACTGTGTTAGCTTTTCAAGGCAATGATACCATTACTGGATCACAAAATACAGATGTTATTTATGGAGGTCAACAAAATGATGAATTATTTGGACAAGCAGGTGGGGATAGTTTATTCGGAAACAAAGATACTGATTTATTAGATGGAGGGTTGGGTGATGATGTATTATTTGGAGGAAGTGGATCGGATTTAATTGTTGGAGGAGAAGGCGTTGATATTTTAATTGGCGATCGCGATGTTGATTTTTATAAAGGAGGAGAAGGTGCAGATATTTTTGTCTTACGAACCGATCAAGCTGGAGAAACTCAAGAAATAGATTCCTTTGTCTCCTTATTCCCTGGAATTCCCGATGAAGTTGAACTTCCTGATGCAATTATTACTGATTTTGATTCTGTCAATGATCAGATCGGATTAACAGAAGGATTAACCCGACAAGATATTACCTTTGAAACCTTTAACAGTCAGGAAAATTTTGGAGTAACTATCGACTTAATTCTTCCGATTGTTTTATCTACAGTACCAGAAGGAGTTGAGTTTTTAGAAAAAGGAGGTATATCTTCAGAAGATCTTGATCCAGATGGGGATGGAGTTCTGACGGGAACTGCAATCAGAATTGCTGAGAATAATCAGTTATTGGGGTATGTTTTGAATGTAGAACCCGAAGTTTTAGGAAATTTACCAAGTGATCGGTTTGTGTCATCAGAAGGACTGTTTTAAGCAGAAGATAAATGAATCATTGAAGCCGTAAACCCATCCACCCGAGTCAATACTTTTAGATCTTCTTCGTCTAATTCTACAGGTGTTCCCCGACGAATTAATTCCGCAAAATCTTCATTCGGAACCATAATACAGAGTGCATATAATCGAGTCGAACCTGTATTCTCAATCATATGAGTACCCGTTGGGGGAACTAAAATACTATTTCCGGCTTTAATTTTGACTTGTTTTCCATCACAACTAACAACTCCTTCTCCTTTGAGAATAAAAAACATCTCAACGGCGAGTTGATGTCGGTTGGGTGGAGTTTTTCCACCAATATCGAATATTTCTATACAAACGGTTATCGAAGCATTGGCGACATCGGGATCAAATACCAACGCCAAGCGGTTTGTATCGTGAGGACTAATGCGATAAGCTTGATAATCGTTCGGAGATTTGATAATGGGAATTATACAGCGATCGCTCATGTTTTGTTATCCTCCTCTCGGTGTGTTTCCATTGCTATTTTGACTCATTTTCAGAAAATGCGATCGCTTTAATTCACTTTTTCTATTTGATCGGTGGGTTATTGGAGTAATAACCCCAATAGAGGTAAAAATGTTATACTTACTTGATAATCAAAATTTTATAAATGAATTGGACTCTTGAACATTTCTCTTAGTGCTTAATTCTTTTAAATCACTCTTTCAGTTTCATAAACCCATGCTTCATCACAGACTAAATTTTATCCCAAAGAAACATCTTCATAAACAGCAGCAAGAGAACAAGAGAAATTAATGCTCGTTAACTCCAATTCTTGATCGCCTCGATAACTATAAAGCTCCCATCTTTCTTGTGTATTGCGTCGAAAACAATCAACACGCTGACGGTTTTGACTAATTAAAACATATTCTTGTAAAGTTTCCAATTCTTGATAATCAATAAATTTATCACCTCTATCAAAGCCTTCTGTAGAAGCAGAAAGAACTTCAATAATTAAACAAGGATAACGTTTAAAATAATCAAAACTTGCATCTCTAGGATCGCAAGTCACCATCAGATCGGGATAATAGAAAATATTTAGCGTTTCAATGCGGGCTTTCATATCCGCAATATAAACCCGACATCCACTTCCGCGAACATGATTTCTTAATAAAGTCAGTAAATTTGCAGTAATTGTAACGTGGGCATCACTCGCCCCCGCCATTGCATAAATTTGTCCTTGGATATATTCATGTTTTATCGGGCTACTTTTTTCAGTTTCTAAATATTCTTCGGGTGAAAAATAGGCATAAGATTGGCTAAAATTCATAACAAATACCCTTAACGCTGAATCCCTTTAAACCGCTCTTTTGCTTCCTTAAACGCCTCATTCATCACAGCCTGAATTTTCTGTGGATCGGGTTTTTTCCCGCCCATTAAATCCCCAAAATAAACACAAGCCCCTTCGCCCAACGCCCAAGTATAAGCCGCAGCCCAAGACGCCGCAATGACACTCCCAAACCCCGGTATAAATTTAACTAACTCCCGCCCCACAGCCTGGGCCAGAAAACCGCCAGCGATCGCACTGACAACGCCCCCCGCCTGGGAAGGATTGAGGGTTTGCCCGTATAACTGCCCCAATAACCCCACCATCGACACTTGTAACGTCGTTAAAACAGGCATCGTCGCAAAAGGTAGGGGAACCGCAGCCACCGTCGCCGTGATCACCGTAAACGCCAAAATATAACGCCGCCCGACATCCCGATAGAGATTTCCCAATTGTTGACTGGCTTGTTCATCAAGTAACTGATGAATGGTGCGGGCTTCGGCTTCGGGGAGTAAATCAGCTAACGTATCTCTAAAGGCTTCTAAACCATAAAATACTGGATTATAACCATCTTCTTCTAAAGTAAAATCAATCATCACCGTGCGATCGCATAAGCCTTTAAACCCCTCTTCAATCGCCGCAAAAGCCCGATTAACGGCTTCAAAATCGGGGGGATAGTCTGGATGATCTTCAACCTCTGGCGGATAAATTTCATGTAGACAAGTTACCACTAATAAGCAAGGAAGATGCGGATATTCTTGACGGAGTTGAGTTGCAATGGTTCTGAGTGTATCTGTCGCAAAATCATTAATCTTAACAGTCCAAATCAAAACCCTAGCGCGATTATTCTCTGTTTTTAAATCGCCGACTAACTCTGCAATAATTGTCTCTGTTTCCTGGTTAACATCCCCTAAACCGACTGTATCGGTAAAAATCAATAACGGTAAATCATCAGAAGGATAAGCATAACGTTCTGTGTGTTGAGTATGGGGACGAAATCCTTGTCCAATAATTTCGGTTGAAACGCCTGTTAATCCCCGTACAATTGAACTTTTTCCGGCTTGCGGTTTCCCAATTAATAACGCTTCAGTTGTGGGAAGTTCAGCGCGAACCTGTTCTAAAATTGTAGCGACTTCTTCTTCAGGAACCGTTAACCATCCAATCGCCGTTTTTCTAGCTTGTTCTATTCCGGTTGTGACATTTTTCCAAATATCTGTAACGGGATTTTTCTTAACATTTTTTTGCGCCTCAGTCATCTTTCCTGGGGAGGATTCGTTAGACTGCTGAGAATTGGGGGATGGGGTGTTAGTATCCTGTGGCTCAGTCATGGGGAGCAAAATAGTAGAGGGTTAAAGTTTAGAATACACAGACATTATCAACAGGGTAAGATTCAGGAGACTTGCTTATTATACAACAATTTGACTTCACGTAAAACTCAGCTTAGGTTAACAAGCCATTTAATTGCACCTGATTTCTTGACAGAATTTTAGATTAAAAGCGTTAAAAATATTTCAAATATTCCGTAGCATTACTGATTATGAATCATAATAAAAGGGCGATCACATTCAATGATCACCCTACCCAGTCTAAAGTTAACTCTCAGAAACAAACCCTAACAAACTACAAGTTAATAACTCACCATTAAACCTGTGCTTCTTCGGCGACCAACTTATCCCAACCCAAATCTTTGAGGTTATTATTGCGGCGTAGAGGACGAGTCACTAACTCTAGAATATCTCGTGCATTGGTAAAGCCATGAATTTGAGCAAAAGTAAACTCAACAGACCATTTTGTATTAATTCCTCGGGCTTCTAAAGGATTTGCATGAGCCATCCCTGTAATCACTAAATCCGGTTTAATTTCATGGATGCGTTGAAGTTGATTGTAATTATCGGGTTTTTCAATAATTCTTGGAACAGAAACCCCCATATCATGGCAAGTTTTTTCTAACAGATCCAACTCCGCTTTTTGATAGCGTTTATCCATGTAAGGAATCCCGATTTCTGGACAAGTCATCCCACAACGAATCAAGAAACGCGCCAAAGAAATTTCAAGTAAATTATCTCCCATAAAAAACACAGACTTACCGCGAATAAGCTGAAGATAATCTTCGAGATTTTGCCAAATTTGGGCTTCTCGTTCATCTAAACCTTTGGGTTCAATTCCGAATACAGAGCAAATTTTCTCAATCCAAGCGCGAGTTCCATCAGGGCCAATTGGGAACGGTGCGCCAATTAATTTACATTTGCGACGCCGCATTAATGCGCTTGCGGTACGAGAGAGAAAAGGATTAACGCCACTGACATAATAGCCTTCTTCTAAAATCGGAAGTTCAGTATAACGTTTAGCCGGAAGCCAACCCGAAACTTGAATGCCTTGTTTTTTCAATTCAAGGGTTAGATTTGTCACCACCGGATCAGGGAGAGAACCAAACAAAACTAAAGGCGGATGATCAACAAATACCGACTCAGCTTGATCAGTTTCCTCTTTTTTCTGACCAAAATTAAGCAGTTTTTGAATGGCGTTACGTTCGTCTTTTTCAGATTCAATCATCTTATTTGGACAACGAGCCGCCATCGCTGCTAAGACGGTATCTTCCCCTTGAGTAAACGCATAATCTAAGCCATTTGCGCGAGCGACAACAATCGGAATTCCGATTTCTCCTTCTAATTTCGGGGCTAACCCTTCCAAATCCATTTTAATAATTTCAGTGGTACAGGTGCCGATCCAAACGATCACACTGGGGTTGCGATCGCGTTTAATTTGTAAGCATAACCGCTTCAATTCTTCATAGTCATTGAGTTGGGCGGAAATATCGCCTTCTTCTAATTCTGCCATTGCATAACGAGGTTCTGCAAAAATCATTACCCCCATTGCATTTTGCAGAAAATAACCACAAGTTTTTGTTCCAATGACTAAGAAGAAACTATCTTCAATTTTTTGATACAGCCAAGCAACACAACTAATCGGACAAAAAGTGTGATAATTTCCAGTTTCGCATTCAAAGGTTAAAGCTTCAGGTTGTTCAGCAACAGTCATAAATTTTCCTCTCAATTCTTACAATTTTGCAAATACTTTTTGTGTGCTTTCAGTCGAAAGTTCAAATATTCAACGATATCATGTCGGACTTAAATGTTAGTCTGAACTTTAGGCTATTCAGGATAATTTTGCATAAACTATCCTCCGATCTTGGAACCCGTTGATCCAAAACCTCAAGTGTTATTTCAATCCGTTTTCCGGGTGGGTAGAGACGCACCCATCGCACATCTCTACATCTAGATGGGAAGATTATTTAAAGTCAGATAAAGCAATATCATCATCCTCATCCGACTCTGTTAGCCCTTCTAGATTAAGATCATCAAAATCTCCATCGCCAGAAGTCACTTCTCCCAAATCATCCAAACTGAGATCGTCTAAATCATCCGAGTCTGACAAACTCCCAAACTCATCGTCATCGCCAAGATCATCAAGTCCCAAATCATCCATGTCATCAGAGGAAAAGTCACCTTCAGCGAGTTCATTGTCTGTTCCGAGATCACCGAGATCGAGATCTCCGAGATCATCGTTTGAGGTATCGATTTGTAGATCGTCGTCTCCCAAATCATCCAGTCCAAGATCGCCTAATTCATCTGACTCTAGAGAGACTTCTTCATCTAAACCGAGATCTTGATCAGCATCCATGTCTAAGCCCAGATCATCATCGGTAGACAATTCATTATCCGATTCTAGATCCATGTCCATGTCATCAAGACCCAGTTCTTCGTTAGACTCTAGGCTAATGTCTACTTCCTCCTCTAAACCCAGATCGTCATCGGAGTCCATGTCCAAACCCAGATCGTCATCGGAGTCCATATCCAAACCCAGATCGTCATCGGTAGACAATTCATTATCCGATTCTAGATCCATGTCCATGTCATCAAGACCCAGTTCTTCGCCTGACTCTAAACTGACTTCCATCTCCTCCTCTAGCCCAAGATCTTCATCAGTTCCCATCTCTAGACTAATATCTTCATCGTCTCCCATATCAAAATTGAGAGCTTCATTAGAACCGAGATCTTGCTCAGAGTCGAGATCAATATCCATATCCATGTCTGAGACGGCTTCTGTGTCATCCCAAGCCTCGGCGATCGCCATACCTGCACCCATTGCAGCGGCTGTACCTGCGGCGGCGACAGCCATTCCCCCGAAATTAGACTGGGACTCCTCAGCCGGGGGAGAATCGATTTCTGGGGCGGTTTGAAACTCAGTTGGATCTTCTACCGGGGAGGGTGGATGATATCCCGGTGCAGACTCGACAGGAGGTTGCTGATAACTCGGTGCAGCCTGTACAGGTGCTGGTTGCCCGACAGGTTGGTCACTCAAACCCAAAGCCATATCGGGATCGAAATTTAACCCCAACACTTGGATTAATTTCTCGGGATCGGGATTGAGTGTTGAAAAAGGTAGCATCAACTGTGATACTTCTGGATCAAGAGCGTTGATTACTCCTAAAATGAGGCTAGAGGGAGGTCTTCGACCGCCATCTGGAGTTTTCACTGAACTGAGTTGCATTTGTAAGAGTAACCAGTCTCTATTAGCTTGATAATAATGCAACCATTTATCTCGGAGATTAGCAGTAAAATCTTTAAAGAAAGCCATAACCTCTATTCCTCATCCTAAGCCGCTAGACTTATTAAACCATCATAAGATCTAGCTCATCTTCCTTATTTTGCACAGGGGGTTGGCTCGGATTCAGGTAAAAATCAGAAAGTAATGCAAATAATTCCCGATCGGGTACGTCTTGGGGAACAACGCCTTCTGGTTCGGAGAGAATCTGGTCGGCGATGTTCAGGTAATAATCGCACACATAGTTTAGAGAAGGATCGGTTTCTGCCATTTCAAATAGAGTTTTTCCTTTAACCCGAGAGACGCGAATATCTTCAATTAAAGGCAAAATTTCTAATACAGGCATGGGAACCGAATCAATATACTTATCAATAAGATCCCGTTTGGAAGTGCGGTTGCCAATTAATCCAGCTAGACGTAAGGGGTGAGTCCGTGCTTTTTCCCGTACAGAAGCCGCAATGCGGTTCGCTGCAAATAAGGCATCAAAGCCGTTATCTGTCACTATCATACAATAATCTGAGTAGTTCAGCGGTGCTGCAAAACCGCCACAAACTACGTCACCCAGTACATCAAACAGAATGACATCGTATTCGTCGAAGGCGTTGAGTTCTTTGAGTAGTTTAACGGTTTCACCCACCACATAACCGCCACAGCCTGCACCCGCCGGAGGGCCACCTGCTTCTACGCAGTCCACTCCGCCATAGCCTTTGTAGATCACATCTTCAGGCCAGATGTCTTCATAGTGATAGTCCTTTTCTTGCAGGGTATCAATAATTGTCGGAATTAAAAATCCGGTTAGGGTGAAGGTGCTGTCGTGTTTGGGGTCACAACCAATTTGCAACACTTTCTTTCCCCGTTTGGCAAGCGCAACAGAAATATTACAGCTTGTTGTTGATTTCCCGATTCCACCCTTTCCATAAACTGATAGTTTCACGCTGGTTCTCCTTCTTCCTAAGTGTTGATCAAAAATGATGATGTATTTCTGGGGACTGGGGGCAGCCTGGGTTCAGTTCTTTTGAGCAACTGCCCGAAGTTATCCTCTCGATTGCCCTCATTATTGTCTAACTCTTGCACAAAATAAAGCGGTTCAAATGTTCGATAGTGGCTTAAATCAATACTATCGCTTTTATAAATTTAAAAATTCACTACAAGCCTTACAGATTACCGCTGAGAGTTTAATATTAATTTTTTTATAAATTTAAGTTTTTATTTTTATAAAAAAGGTTACAATAAACAAATAAATCAAACACCCTGAGAATAACGAGAGTCTGTACCAATGACTGACCCACTCATCTAGACTCAGAACACTGCGATCGCAAGTTGTTAAAGTGCCAAAATATCAGGTTTTGAGCGTCTAAATAGTCAAAAAATCACATCCTCTCAGGAATTTGTTAACTTTAATGAATATTCTTGGGCTTGCTCCAAAACCGAGAAATCGCGCCCGACTTTCAAATACATTGAGGTTAGAGGTTAGCGACGGATACTGATCTCCTGCTCACGATTTAGGGGGTGTAAGTAACACTAAAATAGAATCCATCATCTTGGATATTATTGCCGCGATCTTGTAGGTCAACCAAAGGCACTCCATAATCTAAACGTAAGTTCAAACCCGGTAAAGGTTCCCACAATACTCCCATCCCGACTCCGACTAAAAAAGTTTTCCCAAACAAACGGTTCGGGTTTTCGTCATTATTCCAAACCGTTCCCACATCGATAAACGGTGCCAATTGCAGTTGAGGTTGTTCGGCTTGATCGCGGATCAAGGTAAACCGATCTTCAACCGAAAACCGAAAACCATTATCACCAGAGCGAATATTTTGACGATAACCCCGTACCGACAAACCGCCACCGATGACAAACTGTTGGGCGGGAAATAGCGCATCAGCCGAAAGTTGGACATCGCCTTGAACAATTAATAAATGATCATCACCCAGACGTTGAACCCGTTGCACCTGACCCAACCAACTGAGAAAATTAGAATTGGGTAAACTGTCGGTATTGGTCGCTCCAAATAACTCCGTTCCAATGCTAAACTGCGATCGCAAAGCCCAAGCCCCGAAGCGATCGCGGCGAATGTAGTCTTGTCCGAACTTAAATACACTGGTTCGAGTCACACCATCATCTTCAGGCCCGAGTCCAAAGGCAGTCCCATTGCCATCCTGAAAGGTTTGGCTGCGTTGATAAGCGTA
Organism: Lyngbya sp. PCC 8106; assembly: GCF_000169095.1. Lineage (GTDB taxonomy): Bacteria > Cyanobacteriota > Cyanobacteriia > Cyanobacteriales > Microcoleaceae > Capilliphycus. The sequence goes on from NZ_AAVU01000076.1 coordinate 9,933, forward strand.
ACCCACCGAGAGGGCAAATTCTTGAATCGGGGTGCGAATTAACGGTTGACGATAGCTAATTTCATAGCGTTGTGACTGACCATCAATATTAAACTCATCAAAGGGTTCTTGAATGATAGTATTCCAATAAGGAGGAACTCTGATTTGAATGGTGCCATTCATGGCATTAATCGGAATACTGTAGAGAAAATCCAAAATATCGGATTCTCCCTCCGTAATCAAGCGAGTGGTGTTGTAGGAGACAAAGATTAAATCTCCCCGTCCAGTCAGATTCAGATGGCTTAAATTGAGGCCTAAGCGTTCTGAACCAATACTCGGGGGAGAATAGTTATCGGCACTGATTCCCGCTTGAAATGGATTAGCTTCGGTAACACGGACAATTAAAACACTTTGACCTTCTTGAGTTCCGGCGCGTAAACTGGCTTCTACAGTCTCAAATAGAGGATTTGCCCGTAACAAACGCAATTGATCTTCTAAACGAGCGGTGCTGAGAGGTTTTTCCGCTCCGAGTTGGACACGATCGCGAATGTAGTTGGGATTTAGGCGTTGAGTTCCTTCGATGTCAATCCGTTCTAAGGTGCCTTCAATCACCTGAATTTGAACGACTCCTTCACTAATGGTTTGTTCAGGAACAATGGCTCTAGAGGTAATGTAGCCGCGTTCGAGGTAGATTTCAGTAATTTTGTCGGCGGTATCTTGCAGTTGCACCAGGGTTACAGAGCGTCCTTCTAAGGGGGCAACAAGGGTGTTAATTTCTTCTGGGGTTAAAATCGTGCTGCCCGTGATTTCGACTCGGGTAACGGGAATGGGAGGGGTGTCGGGAGTGAGTTGATTGTCGGGTGGGGGGTCGTTTTGGATGTCGGGCTGTTCGGGTTGTTCGGGTTGAGGGGATTCGGGAGAGGGTTGTAAAAAGCGATCGCGATTGGGATCAGGACGGGGATTGAGAGGGCCTGAAGGTAAATTTTCGTTTGGAGAATCTGGTGTGACGGTTTGCGAGAGGACTGAACAGGAGGTGAAGACTTCTGTACAAAAGTGATTAGGCGACTCTAAGCCAACAGGTGAGAGCGTTTGAGAGGATGTGGAGTATTTTGAATTTTTTTGATGTAATTTCAAATCTTCTAAGTCGGTACTGGCAGCAATAGAAGCGAACGAGAGTACCAAAAAGATTGTATTAGAAATGATCACTCCACACCACAAAAATCCAATGCACACACACCTAGCCATCAAAAAACCTCCGACTGGGTACTCCTGTTTCTAGAGGGAGAGGAATTTCCTAGAACACCAGAAGGAGTTGAAACACCATATAGAGTTCCGAACTCAATTACGATATAGATTAACCAGCGATCGCAGCAGGTTTCATCGTTTAACCGCGAAGTCGTTCGTGACTGACTGTTTTGAGGGTTCTTATCCCCTGAGCGAAGGTGGCTCTGTGCAATTAGAATAGATCTAACGGCATTGGGGAGGATCTCCTCAAATCCGACAGTAAACACAGCCATCTCGCGTGAAATTGCCTTGCTGACTAACTACGCTAGTCTAGCCCACAAGTTACCCAAATCTGCAACTCTGATGGGGAGGGTGGTCAATAGGGAGAAAACTGTCTTTGCAATGAACAAGGAATAGGGAAAAGAACTGAAAATGGGTCACTGTCTTCCCAAGACCTGAACTGCTGTTAAATTATCTTCTATTCTTCTACAGTAGATTGAATCAATTCGCTGGAAATCAGAGGTTGAGGAGCAATATCACCTAAACCGACAGAGTTTAAGAGTTCTGTCCAACGTTGCTGAAGGGTTGTATCTTCTGGGTTAGATAGACGTAACTGAGCTAAGGTGCTGACGGTTTCGTACCAAAGTGCTTCTTCGGCGTAGAAGTCTAGGCGTTCACTGGGTTGTTCGCTTTCTAACGTTTGAAGTTGAGTCGGACTGAGAGCAACTCGGTTAATCCATCCATTAATGACGATATCGCCGGATGGATCAAAGGTATCGGGTTCACAGCGAATTGTTAAATACCAATGATAGTTTTTATTGACTTCTAAAGTGGGCGCATCCTCGTATTCTGAAAGATCAAGACCAATAACTCCGGCTTTTGTATCTTTCATCTCCAAGGTCTTTTCGTAGAGAGTGTCATCTTCTTCATCCAACAGTTCAAACTTGACTAAGACTGTTTCTAGGGATGTGGGAATATAGTAATAAATTGTTGGTTTTTCTAATGCAGTACGACCGAGGGTTGAGGTGGGAATCAAAGCGGTGACACCACCCGGACATCTTCCCCTTGTTCCAGCCCCTTCTCGTCTTCCCGGCGTTCCCCGACTTGGTGGTGTAAAATTGTTCCACTCCGTTTGGGAAAGTTGACTTCGTGGAGTTTGCTGCTGATCAGCTTGGACGATTGTTGTCGCTAATGGAAAATCAACCGATTGAACCGGAAAAAGAGGATCCATTGGAACCGAAGGAATGGAATGTGCCTGTACTGGTAGGATTAAACTATTGGTAACGATTTCCAAGAAGAAAGCGAGCGAAAACGTTGTAATGATCTGTTGAGGAGAGGCTGTCGGAACCATGATTAACTTGCTTGCAGGTAAACCTAGCCAAGATGAATAACAGTTCTATTGTATCTAATGTTTCTGTGAAGCATCCCAAAATCTGCTCTTAATTTATATTTGAGAGAAATCTTCTGCACGCTGATGGGATTGACTGACCGGATCTCCTGGATTATTCTATCTAGCGCGATCACAAATGTTTAATCCTTTGTTGATTATTAATGCGAAAATTCATTGAATCTTGATATCTTAAGCTTATGACAGTTAGCCCTAATGTTGATTCATCTGCTCAAATCAAAAACCCTCGTTCTATCGCCCGAACAATCCGACCTATGGGAGTTTCTTTGCTACGGGGTCTGGCGTTTTCAGGAAATACTCTGTTTGCGATTGATAGTCTGCGGGGATTTTTGCTGAAAGTTGACCCAAAAACGGATAATACAACGGTTGTTAATCCTTATTTGGTTTCTGAGTTTACTGATGTGACGGGTTTAGCTATTTGGGAAGATACGCTGTGGTATACACGCGATGAACGGGTTTATTTTTGTCAAAATGCTCTCCAAGATGACCAAATTGTTAATCTTGCTCCGGAACTTTTTGCCACACTTCCCTATGAAGCAAATGGTGTGGCTGTTTTGCAATATACGGTTTATGTGACTTGTGAAAGAGCGGGCTATATTTTTGTGTTTAGTCGGGAAACGGGTCGAGAAATTACTCGGTTTCCAACTCCGGGTATTGGAATAGAAAATATTACGGTTCGCGATGAAGAACTATGGGTTTGTGACCGCACGGAACAGACGGTTTACTGTCTAGAACGAGGAACAGGAAAGACTCTATTTAGTGTTTTAACTCCTTTTGAATTTCCGAGTGGATTAGCTTTTCATCTCGATCCTCAGACGGGTGAAGATGTGCTTTATGTTGCCTATTCGGGTGATGAATTGTATATTTTGGATAATCCTAATTCTGAGGAACAATATCAACTGGCTAAACGTGATCGCTCGTTTATTCATCCGCTCTATTATCACTATAACCAACAGGAACGCTACGCGACTTCTAATGGTTATTTGATTGAGATGTCTTATGTTGAAGAACTTAAACCGCTTGATGAGGTGATTCTTGAAGATGTAGAATGGCGGATTGCTTTACCCTCGGAAACAAACCGACAAAAAATTAGAGAAATTACGCCGATTGGAATGCCATTTACAGAGGAAATTCAAGAGGGAGAACGGGTTGCTGTCTTCAAGTTTAAGCCTTTTAATTCTAAAGAACGGCGGATTTTTGGCTGGAAAGCGTTGTTAGAAGTACGGGCAATTAAATATCAACTAACCCCTTTGGAAGTGGAGGATATTCAGCCCCTAACGCCTGATTTTAGAGCGAAGTATTTAGTTGATAATGATAACTTGGCAATGGAGTCAGCCGTGGTAAAAAATGCGGCGGAAGCTGCGGTGGGAACAGAGACAAATATTCTGCGAAAATTAAGGAGTATTCGCGATTATGTGTATGATCAACTCTCCTACAGTCTCACCTCGAAAATTGAAACTCCTGATGTTGTTTTAGAACGGGGAATTGGTTCTTGTGGAGAATATGTGGGGGCTTTACTGGCTTTAGGGCGACTGAATGGAATTGCTTGTCGTACCGTTGGGCGGTATAAATGTCCGGCTTTTCCAGAACAGAAAAATATTCCTCTACCCGCAGAGTATAATCATGTCTGGTTAGAGTTTTATATTCCGGGATTTGGTTGGGTTCCAATGGAGTCTAATCCGGATGATATTCAAGACCTTGGCCCCTATCCTTTACGATTTTTTATGGGTTTGGCTTGGTATCATATTGAAATTGGGAAAGGGATTAAGTTTCAGCAGCTTAGAAACAAAGGTTTACCTGTGAATAAGGAGGAGGTTTCTGTTGGAAATTTAGCGATTAACCATGTGCGGTTTATCATTCGAGAAGAATTACCCGCAGAGTAAAATAGAATTAATCAGATGTTTGGATACATTATCCCAAAAAGGAGGTCTGGATGGAATTTTCTGTAATGAATATTTTGGCAGTAACGGCATCAGCTTTGATGGTGATTGTTACAGTTGGAATTGCTTATCTAACGGCGATGGAATGGCGCGATCGCAGACGACAAGAGCGAGAAAAAAGACAACAGCGTTAGCCATTGTTTTGAGATGAAAGTAAACCCAGTTTTAAAAGAGTTTGTGCTTGATCTAAAGTACACCTCAAAAACTGGGTTTTTAGACTCACTTCTGTCTGAGCCCTAACGCAATAGTAGCGGAACCTGCGACGACTAAAAAAGCGCCTAGAATTGCAACAGGGGTATGATGTTCGGGTGTTACTAACGCCGGAAAAATACCGGAAAATACTCCCACACAAACCAGCGTTACAATGGGTGTAATCGCTAAAACTGCACTCACTCGTGAGGCTTCCCAATGTTCTAAGGCTTCCGCAAAAGCTCCGTAAGCAATTAAAGTATTTAAACCACAAAATAGTAGAATTGCGAGTTCTAAAGGATTAAGATTGAGAACGGTTTGGGACGTGGAAATTGGGGTGAATAACAGGGTTGAACCTCCATAAATTCCGAGCATAATATGAGCGGATGGAAGTTGCAATAAAAGTTGCTTTTGCGCTAAAGCATAAATCGCCCAACAAACAGCAGCCCAGAAAATCAAAAAACTCCCGAATAAATATTGATTGGGAGAACTCATCATCATTTTGAGTTGTTCATTAAAAAACAACATAAAACCCAAGATTAAGATACTTAAGCCACACCACTGACGACGGGTATAACGTTCTTTAAAAATTACCATCGCACCCAATCCCATAAATACTGGGGCAATTTGAATTAAAACTTCTGCTGTTGTTGCGGAAGTATTAGCTAAACCTGAAACAAATAATAGATAATTACCTGCTAAAAATACAGTCGCAATTCCCCATAATTTCCAAGAGACTTTTTGTAATCTTTGCCAAGAGGGAAGTTGACGTTTCCAGGTTAAATAGCTTCCCAATGCAATGAAAGCAATTAAAAACCGAAGTCCGGTTAATGTATAAACATCTAGAACTTTTAAAGTGATGTTTAAAGCCAGAGGAAGAATACCCCAAAGAAAACAGGTTGTCAGGGTTAGGGCTAACCCCACGCGCCATTTTCCAGAAACCGAGTGAAGTTGCATTGGCAGTATAATTTGAGTAGGATTAGTGCAAGATATCGTTTGGTAATCTCGAATGTATTGTAACAGAATATATTGATTTTTTTAGTTTCAACTTATCTTTCTTTTGTTTTCCTCAAGGTTAGAGTAGAATATCAAAATAAGTAGTCTTTAATATCAAATAGAAGAATAATGCGAATTCTAATCTCAATTGCAGGTTTATTTCTGGTACTTCTTGGGGTTTATTTTCTGGGTCAGAATATTGTCTTTACCTCTCGTATTTTACGGTATTGGTGGCAAGATATGTCGGCGGCAAGTTCAGTTATTTTACTGATTTTAGGGATTATTTCTTTAGTCTTCTTTCCTCGGGAAACGGGTAACTTGGGTTGGGTGTTTGTTGTGGCGGGAGTGGCTTTAGTATTTATCAATAGTCGTGTTTTACTCAGACCGACCAGTTTATGGTCATTTTTTGTCGCTTTTGTCTCGATGACAGCCGGATTTAAACTCATTCGTACAGGTCGAATCGATTTTTGAGTTCAAGATTTATAATGGAGTTGTAAACAATGTTAATATTAATGTCAAATCAAACCAAAATCTCAACTCTATTCAAATTACTTTTAGTCGGGGGATTAATATTGAGTACATCTTCCAAAGTGTCTGCTTTGCCCGCAGATATTCGAGAAGAAACCTGTCTACAATATGAATCCCAACAAGGAGGAAGTGCAGATTGTGAAAATGGCTTTAATGCGGGTTATGAAGTTGGTGTAAGTGCAGGTAAAAACTACCGTTCAAATAATTCTCAACCCTCTGAACCCGATGTTGAAAAAGAGTTTGGAGATAGTGTAACCACCAGTTACAAAGAAGGATATCTTTCTGGTTATCGCGTAGGTTTTCAGGATAGTTATCAAAATTAGGAGATTGAAAATCTTAAAAACAACGCGAGATGATCAAGATCTCTCGCGTCAGTTTTGGATTAAAAGATTGCCGCTTTAGTGTTTTATACAGCCGCAGCCACTTTTTCTCCACTTCCCACCAGGCGTTCATAGGTAGCTCGCATTTTCAAGCCGACTAATACTTGGAATAATCCACTACCATCATTAGAACCCGGATAATCTTGATGTTCACGCATCATGTGAGTCAGTTCACCATAATACTTCGTTGAGATATTACTCAGGTGTCCCTCAACGTAGATCATCTCATCCAAGTTATCAAACTTACCATCAACTTCTAGAATCGAGACTTCGTTTCCGTAAGAAGCATCTGGCCCATAGTACATTTTGATACCAGGATAGGAACAGGTGAGTTTACGTCCACAAGGAGTCCAGTAAATGGTTGATCCTTCATCAAACAGATAAGCGGGTTCAAATCCTTCGATTCCCTCACGCTGAACTAAGCGAATTCGGAGGACTTTACGCTCTTTATCGTCTGGAATCAGTTGAGTCGGTAGAATCTGGATAACAACGTTAGCGTATTGTTTTTGAGTATCGATGTAAGCTTCAAAGTCAGGACGACGGGCGTTAATTGAGGCTAACACATCTTCATAACGATGTCCTCGTTCAGCCATATCGCGCTGAATCTTCCACGCGATTTTTACCTCATCACTAATGTCGAGATAGACACTAAAATCGAGAAGTTCACGAACTCGTTCGTCATACAATGGGTGCAACCCTTCAATCACAATAATATGATTGGGATCAATACGCTCAGGAGGATCAATCAAGCCAGTTTCGTGGTTATAAATTGGCTTCATAATCGACTGACCATTCTTTAACGCCTTGATCTGTTCAGCCATCAGATCAAAGTTGTTAGCTCTGGGATCAAGAGCTGTAATTCCAGTTTCTTTACGCTGTTTGCGATCTAAACTGTGATAGTCATCCAAACAGATAACCGTAACAAAATCTTCTCCAAAAATATCTGTTATACGCCGCAAAAATGTAGATTTTCCGCACCCGGAATCTCCAGCAACGCCAATAAGTACCACACGATCCGGCTTACTTACCATAGGTTCCCTTTAACCATCAAAAAATGTTTACAAACTCAACCGCTCTATTTTGAGCATATGAAATCAGACCAACGTCAGGACAGTTGATTCTCCGCCATACCCGAAGTGGAGCAAAAAGCAACACAAGGCTGTTGGCTGACTCCTGACTGACAGATGGCCTCAAGAAGTAGCAAGCTAGGTATTTTATACTAACTTTTGCTTTAGATTTTAGCAGAAGGGGATCATCCCTACAAGACTTAATCGTGCCAAGTTTCACGGATAAAAAAGAAAAACAGATAAGTATAATCCGGCAGCGATGCCTCTGCCTCGAACTACACATTTATTTTTCGGTAGTGCAACATTCTAGCATTATTACAACACCCCCCTCAAGAGAGAGCGGAAAATTAATTGCCGACTCATCTGAGGGAGGTGTACTTTGGGGTGTGATGGGGATTGGCTTCGCCGGATCGAATTTCTAGGTATCATTCTACACTTTGCCCAGGGTTAGTGAGTTTGATCACCTCGCGAAGACGCTTGAGAATGAGAGCGACTGGCGATGAACTCTCCATAATACAGGCTAAACTGCCAAAATTCACCAAAAAATCTTTTGACTTGCGAATAGGCTTTTTTCGGTTGACGATTGCGATCGCCATCAATCGGTAAGTCTATTCTGTGTTGAGAATTTGGTTTAGATGTTGTCCAAATCATTGCTGAACCTCCAAGTTAATGAA
>NZ_AAVU01000075.1 GCF_000169095.1 Lyngbya sp. PCC 8106
TTTGGGCAATGCTTACCGAGAGTTAGGTCGGACGGAAGCAGCTATTCAAGCCTTCCAAGATAGTCTAAAAATTGCCACTCCCAAAACGATGCCTAATGAATGTATTAATCCCGGACGCAACTTAGGCAACATCGCCTTTACTCAAGGTAACTGGGAACTCGCCATTACAGGTTACGAACCCGCTATCGAAGCGATCGAACTCCTTCGCAACTCATCCCTCACCGATGATCGCCGTCAACAATTTCTTGAAGAAAACCTGAGCGTCTATGCCAATATCGTGCAATGCTATATTAACCTCGAACAATACGATAAAGCCCTCGAATACGCCGATCGCTCCCGTTCCCGCTTCCTGGCCGACCTTTTCCACAACAAAGACCTCTACTCCAAAGGCGACATTCCGCCCCAAGTTCAAGAGTATCTCGACCTACAACAACAAATCGATCGCCTCCGGTTTAACTCCCCTTCAGATGGCATAATGGGAGAACGTTCATCCACTCCCGCCTCCACCGAAGCTAAACTCGAAACAATTAAACAGTTAGCAGCAAAAAAACAGCAAGTTTGGGAAAGTATTCGCCGTGAAAATAACGAATTAGCCGCAAAACTCCAACCCACTCCCCTCAGTTTCCAGCAGATGCAGCAGTTAATTGGCGATCGCAAAACCGCCCTTCTCAACTTCTACACAACTGATAACGATACCTTTATTTTTATCCTCCGCCATCCCAACTCAGCAGGAGAAATCCCCCCAACCCCCCTTGATAAGGCGGGCTTAGATGGTGAGAGGTTCCTTGATAAGGGGGGCTTAGATAGTGAGACGTCAATCACCTGTTTCACCTGCAAAGGACAAGGCTACGAAACCCTACAAAAATGGATTAAGGAAACTTGGCTTAAACCCTATATTAATATCAAACAAGCCAAATTATTCGCCGCTGCCCAACTCCTCAACCGCCAACTTGAGGAATTGGAGTCGATACAAATTACTGATACTGCCGTTTTCGTAACATTAACCGATGATTCGGTAGAAACAATTTGCGATCGCCATGAATTCCTCCAACAAACTCAAAAACAGCGCCAACATCTACTAGAACAATGGCAAAACCAAATGCAACCCACCCTCGCCTCACTCTCCCAACGCCTGCAACTTCGGCAATTGATTGAAAACCATCTGCAAGATATTGAAGAATTAATAATTGTTCCCCACCTAGCTCTACATCAAATCCCTTTCGCCGCCCTTCCCCTCTCGGAATTAAACCCAGAAAAACAGACTACTTCAACCCCCGTTTCAGTCGGCAAACATCGGGGTTATCGAGATTTTGATTTCGATATGGATGAGGAACCCCAAACACCAACTCAACCCCATTTATCAAAAATAGAATATCTGTGCGATCGCTTTCAAATTCGAGTCGTTCCGAGTTGCCAAATCCTCGACTTTTGCCATCAACGAAAACCTATCGAAACTAACATTTTGGGAATCGTTGAAAACGCCACAGGTGATTTAGATTTTACCCCAGAAGAATGTCGAAAAGTCGCCGAACTTTACAGAGTTCCCCCACACCTCCACCTGAAAGAAGAACAAGCCACTATCGCCAACTACCTGAAACTCGCCCGAGAGGTTAATATTCTCCACTCCAGTCACCACGCTAGTTCCAACCTCAGCAACGCCCTGGAGTCTGGCTTGCAACTCTCCGACGGCACCTTAGACTTAGCCCACCTATTCATCCAACGTTTTCCCCAACTTTCGGAAGTGTTTCTATCCTGCTGCGAAACCAATTTTTCTGTATCCGAAATGACCGACGATGTTTTGACGTTGGCGGGGGGTTTCCTGACTGCGGGGGCGCGAAGTGTTGTCAGTACGTTATGGCGGGTGCAGGACAACTCGACAGCCGAGTTTTGTCAACTCTACTATCAGTTCCGCAACCGGGGAGAAATTCGTCCGGAAGCCCTCAGAAAAGCCCAGTTTGAACTGCGAAAAACTGAAAGTTTCAACCATCCTTATTATTGGGCGGCGTTTGTTTCTCAGGGGTTGAGATAGTTAATTATATCATATTAAAGTTAATATTTTGACTGAAAATTATTCCCGACATTGATCATAAATTGCCCAAATTGCCATCGCCCTCAAATAATGACTCGCCCGAAATGTTCCGGCTGCGGTAATGGCTTCTGGGGTTCTAAATTGTAAGCCATTTTCATAAATTTGTTGAACCACAACTTCTGCTAACTTAAACCCTTCCTCTTTCATTCCCATTTGAATTAAAAATGCAGCTAATCCAAAATTAATCCCCGTCCAAACTTCCAACGGATGAGTATCATTTGGATTAATAGGTTCTCCATTTATTCTAACACCATTTGCGGCACCAAACTGACCTTGATAGAAATTTTGAAAACAAGATTGATAAATCGTTTGTAATGCTGAAATTGTTTTTTCAGGAGAGACAATATCTTCTAATCCTAACAGTTTAGCATAAAATTGACCACACAGTTGATCCGCCATCACCACATCCGAACCACTCTGACTATCAAGCTGAAAATATTGACCATTCCACAAATTTTGATAAATCGGTTTTGCTTTTTCTAACCAAGTTTCATAGGTGGAAATCTTATCGGAAATAGACGGAGAAACATTATCCGAAAATTCCGTTTTCTGCAAACATTTTCCGATTTCTATCGCCGCCTCCAACGCCGCCAACCACAACCCCCCACAATAAGCACTGACTCCTTGTAATTTCCAATCATCAAAAGTTTGGTCAGGTGCGCCACTATTTTCGGGAATTCCGTCTTCGTCTTTGTCAAATATTTTCAAATAATCCAGCGTTTCAACAATCGCTAACCAACAGTCTTGTAAAAACTCATAATCCTCACTTCCTGTTAATACAAAATCCCGATAAACTTGCAATACAAAATCACACGGTAAATCCTTCCAAAGATTACAATCTTGATAACTCGTGTAATTTGTTTTTTCCCAAGGATGTTCGTTTGGTGCGCCCAAATCGTGAGGAGTTGCGCCCGTTGCTTTCCGAATTGCTTCAGCTTGATTATAACCGATAATTCGGGGCGTTTTATCTCCTTTTGAAATCGAACGCGCAAAGGCTAATAGAACGGATTTATCCAACTCCGGCCATAATAAAAGCAATCCAAACGACCCATATAACCGCACATCTAAACTCTCATACCAGCGATAATCCAAACATTCTAAAACTGCAAACTGACCTTTAGGATTATTCTCATCTGCCGCACTCCAAAGCGTCCCCCCATCGGTTAACAAATACAGTTCATTAAACAACGCCATTTTGAACCAGGAGGGCAAATCTTGACGGTTTAGAATCGGATTTTGCCACGCTTTAATATTGTCTAACCAAACATCAGAATGCTTCATCGCTGTCCGAATCATTGACCAAGCATTTTTACCATTTCGACCAAAAAAATCGGTGTAGCGACGATAATAACCAACCCCAGATTCAAACTCAGTAACGGGTAAATCCCAAGACAATAAAAACGGAATTTTGCGTGTTTTTCCAGGTCGAATCGTAAACTTAACGGCTAAAGCAACTCCAATTTGTCTTCCTTCAGTTGCGGGATGTTCACTTTCTTCATCTAATAAAGTTCCATCTTGAGAAAAATAATTCCAAATTTCCTCTCCCGTTCCGACTGTATTCCAAGCCGTGTGATAATAGACTTCTACCGCCGGATTTGTAATAGTTGCAATTGCCATTTGTCCTTCGCCTTCGCGGACTTCTTCACTGGCACTGAGGCGAGACATTAGACAACCAATCCGATGAAAATCTTCAACTAAATGATTGAAATTTCCGACACTATTTCCCCAACGGGGTTGATATTCATAAATCGGACTGCCATCATCTCGAACTTGAACTAATGGTTGTTCTAAAGCATTCGTAAACCAACCGATTGTATTTTGCCAAGTGAGGAGAATACTGAGAGTAATCGGTTCATCTGTGGGGTTGTGGGCAATCCATTCAAAAACAGCAATCGGATAACTGGTTTCTTGATAATTATTTGCCCAAACGGGGGAAAATTGTTCGCAACTTAATTGGGCTTTAAAGACATTTTCATAGACAAACCAACTGCGAGGATAAAGGGCGTGATAGGTTCCGGTTTTCTGGGAATTAGAAGAAGCTGGATACCAATTCCAAGCCGATAAACTCTCATCTTCTGGTGGTTCTGTACAAAGGGCATAGGTTTGAGTTTTGCCGTTAACTTCTTCAAAAATACTAAACTGACAAGCGGGTAAACTGCGGAAAATATGTTCACCGCCATCGAGATGCCACAGGTTAAAATCTCCTCGCGATGAACGGCCAATACAACCCGCCCCGAACCCACCTAACGGCATCCCATGCCAGGGGCCATCATCGAGGTTACTGCTGTAGCGGACAGTATAGGGTTTTTCCCAACCTAGACCGATGGGACGATTCCAGGTCTGGGGCGGTATATCGTGGCTCGTCGGTTGATTGATCATAAGGTTTATTTTATCGCACAATGGCTTCTCGACTGCATAAGTTTAGCGGAACTTGATATATATTTGTGTAGATAGAAAAGGTTTATCAAGTTAATTCCCAGCAGATAATTAAACTCTCAAACAGTTGAAATAATTTCCATTAAAAATAAGAGATAAAAATGGTCTAAAATTTTAGATTTTATCTATACATTTAAAAAATAATTGTTAGCATAAGTCATTAGGGCAGGTTTATAGACTTTTCTAATTACTCAAGAAAATGTTAATAAACCCACCCCATTTTATCTGTTTTTTTTAATAAAAGACTCTAGCCTTTTATTAATTTATAATTCCACTTAAGACGCAGGCATTGTACCTGTTGTGGTGCGACCTGCCCCTCCTTCGGGAATAGTTTCCCAGTGACCTTCTGAACCCTGTTTATATTGAGTTTTTACATAATTCCAGGCGAGTTGAGACGCATTACCTTCACTCAAACCATCAGAAGCCGCACTATTGAAAGCCGCTAAAAAAATCTGTTGAGCGCCGCGAGGAAGTTTAGATTTAACATCTTCCGGTAATTGTTCAATATTTTCGTAAGCCATCTTATTTTTTCCTTAAAAATCGACTTTTGTACACTTATTTTTGATTAAACCGTTGAATTCGCAAAAAAACATCTGACTTGAGATAGAGATTAGCAATCAATCCTAAAACTCTCCACTGAGTCGTAAAATTTGAATCTTAGTTCAAATAGCAATCCGATGTAAGTTGTGTAGAAAACCTGCGACAGAATTGGGAACAAGAAAAAAAAACTATAATTTTTAGAGGTTTTAGCAATTTTAATATTGCTTATAAATACTTCCAGATTGCACTACACAAACAAATAAAAAGTTTTAATTTCCGGCCCTATTGCCTGTTGCCTTTTAGAATTGAGAGAGTCTACCCGAAGATTTGGGTCAGGATGTCGTCCCGAAAAATTTTAGTTGGTACAGGGTTAACAAGAGGCTAGGATAAAAAAGAGTATGCTTTGATCCATCGTTCATTTTAGAGGAGAACACTGAATGAATTTAGTTGCCCTGCAAAATGGGTTAGATAACCTTTCGTTTGCTATCTTGTTCGCCAGTATGCTAATTTACTGGGTTGGTGGTGCATTTCCTCGGATTCCCTACCTGCAAACCTTGGGAACCGCAGCCATGACCATCGCTAACCTCTGTATCGCCGCATTACTCGCCGCCCGATGGATAGAAGCAGGTTATTTCCCGATTAGCAACCTCTACGAGTCCCTCTTTTTCCTCACTTGGGGAATTACAACAATTCACCTAATCGCGGAAAATATGAGTCGGAGTCGGCTTGTCGGCATAGTCACAGCACCCGTGGCGATGGGAATTAGTGCTTTTGCGGCTTTAACGTTACCGTCTCAGATGCAAATCTCTGAACCTTTAGTTCCCGCCCTCAAGTCCAACTGGCTAATGATGCACGTCAGCGTAATGATGCTGAGTTATGCCACTTTAATGGTTGGTTCATTACTCGCGATTGCCTTTTTGGTGATTACACGAGGCCAAGAAATTGAACTGAGTGGGAGTTCCCTCGGAACCCGCATTTCTCGCAACAATCATCACTATCGGTTGAACCGTTCACCCGAATTAGCAGCAAGCGGCAGTCACAGTGTTGTTAATGGTGCGAGTTCTGAACTTTCAGCCAACACAAACGGTCAAGGAACAACTGCCGTGCTAGAGTTAGTCAGTTCGGGAGAGATCAACAACAACTCAGACCGATTATTATCACCTCAACGCTTGAGTTTAGCAGAAACAATTGATAATATCAGTTATCGAATTATCGGACTCGGGTTTCCCTTGCTGACTATTGGTATTATTGCCGGGGCAGTTTGGGCAAATGAAGCTTGGGGTTCATACTGGAGTTGGGACCCAAAAGAAACCTGGGCGTTAATTACTTGGCTGGTATTTGCGGCTTATTTACACGCTCGAATTACCCGAGGATGGCAAGGACGCAAACCCGCTATTTTAGCCGCAACTGGATTTTTAGTCGTTTGGATTTGTTACTTAGGCGTTAATCTTTTAGGTAAGGGTTTACATTCCTACGGTTGGTTCTTTTAACTTCAAATTTTCGCTCCAGGAAAACGGCATTGATTCGGTAGCCATCCCGTTTTCCTTGACAATAAACCTCAACGGAAAAAAGAGTCATGAATAATCCTATTCATATTATTGACAACGATGATGTTCTGCATACAGGCGCAAGTGCATTAATGTTTCAATGCACCTTTAAAGTGAGTGAATTTCTGGCAATGATGCAAGCCAAATTAGAAGAAGAATACATCTTCGGTGACGGCCTTGAATGTGACCTATTGAGTCCGGGTCAATCCTGGAAAAAAGGAAAAGTCAAAGTTCGTTTAGAGTTTAGTTCTTCAGAAAGTGCCATCCCTCAAGTTCCCCAACAAGGGCCAATTGTTGCAGTTCCTCAATTTCCAAATATACCGATTCCCTATAACGAAACGGTCAACCCCGAAGAACTCCCACCCCCGTTAAGACGACAAATTCATCCAGTGGGAATGTGGAGTTAAAATAGGGAGTTGGGGATATCGGGAAAGAGATCTTAACCTTCTGACTCGCCAGTACCGGATATTGTGATCGTTGCCAGTTGCGTGCCTTCCCGATGAAGATGGGCTAGTGAATGGGGCGTTAGATTGGTTAATTGAAATTCGCTCTCCCGACCAAAGCACCGTAGATTATAAGGCAGAGGGCAAAAGGGAATAATGACTGTTTGGGCGGACATGATATAACGATGTCCTGGCGATGACTGGCTGACAATAGCGTGTTAATTTTTGGCTTTCGGCGCCCAAAGAGTAATCATGTCTCCGTTTTGGGGATGGACAAGTCTAGCTTTTTGGCGGTCATCACAAAGTAAATCCAAATTAAATGCAACGATTCAGCAGTTCGGGCTACTTTTCACTGAATAATAGCTATCAATGAACAGTAAACGAACATGGCTAATCTAACACCTAATCCCAGTTATAGCGTCACCATTCGTATCGAACTTCCCAATAAAGCCGGAATGCTAGCTGGCGTCACCCAAGCCATTGCAGGAGTTGGGGGGAACTTAGGACAAATCGATTTGATTGAGTATACTCGCAACACTACAATTCGCGAGATTACTGTCAATGCCTATAGTAGCGAACACGCCGAGAAAATTGTCCAGGCGGTCAAAGCGTTACCCGACTTTAAGGTTGTTTCTGTTTATGATCGCACATTCAACCTTCATCGCAAGGGTAAAATTCGGATTGAAAGCAAAATTCCCCTCAAATCTCAAGATGATTTGGCAATGGCCTATACACCCGGAGTGGGTCGAATTTGTCGGGCTATTGCTGATGATCCCCAAGAACTCTACAATCTCACCATTAAACAAAATACCGTTGCCATTGTCACTGATGGCAGTGCGGTTTTGGGCTTAGGAAATTTGGGGCCGGGGGGGGCTTTACCCGTCATGGAAGGAAAAGCCATGTTATTTAAGGAATTTGGGGGGATTGACGCCTTTCCGATTTGTCTCGATACCCAAGATACCGATGCCATTATCAACACGGTGAAATATTTAGCCCCGGTTTTTGGTGGAGTGAACTTGGAAGATATTGCTGCACCTCGTTGTTTTGAAATTGAAGCCAAACTGCGAGAAATCCTCGATATCCCCATTTTTCACGACGATCAACATGGAACCGCAATTGTGAGTTTAGCCGCCTTATTGAACGCCCTCAAACTGGTGAAAAAATCCATTGAGGAGGTTCGGGTGGTGATTAATGGTGCGGGTGCGGCAGGAGTCGCGATCGCTCGTTTATTGCAAGAAGCAGGTGTTCGTCATATCATTATGTGTGATTCTAAAGGGATTCTCTCGCTTTCGCGATCGGATCTCAATCCCCAAAAACAAGCATTTGCCGTAGAAATGTCCGGTTCTCTGGCAGATGCGATGAAAGAGACTGATGTATTCATGGGAGTAAGCGCTCCCGGTGTAGTGACTCCAGAGATGGTGCGTTCGATGGCAAAAGATCCGATTGTGTTTGCGATGGCTAACCCCATTCCGGAAATTCAACCCGAGTTGATTGTCGATGATGTGGCGATCATGGCAACGGGACGCAGTGACTATCCGAACCAAATTAACAACGTTCTGGCCTTTCCGGGGATTTTTCGCGGTGCCCTCGACTGTCGAGCAACCACATTAACCACCAAGATGTATTTAGAAGCGGCAGTGGCGATCGCGGGCCTGGTTAATCCTTCTGATCTGTCTCGTGAACATATTATCCCCTCTGTGTTCGATCTACGAGTCGCCCAAGCGGTAGCCGGAGCAGTTTCTCATACGGCTCGGACTGAAGGTGTTGCTCGCAACTAAAGAGTTAACCGGGTTAATCTGGTCAAACTCGGGGCAGGAGAATCACAAAGCAACAAAAAGTGTATCCTCCGCCCCAAAATAAAGTTGATAGTCTTTTCAGTCAACCTTCGAGTTCAGCAGTTGGGGAAAGGGAAAAAAATGGGTAACGGGTTAAATTAACTCCTTTCGGATATCTCTACATCAGCCAAAGGGAACCAGTTCGGCAATTGTCTACTCTAGTAATCAGGATGGCTTACCTAAAACAAGTGCGATCGCACTCGGCGTTAAGGATGTCAAACGCTCGTATCATAACGCTTTCAGGGTGATGAGAATAACAGCATTGTCTTCAGGTGATCACGCTTGAACTAAGGTCAATTGCAGTTACCTCAGAGAGTGGAACATCGCAGTGCCTATGCGATTTAGTCTGCTCCTACTATTCAAAGTGTAGAGAGTTGATTCAGGACATCCACAATAAATCAACTCCCTCACTGCCCTTCACTCTTTGCTTATGCAAATGGTGCATTACCCTGAGGTTAGAGAAAATGTTTGCTAATACCCAATCCTTCAACCCCGCTACCAACACCTATCAAACTTCCGATGTTCAAGCTGGAAACACCTTTGCAGTCGATCAAGAACTTGACCCTCAAACGCTAGCAGATATTCTCCTCGAAGAATTGTCTACCACCTTGCAAATGAGACCTGCAAGTGGTCAAGCCATCATGATGCGAATTGCCCTTGAGGTCGAACGCATTTGTGAAAAGAGCAAGCGCATTCAATCCTCTGGAGAAGTTCGTACTTGGCAGCTTAATTTAGGCCGTCATCGCTTACAAAAGTGCTTACAATACTACAAACTGGGTTCTAAGCAAGGTCGGGTTGAACTGCATTCCACGTTAGCGGCTATGGTTTATCGTCATATTGCAGCGTTTGCGGCTCAACTGAATTTCCAAGCGCGTTACACCCTGATCGAAGACTTCCTGCAAGGATTTTATATCGAGTCCTTACGAGCTTTCCGTCGGGAACACAACGTTGAAGAAGACTACACTCCTCACACCAAGTTAGAACTGTCTGAGTATATGGCTTTTACCGAACAGTATGCCAAGCGTCAAATTGGTTTACCAGGTCGTAACCGTCAACGTCTGATTGTTCTTCGCGCTCAAGGATTTGCTAAAGGTCAACCCCCCGAAACTTCGATTGATATTGAATTGGCGGTTGAAGGCGGAAAAACTGAAGAAGCTGAAGCCCAAAGCCGTTCTTCGGCAATGCAACAAGTCCGTGAACAAATGGTTTCCGAAGCGGTAGACCCAGCAGATGCGGTTTTACGTCAACGGGTGGTTGCTGAGTTGGTTCAATATCTGGAATCTCAAGACCAGCCTGACTGTGTGAATTATCTGATGCTAAAATTGCAGGATATGCAAGCGAGTGATATTGACAAAGCTCTTGGTTTAACAGCTCGTCAGCGCGATTATCTCCAACAACGGTTCAAGTATCATGTTGAAAAGTTTGCCCGTTCGACCAATTGGAAGCTCGTTCATGAATGGTTAGGGGCAGACCTCAATCAAAAACTGGGGATGACAACCAGCCAATGGGAAGATTTTAAAACCCAATTATCCGTCAATCAACGCCAACTGTTGCAACTCAAGCGGGAGCAAAAAAGTGAAAAAGAAATCTCTAAAGTGCTTAAGTGTACGCCGAAGCAAGTGCAGAAGCGGTGGGCAAAACTCTTAGACTTGGCTTTTGCCTATCGTAATGGTGCTAACGCATAGGATCGGGTAGGTAAGAGCATGGTGAACCGCGATAATGTTGAGAGGAAAGCTAGAGTCTCACTATCCGATCGCCCCAATAGGTCTACCATGTTCACCCCGATCCTCCCTGAAACTGCAAGATTAAGAATAAACTTTTAATGATAAACAATTCCTCAACCAATGATAAGTAAAAATGCTAGGTTTTACTGATAATAATTTCTAATCTTGTATTTTAAAGTTTTAGTGTTGACAACGAACTATTCTAAGGCAAATTAGATACAGTACACTGAAGTTACAGTTTATTAAGTATAGTTATCCAAATCACCATGTTTGCTAACCTAGCTCCGGCTTCTGCTTCATTAGATCGGATCTCTCATCCGAGAGGGAACGCAGATGAACAATTATCATCGGATGCAATGGCTCAAAACCTGACTGCACTTCAGCGAGTTTTCCGAACAATTGACATCAATAGCTGTCCGTCTTCCTATAACTTTCATATGCACACGGTTAAGTCGGATGGACAGCTCAAACCCAATCAACTCATAGAACAAGCCATTGCGATCGGCTTGAAAGGATTGGCGATTACCGATCATCATACAACCCAAGGGTATACTGAAGCACAACGATGGTTAGAAGCCTGGAAAGCTAGCCATCCTGAAAATAGTTCCACGGCTCCGACTTTGTGGACTGGTTTAGAAATTAATGCGGGTTTACTGAATGTAGAGGTGCATATTCTCGCTTATGCTTTTAACCCACAAGCCATCTGTTTACAGCCCTATCTCCAGGGTCATACGCTCAAAGGTTCTCATTACCGAGCCGAAAATGTGATTGCTGCGATTCATCAAGCGGGGGGTTTAGCCGTTTTGGCTCATCCGGCGCGTTATCGATCTCCCGCGAAAGCTTTAATTTCGGAAGCTGCTCGTTTCGGGATTGATGGTGTAGAAGTCTACTACAGTTATCGTAATACGAATCCGTGGCAACCTACACCCAAGATTACCGAAGAAGTCAAACAGTTGGCAAATCGGTACGGACTTCTGCACACCTGTGGTACTGATACTCATGGGTGTAATCTTCTTTTGCGCCTCTAGGCTAGGAGTTTAATTGAGTTGATGTGGGGAAACGATCAAAATCAGGGGTTTATTATTGATGTGTGGTCAGTCACCGTTCTCACTGACCACTGATTAGTCTAATCCAGGGAGGGGTCATTAAGGGAATAGAAAAATGAATTGATCGGGTCTATTTTGAGGATATCTTGAGGATTTCAGCTTCCACCTCCCATAATCATCATCATTAGAAATGCAATCAAAAACATCACCAAAAGAAAGGTTTTGGTCAAAGATTCAGTTTCCCAGAAAGAAGGTTTGGAGGTTTTCATGACGGAATTTTATATGATGTAATCAGGACTTATACCTTTAAACTAACAAATCGCTTCATCAATAGGGTAGAAGTCAAATAAATCTTAAATATATGTAAGTTTTCTTCAAATATTGAATCAACTCTACAACTCCAGAAAGAAATATTGTGTATAAATTCGCAACTAAATTGTTGACATCCTGACGATTAGAGGTTCAAAAAACTGCTATATTAAGGGTTATAGCAGAAGTCGTCAGGTCAAAAATAAAACTCGCAAAATTGGGTTGGTTAATTGATCCTAAAACCAAACAAGTAGAAGTATATCGCGCGGGTCAAGAAGTAGAAATTTTAGAAAATCCTACACTGTTATCAGGGGAAAGTATATTACCTGGATTTGTATTAGACTTAACGGTAATTTGGTAAAATCATAGCAGGGAACAGTGTTTATCGTTATCAGTTATCTAGTCATCAGTGACCCGTTTTTTGTCTGTCCCCTCACTATTTATTAAGAGTATTGTCTACTGAGTCAAACCATGTTCTAGAGCATAACGAACTAACTCCGTGCGGCTATTGGTTCCGGTTTTCGTAAACAAACGACTTACATATTTCTCAACATTACGAACACTGGTTTCTAAGCGACGGGCAATTTCTTTATTCATTAATCCTTGAGCCACCAAATCTAACACACTCTGTTCACGAGGCGTTAAATCAATCTTAATCGGGGGTGGAGTTGGAGTGATCCCACTTTTACCTTTTAGCATATTCTCAATCCGAGCAATTTGACCTGCTAAAGCGGCAATATCAGGATTTCCATCGGAACTACTTGCAGTCGCAACCGCTCGACGTTCCAGCAAGTTTTTGACGATAACAACCAATTCTTCGGGATCAAACGGTTTAGAAAGATAAGCATCACAACCCGCTTGATAGCCTTGAATGCGATCGGTTGTCATCCCCTTAGCGGTTAAAAAAACCACAGGTAAAGCTTTAAACAGGGGATCTTCGCGCATTTGTTTGAGGAACTGATAACCATCGACTTCTGGCATCATAATATCGGTAATTACTAAGTCGGGTAAATTTTGCTGTAACAGTTCCCAACCTTCGCGAGCATTACCCGCCACATCAACGGTAAAATCGCTATCTTCTAAGTAAGCTTGGACGGCTTCTCTGAGTCCCGGCTCATCATCAACCAACAACAGTCGTGATGGGATTTGGGGGACTTCCATACCCTCGTTATCATTTCCCTGAGTCTGACTAGACATTAATTTTACTTTGGTTTAACCTTATACTTTACTTTTCACTCTAGCGAACTTGAGAACCGAAAGAGATCTATCAAATGGACGGTTTTCTAGACCGAATTTACACTTGACAAATATCCTCTAGTTTTACTAATTTTTCTAAATTCTGAAAACAACGCGATCACGTCCTGCTTTTTTCGCTTCGTACAAGGCTCGATCCGCTTCTCCAATCAAAAAATCTTCTGATAAATAATGATTGGGAATTAGACTCGCTACTCCTAAGCTTAAAGTAACAAAGTTACTCACCCGAGAATTGGGATGTTCGATCTCAATTGCGTGTAGAGAATGTCGAATATCTTCAGCGACTTTTACGGCACCTTGAAGTTGAGTATTGGGTAAAATAATTGCAAATTCTTCACCTCCATAACGCGCCACTAAGTCAGCCGGACGCTGAACTTTTTCACAGATGGTTTGAGCGACTTGTTGTAAACATAAGTCTCCTGCTCGATGACCATAGGTGTCATTATAAGCTTTAAAAAAATCAACGTCACATAAAATCAGTGAGAGGGGAAGACGTTCTCGGGAGAGTCTTTTCCATTCGGAATGTAAACCTTGATCAAATCGACGACGGTTGGCAATTTGGGTTAAACTATCTAGAGCAGCAATTTGTTCTAATTTTTGATTGGCAGTTTCTAATTGTTCCGTCAAGGTTCGCGATCGCTCGATTTGTTTTTTTAGCTCTTTCATCGCCCATTGAGTTTGTAAAATTCGACGAATTCGCTGACGTAAGACAGGCCAATGAATCGGTTTTGTAACGTAATCTGTTGCACCAACATCAAAAGCTCGATCAACAGATTGTTCATCGTCGAGAGCAGTGATTATCAAGACAGGTGGACAATGTTCACCTAAAGTTTGTTTGAGTTGAGCGCAACAGGTAAAACCATCAATTTCAGGTAAAACTGCATCTAGCAAAATCATATCAGGTTTTAAAGTCGGACATTGCTCAAAACACTTTTTTCCATCGCTAAATTTAACAACACGATATCCCTGACTTTCTATTTCAAAACTAATCATTTCTCGGTGAGACAAGTTGTCATCAACCACAACAATTAAACGGGTATGGGTTTCAAAAACTGGGTATAACATGAGTTAAATTTGGAAAAAAGCAAGGATAAAATTGATGCGACTACTAATATTAGTATAGCCTTGACTTGTCAAAAAAATCTCTATTTTGAGTATAACTTAACAGTCTATCTATGAAAAAGAATATTGATTTGTATTATTTTATGTATATTTAATGAGTGCATCAGACTTCAACCTTGAGTATTTTCAAGGAGTCCACTGTTCAAACTCTGTTGGAGTTCTCCGTAATTTTCGGGAGATTAGGATCTGAGATGATACTCAAGCTCGCGCATAATAGATCAGTATTTGAGTAAAATGTGGATCATATTGTCTTTAATTAAGAGTAATTGAGCAAAAATATTAGCAGGATTCAAGAAGATTCCTCCCTCAACATTTAGTGCGTTTTACAAAAGATTCTCCCCGAATTCAACTCTAAACTCATCAGAGGGTAGGGAAAACCGAGTTGACGGTCGATCACCCAATAGTTTATGCTCACTGTTAAAGTCTTGCATAAGAGTTATAGCTAGCTTACTAAAATCAATTTCGTCTAATCTTCACCCTATTTCAGATTGCAAATGAAAAGTCTATTCCTCGAACGCCTCCACAGTCCCGAACGTCCTGTTCTTGTCTTCGATGGGGCAATGGGAACGAATTTACAAGTTCAAAACCTCACCGCAGAAGATTTTGGCGGAAAAGAATACGAAGGATGTAACGAATATCTAGTTCATACCAAACCCGAGGCAGTCAAAACCGTTCACCGAGGCTTTCTCGAAGCGGGTTCAGACGTGATCGAAACCGATACCTTCGGGGCGACCTCTATCGTTTTAGCGGAATATGATCTCGCAGACATTGCCTATGATCTCAACAAAGCCGCAGCCCAACTCGCCAAAGCAGTTACAGCCGAATATTCTACACCTGAAAAACCAAGATTTGTGGCGGGTTCTATCGGGCCTGGAACCAAACTTCCTACCCTCGGACATATTGATTACGATACCCTAGAAGCAGCTTTTACCGAACAAGCTGAGGGTTTATTTGATGGTGATGTCGATTTATTTATCGTAGAAACCTGTCAAGATGTCCTGCAAATTAAAGCCGCTCTGAATGGAATTGAAAACGTTTTTAAGAAAAAATGCGAACGACGTCCGATCATGGTTTCGGTGACGGTGGAAGCTTTTGGAACGATGTTAGTGGGTTCAGAAATTAGCGCCGCTTTAACAATTTTAGAACCCTATTCGATTGATATTTTAGGACTCAATTGTGCAACCGGGCCGGATTTAATGAAAGAACATATTCGCTACTTGAGTGAATATTCTCCCTTTGTGGTTTCTTGTATTCCCAACGCAGGTTTACCCGAAAACGTCGGCGGACAAGCCCATTATAAATTAACGCCAACCGAACTAAAAATGGCGTTGATGCACTTTATTGAAGATTTAGGTGTACAAGTGATTGGCGGATGTTGTGGAACTCGCCCCGATCATATTAAAGCCTTAGCAGAAATTGCTCAAACGTTAAAACCAAAACAACGCCAAACCCAATTAATTCCATCTGCGGCTTCTATCTATGGCACCCAAACCTACGAACAAGAAAATTCGTTTTTAATTATTGGTGAACGTCTCAACGCCAGTGGTTCTAAAAAATGTCGAACTTTATTAAATGAAGAAGACTGGGATGGTTTAGTTGCGTTGGCAAAATCTCAAGTTAAAGAAGGAGCGCAAATTCTTGATGTTAACGTTGATTATGTCGGACGAGATGGCGTGCGGGATATGCACGAATTGGTTTCTCGTTTAGTTACAAATGTCAATTTACCCCTGATGTTGGACTCGACAGAATGGGAAAAAATGGAAGCGGGTTTAAAGGTTGCAGGCGGAAAATGTTTGCTCAATTCCACTAACTATGAAGATGGAGAAGAACGCTTTTTTAAAGTGTTAGAACTGGCAAAAAAATATGGGGCTGGTGTTGTTGTCGGGACGATTGATGAAGAAGGAATGGCACGCACCGCTCAAAAGAAATTTGAAATCGCTAAACGGGCTTACCATGATGCAATAAATTATGGAATTCCCGCCCATGAAATCTTTTTTGATACTCTCGCTTTGCCAATTTCAACTGGAATTGAAGAAGATCGAGAAAACGGAAAAGCAACGGTTGAATCAATTCGGATGATTCGAGCAGAATTACCCGGATGTCATATTGCTTTGGGTGTTTCTAATATTTCCTTTGGGTTAAATCCAGCCGCCCGTCAAGTGTTGAACTCGGTGTTTTTACATGAATGTATGGCGGTGGGTTTAGATGCAGCCATTGTTAGTGCGAGTAAGATTTTACCCCTTGCCAAAATTGAACCCGAACATCAAGAGATTTGTCGCCGATTAATCTATGATCAACGTCAGTTTGATGGAGAGATTTGTGTTGATGATCCGTTAACAAAGCTAACCCAACTCTTTGAAGGAAAAACCACCAAAAAAGATCGGGCTGCTACTGAAAATCTACCCATTGAAGAACGTCTCAAACAGCATATTATTGATGGCGAACGGATTGGTTTAGAAGATGCGTTAGTTGTCGCGTTAGAAAAATATCCTCCTCTCGATATCATCAATATTTACTTATTAGATGGGATGAAAGTGGTGGGAGAATTGTTTGGTTCGGGTCAAATGCAGCTTCCGTTTGTATTACAATCTGCCCAAACTATGAAAGCTGCGGTTGCTTATTTAGAACCCTACATGGAGAAAGATGACTCCAATGGGAGTGGGAAAGGAACGTTCCTAATTGCAACAGTTAAAGGTGATGTTCACGATATTGGTAAAAACTTGGTGGATATTATCTTGTCGAACAACGGTTATAAAGTTGTCAACTTAGGAATTAAACAACCTGTTGATAATATTATTTCCGCTTACCGTGAACACCATGCCGATTGTATTGCCATGAGTGGTTTGTTAGTGAAATCTACTGCATTTATGAAGGATAATTTAGAAGCCTTTAATAAAGAAGGGATTTCCGTTCCCGTGATTTTGGGAGGGGCGGCGTTAACGCCAAAATTTGTTTATGATGACTGTCAAAATGCTTATAAAGGCAAGGTAGTTTATGGGAAAGATGCCTTTTCTGACCTCAACTTTATGGAACAATTAATGCCTGCAAAAACCTCTAAAAAGTGGGATGATTGTCAAGGGTTTCTAGAGGAATACGCGAAGGAAAATAATTTCTTTGGAAACGGAAAGATCAAGTCAGAAACTACAACTTCCGAAAAGTCTAAATCAGAGGAAAAAGACAAAGAACCCGCCAAACCCGTAGAAGTTGATACCCGTCGTTCAGAAGTCGTTGAAGTTGATATCGAACGTCCGACTCCGCCTTTCTGGGGAACAAAAGTTTTGCAACCGGAAGATATTCCTCTCGATGAGGTTTTCTGGTATTTAGATTTGCAAGCGTTGTTTGCTGGACAGTGGCAATTCCGCAAACCGAAAGACCAATCTCGCGAAGAATATGATGCCTTTTTAGCGGAGACAGTTTATCCGATTTTAGCCGAGTGGAAACAGCGAATTTTGGAGGAAAATCTATTACATCCGCAAGCGGTTTATGGGTATTTTCCTTGTCAAGCGGAAGGGAATAAGTTGTTAATTTATGACCCGGAAGTAATGAGTTCCGGCGAGGTCAAACCCACTGAACCCGTTGAAATTATTGAGTTTCCCCGTCAACTTTCTGGAAAGCGGTTGTGTATTGCAGACTTCTTTGCACCCAAAGAAAGCGGAATTATTGATGTGTTCCCGATGCACGCTGTAACGGTTGGAGAAATTGCGACAGAGATTGCCCAAAAATTGTTTGCAGAAGACGACTATACCAACTATCTTTATTTTCATGGAATGGCGGTACAAACAGCAGAAGCGATGGCGGAATGGCTTCATGCGCGAGTTCGTCAAGAGTTGGGTTTTGGCGGCGAAGATGCGGACAATATTAAGGATATTTTGCGACAACGTTATCGGGGTTCTCGCTATAGTTTTGGGTATCCGGCTTGTCCGAATATGCAGGATCAATATAAGCAGTTGGATTTGTTAAAAACAGATCGAATTGCGATGTATATGGATGAGAGTGAACAGTTGTATCCTGAACAGTCAACAACAGCAATTATGACTTATCATCCGATTGCGAAATACTTCAACACTTAATACCAATTCTCAAGGAAATTTAGGGGGATTTGCAGTTTTTGTATCCCCCTAAAAATCACTTATTTTGCGGCTGCTTTTGTGGTTTTGGCGTTATTATTTTTACTCTCGGATGGGGCAGAGTTTTCTGTTTCTTTGATGGTTTCTTCGGTTGATTTTAAACTGTAGTTTCCATTTTGACCCATTTCGATAATTCCCATGATTAGTTCAGACTGTTCGGCACATTGTTTGCGAGTCAGTTCTACATCAGCAATGCTTTTAGTCAAACTGGAGATAATATTTTTCACCATCTTACTGTCTTGGGCTTGGGT
>NZ_AAVU01000074.1 GCF_000169095.1 Lyngbya sp. PCC 8106
GCTGGTGCGATGACTCTGTTTGAGGTCGCTCACTTTGTTCCAGAAAAGCCGATGTACGAACAAGGCTTGATTTTGATTCCCCATGTCGCCACCCTCGGTTGGGGTGTTGGCCCTGGTGGTGAAGTCATCGATATTTTTCCTTTCTTCGTTGTTGGTGTTCTGCACCTAATTTCCTCTGCGGTTCTCGGCTTGGGTGGTATTTATCACGCTGTTCGTGGCCCAGAAACCTTAGAAGAATATTCTTCTTTCTTTGGTTACGACTGGAAAGACAAGAACCAAATGACCAACATCATCGGCTACCACTTAATCCTGTTGGGTTGTGGTGCGCTGTTGCTGGTGTTTAAAGCCATGTTCTTTGGCGGTGTCTACGATAGTTGGGCGCCCGGTGGTGGAGATGTCCGAGTCATCAATAACCCCACATTGAACCCGGCTGTGATCTTCGGTTATCTGACCAAAGCGCCCTTTGGGGGTGAAGGTTGGATTATCGGTGTTGACAACATGGAAGACATCATCGGTGGTCACATTTGGATTGGTTTGATTTGTATTGCTGGAGGAATCTGGCACATTCTCACCAAGCCCTTTGGTTGGGCGCGTCGTGCGTTCATCTGGTCTGGAGAAGCTTATCTATCCTACAGCTTAGGCGCTCTATCCCTGATGGGCTTTATCGCTGCCTCTTTTGTTTGGTTTAACAACACCGCTTATCCCAGTGAGTTCTACGGCCCTACAAACGCCGAAGCGTCTCAAGCTCAATCTTTTGTGTTCTTAGTTCGTGACCAAAAACTCGGTGCGAACATCGGTTCTGCTCAAGGCCCAACTGGTCTGGGTAAATACCTGATGCGCTCTCCCACTGGTGAAATTATCTTCGGTGGTGAGACAATGCGTTTCTGGGATTTCCGTGGCCCTTGGTTAGAGCCTCTACGTGGGCCTAATGGTCTTGACCTCAACAAGCTCAAGAACGACATCCAGCCTTGGCAAATTCGCCGTGCTTCTGAATACATGACTCATGCTCCCAACGGTTCTATTAACTCCGTGGGCGGTATCATCACAGAAGCTCAAGGCTTTAACTACGTTAACCCCCGTGCTTGGTTAGCTGGTTTCCACTTCATCGTCGGTTTCTTCTTCCTGATTGGACACCTCTGGCACGCTGGCCGCGCTCGCGCTGCTGCTGCTGGTTTTGAGAAAGGAATTGAACGTGAAACTGAACCCGTGTTGGCTATGCCTGACCTCGACTAATTCCTCTGGAATTGTTGGGTTAATCGCTTAGTTAAGAGTTAGAATAAACGCCCCGCCTTCATAGGTGGGGTTATTTTTTTATGAATTAATGGTCTTTAACTAATAGTGCTATTCTGATAAGGATCGGTTTCATACCAAATTTAATTGAATTATGGCTCTTTTAGAAAAACTCCAAAGTTCTTTTCTAGCAAGGGTTTCAATAATTGTCAAAAATAGTCGTAAGATGAGTATGGAGATTAAGTCAAAGTGAGCGATCAAGATCTTAAGCAAGCCTTACTTCATCTTCCTGAAAATGCCTCTGAAGCAATAGTTAACAGTGTTTTTATCTCTAAACTATTACTTGCACTTGGTTTTAAACAGGCAGATCAAATTCCTGAGTTTCCTACAGGACAAGGATCGCAAGCAGTGGACTATGCTGCACGAAAAAGAATTGAAGATGATACATTTATTCAAACTCAAACTAACCCCTATTTACTGATTGAAGTCAAAGGGAGAGATATCAATCTATGTGAAGGTTCTCCGCAATATGGAAGAACAGTTAAGCAACTTAAAAATTATTGTCTTGCTCCGAACTGTAAAACCGTTAACTGGGGAATAATCACCAACTCACAACATATTCAACTATTTAGAAAACACGGTAAAGTTGTCTACCCAGCTACTCTCTGTTTAAAACTGACTCCAGACAATGTGA
Source organism: Lyngbya sp. PCC 8106 (assembly GCF_000169095.1). Classification (GTDB taxonomy): domain Bacteria; phylum Cyanobacteriota; class Cyanobacteriia; order Cyanobacteriales; family Microcoleaceae; genus Capilliphycus. Next base: position 1,925 of record NZ_AAVU01000074.1, read on the forward strand.
CCGAGATACTTTTAAAAATTCGTCAAAAAATTGAAGCACCTACAAAAGCTTTAACTGTTGCTATCTATAACAATAAGGGAGGTGTTGGAAAAACAACAACAACCGCCAATTTAGCGGCCGTTTTAACTCTGTGTGGTAAAAAAGTTCTTGTGATTGATTTTGATCCAAATCAGCAAGATTTAACTCATTCTCTTGGTGTTGAAGTAGGTGAACAAGGTTTCTACGCTTGTATGGAAAATAAACGAGCAAATATTGATGATCAGGTCATTCAGCATCACAAGGTGAGTTTAAAAAATAAGAGATTTGTAATTGATATTATTCCATCAGATCAAACATTTGCTGATAAAAGTGAAAATGAGTTGCGACAAGAACTTAAAATATTCAGGCTTCGCCAAATTTTAGAGCCTCTCAAGTCTAGATATGACTATATTTTGATTGATAGTTCTCCCAACTGGCGTTTTGTCAGTACAAGTGCGATTTATGCGGCAGATGTTGTGTTAATTCCTACCAAACACAACAATATTTTTTCATTAAAAAATGCAGCGATAGCAATTCAGAAATATATTCCGGAAGTTCAGGAATACAGAAAAGATGGGGGGCCAGTTGCACTGCCAATTTTTTTAAATGGAGAGAATATTACAGACTTTCAGCGAACGGCTGCTCATAAAGCTATAGACAAAATTATTTTACAAGCCAAGCGAGAGTTTAATTTGCTCCCTTACTTTTATCCCCGTTTTACCGATGCTAAAAAAGATCGTTACATTTTTGATTTGCCAAGCTACGCACGCATCGCTAATGCAGCGTTTGAGCAAATTCCTGCTGTGTATAAAAACAAAACAGCGCGTGACTATTATTTGAATTTAGCTAAGGAGTATTTTTTACAATGAGTAACTTAAGTGATATTGGCAACTTAATGTATCTCTATCTGGATGATATCGATCCAGGCAATGGAACCGATGCGCCGAAATTTTTAATTACAGCAGCAGCAAAAGCTTTAAATCAATATGGCGATCGCAATTGGGTTCCTGTAATTATTAAAGAAGTGGGTGAAGATCGATATCAAGTGATTGGCAATGTATTTATTTATGCTGTTGCCGAAGAAGCGGGGTTAGAAAAGATTTGGTGCATTATCGCAGATGAGCGAGAGGAAACAGAAAAGCTAACTCAGGTGTTATCCGGTGAAGTAACACCAAAAATTAATCTCTCTCAAGCCACAAGAGATGAAATTAAAGATGCCTTGCAGTATTTAATTGAAAAGCCAGGAAGCCTTCTAAAAGGGGTTAACATACTCACAGCAACCAACCGAATTGATGCAGCACCCCGTCAATACTGGAAAACTTTAGATCCGATTACAACACTCAAGTGTGGGATTACAAAAAGCAAGTTAAAAATATTAGAGGAAGTCTTTGATCTGGTTCCTCAACCGATGCCAGATGTAATAAAAGATCCGGCTATTCTCAATAGTTTAACGACTACAGAATTGAAAGCACTCGCGAAAAAACGTCAACTGACAGGTTACAGCAAGAAGAAGAAACAGGAGTTAGTTGAATTACTCAGCACTTAAAGCATTAGTTGTCTGAATATTGCCCAATCAAAAAGGGATTAGAGTTAAGAAAGTTTAGAGGAGATTTAGCAGCGATCGCCTTTTGAACTTTCCTTTTCCCTAATCCCTAATTATTCAGACAATTAAACGATGCAATTCAACTATGCAACCGCTACAACTTCAGCAATTTCAGGAATTTTTTCCCGTAAACGACGCTCAATTCCCATTTTCAAGGTCATTGTTGAACTGGGGCAAGACCCACAAGCCCCTTGCAAGCGCAACCGTACAATCGGGCCATCAAGTTCAACGATCTCAACGTTACCGCCATCCGCCATTAAATAGGGGCGGAGTTCATCCAAAACGGTTTCAACATTTTCGGGTGTTAAGGCTAGATCTGTCATGGCTCACCTATTAATTAATCTTCAAAACAATCGATTCTGAACTTATCTTAATCCTAACGTCACGAAAGAAACATTAAGAGAAAATTTTAGCTCACCGTTGCAGGTTCTAACAGTTTGATGTTGGAATAGTTGAACTCAGTTGTCGTGAGTGTTCCCTTTTCCTTGGAATGAACGACTTGGCGAGTCATCACATAATAATCGCCAATTTTCTCAAACTTATCCTCAAATTCCAATTCTCGCATAATATCGTTGTTTTCGGGATTGCGGAAAACCGCATCATAGTGACTCGCAGCAAGACCTTCCCCAGTGTCAAGGCTTTGATGGGTATTGATGACAAACGCCATCCGACCCATAACCCGACTCACCAAACAAATTTGATCATCTCGGACTTTGTAGTTGGAACCCATCGAATCCCCTTGCACGAGAATTTCTACAGCGCCCGTCTCATCTTTTTCGCCAAAACTAAAGCTATTTTTACCGTGAGAGTTATCAAACGAGGTGCGTTTGCGGTGGGTGACAATATCTCGGAGTTGCGTGTAAACGCTTTGTTTTACCTCTTCATCTTCAATCCCCATGACTTCTACACTCATGTCAGGATTGATGCGAATCTGACCCTTATAAATCTCCGAACCCTGTTTGAGTTCGATGTCAGCACTGTAACCGGGGAAGTTCGAGTCCCAGGTGTAGCGGTGTTCGTAAGCAGATCGAAACACGTCACGAGCGTTTGTTGATTCGGTCATGGAAGTATGGTCGTCCAAAACTAACGTCTATCTATTATATAATAGTCACTGAGTTTTATCAGAACTGGCAATTATTCTCTCAAAAACTAAATTAAATCTTTAACTTTTCAAAGGGTCAGAAAAAACTGTCGAGCTTCTCTCCCCTGAAATATTAACTGTTAAATTTGACAATGTTTAGAATATTTATTGACAACAATATTAAGCTTAAAATATGTTATAATTGAATCTATCTTCGCTTAAGATTAACTCAAACTTTTAAAATTAGCATTTTAAACAACTCTAAAAATATCATGTTACAACGTCCAATTTATCTTGATAACAATGCAACAACACCGATGGATGAACGGGTGCTAGCAGCAATGATTCCTTACTTTACCGAACACTTTGGAAATCCTGCCAGTATTAATCATTTTTACGGATGGGAAGCGGAAGCCGCAGTCAAAAAAGCGAGAGAAACTTTAGCAAGTGCGATTAACGCTACACCCGAAGAAATTATCTTTACAAGCGGTGCCACCGAATCTGATAACTTAGCCATTAAAGGAGTAGCTGAAGCTTATTTTAGCAAAGGTCGTCATCTGATTAGTGTTGTCAGCGAACATAACGCCATTCTTGATCCATTACACTATTTAGAAAATCTCGGATTTGAGTTAACTTTACTCCCGGTTCAATCTGATGGTTTAATTGATATTAATTTACTCGAAAAAGCAATTCGTCCTGATACAATTTTAGTCTCAGTGATGGCAGCAAATAACGAAATTGGCGTATTACAACCCATCGCTGAGATTGGCAAACTTTGTCGCGATCGCAATATTTTCTTTCATACCGATGCCGCCCAAGCTTTAGGAAAAATCCCTCTCAATGTAGAAGACATGAACATTGATTTAATGTCATTAACCGCCCATAAAATTTACGGGCCAAAAGGGATTGGGGCTTTGTATATTCGTCGTCGCAACCCGAGAGTAAAACTCGCCCCTCAACTTCATGGAGGCGGACATGAACGAGGAATGCGATCAGGAACATTATATACTCCTCAAATTGTTGGGTTTGGAGAAGCGGTTAAACTGGCTTTAAAAGAGATGAAATCAGAAACCAAACGTTTAACGAATTTGCGACAACAACTCTGGGAAAAATTAGCCACTTTGGGGGAGATTTATCTCAACGGACACCCGACAAAACACCTCGCTGGAAATTTGAATATTAGTGTCGCCGGAGTCGATGGTCAAGCATTACTATTAGGACTGCAACCTTTGATGGCGGTTTCTTCGGGTTCGGCTTGTACTTCTACTAAAATTGAACCTTCTCATGTATTAACCGCTTTAGGACGTTCCGATGCGTTAGCTTATGCTTCTATTCGGTTTGGAATCGGTCGGTTTAATACATCTGACGAAATCGATCAAGTTGTCGAACACACGATTTCAACAATTCAATCTTTACGCAAAGTTCAACAGTCAAAATCATTTGCTTCAAACCCTTCTTAAGTGATTGCTGATATTAACAAGATTAGCAATTTAAATATTTCTGAGGATAGATTCCTCTAGGGAATGAAATCAAATGAAGTTCTTGAACTCAATAAACAACCATCTTTGATAAAACAATTATCGAACGGTGACTGAATAACTAAACTTAAAGGGTTTAAAATTAGTCTCAGTTTTAGGGGTTCCACTCAACTCCAATTCATAACCTCCTGCTTTTGGAAATACTACATCTGTCCCTGGAATTCCCTGATATTTTTCAGCAGAAATTGCTTTTAAGGCTGGAGTCATCATCGGGGAATCTTCTGCTTTACGGGGTTGACGATAAACCGCTAATTTACAGTTACACTGTTCTAAGGGAATAATAACCCCTCCTCTGCGAGTTAATGCAAACCAAACTTGGGCAGTTTCTCCTGCTTTTGGGTTATGATTAGGTTCAAGGTGAAAAGTCGCCGCTACATCCCCAGAAACTTCAACTTCATGGGCGAGAGTCGGAACAGTTAACCGATGACTAAAATTAACCATAATCGGAACACTCATCAACCCCAGTATAACAAATTCTCTAAATAGCTTACTTTGACTTACTCGGTGAAACATAAAACTTCTCCAAAGAAAATAAAGACCAAATTGAACGCATTCTTACTAATAGCACAAAAAGACTGATTGTTGCTAAAATTCCGACTCGAATTTGATGGCTAACAGTCCACTCAAACCCGCCAAAATAACTCGACCCACTTAAGAGGATATGAACCACACCCAAAACAAACGCTGGAACCGCTAATAAATGGATTTTTCGCCAGTATTGTCCTAAATAACTTTGAATTTTATCAAAACTCGTTAACGCCGCAGGAGTAATCAATAACAAGGCAATTGTTCCCAATCCAATTCCCCATTGATGTTGGGGAAGCATAAACCAAAATGCTTCAATATTCCAATTTAAAGTATGATCAATCATTTGACCCATATGAACCAATGCTAAGATAAAAGCAGCCACACCTAACAAACGCCGATATTGTAAAAGTGGCGAGAAAAATCGACTCATTGGACGGGCAATTAAAGCTAACATCAAAAAAATTAAGGCACCATGACCTGTATAATCAACATGATTTCCGGTTCGTAATAACGTTAAAATTCCAATACTTAAAGTAATCCATCCACCCAATCGAAATAATTGACTTCGATGGTCTGAACTTAATTTACTCGTTAATAAACCAACCCCTAACATTGTGGGTAATGTTCCCAGTCCAAAGGCTAACATGGTCATCATTCCCATCTTTAAACTTCCGGTTTCTGCGGCTTTAATTTGGGCTGTATAGAGAAAACCACAAGGGATTAATCCCCAAACTAGACCCAAAATAAAGGGAGTTAAGGGGCTTTTTTGCATAGATAAATTGACCATTGCACCGCTAAAACGGTTATGTAAAACTTGAGGAGAAAGCGGGTGCAACATTGGCAATTTAGGGATTAAATCGGGTCGTATTTGTGCCAATCCTAACCCAATTAACATTAACCCTGTTAAAATTGCCATTCCCCGTCGAATAACACTCCCTAATCCTGCCATTTGTCCACTTGCAACTAATACCGAACCGATTCCCCCAATGGCGGCACCAACTAACGCATAACTGAGAATTCGTCCGAGATTTAGTAACAAGTGAAACCGCCAAGAGGGTTGTTTGGAATCATCTGTATTCGAGAGAGAAAACGCCACCGTTATCGGGCCGCACATTCCCATACAATGACCAAAACTTCCTAAAAATCCTAACGTACTAATCAATACGAGATCTAGCATTATTCTATTTGAGTTGCACAATCGTTTTCTATTTTAAAGGTCTACGCTGCAAATGTTGAACTGGGAAAGTTTAAATTCATCAGACAGACCCTTGACTGACTAAAAAAATCCGGTTTCTCATGGCTGTACAAAGGCTGAAATCTTGAAGTAATTTTTAGAAACTGGGTTTATGGGCAAATTCTGGAAATGCTAAACTACTAAAAAAGCCAATTGGAGGGTTTTGCTATGCCTTCACCGTTTCCGGGAATGGACCCCTGTTTAGAACATCCTGATTTTTGGCCGGAAGTTCACAATCGATTAATTGTAGCAATTGCTGATGTTCTCACGCCTGAGGTTCGTCCTAAATATGAAGTGGCAATTGAAAAGCGGGTTTATGAAGTCAATAATACAAATACTGATTCTCTTTTAGTGGGGATTCCTGATGTGGCGGTGAAGCGTCAATCTCAAACTTCAGAAGGTTTAGAATTAGAAAATCGACAATCAAATACCGCAGTTGCCGAATCTAAGTCGAAAGAAATTACCGTTCATCTTCCCATGCCTGAAACGGTTAGACAGACTTATTTAGAAGTGCGAGAAATGACAACTCGTTCCGTTGTTACGGTGATTGAAGTGTTATCTCCGGTGAATAAACGTCCGGGAGAAGGACGAGAATTTTATCTAAAAAAACGTCAACGGGTGTTAGGGAGTTTAACAAATTTAGTTGAAATTGATTTGCTGCGAGGATGGCAACCGATGCCGATTTTAGGGGAGGATATTCAATCGGATTATCGGATTTTAGTTAGCGATGAACAACATCGGCCCCGAGCGACATTGTATCCTTTTAATGTGAGAGATTCTTTACCGAGTTTTTCTATTCCTCTGCGTTCAGAAGATGGGGAACCGATGTTAAATTTACAGGAGTTATTTACAACAATATATAACCGAGCGGGTTATGATTATCGGATTAATTATGAAAATTATATCACAGAATTAACACCACCGTTAATGGAGTCGGAACAAAGTTGGATTCGGGAATTATTACAGCAATAAAAGGTTGTTTTTTGTTATTGTTCGACTTCTTCAAAATTCACTTGATTGTAAATATCCGCTAGTTCAATTTCAAAAGAAATAGAGTTTAGAGATAAGGTTTCATCTTGATAATATTCAGTAAATATCCATTGGCGATCGCCTGTTTTGCTATACTGTTCAATATGTTGAGTATATTGATCGATTAAAATATATTCTTGAAAACTGTCAATGGTACGATCAGACTCAAATTTTTTATCTTTATCATAGCTACGAGTAGATTTAGATAACACTTCTGCAATCATTATCGGATTCAAAACGGTATCATTTCGTCCGATTTGTAATTGTAATTCACCTTGAATGAGCATAACATCGGGATAAGTATAGATGCGTTTTTGTGGAATCCAAAGTCTTTGATCGAGTACAAATACACGATAGGGTTGACGTTTTAAGGTGAAATTAAGTGCTGCATATAAATTCCCGGAAATTTGATTATGATTGGGTGTACCACCTGTCACTAATATAACCTCTCCATCAATATATTCGTGACGTTCTTCGGAATTGATTTCTAATTCTAAGTATTCTTCTTGGGTGTATTTTTTTTGTTCTATAACTTGCATTTTTTCATGATTTCATTTATTTTTTAACTTTAAATTTGTTGAACATTATTAATTTTAAAAACGAACTTTATAAACTTTAAATAACTCTCCATCCTTTTGTTTAACAATCTTTTCTGAATTGGATTTAATCATTTTTTCCCAACTTTCTAGCGGTTCTAAAAAGACTTCTGTTCCTAAATAGGTTTCTAAAATTGCCCAATCTTCTGCTAAGGGTGCATCAGGATTGAGAACATCAAAAATAAACTCTCCAGTAGGCTTCAAGACTCGTTTAACTTCAGCCATAACCTCCGTCCAATATTCAAGGGGAAAATAACAACTCAACCCCGTGGCGATCGCTAGATCAAACTGATCTTCATCATACTCTAAATGATGAGCCGCCCCCAATGTTACCCCTTTAAACAGTTTAGAATTTAACTGCGGCCCCCGAGCATTCAAAGCATCTATTGCCACATTGCTAATATCTTGACCATAAAATAAAGCATTCCACTCTCGCCAAGGATAAATCAAAAAACTGACCCCACAACCAATATCTAAACAGTGTTGATTTTTCTGAATTTTAGTCAATTCCCAAAAAGGCGAAGTAATTTTAGCTTGTAGAGTTCCGGCAATACGATCGCGAAAAATCGGCAAATTTTCCACTTCTTCGGGAAGTTCAAAAGCCTCCCCTTGATATTCCCGATTAAAGCGATAAGCAATTGCATTTGTCAGAGAATGCCACTGATCAGAAAGATAAGCAGAAGAACTCGAAGATTGTGAAGACCGATCAGATTTTTTAGACATCGTTATTTTTTCAAAGCTTTTTTAATTAAACCTGGAATTTGAGACGGACGATCAGCCAAGGGAATTTTAGCTTTTTTAAACGCTTCTATTTTGCTTTCTATTGTTGGCGGACAAATAGTTTGGGCGAGTAATTTAGATGTCGCTAGCGTACAGGAATGACCCAGCATTTGAGTTGGGGGTGCATACAGTCCAGCAATATAAGCAATTACAGGTTTATCAATCGTTTCGGCAATATAAGAAGCCGCTTCTTCTTCACCAGTTCCACTGACTTCTCCGACCAAAACAATTGCCTCAGTTTGATCATCTTCATCCAAAATTTGTAGCCACTGAATAAAAGAAGAACCAATAATCAAATCACTCCCAATACTGATACTCATAGACTGTCCGAGTTTAGCTTGAGTGAGTTGAGAAGCAATTTCATAAGTGAGTCTGCTACCCCGACTAATTAACCCAATGGAACCCGGAGTATAAAACTCACCAGGATGAAGCCCCAACAAAAGCTGATTGGGGACAATAATCCCAGCACAACTCGGCCCAATGATCAGTGTTTCTGAGATTTCGGCTTTACGAATCAAACAGACCATATCCAAAGGCGGCATCCCCTCGGTGAGAATAACCAGTTGTTTGACTCCAGCTTCAATCGCTTCTAAAGCTGAATCGAGTGCTTGATAGGGATTGACCCAAATCACACTGGTATCAATCGGGCCAACTTTAGCCTGTGCTTGTTCAACCAAATCAAAAATCGGAACTTCTTCCAAATAAGTACCGCCTTGACCGGGAGTTACACAAGCAACAATATTAGTCCCATAAGCCTTCATATTGAGAACCGCATGAATCAAAGCTTGAGATGCTGCATTCCCCTGAATTAAAACTTTACTCTCTGACGTTAAATCCATAGTTATTGACTCTAGTTGTAAACCCTAGACTGATGCAGCAACGACAAATAAACTATAACTGAGTTCGCAATTGACTCAGATCGGACAGTATCTAACTGTATGAGATACGAGATTTTTCTATTTTAGTCGGCGTGCGATTTTCAAAGTTGATTATTCCTGACTTCTACCCAAAGTATTGATAGAAAACCAAAACGACGGAGGAGAAGGCAAGCATCAAAATTATTTCGCTAAAGAAACAGCAAGCTTCACCGCCTCATCTAAACTCTCAGCAACTTGAACAGGTAGTTGTGCCAACTGATCGAGAATTTCACGAGGCGGATTAACCGCTAATCTCAGAACAAACTGGGGTAAATAGCCCATACTCGCCTTTTTCTGGAGATAACTGGCAATTTCTAAAATCGTTTTTTGAGAAGAGACAACATGACTGAGAAGATTGACGATCACGACTTTCACCTGCTTCGACTGACTGACCAATTCTAAACCTTGATAGAGATGATCACACCAAGCTTCGGTCAGTTCTGAATAGTCTTCCACCTCCAAATCGAGGTAATTTGCAGGTTTTCCCTTTGCTTGGATAATCAAATCAACCGTTGTCAGTGTCATATCCGCACCATTCGATAAAATGCCGATATTACCTTCAAGTTCCACCATTTTGAGTTCTCGAAGTTGAACCCGATCAAACTGAGCGGGAAAAGGAAAAGAATAGACATCTGTTAGCGAAGCTTTCGCGGGATTCTGATGATTTTGAATCAAAGCCGCTAAATCTCGGTGACGTCCGAGAGCATTGTCATTGACAATCACTTTGCCATCAAGAGCCATCACCTCGCCACTGGGGTTAATACCGAGTGGATTAATCTCGATCAGATCTAAATCCTTTTCCACAAACAAACAATACATTTTTTCAATGATGGCACTCACCGCTAAAATCAGGTCTTGATGCAATCCCATTTTGACACTGAGGCGACGAGCATAAAACGAGGAAAACTCTTGATCGACAACAACTTGCTGAACCTCTGAGATCGCTTCTTCAACAGCAACTCCGCCTTTAGTCGATCCTAACATCACCGGACGGCGACTGCTCGAATCTAACGTCACAGCCAGATAAAACTCTTGATCCGCGTTATATTTAGCCTCAGCTAACAGCACTTTCGGATATTCATCGCGAATGGGTAGATTAAAAATCGCTTGAGCGGCCGCAACTGCATCAATGGTATTCTCAACAAACCGTATGCCTCCCGCCTTGCCCCTTCCCCCTGAACGCACTTGAGACTTGAGAACCACCGGATAGGGAATTCTCAATCCCTTGACATCAGGAGCGCGATCAATCCGCTGTGAAGGTAACACCGGGATGTCTTTTTCCCGAAATAAGGTTTTGGCTTGATACTCTAGTAAATCCATTGCTAGTTTCCCCCTGATATCGCTAATTGAGTTTGGACTGCAATTTTAACAACACAATCCATCTCAGAATGTATAGAACGGGATCATTGCAGAATTTACATTCCTTGATGAACCGTTTTCACCCACTTTAGACGCTTCGGGCGGACTGAAATGCGGATGGCGGTACTGCTAATCACAATAAACCAGTGCAGCATATAAAATGTACCCCGCAAGCTTTGTAATCCAGCCTGTAAGACGCTCATTATTGATTGAGAAACGCATGGAGTCTGGGTGCGACGTAACCCAATAAACATCCCCACAAACGACAGCGTTAAAGCCAGCAATGACAAAGGACTGGTAATCGGTAAACGACGTAAAGCTAACGACATTAAACAATCAGGGACGGCAGCAGTCGGTACTAAGTATTGAATGATTAAAAACCCGAATAAATCAAAGGTTTTACGAGAGCCAAGACGATTACGGAGTAAGGGTTTCCAATAATCGAGATAGCGTTGATATCCGCCTTCAGCCCAGCGGTTGCGTTGATGCCACAAGGAGATAGATTTTGTGACTCCTTCTTCGTAGACGGGGGGAAAGGCTAAAAATTCAATATCCCAATTATTCAGATGGAGTCGAATGGTGAGATCGAGATCATCAGTGATGGTTTCTTCGTTCCAACCCCCACAAGCTTCAATCGCGTCACGACGAACAAACTGACCATTTCCTCGGAGTTCTCCAATCCCTCCTAACACAATACGCTGCTCTTGGAAAAATGAATCCAGTGCCATTTCTGCGGCTTGACTTTGAGTCCAGAAATTGAGAGGAGCGTTAGAAATCGCTTTTCGGACTTGTACGGCACCAATTTGATCGTTGTCAAACAGAGGAACAACTTGCTGCAATAAATCGGGGGACACCTGAGCATCCGCATCAAATACCCCGATAAATTCACCTTGGGTTAAGGGTAAAACTTGATTGAGCGCCCCGGATTTTCCGCCGACTCCATTGTGACGATGTAAAACATTGAGTTGCTCAAACTTTTCGGCCAGTTGATCTAATAAAAGGGGTGTGTTATCGGTGCTGTGATCATCAATGATCCAAACTTCATAGGAGTCAGACGGATAATCGAGATTGCACAAGTTTTCGACTAAATTGTGAATCACAGATTCTTCATTTTTGGCGGCCACGAGCAAAGAGACAAAGGGCCAATAGTCGCGATCGCCTGTTGCCGTCTGATCAGACGATGGGTGACGATATCGGGTCAATAGGATACGCAACGAATGAATCGAAATCAACCCTGTTAAGCCGAAAATGAACCACGAACCCCAAGAAACCAGATGTAGGGTGATTGTTCCTCCCCAAATCATACTGAGGACTACAGCCGCTTTTCGGCGTCGTCCTTGATAGATTGAGGGTGAATTAGTCATGGGTTCGACTTGATGTTTAGAGGGTTCGGGAGCATCAATCGGATCGGTTTCTACAGTTTTATTCTCGGGGCTTGAGTCCCGGTGATGATGAGAATCGGGGTTAGGGTTAGATGAATTTGTTCGTGTAGATGTCAATCGTCTCATATCTGGTTTAACTTATGACTTGATCATTTTTGGGGCCAAGACTTCTTGGGCAGAGATAATCTAATTTAACTCTTAATACTTACGTGAACTACCTACGCAGACGCTTCGCTTTCTAGCGTAGGCTTCCAGCTTCTTGATCAACCTTGGTCGAAGCATCATTAGATTGATCATTGATCGGAAGTTGCCGCACAGAGGACTTTCGTCCTTTGGTTGGTCTTACACTTTCTCCACTGGCAGTCACCCCCGTCCCAGGGGCGAGGAATTGTCGATCTGGGTCTGCCGCGATAACTCTCAATCCCTCATCTCTGATATTGAGAGCCGCGTTGATATCACGATCATGTTGGGTGTGACAATGATTGCACTCCCAGTGACGAACATCGAGTGGCAGACTTTGAACAACATTCAGACAAACATTACAAGTCTTTGAGGACGGAAAAAACCGATCTATTTCCAGATAGGTTTTTCCGTCCTTTTTTGATTTGTAATCAACAAAGTTTAAGAACCTTCCCCAACCACAGTCGCTGATTGCCTTGGCTAGATTGTGGTTGCGTACCCTTGCGGGTGAGCCAGTCGCTTCAAGTCCGGTTCCCCGCCCAACGCGCTGGCTCACCATGCCCTTTACGTTGAGATTTTCAGCAATTATGACTTGATTCTCGTTCACAATTTTGCGAGACAGTTTATGCAGGAAGTCTTGCCTCGCAAAGAAGATTTTCTCGTGCGCTCTTGCTACCAATTTCCTGGCTTTATTCCGGGAATTGGAACCTTTTTGCTTGCGAGATAATTTCTGCTGCTTTCGCTTTAAATTACGTTCATGTTTTTTAAAGTGCCGAGGATTTTCGTATTTAGACCCCTCGCTTGTAATCAAAAAGTGGGTGAGTCCCAGGTCTAATCCTATCGCTTTTCCTTCTTCAGAAGTCTGCGGTTCAGCTTCTTCGTTCTCAAATAAAATTGAAGCGTAATACTTCTCCGTTCTTGTCTTTGTTATTGTGACTGTTTTGATATTGCCATCAAATTTTCGGTGAATATTGGCTTTGATTTTGCCAATAACAGGAAAACTTAAATGACTGTCAACAATCTTGACGTTCTGAGGATACTGGATCGATTGCTTTTCATGGCGGCTCTTAAATCGAGGGAACTTGGCTCGACCTTCAAAGAAGTTAACAAAAGCTCTGGAAAGATTTAAAACAGACTGCTGTAAGCATTGTGAATAGGTTTCCTTTAGCCAGGCTGTTTCTTCTTTCTTTTTTAGAATTGGTAACTGTTTCTTCAGTTGCATTCCTGAGATTCCCTTGCCTGTTTCTTTATAGGCTTGGTTGTTCAGCTCCAGGCAGTAATTCCACACCCATCGGACAGAACCAAAAGCTTTTGTAAGAGCTTGTTTCTGTTCATCTGTTGGATATAGTCTGACTTTTGCTACGTTTCTCATTATGCAAATTAGAGCGAATGCAATTTATTATAACTCAATCTGGAGAATTAACAACCTCAAGGGCGATTCATCCCACACTGAAACGCAGTGTCAGGTGTGGGGCTTCTCGCTGTGAAGCTAAAATCATCTAGATTTCGGCAGGAGACCCACGCCAGAAGTCTGAGTTGGCGATGGGAGGAATGCCGCGACCTATAAAGTTTACAAAAACCCCTCCCATGAGATATTATAGGGGTATGACGCAAGCAATAACGGTCAAATGCAAGTTGATAGTCCCACCAGACTTGACCCAATCGGTCGATGAAACTTTGGTGGGATTTTCCGATGCTTGTAACCAAATATTGCTCGAGGCAAAAGAACAGAACTGTTGGAATACAACAAAGCTGCATCATCTGACCTACAAACCCGTCAGAGAGGCGACGGGGCTGAAAGCTAACCACGTTTGTCAAGCCATCAGAAGGGTTGTTAACCAACACATTACCACCAAACAAATCCACAAGTTTCGACCAACAAGTATCTCTCTTGACGCGAGGACGTTCAAATATATTGAGTCCTTGCAAAAAGTTGGAGTCACACTGAAGTCGGGACGGGTCAATTTTCAACTCAAAATTGGTGGCTATCAGATTGCATTGCTTAGAGGTCAACTCCCCACAAGTGCCACGCTTTCTAAAAGTAGGAATGGCTATTACATTAATATAGTAGTTCAAGTTCCCACCCAACGAAAAAAGAAAACTCCGAAAGTGTTGGGTGTTGATTTGGGGCTGAGAGATATTGCAACAACAAGTACAGGAAAAACCTGGGATGGTAAGCAATTGAGGCAAACCCGAACCAAGTTTATCCGCGTCCGCGCCTCGATTCAATCCAAACGCACTAAGTCCGCAAAACGCTTGCTTAGAAGGCTCTCTGGAAAGGAATCGAGGTTTCGGGCATTGGGTCAATCACAACATCAGCAAACAGCTTGTACAAGAGGCTGAACAACTTAACTCGGCAATTGCTTTTGAAGATTTGTCGGGTATTCGACTGAGGACGAAAGTTAGGAAGAAAACCCGAACATAAATCAATAGATGGGCTTTTTACCAGTTGAGATTGTTCACAGAATACAAAGCCTGTATTGCTGGAATTAGTGTGATTTTGGTTGAGCCGAGATCTACCTCTCAAACCTGTTCGAGATGTCACCACATCCATCCGTTGTCGGGAAAATCTTACCGAAAGGGAAAGGGTTTTAAGTGTGGTTTTTGTGGCGCGTGAACATGATGCTGATGTTAATGGGGCGTTAAATATCGCTCAACTTCTCTGAACTTGGCAATTTCTGTCTAGCCAAAGTTTTCAAGATGGGGCTGCCGTAAATCCGCCTGAAATCTCGACCTATTCCTGTCAGCTAGAGGGACAGCTTTTGTTGTTTCCCGATGGGACTGGGTTAGGGATAAAGCCCATGCCATAAGTGTTTACACGTTGGCGTTGGGTAGTTTACATTGGAAGCTGGCAAAACAACAACATTGAGATTTTACACCGTTGTTTTCTGGGGTACGGATCAAGGGTTGAGTCAGCAAGGAAGAAAATTTTTGTCTCTAGAGTCATAATAGGGGGTTAAATGTCGGCTAAATTGGAAATAATCGGTCTTTGCAGGAAATCTGAGAATGTCAAACTCCGCCACAGTCATCGCTCAACTCAAACCCGCCGAAAAGCGAGAGGTGATCGTCTATCAACCGTACTACGATGATAAAAGTCGTAGATATTTACCGCTATCGATTAGCCTCTATAAGGAGAAAAGTTTAGAAGGCGCTCGTAAAATTGACAGTGCTGAGGATATTCCTTTCGTCGCCACCTGGAATGTTTCTTCTCTACCTGCTGATCTCACTCGTTGTCGAGTACAGTTTGATGGTAACGCTGATCTCAGCTATGAAGTCACCATGGCGAACTATGAATTTATTCGCTATCTGATCGATGTCCTACAAAACTTTGGTCGCACTCGTACTATTGATTTTTCTCAAGAGTTTTACAAGCGTTTACTCCATTATGTTGAGTGAAAGACTCTCGGTATAGCGCCGAAGATCTCAGTGATTTCAAGACCCTGATGATTTTCAAT
Organism: Lyngbya sp. PCC 8106; assembly: GCF_000169095.1. Classification (GTDB taxonomy): domain Bacteria; phylum Cyanobacteriota; class Cyanobacteriia; order Cyanobacteriales; family Microcoleaceae; genus Capilliphycus. Next base: position 17,625 of record NZ_AAVU01000074.1, read on the forward strand.
CTCTTGTAGATAGTATAGAATACCAGCATTCGCCTAAGCGTCCAATACTGGAAGTTCTAAAAAATTTCCCCAGGTTTTACACTCGGGGAGTAGTCAAAATGAGCATGGAGGAGTCAGTGACGTGGCTAAACCCGCCAAGTATCTATTAATCGGGTCAACTCAGCCTTTTAGTGGGAAGTCGGCAATTGCACTGGGGCTAGCCCATCAGTTGCGATCACATAATATTCAAGTTGCCTATGGCAAACCGCTTGGAACCGAAATTGGTAATGCCGCAGAACCCTTCGATGCTGATGTTCAGTTTATCGCGACTACGTTAGGACTGTCTGCTGATCAGATTGGTTCACCTGTGGTGATGCTCACGGACAACGCAATACACAGGAGATTACAGGGAGAAGATACAACTAACTTTTGTCAGGCTCTCGCTTCTTCTGTACAAAGGTTAAAAGGGGATTTAATTTTGTTAGAAGGGCCGGGAACGCTACAACAAGGCAGTTTGTTTGATCTGTCTTTGTCGCAAATCGCCCATGAACTTGATGCTTCTGTGATGCTTGTTGAACGTTTAGAGTCTTCGGCCGCTATTGATGGTTTTCTCGTGGCGAAAGCTCAATTAGGCGATCGTCTCATGGGGATTTTAGTGAATGATTTCCCGGCGGAACGTCAGGAAGTAATGACCAATTTTATTCGGCCTTTTCTCCAGCGCGAAGGTATTCCTCTACTGGGGGTTTTACCTCGAAATGCTCTGTTGCGAAGTGTGACGGTTGAAGATCTGGTTAAACAACTTCAGGCTCAAGTGCTTTGTGGTGGCGATCATTTGAATATGATGGTTGAAAGTCTCAGTGTCGGGGCGATGAATGTCAGTGCAGCTATGAAATATTTTGATCGCACTCGCAATATGGCGGTGGTGACTGGAGGCGATCGCACCGATATTCAGCTTGCAGCCCTGGAAAAATCAACCCATTGCTTGATCTTAACCGGACAAATTACTCCCGATCCCATGGTGTTAAGTCGGGCTGAAGATCTAGAGGTTCCTGTATTGTGTGTCGATCTCGATACTCTGACGACAGTGGAAACGATTGATCGGGCTTTCGGTCAAGTGCGAGTCCATGAACCTAGTAAGGTTGAGTGTATCACCCAACTGATGGCCGAGCATTTCGATTTTGATAGCTTTATGAAACACTTGGGTTTAGAAGCCCCTGTCCCTTCTAATCTCTAAATCAAACGGTTTAAATTCAAATTCAATCTGCCCCCTGATAACTTGGCAGCGCCGTTTCCTGATCCCCCTAAAACTTGATTTGTGGGGAGGTGGGG
>NZ_AAVU01000073.1 GCF_000169095.1 Lyngbya sp. PCC 8106
AATGATCGGCTTAACGGAGAGAGTGAAAATGACACTTTATTTGGAGGTCAAGGAAATGACTTCTTAACTGGAGGGATAGGTAATGATATTTTAAGTGGAGATCGAGGTCAAGATATTCTGACTGGGGGTTTGAATTCAGATGTCTTTATTCTCTCCAACTCAGCAGCAACGGCTGATTTTACTCAAGCTGATATTATTACCGATTTTCAAGTTGGAGTTGACCAGATTGGTTTAACTGAAGGATTAAGTCCTATAAACCTGAACTTAGTTCCTGCTAATTTACTGGGTAATCCCGGCACTCTCATCATTAACAATAGCTCAAATACAGCATTAGGATTTGTGAGCAACATTTCTGCTAATACCCTTTGGGATAGTTTTATTTCAGTTTAAGATATCGGAAACAGTCAAGAGGGCGCAAGCACAGATGCCTTTACGGAACATCTTTTGACCTGTTCACTGATTACTGGTGACTGTAAAGCTGCATTAGATCTTCTATTTTGAGCCGAGAAGCCGCTCCTAACGTTAAAGATGAAGAATGACCTCGATTGAGATGATCGCAGGCTGCACAGGCAATCATAGCGGCGTTATCAGTACAAAATTTCAAGGGGGGAAACAAGACTTGGATATTATGCTGACTCGCGACGTGTTGCAGATGTTGGCGTAAACGACTATTTGCTGCAACCCCTCCACCTATTGCAATTGTATTCAGTCCATAATCTAACGCACAGGCGATCGCACGTTTCGTTAAACTGTTGACCACCGTTTGCTGAAAACTAGCCGCAATATCGTTAACGGGTAATTCTTGAGAGGTTTCCAGCTTTTGAACCAGACGCAACACAGCAGTTTTTAAGCCACTAAAACTAGAGTCGTAGGGATGATAACCCCCATTCGGTTGAGAAATTTTCCCTTCTGGCAATGCAAAAGCTTCAGGATTTCCCTCCGTTGCCAGTTTATCAATAATCGGGCCACCTGGATAGCCTAAATTGAGTAATCGGGCCACTTTATCAAACGCTTCCCCAGCAGCATCATCTCGGGTTTGACCGAGAGTTTCGTAAATTCCGCAGTCTTGGACTCGAATTAAACTGGTATGACCTCCTGAGACCAACAAACACAAAAAAGGCGGTTGTAAGTCCGTTTGAGTCAAATAGGTGGCATAAATGTGACCTTCGAGGTGATGAACGCCTAAAAAGGGCTTTTGGTGTACAATTGCGAGAGTTTTTGCCGCCGTGATCCCAATTAACAAAGCACCCACCAGCCCAGGGGCGCAGGTCGCAGCAATACCATCAATTTCTGTCCAGGTGAGGCTAGCTTCTTCCAAAGCCTGGTCAATGAGAATATTAATCGCTTCGAGATGTTGACGGGAAGCAATTTCGGGGACAACACCGCCATAAGGTTGATGAACGGCAATTTGAGATGCGACAACATTGCTGCAAACTTTACGATTTTTTACAATTGCAACCCCGGTTTCGTCACAACTTGTTTCAATTGCTAAAACTGTCGCCATTGACTGATAAATTCTTTATGAAACGATCGGAGCTACGATGAGTAGCTTCATCATGATTATCTAGGGTACACCCTAACTTCGGGGATATCCTAAAATAACCTCAGTAAAAAGAAACCCCCGAAAAACCGACTCAGATGGGTCAACGGGAGTGTTTCACTGTCGGATATCTTGTCCAATGCTCGGAAGAATTCAGATAGCTTCTTAACGAGCGGTCTGAAACAATTGTACATAAAACTTATTGTTTTGTAACAAAAGGAAACCTTTCTATGCGACGATTGTTGGCTGTAGTCTTAGCTCTCGGTCTGTGGATCAGTTTTGTTCCCAGTGCATCCGCGTACAACTTAACCCCTTGTTCAGAATCAGCAGCATTTCAGCAACGGGCGAAAACTTCCGTTGCGAATAGTCCTAGCCCTGATCTCGCGAAAGCACGGTTTGAACGGTATTCTCAAGCATTATGTGGAGAAGATGGTCTTCCTCACTTAATCGTAGATGGTAGCCTCGCTCACGCAGGTGAATTCTTGATTCCCAGTATCTTATTCCTGTACATCGCCGGATGGATTGGCTGGGTAGGTCGTGCTTACCTCCAATATGCAGCCAAACAAGGTAAGAATGCGACCGAAAAAGAGATTATTATCGACGTTCCGGTAGCCGTTAAATTTATGTTAGGCGGCTTTATCTGGCCTTTAGCAGCCCTCAAAGAAGCCACCTCTGGCGAAATGTTTGCCAAGGATAACGAAATTACAGTTTCACCCCGCTAGTCGGGTTAGAGCCGATCAACCCATTGTGTTCTGTGTCAATAACGTTTAAAGGAGATCTCATCTCATGCAGTATTTTCTCAAATATCTCTCCACTGCACCTGTCCTAGCAGCAGCTTGGTTTGTGATTACAGCGGGAATCTTAATTGAATTCAATCGTTTCTTCCCCGATCTTCTGTTTCATCCGCTATAAACGGTAATAGCATTTAGAAAAATTCAGGGGGGCGGAGGGCATAGAAGTGTCAACTTCAAAGCGTAAAGATTAAAGTCTTGTCTGTCCTGTCAATGGGATAAACTGCGATTTCCAACGGTCAATCCCAAGTCCCCCTGAATCATTCAATCAGCAAATCAAAATCTCCCGTTATTTGATTTTTCGGTAACAGTGAGAGTGATGAAAAACCTTTAGCTACTGTCCCTAAATCGTCTTTGGCTCTATGAGATCCTATCTTGTTGCTGCAATTCAAATGACAAGTTTGCCCGAGCTACAAAAAAATTTAGCGGAGGCGCTAGAGTTAATTGATTTAGCCGTGCGTCGAGGGGCAGAGCTAGTCTGCTTACCCGAGAATTTTTCATTTATGGGCGAAGAAGCCGAAAAATTAGCTCAAGCCCGTGAAATTGCAGCACAAACCGAAAAATTTCTTCATACCACCGCCCAACGCTTTCAGGTGACATTACTAGCGGGAGGATTTCCAGTTCCGAGCGAAAGTGGCAAAGTTTATAATACAGCCTTACTAATTGATCCGAGTGGGAATGAATTGGCTCGATATCAGAAAGTGCATTTATTCGATGTGAATCTGCCCGATGGGAACAACTACCAAGAATCCTTTACCGTCATGGCAGGTCAACAGTTACCATCAGTTTACAAGTCCGAGGAACTCGGCAATTTAGGCTTATCAGTTTGCTATGATGTGAGATTTCCCGAACTGTATCGCCATTTATCCAGTCAAGGCGCCGAGGTTCTGTTTGTTCCGGCGGCTTTTACCGCTTATACCGGAAAAGATCATTGGGAAGTGTTGCTGAAAGCTAGAGCCATCGAAAATAGCTGTTATGTGGTTGCACCCGCCCAAACCGGAAATCACTATGGTCGGCGCTACACTCACGGTCATGCGATGATTATCGATCCTTGGGGTGTGATCTTAGATGATGCCGGAGATCAACCCGGTGTGGCGATCGCTGAAATTCAACCGACTCGCCTCGAACAAGTACGGGTGCAGATGCCCAGTCTCAAACATCGAGTATTTTTGTAGGACAACATTCAGTTAAACTAAACACGATGAGTTCTGCGGAATAGATGATTGATCTCGTTGCCGGGGTGAGTTCTTCCCCTGTTTTTTTCCATATATCTGATACTTTCCCCTTGCTGGCAACAGCGACAGAAGAAGCCTCTGCGGAACCTGAATCCGTTATCGTTTTATGCGGAGTGTTGCTGAGTTTAGTTGCCATTTTCATCGCCAGTAAAGCGGGCGGAGAATTTTTCAACTGGTTAGGGTTTCCACCCGTTTTGGGTGAACTGGTTGGGGGTGTAGTGATCGGTGTCTCTGCCCTCCATTTAGTTGTATTTCCCGAAAATGGAGATCATACCAGCTCCCTGATTATGAGCATTTTACAAGCGACAACCGGATTAGAACCTGATGCCGCTCAAGCCACCTATGAAGCTCAAAGTGAAGTCCTTTCTGTTCTGGCCGAATTAGGGGTAATTGTCTTGTTGTTTGAAATTGGATTAGAGTCCAACGTCAGACAACTGCTAGAAGTCGGTGTTCAGTCTCTACTGGTAGCAGTCGTTGGGGTGACAGTTCCCTTTGTTGCAGGTACCGCTGGCTTAATTTTGATTTTCCATACCCCAACAGTTGCAGCGATTTTTGCAGGTGCCGCATTAACCGCAACGAGTATTGGTATCACATCACGGGTACTCGCAGAAATCGGCCAACTCTCCTCTACAGAGGGTCAGATTATTCTGGGTGCGGCGGTGATGGATGATATTTTGGGGATTATTGTTTTGGCTGTTGTTGCGAGTTTAGCCAAAACTGGAGAAATCGATGTTCTCAATACCGTCTACCTGATTATCAGTGCAAGTATTTTTCTCGTCGGTGCGATTCTCCTGGGCCGCTTTTTCAACAATAGTTTTGTTGCTGTTGCCAAACAGTTCAAAACTCGGGGTCGAGTGGTGATTCCGGCTTTAACGCTCGCACTTGTTCTCTCTTATATTGCGGCAGCGATTAACTTAGAAGCGATTTTAGGGGCGTTTGCGGCCGGTTTAGTTCTTGATGAGACGGACATTGAAGACCAACATTTAGAGGATCTGATTATACCGATTGCGGATGTGATTGTTCCGGTTTTCTTTGTCACTGTGGGAACAAAAACCGATTTGAGTGTTCTCAATCCTGCTATCCCCGAAAATCGAGAAGGATTAATTATTGCCTCATTTCTGATTGTGGTAGCCATGATTGGGAAAGTTGTTTCAGGTTGGAGCGTTTTTGGCATCCCTCAAGTGAATCGTTTAGCCATTGGGGTCGGAATGATTCCTCGGGGCGAAGTTGGACTCGTCTTTGCCGCTGTGGGTTCTGATAGTGGGGCGCTTTCACCAGCTTTGGATGTTGCGATTATTTTAATGGTGATTTTGACAACCTTTGTCGCGCCGCCTCTGTTGCGAGTGGTGATGAAAACAGAGGAAGTTGCCGAACCCGAAACTTCTAGCTAGCTCAAAACCATTCGGCAGATAGTGAACCGTTTCTGTAGGGATAATTGCTCGATTATCCCTATCCCTCACTTGTTCGCTCAAAAAACTGTTCCTAGAGCTGCTGTTCCTAGAGCCACCGTTCCCTGTAAACTGATAACTGTAAAAAGTGGTCAAAGGTTTCCGATAAAATCGAGAGATGCAAATTTTTGACTTTGATCAAGCTCAAGTTTTGAGATGAAACATACTCTTTCTGTTTTAGTAGAAGACGAAGCAGGTGTTCTAACTCGTATTGCGGGTTTATTTGCACGTCGGGGTTTTAATATTGAAAGTCTGGCAGTAGGGCCTGCTGAACAAAGTGGTATTTCTCGGATTACCATGATTGTTCCAGGAGATGACCGAATTATTGAGCAGATTACCAAACAACTCTACAAATTGATTAATGTCCTCAAAGTCCAGGATATTACTGAAGTTCCCTGTGTTGAACGGGAGTTGCTGCTGCTCAAGATTAACTGTAATGGTAGTGCGATGCGTTCAGAAATTATTGAACTGGCTCATATTTTCCGAGCGCGTGTGGTTGATATTGGGGAAAGCACCCTGACGGTTGAAGTGGTCGGAGATCCTGGAAAAATGGTTGCTATTATTCAAGTCCTGAGTCGATTTGGTATCCGTGAAATTGCTCGCACTGGGAAGGTCGCTCTGACTCGTGAGTCGGGTGTTAATACTGAGTTTCTCAAAAGTCAGCCGATGGAAACCAGTCGTCTCTAAGTTCTGTTGAGTAGACGGCAGCTAATGCAGATGGGATGAAAAATATATGATAGGTTAGAAGACGAATCGATAATAAGTACAGGTTGCGCTTTCGTGCTTTTCTTTGTGATCAAGTCGAGCAAAACCTGTGCCTGAGGTCAGCCAGCAACTAAACGCTCAAGAGTGCGCTTCCCAATCTAGAGATGCCCAAATCCAAACTAAAGCTCATGGTGGTTGATGATGAGCAGGATAACCTCGATCTGATTTACAGAACGTTTCGCCGTCATTTTCCAACTTTTCTTGCAAATAGTCCAGCCACCGCAATGCAAATGATAGATGTGGAAGGAGAAATGGCGATCATTATTTCTGATCAAAGTATGCCGGAAATGACGGGGATTGAATTTCTCAGCAAAATTAGCGCTCGCTTCCCTAATACCATTCGGATTCTGTTAACGGGTTACTCTGAGGATGCTCTTGAAGATGACCCAGACCTGATTAGTGCGGCTCAAATTTATAAATGTGTCACTAAGCCTTGGGACCCTGAAGACCTGAAAACAATTGTTCAACAAGCCGCAGAAGTCTATCAAGCGAGTTTACAGCAATGATCACTTACCCATTATTGAACTGTTAAAAGGCAATCGGCAGAAGTCAGAAGATATTCATGCTAAAAGCAACATCTCCCAACCTCCCCATCTTTCCATTTCCAATACCTGTTCACTGGTCACTGTAATCGGGGGTTAATTTTTGTTAAGATTGATTCGATCAAAGAATGTATAACGCCCTGATCTGCGGGCTAGATTCTCTGCACCCTTACCTTGCCGTCTTGGAAAATACCTGATGCTGCGACTCGAACATATTAGTAAAATTTACCCCACGGGCGTTATTCTCAAAGATATAAATTGGGAAGTCAAGCCTGGAGAGCGAACTGGGTTGGTGGGTGTCAACGGAGCCGGAAAAACCACTCAACTCAAAATTATTGCAGGTGAAGTAGAGCCAACATCTGGACAAATCATTCGTCCTGCAAGTCTCAATATGTCTTATTTGACTCAAGAATTTGAAGTTGATCCGACTCGCACGGTTCGCGAAGAATTTTGGACTGTTTTTACCGAAGCCAATACTATTCAAGAGTCGCTGGCTCAGGTACAACGGGATATGGAAACCGCCAGTCCTGAAGAACTTGATTCTCTGATTATCAAATTGGATCGTTTCCAACGTCAATTTGAAGGGATTCATGGCTATGCTTTAGAGGCACAAATTGAGAAGATTTTACCAGAGATGGGGTTTGATCCCGAAGATGGCGATCGCCTGGTGAGTGCCTTTAGTGGCGGTTGGCAAATGCGAATGAGTTTAGGAAAAATCCTCCTGCAAAATCCTGATTTATTGCTCCTCGATGAACCGACAAACCACCTCGATTTACAAACGATTGAGTGGTTAGAAACCTATCTGAAGGGGTTAACAACTCCGATGGTGATTGTTTCCCATGACCGAGAATTTTTAGATCGTCTTTGTACGCAAGTGGTCGAAACTGAACGGGGTGTTTCTACGGTTTATTTAGGGAACTATAGTGCGTATCTCGAACAAAAAGCAGAAGCCCAAGTCGCCCAACTGAGTACCTATGAACGTCAACAAAAAGAGCTTGAAAAACAGCAGGCTTTTGTAGATAAATTTCGAGCCAGTGCAACTCGCAGTACCCAAGCAAAAAGTCGTGAAAAACAACTCGATAAGATCGAACGAGTTGAAGCACCAGCTGCCTCTTTAAAAACATTAAAGTTTAAATTTCCTCCGGCACCGCGTAGTGGTCAAAGTGTCGTTGAGATTAAAGACCTCGTTCATATGTATGATGATAAGATTCTGTTTTTAGGAGCAGATTTATCGATAGAACGAGGCGATCGCATTGCCTTTTTAGGGCCGAATGGTTGTGGAAAATCAACCCTTTTGCGCTTTATTATGGGATTAGAGCAACCCAGTGAAGGGAAAGTCAGCTTAGGGAAACATAACGTTATTCCGGGTTATTTTGAGCAAAATCAAGCGGAAGCCTTAGACTTAGATAAAACGGTTCTAGACACCATCCATGATGAGGTTCCCGACTGGAAAAACGAAGAAGTGCGGACACTTTTAGGTCGTTTTTTATTTAGTGGAGAAACAGTCGCGAAGAAAGTAGGGGCTTTGAGTGGAGGAGAAAAAGCGCGACTAGCACTCGCTAAAATGCTCCTACAACCTGTGAATTTACTCATTTTGGACGAACCAACCAATCACTTAGATATTCCCGCGAAGGAGATGCTAGAGGAAGCTCTGCAAAGCTATGACGGAACGGTGATTATCGTTTCTCACGATCGTTATTTTATCTCCAAAGCCGCCAACAAAATTGTAGAAATTCGTGACGGTGAGTTTCGGACTTATTTGGGTGATTATCACTACTATTTGGATAAAATAGAAGAGGAGAAAGAGCAAGAACGATTAGCAAAAATTGCTGCGGAAAAAGCAGATAAAAAAGCAGCGAAAGCAGCGAAAAAGAAAGCCGGAGCTAAACGTAAATAAGTTTGACTTTGTGAACCCAATTCTCTCTGACGGGAAGTCTCTGAATCTTGTCTAAAAATCATCCATCAGCGAACTCAAACGCTGTAATACGGGATCAGATTCTTGTTGAGGAGTGGCTTGGGTTTCAGGTTCCACAGGTTCGGTAACAGGTTCAGAAGATGAAGGGGACGGAGTGATTGGAGACGTAGGTTGAGAAGTCTGTGAACTCGGTTGTAGTGTGATTGCCACTTGTAACTGAGCCAGTTGTTGAGTCATCTGAGTGAGTTGACGTTGGAGGCGTTCAAAACGGTTTCCTTCCTCCGTTAACATTTTCTGTTCTAAATGGGAAAGCTGCTCTTGCAATTGACTAACTTGTTCTTCTAACTTGTGAGAATGATTGGGAGTCAGAGAGATTGAGGAAGAAGAAGTAGTTGTTGTTGGGGTTGGTGTTGCACTCGTCGCGGGAGAGTCAGAAACAAATAAAAATTGCCAGAGTGCTTGCTTGCAAAGATTACTAAACGTCTGATATTTAGTCAGAGATAGCTCTTTTTCTATCGCTTCCCATAAAGCTTGATCGGCAGCATCTTCTGTTGTAAACGTAACTGACTGGGTTAGTTTTTTATTAGCCCGGAACATAATTAAAATTAAAAGTTTCTGCCTGCAAGAGATTCAGTAGACTGCTAATTTAGAGAAGGCACTCACCCCACTTATGTGACCTTTGATCAAGACTTTCTTTTACCTTGCTGATCGATTTTCAAGCCTACAGCCTTTAGCGATGCGATCGCGGGTCGGGTCTTGACTCGAAAGTTTTGTCAATCTTGATCAATCTTGATCAATTTTGATCAACTCAAAGCCAATTGGTTTCAGTGTACCAAAATTCTTGCCTAATTTCGGCATTCAGCCCGCCCTGCTGGTTCTCACTCGTCAGAAAGAATAGAGACGAAAAACAGAGATAATCGCTGCTCAACTGAGGAGTTGAGATCGGGCGGGTTGAACTCAAGAAAACTCTCTATCGTTTAACCTGTTGAGCTTCGCCGTAAACAAACTGTCCTAAAGCATTCGCCTTGCGAGCGGGTTGAGCCAAATGCGCTCTGAGTTGAGCTTGTTTGAGAAGGGGTTGGAGATCTTCCCAGAAAAACTCACCACCGCCCCCAGTGAGAACCACATCTGTGACTCGTTCGGGGAGCCATTCCACTAACCGAGAGGAGAGTTCTTGGGCAAATTTTTTCCGTAACTCCGGTACAATTTCATCCAAATTCACAGGTTTTGCTGAACCCCGAGGACGATAGAAGCGTTGACCTGCGGGACGATGAACAGCTTCTAACAAATATAAAGACTGACTATCTGCGCCTTCAATTTTCGTGGCCACTTCTTCATAAAACTTACTCATGGCAAACACTTCACTCTGGGAAACCCCTCGGGCAAACCGGAAACGATCAACCGTTAAAAAGTCTGTGGTTTGATGTCCGACATCCACAATAGCCACAGATAAATCGGCAAAATTAGGAGTTTCCTTGCTTTTTTGAGCTTCACACCAAATCAGACTACCATAGCCCTCCGGCATGACTCGTACACTCTTAATATCAATGGTGATTTGGTCAGCTCTAAACAGCAGAACATGAGGCCCCATCAATAGACTAATAATCTGTTCCTTTTCGCGTTCAAACTGTTCTTGCGAGTAGAACGGTAAGCCTAAGATGACCTCGACATCACCTTTCATCTTAAAATATCCTGCACAGGCAAAGATCTTGATCAAAGCATCATTGACCTTTGAGGGACTGTCCGTGTCATTTCCACCAAATAGGTTCGCCCCAAAATCTGCTGCGAGTTGACCGATTGCAAAACCATCTCCCCGGTATTCTAGCCACAGATCCAATAAAGGGTCAGTATTCTCGGACTCAAACCCACCCCCTCGCGCTTTTTCAACCGTAAGCTGGGCGACATTCGAGGGAATGAACACCACTTCGTTTGGGTTGCGACTGACGCAAGCTTTGGTTGATGTTCGTCCCAAATCCACACTCAGAATCGTTCTCCGACTACTGGTTGTAGTCGTCGTTGTTTGTCGGTTCATAATCGTGTTCGGGCCAACTGCTGGCTGTCCGACTGGCTGTTTATTACTTTGCATTAGAATTAATTACCTCAAGCAGACTCAAAATTATAATGCCCGATCTCTACACCATTTACACCCCTAACATTTTCACATAGACAGAGAATCTAAAGTGAAATCGGATCGAAGTGTTGAAAATATTGGGTATCGGTGTAGACTCCTAACCCAGTCAAATCTAGCCAGACGTAGCAAAAAGAAAACTTAGAGCGTCAACGATCTGCGAGTCTGGGCTTTCTTGATAGATTTTGTGGGGTATCGCGTCCCTCAACCCTTGATTTTTTCTCGGGACTGAATGCCATCCCTTTCCTTTCTGTGGGTTCCCTTTGCCCGTCACTTTACCACAAGGATGAATTGCTGCTGTTGCTCGATCCGCGATCATTACGTTAAATTTAATTAAGATTATGAATAATCCAGTCAGCAGTTCACCCGCACTGCTGTTTGACAAAATAGGTTTACAAGATCAGAGGCAACTGAGTTTATGAAAACAACATGGAGAACGATACTACTTTGGACATTACCAGCGTTAGTGATCGGGTTTTTCCTTTGGCAGGGAGCATTTAGCCCTTCTGCTACTGAGATGAGTAACAACACCGCCAGTACCCGCATGAGTTATGGCCGCTTCTTAGACTACCTCAATGCCGGCCGTGTCACCAGCGTTGACCTCTATGATGGGGGTCGCACAGCGATCGTTGAGGCGGTCGATCCCCAACTTGATAACCGTGTACAACGGCTGCGGGTGGATTTACCCAACAACACACCTGAACTCATCTCTCGCCTGCGAGATGCCCAAATTAGCTTCGATACCCATCCTCCTCGCAATGATGGGGCGATTTGGGGATTGCTCGGCAATCTGATTTTCCCGATTTTATTAATTGCAGGTTTATTCTTCCTGTTCCGTCGCTCTAATAATGTTCCTGGTGGCCCCGGTCAAGCCATGAGCTTCGGGAAGTCCAAGGCCCGGTTCCAAATGGAAGCCAAAACCGGAGTCCTATTTGATGATGTCGCGGGAGTTGAAGAAGCCAAAGAAGAACTGCAAGAGGTTGTTACTTTCCTCAAAAAACCCGAACGCTTTACCGCAGTCGGCGCCCGCATTCCCAAAGGAGTGTTATTAGTCGGCCCTCCCGGAACCGGGAAAACCCTCTTAGCGAAAGCGATCGCAGGAGAAGCCGGAGTTCCTTTCTTTAGTATTTCCGGTTCAGAATTTGTAGAAATGTTTGTCGGAGTCGGTGCCTCTCGGGTACGTGACTTATTTAAAAAAGCAAAGGAAACCGCTCCTTGTATCATCTTTATTGATGAAATTGATGCCGTTGGCCGTCAGCGCGGTGCCGGAATTGGGGGCGGAAATGACGAACGCGAACAAACCCTCAACCAGTTACTGACTGAAATGGATGGTTTTGAAGGCAATACTGGAATTATCATCATTGCTGCAACCAACCGTCCTGATGTCCTCGACTCGGCTTTACTCCGTCCTGGACGTTTTGACCGACAAGTTTCTGTAGATGCTCCCGATGTTAAAGGTCGTCTGGAAATCTTAGATGTTCACGCCCGCAATAAAAAACTGGCTGAAGATATTTCTTTAGAAACAATTGCTCGTCGGACTCCGGGCTTTACCGGGGCGGATCTGGCTAACCTTCTCAATGAAGCCGCTATCCTCACTGCTCGTCGCCGTAAAGAAGCGATCACCATGTCAGAAATCGATGATGCGGTGGATCGGGTGGTTGCGGGAATGGAGGGGACTCCGTTAATTGATGGTAAAAGTAAGCGCTTGATCGCTTATCACGAAGTCGGTCACGCGATCGTCGGAACTTTGATCAAACATCACGATCCGGTTCAAAAGGTAACTTTGATTCCTCGGGGCCAAGCTCGCGGTTTAACCTGGTTTATCCCGGATGAGGAACAAGGTTTAATTTCACGAGCGCAAATTCTCGCCCGGATTACAGGCGCCTTAGGGGGTCGAGCCGCAGAAGAAGTCATTTTTGGGGATTCAGAGGTGACAACAGGCGCAGGCGGCGACTTACAACAGGTTGCTGGAATGGCTCGGCAGATGGTGACTCGTTACGGAATGTCGGATTTAGGGCCGTTGTCGCTAGAGTCTCAGCAAGGTGAGGTGTTCTTAGGTCGTGATTTTGCCACTCGCACCGACTATTCTAATCGGATTGCCTCTCGCATTGATAGCCAAATTAAAGCGATCGCTGATCATTGTCATCAGCAAGCTTGTCAAATTATCCGCGAGAATCGTGTGGTGATTGACCGTTTAGTGGATTTGTTGATCGAGAAAGAAACCATTGATGGTGATGAATTCCGTCAAATTGTGGCAGAGTACACAGAAGTTCCTGAAAAAGAACGCTTTGTTCCTGTTATGTAAGTTTCTCTGAGAAATTAATTCAACTCAAGGTGCGGTTTATACCGTGCCTTTTTTTTGTCATCTGTTTTCCATGTTCTATAAATTAGTATTAAACTAAAGTTAAACAACAATCACCTTAACTTCCAATAGCTTCAATGATCACATCTGTAGAATATCAGCAACGCCGTCAACAGTTAATGGCAAAAATCGGCAACGGTACGGCAATTTTTAGAAGTGCGCCGATGGCGGTAATGCACAACGATGTTGAATATACTTTTCGTCAAGATAGCGATTTTTTCTATGTTACAGGCTTTAACGAACCCAATGCAGTAGCCGTACTTGCACCTCACCACGATGAACATAAATTTGTGCTATTTGTACAACCAAAAGATCCCGAAAAAGAAACCTGGACAGGATATCGCACTGGAGTAGAAAAAGCCAAAGAAGTTTATGGGGCGGATGAGGCTTATCCAATTGCTGAACTTGATGAAAAGTTACCGCAATATTTAAAAACATCAGATCGCATTTTTTACCGTTTAGGACAAGATGAAGCTTTTAATAATAAAGTCCTTAAACATTGGAAAAGATTAATGCGGGTTTATCCTAAAAATGGGACTGGCCCAATTGCGTTACAAGATGCAGGGACGATTCTACATCCGATGCGTTTACTCAAAAGTGAAACGGAATTAGAATTGATGCGAAAAGCAGCTAATATTTCTGTTAAAGCCCATAATCACGCTCGTAATTTTGCCCAAGCTGGACGGTATGAATATGAAGTTCAAGCGGAAATGGAACATCTTTTTGGGTTGAATGGCGGAACACCTGCTTATCCTTCGATTGTGGCTTCTGGGGTGAATGCTTGTATTTTGCATTATATTGAAAATAATCGACAGCTTCAAGAGGGTGATTTATTATTGATTGATGCCGGATGTTCTTATCAATATTATAATGCTGATATTACCCGAACTTTTCCGGTGAGTGGGAAGTTTACTTCCGAACAAAAAACGATTTATGAGATTGTTTTAAAGGCTCAATTGGCAGCGATTGAACAAGTTAAACCCGGTAATCCTTACAAACAAGTTCACGATACAGCCGTGCGGGTTATTGTTGAGGGTTTGATGGATTTAGGACTATTAACCGGAGAGATTGAGGAGATTATTAAAGAGGAAAAATACAAGCCTTTTTATATGCACAGAACGGGTCATTGGTTGGGACTGGATGTGCATGATGTGGGGGTTTATCAGTGGGGAGAAAACCCGCAAGAATTACAACCGGGACAGGTGTTAACGGTTGAACCAGGAATTTATATTTCACCGGAAATCAAACCCGTAGAAGGACAGCCAGAAGTTGATCAACGTTGGCGAGGAATTGGGGTGAGAATTGAGGATGATGTGTTAGTAACGTCGCAAGGTTATGATGTCTTAACTGCGGGTGTTCCGAAGTCTGTTGAGGAGATGGAAAGTTAAAAGAGAAAGATAGAGAGATCGGGAGAATTTTCGCTTAAAAAACTCTCCCTTTCCTCGTTTACTCTATCAAACCTGATGATTGAGGAGATTTGTGAATCAATAAAATTTATGAGCTTTTTTGTGATATTGAATATTAGCATGGGTCAGTTTGATTAACAGATAAACTTAAAATTATTAGTAAAAATATGGAAGCCTGGTTTTTATTTAAAATGATCATATTTAAGGAGATCAAAGCGTTTATATGATTAATCGAGCAATATTGTGGTATTGTATAACAAAGGTCGTGAGTTCAGAAGTAAAACTCGCATCTTCACTTAGTTTGGACATAATTATGGGTATCCTAATTTCTCTGGCGACTCCTACAGAATGAGAGAGAAATTAAATCAATATACTGTGACTGTGAACTTTATATTAACCTTTACTCTCTATCATTAAGTCTATCCTGAAGAAATAGGTCTGGAGATAGAAATAATAGATTTATAAACTTCAGCCTATCTTAATCATTTAATTTCTGGAGAGAACCGAATAACTAGACAACTACACCACAACCATTGAAAATATGTTCTTAGTCAAGATTAAAAGCAGCCTTGAGGAAAGTGTTTATGAGAAATGTTAAATTAGATAAAGGAGAAGAAAATTGACAGAGATAAAAGCTATGGTAGAGTTCAAGGAAAAAAGTTAAAATATTCAATTTAAGGTAAGGTTGCAGACTCTAACCTTAAAAGCAATTATTCTATCGTTAATGAAAACCAGACTGAAAAAAATCTCAATTTTTGAATAAAATTAGCCGAGTGATCTTTGTTTGAAGTTAATAAACCTGTAATCGTTAGGAGAAAGATATGAACGAACGTGATAAATTTATATATCCTAAAAGCCGTTATCGGGGAGAGTTCTCACCCGAACACTTAGTTTTCAATGCCAATATCCAAGAGTTTGCTCACAAGGTAAACTACATTTGTGGCTTAGAAACCAACGGTAAAATCACACCAGACGAAGCCTATCATCGGATCAAAGCACTTTGGAAACAGCTTAAATCTTCTAAAAAGAATCTCCAGATTGGTGAAGGCGGTTCTGATCACAACTCCGAGAGTCCTAACCCTTAATCTGATATTATCAGCCTAAGGCATTAATCTAATGCTGATTTTTGTGGGTCTGAAAACAAAGAATGTCTAAGTCCGTTATCGTTACTGTTCCGGCGACAACTGCCAACATAGGGCCGGGTTTTGATTGTATTGGTGCTGCGTTAACCTTGTATAATCGGTTGAAGATCTCGGAGTGGGAATCACCCCAAACAACAGAGATTTCTAATTCAGTAATCATCACCGTTCAAGGCGTCGATGCTGATCGCCTATCCACCGATCAAACCAATCTCGCCTATCAGGCCTTTGTCAAACTTTATCAGCATTTAGGTCAATCTCCGCCTCCCGTCCAAATAGAGATTAATTTAGGGTTTCCTCTTGCTAGAGGGTTAGGAAGTTCAGCAACAGCTATTGTTGGGGGGTTAGTGGGGGCGAATGCCTTTGCGGGTTCACCCCTGAGTCAAACCGAAGTGATGAACTTAGCGATCGCAATGGAAGGACACCCCGATAACGTGGTTCCGGCGTTGTTGGGAAACTGTCAACTCTCCGTCGCCGCATCAGAAAGCCGTTGGGAAATCTGCGAAATTCCGTGGCATTCTAGTATTGTTCCGATTGTTGCTATCCCTAACTTTGAACTGTCTACAGCGGAGGCTCGTCAAGTCTTACCCACTGAGTATAGTCGAACCGATGCGATTTTTAACACAGCCCATTTTGGCTTGTTAGTGCGAGGCTTAGAAACCGGAGAGGGAAAATGGCTACAAGTCGCGATGCAAGATAGAATACATCAACCCTATCGTCAATCTCTGATTATCGGCTATGAAGCAGTGCATACAGCAGCAATTAATGCGGGGGCTTATGAACTGGTTATTAGTGGTGCCGGGCCAACCCTATTAGCGCTGAGTCCTGCAACTTCGGCGCCGGATGTGGCTTTAGCAATGGCAGAAGCATGGCATCAATTTGGGGTAAAAGTAGAAGTGCGATCGCTACAAATTGACACTCAAGGGGCGGGTGTTGTTGAGGAGAGTTGAGGCGTTTGATTTCAGTCTTGGAAAAGGGGTTGATTTATCGGAGGCTTTTTGATAACATTATAGGGAAGCTTAATAATGGAGGATTAAAAAAAATAAAATTTTAAGACAGATTTCTATTATAAGATAATAATACTTGAGTTTCGCCAAATTTGTCAACCCTCTCAACCCAAAAAAGTCCCAAATTGATCAGTCTTAAAAATAGGTTTCGTCATAGATGATTGCGTTAACTTTCAGTATTTTATAGGGTATGAGAAAGTAGGTTAGGTTAAGGCTACGAAACCCAACAAAAGATTGATAAAATCCCTTGTCATCAAATTGGGATTCACTCCGGTTCAACCCCACCTACAAAAGCGGAAAAATTAGTTATTGCTTGTGAATCATTCATTTGGTATTTTATATGGAGTTAGTGTGGGGCCGGGAGATCCCGAACTGATTACCCTCAAAGGGTTAAATCTGCTCAAAACCGCCCCTGTTGTAGCGTTTCCGGCGGGAGTTCGAGGGAAATCAGGCATTGCTGAGAATATTATTACACCGTGGTTAAATTCTGAGCAAATTCAACTCTCGTTAACCTTTCCCTATGTACAAGATGAAACTATTTTAACCGAAGCTTGGCAACAAGCCGCCCAAGAAGTTTGGGAATATCTCAAAGCCGGACAGGATGTGGTCTTTGCTTGTGAGGGAGATGTTAGTTTTTACAGTACGTTTACTTACTTGGCACAAACTTTAGTACAATTACGTCCTGAAGTGAAAGTGGAGACAATACCCGGAGTTTGTTCTCCTTTGGCTGCGGTTTCCAGTCTGGGACTTCCGCTAACTGTGCGAGATCAACGTTTAGTCGTATTACCTGCGTTGTACACGATGACGGCGTTAGAAATGACTCTGGAACAGGCGGATGTTGTGGTGTTGATGAAAGTGAGTTCGGTGTATGAGCAAGTTTGGCAGGTCTTACAACAGCAAGATTTGCTCAACAATGCCTACGTGGTAGAATGGGCGACGCTCCCTCAACAGAAAATTTATGCGGGATTAAGCGATCGCCCTAATTTGCAATTATCATATTTTTCGTTAATGATTGTGCAGGGGACATCTCAGAAAAAAGACGCAACGGCTTGAGAGGAACGGGTTAGGGTGAGGAGAGTTGTAGCGTTCTCGAAGTAGAGTCCAAGAGATTTTTACCTGATGATTTGACTCAAGCTTGCTATAACATAACAGAATATAAGAGTAGGCAACCCAAGCTCGGTTCACAAATGGGGGCGGTGATCAATCTTCTCCCGGTACCTCAATAGATGCAAGCCGATTTTTAACCTCTAAAATCAATATTATGGATTCTTCTACACCCTTTATCCAATCTGGATTGGCATCATCACTCCGTCAACCTGCTACCATAGCGGCGATCGCTTCGGTGGGAATTCATGCGTTATTTGCCGTTAATATTGAGAAGATTTCATTATTTACCCCAGGCGCTCAACTTCCCCCGAGTGTGGAATTGGTGGAATTATCTGCTGATCAAGTTGGAGGGATCTATCCCCCTCCTCCACCGCAATTTGGCTTAAGTGAATTTACACCTCCCCCGTCTCTCTCTTCGATCTTAGGCGGTGGGCCGACTGTTCCTGCATTTCCTTCTAGTCCTCCTCCTCCTTCTTCTCCGACGTTTACAACGCCTCAGCAAGAGTTGTTCACAATTCCCGTTAACCCTTCAGTCGGAAGTAGAGGAAGCGGTTTACCGTCTTATCCAGAAAGTTATCCAAGTTATCCAGATAACTACTCGTTTGGAACGTTACCCCCTTCTACCAATATTCCCACCTACACTCCGCCCCCAGCGCCTTCTATTCCTGATCAGAATACCTTCCCCGATAAAAATTCTGAGGAATTAGATCGCGCTAGAGAGTTTTATGAACAGCTACAGCGAGGAGAGATTGTTTTCTCCGAAGGGCCTGATCCTTTGGGTCAGTCGGGTATTTTTAACCCCAATACCAATTCTGATGATGAACCGGGAAGCGAACCCCCTCGTTTTCCTCAAAAAGGGCCTACTGATGATATGGCGAGTGCAAATGTTGATCAGGAAACCCCTTCTCAAACCCCTCCAGAGGAATTTAGAGGCTCAATTCTCGCTAATTTAGAAGAAGGCTTAGATCAAGAAGAAAATACCGATGTTGCGGCGAATTCTCAGGGTAACGAGCCTGTGTTTCAGCAACAACAACCCGAAGAACAACCTCAAGGACAACTTTCTAACCAACAAAGGGCAATGTTAGAAGGGGGAAGTCTTTATGTAAATTGGGTTTTGGGTGTTCAGCAGAGTTATCCTGATGTCCAAGGATCTCAGGTTGTTTCTATTTCTGATGTGTATCCTTCTGAGGCTTGCGAACAACAGTTAAGTGGACGAGCATTAGTGGGAGTGGTTGTCGGTTCTGGGGGTGAGATTTTAGCCGGGCCAGAACTGTTGTTGGATACGGGATCTGGAGTTTTGGATAATACAGCAGTTCAAACGGTGCGGGAGTTTGTGACGAGTCAGGCGTCGGGCGGAGGAACTCCTACGGCTTATCAATATGCTTTTAACTTTAATAGCGAAAACTGTGGCGATGTGAGTTCTCCCGAACAAGTACCCCCCCAAGTTACACCGGGAAATTCTCAACCTGCACAAAATAATTCTACTCCTGGGGCAACCACCGAGTCTGAAGATTCTACGGAAAATTCTGTTGTGACACCACCAGAGGATATTTCTGAGACACAACCCGAAATGGAACCCGAAGCGTTACAACCGGAAACCACTCCAGAACCTTCTGAAGCTTTTACAGAGACAGAAACAGAAACTTTAGAAGTGGAACCGGAAGTTTCTCAACCGGAGGCTGTTGGTGAACCGACTGAAATGGAACCGGAAGTTACTCAACCGGATGCTGTTGTCGAACCTCCTTTAGAGATGGAACCGGAAGTTACCCAACCGGATGCTATTGTTGAACCTTCTTTAGAGATGGAACCGGAAGTTACTCAACCCGAAGCTATTGGTGAACCGACTGAAATGGAACCGGAAGTTACTCAACCCGAAGCTATTGGTGAACCGACTGAAATGGAACCGGAAGTTACTCAACCCGAAGCGGTAAGTGAACCGACTGAAATGGAACCAGAAGTTACTCA
>NZ_AAVU01000072.1 GCF_000169095.1 Lyngbya sp. PCC 8106
CTAATATTACAGCGATTGTCACGGTTGCTGATGATGGCGGGTCTTCTGGACGCTTACGCCGGGAAATTGGGGTGTTGCCTCCAGGGGATATTCGCAACTGTGTGGCGGCTTTGGCTGATGAAGAACAGCTTTTAACAGAACTGTTTCAATACCGTTTTAAGGCGGGTGATGGCTTAAATGGTCACAGTTTTGGAAATCTGTTTTTAACGGTGATGAGCGACATTACAGGGGATTTAGAACGGGCAATTGCGGCGAGTTCTAAGGTTTTAGCCATTCGGGGTCAAGTATTACCTGCAACGCTGAGTGATGTCCATTTGTGGGCAAAATTAGAGGATGGTCGGCGGATTTATGGGGAATCAAGTATTACTGAAGCTAAAGGCAAAATTGTTAAAATTGGCTGTATTCCTTCCGATCCTCCGGCTTTACCGAAAGTGATTCAAGCGATCGTCGAATCAGATTTAATTATTATTGGGCCGGGAAGTTTGTATACGAGTGTGATTCCCAATTTATTGGTGCCTGAAATTACCCAAGCGATCGCCGATGCCAATGTGCCTCGGATTTATGTTTGTAATGCCATGACCCAACCCGGAGAAACGGATAATTATACAGTGGCAGATCATATTTTAGCGATTGATAATGCTTGTGGTTGTCGTTTGTTTGATGCGGTTTTGGTACAGGGAAAAGTGCCGTTAGCGCAATCTTTAATTAAATATGCTCAAGAAGGATCTTATCCGGTAGTATTAGATCGGGATGTGGTGAAACAGTTAGGGCGAAGAATTGTATTAACCAATGTGATAGAAGTCGATGAAACAACGGGTTATATTCGTCACAATTCTCAACGATTAGCCCAAGTGTTGCTTCGTTGGTATTCTCGCACTTAAGCTTAAGATTGACAACAAATTACAGTTAATCATGTCTGGCAAGCAAACGATTTCTCTGGCTGATTCTTCAGCGACTTATCATTTAGGTCAGCGTTTAGGACAATTGCTTTCTCCGGGTTGGATCATTTTACTTGAAGGTGATTTGGGTGCTGGAAAAACAACACTGGTTCAAGGTTTGGGTGCCGGATTAGAGATTCCTGAAAATATTGAAAGTCCTACTTTTACCTTAATTAATGAATATCATTCTGGGCGTGTTCCTCTCTATCATCTTGATTTGTATCGTTTAGAACCCTCGGAAGTTGAACCGTTAAATATTGAATTGTATTGGGAAGGAATCGAAGTTCCCGCCGGAATTACGGCGATAGAATGGGCGGAACGTTTACCTTATCAACCTGCTGATTTTATTCAAATTCGTTTAAAACATCAAGATGATGGGAGTCGTTTGGCGGAGATTATTTATCCCGAATCTTTACCCTTAATTTTGTAGGGAAAAAATCACAAAGACACAAAAAGACTCCCTTAATTTTCTCTGTGCCTTCGTGTTTTTTTACGGTTTAATTAGTGTAAGAAATGACGCATTCCAGTTAATACCATAATCACGCCTAACTCATTTGCGGCTTTAATAGAATCTTCATCTCTCACACTTCCCCCCGGTTGAATAATAGCTATAATTCCGGCGTCTGCTGCGGTTCTCACTGAGTCATCAAAAGGGAAAAATCCATCACTAGCTAAATATCCCCCTTTTGCATTTTCTCCGGCTTGTTCTAGGGCAATTTTCACCGAACCAACGCGGTTCATTTGTCCGGCGCCAACCCCTAAAGTTGTCCGGTTTTTTGTGACAACAATGGCGTTAGATTTAACGTGTTTAACCACCTTCCAGGCTAACAACAATTCGGCTAATTGTTCGGGTGTCGGTTGTTTTTCGGTGACGACTTTCCACGCCTGGGGATTTTCTACCGCATCATCAGAAGTTTGGACTAAAAATCCCCCTGCAATTATTTTAACGGTTTCCGATGGCCCTTGCATTAAATCGGGTAAAATAAACACTCTCAGTTTGGATTTTTTCTGAAGAATTTCTTCGGCTTCCGGTGTACAACTCGGGGCGACAATACATTCTAAAAAGGTTTGGGTTAAAGCGGTGGCGGTATCGGCATCAATAGCACGATTTAACGCTACAATTCCCCCAAAAGCAGAAATAGAATCAGCAGCAAAGGCTTTTTGATAGGCTTCTGAAAGGGTATTTCCCATCGCAACGCCGCAAGGATTAGTATGTTTTAAAACGGCTGCTGCTGGTTCGTCTGGAAACTCGGAAATAATCCGCCTAGCGGCTTCTAAATCCACTAAATTATTATAACTTAACGGTTTACCTTGTAATATTTTTCCTGCCGCCCAACCTGTTGCAACGGTTCCCGTTTGATACCAAGTTGCGGGTTGGTGGGGATTTTCACCATAACGTAGGGCTTGTAATTCGGTGCCGCTGACGCTATAAAGTGCCGGGAGAGGGGTATTTTCAGGGGTTTCTTGTTGTTGTAAATAAGCGGAAATTGCTTGGTCATAAGTGGCGGTATGACGAAAGGCTTTTAACGCGCAATTTTGACGAAATTCTAAAGAAATATCGCCTTGATTTTGACGGATTTGTTCTAAGTATTGGGGATATTGTTGGGGATTACATAATACAGTTAAATGAGCATAATTTTTTGCTGATGCCCTTAACAAAGTTGGCCCGCCAATATCAATATTTTCAATCGCTTCTGTTAACATTACGCCTTCTTTGGCAATCGTTTGTTCAAAGGGATAAAGATTAACAACAACTAAATCAATCGGGCGAATTTCGTGGGTTTCTAACTCTTTTAAATCTTCGGAAACATCCCGACGTGCTAAAATTCCCCCATGAATGCGGGGATGCAAGGTTTTTACTCGTCCCCCCAAAATTTCTGGAAATCCGGTATAATCAGAGACTTTAGTAACAGGTAAACCTGCTTCTTTCAAGGCTTTTGCAGTGCCGCCACTACTGATTAAATCAAACTCAAACTCTTTTACTAACGTTTGGGCAAATTCAATCAATCCCGTTTTATCGGATGTACTCAACAGAGCCAAACGTGCCATGATGCAAACTCCAAACTAGCAGACAACTTAACTATTTTGCCATTGATTCTGCTTTATACCTCATCTATTTCGCAAGTTAGATTCAAACGCCGCTAACATAGGAAATAATCGAAAGTTACCTGCTGCGGTTTTCGCACCTTCTGTTATGCCTGTATCTCGCTTTCTACTTCTGGTTTTCGGCTTCTGTCTGATTCTGGGGTTGATGATTTGGTTGGTGACTTCCATTTCTGGATTATACAGTCAAATCGCTTGGTCTGCTCACCCCATCTTTGCCAATTTGTTTTTGCTGTTGATTTTTGTGTTGTTGGGGCTGTTAATTTTTGCCTTCTTTTATTATACCGGATTATTCAAAAAAACTCAAAAATCTCGCAAAAGACGGGCGGCTAATTTGCAAGTTCCGGTTGATAAAACAGAAGCGGCTGAAGAATCTTTAAAAACAATTCGTCAACAAGTTCACAAAATTCAAGATGAAGTTGCCCGTCAAGCGATTATTAATCGAACAGATGAAATCGAAGAATTTCTATCTCGTGGAAATATTAAAGTTGTTATTTTTGGAACGGGTTCAGCGGGAAAAACATCGATAGTTAATGCGTTAATGGGGCGGATGGTGGGCAAAGTCAATGCACCGATGGGAACGACAGAAGTGGGGGAAACGTATCATTTACAATTAAAAGGGTTAGAACGAGAGATTTTAATTACCGATACACCGGGAATTTTAGAAGCAGGGGAAGCTGGTTCTCATCGGGGAACACTCGCCCGAACGTTAGCAACCGAAGCAGATTTATTATTATTTGTAGTCGATAACGATTTGCGACAATCGGAATATCAACCTTTGTATAGTTTAGCAGAAATTGGCAAGCGATCACTGTTGGTTTTTAACAAAATTGATCGGTATACCGAAGATGATCAAAATATTATTCTTTCTCGTCTAGAAGAACGGGTAAAAACGTTTATTTCCCCAGAAGATATTGTTAGGGTGGCGGCTAATCCTCAAGGGGTTATTTTGGATACTGGAGAACAGTTTAAACCCGAACCCGATATCATGCCATTAATTCGTCAAATGGCGAAAGTTTTACGGGCAGAAGGGGAAGATTTAATCGCGGATAATATCTTATTACAATCTCAACGTTTGGGTGAAGAAGCCCGCCATTTGTTGGATACTCAACGCCGTCGCCAAGCTAATAAAGTTGTTGAACGGTTTCAATGGATAGGGGCGGGAGTGATTGCAGTAACACCTTTACCTGTCGTTGACTTACTCGCAACTGCGGCAGTTAACGCGCAAATGGTGGTGGAAATTGGTAAGATTTATGGCTGTGAATTAAATTTAGAAAGAGGACGAGAATTAGCACTCTCTTTAGCAAAAACTTTGGCGAGTTTGGGTGTGGTTCAAGGGGCGACTCAATTGGTGGCAACTGCCTTACAATTTCATTTTGGAACGATTGTGATTGGGAAGGGAATTCAAGCGGTAACGGCTGCTTATTTAACTCGCATTGCCGGGAAAAGTTTTATTGAGTATTTCCGTCAAGATCAAGATTGGGGTGATGGGGGAATGGCGGAAGTCGTACAACGGCAGTTTAAACTGACTCGAAAAGATGAGTTTGTTAAAAGTTTTATTCAAGATGCAATTGCTCGTGTGATTGAACCCTTAAACTTGAATCAGTCACGGATAGAGGAAGATGAAAATGATGATTATGAAGATGAATCGCAATTGGAATATAAACCCTCAGTGCAACTTAAAAAGGTTAATCCCTTTGAAAATGATTGGCATGATCGAGATTACAAACGAGAGGATTGGTAAGTCTTAAGACATAACATTTTGTTCAGCCTGTTCGTGCTATTTAATCAACTTGAGATTCAGATATCGGACTAAAATCCAAGCTCAAAGAATAATCTATCATTTGATAGATGTTAAACTACAGTATTTTTATTTAATCTGGTGAAACCAAAACTAGAGATTAAAAATGAGTGATAAGAATCAAAGTTTACCCAATCATCTAAAATCAGAAAATTTGACTAAGTTAGAAATGGCAACGTTAATGGTAGCTCAGGGAATGTTAGCTAATCCGGCTTCTGACGAACGAGTAGACAAAGAAAAGTTTGCTGAAGATGCAACTGCTTTTGCTCTGTTATTTTTACAAGCTGCTCAAGCGGTATCTATAGAATTAGAGAATAATCAATAATTTGTTTTTTGAGGTTGGAAATCAAGCTAGATTCAAAGAATTTAAAAGAAGATGATTAACCTATTTATCCTTCATCCAAACAATAGGTTAATTTATTTTTTAATATAAATACATAAAAAGTATATCAGTTAAAGTCTGAATTAAAGTCGATTTAATGTTAGGAGTGCCATCTTTATTTTACCCCTAATTTTAATCTGTAATTCGATAATCTACAATCAAAACATCTATATCACTTTCATCCTTTTCTGTTTGATTTGTATCTACGGATTTACCTGTCTTTGATTTGATTTTCAATCCAGGCAATCCTTCTAATTTTTGAGGCTGTTCTGAAGAAAACTTATCAGGAACAATAACAGTTAGTTTACGAGGAATACACTCTAGTTCAATCGGTGTTTCTCCAATAATTTCTCCATCTAAAACCACTTTTTGAGGGGGATGTGTAGTGATTTTAATTCGTTGAGTTCGTAGATAACCAATATCATCCCGTTCGGCACCATCTTCGTGAATGGCAGACTGGAGTAAATGATAGGATGCAGCTACCGCACTACGGCGATTTGTTGGAGCAATAATTGTCACATCAAAAAGGCCGTCATCCACCACAATACCTGCTGGGCCTTGAGCTAAGATAGAAGAAGCAGGGGCTACATTTGCAACAGTAATTGCTGCTGCATCAACTTCAATAATCTGATCATCTGTTTCCAATGTAGCTTGAAAAATTTCAAATTCTTGCAACTGTTTAAAGGCAGAGAAAAAGTAAGCAAGTATTCCTAAACGATCTTTGGCTTCTCGGTCTGCATCCTCAACCAATTCCGCTTCTACACCTATACCTGCGAGTAGTGTCATGGTTTTTCCGGCGCATTTTCCGAGATCAACAACTCGTCGTTTTCCTCCTAAGATTGTTTTGCAAGCATCTTCAAGATTTTGTGGAATATTAAGAGCATTTGCAAAGGCATTAGCCGTTCCTCGGGCAATAATTCCTAAGGGAACATCGCTTTCTGCTAAAACCCCTGCAACCTGAGAAACAGTACCATCTCCTCCTGAAGCGATCAAACATTCTGCATTTCGTTCTAGGGCTTCACGGGCTAATTGTTGAGCCGATATTTCTTCGGTGGTAAATTGAATCTCTAAATTAAGATGAGGCTCTAAGTGACGCTTAATTTCTGATAGATCCTGATCGGAATCGCTCTGACCGGCGACCGGATTAAAAATCAAACAAGCCGAAGAAAACATAAAAACTTACTCCTGTATTTTAACGAGATTAAGCAATAGGATATCAGGTTTTATTTTTCGAGTTTTAAGCTCGTGTCTAATCATAACAAAAAAATGACACCCTAAAGAAGTGAAATCTAATTTAGATCGTCAGAATAAACAATCTATCTCAGGAAATAGAAAGAAATCAAATTAATTCAGCCAATGGATAGAGGGTAACTTGAAGATTACTAAGATAGGATGAAAGTTAGGATTTGATTGAATTTAGTAATCTTTGGAGCAAATTATATGAGCTGGTTAGGTAGATTATTTGGTAGAGACGAAGAAGAAAAAGCCCGGAAGTCAAAAACGACAAAAACATCAGTTGCTCAAGCTCCTGCATCTACAGGTGGCGGATCAATTCCCTCCGAACGAGTGGGTTTGAATGGAGAATATGATGAAAGTGGTTTGGCCAAACGAGTTGCTTATGCGTTTGATCAAGACTCTGCGATTGATGATATTCAAACACTCTGGGTTGCTCAGACAGGTAGCACGGTGGTTCTAAAAGGAACAGTTCCCAGTCAAGATGCTTTAGATCAAGTGGTTTCTGTTGCTAAAAAAGTTGATGGTGCTGGTAGCGTTGACACTGCTCAAGTTACAGTCAGTTAACAAGATTTCTCGAAAAATTAGGCACTGTCGTAGCAAACTGTCTCGATAGTGCTATTCTATTTTTAAGAGTAGATAGGTCAGATTTACGATTTTGTCTTAATTCTCCTATCATTCAAATTGGCTAATCTATAAGCTTTAAATACTCTAGAAAATTATCAATCAAAATGACAATGGCAGAATCTAAACAAACTTCTTCTGATCACTCTCAAAATTCAGCATCTTCTCACTCCGATCTGGGGACTTGTCTTTATGAAACGACATCAGATTTAAGGAAGGTAGTTGATACCACGATAGAGACAGCAAATCAAGTCGCTCAAGCCAGTGCAGAGCAGGCTAAAAACCTTCTTGAAATTGTTTTTCAAGGAACAGGAGATACGATGGCAGCGATCGCAGAAAATCCCCTCGTTAAATCGATTACAAAACTATTAGGGGCGGACTGGTTAAAAGTAATGTTGGGTCAAGTCAATATTGAAGAAGCCCAACGTAATGTGGAAAAATTGCGGCAAAAATACCCCAATGAAACTGCTGCTGAAATTGCCCACAGAATCATGGTTGAAAAGTCAGTACAAGGTGCAGGAATTGGATTAGCAACAAACTTTATTCCTCCTTTGGCTGCGGTACTTTTTGCTATTGATTTAGCAACAACAACTCGACTGCAAGCGGAAATGATTTATGAAATTGCTGCTGCTTATGGTCTTGATCTCAATGATGCCGAACGTCGGGGAGAAGTTTTAGGAATTTTTGGCTTATCTTTGGGCGGTTCAAGTGCTTTAAAAGTAGGATTTGGTGTGATTGAAGTTATTCCCGGTATTGGTGCATTTGTCGGGGCTTCTTCTAACGCCGTTATGCTGTATGGACTCGGTTATGCTGCTTGTCGATTTTATGAAGCTAAACTTCAACCCGATGGCACAAAATTAACGCCTGCTGAGTTTTATCAAGAACAGGAAAACTATTTTCAACAAGCTTTAGGACAAGAAGAAATTATGGATCAAATTATGGTTCATGCGGTGTTGGAAAGTTCTCCTGAAAAATCTTGGTCTGATGTAATTTCAGAACTTTTACAACAGGGGAATTTTAACTCGAAAACTGCCGAGACGATTGAAAATCACCTAAAAAATCCTCAGCCTTTAGATGATTTATTGCAGCAACTCCATCCTGATTTTGCACCTTCTACCTTGATGCAATGTTATCGAATTGCTCAAAGTGATGGTGTGATTACCGCAAAAGAACTGGAAGTTTTAAAGGTAATTGCTGAGAAATTTGATTTAAGTCTGAATGAAATCGAGAAAAACTATCAAGCTCAATTGAATTCAGCTTCACCATCATAACAGTCTCTCTTAAGATAGGGTCAATGAATCTATCCTGCGGTAGAAGTAGGATAGATATATACTCGATATACTGTGAACAGTTAGCAAAATTATTTGCTGAATTCAAGAATAAAAAAGACAGGAGATCTTTACTTATGAGTAACGAAAATAAAGTAGAAGCTACAATGAAAAATATTGAGGGTAAAGCCCAAGAAGCATTAGGAAATATTACGGGCGATCCTCAAGACCAAGCAGAAGGTAAGGAAAAGCAAGCAGAAGCCGCAGCACAACATACAGTAGAAAATGTGAAAGAAGCGGCAAAACAAAAAATTGAGAATCGCTAAATTATAGAGTGGTTTTATTAAGTTAGTATTGCTCTGGTTGGTGGCTTTACCCCTCGGTTTTCTGGGCTTTCACTGGAAATGTGAATTCAACTCAGAAGAGCGGGGGATTTATTATAATTACTCTCTGTTTTCTTCCAGATGCAAATGATAAGTTCATATTCAAGGAGTCAATAATGGCAACTCAATCTTCTGATCAAAATCTTCCTCAATATCAAACCAAAGTTATTCCAGATACACCTGTAGCCGAGGCAATGGATGCTGTTCCTGAACGTCATGATACAGAAAGTCTAGCCGATGCAGTGGGAATTGATACACCCGATACTAAGCCGCTAGAAGTTAAATCAAAACTCGACCAACGAGATGAACAACGATGGCAACTTGATCCAGATTCGGCAGAAGATCATTAATTAATTCGCTCATTTTGTAACTCAATAAAATATCAGTATTGTCGGGGTACTGTCGTGAGTACCCCGATAATTTTATAGATTCTGAAATTAACAATAATAATATTACTATTTATTTTTGTAGAGAGTTTGGTATGATCAAAGTTTAGTTTTCAGTTTTTTCAGATTCTAGTAATCACTACCTATTCATAAAAGCATTTTTTAACTTATATCAAAAGGAAGATGAATCTCTCCTAGAGCTGCGTAATTATAAAAGATAGGTTTTACAGATCCAGTGTACGAGAGAGAAAACAATGCCTATCACATTAACTGATAACAAACGAGCGACAATTGCTCAAAAGCTAGCAGATATGCGAGCTATTCAAAATTTAATTTTGATGAGTGAACGTCAATTTATTCAAGAATGCAGCGACAATGATATTCGTAGTCGTTTGCAAGATATGATTGAAGATGACGAGAAAAATCTGGGCATTATTGAAACAACAATTACTCAGTACGGAAATCCGGCTGAACCCAAAGACAAAGTTCAAAAAATGGTGAACCAAGCACAGGAAATGATGCAAGGTTCTGAGTTGACCTTGTATGAAAAAATGGCTCAACATGAACTGCTCAAACATGGTCAAGTTCTGTCGGGTTTAGTGGTTCACAAAGCGGCACAAGTTGTGGGTGCTGATGTTCAAGAAGCTCTCGCACCTTTAAATGCAGTTAACTTTGAAAACCGCGCTCATCAGGAGCAATTAAAAGGAATTTTAGAATATTTAGGTACTCGCGAACTCACGGGTCAAGAACCAGATGATAGTATTTGGGGACAAATTCAAGACGCATTAGCGGCTATGACAGGTGTATTAGGAAGTGCCACGACTCAAGCCTCTGATGCTTCCGATATGGATATTATGACCCTAATTTTCATGGATCATCAAAAAGCAAAAACATTGATTCGTGAAATCGAAAAAACTCAAGATCCTAACAAAATTCGGGAGTATTTCGGACAACTTTATAAAGATTTAGTTGCTCATGCTAAAGCTGAAGAAGAAGTTGTTTATCCTCGTATTCGTTCCTTCTACGGTGAGCCTGATACTCAAGAACTTTACGATGAACAAGCAGAACTTGAAAAAGTTCTCAATGAAATGAAAGCAAGCGAACCCAATGCAGAAGCTTTTCAAGCGATGGTGAAGCGCGTTAAAGACATGGTTGGCGACCATACTCGTCAAGAAGAAGGTACTATGTTTGCCGCCATGCGGAAGAACATGAATGATAGTCAACGTGAACAGATGGCGACAGAGTTTAAAGAAGCAAAGAAACGCTTACAAACTCAAATGCAGTAATTATCAATTTTAGAAAAGTTTGTTTTTTACGCTGTTAAAATGATCTAACAGTTCAGGTAAAAAACAGTAAATCTCAACACTAATTATTGCAATCTGAGTCAATAAGCTGAAAAGTTAATATCTCAACTTGTATTAATTTTTCAGCTTTCTAACTCTCCTCATCCCTTTTTGGCAACACAGAAACTCAAATTAAACCTCTGAAACTTTAGGAGTTATCCATGACAATTACACCCAATAAAATTCCCTCTCAATCTCAAGATAGACAACCTGCATTAGAGTCAGAAATGACTCCAAGACCTCAATACGACGATCCCAATTATAAAGGCAGTGGCAAACTGCAAGATAAAGTTGCTTTAATTACCGGTGGCGATAGTGGAATTGGTCGCTCGGTGGCAGTTTATTATGCCAAAGAAGGTGCTGATGTTGCCATTGTCTATTTAGATGAAACCAACGACGCTCAAGAAACTCAAAAAGCCGTTGAAAGTGTAGGTCGCCGTTGTTTATTGATTGAAGGTGATATTCGCAACGAAACCTTTTGTCACGAAGCCGTTCAAAAAACTATCGATGAATTTGGCAAGTTAAATATTCTTGTCAATAATGCTGCGGAACAATATTATGAACCGAGCATTGAAGATATTGATTCAGCTCGACTCGGTAGCATTTTTGCAACCAATATTTTCTCGATGTTTTACTTTACGAAAGCAGCTATGCCTCATTTAAAAGAGGGTAGCACAATCATCAACACTACTTCCATTAATGCTTACAAAGGGAATGCTTCTTTATTAAGCTATTCGACTACAAAAGGCGCGATTTTAGCCTTTACTCGCTCACTTTCTCAACCTTTAATTGAAAAAGGAATTCGCGTGAACGGCGTTGCTCCTGGCCCGATTTGGACTCCCTTTATTCCTGATGCTTTTGGGGGTGATGACGTGAGTAACTTTGGGAAGCAAGTCCCGATGCAACGTCCAGGTCAGCCGAAAGAAGTTGCTCCCTGTTTTGTCTTTTTAGCATCAGAAGATTCCTCATATATGGCAGGACAAGTTCTGCATCCAAATGGCGGTGTTGTCGTCGGGGCATAAGTTATTTATTCAACTCAATTCGGGAAAAATCCCGAATTTTTTAATTCAAAAAAACAAGATTATGATTCACTCATTACCTAAACAATCTCAATCATTTTGGATCGATTCTACATTAGAATCCAACTATCCTTCTCTCTGTGAAAATATCTCCGTAGATGTTGCAATTGTGGGAGGAGGTTTAGTCGGAATATCCGCAGCAAAATTACTCAAACAAGCCGGAAAAACCGTCGCTGTTTTAGAAGCTGAACAAGTTGGCGCTGGCGTGTCTGGACATACAACCGCTAAAATTAGTTCCTTACACCAGCTAATTTACGCAGATTTAATTAAACAACATGGTGAAGAAAAAGCACGTTTATATGGTGAATCTAATCAAGCCGCTCTTGAACAGTATGCAAATCTGATTCAAAGTGAGCAAATAGACTGTGATTTTGAACGCAAAGACATCTACACCTTTGCAGCGTCTCTGGATAATTTAGATAAAATAAAAGCAGAATTTGAAGCTGCCGTAAAATTAGGATTACCCGCTTCTTTCGTCCAACAAACAGGCTTACCTTTTGAGATAGCCGGAGCCGTAAAATTTGATAATCAAGCTCAATTTCATCCTCGAAAATACATTTTACATTTAGCTAAAACCATTCACGGTGAAGGCAGTTACATCTTTGAACACACCCGAATCAAAACCGTTGAAGGTGAAAATCCTTGTCAGGTCATAGCCGAAAATGGTTGTATTGTCACCGCTCAAGATGTCATTATTGCCACAAATTTACCCATATTAGATCAAGGATTATTTTTTGCAAAAGCCTATCCTAAACGCTCTTATTTAATCGGAGCCTGGATTGATTCTACCAAAGATCCACAAGGAATGTTTATTGGCGTGGGTCAAGATTATCACTCCATTCGCACCACTCCCCATGAAGGAAAAACACTGCTTTTAATCGGAGGAAAAGGACATAAAGTAGGTGAAGCTGATGATACAGAAGTCTTATACAAACAACTGGCAGATTATGCTTATTCTACTTTTGGAGTCGAAGAAATTGCCTATCGATGGTCAACTCAGGATATGGTTTCTTTTGACCAACTTCCTTATATTGGTAAGCTCACTCCCATGAATAATCACACTTATGTCGCAACAGGTTTTAGTTTGTGGGGAATGAGTAAGTCAATGATGTCAGCAATGATATTATCTGATCTGATTTTAGGTAAAGAAAATCCTTGGGCTAACCTCTATGATTCCACTCGTCCAACACCATTTGTGACTCAAGAATCAATTAAGAAAAATCTTGATGTTGGTATGCACTGGGTTGGTGATCGTTTAAAAGGTCTGTTAGATTCTCCTGAAAAAGTTGGCATCGGCGAAGGTAAAGTGGTCAATGTAAATGGCGATCAAATCGGTGCTTATCGAGATGAGTCAGGTACTTTACATCAAGTCTCGGCAGTGTGTACACATTTGGGATGTATTGTCTCTTGGAATCCGGCTGAAAAAAGTTGGGATTGTCCCTGTCATGGCGCTCGATTTAACTGTGAAGGAGAGGTGATTCAGGCTCCTGCGGTTAAGGATTTGAAAAAATACTAATCATCTAAAACTACAGAGTTGGAGGTTGCTTAATTTGAGTAATCTCCAAGATAATTAAGGGTAAATAAAAGGGTTAATAAATGCGTCAGTTATGGGTTCAAGTACCAAACGGTCAGGGAAAAAAAGTTCTGAGTATTGCTCAAGCTCATCAGGGAGTTAACCTCGCTCGGTTTGCTGTAATTGATGATAAAGAATCACAAGAATTAGTGTTAATTAATGTCTCTAATAAACAAATTGAAAGTTTGCTCAACCAGTTAGAAAATATTCCTCATTTACACGTTACTTTGATTCCTCATGGTATCATTGCACTCCATCCTCCCGCTTCTGAAGCACCGGAACAAATTAAAGAAGTACAAGAACGTAGTCCTATAGAAATCTTCCTCGCTGCCTTACAAAGTGTAGGCTCCTGGCGAGGATTTTTGGGTTATGCGGGACTCGCCGGAGTTGTAGTTTGGATTGGTTTATTTACAAATACTAATTATTTATTGGTTGCGGCGATGTTAATTGCTCCTTTTGCAGGGCCAGCAATGAATACGGCAATCGCTACGGCGAGAGGAGATTTAACATTATTATGGCGAAGTTTATTGCGTTATTTTGTAGCAATTCTTGTCACGATTTTTGTAGCAGCAGCGTTGAGTTTAATTTTTGGTCAAGAAATCCCCACTAGCTTGATGCTAACAAACAGTCAAATCTCCTCAGTTGCCGTGTTACTTCCGATTACAGCAGGTGCCGCAGGCGCGATTAATTTAATGCAGTCAGAACGCAGTAGTTTAGTCTCTGGAGCGGCGACTGGAATGCTTGTTGCTGCCTCCCTTGCACCCCCGGCTGGAACGGCAGGAATGGCGCTGTCTCTCGGAAGAATGGATATTTTTATGGGCAGTATTTTTTTAGTGATATTGCAACTGGTCGGGATTAATTTATCAGCAGCAATTTTGTTTCGTTTTTATGGAGGTTTATCCTCAAAGGGAGCGCGTTATGATCGAGGTAAAAAATGGGTATTTCCAGTCACGTTAGGAATCACAACTTTGGTTTTAATCGGACTGCTGAATTGGCAGTTTTTCAATACACCTAACTTGGAACGTTCGAGTCGCGCTCAACGGGCTACGGCAGACATTCAACAAGTTGTTCGAGACAATCCCTTAGTAAAGCTTGTAGAAGCCAATATTCGCTTTACACGCTCGAATATCGAAGACCAAAATACATTACTTTGTATCCTCTATGTACAACGAGGTTCAGAGGTTACACTCTCCAAAGAAAAGATTAGTGAAAGTCTCACGAGTGATATTCAAAATTATATTAAAAAAGTTGGATATGACGTTACTCCTTTAGTTGAGGTTACTGTTTTTGATCCTCCTGAACTCTGATCACCTATTTTTTAACAATAAGTCGCTCTCCCTCGCTCGATTGTAATCAAATAATGCCCAAAGATAGACAAGGTTTAAATCAAAATGAATTAAAATTAAAGGAGAAGATTTTTTTCTTATCCTCATTGTTCTCGGTCATATTTTAAGATGAATACTAATAAATCTGGCTTAATCGGGCTGACTACCATTTTGACTTCTGCTATTTTGATCATAGAAAAGGAAACACAAACAGTCTCAGGTTCCTCAGTTGCGAGTAAACTGAATACAAAAAGTCAGGATAAATCATTTCCAGTTTTGTTTTCAGGGAAGTTCAAATCTGAAACTTTAAATTATTTTAAAAAGGCGGAAATTTCCAAAGAAAATGGTCAGTTTTATTTGAAACTAAGTCTGAAAGTAGAGATGATTAACGCCGATTCAGACTTCTACCTGCTGTTAAACCCTAAAAAACAGCCTTCCAGGAAACATCACCCGCAAGAGTTCGATCAAACAATCAATTTAGGTATTCTCCAAAAATCCCCAGGAGTTCAATATTATTCTCTGTCAAAAATTCAGAATCCAGCTCAATATAAGTCTGTCATAATTTGCTCAGAGCGTAACCCTGAAATAATTGCTTGTGCTGATTTAGAAGCCGCGAGTCGAATGGGTTCTATAATGAAGGCAATCAGTGAGATTGGTGATATCATTGAAAATCAGTAGTCAAAGGCTAAAATTCATAAAACCATGACTATTCCCTCGGGTTACAACTGACACCCGTATTGAATTAGTTGTATGATATTTTGAGGACAATATCCTCTGAGCTTTAGAGATTTTTATCCTGCTGGCGACTACTGATGGATCATCATCAACTTATTAATAAACTCAAATGCTATCGTTTGATCACTGGTTGAGTGTAATTCTGTTAATTGGGGTTTGTCTCACAATTGTCATCCTCATTGTTTTGTATATTCAAGGTGTATTTCGGCGAAGAATTCACTATAAAATTTTTAACTTTCCTTCAACAGATGCGCCTAATTTTGCCTTGACAATTGCAAGTTTATCTGATTCTTTTATCAATAATGCTGAGGTGATAAAATTTTGGGTCAAAGCGGATGAAATCCAACCCGCCCGTTTAAACGCCATTCGGAACGCCCAACATCGAATTCTGTTTGAAACCTATATTATGACCCCTGGTGAACGAGCTAATGCTTTTGCAACTGCACTGATTGAAAAAGCAAATGCTGGGGTAACAGTACAAGTCATTGTTGATAGTTATGGAGCAAAATCTGTTCCTGAACGATACTGGAAAAACTTAGAAATTCATGGGATAGAAATACGTTTTTTTAATCCCTTTAGTTGGCGATCACCTTACGATTATCTCCAACGCAGTCACCGTAAATTACTCTTAATTGATGATCAAATTGCTCTGATTGGTGGTGCTGGAATGTCTGACTATTGGGATGGTATTCCCGAACAAGGAGATCGAGCGCCTTGGTTTGATTTTGAAGTTCAATTTGAAGGATCTGTTGTTGAACGTCTTCATGGTCTTTTTATTCAACATTGGCTTGACTCCGGAAAAACGATTGATCTTAGTCAAAATCCTTTACCTCAAGAAACTTCAATTCAACAATTACAAACCTCTCAACCCACGGTACTCGTAACATCCGGTGAAGATCCCTCTTACCGAGATTCTTCCATTCGCGCTCTTTACCAAACATTAATAATGGCGGCTCAATCTCGAATTTGGATTGCTAGCCCTTATTTTTTGCCGTTTTCTAATATACAAAAACTACTCATTGAAGCAAAACATCGAGGTGTAGATGTACGAATTTTAACGATGGGATCGAAAACAGATAAGCCCTTTGTTCACTATTCAGCACGGGAACTTTATAAAAACTTACTGCGTGAAGGAATAGAGATTTATGAATATCAACCCAGTATGATGCACGGTAAAACTCTACTGATTGATAACGGTTGGGTTAGCTTGGGAAGCGCGAACTTCGATCCCCGTAGTTTTTGGAGTAATGATGAGTTAAATCTTTCCACTTCACAACCTTTTTTATGTCAAAATATTGAAAACTTTCTTTTAAATGGTTTCAGTGAAAGTCAGTGTATTAGTTACCAAGAGTGGAAACATCGTCCTTTGATTCAAAAAATTCGGGGGAAAGTCATGTTATTATTTTATTTGCTGTTATAACCTTGACCTCCGCTATCAATTATGTTGAAAGGCTTTAAACAAACGCGAATCATTCCTCAGTTTCTCACTTTTATTGTTAGCCTGTGTTTCGTTCTCTTCATCATCAAACCCGCCTTAACAATTACTCCCCCAGTGCAAGAAATTCGCGGCGTTTGGCTCACAAATATTGATAGCGAGGTTTTATTTTCTCGACGAGGTATTACAGAAGCCTTAAATCGCTTAAAAACCCTCAACTTTAATACAATCTATCCGACAGTTTGGCAAGGCGGTTATACCCTCTATCCGAGTGCAGTTGCTCAACAGTATTTCGGACAATCTCTCGACCCCACACCTGGATTAAAAGGACGAGATATTTTACAAGAATTAGTCAGACAAGGACATCAAAAAGGTTTAACTGTTATCCCTTGGTTTGAGTTTGGATTTATGGCACCGGCTGACTCAGATTTAGCTAAACAACATCCCGACTGGCTGACTCGTCGTTTCGATGGAACATTGATTAAAAAAGAGGGAAATGATGAGCGAGTTTGGTTGAATCCTTTTCATCCCGAAGTTCAACAATTTATCCTCGATTTAATTGTAGAAATTGTCACGAATTACAATATTGACGGGATTCAATTTGATGATCATTTTGGTTTACCCTCAGAATTCGGTTATGATGAATATACGGTGAATCTTTATCAAGCCGAACATCAAGGAAAATCACCCTCAGAAGATTTTTATGAAACCTATTGGGTGAGATGGCGAGCCGATAAAATTAACCAATTTGTGAAACGGGTTTTTGAAACGGTTAAAGCAATCGATCAAAAGTGTATTATTTCCCTGTCTCCTAATCCGCTTCATTTTGCTTTACCTGCTTATTTACAAGATTGGTTTACTTGGGAAAGAAAGGGTTGGATTGAAGAAATTGTTTTACAGGTTTATCGTCCTGATTTAGAACGTTTTATCACTGAGTTAGAACGTACAGAAGTAGATCTTGCAAAAAATCATATTCCCTTTGCTGTGGGGATTTTAAGCGGGTTAAAAAATCGTCCAACGCCGATGAATATGATCAAAAATCAAGTGCAAGCAACCCGAAATCACGAACTCGCTGGAGTTTCATTCTTCTTCTATGAAAGCTTGTGGAATTGGGCGGAAGAATCCCCAAAAGAACGTCAAAATAAACTACAAAGACTCTTTCCTAATTCAGCCTTACGTCCTTCGGTTTATGGAGTAAATTAAATAGTGGAATCAAATATAAATAAAACGCATAAGGAAGACAGTTAAAATCACTCATCAGTAGCGTCACCGGAACTAAACCCGCAATATTCCAAGGAATCAAAGGAGAAATCATCACAACGGTATTTTCTAGATCAACTGCTAATTGCTCATTCTTTAGCTGTAAAGTTTGATATCTTTTTTGTACGAGTTGTTGGGTGAGTAAAATCGCGATGGTTTGGGTACAACCGTAGGCGGCTGAGAGAGTACCAATCAATATTGTCGCTAAAAATAAATGCTGTTGAGATTTGGCTTTGTTTAAAAACTGTTCGATAAAGTTTAAAATATGAGTTTCAGCTAATATTCCCGCCAAAGCTGTCGAGATAATCACAATTAAAACAACTTTTCCCATAGAAATAATTCCTCCTCCAATCAAAATAGGTTGTAACGGCGAGGATTCATTTAGCTCAAATCCTCTGAAGATAAACTCTAATAATTCTAAAACGCTATAGTGTTGATAAACTAAAGCAATTAAACTTGCAATTCCGATACTAATCAGCATTGAAAGTTTGACTTCAACTTGAAAAAATGCTAAGATAAAAATAACGAAAGCAGGTAACAATAAAAGGGGCTGAGGATGGAAAGTTTTAATAATTTCTGAGAGCAGTATTGTGTTGGTGATTGAAATCGGATTTAATCTTGATAAAATCAAATAGATTAGACTCGTTAAAATCAAGGGAATAAATCCCGTTTTGAGCATATTTTTAATATTGGGATAAAGTTGAGTTTGAGTCACACTCGCAATTAAATTAGCACTCGATGACATCGGAGAACAGCGATCGCCAAAATAAGCCCCAGATAGAATCGCTCCGGCGACTAAATTTGAATTCACTCCACTATCACTCGCCATAATCATTAAAGCAATTCCAATCGTTCCTACCGTTCCAAATGAAGTTCCAATTAAGAGAGAAACCAAACTGGTTAAGAGGAATGCAAATAGGATAAAATAGTTAGGGTTAATGATTTGAATGCCATAAAAAACGAGGCTGGGTACTGTTCCGGCTGTCATCCAACTCGCAGTCACAGCACCAATGAGGAGTAAAATTATCAAAACCGGAAAAGACTTTTTAGCACCTGCGATCGCCATTTTTATCAAGTCTTTCAACAAAAACCCTCGCCTGACGAGAATCACGATCCAGAGTAACAACGAAGCGAGTAAAGGATAAAAAACAAAGTACCCTTTGAGGGTACTAAAAATCAACAAAATAAACGAAATAACCAGAGTAATAAGTAAATCCATGCAGTGGACTAGAAAAGATAGAGGACTGCACACTTAGCCGCATAAAATCATCAAATAAAAACAGAAACTTCCTCCTTTTTATCCTGAAACTTGTTTCCTGCGCTGCTCAAAATAATTAGAGATCTGAGGTTGGAATGTGATGCACCTGAATCTAAAAATTAATTAAAGTTCTCAATTCTAATCGATTCTGAATCTTCACGGTTTTCTGTTTCTGTTTCCGTTTCTAGATTCTCTAATTGCTGTTGTTTCTCGTATTTTTCGAGCCAATCTCGCCCTAACTGAATGGTTACATCAGACTCTAAAAACCCGGTACTTTCAACCACCACTTTTCCAAAACCTAAAGCCCGTTGAATCGATTCAGCGCCCTCAGTATCACCATCTTGAGCAACAATTCGAGTTACTTCTAAAGGTTGAGTCCAAGGCTTAGAAACCTTAACATTCCAGAACCCATCATCATTGAGTTCCATCACCAAACCATCAACCGCATCCCAATCATCTGTACTGTCTTGAATTGCAATTCTCAAATCTCGGCTATCAACATTTTCAAAACGCCAAGAATCATAGCCAAAATCAAAATGTTTAGCCAAAATTCCATCTAAACGGCTGTAGTCAGGTAGCCAATAACTCGCCTTATAATCTTTCGGATCGCTAAATTCTCCGGGAACCATTAACATCTCAATATTTTCTTGGTTCACATGAGTTGCAAAATTCACCAAAGCGACTAATTCCTCTAAACTTAAATTCGTGTCAATATGAGACTGAATAATCGAAACGAGCTTGGGAAGTCGAGAAATTGTCCCTACGTTTAACGCCTGTTCCATAAAGGCTCGCATTAAAATTTGCTGTCGCTGAACCCGGCCAATATCACCTAAACTATCCTGACGAAAGCGCAAAAATTGTAACACCTGAGAGCCATTGAGATGATGTTGACCCTGTTCTAAATTAATGTACAAATGTTGACTATCATCGCTATATTTCATATCTTTGGGAACATAAATATCTAAACCGCCCAAAGCATCAATCAGTTTTTCAACCCCTTGAACATTGACACGAACATAGCGATCAACTCCCACACCTCCTAACAACTCACTCGTTGCTTTG
This sequence comes from Lyngbya sp. PCC 8106, assembly GCF_000169095.1. Taxonomy (GTDB): domain Bacteria; phylum Cyanobacteriota; class Cyanobacteriia; order Cyanobacteriales; family Microcoleaceae; genus Capilliphycus. The sequence goes on from NZ_AAVU01000072.1 coordinate 20,189, forward strand.
GCACTCAAAGCAGGACCCCCATAATAGTTCGCATCATTAATTTTTGTCATACCCATTCCCTCAACATAAGTGCGAGTATCTCGAGGAACAGACAAAACTTTTAACTTCTTTTCAGCCGGATCAAACCGAACCAAAAGCATGGTATCTGATAACCCTTTAAACGAATCTACGAGGGCGTGATACCCCATATCTTCTTGAGATTCATCTTCCAAGTCCGAGGTGAGGACTTTAATCCCTAAAACCAGAATATTAACCGGGCGAGTTAATTGAGGAAAACGCAAATTTCCCCGAGCCATTTCGTTCTTAGAAAATACAGCGGCTTCCTCTGCGGTCAACTTTTGCTGCATCAACGGTGTCGTGGAAAGAGAGACAGCGAGTAATGCACCTGCGGTTGCAGAGATGGTCGCCACTCCCGCTAGCCCTAATGCTAACCCTAACCATCGTCCAGGGCCAGATTGGGAGAGTTTCTTGAGAATCGGTTGAGTTGTTTTCGGTTGACGCAATAGATGATGATGATTTCTACGAGCAGACACAGGCTTCCTCACACACAAAATAACGTTTTTTTATCAATAGCTGGAAAACAGTGAAAAACTGTCTCCAGAGTCAAGACAGATGCTTCTTCAGCACTTTTTCCGCCAGGTGACTCATTCCCGGCAACCAGATCGGCTGACGTTGCCAAAGACGAATCATTAATCCAAAACAAACTATAAAATAACTGGTTGTCAATATGCTACTACTTAACAACAGAGGCAACTTTAAAAATTCCGTTGTACTAGAGCCTGCCTCTAATGCCAAATGTCCCAGAAGCCAACTGAGAGCCAAGATCACCGCCAAGCGACTGGTTGCTCTGTGTTGGGGTGTTCCCTGACGGCGATACAAAGTCCACAGCGCCGGAAAAACGCCGATGACTGGAACCAAATAAACAAACAGTCGAACGTGTTGGTCATCCGGATAGTCTAGGGGATCGATTTTAGTCATAATATCTCCTGTCGTTCGTTAAGCCTTCAATCACATACGAGGGAGTTTGGACTTCGGATTGGTGTTTCCTACAAAAAATCTTGATCCCTGATGGCTAGATCTATCAAACTCGTCAGTAGCCGTCCATACAGCAGAACAAATTCTGATACACTGAATACAACCCCAGATGTAGGAGAACATATTACACCATGACCCAGTCCAAAAAACAAACTGTTATCTCTCCATCTATATTATCGGCCGATTTTAGTCGCTTGGGAGACGAAGTTCGCGCAGTAGATGAAGCCGGCGCCGATTGGATTCACGTTGATGTGATGGACGGTCGTTTTGTTCCTAATATTACCATTGGTCCGTTAATCGTCGAAGCGCTTCGACCTGTCACTCGCAAACCCCTTGATGTTCACTTGATGATTGTTGAACCAGAAAAGTATGTTGAGGATTTTGCCAAGGCGGGCGCTGATATTATCTCGGTTCACGCCGAACACAACGCCTCTCCTCACCTCCACCGTACTTTAGGTCAAATTAAAGAACTCGGTAAGCAAGCAGGGGTTGTACTGAATCCTGGGACTCCTTTAGAGTTGATTGAATACTCTTTGGATCTGTGTGATTTGGTGTTGATTATGAGTGTTAACCCCGGTTTTGGCGGTCAAAGCTTTATTCCCGGTGTTGTTTCCAAAATTCAAAAGTTGCGTCAAATGTGTGATCAACGGGGTTTAGATCCTTGGATCGAAGTCGATGGCGGCTTGAAAGTTAATAATACTTGGCAGGTTTTAGAAGCGGGTGCCAATGCAATTGTAGCGGGTTCTGCGGTATTTAAAGCGTCTGATTACGCCGAAGCGATCGCTGGAATTCGTAACAGCAAGCGTCCGACTCCTGAGTTAGCGACTGTATAAAATAACGTTTGTTAGATCTAGAACTTAAGATTTTTCT
>NZ_AAVU01000071.1 GCF_000169095.1 Lyngbya sp. PCC 8106
TCGAGGCTTACCGCTACGTTTTCCATTTTTATCTCCCTTGATATAACGACTAAAAGCTAGATCGACTCGTTTGACCATATCTTGCAAAACATGAGCATGGATGTCTTTATACCAAGGTCGCTCTTGTTTTAATTGAACAAGGGATCTTTTTTGTTTATAGTATTCTGGTTGTTCTCTAGGTTCAGCAATACTACAAACTAAAGGACAAGAATTAACGTAATTTCTGTTGTTTTCCCACCAATCAAATCTATCAGCTAACAAATAATTGTACTGACACCTTAATTTTTCTAGCCAACTGTTGAGACGACAACGTTGTTCGTAATTAGGTTTTAAACGATATTGGTAAGAAATTATCATGGTAAACCTCGACCTGTTACAATGACTGTAACATAAAACAGGCACGGTGACAACATGAAAGATGATTTTGTCTCTAGCGGGAGAGCAATATCAGACTTAAAAGCCCACTTGGTTTTGACAACTAAGTATCGACGTAAAGTGTTTACAGGAGCTATAATAGAGCGACTTCAAACCATCATATGGGAACGCCGTAAATGGGATTGTCAGATGATTGAAGTTAATGGGGAAACAGACCACATTCATTTGCTTTTCCAATATTACCCACAATTAGAATTACCTAAGTTTGTAGGTAACTTAAAATCTATAACCAGTCGTCGTTTAAGAACTGAATTTCCAGAATTAGCTGATGTTTATAGAAAGTCAGTTTTATGGAATGAATCATATTTTATTGCTAGTTGCGGAGGTGTAACTGTTTCACAATTAAAAGAATATGTTGAGAATCAAAAAACTCCTAATTGACAAAATTTCGGACATCGAGTCCTTAATTTGTCGGGCTATCCTTCCCGACGTTCATCTTCGATAGAACGCGGGGCTGTCGCCATTAGCTCAGACGAGTCAATCCAGAACGAGAATTACATTTGGCAGTTGCTCAAGATATTTATCAAGATTTTTTCCAAAGACCTGCTATACAAGAAATTGTAGATGACCATCAGATTACATTTCTAATATTTGACCCCAGTTTGGAGGAAATTGTGCAATGGCTCAGATAGAACAGTATCGGCAAATCATTCAAACTGTTGTTAAACGTCATGCCGAATATATTCCCAGTCATGGAAAAATTGAAACGTTACCTCTCTGTGATACCATTAAAGATAATTATCTCCTCATTGATTTAGGCTGGGATCGAACAGGTCGAGTTCATGCCGTTGTGTTTCATCTGCGAATTCATAATCAAAAAATTTGGGTCGAGTACGATGGAACAGAAGAAGGTATTACTCAAGAACTCTTAGATTTAGGTATACCCAAAGAGGATATTGTATTAGGATTTTATCGCCCAGAATATAGGGAGTTAACAGGATTTACAGTGGCTTAAGTGTTTTTAAATGACTTACGAGGAAAGTGAACAATTCACGGGTCACTGTAAATTGTTCCCACTGCGAAGCACTATAAAACAAACCAGGTATCTGAACTTTCAAACACCTGGATCAGTTAAGAACGCCTAATTTAATTTAAAGAACGATGCTAAAAAATCTTTTCTTTTGTTAACCAGAAACTCCAACAGCGACAACGATTAAACCAACAATTAAAGCAATACCTAAAGATCCTAAAATGATATAATTGCGGACTTGATTTTTGTTCGGAGGTTCAGCAGTATAAACTTTGGGTTCAACGGCAAAGTTGTTTAGGCGTCCACCTTCTTCGGTTGTATAAGGCATAAATTAATGTCCTCGTTTCATCTAATTTAGTCTAGAGTAACAAAAATTTGCCCATAGTTAAATAACTTTAGGTATACTTGTGGGTTCCCCTGGGTAGGGAACCTCTGAGAACTTTAGATCACAAGACTCAAGAGCTAATCGTTCCCGTCACCGGAGAAGAAGCTGTGGCATAATTTTTAATGGGAATCCGTCCCGATAGATACGCCAAACGACCCGCCTGTGTTGCCATTCCCATCGCTTGTGCCATCATAGCAGGCTGTCCGGCTAGAGCGATCGCCGAATTAATTAATAACGCATCCGCTCCCATTTCCATCGCTGTTGCGGCTTCGCTAGGCGTTCCAATACCCGCATCCACCACAACGGGAACCTTAGCGTTATCGATGATAATCTGGATATTGGCAGCGTTTTTAACTCCCTGTCCCGAACCAATGGGAGAACCCAAAGGCATGACTGTCGCACAGCCAATTTCTTCTAAACGTTTGGCAACTAACGGATCAGCGTTAATATAGGGAAGCACTGCAAACCCTTCTTTTACCAATTGTTCTGCGGCTTCTAAGGTGCCAAAAGGATCAGGTAACAGATATTTGGGATCTGGGATAACTTCTAACTTGACAAAATTGTTGTCTTCCTGTCCTAATAATTTTGCCATCTCCCGTCCCAACCGGGCGACTCGAATGGCGTCTTCTGCATTTTGACAGCCTGCGGTGTTGGGAAGCATCCAAATTTTTGTCCAGTCAATGGCTTCTGCAAGTCCTTCGTGTCCAGGGGCTTGAGTTTGAACTCGTCGAACTGCGACTGTGACAATTTCACATCCACTCGCCAGGATGCTTTGCTGCATTTGTTCTAGAGTACGATATTTACCTGTTCCAGTCATCAGGCGAGAGTTAAAGCTTTTTCCAGCAATGGTTAATGGCTTGTCTATCTCTTGTTGTTGTAGGGGTTTATTGAGTGTTTGCATTAAAGAGCGTTTCCTTTATTTTTCCAGTAGATGTTGATTTTTCACCTAGTTCTTATTGTACGATTGGGAATCAATTATTGTGAGTGAAAATATTAAGCGAATGTGCATTGATTTTCTATTAAACTTAAATAATAATGCCACAACAGGCAGAACTCAGAACTCAGAACTTTTTTCTTTCTCCCAACCGCCCAACCTCCCGATCAACCCCAATCTACAATCAGATCACGATTCTGGAGACGGATTAGATTCAGGTGAGTCAATGGCTTCTAGGTATTGACTCTCCATTAAAAAGGCTCCTTTTTCAAAACGAACACCCCAATACCCGCCCGGACGTCGATCAAGAATAGTTCCTTCTTCTCCGAGTTTAACCACGTTAGGAGGGCGCAACATGGGCATCGGTTCCGCTGTTTTAATGTACTCTGGAATGCCGATAATTCGTACTTTTTGATGAATTTCAAACTCTTTTTTCATACTTTTATGATTGTCAAATTTAAGCAGAAATTAAATTAGAAACAATTTGTTGTAACTGTTCAATTTGTTGAGATTGTTCTTGACGGGTTTGATGAAGTTGGTTTAATTCTGTTGTTGTGGTTTCAATTTGTTGTTTGAGTTCATTCCAATGATCTTGAATCGGTTGTAACATTTGCTGATACAAATTTACACCTCCCCAGAGTTGAGAAACGGCTTTATATTGTTCGCGCCAACTCTGTTCTTCAGCTTCAAGTTTTTGACGTTTTTGTTGTTGTTCGTTGGTTTGCTGGTTAACGGTTTCTTCGGTTTGTTGAATCGTGGTTTGAATTTGAGAAATTTCAGCTTCGAGGTCTTGTAATTTTTGCTGTTGTTCCTGTGCTTGAGCCTTTAAACTCGATAAAACCCGCTCAAAATTAACAGGGCCATCGGTCTGAGCATTCGCAGGTACACCTTGACGCTTTAATAATACCGCCTGATGCTGAATTAAAATCGCTTCTCGTTCTCTGAGGGTGCGACGTTGCCCGCTTAGAGTCCGATTTAACATCTCATAGGCATCATGTTCATCCGTCAATTCACTTTCAATCCGAGAACGTTCGCCCTCGCTAGAATGGGTCAGTTTTTGTTGAAGTTCTTCAATTTCTTCTCGCTTATATTTCAACTCATCTTCTTGCTCTGTGAGCATATTAAACCAACGATCCCATTCTTGTTGGAGTTTTTCAACCTCCTGCTGAAGTTGGTTAATCGGCATCGCTTCTAAAGCCGGAACATTAACAATCACCCCCACACTATTGATATCATCAAACTGAGCCGCTAATTTTTCCAGTTGAGCTAACAACGTTTGGCGACTTTGAATTTGAGATTGCCAGCTTTGAGCTAACTCTTGTTTCGCCGTTAATTGAGCTTGTTGAGCATGAAGTTGGGATTGGGTATGAGTCAGAGCGTCTTGAGAATCATACCATTGTTGCCATTGAGTTTGGAGAGAGTCACGAGCTTGATCAACTTGTTGTTGCAACTGCTCGGCAGACGTTTGTTTTTCTTGAAGCTGTTGCCAATGGTGTTGTAAAGTGGAGTGTCCAGCTTCTAGACGTTCAGTTGATTGTTGAAGCTGGCTTTGCAAAGCATCAAGAGTCACCGGAGTCGAGAGTTGAGCCAACAAAGACTGAAGTTGTTGAGAGTGTTCGTTGCTGAGAGTGGGAGCCGCTTGTAAACCCGCTTGTCGTTCTTCAAGCTGCTGCATTTGGTGTTGCAATTGTTCACGAGTTTGACCAATTTCAGCCTGTGATTGCTCTAACTCAGAGCGAAGTCGTTCGCTTTCTTCCCGTGCAGAGTCAACTTCTTGGCGTTGCTGTTCGAGGCGTTCAAACTCTCCTTCTAGCTGTTCGAGTTGTTCGCGTTGCGCCTCCATTTCCATTTCACGACGATTAAGTTCTTGACTTTGATAAGTCAGAGACTCTTTCCACTGTTCAATTTCCTCTTGTTGAGTTTTGAACTTGTCTTGTAAGCGAGAGAAATCTTGGAGAATACTCACCAACTGTCGAGCCGCGTCTTGAATGCGTTGAACGTGTTTGTTGTTATTGAGGTCTACTAAGACTAAAGCCCCGTCTTTGAAGTTATTAGCATCTTCTGCGGGAATCACCTCATCACCCGTAACAGCGCTCCAGTTGTTCTCTCCTCGCTGACACGCCAGCAATTTGAGTTCAGCTCGACCGCTCCCCAAGCCAAAGCTTCTCTGCTTTTGTACTTCCGCTAAATACAGCACGGTGATCGTCCTCGTGAGGTGTTTAAGTAGAATCGACAGACAGAAATTATTCAGTCTCAATCGTGGATCGATAGATCGGTGTTCCTGCTCAATTTTACTCTACCGCTAATAGCCACCAGAACATTTCCTCAGGATATACATTCTGAAATCTTACCAAATTGCGTTCACGAGCGGTATGTCAGTGTAAAGTGGATGAGTGTCAGTAAGTGATTGTCTCAGCTTGAGTGCAAGAATTGCCGACAAGATTGATGATCTCGCCTGAAAATTCTCTCCTGTTCAATTAAAAAATTATAGCGAGAGTTAGAGCGCGAGTCAGCACCCCGCTCTAAAGAGACGGGGCATCATGCTTCTCTTTTTAGGTAGCTAGTACCCGCCTAAGTCCCTTGAGGGCTACGTTATCGGCAAGAGTTAAAGTTCCGAGCCTGAGATGCGTGGCCAGTCTCCGGCTCTAGAACCACAGCATTAAACAGTCCTACGAGGGGTAAGACAGTGTGTTGTGGAAAGTACCGACCGATAACTTATGCGAGGCAAACATTACCCTAGAAATGGGTGTTGGGGGCAACCATACCCCCATTATTTTTTTTACAGGCGGTTAAAACCGCTCGTGTCGAGTTTCCTCCCCGGTCTAAAGACACGGGGCTTCCACTCTACCGGACTATTTCCCGTGAATTAGACGAAGTTTCCTATGTTGATTCAGCTTGCGGTTGTTCGTCAGCAGAGTCGGAAGTGAGTCACGGCTTTCGGAACCGATCTCAGTAGAAGGAGAGTTTACACCAATTTCCGAAGCGGTTGGTGTGAGAGGATGTACATAGAATTCAACGGTGATAAGGAGGCCACTTGCTGCATGCAAGGCTCTTTAAGTGAGATTGATATCCGCAGTATTCTGCAACTGATTGAGCTAGGTCAGCGAACCGGAGAACTTATGGTAGAGGCTTATAGCCCCACGTCTAGTACAACCGGGGGTAAGCGTCGTCCTCAATTGGGAGGGCCGTGCTGGTTGGTTTTTTGCTTTAATGGTCGCATTATTTATGCAGGTCAGAGCGAAGATAGTTTGTCCCGCTTGCGCGATTACCTACGTCGTTTTCAGGCTGATAACGCCCTCGATCAGATTGAAGTTCCTTCAATTGCTTCGGTGAATGCTCCTGAATACGGCTACCTCTGGGCTTTATTAGAGAAAAATCTAATTACACCAGCCCAAGCTCGCAGTATTATTCATGGGATGGTTTATGAAACCCTGTTTGATCTACTGAGTTTGCACCAGGGTTCGTTTAGTTTTGAAATGGGCGCTCCCCTCGCTCCGCAGTTAACGACCTTAGAGATTAGTTCTCTCTTGGCGAAGATTATGAAGCAAGTCCAAGAGTGGAAAACATTTCATCCTCATATTCAATCTCCCAATCAATGTCCACTCATTCCTGACCCGGAGAAATTACAGCAGACATTACGTCCGAATGCTTTTGACACCCTGAACCGTTGGGCCAATGGAGACACAACCTTTCGGCAAATTGCTCGCTATTTGAACCGAGATATTGTGACCGTGACCAAAGCGATGTATCCTTTTGTACAACAGGGACTGGTGCAAGTGTTACATCCGACCTCAAAAAGTGAATCTCCGGCTCAAAATCAGCTTGATCTGTCTAAAAAAGTTCCGCGAATTGTCTGTATTGATGATGATGTTGTGATCCGCGAAACAGTAGAATCCATTCTCGATCTACAAGGTTATGAAGCGACAGCAATCAGTCATCCCCTCAAAGCACTCAGTTTGGTTTTTCAACTCAAACCGGATTTGATTTTATGTGATATTGCTATGCCCGAACTTAATGGTTATGAAATCTGTGCAATGCTGCGGAACTCTACTGCCTTTCGCCAAACCCCCATCGTAATGTTAACCGGGATTGATGGATTTATTGATCGACTCCGAGCCCGAATGGTGCGAGCGACAGATTATCTGACTAAACCCTTTGGGGAAAGTGAATTATTGACATTGGTAGAAACTTATGTCGGTCAAGGAGATCCGAATCGACTGCCATCTGAACGGTTGTTAGCCGACGAAATTGAAGATAGCTTTGAGTAATAGCGGGGATGTATTGATCCTTTTGAGCTTAAAATTATTAAACGTTTTTGGGTATACTTGAATCAAACAATACTATATTAGAGTATTCTTCAAGCATAGTCGTAATTAACCGTTTGGTCTGAAACCGGAGTGCCTTCCTCGGCGCGAGGGCTAACCTCAATTGATCGTCGGATACACTCTCTCCCGCTTCTCCATGACCGCCCGTTAACCCTAAACCCAGGAATTCAGTCAGACAGTATGAGTACAGTTATGGTCGTAGAAGACAGTGTCACACAACGGGAGATGATCTCAAATCTCCTCAAAGACAGTGGCTTACACGTAACGGTAGCAAGTGATGGTGTTGAAGCCCTAGAACAAGTGCAGAAACATTGTCCGGATTTGGTGGTTCTTGACATTGTTATGCCTCGCATGAATGGATATGAATTGTGTCGGCGTTTAAAGTCTGATCCCAAAACTCAGAGCATTGCAGTTGTTATGTGTTCTTCTAAGGGAGAAGAGTTTGACCGTTACTGGGGGATGAAACAAGGAGCAGATGCTTATATCGCTAAACCCTTTCAACCGACTGAACTGGTCGGAACTGTCAAACAATTACTGCGAGGTTGAGTATTGATCCTATGGTCGGTAATCCTGACTTTTTAACAGGCCAAAGTCCAGACAGCCCTGAGTTTCAAGAACTAGAGACTCCTGAGGGAGAACCTCACTTGCGATTTTATCTACCTTCAGGGATGGAACTGGCATTATCGGCAATTGGAATCAAAGAAGTGCTTTCCCAGTCGCCGGATAGAATGACTCCGATTCCGAATATTTCTCCCTTACTTTTAGGAACACTGAATATTCGAGGTCGAGTGGTTTGGGTTGCTGATCTCGGTCAATTTCTCGGAGATCAAATCCCTCTTAATACTGATCGCACGGAGATTCCGGTGATTGCAGTTGAAGACCACGATACGATTTTGGGTTTAGCGGTCGAGAAAATCGGTGATATTGTTTGGCTCGATATCGAACAGATGAAAATGCCCAATCAAGTCCCGGATACCATGGCACCGTTTATCAAAGGAGAATGTCAGATGGGTGAGAATAAAGACCCCCTGCGAATTCTTGATCAAATTACCGTTGTGCGTTCAGCCCGATGGGGAGCGGCTTAAACATTAACGGTTCAACCTGATCAACTCCATTGAAAAGACAATCTCGAATATGAAGACTGATCTCATTTTCAACTTTCACCTAGTACAACCCCTTAGGAATCTGTAATCAAACAATCGATCAAAATAAAAAATAAAATAGTCAATAATAAGCCCTCTCAAACCGCCAAACCGACTTCAACTAAATAAAAGACTAAATTTGAGACGCTAAAACATTAAGCCATAAAGAACTAAAAAAAACGGAAAGGGGAATTAGGTAATGCAAGCAAGTACAGACTTCCTGCAAGAGTATCAACAAACAGAAGCCGCTTATAACCAAGGAAATTATGAAGAAGCGGCAGCATTAGTCTATCAGTTAGTTGAAAATTATCCCGAAGATCCATCCGCTCGGTTACTGTGCGGCTACATCTATGGTTATGGGTTACAGCAGTTTGAGGTGGCTCGAGAACAGTATTTTGCCGTATTAGAGCTGACCGACGACCCCGAACTGATCGACCAGGCTCATGAGGCGATGACCCAAGCGGATCAATATATAGCCGACTCCGCCGCCTATGCTGTCAGTGGTGATCTCGGATCAGATATCGCTCTCGATGATCCTGATGATCTTGGTACAGCCGACACTCAACTCGAAGACGAAGAACTGATGGCTGAAACGGCCATTAGTCATGCTGACCTCGATCAGTTCGCCAACCACTCCGAAACTCAACTCGACTCTGAACTGAATTTAGACGAATTAGAAGAACTCTCCGTCTCCGACTTGGACTCCTCTCCCCTGAATGCAGAAATTGATTTAGATAAGGTTGATCTGTCTAAATCTCAACGACAAGCAGGGGGTATAGAGGCAGAAGAAGACCTCAATGAAATCAGTATTGATCTGTCTGATGACGACTTAGATCTAGAAGATCTCAGTGGGGATTTGCAGTTCGAGGACTTAATGAACAGTGGCAACCTGGACTCCGAATCCCAACAGGAAATGCTCAACCCCAACCCGATAACGGCTGAAAATCCCTTTGCTCAAGGGGGTGAGGGATTGAGTGATCAGATCGATGAAGATGCGATCGCCACTCAACTCGAATCCGATCCCTTCGAGCTTGATGACGAACAAATCTCCGACTCGGTAGAACAGGAAATCCGACAACCGGATGAAGATTGGTCGGGTAATTTTCTAGCAGAAGAACCCCCTGAAAATTATGACACCCTTCCTCAGTCCGAAACTTCCGAAACCGATTCTGAGGAAGCATTCGAGATCGATGACATCATGGAACTTGGCGATTTTGAGGACGACGAACCCGCTTCCAAGGTTGCCACTCAAAAAAATGGTCGCCCTCAAACTCAGCCGACTGTTGCCCACTCGACAACTCGCGATGTTTCAGAAAACGCCGAAGGCATCGATCTCGACGAATTCAACTCCGATTTAGATGATATCTTTCAATCCCTACAGTTTGCCCCGGACTCCGAAAACGAAGACATCTCTGATGATTTGCACTTCAGTTCATCAGATCAGCCGGCAACAACCTCCGCTACACTCACCGAACAAGCCAATGGTAAAAGCTATATTCCTCCAACAGAAGAAATAGAAGAATTCGACGAAGAATTGCACGGGGGAGATGCAGAAGCTGAAACCTTACTCATGGAGCCATCCGGCTCAACCGAGGATGATTTTCAGTTAGATGCTCAGTCGGGATTTACACTCGACGATTTTAGCGCAGATCCTGACCTAGAAAGCGATGACGACGAGGCGCACACTCCCTCATTTTTCAATCAATCCTCTTGGTCGAATGGATCTTCTGTCAACAATGGCAACACCGAGCATGAGGAGATGTTTGATGCCAGCGAGATTCCCGATAGTTTTGGCTTAGATGCCTTTGATGATGAAACATTTGCAGAGGAGGCAGATTTCTCCGATGCCAATGGGACAAGTCACGTCCCAGAGGATGAGTTCTCCGATGGATTTACAGAGTCAGAAGACTTCAACGAAGATCTCAGCACCACGTCTTCCAACCTCGATGAAGATGACTTTTTGGATAATTTTGATGAGTTTGATGATTTAGGGAACCTCCCAGACTTTGAAGCAACCCGAGAAGAAGAAGCGGCGTTTATTTCTGACTCCTCCGGCTTTAACGAAGAAGTTGATAGTGATTTTACCGTCACTGCCAGCAGCGCTTTAGATCGAGATAACTCCGCAATTAGCAATGACGAACTGTTTAATGTTCCTCTCGATCAAGAAGTAGTGACGACTTTTACCTCTCAGATTGATGATCCAGCGGAAGCAGCGGTTACTGTCGAACAAGGGGCGTTTGCTTTTCTGGAAAATAAAACCTTTAAAGTTAAGTTTCTCTATACTGCTATCGGGACAGGAGTTGCGACTCTGATTTTAGTGGCGACAGCAACAAACATCATCACACAGACCGCCGCTCTCAACCAAAAACGAGAAGTGGTTAATTCCCTGAGAACGTCAGGTTGGATTGTGACAATGGTGGCGGGAGTCACCAGCTTTTTGAGCGCTTGGGGCTTGGGTAATATTGCCTCTCGACAAATGTCAAAAGCCTCTCAAGATCTACAACATCAATTTGATTCCATCTCTCGCAACAACTTAAAAGCCAGGGCAACGGTCTATGCGATCGACGAGTTGGGTCAAATGTCGGCAAAATTTAACCGCATGGCTCAGTTTATCGAAACCACCACAGTCGAAGCTCAACGCAAAGCCGAAGAACAAGAAGAAGCCAAAGAAAATCTACAACGACAAGTGATTCGCTTACTCGATGACGTAGAAGGAGCAGCCCGAGGCGATTTAACCGTCACGGCAGAAGTCACGGCCGACGTCTTAGGGGCGGTTGCCGACTCATTTAACTTAACCATTCAAAATCTCCGAGAAATCGTTGTACAAGTCAAACAGGCAGCACGTCAGGTGAGTAAAGGGGCGACTGATAGTGCGACTTTTGCTAAAGATGTCGCCGGAGATGCGCTGCGACAAGCCGAAGAATTAGCCGCCACCCTCAACTCAGTACAAGTGCTAACCGATGCGATTCAACGGGTTGCCGATAGTGCGCGAGAAGCCGAAGAAGTGGCGAGAACCGCAGCAGACGTAGCAACACGAGGCGGAGAAGCGGTTCAGATGACGGTAGCCGGGATTTTGAAGATTCGCGAAACTGTGGCTGAAACCACCCGTGAGGTGAAACGGTTAGCAGAATCGTCTCAAGAGATTTCTAAAATTGTCGCGATCATTTCGACAATTGCTTCACGAACCAACTTATTGGCTTTAAACGCCAGTATTGAAGCAGCCAGGGCGGGAGAAGCAGGACGAGGGTTCGCGATTGTGGCCGATGAAGTTCGACAACTGGCCGATCGTAGCGCTAAATCCCTCAAAGATATTGAACAAATTGTGATGCAAATTCAGAGTCAGACCAACTCTGTAATGATGGCAATGGAAGAAGGAAACCAACAGGTCATCGATGGTACCCGACTCGCCGAAAAAGCCAAGCAATCTCTCGACAATATTATTCAAGTCACAAACCGCATTGATGTTTTAGTCCGTTCAATTACAGCCGATACCGTTGAACAAAACGAAACGGCTCGGGCGGTAGCACAAGTTATGCAAGCGGTTGAACATAGCGCTCAAGAAACGTCTCAAGAAGCCCACCGAGTTTCTAATGCCTTGAGTAACCTCGTCGGTGTTGCCCGAGATCTACTGACTTCTGTAGAAAGGTTCCGAGTTGATCCATCTGAGCGAAAATAAAAACAGAGGGAACTGAGAATCGGCAAAAGGAAATCCTAAACTCCTCAGCTTCTCAATCTTTAAAATCCTTTATTTTTAATCACGAACTATGCAAGCTGAACAACAACAACGCATCCTGGGATACTTTATTGAAGAAGCACAAGATCACCTCGATACGATCGAACAAGGATTGTTAAAATTACAGTCTACGCTCGAAGATCCTGACCTGCTTTATGAAGTGTATCGGGCGGCTCACTCGGTCAAAGGGGGAGCGGCAATGTTAGGATTAACCAGTATTCAAACAACGGCTCATCGCTTAGAAGATAGCTTTAAAATCCTCGAAAAAATTCAAGCTCAGTCTCGGGTAGAGGTTGAACAAGACCTAGAATCATCCTTTTTAGCGGTTTCTGATACTCTGAAAGCTTTAATTGAGGGGTTATCGAGTCCCTATGGATTAACCGATGAATTGGCTCAAAATCAACTTCAAAAAATTGGGCCGACTTTTGATCGCCTCAACTCTCAGCTTGAGGTGTTAGCACGACAACATGAAGTGGTTCTGACTGAACTGATTTTAACTCAACCGACGGTTATTTCCCCAACTTCTGCGACGACAACCAGTATTAACCTAGAAACGGTAAAAGCTACAGCTTCTAAGCCTCCAGAAAATAGTGCCAAAGAGTTGTTTTTTAGGAGTGACGTTCCCGATCAACTGCGGGAAATGTTGCAACTTTTTAGACAAACAGAAAATGCTTCTAGCCGTAAAGCTTTGAGCGAAATTTGTCGGAGTTTAGCACGAGCGGGAGAAACTTTTGAGCTGTCTCACTGGTCAAAGTTTTTTGTGACAGTAGAACGAGTGATCTCTCATCCGGAAAATACTTATTCTACACTGGCTCCCATCACCATTAAAGCGATTAAAAAAGCTCAGGAGTTGGTACTTGAAAATCGAGAAGATGAAATTGAGGTAAGTTCTGTTCTCAAAACTCTATTACCAAAGTCTAGCACTTCACCCACTAACTCAACTGTAGTTAACCGCAACTCAGAAAGTTCTACGACTCAAAAAACATCATCATCTATTGATACGAAGGGAGAAAACGCTCTAGACGATCAGAATAGATCTTCACCTTCACAGACCGCTAAAATGGCTGATCAATTTTCGGAAACTGTCTCAGAAGACGAAGATATTGATCTCTCTTTCTTAGAAAATTGGTCGGCTTCTCAATCAACAATGGATGCTTTTAAACCCACCCCTAAAGGTCCAGAGATTGCAGCAGAAGAATTAAAAAGTCTTGCCGATTTATTTGAAGGAGATCACTCGATTGACCGCGATTGGCAAAAAGAATATCGCATCCAATCATCAGAATTAGGGTCTTCCGAAGATCGAGGAACGAATCCAAATCTAGATTACGACTTTTTAGATTTGTTTGGTTCGGACTCAGACGAACAAGATGCTGACAGCAGTTCGCCTCAAACTCAATCTGCTCAAACTAATATATCACCTCAACCACCGGGTTTTTCTTCAGGAGGAAAACCCCCCGTAAACATTGATTTAAAAACGACGGATTTTGATGATTTGCTCAATATCGGCACAACAAATCGTTTGGGAAAGGATGCTCAATCTCGA
This sequence comes from Lyngbya sp. PCC 8106, assembly GCF_000169095.1. GTDB lineage: Bacteria > Cyanobacteriota > Cyanobacteriia > Cyanobacteriales > Microcoleaceae > Capilliphycus. Next base: position 13,468 of record NZ_AAVU01000071.1, read on the forward strand.
TCAACTTCTAGCCAACCGAACAACACGACTCTATCAGATTTAGAATTAGAAAATCTCAGTTTTGAGGATTTATTTGAGGCTTCTCAAGCTGAAGTGTTTTCTGCCTCAACACCACAGTTTATTCAGGAGAGTTATTCTGCCGTTGTTTCTGATGATGATCATTCAGACTGGTTTGAATATCTGATTAGTGGGGACGAAGAAACAGAAAATAAGTCTTTCCATTCAACTCCCCAAATTCCGACAACTTCGAGGACGATATCTGTTTCACAACCGATGACTTCCTCAGAGGAGTCTTCAATGGATTCTGACAATTTGTTTAGTGACTTATTTGAAAATCTTGACGAAGAAACAGATAACGCCGAGTCGCAAACAGCCCCTGTCGAAACAGTGACGGCTTCTCAAACGTCTGGGACGACAGATTTTGATGATTTAGAACTGTTACTCCATCAAGATACAGATGACGGAAGTTCTGAGCATGACAGTAACACAGAAGCAGAACTGATCATCGCAGAAGATAGTTTATTTTCTGATCTTGATGCTTTGTTAGAAGCTCAAGAGGAGATGGACTCAGACGACGAGGAAGAAGATGATTTTGAAGAAGAAGATAACGAGTTTGCTGACCTTGAAAGATTATTGGGCGGTGACGAAGGGCCTGCCGGAACCGGGGGCGGTGGATTGCGACAACGGGGTACGGCAAAATCTCAGCGTGTTTTTGAACAAACGGCGAAAGTTCCTGTCAAGCAACTCGATAATCTGAGTAACTTAATGGGTGAATTGGTCGTTAATCGTAATAGCTTAGAGCAAGATCAAGAACGGATGCGACAGTTTTTGGATAATTTGCTCGATCAAGTGTCGCTGTTAAGTGATGTTGGACAGCGAATGCAGGATTTTTATGAACGAAGTCTATTAGAAATTTCGTTGCTGTCGGGGCGCAAAAGTTCGGTGTGGAATACTCCTCGTAGCAATTCAGATGATCAACAAAAAAATCGGGGTTATGATTCGATTGCACGGTTGTATGATGATGATTTTGATTCTACGGAGTTAGATCGGTTTACACCTTTCCATACCTTGTCTCAAGAAATTATTGAGTTGGTGGTGCGAGTTCGAGAGTCAGCGGCTGATATTGAATTTTTGGTCGAAGAAGCCGATCAAGTCAGTCGTCAATTACGACAGGTGACAACTCAGCTAGAGGAAGGGTTGACAAAAGCGAGAATGGAACCTTTCGCTCAAGAAGCGGATCGATTGGCGCGTCCGGTGCGGGATATTTCGATTAAGTGTGGTAAACAGGCGGAACTTTATGTCGAAGGTCGAGAGACTTTAATTGACAAGATGTTGTTGGGTAAATTGCATGATCCGCTAATTCATTTGGTTAATAATGCGATTACGCATGGGATTGAACCTCAAAATGTGCGGGTAGCGGCGGGAAAGTCTGCTAATGGTCGGATTGCGATTAAAGTCTTTCACCAGGGGAATCAAACCGTGATTGCGATCTCTGATGATGGGGCGGGAATTGATGTCAAGCGGGTGAAGGAAAAGGCAATTCGTAAAGGACTGGTGACACCGGAACGAGCCGCTACGATGTCGAATTTGGATGTTTATGATTTGCTGTTCCATCCGGGTTTTAGTATGAAAGACCAAGCCGATGAGTATGCGGGTCGTGGTGTGGGGATGGATGTGGTGCGAACCAGTTTAAATGAGATTAGAGGCACGATTACCACCGATTCGACTTTGGGTAAGGGAACGACGTTTACCATTCGTCTGCCGTTGAATATGAGTATTTCACGGGCGTTGTGCTGCATTAGCGATCGCGCTCGAATTGCGTTTCCGATGGATGGGGTTGAGGAGATGATTGATATTCCTCGGGAGCAAATTCAGACGATGAGCGATGGTACACAGGCTTTGGAATGGCGGGGTTCGTTGCTGGCTTGTCGGCATTTGCGAGAGTTGCTGACTTATAAACGGCATTTGGGACGGGGGAATGTTTATGGGACGAATACTGAGGAGGATATGATCTCGGTGATTGTGTTGCGATCGGCGGGAACTCATTTGGCGGTGGTCGTGGATCAGGTGTTAGCTGAACAAGAAATTGTGATTAAACAGCTCGAAGGGCCTGTGCCGAAGCCTGTGGGTGTGGCGGGTGCAACTGTTTTGGGGGATGGTCAGATTGTGGCGATCGCTGATGTGCTAGAACTGATTGATTTGGCAATGGGTCGGATTCGTAAGGAAGCTAGTCCTTGGCCATCGGGGATTTCGGCGCCGACTGAACAGCAACCTCAGAAGACTCAACCGACGGTATTGATTGTTGATGATTCGATTACGGTGCGAAGTCTATTATCGATTACGTTTGAGAAATCGGGTTATCGAGTCGAAGAAGCGCGAGATGGTAAAGAAGCTTGGGAAAAACTGAAGTCGGGTTTACCTTGTGATTTGGTTTTCTGTGATATTGAAATGCCTCGGATGGATGGGCTGGAGTTATTATCTCGGATGCAGAAAGATCCGGCTTTGATTGATTTACCGATCGCGATGTTGACTTCTCGGGGTGCGGATCGACACCGCCAGATGGCTTATCAATTAGGGGCGAGAGGGTATTTTACCAAGCCTTATCTCGAAGAACAATTACTGGAAGCAGCGGGACGAATGTTGCGCGGAGAAGTGGTTGGGAAGCCGACAAATATGGCTGCGTCCTCGTAGTTGAAAAAAAAGTGGAACTTTGATTTTGATAGGTTACACTCGAATTAATATGAAATACTTAAATATTTGCTACATATGATTGATGGGGAGGTGGGGAGATGGGGAAAAAGATCTGTAGCATTATGTTAAGCAAGGAAACAAAACTTTTTAATCGCGGCTTTAATAGTAGAACCTACGCAAAAAGGCCCATTTCTGTCATTGCGAGGGACAGCGTTTGCGGAGCAGTCCGTCAGGATAGCAATCTCATAAGTCCATTTTTCCAACAATAATGCCTAAGTCCAGATTTTAATAATCGAGCCAAAATACTCAAACTAACCAAAAAGAAAAAACATGGCTATAATTTTTACAGAAATAACCGGCGCGGCCAACCCATTAAATACCTTCGATGTGGGTTCCAACAGCACCCCCACCTTTGCCGATGTTGACGGGGATGGGGACTTGGATGCCTTTATTGGGGACAATTACGGCAATATCAATTACTTCGAGAACGACGGCGGCACCTTTACAGAAATAACCGGTGCGGCCAACCCATTAAATGGCTTCGATGTGGGTTTCAACAGCACCCCCACCCTTGCCGATGTTGACGGGGATGGGGACTTGGATGCCTTTATTGGGCAATCTTTCGGCAATATTTTTTACTTCCAGAACGACGGCGGCACCTTTACAGAAATAACCGGTGCGGCCAACCCATTTAATGGCGTTGATGTGGGTTTCTCAAGCACCCCCACCCTTGCCGATGTTGACGGGGATGGGGACTTGGATGCCTTTATTGGGGAAAGAGACGGCAATATCAATTACTTCGAGAACGACGGCGGCACCTTTACAGAAATAACCGGTGCGGCCAACCCATTTAATGGCTTCGATGTGGGTTCCGCAAGCACCCCCACCCTTGCCGATGTTGACGGGGATGGGGACTTGGATGCCTTTATTGGGGAATTTGACGGCAATATCAATTACTTCGAGAACGACGGCGGCACCTTTACAGAAATAACCGGTGCGGCCAACCCATTAAATGGCTTCGATGTGGGTTCCGACAGCAGCCCCACCTTTGCCGATGTTGACGGGGATGGGGACTTGGATGCCTTTATTGGGGAAAGAGACGGCACTATCAATTACTTCGAGAACGACACCCCCATAGCCACCATTACCCCAGGGGTCATACCCAGCGAAGATGGCCCGACCAACGGCAATTTCGTCGTCACCCTGGACGCGGCCCAGGCTGCGGATGTAACTATTACCTATACGGTAAGCGCCGATAGCACCGCAACCTCTGGAACGGACTACGCGGCATTATCGGGAAGCGTAACTATCCCCGCAGGTGATACCACCGCCAATATCGATATCGCTCCTATAGACGACGGAGTGCCGGAAGTATCGGAAAATATCAAAGTGACGTTAGATGTAAGTGCAAGTACCGACTACCTAGTAGGAGGCACCGGTACCGCAGTGCAGTACATCGCCGAACCCAAAGACCCCAACTTCACCGAACAGACCGGTGCGGCCAACCCATTTAATGGCGTTGATGTGGGATACAGCAGCCCCACCTTTGCCGATGTTGACGGGGATGGGGACTTGGATGCCTTTATTGGGCAATATTACGGCAATATCAATTACTTCGAGAACGACGGCGGCACCTTTACAGAAATAACCGGTGCGGCCAACCCATTAAATGGCGTTGATGTGGGTTCCAACAGCAGCCCCACCTTTGCCGATGTTGACGGGGATGGGGACTTGGATGCCTTTATTGGGGAATCTCTCGGCAATATCAATTACTTCGAGAACGACGGCGGCACCTTTACAGAAATAACCGGTGCGGCCAACCCATTTAATGGCGTTGATGTGGGTTTCTCAAGCACCCCCACCCTTGCCGATGTTGACGGGGATGGGGACTTGGATGCCTTTATTGGGGAAAGAGACGGCAATATCAATTACTTCGAGAACGACGGCGGCACCTTTACAGAAATAACCGGTGCGGCCAACCCATTTAATGGCGTTGATGTGGGTTTCTCAAGCACCCCCACCCTTGCCGATGTTGACGGGGATGGGGACTTGGATGCCTTTATTGGGGAATTTGACGGCAATATAAATTACTTCGAGAACGACGGCGGCACCTTTACAGAAATAACCGGTGCGGCCAACCCATTAAATGGCTTCGATGTGGGTTACAACAGCACCCCCACCTTTGCCGATGTTGACGGGGATGGGGACTTGGATGCCTTTATTGGGGAAAGAGACGGCAATATTTTGTACTTCGAGAACGACACCCCCATAGCCACCATTACCACCGTCACCGCCACCACTGCTGATGGTAGCTACAAAGCAGGGGACACCATCGCCATCACCGTCACCTTTGACCAAGCGGTGGATGTGACTGGCACTCCTCGCCTACAACTAGAAACCGGCACTACCGACCAATATGCTACTTACGATAGTGGGAGTGGCACCACCACCCTAACTTTTAACTATGTAGTCCAAGCCGGGGACAGTGCCACCGACTTGGAGTATCTCTCCACCACTGCTTTGGAATTGAATGGGGGGACGCTTGATAATGCCGATTTAACCCTCCCTGCTTTAGCTACACCCAGTTCCCTCGGTGGCAGCAAAGACATAGTTATTGATGGCATTGCACCAGCAGTACCCACGATCGCCACCACTGGCACAACCAATGGGGAAATTGTTGGCACAGCAGAAGCCAACAGTGTGGTAGAGATATTCCAAGATGGCACAAGTATTGGTACAGCAACGGCGGACGCTACGGGTAACTGGACATTGACTACAGCCATACCTGATGGCACTTACAACTTCACTGCCACAGCTACCGATGCAGCCGGAAATACTTCTACAACTTCTACGGCTAGCAGCTTAACCGTAGATGCTACCTTACCAGCAGTACCCACGATCGCCACCACTGGCACAACCAATGGGGAAATTGTTGGCACAGCAGAAGCCAACAGTGTGGTAGAGATATTCCAAGATGGCACAAGTATTGGTACAGCAACGGCGGACGCTACGGGTAACTGGACATTGACCCCAGCCATACCTGATGGCACTTACAACTTCACTGCCACAGCTACCGATGCAGCCGGAAATACTTCTACGACTTCTACGGCTAGCAGCTTAACCGTAGATGCTACCTTACCAGCAGTACCCACGATCGCCACCACTGGCACAACCAATGGGGAAATTGTTGGCACAGCAGAAGCCAACAGTGTGGTAGAGATATTCCAAGATGGCACAAGTATTGGTACAGCAACGGCGGACGCTACGGGTAACTGGACATTGACCCCAGCTACAGCCATACCTGATGGCACTTACAACTTCACTGCCACAGCTACCGATGCAGTCGGAAATACTTCTACAACTTCTACGGCTAGCAGCTTAACCGTAGATGCTACCTTACCAGCAGTACCCACGATCGCCACCACTGGCACAACCAATGGGGAAATTGTTGGCACAGCAGAAGCCAACAGTGTGGTAGAGATATTCCAAGATGGCACAAGTATTGGTACAGCAACGGCGGACGCTACGGGTAACTGGACATTGACCCCAGCTACAGCCATACCTGATGGCACTTACAACTTCACTGCCACAGCTACCGATGCAGCCGGAAATACTTCTACGACTTCTACGGCTAGCAGCTTAACCGTAGATGCTACCTTACCAACAGTACCCATGATCGCCACCACTGGCACAACCAATGGGGAAATTGTTGGCACAGCAGAAGCCAACAGTGTGGTAGAGATATTCCAAGATGGCACAAGTATCGGTACAGCAACGGCTGACGCCACGGGTAACTGGACATTGACCCCAGCCATATCTGATGGCACTTACAACTTCACTGCCACAGCTACCGATGCAGCCGGAAATACTTCTACGGCTTCTACGGCTAGCAGCTTAACCGTAGATGCTACCTCACCAACAGTACCCACGATCGCCACCACTGGCACAACCAATGGGGAAATTGTTGGCACAGCAGAAGCAAACAGTGTGGTAGAGATATTCCAAGATGGCACAAGTATCGGTACAGCAACGGCTGACGCTACGGGTAACTGGACATTGACCCCAGCCATATCTGATGGCACTTACAACTTCACTGCCACAGCTACCGATGCAGTCGGAAATACTTCTACGACTTCTACGGCCAGCAGCTTAACCATTGCAGTTAACGACGCGCCAACCATAACTTCTGCCAACACCGCCAGCGTCGCGGAAAACACGACTGCAGTAACTACGGTAACTTCCACCGACGTTGACGGCGACGTGCCAACTTCTTCTATTAGTGGCGGTGCAGACAGCGCATTATTTAACATCGATGCCGCCACTGGTGAAGTAACCTTTCTCGCCGCCCCCGACTTCGAGATACCTGGGGATACCGACGGGGATAACGTTTACGAGTTGGAAGTCACCGCCGACGATGGCAACGGCGGCACCGACGTGCAAACTATTAGCGTCACCGTAACCGACGTTGACGAAACCACACCAGGCATCAACATCTCCCCCGCCAGCCTTACCACCAGCGAAGATGGCACGGCAGCGACCTTTGATGTCGTCTTAAACACTCAGCCCACCGACGACGTAGTAGTAGCAGTAGCTTCTAGCGACGCGACGGAAGGCACAGTCGATGTCAGCAGCATCACCTTCACCGCCGCTAACTGGAACGTTGCCCAAACAGTAACAGTCACGGGAGTAGACGATGCCGAAGTAGATGGGGATGTCAGCTTTACGTTAGAAACAACCGCTACCAGCAGCGATGCCAACTACGATGGTATCGTTGTTGCCGATGTCGCGGTAACTAATACCGATAACGATATCGAACCAACTCCCGAACCAACTCCCGAACCCGAACCAACTCCCGAACCCGAACCAACTCCCGAACCCGACGTCAACCAAACCCCAGAAGTAGGCGAAGACATCCCCAACCAACGGGGAGTAGTAGAAGGGGAAGAGTTCTCCTTAGACACATCTTCTAGCTTCAGCGACCCCGACGGCGACAGTCTAACCTACAGCGCCGAAGGACTACCAGATGGCTTAAGCATCGACCCCGAAACAGGAGTTATCAGCGGCAGTGCCACCAACGGCGGCAGCGCACAAGTAACAGTCACGGCCACCGATGGCGATGGTGAAAGCGCCAGTACCAGCTTTGGTATCGAGGTTGCCAACGCCGAACCAACTCCGGAGCCGGAACCAACACCAGAGCCAACTCCAGAGCCAGAGCCAACTCCAGAGCCAGAGCCAACTCCAGAGCCAGAGCCAACTCCAGAGCCAGAACCAACACCGGACACTAATACCGGATCAAATACTAATCCATTCATAGATGATATCCCTACATTTACCCCCATAGCAGGGTCTGAAAAACCCATACTTTTCATTCCCGCCGAACCCATACCACCCATAGTAGACTTCCTCGCAGCTACCAAGATCATTTCAGAACAAAACACCTTTATTCTGACCTCTGAAAACGACAACTTTATTGGCACTAAAAACCCTGATGCCATCTATGGTAACGAAGGTAAGGATAACCTCAGTGGTATGGAAGGTAGCGATGTTATAATTGGTGGTACACCCAATTCTGACCAACTCCAAAATAGTCAAACTCCTAGCCCCACTTCCAGCAACGATAATGATCTGATTTTTGGTGGCCCTGGCAACGATATGATCAATGCCAGTCAAAATCAAGATATTGTTTATGCAGGCAAAGGTCTAGATACAGCTTACGGAGGCAAAAATGCTGATGTCATATTTGGAGACCAAGGTGATGATGTCCTCATGGGAGACAATGGTAACGATATAATATACGGTGGCAGCAGTGATGCCAAAAAAGATAATAATGGCAACGACGAACTCCACGGTGGAAAAGGAGATGACTTCCTTAGTGGCAACCAAAGTAATGATGTACTCTCTGGTGGTACAGGCAACGATATCATATACGGTGGTAAAGATGATGACCTCCTCCACGGAGGTTCAGGAAACGATATCATCAATGGTGACAAAGGAAAAGATACCCTCATTGGTGGGGAGGGCAACGACTTGCTAGATGGTGGCCAGAGTGAAGATCTACTCTATGGTGGGCAGGGTAATAATACTCTCACTGGTGGTCAAGGTGGCGATCGCTTTGTCTTAACTGCCGGGTCAGGAGTCAATACCATCACCGACTTTAGCAATGAAGACGCACTTGCCATAGTAGGTTTTAGTCTAGAAGAAATAGAGTTTCTTCTAGACCCAGAGGCTAATACCACTGATCTTGTCCTCAATGGTGAAACTATCGCTATCCTGGAAAATGCTCAAGTAGTTGACCTCACTACTTTAGCCGTTACAGAATATCAGTCTATCAACGAAATCTAAATTTACCTTTCAGCAATTAGGAGAGTGAAAAAAATCGGGGGAGATGACAACATAAGGTAAGATGG
>NZ_AAVU01000070.1 GCF_000169095.1 Lyngbya sp. PCC 8106
AATATTGACGGAACATTACAGATTTATCTTTTCCAATTGGACTATTAGGATTTAGAGCATACTCTGTACATTTTCGCGGATCGATCAATAGCTGCTTTGCGACATCTCTTAACCTCATTATATTGACTCCCCACGCTTTCTGACAAATATATTAACACTCACACCCACCTGAATCCCAAAAACATTTTTTCTTTCCGCCAAAACTCATCCATTCTAGCATAATAAATTTTAGCTTTTTTCATGGTTCATCCCCATAATTCCTCAAACAAAGCCTTCAAATCCCTACGCCCATAAGCTACACGGACAATATCAATTCCATCTTCACGCGGATAATAAAACACGATGTAGTCATCAACAATGAAGCCACGCAAATCGGCAGCAATCCAAGTATAATCTTTACCCATGTTGGGAAAATCAGCAACTAATTTGCATTTTTTCCGAATAGAATCAAACAACTTGCTGGCTGCTGTTGTATTGGTTTGACCAATAAAATCACAAATTTCATTCAGGTCTTGAACTGCTAGTTCCGAGAAAACATAACTACCCATGTTTAGCCTTTTTCCATCCGGTCTAGCTTTTCTTGTAACTGTTGAAACACCGCTTCACCCTCGACAACCTTTCCGTCACGAATTTGCTGTGTTCCCTGAGCAATCTTTTCTCTTAGTTCAAGCAGTTGTCTTTCTTTATAATCATGTTCTTCCAAAAGTTTAAATGCTACTGCTAACAACTCATCAACACTTTGATACTTACCTTGCTGTAATTTTTCAAGAATAAATTTTTCTTGTTCTGGCTTTAAAGCAATTTGCATTTTTATCTCCTGGTGCTTGAGTTTATTGGTGAGAATCCGTCATGCTAGAATCATCAGTCATCTCAACATATTATAAATTTTACCGCTTTTTTATAAATCTTCTGGTTCTAATCCTGTTTTCTTAGCAATACGAACAAGCATTCTTGAACCAATTTCATCACTATCCCCAAAAGCAAATACATAATCATCCCAACCTTCTCGCTCTAGGATTTTATGCGATCCGGTTTGTCGTTTAATCCGCCATCCAATTCTTTCTAGTGCGGCTAACACTTTTCTAGCTTTTGTCGATGACCACTGACTCATATTACCATTTTCTAAACAGCAACAAAGGTTAAACTTGTCAAACCCAAACTAATTTCTCCGTGTTCGAGTTTGTCAGCAATTACTCGCAACGCCAAAGCTTGTACATTTGCGATCGCTTCTTGTTGAGTTGAACCGTAGACTAAAACTCCCGGTATTTCTAAAATTTCTGCGATCCAACGACCATCTAATTCTTGTTCTGTTTCAATCGTAAAGTGAGTAGATATTGAGCTTTGCATCAGATAACCTCCTCATTCTTTTTCTTCACAAATATATTAACACTTACACCCACCTGAATCCCAAAAACATTATGAGTTGTTCCTGACAGCTTGGGATTTTTACGAACATTTCCTCCCAAGTCAAAGACATAGATTTGATCGAACTCCTTTTCTAGCTGCTGTCTCATCCCATCAAAGGCTATTTGATCAATAAAACTGTTATTCGTCACAAAGGCGATAATTCCTTCATCACTTATTCTATCACTCGCCCAACGAATCGCTTTAACATAAGGATCAGACAGCGCATTTTTATTCGTTGCTTTTGATGCTTTGGCGTAAGTTGCAGAAACAATATCATCAATTCCCGTTTTATCTTTGTTGGTATACTTGCGGTTTTTATTATTATCATTCTCGTTCAACTGACCGACATTATAGGGCGGATTTCCCAGAATCACAAACAGATTAGAATTTCTTTGTTTTTGAACCCGCTTCATGTTCTCCGGGCTAAATAAATCCAATTGTTGAACCGCCTGATCTTCAAAAGTATCAACCAAACAAATCCCCTCAAAAGATTTATATTCCCCAGTCTGTTCAAAATACTCATGCTCAATATTCATCGCAGCAATATAATAAGGTAACAACATCACCTCATTACAATGTAACTCCTGTTCATATTTATAAGGTAAAGCCGATTTTTGAATCTCTACAATTTCCCGCATTACCCGAATCAAAAAATTACCCGTTCCCACAAACGGATCGAGAATATGAACCCCTTTATCAACCAACGATTTCCCAAACTCCCTCTGTAAAATATCCTCAACACTTTTTACCATAAAATTAACTATTGGTTGGGGTGTATAAACAATCCCGTGAGTATCGGCGACTTTCACCGAAAAGCCTTGAAAAAATTTCTCATAAATTGTATTGAGAAAATCCTGTTTTTTGGAATAATCATCTATCGTTGCTGCGGTTTCCTCTATCGCCCCATAAAACCGATCCAACGTGCTTAAAAAATGACTGCGACTAAAAGATTTAGACGTTAAAGCATTAATAACCTTTTCAATTTCTACAGCGATAATATTCCGTTTTGCAAAATCAGGATTATTAAATACACTTCTAAAAATCCGTTCGGTTAATAAATGCTGAATCAACATTTCCTCAATCGCTTGTTCGGAAAGATTGGGGTTGATTGACTGGCGACAAAGTAGTAAAAAATCTGCAAACGCATCAATAAACTTTTTATTTTTCTGACTCTGTTCTCGAATTAAATCTAATAGTGCTGTGGCGTTTTCTTTCACCCGAAATCCAAACTAATCAACCGCTTTTTCCCATTGTTCAATCGCCGGAGGACGATATTCAAAAAACTGACGCACCACATCCACCAACATCTGGGGTTTAGTGATGTCTTCATCCATCACCAGTTTGCCATCTTGGTAAAGAATTGCGCGATTAGGTTGCTGAAAAATGATATTATCTTTGGGATAGCCAACTGCAAATTTTTTCTTAATTTCTTTCTTTAAATCGTCCTGACTATCTTTTGCTTCCCAATAAGCCCGAGCCAAGTTATAATCATCAACTAAAGCCCCATCTATCCGAATGGGTTGTTTCTTGGGTCGCTTAATCGCATATTGGGGAATTAAAGTCCATTTTAACTGCTGACCACAGGACTCAAGTAACTGCTGAAATGCCGTTTGTACCGCCCCTTCGTGGTTCACTCCCAACTTTGCATACTGTTCTAAAGCTGCGTAGTAGGTTTTAATCGGTTTATGGGTGGGTTTGAGGCTGAGATTCGGCATATACAACCTAATGCTTAACTTAATACTAATCTTACCCGAATTATCCGATCAATGATCAGTATTTTTGATTTTAGTCTGATGCTCAACAAACAAGTATTTTTGATAGATATAGTTAATTCTGACGGTTTCTATAAATCTACCTCATCTAAGTTAATTCCCTGTAAATCTGTATCTTTAAAAACAGCTTGTTTAAAATTAACCCCTTTAAGATTAGCACCTTTTAAGTTCACTTGAAATAAGACTGCATGACTCAAATCTGCACCACATAAGTTCGCACCTTCTAAATTAACTTTGGTCAATTCCGCTTGACTAAGATTCACATTTTCTAAATTCGCCTGAGTCAAATTAGCGCGAGTAAAATCAATTCCCCGCAAATCTGTATCTGTAAAATCAACGCCTTGTAAACTGGCTTGGGTAAAATCTGCGCTGCGTAAATCGGCATTACTCAAATTAGAATCATCCAAATTTGCACGAGTAAAATCAGCTTGTCTCAAGTCTGAATTCTGGAGATTTACTTCTAATAAACTCGCTCCGGTTAAATTGGCTTTTCGCAAGTCAATCCCTTCTAAATTGGCTTGATCTAGAGAAGCCCGTTTCAGGTTAGCATGAGTTAAATCAGTGTTTTTTAAATTAACTCTTTTTAAGTTTGCACCACAAAAATTGACACCAGATAGATTACTTTCACTCAAATCAACATCGCTGAGATTGACTCCAGGAAGTGAAACATTTGCCGCAATTAAATAAGCTCCACCTTGACGCAAATCTATCTCAGGTGACAGGCGAGTATTAGGATCATAAATAGCTTTTTCAAGAATTGATTCATTTAAAAGTGCTTCTCGAAGATCAGCCCCGCTTAAATTCGCACCCGCTAGATTTGCTCGACTGAGATTAACCCCAAATAAATTGGCTTTACAGAGATTAACACCGCGAAGATTTGCTCCTTTGAGATCTGCTCCACTCAAGTCAACTCCTGAGAGGTTAGCTTCTTGTAAAAAGACATCAGGAGCTAATAAATAAGCGCCTGCAAGAATGGGATCAATTTCTGAAGGAAATAACGTGCGATTACTATAAACAGCACCTTTAAGAATAGCTGTAAATAATTGAGCGCCTCTCAAATCAGCATCACTGAGATTAGCACCTGTTAAATTGGCTTGATCTAAGTTAGCACCGACAAGATTAACTTTTTTGAGATTCGCCTGAGTTAGATTTGCGCCTGTGAGTTCAACCCCAATTAAAGTAGCTTCTCGTAAGTTTGCACCAGAGAGATTAGCCCTCGTCAAATTGGCGAGATTGATAGAAGCTTCACATAAGAGAGCTTTACTGAGATTAACTTCTGTTAAATCAGCTTCAATTAAATCAGCATAAACTAACAAAGCCTCACTGAGATTAGCACCTCTAAGATTTAATCCTCGAAAATTAGCCCCCCGAAGTTGCGCTCCGATTAAGTTAGCACCTTGGAGTTCTTTTTGTTGTAAACCAAGCCGGGGTAGAAAGTCACCAACATTCATTCATCTGAGAGTAAAATTAAACTCATTAACATCTCTATTTCCAGAGAAAACAAAGATCAAAAAAAACACGATTATCCAAGAAAAGTATTAAGAGTTTTGAGTTCAAAATTATATCAATTTAGATTTGAAAATAACAATCATATCTCTTGATTGAACCCCACATTTCGCATGAAGATCGCAAATCTATTAATTTAAGGCATACTATACAAAAGATGCTTTTCAATGTTTGTTTTCTCATCAACTGGTCACTCCCATATCCTCACCTATGAATCCGTCGAACTCAGACCACCCTGTTAAGAAGCCCCTATCTGATGATGCTCAAGTCTCTACACCCGATCAAATGAATCCCCTCAATACCCGAACTCCCGAAGCACTTCTGCGGTTAAAAGATGCGGCGATGGAAGCGGCTATTGATGCAATTGCTTTGCTGGAGAACGGTCGATATCTTTATCTGAACTCTCAGCATTTGCAGATGTTTGGCTATAACGATATGCAGGAGTTGATCGGTCAACCTTGGCAAATTCTCTACGAACCTGAAGAAGCCAACCGTTTGCAAAAACAAGCCATCCCTATTGTAGAGTCTGTTGGGCATTGGCACGGAGAAGCGATCGCGAAACGCAAAGATGGCAGTACATTTGTCCAAGATGTTTCTTTAACTTATACCGAAGACCAAGTTTTGATCTGTGTTTGTCGCGACATCAGCGAACGGAAACAAGCCGAACAACAGCAAGCGCATCTCCTCGAACAATTAAGCCGCAGCAATGCCATTTTACAAGCTCAACAAGAAGCCTCTTTAGAGGGATTTTTGATCATTGATCAAAATCGCCAAGTCATCTCCCATAACCAAAAATTTTGTCAACTTTGGCAGATTCCCCAAACTCTGATCAAACGGGGTAAAGACCCAGAGTTATTAAGATATGTTTTGGATCAATTGGCTTCGCCGAAAGAGTTTATCGATAAAGTTGAGTCTGTTTACCAACATCCCAAACTCATTGTCGAGGACGAAATTCAGTTAAAAGATGGACGTATCTTTGAACGCTATTGTGCGCCGCTTTACTCGCCATCAGGAGACTATTACGGTCGGATTTGGTCATTTCGAGATATTAGCGATCGCAAAGCGATGGAAGAACAATTACGAGCCTGGGATCAACGACTTTCTTTGTTGGTTCAGCAAACCCCTCTAGCTGTGATTGAATGGAATACTGAATTTCAAGTCACGGCTTGGAATCCGGCGTCAGAACGCATTTTTGGCTACACTGCTTCAGAAGCGTTTGGAAAAAATCTCAAATTTTTGATTCCTGAATTTGAGCAAGCCCAAGTGAGTGATGTTGTTGCCGATCTACTCACCCAAAAAAATGGGAGTTATAGTATTAACCAAAATCAGACTAAAGACGGTGGTTTCATTACCTGTCAATGGTACAACACTCCACTGGTGACTGCCGAAGGGGAATTAGTGGGAGTCGTATCAATGGCAATTGATGTTACCGAACAAAAGCGTATTCAAGTTGAATTACAACGTTCTCAGGCACAACTCCAAGCTATTTTAGATAATACACCTGTTGCTATTTATGTTAAAGATTTAGAAGGTCGTTATATTCTACTTAACCGTGCAGTTGAAGACATTTTTCAGATCAAACAAGCGGACTGGATTGGCAAAACCGATTTAGAAGTTATGCCGCCTACAATTGCTGAATCGATTTCAGAAAATGATGTACAAGTGATTCTTAAAGGTCAATCTATTCATCTCGAAGAAACCGTTATTTCCCAGGGAGAGGAACGTTATTTTGTTGCGGTAAAGTTTCCCTTGTTAAATGAAAATAATCAACCCTATGCTCTCTGTGGAATTTCTACAGACATCACTGATTTTAAACAGACTGAACAAGAACTCAAAAATCAAAAAGCTTTTCTACAAAGTATTTGGGATAATATTAATTATGGTATCTTTGTTCTTGATGTGATTAATGAGGGTGAAGATTTTCGATTTGTGAGCTTCAATCCCGCCACCATTAAAGCATCTAATCAATCTCTAGAAAGCTTCGTGGGTAAAACACTCAAGCAAGTCTTATCGCCAGAGATGGCTGAAGTTTTCATTCCTCGCTATTTGGAAGTTGTGCATTCAGGTGAGAGTATTTCCTTTGAGGAACAGTTCTCAAATGAGCATGATTTAAGCTGGTGGTTTATTACTCTTGCGCCTTTACAAAATGCTCAAGGTAAAGTCTATAAAATTATTGGGACTAGCGAAAATATTACCGAACGTAAACGCAACGAAGAAAAACTGAGATCTCAACAAAATCAGATTAAGTATTTGCTCAATAATATTCCCCACATGGCTTGGCTAAAAAATAAGAATGGTCAATTTATTGCTGTGAATGAACCTTTGAGTCGGAGATGTGGTTTAACTCCAGAAAACATGATTGGTAAAACTGATTCTGAACTGTTAAACGCAGAATTTGCGCGGAAAGTCATTAGAGATGATCGACAAGTTCTTGTTTCCAAACAACCTCAACGTATTGAGCAAAGAATTATTGATGCTCAAGGTCAAACAAGCTGGTTAGAAATTTATAAAACTCCCATTCTCGGAGATAAAAATCAGGCAATTGGCACCGTGGGAATTGCGATTGAAATTACAGATCGCAAACAAACCGAACAATACCTTCGAGAACAAGCCAGACGCGAAAAAATTCTCAATCAACTAACAACACAAATCCGAAAATCTCTAGATTTTGAAACAATTTTACAGACAACTTTAGCCAGTGTCAAAGAATGTTTAACAGTTGATCGCTGTGGGTTTTCCGTATATTATCCCCATGTCGAACAGCCTTACTGGGAAGTGATCCAAGACTCTCATAATGAAGATTTACCCGACTTTAAAGGACAAATTTTTTCTGCTGCTGTGATTACTCCTGTTACCGAACGCGCCTTAAACGCAGAAGTGATCAAAATTGTAGATGCGGATCTCGAAGTGAATCGAGCCTTTAGACAAGCTTTGAAAGCCACTAAAACCAAATCAATGGTGAGTATTCCACTGCAAAGATCATCAGGTCAAATTGGCTTACTCACCTGTAGTATGCACCAGAACAAAGTTCGCAATTGGACAGATGAAGAAGTCAACTTACTACAAGCTGTTGTCGAACAATTAGCCATTGCGATCAAACAAGCCGAACTCTACGAACAAACACGAACAAAAGCTCAAGAACTTGAACAAGCGATGCAAGAACTTCGCCGTACTCAGGCGCAGATGATTCAAAATGAAAAAATGTCGTCATTAGGTCAATTGGTTGCGGGTGTTGCTCACGAAATTAATAATCCAGCAAGCTTTATTTATGGAAACCTCACTCATGCTCACGATTATGCTAACGATCTATTAAAACTGATTGAACTCTATCAAACTCACTACCCCAATCCGCCTTCAGAAATTGAAACTGAAATCGCCAAAGTAGACTTAGAATTTATGATCGAAGACTTACCCAAACTGATCTATTCTATGCAAAATGGCGCAGAACGGATTAAAAAAATTGTCGAGTCACTGCGTACCTTTTCCCGTCTCGATGAAGCCGAATTAAAAACCATTGATCTGCACCAAGGGATCGAGAGTACCTTGATGATTGTAGAAAGTCGTCTGTACAACAACTCAAACTATCCCGCCATTGAAATCATTAAAGAATACGGTAATTTACCTCGAATAGAATGCTACGCCGGACAACTCAATCAAGTCTTTATTAATATCCTCAGCAACGCCATTGACGCCCTTGAAGACTCCGTAAAAAAAATTAGAGAAAGCGGACAAACATTCGAGAATCCTCAAATTAAAATTCGGACTGGACTCACATCCGATCATCAAGTGATCATTGCGATCGCCAATAACGGTTTAGGCATTCCCACAGAGATTCAACAACGGATCTTTGATCCCTTTTTCACCACCAAACCCGTCGGGAAAGGAACAGGAATGGGTTTATCCATTTGCTATCAGATTATCACCGAAAAACATGGCGGTTCTATTGAGTGTATTTCTCAACCCAAACAGGGAACAAAATTTATCATCCGTATACCGTCCGTTAGGATTTAGAAAAACTGTAAATCGTTTGGGGTTCAAGCTGATCGCAAACCGAGGACGGAAATTGAGTCAGAGGAAACGTTTGTCGCTGAAGTTGTACCTTTAAATTCGCTAACGGATCAACACCCGGAGACACTAAAAATTCTAACTTTTTGAGTTCAGGCGAAGTAATAATTTGATCAAGAATTTTCGCGATCGCTTCTATATAAGGATGATCCGCTTGTTGATACCAATCCAAACTTGCGGAATCCGGTTGATCTAAGCCTAAATGAAACGTCAAAGAAGTTCGATGAAACAAAGCCGTCGCTACAGGGCGCTGTTCTTCTTGCAAGAGTAAATCGTGACTTCTGGCTAAATGAGTGAGTTTTTCTAAGCGATCAGAACGTTCATGGAGTCGAGCCGCAGATTCCAACAGCGCAGGAGTCGCAGGCGTATCTGGAGTTAATTCTTCCTCCACCAATTCTAGATCTTTTTCATTCCATTGAATCGCCACCGTTACCAAATAAGTTTGAATCAATAAATGACCCATTTTTTTTGCTTTTGTTGCGAGATAAACCGAATTATGATCTGTCGCTTCGATCAACAACGGTACCCGATCCACAATTTCAATCCTATAGCCTTTTAACCCAGCAATTTTACGGGGATTATTGGTAATTAAACGAATTTTTTTCACGCCAATATCATTAAGAATCTGCGCCCCCATGCCATAATTTCGCAAATCAGCCGGAAATCCTAAACGTTCATTGGCTTCTACCGTATCCAATCCCAAATCTTGCAAAGAATAGGCTTTTAACTTATTGATCAATCCAATTCCTCGGCCTTCCTGTCGCAGATAAACCACCACACCCGCCCCGGCTTGTTCGATCATTTTCAACGCCGATTGTAACTGCATCCGACAATCACAACGCAACGATCCAAACGCATCTCCAGTTAGACATTCCGAATGCACCCGCACCATCACAGGCTGATTGTGAAACTCTACCGGATCACCTTTGACAATCGCAACGTGTTCTGATTGATCAAGCGTATTCCGATAGGCATAAATCAAAAAATCACCAAACTGAGTCGGCAATTTAGCAACAGATTCGCGATGAATAAAGCGATCATGGGTGAGGCGATAACTAATCAGATCGGCAATACTAATCAGTTTGAGATTGTGAACTTGAGCGTATTCAATTAACTCCGGTAAACGAGACATCGAACCATCTGGGTTTTGAATTTCACAAATCACTCCACTGGGATATAACCCCGCTAAACGAGCCAAATCAATTGCGGCTTCCGTATGACCTGCGCGTTTCAAAACACCCCCTTCTCGCGCTCTCAAGGGGAAAATATGGCCGGGTCGTCGTAAATCCTGAGAACCCGTTGTGGGATTAATTGCGACTTGGATTGTGCGGGCGCGATCGTCAGCAGAAATTCCGGTACTGACTCCCATCGCCGGAGACGCATCAATACTGACGGTAAAGGCGGTTTGGTTGCTGTCGGTGTTGTTGGCGACCATCAAGGGCAAATCCAGTTCATCGAGGCGATCGCCTGTGAGAGCCAGACAAATTAATCCTCGGGCATGAACCGCCATGAAGTTAATCATATCAGGAGTGGCAAATTGAGCCGCACCAATCAGATCACCTTCGTTTTCCCGATGTTCATCATCAACCACGACAATACAACGTCCAGCTTTGAGATCAGCAAGGGCGTCTGCGATTGAGTCGAATTTAAACGGTTGAGTTGGATTGTTTGGAGAGGACACAGAGTCGTTCACACCTTTACGGCTGTCTAATTGAGTTTAGTTTCTTTTGATTGTAACGGTTTAACTCCATCAAGGCATCCTCAACAGAGGCATCGGCGACAAGTCTAGATTTGGTTCTCTGATGGCTTAAGATAAAAATGTATCAATTATATTCAGTATCTCCATCTACAATCTACAGTACATCCGAGTCATTCCCATCGAGCGAACATTTATCCTTGTATCTGTCCCGTCATCTGTGAGCCATGCCTGTTAATCCCTTGCGTCGTCTATTCGCTCCCAAATTTAGAATGCCCTTGCAATTGATCTTAATCGTACCTTTTGCGATTCAGATTGTGATCGTTGTCGGGTTAACAGGGTATCTCGCTTACCGCAATGGTCAGAAAGCAGTACAGGATTTGGCGAGTCAGTTGATGGATGAACTCGGTAATCACGTTAACGAACGACTCGATAATTATCTCGAAGAACCGCTACTGATTACTCAGATTAATACCGATGCTGTGCGGGTTGGACAACTGGGTTTAAAAAATTTGTCGGTGATTGAGAACCGTTTTTTGTTGGAAATGCAGCGCTTTGAGTCTGTCCAAGAAATTTATCTCGGGACCGCAGACGGAGACTATCTCGGTGTTTATCGCACACCAGAACCAACACTCGCCAGTTTTGCAACTCCGGCTTACTATCAACGGTTGTTAAAGCAGCGCGATCCCTTACTGGAAAAGATTTCTCCCCTCAAACCGCTCGATGACTTTGATCCTCGGACTCGACCTTGGTATAGTGCAGCAGTACAAGGCGGACAAGCCACCTGGAGTCCGATTTACCTCTTTAATCGCGGAGAATTTGGCATAACGGCCGCTCAACCGTTCTATGATCGTAGTGGTAATCTCCAGGGGGTGATGGCGGTTGATTTAGTGTTAACGGTGTTAAGTGATTTTCTGCGTCGCCTGAAGTTAACGCCGTCGGGGGAGATTTTTATATTAGAACGTTCGGGCCAATTGGTGGCGAGTTCTACGAATGAACCGCTTTATCAGATTAATCCGAATAACGATCAAGAGTTTAGAATTCGAGGGGTAAAAAGTCAAAATCCATTGACTCAAGCCACGATTAAGCATTTAATAGAATCGGTCGGGTCACTTCCTGAGATTAAGCAAGTCCAACAATTGGATTTTAAAGTTAACGGAAAATCACATTTTTTAGAAGTTTCGCCCTATTCTGATGGTTATGGGCTGGATTGGCTAATTGTGGTGGTCGTTCCTGAAGCTGATTTTATGGGGCAAATTAATGCCAACCGTCGCACAACAATTATACTTTGTTTGGGGGCTTTAGCTTTAGCGATTGGGTTGGGTTTATTGACTTCTCGTTGGATTGCTAGACAAATTTTACAACTGGCGCGGGCGAGTCAGGCGATCGCTTTTGGACAGCTTGATCAAACGGTTCATGCGGCTCGGGTGAGTGAATTAGAGGTTTTAGCTGAGTCGTTTAATCAGATGGCGCGTCAGTTGAAAACGGCTTTTGTGGAGTTAGAAATTCGGGTTGAAGAACGCACGAGTCAACTTAAAGATGTTAACCAATTATTGCGAGAAGAAATTTGGGAACGTAAGCAGATTGAACGAGCGTTGCGACTGTCTGAAAATAAATTTTCTAAAGCCTTTCATAGTAATCCTAACCCGAGCATTCTGACTCGGTTAAGTGATGGTCATATTCTGGAGTTTAATGAAAGTGCGCTGAGTTTTTTTGAATATAAATCAACTGAAGTTGACAATAAAAATTCATTAGAATTAAATATTTGGGCAAATTCAGAAGATCGCGATCGCGTTTTTGACTTGCTGGATAAACAAGGTATTGTTCGCAGCTTTGAATGTGATTTTCGCACCAAATCGGGTAAAATTCGGATTGGATTATACTCAGCAGAACTGATTGATTTGAATGGACAAACTTGTGTATTGAGTATATTACACGATATCACAGAACGCAAACAAAATGAACTGACGTTACAAAATCGCGCTCTGATTGATCATTCAATTAGTCGAATATTTCAGCAGTTTGTTGACCAAGATGTGACGACGGCGATTAATTTTGCTCTCGCAGAAATTGGGAAGCTAACCAATAGCGATCGCTGTTATGTTATTCAATACGCAGATCAAGATCGAGAGTTTATTCAAATGACCCATGAGTGGTGCAATAAAAATGTGTCTTCTGTGATTCATAAAGTTCAGGAGATGTCTGTTCACCCCCTGAGTTGGAGTTATCAACAACTTCAAAATAATAATATTCTCCACATTTCTAATATTGAAGATTTACCTGAAGCAGCGCATAATGAAAAACGAAATTGGAAATATGAAGGAACTCAATCTGTTTTAGCGATTCCGATGATTAGCGCCGGAGAAATTGTCGGTTCAGTAGGGTGTAGTATGGTTCGTTCTGTTAAAGAGTGGACACCGGAAGAAATTAAGTTAATTCAACGAGTGGGTGAGATTATTCCGATTGGTTTAGAACGAGATATCGCCGAACAAGGACTCAAAGAAAGCCAAGAACGATTACAGGGAATTTTAGAAAATGCAGAAGATGCGATTATTTCTGTAGATGAAAATCAAAATATTTTACTGTTTAATCACGGGGCTGAGAAGATTTTTGGCTATTCTCCGGCTGAAGCCATTGGTCAATCTTTAGAAAATTTGCTGCCGATGAATGCCCGAAACGTTCATCATCAATATGTGAGTGATTTCTCTCATTTAGAGTGTCAATCTCGGAAAATGGGTGAACGTTCGCGAGAGGTTTGTGGACGACGAAAAACGGGCGAAGAATTTCCAGCAGAAGCTTCGATTTCTAAGTTGAAAATGCGTGATGGTTGGATTTTTACTGCTATTTTAAAAGATATTACTAAACGTAAACAAGCGGAAATGGTATTAGAACAAGCTAAGGATGCGGCTGAAGCGGCTAACCGGGCAAAAAGCGAATTTCTAGCAAATATGAGCCATGAATTACGAACACCTTTAAATGCGATTCTTGGCTTTTCTCAACTGATGAACCGTGATCCCTCTCTCACGTCTGAACAGCAAAATAGTCTGAATATTATTAATAGTAGTGGTGAACATTTACTCACCTTGATTAACAGTATTTTAGACCTCTCAAAAATTGAAGCTGGTCGGATGATATTAAATGAGAATAGCTTCGATCTTCATCATTTACTCGATACTTTAGAAAAGATGTTGCATTTAAAGGTCGAGACTAAAGGTTTATCTCTACTGTTTGAACGGGATGAAAATGTTCCTCAATTTATTAAAACTGATGAAGGAAAACTCCGTCAAGTTTTAATTAATTTACTGGGAAATGCCATTAAATACACTGATAAAGGTGGGGTTTCTTTAAAGGTTAAACAACAAAGTTATCCCCTAGAGAAATCACCAGAAACAGTTAATCTTGTCTTTGAAGTCACCGATACCGGAACCGGAATTTCTTCTGAGGAAATTTCAACTATTTTTGATGCTTTTGTCCAAACAACCACCGGACGAAAATCTCAACAGGGAACAGGTTTAGGATTACCTATTAGTCGTAAGTTCGTCCAAATGATGGGTGGAGATATTCGGGCAAAAAGTGAGTTAGGAACAGGAACCAGTTTTGAATTCAATCTTCGAGTCATTCCCACAAAATTCGTTGATATTGTTACTCAAAAAAACACTCAAACCGCAATTGGATTAGAACCCAATCAACCCGAATATCGGATTTTAGTGGTCGATGATCAATGGCAAAATCGTCAACTTTTATTACAGCTTTTAATCTCAGTGGGTTTTCAAGTCAAAGAAGCTGAAAACGGTCAAGAAGCTCTAAACCTCTGGAACAGTTGGAAACCTGATTTTATCTGGATGGATATGCGAATGCCGATTTTAGATGGATATGAAGCCACCCAACAAATTCGTGCTTCTTCGGAGGGAGATCAAGTGGTGATTGTTGCCTTAACAGCCAGTGCATTTGAACAAGATCGAGGAGCCGTTTTAGAGGCTGGATGTGATGATTTTGTCGGGAAACCTTTTCGAGAAGAAATTATTTTTGAAAAGTTGGCTCACTATTTAGGAGTACGGTATATTTATCAACAAAAACTTCAATCGATGAATTTGAATATGTCTTTGAATACAGAGGAAACCCTAGATAAAATTCAGCCAACTCACTTGCAAATGATGTCAGCCCAATGGCACCAACAAATGCAACAAGCGGCTTTAGTGGGTCGCGATCGACAAATGTTAGATTTAATTAAACAGATTCCAGAACCTCATGCTTCTGTCGCCAACACCTTAACCCAGATGGTCGAAAACTTTGAATTTGACCAGATTGTAGAGTTAATGACTCCCGAAAGCGATTCAGAAAAATCCTAAAAAAAAGAGCGGGTCGTAGAGTAGAATAACAACAAAGTTGAGATTAATGAAATTTGTGCGACCCCGAGCCAAAAATAGGGGCATTAGAGTCATGATTTTGGGGGTGAACCACTTGGCTACACAATTATTCTGGAAAGGTCAGCCAACGATCCCACCACGACCCTTTCAACGGAGGAGAACCCTGAGTTAACCTAGAATTAGATCACCCAATCTGCCATCGGTTGAATATGCTTGCCTATCCCCGGTACACTCCCCTGGACTATCTGCATCAAAGCTGAGTTGATCTGATGCTCATTTTTCGAGTTGTGAATTGCTATAGATGAGTGTACGTTATTGAGAGATCTATCCCTATTTTTAGCCGAGATTGACTGAGGGAGTCAATTCAAACCACAATTTCCAATTCCAAATCCGATGACTCACAATTCCGTTCGGGAATACAAAGCTGATATCCTGATTGTTGATGATACCCCGAACAACCTGCGCGTTTTATCTTCAATCTTGCAAGAGCAAGGGTATGAAATTCGCAAGGCTGTTAACGGTAAAATGGCGATCCGCTCGGTGCAAGCTGACCCGCCGGACTTGGTGTTGCTCGATATTAAAATGCCCGATTTGGATGGCTATCAGGTTTGTTCTCAACTGAAAGCAATAGAAGCCACTCGGGATATTCCAGTAATTTTCTTAAGTGCTTTGGATGATGTTTTTAATAAAGTGTTGGCTTTTCAAGTCGGTGGAGTGGACTATATTACCAAGCCTTTCCAAGTCGAAGAAGTTCTCGTGCGGGTGAAAACTCATCTGACTCTACGGCGACTCACCAAAGATCTCGAACTGCGGGTACAGGAACGAACGACGGAATTGACACATACCCTCAATGAGTTACAACAAACTCAGGTTCAACTCGAAGATTCCCTGCGAGAATTGATTCAAGCTCGAGATGTCGCCGAAAAAGCTAGTCAGGCTAAAAGTCAATTTCTGGCGATGATGAGCCACGAACTGCGAACTCCTCTCAATGCAATTATTGGTTACAGTCAGTTGCTCGAAATGGAGGCTCAAGACCAAGATCTCAATGAGTTTATCCCCGATTTACAACAAATTAGCCACGCCGGACAAGACTTGCTAGAAATTTTTAGTAATATTCTTGAAATGTGCCAAATTGAAGCCGGAAAACACCGATTTAATGTCTATGAATTTGAGGTCAAAGCATTAATTGACGAAGTGATCGCCCAAAATCAACCTTTAGCGGATAAAAATAATAATACTTTAACAGTTCACTTTGTCAATGATCCGGGTTCCGTATGTGCTGATCGAATCTGGATGCGTCAATGTGTGTTGCAATTGCTCAGTAATTCTTGTAAGTTTACTCACAATGGTACGATTACTGTAAGTCTCGAACGCCACAATAGATCACAATTACAATCCAAAAGTTCTGTATATAATCAAGTTAATTCGACTGATTGTTTGGAGGATGTGATATTAGTAAAGTGCAACGATACGGGAATTGGGATTAAAGCGGAGTATGTATCCCAGATTTTTGAACCGTTTTTTCAGGTGGATGGATCAACAACTCGTAAGTATGGCGGTGTGGGACTGGGTTTAGCGATCGCGAAAAGCCTATCTCAACTCATGGGAGGAGATATTAGCGTTGAAAGTGTTTTTGGTCAAGGATCAACCTTTACCCTCTGGCTACCCACTGAACTCCCCCCGTCTACATCAAACTTTTAATCACTCCTGTTCTACTTAGCCCACTTCCAGAGATTGATGTTGACAAACTATGAGCAAAAATCAAACTGAACCTCGTAAAATTAGTATTCTTATTGTTGATGATACCCCGAATAATTTACGATTTTTGTCGAGTATGTTGTTAGAACATGGGTATGAAGTTCGTAAAGCGATTAATGGACAAATGGCATTAAGATCGGCTCAAGCTGAACCGCCAGACTTGATTTTACTCGATGTCAGAATGCCTGATATGAGTGGTTATGAGGTTTGTCATGCTCTCAAAGAAAAACCAGAAACTCGCGAAATTCCGGTGATTTTTCTCAGCGCTCTTGATCATGAAAAAGACAAGGTGATTGCGTTTGAAATGGGAGCAGTCGATTATGTCACGAAACCGTTTCAGTTTCAAGAAGTTTTATCCCGCGTTAAAACTCATATCACAATTCAACATCAACGAAAACTATTAATGCAGCAAAAAGCTCGGCTAGAGGAAGAAGTTCGCGCCCATAGAGAGACAGAGTTAGCCCTGAAAGAAGCCAACCAAAAACTTCAACGTCTTGCTAGTATTGATACTGTAACTCATGTGGCAAATCGTCGTTGTTTTGATGAATATTTTCAGGAACAGTGGCAACAATTAGCCTTACAAAAAGAAGCAATTTCTCTGATTTTATGTGAAATTGATGAATTCAACGCTTATATAGAAACAAATGGTGATCCCACCGCAGATGAGTGTTTACGAACTGTAGCTTGGGCAATTTCTCGCCCCATTAAACCTGCTAAAAATTTAGTGGCTCGTTATAGTGATGCTAAATTTGGCTTGATTTTACCGCGTACAACAGTCGCTGAGGCGTTTAGAGTAGCAGAACAAATTCGGATAGAAGTTGCTCAGTTAAAACTTCATCATGCAGCGGCTCAAGTTAGTCCTTATGTGACTGTGAGTTTGGGGGTGAGCAGCGGGATTCCGAGCAGTAAATCACAGCCCAAAACATTGATTGAAACCGCAGATCGAGGACTCCATGAAGCCATCAAACAAGGCTATAATCGCACCGTGATTCATCAGTAGTAGAAACTTCAATCATCGGTTATCATTGGAGGTATAGCAGTTTTCACATGGATGAGGTATTGTAGCTTGTTCTTTGTGGGTGTTCCTCAGCGATTTCAAGTAGATTCTCTGGAAAAATGGAGTGATAGGCTTCTTCGTCATCTTAATAAAGGTGATCTGTTTTTCCAGTCCTGATCGGGTGTTAAAACGTTTATCCTACAGTTTCTCATAGAATTTGAACTGCTACATCAAAACTCATTTTTGCTAGATTACGGCTATGAACTTTGATATCTTTGATGAACAGTATTACCTCCAACAATACCCCTATCTGCAACCTGCGATAGAACAAGGCATTATTCAATCCGGTTTAGACCATTTTCAACGTTTTGGTTTACAACTGGGGTTAACAGGCGTTTCTCGCTACTACGACGAAGCCTATTATTTAGAGAACAATCCTGATGTTGCAGAGGCTTTTAATGATAGAAGGTTCCCTTCTGGACTGTCTCATTTTATTGTGTTTGGATACGAAGAAGGACGCAATAATACTACCTCAGACTATGATGAAACATTCTATCTCAATAACAATTCTTATCTCATTTCACAGATAGAAACAGGGACTTATAAAAGCGGGTTTTCTCATTTTATAAAAGTTGGTCGTCAACAAGGTTTACAGGCGACAAGTTTTACTAATCCCGAATACTTGCAAAGAAATCCTGATATCGTTGACGCAATCAATAATGGGGTACTTCCCACAGGTCAAACTCATTATCGGGAATACGGACAATTTGAAGGACGTTCCACAATGTTTACAGGAACTCCGAGTAGTGATGTTATTGCAACTTACGGAGAAGGAGAAAAAACAATCTATGGGGTTAGTGTTGATTATCCTTCAATCGGTTCAGGAAATATTGACTCAAACAATGACGGAGAAATTTCAGCAGAAGAATATAGTCAATGGGTAAATCGAGCAATTGCATCTAATAGTTGGCCTGTTGTAGCCTATAGTGGTGGAAGTGATGAATTTGATACTCTCATTGGGAGTGAGGGGAAAGATATCTTTGTTTTTGGTGATACACTGATTAGTAGACGTGGCTTTTTTCGGGGGGTTCAAACCTTCTACAAAGGAGAGGGAGAAGCTTTAATTCAAGGATTTAATCAAGCCGACGGAGATCAAATTACGATAGTGATTAATCCCACTGAAACCTATAGTATTTTACCCTCTGGAGATGACTTAGTTCTTGCAGTTGAAGGAGATACAATCGCTATTCTTGAAGGCGGTGCGGATCTGACCTTAACGGCAACAAATGTATTTGAGAGTCCGGTATTTTCTTATCAAGGTTTTACTTTTGTATAACTATTGATCTATGGAACTTTACCGAACAGAGAAAGTCGGAGTTATTAACAGTATATGACTAACGAATAACTCCGATGAATTTTGATATCTTTGATGAAGACTATTATCTCAAAAAATATCCGTATTTGCAACCCGCTATCGAACAAGGCATTATTCAATCTGGTTTAGACCACTTTCAACGTTTTGGTTTACAACTGGGGTTAACAGGCGTTTCTCGCTACTACGACGAAGCCTATTATTTAGAAAAAAATCCGGATGTTGCAGAGGCGGTTAATAGCGGCATATTCCCCTCTGGACTTGCCCATTTTATTGAAATTGGTTACGAAGAAGGACGTGCTGATATTTCCTCTGATTACCATGATTTTTTTTATCGACAAACTAATCGAGATATATTGCCTTTTATCAGGGTTGATACCTCTGAGAGTAATGGTTTATTTCACAACGCCTTAGAACATTTTCTCAAATTTGGTGCAGAAGAAGGACGCTACAGCAATTCCTTTTTTGAGGCTGAATACCTTAAACAATATCCTAATATTATACCCGCTATCGAGTCAGGAGTTTTGAGAACTGGACGGGATCATTATGAACAATTTGGACAATTTGAAGAAGGACGAAAAGCAACTTTTATCGGAACTTCTAGTATTGATATTCTAGAAAGTTTTGGCACAGGTGAAGTTGAATTAATTGGACTACCTGTAAGACTGGATAATAATGAGCGTACCTACTTCAAATATTCTGCATATTTTATCCAGGATACTTTGATCGGAAGTTCTGCTTCGGATACATTTGTAATTGGTGTAGATAATTCTCTTTTTTCTGGCATAATCTTTCCAAGAGATGTCTCTCCAAACGACTTTTATTATACTCACTCTACCTATGGAGGTAAAGCTGTTATTAAAAATTACGACCCGAACAATGATTTCATAAAATTGGGTCATGTTAGCCCAGATTATTATCGATTTGATACTGATCAAATCAGTCGAGTTAATATTTTGAGTAATAAGGGCGGTATTCTAGCAACTGTTGAAGGTATTACTGATATTGAGGACTTGAATATAATTTATGGTAATAAAAAGGTAGCAGAACGTAACTTTTTTGAGGATTACTATCTGTTAAAAAATCCTGATGTTAAAGCCTTAGTTGAAGCCGGAAACTATCGTTCAGGCTTAGATCATTATGAACAAGTCGGTCAATTTGATGCGAGTCGTTCAGCGACTTTTATCGGTACACCTGGGAATGATATTGTTGCCGCTTTTGGCATCGGTTCTCATCGAATTACTGGAGTTGAGACTAGAACTAATATTGGTGCTATATACTATACACGTGAAGGCGTAAAATACATGAGCGATGGTCGTGATGAATTTGATACCTTGATTGGGAGTTCTGGAGCAGATACTTTTGTTTTTGGTGATATTCTATTAAGTTATAATGGCGGATATACTGTTGCACAGCAATCATATCTCGGAGAGGGAGAAGCCTTTATTCAAGGATTTAATCAAGCCGAAGGAGATCAAATTGAGATTGTGACTTTCGGGAATGAAACTTACAGTATTTTTCCTTCTGGAGATGATTTAATTGTTGCGATTGACGGAGATACTATAGCTGTTTTAGATGGAGGTGCAGACATCACGTTAAGACCTGTAAGTATCTTAGACGATAACTTTAGTAATCAAACGATTACACTGGGTTAGGGAATATTTAAAAAAAGTAGAGACGTGCTACGATAACACGTCTTTACACTCTCAATAACTTTTAAACCTTACATATCTCTGTCATAAGATCGGTTGAAAAATCGGTTGGAATTCTGGTTATAACTACGGTTTAAACGGCGGTTAGAAGTGGTCTTCTCGCTGGTGTTGTTAGCGGTGTTTTCAGCCGTGTTGTCAGTGGTTTTTTCAGTGCGGTTTGAGTGACGGCTAGAACGGCGATTAGAAGTTGTTTTCTCGGTGGTGTCAGTGTTGTCAGTGGGGTTATAAACTCGGTTAGAACGGCGGTTAGAAGTGCTATTCTCGGTGTTGTCAGTGCGGTTGTAAGTTCGGTTAAAACGGTTGTTATCAATGCTGTTTTCAGTGGTATTTTCGGTGGTGTTGTCAGTGGTATTCTTCGTTCGGTTATAAATTCGGTTGGAAGTAGTGTTTTCGGTGGGGTTATCGGTGCTGCTTTCAGTGTTATTTTCAGTTTTAGTCGGATTAATGCTTTGTGAATAAGCACTTGCAGAATAGTCATGGGTAAAGTAAGTATGACCTAAAGTTTTATCTTGATAGGTACGTTTTGTAAACCGCCAACCGGGTTCTAAAATAATTTTGACAAAGCCATTAGAAACACCATAGCTTCGACCAATTACAATCGGTTCAGCGTAGGGATTTTCCCGAGAAGTTGCGACCAATAAAATGTCATTATCTACACCTCGAACACTCAGACTATGAGATAGGGCTAAATCTTCGCCTCCCATCCGCACAGAATAGCCATTACTGTCGGTTGCTCGTCCACAAATTCCGGTAAAATCAAAGTTGAGTAATAACGGATCAACTTGAATCGGATTACTGCCGCTTTCACTCCAACACGGTGTCGAATTAGAAACCTGTTCAACAATCACTAATGAATATCCATAAGCACGAGGAATAGCCATCGCAACAAATCGTTCTTGTTGGACTTCTCTTTGACCAAATTGAACTGCAATGGCTTCAGAAGCAACATTTACAGTCGATAAAACTGTCATTGCGAGGGCAGCCAAAGTTCGTTTAAATACACGTTTCATAGCTCAAGAAAACCTCAATAAATGTGTTCAAAAGACCTACGCTATTAACCCGGTAGTAATAGAGTAGAAATTAATAACCTTGATCAACGATCCTCAGATCAGATAATTTTGTGGATGTGACTCAATCGCTGAATAACTTGCTTTTTCGGATTCATCTCAATAGTATCAGAAGGTTTTTGATTTTTAACTATAAATAGAATCCGAATGACCAAAAAACAGTCAAATTTGTAACAACTGTGCGGTCAGCTTCATTAAACAAGTCTTTAAAGTTGGGGCAAATGTTCCGGAACCTCCAAGATTTTTTGCAGTCATTCAGTGAGTAGCTGTTGCGGGTTGATATTGTAGATCCCGTTGAGGATCGCCTAATTCCCGTGTATTTGCAGCAAATTCTAGTAAAATTCCATCAGGATCAAAGAAATCAAATGAGGATATAAATGTTGTTTCATTTCTTTGTTCGACAAAACCAGACGGAACATCTGCATGATGCAAAATCGGAGTGGTTGGAATTCCCAAATCACCGAATTTTTGGTGATCCTCTTGCAAATGTTCTCAAGGTACATTAAAAGCGACATGATTCATAGAACCATGAGCCGTGACTATATCGCCTGTTTTTAACCGTTTTGGCTCAACAGATGCCCCGCCAGGAGCCGATGCTGGAGCATTTGAAAACCAGAAAAATGCTAAAGCATCCCCATTGCCCACATCGAAAAAAAAGTGTTGTCCGCCATCGGGTAAAGCAATGGTTTTGATCAACTTCAATCCTAAAGTATTGGTGTAGAAATCGACCGTTCGAGCCATATCCCGACAAACTAAAGCTAAATGATTGATCCCTTGCAATTTAAACTGATTCATCAGCAAGCCCCAATTCAATTGGAGTCAAAATTAATCTTCAAACAGTGTTGTGTA
>NZ_AAVU01000069.1 GCF_000169095.1 Lyngbya sp. PCC 8106
CAAAACATGAGCATGGATGTCTTTATACCAAGGTCGCTCTGTTTTAATTGAACAAGGGATCTTTTTGTTTATAGTATCTGGTGTTCTCTAGATCAGCAATACTACAAACTAAAGGACAAGAATTAACGTAATTTCTGTTGTTTTCCCACCAATCAAATCTATCAGCTAACAAATAATTGTACTGACACCTTAATTTTTCTAGCCAACTGTTGAGACGACAACGTTGTTCGTAATTAGGTTTTAAACGATATTGGTAAGAAATTATCATGGTAAACCTCGACCTGTTACAATGACTGTAACATAAAACAGGCACGGTGACAACATGAAAGATGATTTTGTCTCTAGCGGGAGAGCAATATCAGACTTAAAAGCCCACTTGGTTTTGACAACTAAGTATCGACGTAAAGTGTTTACAGGAGCTATAATAGAGCGACTTCAAACCATCATATGGGAACGCCGTAAATGGGATTGTCAGATGATTGAAGTTAATGGGGAAACAGACCACATTCATTTGCTTTTCCAATATTACCCACAATTAGAATTACCTAAGTTTGTAGGTAACTTAAAATCTATAACCAGTCGTCGTTTAAGAACTGAATTTCCAGAATTAGCTGATGTTTATAGAAAGTCAGTTTTATGGAATGAATCATATTTTATTGCTAGTTGCGGAGGTGTAACTGTTTCACAATTAAAAGAATATGTTGAGAATCAAAAAACTCCTAATTGACAAAATTTCGGACATCGAGTCCTTAATTTGTCGGGCTATCCTTCCCGACGTTCATCTTCGATAGAACGCGGGGCTGTCGCCATTAGCTCAAAAATACAACCTAAGTTAACTTTACCAAAAATTAAAAAACTTCTTCTTAATCTTTACAAAACCAGGTTGACTTTTTTTTTCGGAATAATTATATTCGGTCAAAGGCATAAAAAGGGTGATATGTCAATCTATAAAATTAGTATATTGACGAGGATGAGAAGATTTAGAGTCCTTGTCTCGCCACCGATCTGATCTATCATTGATAGACTACAAACCTCAAATATAGTATTCCTAAATTGATTCAATTTTTTGTCAGAAAAGCTTGGCGGAAATGGAAGTTAGGATTTACAATAAATAGTTAGTTGAGTATTAAATAAAAACTGACAATGATATCATTCACTCCTAGCCAAAATCTGATCTGCATTGACGCTAAAGTTGAAGACTACGAATATCTTTGTCAGGGGGTTCTACTAGGGTCTGAGGTCATTATCCTGAACTCAAATCAGGATGGGGTTGAACAAATTACGGAACATTTACAAGCTCGAATTCGTCGCCGTAAAGCACCCCGCATTCAAACACTACACATCGTTAGTCATGGTTCACCGGGATGTTTGTATCTGGGGAACAGTCAACTCAATCTCGATACATTAGATCAGTACACCGAACAACTCCAGCAGTGGAGAGGTGCATTAACAAGTAATGCTGAGATTTTACTCTATGGTTGTGACGTTGCTCAAGCAGAAAGTCAAAAATCCTATCCGTATTTTCATCTCACCGAACAATCAGTATTTACTCACACATCTATTTCACCATTTATTCAAAAAATCCAAGACTTAACAGGCGCGAATATAGCCGCTTCATCGACAAAAATAGGAAATAACAAGTTAGGCGGAAACTGGAAACTAGACGTTACAACTGACTCGATTTTATCGCCTTTAGCATTTACGGAATCTGTTAAAGAAAACTATGCAGGAGTGTTAGTAACGTTTACTGTTGAAAATGCTAATGATGCGGGTGCGGGTTCCTTACGAGATGCCATAGAACAAGCTAACACTAACGACGAAGATGATATTATTGAGTTTGATCCGGCTTTATCGGGTCAAACAATTAACCTAACTGATCGATTAAATATAAACGATAATAATGGAAATAATCTCACCATTAACGGCCCAGGAGCAAATAATTTAATCATTAATGGTACCGGTGATGGTTTTGTTTTTCAAGTTAATACTTCTAACCCAGAAACTGTTGTCAGAATCTCCGGCTTAACTGTTCAAAATGCTCGCACCGGAATTCAATATGGAGGTGGGGAGGGTACATTAGAGATTGATAACAGCTTAATTACCAATAATACTCAGTTTGGAATTGTGAGTCGCAGCCGACTTGTACTAACCAATAGTACGCTTCAAAATAATAGTAATCGAGGTATTTCTCTGTCGGGTAGTAACAGTATTATTCAAGGGAATACTTTTATTGCATCAACTCCAGACGCACAAGAAAACGGTATTCGTGTCTTTACTCAAGGTGATGAGACCGCGACTGATAATCTAATCATTGGAAACTTTATCGGTACGGATAGCAGTGGTACATCTGGACTCGGCAATCTCCAACAAGGTATCCTGATTAACGACGGAGCGATAGGAACTCAAGTTATTGGGAATACAATCTCTGGCAATCAAGGGAGAGGTATTTCTATTGGTGGAGGTTCAAATGATAGCATTATTCGAGGAAATCGCATAGGAGTTACACCTGATGGTGCAACAGCATTACCAAACAATAGTGATGGGATTTTAATCCGAAATACAACGGGAACAATTATAGGTGGAGTTAATCCCGAAGATCGCAATATTATCTCGGGTAATA
This sequence comes from Lyngbya sp. PCC 8106, assembly GCF_000169095.1. Lineage (GTDB taxonomy): Bacteria > Cyanobacteriota > Cyanobacteriia > Cyanobacteriales > Microcoleaceae > Capilliphycus. The sequence goes on from NZ_AAVU01000069.1 coordinate 2,621, forward strand.
ATGGAAATGGAATTTTACTTCAGACCGAGGTAGATGCTCCAATTCAGACCAGCAATACGCAAATTTTAGGCAACTATATTGGGGTTAATGCAACTGGGAATACGGCAATTCCTAACACCGGACAAGGGATTCAAATTGATGCTTCTACCCTCAATACAATTGGTGGTGTTAATCCGGGTGAAGGAAATACGATTTCAGGTAATAGTGCAGATGGTATATTGATTATAAATGCAGCCAGCGACAATACTATTCTCGGGAATTTTATCGGTGTTAATGCTGCGGGTGATGCGGCAGTTCCGAATACAAGTCATGGCGTTCGGATCGACGGTTCAACGAATAATGATATTGGACTAGATCGACTCGAAAATCCTGACGTTCCAGGAACGAACCGCAACGTTATTTCTGGGAATGGAATTAACGGAGTATTAATTACCAATAATTCCAATGAAACTAAAGTTTTGGGTAACTTTATTGGAACGAATTCTGCTGGAAATACTGCGATTCCCAATGGACAAACAACAGCCGATCCGATGGTAATTAATGGCGGAATTGGTGTAGAAATCCAAAATTCTAGCAGCAATATTATTGGTCGCAATACTCCCGGAGAGGAGAATACAATCTCAGGTAATCTTGTTGATGGAATCCGGATGACGGGGACTGCTGAATTGAATTCAACCGCCAATATAATCCAAAGTAATTTAATTGGTTTGGATGCCACCGGAGGCACGGCAGTTCCCAATCAAAACAATGGTATTTTGATTGAGAGTTCGGCAGGCAATACGATTGGGGGAAGCGAAGCCGGTCAGGGAAATGTTATTTCTGGAAACACAATTAACGGTTTAGTTTTAAGCACTGCCAATAGCAACCAAATTATCGGGAATTTAATCGGAACAAACAGTGTAGGGAATGCTGCGGTTGCTAACAGTAATAATGGTTTAGAACTTGATAACTCGACTGGCAATGGTGTAATTGGAAATCTAATCTCGGGTAATACGGTTAATGGGGTTTCAATTGTTAATGCTTCGAGTGGCAACCAAATTCAAGGAAATCGCATTGGAGTCGCTGCGGATGGGACGACTGGACTGGCAAACGCTAACAGTGGAATTGTAGTCGATAATGCGGTTAATAATATTATTGGTGGACTCGAAGCAGGACAAGCCAATACAATCGCTTTTAATACCGGAGATGGTGTTACTGTTACTAGCAATACAGCCGTTGGTAATGGGATTTTAGGGAATAATATTTTCTCCAATGGTACAGCAGAAGATAATACGGCAATTGGGATTGATTTGGGTAACGATGGTGTAACGATAAATGACGCGGGAGATACGGACGAAGGGCCGAATACACTGCAAAATTATCCCGAATTAGTGTTAGCCGAACCTGTTGAGAATGCTACCGTTGTTGCAGGTCGCTATAACAGTTTACCGAATACCGCTTATCGCCTAGAATTCTTTAGTAATGCTGCGGTTGATCCTCCCGGAAATGGTCAAGGTCAAAGCTTTATCGGCACAATAGATGTAACAACCGACGCGGAAGGAATGCACATTCACAGCAACTTTACCCGAAACCGGTGATTTATCCGGTCAATTGATTACCGCAACAGCAACAGACCCCAATAACAACACATCGGAATTTTCTAACGCGGCAACAGTCAGTTTACCTGAAATTACAATCGCAGAAAATCTCGCTCAAAATGAAGGGAATAGTGACACTGTTGATTACACTTATACGGTTAGTTTGAGTCAACAGACAACCCAAGATATTGTTGTTAATTACACCACCAATGATGGCACCGCAACCGTCGCAGATAATGACTATGTTGATAATGATGGTAGCCTAACATTTGCGGCAAATCCCTTTGCAGAAACACCAGCGAGTCAAACGATAACGGTTCAGGTTAATGGTGATATAACCTTTGAAGGGGATGAGGTTTTTAACGTTAGTTTGGATAATCCGAGTTATGGCAATATTATCACTCCTTCAGTCACAGGAACCATTGCTAACGATGACGCACCTCCTAGCATTTCAGTTAGCGATATTACCGTTAACGAAGGAGATGGAATAGCGACTTTTACAGTCACCGCTTCTAAAATTAGTGGTTTTCCAGTTAGTTTTGATTATGCCACTATTAATGATACCGCAGCCGCAGGTTTAGAGTACACTGCAACAACCGGAAGTTTAACTATTCCTGTCGGAGAAACGAGTGTTAGTTTTGATGTTCCTCTCCTCGATGATGGTTTAGAAGAACCCGATAAAACTTTTAGCATTAACCTCACCAATCTTGATGGAATTGATGTTGAAAATAGTACCCTAACTGCAACTGCAAATATTCTCGATGATGACGTTTCGCCTGTCCTCAGTTTAGAAGCAGATAATATTAACTTTACCGAAGGGGGAGAATCTGTTGCGATCGCGAGTAATATTACCATTAGCGATACAGATAGCACCACTTTAACCACCGCCAGCATTAACTTAGCAAATCCGCTTGACCCCGGAACAGAAACCCTTTCTATTGTCGGTACATTACCTGCCAATATTACCGCCAGCGAATACAATTCCTTTACCGGAGAATTAACTTTAACCGGAGATGCGAGTTTAGCCGACTATCAAACTGCATTATCCCAAATTGTTTACACCAACACCTCCACGACACCTAACACTAAACCCCGTCAAATTGAGATCACTGTTACGGATGGAACCAACCCGAGTAACACGGCTTTTTCAACGGTTAATCTCACCACAGTTAATACTCCCCCAGTTGTCAACAATGACACCGTAATTACTCGAATTGATACTCCGATTACCTTCAATATCACTAATAACGATTTTGACCCGGATGGTATTATTGATCCGAGTACCGTTGAACTGGATGTAACCGATTTAAACAATCAAGGAAATGCCACGGTAGACGAACAAGGGAATCTCACCTTTACCCCTGAAACCGGATTTACCGGAAGCGTTAATATTCCCTACAGCGTCCAAGACGACGGCGGAGAATCTGCAACAGGAGAAGTTTCAATTACGGTTAATACCGACACCAATCAACCGCCTGTTACTCAAAATCTACTCACAGAAATTATTCCGAATACGGCGACTCAAGTTGCAATTCCGGCTTTAACTGCTAGTGACTTTGATGGCACCATTACAAGTTTTCAAATTACCCGTTTACCTGAAAATGGTCAACTCCAACTTAACGGTGAAACGGTCACTACAAATCAAACGATTTCTATTGAAGATAGCGGAAATCTCACCTTTACTTCCGAACTTGGTTTTGTGGGATTAGCAGAATTTGAATACACCGCTTTTGATGATAATAATGCCTCAGATTTAACCCCAGCAATTGTCGTTATTCCGGTTAATAGTACAAATCAACTTCCCGTCGCTGTCGATAACATTGCGAGTCCTAACCCCGGTAATAACACACCCGTTACAATTCCTGAACTCACCGCCACCGACGCAGAGGGAACAATCACAGCATTTCGGATTACCAAGTTTCCCACAAATAGTACCCTCTTACTCAACGGTCAACCGTTAACAACTCCCGAAATTGCAGTCGCAGACGCCGCAAACCTCAGCTACATTGGCGGAGGAAACTTTACCGGAGATAGCTTCCGATATACCGCTATCGACACCCAAGGAACAGAAGACCCCACCCCGGCAACCGTTACCCTCCCGGCGTTAACAACAGAGAATATACTCCCCGTTACCGCCGATAAAATAGGGCCAATCATTCCCAACGTACCCACACCCGTTGCTTTACCGAGTTTGGAGGGAACCGACGCCGACGGAAGTATCGCTAGTTTTACGATTACAGAATTACCTGTGGGGGGTCAACTGTTATTGGGTGGGACAGCAATTGAAGTTAATCAAGTCATTCCCGCAGACCAAGCCGACCAACTCACCTTTACTCCCGAGGCTGAATTTAGTGGTTTAACCCAATTTAGTTATGTGGCGACGGATGACCAAGGGGGAACTGATGAGACACCCGCAACCTACAACCTGGTGGTGAATGTCACCAATTTACCGCCTCTACCAACAAACCCGCCAGTTCCGTTACTAAAAAATATTTCCACTCAAGTTCCGCTTCCTCCTTTAGCCACAGTTAATACTGAGAATATTGCCAGTTTTACGTTAGTTGAACTTCCCCTCGGTGGAACCGTTTTCCTCAATGGTGAACCTGTTACGGTCAATCAAGTCATTCCCGTAGACCAAGCCGGACAACTGACGTTTACATCCAATCTCGATTTTAGTGGTTCAACCGTTCTTAAGTTTACCGCGACAGATACAGCCGGAATTACCTCTAGTCAAGTTGGAGAAGTTTCGTTCTTTATCCTTCCGAACATATTACCGACGGTTCAACCGTTAGAACTTCCCAGTATTATCCCGACTTCTGTTCCCATTGGACTCCCGACTTTGGTTGGCAGTGATGAAGATGGTAGCATTGTTAGCTTCACCCTACAAAATATTCCGAGTCCTTCTCAGGGTCAATTATTCCTCGGTAACACGGAAGTCTTTAACCTCACTCAAGTTAGTGAAATTTCACTCGAACAAGCCGGAAGTTTGCGGTTTGAAGCCAATACAAACTTTGTCGGAGATATTGTTCTAAATTATGTTGCCAATGATAACGATGGTCAAAGTTCTGAACCGACTGAAATTAGTATTAATGTATTAGTTGGAACGCCAAGTGTAGACTTTGATATTCCCGAGTCTGAACCGATAGCAGATGAAATCATTGTTGCTGATATTCCGAACAATGGCACCGCGATTGAAATTCCAACTTTAACTGCAAATGATATCAATGGAGAAATTGTCAGTTTCTCGATTCTAGAGTTACCTTTAGAAGCCCAAGGTCAGTTCTTTTTAAATGGTACTGTTGTTACTCGTCTTAGCCAAGTTACAGAAATAACAATTGAACAAGCCTCTCAACTCAGTTTTGTTCCAACTCCGACATTTTTAGGTCAAGTTCAACTGCGTTATACGGCTACTAATAGTATTGGCTTAAGTTCGAGTGCTAGCCGAATTATCTTAGAAGTTCCGAGTATTTCTTCTCAGATTCTCTCCCTTCCCACGGATATTTCGTTTGAGTTTTTAGTATTTACAGCTACACTCGCCGGACTGTCTCAATCCTACACTTTTATCACCGAATCAATTGCTTTGAATGCGGTTGAAACTTCCATAGAAGGAACTGAAGCTAACGACATTTTGATTGGTGTTGAAATCAGTGAACAAATTGTGGGTTTAGCTGGAAATGATGAAATTAATGCTTTTGGCGGAAGTGATAATCTTTTCGGTAATATTGGCAATGATATTCTCAATGCAGGAAATGGCAATGATATCGCTGATGGCGGTAGCGGAGAAGATGTTCTCGTCGGGGGTTTCGGAAGTGATACGTTAATTGGGGGTTCAGAAAATGATTCTTTGGTTGGCGGTTCAGACAATCTAGTATTACCCGATACAGACGGTGAAGACCTTTTAGATGGCGGTGAAGGAGATGATACTTTATCTGGAAATCAAGGCAATGATAGCTTAATTGGAGGGGAAGGAAATGACCTTATTTATAGTGGAAAAGATAACGATCTTGCCAGTGGAGAAGCCGGAAATGATACAATATTTGGGGATTTGGGGAATGATACCATTGTTGGTGGCGAAGGCAATGATTTCTTACTGGGAAATCAGGGTAATGATATCGTCAGTGGCGGCGAGGGAAATGACTTTATAGCCGGGGGTAAGGGTGATGATATACTGTTTGGTGATCAAGGCAATGACGAAGTTTATGGGGATTTAGGTGCAGATGTAGTCTATGGAAATCAAGGCAATGATAGCCTCTACGGTGGTGAAGATAACGATACTTTAATTGGCGGTGAAGGGGATGATTTCCTCTCGGGTGATCAGGGAGATGATATTCTCTTCGGTGGCGAAGGATCGGATATTTTTGCCCTCCTATTAAATTCGGGTTCTGATGTAATTGTAGACTTTACTGACAGCCAAGATTTACTCGGTTTGTCTATTGGTTTGAGTTTCGATGAACTCACGATTGAACAAGGTGAAACAGCGACCTTAATTCGGTTTGAGGGTCAGCTTTTAGTCACACTCAACCGGATTAATTCTACCCTAATTACCGAAGACGACTTTACAACAATCTAAGAAAAAAACCCAAAGATACAAAGTCACGAAGATTAATTCTCAGGTTTCTCTGTATCTTTGGGGTGAATTTTTCCCTAAAAAAACGTTCAGAAAAAAGAAGTCTTGTCTCTAACTCACTAAAGTTAAAAACACTTGCACTCCTTGATTAAGCAAATTAAGATTCAGCTAAAACTTTCGTGGCGGCTGCCATTCCAGCGCCCGGTGTAAAGCCTTCATAGCCTAATTCTCGTAAAGCAACTTCAATCGCAGAAATCGCAGTCAAAATATCGCGATCGCTAACAAATCCCAAATGACCAACCCGGAATATTTTACCCTTAAGATGGTCTTGTCCGCCTGCGAGGGCAATATCAAACTGCTTCTTGACCACTGAACGTACCTTTTCGGCATCGACAACTTCTGGGGGTCGAACCGCCGTCACCGCTGTACTCGCCGCATCATCAGGCGCTAACAGGGGTAAATTCAATCCTTTCATCGCCGCCCGACTAATTTTTGTCAAACGCTGATGACGGGCAAAAATCTGTTCCAAACCTTCGGCTTTCATCATCCTCAACGTCGCCTGCAACGCAAAGAACAAATTCACCGGAGGCGTGAACGGAGTTGTATCTTTGGTTGCTGACTTGCGATAAGGCCCCAAATCTAAGTAATAGCGAGGCAAATCTGAGGTTTTATACGCTTCCCAGGCTTTCGCACTCACACAAACAAATCCCAACCCAGGCGGTATCATGTAACCTTTTTGAGAACCACTGGCGACGACATCTAAACCCCATTCATCGATGGGAATATTCACTGCCCCTAAACTGGTAACAGCATCAACCATGATCAACGCTTCCCCGTGGGCTTTGACATAACGGTTAATGGTTTCGAGATCGTTGAGGACTCCGGTTGAGGTTTCGCTGTGGGTGATAATTACCGCCCGAATCTCTTTTTTGGTATCGGCTTCTAACTTTTCGCGGAATTTTTCAGTATCTAACGGTGTACCCCATTCGGCAGAAATGACATCCACTTCTAAACCGTAAGCTTTCGCCACTTCAGCCCAACGTTCTCCAAATTTACCATTACTTCCGCACAAAACGCGATCGCCGCGACTCAAAAAGTTAATCATTCCGGCTTCCATCGCCCCAGTACCGCTAGTGGTTAAGATCAGCACATCATTTTGAGTTTGATGTAACCACTTGAGGTTTTCTGTCACCTCTGCCATAATCTTGCTAAACTCCCCACTGCGGTGTCCGATGGGATGTTTAGCCATCGCTAGAAGGGCCTGTTCAGGAACGGGGGTCGGCCCCGGAATCATCAGCATTAATTTGTCATCCATAGCGTTAATCTGTGTGTCTATGTTTATGAGTTGATTATCAGGGAATGAGCTGCTATTCGCCTCTGGGTTAATCTCATTTAAAGACCAACAGGACTCCGTTGGCAAATTGGCGTGTATACAGCTTTGCTCTAGTTGCTTTTGTAGGGCGAGCGCTTTGCGAAGGGTGATGATTAGCTGATTGACTTGTTCATACTGTCGAGAATTGTGGTAAAGAGCGACTCGCGTTTTGCGTTCTAGCAGTTGTAACAGCAGTTCGTAATGAATGTAAGAGGGTAAAGGAATCGGTTCCATGTCAGCAGATTATAAGCTAATATTGTGGAACCTCAAAACTAGCATCTGATCAGCTACTTATAGTACCGGATAGCGATCGCATTTGGCTAGTCACGACCAATGAGTTGTTGTAATGCTTTTCCCGGATCAGGTTGCTTGATCAAAGACTCCCCAATCAAAACGGCATTCGCCCCGGCATTTTTCACAAAGTTGAGGTCATCTTGAGTATACAAGCCCGACTCACTGACAACTAAGATATCCTGAGATTGAATTTGCTCTTTTTTAGCGTCTAACAGTTGACGAGTCGTGTCAAGATCCACCGAAAAGTCCTCTAAGTTGCGATTATTAATCCCGATTAAACTCACACCCTGCAAACAGAGAACTTGTTCGAGTTCTTCAAGGGTATGAACTTCAATTAACGGAGTCATCCCCAAAGTCTTGACAATTTTAACGAAATATTGTAAATCTTGCTTAGATAAAATTGCAGCAATTAATAAAATTGCATCTGCCCCATAAATTCGAGCCTGATAAATTTGATAAGGATAGATTACAAACTCCTTACACAACAACGGAATCTCAACCGCAGCCCGAATTTTTCCTAAGTTCTCAAAGCTACCTTGAAAGAACTTTTCATCCGTTAAAACCGACAGACAACAAGCCCCATTTTCTTGATAAGCTTGGGCAATTTTCACCGGATCAAAATCTTCGCGAATTACCCCTTTACTCGGTGATGCCTTTTTGACTTCGGCAATAATAGCAGGTTGAGTTGGACTTGCTTTCAACGCGGCGAGAAAATCTTTAGCTGGGGATAAATTTTCAAGCTGACTCCGTAACTGCAATAACGGTAAACTTTCCCGTCTTCTATCAACTTCTTTCTCTTTTTCCCAGACAATTTCTTCGAGAATATTTTGGGGTTGATCATCCGGTACTGCCACGGTATAAAGTAAACTAGCGACATTCACAGACGGGTTCGGACGACGACGACGAATTTGCATTTTTAGGAATTAGGGAACAGGGAACAGGGAACACCGGATCAGGGAACAGGGAACAGCGGTGCGACTAGGCGCGATTCTCAATCCGCTCTGCGTAACGCGCACCAAGAGAGGGAACACCGGATCAGGGAACAGAAAGAAGACAAAAGGCAAGAGACAATTTTCAGTCACCACTTCACCAGTGTTGTAGGGGCGGGTTCTGCGTAAATTTATCTGACTCAGAAATAAGTTAGATAAACCCACCCCCAACCAGTTACTTTCGTTCTACTGTTATTCAATCATTCATCTAGGTAGATTGAGAATTTTTGTTCATTCTCAACCCACCGATATTTTACCGCCTAATGGCAACTTTGGGTTAAATTAATGCGTCGCACTCAAAGCCCGTTTATAGGCTTCATCCAACACCTCAGAAAGCGTCGGATGTGTATGAACAGAAAATGCTAAGGTTTGCACCGACTCCCGCTTCATAATTGCATTAGCCGCCTCTTGAATTAAATCCGCAGCGTGGAACCCAAAAATATGAACCCCCAAAAGTTCACCCGTATCTTTGCGGTAAATAACCTTAGCCATTCCTTCAGTTTCTCCCTCAGCAATAGCCTTAGAATTACCCTTAAAATAGGTTTTCACCGAAGCCACTTCAAAGCCTTCTTTTTCGCCCAATTCCTTCGCCGCAGGTTCAGTTAAACCCACATAACTAATCTCAGGATGAGTAAATGCTGCTGCTGGAATACTGCGATAATCAACTTGGCGATGGCGACCACAAATGGTTTCGATCACTGCTATACCCTGGGCAGATGCCGTATGTGCCAACATCATTTTACCCGTTACATCTCCAATCGCCCATAAATTGGCAATCGGTTCACCGCTAGAAACCACTGCTAAATCATCATTAACAGGTATAAAACCGCGTCGATCTGTTTCCACCCCAACTGATTCTAAACCCAAGTTTTTGCTGTATGGAATACGCCCTGTCGCCACCAAACAAGCATCAACTTCCAACACTTCTTCTACTTCTTTGGTTTTGGTATCGGCTAACTCAATAATTACCGGAGAACCCGGCGTTACCTTCATCGCCAATTTACCCACCCGAGTCTCAATATCTCTCGGCGAAATTAACACCCGTTGGGCTAATTTAGCAATATCAGGATCAAAAGTTGGCATCAATTGATCCAACGCTTCAATCATCGTAATTTCGCACCCTAAAGCCGTATAAACATCGGAAAATTCTAAACCGATATAACCACTCCCAATAATAGCAATCCATTGGGGTAGTGATTCTAACTTCAACGCATCATCACTCGTGAAAACCGTTTTGTGATCAATTTCAATTCCCGGTGGAACAAACGGAATAGAACCCGGCGCCAAAATAATATCTTTCGCTGTAATTGTTTTGTCACCTTTCGCGGTTTCAACTGTTACCTTTTGCGGGGCGACAACTTTTCCCCAACCCTGAATGACATCAACGCCTAAACGTTTGAGGCTATTGGTCATATCGCCGCGAATTTTCGTGACAATATTTTCCGCATGACCCGCAATGGTTCCCCGGTCAAAACTAACCTGTCCCAGTTGAATTCCTAACGTTTGTAGATGATGAGTATTGCGTAACTCTCGCACCCGTCCCGCCGCAGCTAACAAGGCTTTTGATGGGATACAGCCTCGGTTGACGCAGGTTCCGCCCATTTCTGCAACTTCCACGATAGCGGTTTTCAAGCCACAGCTAACGGCGTGGATAGCGGCACCGTGTCCGCCAACCCCTGCGCCAATTATCACTAAATCGTAGTCAAAATCACTCACTCTACGTCTCCTGGTGCGATCCTATAAGTTCATTGTGAACCACAGAGGGGACAGTAGACAAGGGTTAGTTCGTGTGAGGTTGAAATTCTACCCAATTCCGTAGGGGCTGATGGCATCAGCCCTAAACCCATTGTAATTTAAAGTTGTAATTAAAAAAGTTTTTAGTTGCGTTTTAGCTCACCAAACCTCGGGCGGTCGCAACAATGACGAACTGAGTAATAATAATTGTACAGTAATTAGTCAAGGTAAGGAAAGTCAATCTATGATTCAAATCTTACAACAACCGATTACCTTTGATGAGTTTATCGAGTGGCTACCATCCGTTTCTGAATCGCGCTATGAATTGCATCGTGGGGTTATTATTGAGATGCCAAAACCGAGGGGGAAACATTCAAAAGTGTCTGGCAATTTAGCTTATGATCTCGGTACTGCTATTCGTCAGGCGAACTTACCCTATTTTATCCCAAAAGAGTGCATTGTCCGTTCTATTGATGGTAATTCTGGATATGAACCGGATATAATTATTCTCGATGAACCTGCACTGATAGATGAACCCGACTGGGAAAGTGGCTCTATAATTACTTTAGGTCAATCGATTAAAATTATTGTAGAAGTTGTTTCTAGCAATTGGCGGGATGATTACTTTATGAAGTTAGGAGAATACGAGGCTTTGGGTATCCCGGAATACTGGATTGTTGACTATGCTGCATTGGGTGGGCGGCGCTTTATTGGTAATCCCAAACAACCGACGATTACAATCGGTCAATTGGTTGATGGAGAATACGAATTACAGCAATTTAAACTTGGCGATCGCTTATTTTCACCGACTTTCCCCAATCTAATGTTAACAGTTGAACAAATTTTTGGAAGTTAATCACTTTTTATGATGATAAACAAGTGCGATCGCCTTAACTAAACCAATCTAATTTCGGTGAAAATCGACTTTCACGATTAAGGGGGGAATTTATTCATCTGGACGACCAGGCCCAACTATAGATTCACCTTGTTTTTCTTTGGCTGCAAGTTCTTGGTTTAGTGTTAATAATCTTTCTAATATATCATCATTTTCATTAAAACCGTAGGCTTGCATAACCAGCTTACTTAGTTTAGCATGAAGTTGATAAAGTTGGCTACTCGGTTCATTAAAAAAGGCATTATAAAGTTGTGTGATTCCCCACTGTTTATTTTTCATTTGTTCGCTGCGATATTCATGCAGTTCTGTTGCTGTAACTCGAATTTGTTGAACTAACTTAGTATCGGGATTTTGGGGAAACGGGAAGGTTTCAAAACAACTATTGTGAGTGTAAGCAATACTTGAACTCAGAGTTGATTTTTGAGCGTTCATCCAAATTCTATGAACCGAGGATAAAAGTACACCCAAAATATAAAAGTCATCTGAAGCAATAGCTTTAGTTTTGTTTCCTGGTAGCCAATCAGAAGAACAAGAAATAAAGATTGCCCACTTTGACACTTCTGGAACTGCAAAATACCCAGATAATGAAGCCAGCACTTTCCTCATTTTAGGAGCATTTTCGCCAAATAGCCACCAATTTTCTTTCCTAACTTCTCGACGATTTTTATCTCGTTCTGGCTTAACATTAGCCTTTACCCATTCAAAAGGAAGCTTGTATTCAATTGCATCCTCCAAACTCATATCATTAAAATCAATAATCCAGCGCTCGGGTTTTCCGAGGGGATTTTTAGCGAGATTACTTCCCATCGAAAACAGCTTAATCACCTCTTGATTTTTAGCATCCGATTTTATCCAATGTTCGGCTTGTTGTTCGGTAATAATAAACCCTTTACCCACAGGAATAACACCTTGAAAACATTGATTGAGATTAGCTTTTAAACGCACAGCTTGAGAAACATCGATAACAGATTGTAGGGATGAATTAATCTGTTTAACGGGATGATTATCCAGATGATAAACCTTCGGTTGCTGCTTACACCAATTCACCAAACTAACATGAACTTTTGCTTCCCCAGACCAAGGTTGAGTAGAAATCGCTTCGTGAATATATCCGCCATTTTGAGTAATATATTCTAACGCAGCTTTGCGACTTTTTCCTTGACTAATAGAGTTTGTTCCAACCAATCCTGCTCTACCTGTTTCACCAATATGATCGTGAGCTAACCGAAACCAATACGCACAAAAATCTACCGAGTCTTTCACATCTGAAAACTTGTTAAAAACCCGATCAATGTATTCATCCCCTAGCGTCATTCTCATGTGTTTTCCGCCCAAAAATGGAGGATTTCCAATCACAGCATTTGCCTTCACCCACCGACTAAATAAAGCATCTTGACAGACAATATTTTGATCTAATGTATCCAAAGGTAAAGCCGGTTCATTGGTGAGTTGATATTTATCAATGGCAATTTTTCGAGCAATCATCATTGTAACCCTAGCTAGTTGCACAGCAAAGGGATTTGTATCCATTCCAAAAAATTGCATCGGAGTCACAAAACTGATCGCCGCCACAGTCGATTCTGAACGTTTTCGTGCAGTTATTTTATCCATTAATAGCCTTTCAATCCGTTTTAATTCTTGATAAGCCACATACAAAAAATTACCCGAACCACAAGCGGGGTCAAGTACCCGATATCCTTGCAATTCCATCTGCAAAGTATTTAATTCTCCGATAGTATTCGCCGCATTAATTCGGTCTTCCCAATAATCGCTAATGGTCGGTCGAACGATTTGACGAATATCAACTTCACTGGTAAAATGTATTCCATGAGCGTGGCGTTTTTCGGGGTCAATCGCACTTTCAAAAATATTCCCAAAAATAGAAGGTCGAATATTACTCCAGTTATCACGAGCGCAAGTATCTAATAAGCCGAGTTCTTGTGAAGTTAAATCAATTGCTTGTACGCTAGAAAACAACCCGCCATTAAAATAATTAACTCCTTTATACCGTCCTGCGGGTGTAACTCCGGGTCGATTCATCTCTTGAAACAAACCGCCCAAAATATCATAGGAACTTCCTTTTTTATCTTTGCAATCTTGAACCAAACCGACAAATAAATTAGAGGGAAGTAAACCCCGATCCTCTGAAAATATCGCCATCACACATTGCAAAAGAAATCGCTGAAGTTGTTCTTCGTTAAAGTCTCGAAATCTGTTTTTATTTTCTCTTTCATAAATCAGTTGATACAATTCCCCCATTCTTCTAGCGGTGCGTTCGGTAACAGCAACTTGGTTATTTTTAAAGACGGGAGACTGACCGCCAATTTCCATAAAACTAAACGCTCCCATGCGTTGGGGAAGCTGTTCTAGGGAAACTTGATCAACAGGTTCATCAACTTGGTTTTCAAAGTCAAAAATCCAAAATTCATCAAAGTTACAAAGAATTGCATATCGGGGTCTGTTGGGAGCAATTCTCATCCAATAGCGTTCGAGTTGAGCATAGTGTTTGCTGAGGTTTTCTCCTTTTGATTTCATCTCAATTAAAACGCCGGGAACTCCCGCACGCGATCGCCAAACCAAATCAGCAAATCCTGTTTTTCCCTTTGCACTTCCTTTCGTTAAACGGTCTTCAAATTCCGCACCGACTTCTTTCGTTCCGACCTGTCCAAACGCCTGAAAAAACTTGGTCAGAAAAATTTGAGCCTCACTTTTTTCATCGCCTCTGAGGTGTTGCTGACAATAATTTACAAAAGACTGAAGACTTTCGGGCGTTGCTGGCATTGAATTGACTCCGGTAATTCTCCAAACTGCCATCAATTATTCTAATAATTCTTGTTTTATTTCTAATTGCTATTGGCTGATTGTCGCAATTGATTCGGCAGTTTAATAACGCTTTCCTTTTTAATTATACCAAGAAAGGGCTTCAAGTTAATACAAATATTTGTATCGATTACGCAACACACACAGTTCAATACAATAATTGAACAGAAAGTAACAGAAAGCGATCGCGTAGGCGCAAGCCATGCCTTTAGGCGTATCGCATTGTATTATTTTAACGTTTAATTATCGCCACATCTCAAATTTATCTTCAGAACATCCATTGATATAGCGATTATTCACCCAACCCACAAATGGAGTAAACTTTTCATTGGGAGAAAATCCATCCACCAATGCGACAATTTTCACCCAATTTCCCCGACGAGAAACCGCCCGCACCCCGTCACCCCGTTTCAGTTTTAAAACGACTTCACTTTTTAAGTCAGGGTTTTGACGAATATTTACTTTGCTATTGACTTGGTTGGTGACAATAAATGAACAAAAGCTATTATCAACTAACTCCTGAACATAATCCGGGTTAGACTGGGCGATAGGTGTCATTTTTTGAGACAGCAACATCTTATTTTTGGGGTCAAAAACTTTTAAAGTATACTGACTTGTATTCCCTTCAGGAATCATACTATATGTATAACCTTTGCGTTCCCAAGCGTAACGTCCTTGAGTATAATTAGAAGCGCTAGGAATATAAACACAACGTTCTTTCGCGTCGCAACCTGTATAGGAAGCAGAACCTTTAGATCCGTCAATTGTAACGGTAAAATTTCCTCCGGTAAAGGTGTCTGCTAAAGCCGGAGTGGCTAAAAATACACTCGCGATCGCAGCAAATGTTAAAGTTTTAAGAATCGATGTAATTTTGAATTTCATGGGTGATGCTTCTGGGTGGAAATAATCTTGAACTATTTCTGTTTTCACCCGAACTATCGGTTAATTTTGAGAAAGAGAGACAAAAATTTAATTGTCTGCAACCAGAGTAGCCATCATTCCATCAATTCTGCACTTTCAAGAGGATGAGAATAGGACAGTTAGATTTCTGTCTATTTTTGATCCTGTCTACAAGGGAGTTGAGTCTCAGAGAACCAAAAACCTTTCAAATCAAGCCTTTTCTCCAACCCACTCAAACTCCCTTGAAAGTTTCACATTCGTGTGAGTACAGAAACCTTACTAATCTTCTCAGCATCTAAACCTTTCAGTTCATCGAGATGTAACCATCCCTCTTTTACTAACTGAGCAAAGGAAAAAATGAGGAGAGAATCTCTGTGATCATACTTACCATCAATATCATGTCTTCTCGCACTTAAAAAGTCATGTAGAAGCCAAATATCATCAAGCTTTGTAATCTCGCCTGCTTGTTCTCGAACAACCTTAATTAAAGCCGTAATTTCTCGCTGATAAGCTTTTTCAAATGCCTCCCGAGCAATTTCTTTCTCGGCTGTAGACCACTCAATGTCACTCACGGGTATCATCAAACCTAAAATTATATGCAACTAATCTATGTTAACCGATGATACGGTTAGCCTCAAACTAAAAAAGCGTCCTTTGTACTCAGACGCTCATCCCAAATTAAACAGTATTTTTGCTTAATTTTTCTCTAACGAGCAAAGTTTAATAGCTCTTTGGGAGAAGCTAATAAATCAATTGCAACAAAGAAAATCTTGTTTTCAGCATTCAGTAAAAACCGCCAAGCAATGTTCATCCCCACACCCGCACCGAACCAGGGAGTTTGCACTTTACCTGTCACTTTGATTTGAGTATAACCCTCGTCTGCGGGTTCAGAAACGCCTCGCTCTGGGATTAATTTAAGATTCTGACATTCTTCTTGGAAAAACCGTAAAACCGCTTCTTTCCCAACAATGGGTCGGCGGAAAGGAGGCTGCAACGCCCCATCGGGTGCAAATAACTCAATCAACGCATTAAAGTCATTTGCATTCAAATTATTCATGTATTCCAATACCGTTGCATTGGTAACACCTTCAATTTTAACCTGAGTGCGCTTTGCCATATCTGTTGGGGGAGTAACAGGTTCAGCAACACGGGTGTAACTCCCTAATTTACTGGTGTCAAACCCCATATCAACAACAGAATTCCGCAAAACTGTAATTTGTTGACCTGACTCTAAACCCCGAATGGCTTGTAATACTGCTGCTGCATTTGCAGAAAGCTGATAACCTTCGGGAATAGGAGCCACAAGTCCTTCATCCATCCATTGTCCAAGCTGATACCAAAAACCTAGCTTAATATTCGCAGACCAAGTAGCATAGGTGCGACAAAGGGGTTTATCCGAACGGTTTGCTAAGTCGCACATGACCTGGGATTGTTCTTGAGGCCCCATTTTGCGAATTTCATTGAGTGTAAGCTCTGCAAACTGCATATTTGCCGCTCCAGGAGCCGCAATGGTAATGGTTTTACCCATTTCAAGATAAGCAAACCAAATTAAAGCCAGTTGGTCTTCTGCACTAAGCTGAGTGAACCGAGCAATCGTAGCAGGAACTGTATCTGCCGCTAACGTGTTTGGGAAGATGTTACGAGCTGAATCGATTGTAAATGGCATAAATTACCTTGTCAAAGTCCAAGAAAGGTTTAACTCAATGCTTGTGATCGCAGGTTGTATTAAACCCACCTTTAGAATAGGGGAATATGGTACACCCAAACATAAAGAATTCAAATTGGGGGTTAAGCATTTTTTATGGCCATCCGTCTTTATGGGTTGGCCTTTCTTTGTGACTGATTTGGATTTGTGAATAACGAAAAAATAACGAGTTTCAGTGTAGGGGCTTCAGGTCATTTTCAAAAATGTTTTAGCTGGGTACTATAGCGTTTCTCAGAGTAACGAGGTACAGATTTACGATCTTTTCTATTGCCTGTTGCCCGTTGCCTCTTGCCTAAAACATAAAGTTCTGTACCTCACCAGTACGAGAATTGCTATATAACACATCTCTACTTTGAAGTTATATCAAATACGGCTTCACCGATGCTACATATCTTTCTCCCCATCTCTCCACTTCCCTATCAATCATAGTCACGCAAATATTTAAGTATTTCTATTAACCCCTGTTCAATATAAAAAATTCTTATAAGTTCTGGAAATTACCGTTGAGGAATTACCTGATAATTTTGGCTTTCCCAATGACTAAAATGAGCAAATTCATAAATTCTCCTTGAGGGGGTGTAATAGTAACAGGACTCAGACTGAGTTGCTAAACAAATCAAGTTTCGACCAAGTTCTAGGCTGTGTCAGTGCAAAAAAAACAATGTGTAATATGAGACTCAAACTTAAGTGGCAGAGAGTTCTAATTTTCATGCTCTCATTTTTGCTCAGTCTGGCTCCGATGCTAATGGCTGTCGGACAAGAAAAGTCTCCATTTTATTGGGAATTTATCAATGTGGAAATTGATGTTCAAGAAAATGGAGATATGCTCGTGAGTGAAACTCAGAAATATGTTTTCACTGAATCCCATACCAATCAGCGATATCGATATATTCCTTTAGATAAGGTTGATCGGATTACAGATGTTAGGGTTTGGGAAAATGAAGAACAAATTTCGGCAGAAACGGGAACTGAAAACAATCAATTCTGGATAAGATGGCGACACGATCTTAACGCTCCAGAATCCCATACCTTTGTTTTTAAATATCGAGTTATTGGAGGTTTACAAGTTAGTGACGATCTTGATCGGGTTTATTGGAAAGCTATTTTTTCAGATCGAAATGCTCCCATTGAAAACGCCAAAGTTGTGGTGAGACTTCCCGAAGTTTTATCGGGAAAAATTACAGAATATACCAGTTATGGTGCCTCAACCAACATTCGCCAGATTAATCCCTACACGTTTGAATTTGTCGCTCAACAGTCAATTCCTCCGCGAGAGGAAATAGAAATTCTGATCGCTTTTCCGGGTACTATTCTCGATATCCCCACACCAAAATGGCAGCATTTCTCTTTGGGGAGTGCCATTTCAAACTTGATTAAAAATTTGTTGAGTTTTCCACTGCTTTTGTGGGTGTTAGTTTTCTCCATCTTGAGAAGAATATTTGACTGGGATGAAAATAGTCGCTCAAGGCATTATGGAACGAGTTACAGAAGCACTGGTGGATATAGCAGTGGTGGTGGTAGTGGTGGAGGTGAAGCCGGAGGTGGCGGAGGAGGTGGCGGTGGTGGTGGTGGCGGTGGTGGTGGTGGTGGTGGCGGCGGTGGCGGCGGTGGTGGTGGTGGCGGCTAATATTACCGCTTTGAAAACACCGCTTTCAATACCCGCTTCCTTTTGTTAGCTAACCGCCAAACTCCCATAAATTAACCCTCGATCGCATCTTTAACAAGAAAACAATCGAGGGCATTTTCAACAAAATTAAACGAAAAACTAAAGCTGTTTCACTTCAGAAACCAACTTAGCCACCGCATCTTTAGCACTGCCAAAGAGCATCATGGTTTTTTCCTTGTAGAACAGACCATTATCCACACCTGCAAAGCCAGTATTAAGACTGCGCTTAATCACAATCGTGTGTTTTGCCCGATCAACTTCTAGAATTGGCATTCCATAAATCGGGCTTTTTTGGTCTTCCCGTGCAGCCGGGTTAACCACATCATTCGCCCCAATGACTAACGCCACATCCGTCTGTTCAAACTGAGGGTTAATGTCATCCATATCGTACAACTGAGGATAAGGAACATTCGCCTCAGCCAACAATACATTCATGTGTCCCGGCATCCGTCCGGCGACAGGGTGAATCGCATACTTGACATCCACACCCAACCCTTCTAACATATCGACTAATTCTTTAACCGAATGTTGGGCTTGAGCAACCGCCATCCCGTAACCGGGAACGATCACCACAGAACGAGCATAACCCAACATCATCGCCCCTTCCTCGGGGTCAATCGTGCGAACAGACTTATCTGTTGTACCACTACCCCCGGCAACCGCAGCGCTAGTATCACCCGTACCAAATCCCGCAAACAAAACGTTTGTGAGTGGACGGTTCATGGCTTTACACATGATGATGGTGAGAATAATCCCAGAAGCACCCACCAACGCCCCCGCAATAATCAGCAGGTTATTCATCACGACAAAACCCGCCGCACTCGCCGCCAAACCCGAGAAAGAGTTCAGCAGAGAGATGACAACGGGCATATCACCGCCCCCAATGGGAATCACGAACAATACCCCTAAAACCAGGGAAATGCCCACAATACCCAAAAATACGGGTAAATTGAACGGTGAGAAACAGATGAAAACACTACCCGCGAGAAACGCGATCAATAATGCAATGTTGAAGGGCTGTTGCAAAGGGAAAGTGATCGGAGAACCACTCATAATCCCTTTGAGTTTGGCAAAGGCAATCAAAGACCCTGTAAACGTCACACCCCCAATTAACACCCCTAATACAGCCGTAATGGTCGTTGGTAGAGGAGGTGTTTGGGCAGCAGACAAGAACCGCCAAAATTCACCGACGGCAATCATCGCCGATGCAGCACCCCCTAAACCGTTGAATAGACCCACCAGTTCCGGCATTGCGGTCATTTCAACTTTGTAGGCGGTGATCGCACCAATCACTGATCCGATGACAATCCCCACTAAAATCATTTCATAGTTGAGGACTTCTTCATTGAGCAAAGTTGCAACAATAGCAATAAACATCCCCACCGCAGCCCAAAGATTTCCACGACGGGCGGTTGCAGGTGAACCCAACTTCTTCAGACCGAAGAAAAATAGGGTAACAGCGACCAAGTAGCTTAACTGTATGCCTGTTGGCAAAAACTCGCTCATACCTTAGCCTCCTTTTTCTTGAACATTTGCAGCATCCGATCAGTCACCAAGAAACCACCAACAACGTTAATTGTTGCCAGCACAACGGCGATTAAACCTAAAATTACAGTCACGTTCCAATCCCGTTCTCCGGCGATGATTAACGCCCCTAAAACGGCGATACCCGAAATCGCATTTGCACCCGACATTAGGGGTGTGTGCAGTGTCGGGGGAACTTTAGTAATCACTTCAAACCCGGCAAAGGTTGCCAGGACAAACACAAATAATGCGGAAATTAGGGTTTCTGCTGTCATAATCTTTCTAGAAATTAGCGATTAGTAGTTGTGCGAAAAGCCCAAATCTTGGGTTTTAGGTGTCAGGTCAAAAGAAGTCAGAAGTCAGAAGTCAGAAGTCAGAAGTTTAGAATTGCCTCTTGCCTCTTGCCTCTTGCCTCTTGCCTCTTGCCTCTTGCCTGTTCCCTGTTCCCTGTTCCCTGTTCCCTGTTCCCTGTTCCCTGTTCCCTGTTCCCTCCTTACTGAGTTACAGTCACGCCAAGAGCATCTTTAACTCGTTGAGAGCGAATTTCACCGTTATGGGTCACACAGGCGCCGTCGATGATATCATCCTCAAAATTGAGCGTCAGTTCACCTTCAGGGGTGGTCATTAGCTTTAACAAAGCTGAGAGGTTCTTGGCGTAGACTTCGCTGGCGTGGAGAGGCATCGAAGACGGTAAGTTAATCGGGCCGACAATCGTGACCCCATGTTTGATCACGTCTTTTCCGGCTTCGGTACATTCACAGTTGCCGCCTTGAGAAGCCGCCAAATCCACCACAACTGCTCCCGGCTTCATTTGAGTTACCATCTCCTCTGTGACCAACACAGGAGCTTTCCTACCCGGAACTTGAGCGGTTGTAATTACGACATCAGAAGCAGCAACATGAGTAGTGAGAACTTCACGAGTATGTTGTTTAGCCTTTTCTGAGAGTTCTTTGGCATAGCCGCCTTCGGCTACAGTGTCTTCTTCGAGGGTGACATCAACAAACTTCGCGCCTAAGCTTTGGACTTGTTCCTTAACTTCCGGGCGAACATCAAAGGCTTCAACCACAGCCCCTAAACGACGAGCGGTAGCAATGGCTTGTAAACCAGCGACACCTGCACCCATGACTAACACTTTGGCAGGGCGAATGGTACCGGCCGCAGTGGTGAGCATCGGGAAATATTTCGGTAAAGTTGCCGCCGCAATTAAAACCGACTTGTAACCCGCGAGGTTAGCCTGAGAAGACAGTGCATCCATGCTTTGAGCGCGGCTAGTCCGAGGAATCATTTCCATGCTAAAAGCCGTTACCTTACGGTCAGTCAGCTTTTGGACTAAACCCGGATTACCCAAAGGATTTAAAAATCCAATCAGAATGCTACCTTCGCGCAGTTTTTCGACTTCGGATTCTTCGAGATTGCCCACTTTCAGGACAAT
This sequence comes from Lyngbya sp. PCC 8106, assembly GCF_000169095.1. Classification (GTDB taxonomy): domain Bacteria; phylum Cyanobacteriota; class Cyanobacteriia; order Cyanobacteriales; family Microcoleaceae; genus Capilliphycus. Next base: position 24,096 of record NZ_AAVU01000069.1, read on the forward strand.
ATCGGCATCACGCCAAAGGGCACCACTGTCACCAATGACTTTGACCCCGACTTCTTCATAGGTAGCATCAGAGAAAAAAGCCCGTTCACCCGCCCCGGCTTCAATCCAAACTTCGATTCCTTGCTGACGAGTCGAGCAGCTACA
>NZ_AAVU01000068.1 GCF_000169095.1 Lyngbya sp. PCC 8106
GGCATCTTTGAGAACATTTAATCCGGCAAATTCACCTGCTTCTTGAGTAAAGTTTCCATCCGCATCAACCGGACACAAAACAGGTAAACCATAGCGTTGACCAACGATAAAGTCTTCCTGACCATGACCAGGGGCGGTGTGAACGAGTCCAGTACCGGATTCTGTGGTAACATAATCTCCCCCAATAACTACCGGACTTTCACGATCAAATAGGGGATGTTTGTAGGTGGAATGTTCTAAATCTTTGCCTTTTATTGTCGCTTTTACTGTTAGAGTTTGACCAAAGGTTGCCGATAGTCGTTCGACTAATTCTGCTGCGACTAACAAATATTTAAACGGAATCGGATGTTCAGTATTTTTATCCGTTTCTACGACAGCATAAGTTAATTCAGGATTCAAAGAAACGGCTAAATTTCCGGGAATTGTCCAGGGTGTTGTTGTCCAGATAGCGATTCCCAAATCCGGCAGAAATGGGGTTAATTCTGACTTGACTGATTCCGCCAAGCTAGTGATTGGAAATGCCGCAAATAAACTGCGAGAAACATGACCTTCAGGATATTCTAATTCAGCTTCTGCTAGGGCTGTTTTTGAACTCGGACTCCAATGAACGGGCTTTAATCCTCGATAGATATAACCCTTGAGAACCATCTGGGCAAACACCCCAATTTGGGCGGCTTCATATTCAGGTTTGAGGGTTAAATAGGGATGATCCCAATCTCCCCAAACGCCGTATCTTTTGAAGGATTCTCGTTGTTTATCAACCGTTTCTAAGGCGAATTCTTTGGCTTTTTGACGCAGTATTAACGGGGTGAGTGCTTCCCGTTCTGACTGTTTCATTTGTTGTAAAACTTTCAATTCAATTGGTAAGCCGTGACAGTCCCAACCCGGAACGTAACGCACTTTTCGCCCTTGCAAAAGTTGGTAACGGTTAATAATATCTTTAAGAATTTTATTGAGGGCGTGACCAATATGTAGCGCACCATTGGCATAGGGCGGCCCGTCGTGTAATATAAAGACTTCACCCGGATTATTTTCACCCAGGCGTTCATAAATCTGATTTTCTGCCCAAAATTTTTGCAGTTGGGGTTCGCGTTTGACGGCGTTTGCCCGCATATCAAACTTGGTTTTTGGCAGGTTCACCGTATCTTTGTAAGATTTGGCTGCCTTTTCTTGTTCTTTTCCGTTTACATCGCTACGTTCAGCCATGATTTACCCTTATTTGTGGCCAGCTTGCAATACAACCTTTAGTCTACCGTAGAAGTCTACGCCACTGTCAGATTGTGTCATTGTTTGTGAGATGTAATAATTTATATTACACAAATAATACATATTCGTCAAGTTGATTGACTTCACCAATGCTACTGCTGCCAATCATAAATACTTATTTTGGGGTTGATTTTTTAAAGGTTTTAAGGTTAACTCGAAACAGAATCTTCTAGATTTTCATCAGGACAAACCACATCTTCATAGAGTGAAGAAATTGAACTGCGGAAATTAACACAGGTTAGCTGAATTTCGAGTTCTGTTGCATTAGTTGCTACTTCTTCAACAGAGTAAGATGTTAATTCCCATTTATTGTGTTCATTCAGACGATAACATTCTACATTCATTCGTTCAGCATCAACCAAAACATATTCCTTCAATGTTTCAATGCGGCGATAATGCCTAAACTTTTTACCTCTATCAAAACCCTCTGTACTCGGAGACAATACTTCTACAATTAAACAAGGATAATAAACCACTTTACGGGCGGTTTGGTCTCGACTATCATACGTTACCATAATGTCAGGATAATGAAAGGGGCCGTGACTCGAAACTCCAACTTTTGCATCAGCCATAAATACTTTGCACCCTTGCTTCCTGAGATGGGATTTGAGTGCAGAAGCTAAATTTAAAGCAATGGAATTATGGGGTAAACTTCCCCCCATCATTGCCCAGACTTTTCCATTTATATATTCATATTTTATCGGTTGTTTTTCTTCCCACTTTAGATACTCTTCTGCGGTCATTAATGGGGCTTTAAAATCAGCAATCATAGAACAGATCTCCTTGAGTGAAGTTTAACTCCAGACAATTTGTAAATCAAGAATAAATCCGGGTAGCACTTCTTCTCCCGATAAAGTCCTGGGAGAATTTAACGTTTCTACTAATTTTCCTAAGCGATAAATTTCAACATAACGGCTTTTTCGTTCAATCAACCAACCCAATTTTACTTGATTTTCTATATATTCTTGCATTTTGGCTTGTGTCGATTTTAAACTATCAGAAGGAGACATTAACTCCAACACAAAATCGGGTGCAATTGGGGGGAATTTCTCTTTTTCTTCCGGTGTAAGTTGATCCCATCTTGATTGTTTTATCCAAGCGATATCGGGAGAACGATTGGCACCATTGGGGAGTTTAAAACAAGTAGAAGAATCAAACAGTTTACCGAGTGTATTTTGACGATTCCAGAATACAAAATCTCCAGCAATTTCAATATTACGATTTCCAGTTTCTCCCCCAGTTGGCGACATAACAACTAATTCTCCGGTTGCATTTCGTTCAAACTTAAGATCAGGGTTATTACGGCAAAGCTGATAAAATTGTTCGTCGCTCATTTGACAAACCGAACTAAAATTAATGGTATAAGCAGTCATCGTTAGAATTCTATCCTTGTTTGCGGCCCGCTTTGAAGTCCAACTTCTAGTTTACAAAGGGTCAATCTCGCTTTTTAGGAGAGGGAGTCGGGGAATGGGGTTAATATTGAGTTTTATAACAATTATTAAAAAACCGTGCGATCGCCTGTATTATTAACAGTTGGTTCTTAGCATAACTCAATCTTTCATACATTTACTGGCTTTCTTCGGGAGGAAAAATGGACTTTATCACTAACTTTTTCAGCAACATCAACTTTGAACTGATCGCACAGCTTACGATGTTAGCGCTGATTGTCATTGCTGGCCCTGTGGTCATCTTTTTGCTGGCTTTTCGTGGTGGCGACCTGTAAAAAAAGTTTATGCTGGGGGCTAGGGTAACGATTTGGGTTAATTCTTGCCCGTCCCCCAGTTTAGTGAGTTGATCAGTGATTGATCTTAGTCTTGGACATACTCTTGTTCAGTCGTGAGTGCAATTTCTGCCCGCACAAACTCTCGTCCTAAGTAAAGCGCATGATCAAAAGTGCTTAACGGACAACAATCAGCTTCTTCAGTTATTTTTATGCCCAATTCTTTCGCAGTTCTACCTTTAAATACTGCGGTGGGTTGACGCTTCAAACTCCCGGTACACGGGAAAGGTTCACCAGTCTCCGGATCAACAGCAAGTCCCTGACCGTTGATATTATTTGTATAGTGTTCTGCACAAATTAGACCTGCTTCTTGATCAACATAAATGATAAAGTAACCAGCCGGATCAAGATGAATAAAGCGTTGGGAAAGCTGATCATCAATCGCTTTGATTTCTTTGGATGTCGGTATTTTTGAACTAGATTGAATAGACACAGTTGCCAAACATTACAGATCTGATCCTCTAATTATACCTCTAGCATGAAGCAGATGGTGATATTATTATGCAAATTTCCCCCAACTTCACCCAGAAGCCGAGGGAACACAAACTCAATCATCAGATAGAGACTTGAGTTGATTTTAATTTATGATTCCTGTTGGAGATTGCGAAATTGTTCAGCTCTCAGAGTGTATCCTTTCCCCTCTAAACACTGACCAAAAGCAATTTCCGCTTGGTTGAGTTTGGGATTATCTTTGAGTTGAAAAGTGCGTTCTAGATAATCATTTCCCATCTCTTTTAAGGCTCGACCTAAATCAGGTTCGCTCAACTCCTTTGGTAAGCAGTTGATAACCGCACTCAAACGTTCTCCTGTTAAACCCGTCTCATCTGTATTCCCTATTAAATTCGGTGCAGCTTGAGCTGAAGTGAGAGAAAATCCCAATATCCAAAGCCCACTTACTAATACAGTCATTAGAGTCATTTGACTCAATCGACGCCAAAATATTTTCATCCAATTCATTATCTATAATCCTCTAGTGGTTAAAAATTTCTGAACTTAAAGTCCTCCACTAACGTAACGAACTCAGAAGTAACTTACCCTCTCTCTTTAGAAGGATTCTAAATTTATACCTATAGCAAGTTCTCAAGTCAAGGAAGTTGGGTTATTGATGAGAACCCGATAAAATCACAATAGAAATAATTGGATTTTACAAATGGCGATCACTAACAATCGTAACACTATTGGGGGTCGCTCTGGATAATCCAACCTTAAAATACTCATCTTTTACTCATTTGAGCTAGCTATTTCAAAAAATTTATGTGTAATCGATCCTGAATATCTTCTATAATAAATTAGTTTTCAGTAATGTTCTGTTTAAATCAAAGTAGCAAGTCTGATTATTAACATTAAGAATCTATGACGCGATATCTAATTAATCGTCTTCTGAGCGCAATTCCGACTTTAATCGCAATTAGTATTGTTGTCTTTGCTATTTTAGCACTCGCGCCGGGAGATCCGATGGGAGAATTCGCCACCAATCCTTCAATTACAGCAGAAGTTCGAGAAAATATTCGTCGTTCTTTGGGTTTAGATCAACCCCTACCGATTCGGTATATTAAGTGGGCTTGGGCATTTATTCAAGGTGATATGGGCTATTCATTTACCAGTCGGAGTCCTGTGAGTGAATTGATTTTACAACGCTTGCTAACGACTTTATGGGTAGCAGGTTCAGCCTATTTATTGGCGGTGTTTGTTGCGTTTCCACTGGGAATTATTTCTGCAATCAAACGCTATTCTATTTTCGATCAAGTTGCGACTACATTCGCCTTTCTCGGATTTTCATTACCTCCTTTTTTTACGGGATTACTGTTTATAATCATTTTCAGCGTTCAGTTAAATTGGTTTCCATTTATTTACAATAGTACCTTAGAAGTGACGAATTGGCAAACCTTGATTGAACAAATCAAACAGTCAATTATGCCGATTTGTGTATTGGCTTTATATCAATCTGCGGTGTTGATGCGGTTTATTCGATCTTCGATGTTAGAACAGTTAAACCAAGATTATGTTCGCACTGCCTATGCCAAAGGCTTACCTAATTTTAGTGTAATTCAAGGTCATGTTTTACGCAATGCTTTGATTCCAGTCGTGACGTTAATTGCGTTAGATATTCCCAGTTTATTTACGGGCGCATTAATCACCGAACAAATCTTTAGAATACCTGGAATTGGAGCGTTATTAATTGAATCGATTTATCGCAGTGATACCCCAGTTGTGATGGCGATTACGTTTATTTATGCGATTTTAGTCGTTCTCTTTAATTTAATGGCTGATCTTTTATATGGCATTTTAGATCCTCGGATACAATATAAATAAAAAAGGGTGATTTAAACACCACCCTTGAGGCGTGAAAAATTGTCAATTAACTATTTTGTTCTGGGTCAATTCCTGCTGATCGTAATAACTCCTCTAACCTTGTTGCTCGTAAACGTTCTTGTTCTAATTGTTGTTCAGCTTGTTCTGCTCGCAAACGTTCTTGTTCTAATTGTTGTTCGGCTTGTTCTGCTCGCAAACGTTCCTGTTCTAACTGGTTTTGAATTTCCAGATAAGTTGAAAACCGTTTTCCATCGGGATGATACAATTTGAGTTCATTCTCAGATAATTCAAACCGAATTTGTAAGCGAGGACTCACCCAATTGTTGATATCATCAATCACATCCAAACGTTCATCCGTTCGCAGCCAACCACTCAGATCATTTTTATGAGGATCGTACAAATAATATTCTTCCACCCCATAGCGATCGTAGAAAACTTGTTTTTTATTCATCTCCGTTAACCTATTACCGGGAGAGAGAATTTCAAAAACAACTTGGGGTGCAATATTTCCTTCGTTCCACTGTTGATAGGAACCGCGTTCGCCTTTAGCCACCCCAAAAACAACCATAATATCTGGAGCTTGACGAATTTTATTATTGCCTTGAACGGGATACCAAAGCAAATCTCCCGCAACAAATATAGCCGGATCGTGAGTAAATAACCACTCTAAGTTATAGTAAAGAGTGAGAATCCAGCGAAATTGAATGGTATTGTCTGACATCGGTTGACCATCTCGTTCGGGATAATTAACCTCGGAAGAAGTCTGAGATTCGAGTTGAGAAACCATGAGATTCTCCTCGCTAATGTTCTTCTTTCTATCTTAAAGCAAATTTTAAATTTTAGTAATGACTTCTATTAATCAATCTCAATCTAATCTAACAAAACCTCGAACACTTTGGGGTGATGCTTGGCGACGATTCAAACGGGATAAAATGGCAGTTTTAGGAATAATTATTTTACTTTTAATTCTTGTTTCTGTTGTCTTTTTGCCATTGATTTATACCACGCCTATTGATACAATCGACTTTGGAAATTCTACTTCTCCTCCGAGTTGGGAACACCCTTTTGGAACTAATGATCTCGGACAAGATCAACTGGCTCGAATTTTAGCAGGGGGACGAATTTCTTTAACTGTTGGTGTGGCGGCGATGATGGTGGCTATTTTTGTAGGAACATTAATCGGAGCAATTTCGGGGTTTTATGGGGGAATTATCGATAGTTTATTGATGCGAATAACTGATTTATTTATTTCCTTACCTCAGTTACCTTTATTGTTACTGGTAATTTATCTCTTTCGTGAACCTATGAAAGCAATTGCAGGGCCAGAAGTCGGCATTTTTCTGTTAATTGTTCTGGTTGTGGGAGGATTAACTTGGATGTCGGTGGCGAGGTTAGTTAGAGCCAGTTTTTTAACAACAAAGGAAATGGATTTTGTGATGGCGGCGAAAGCCATTGGCGCTAAACCCACTCGTTTAATTTGGGTTCATATTCTCCCCAATGTTTTGAGTCCGATTATTGTCGCTGCAACTTTAGCGGTGGGAAATGCAATTATTACCGAATCAACACTGAGTTTTTTAGGGTTAGGATTTCCGCCAGATGTTCCGACATGGGGACGGATGCTTTATGATGCTCAAAACTATATTGAAACGGCTCCCTATATGGCATTATTTCCAGGTTTAGCAATCTTTTTAACAGTTCTTTGTATTAACTATGTTGGGGATGGTTTAAGAGATGCTCTCGATCCCCAGTCTAAACGATAATTTTAAGCGGTTGTCTGAGTCATAGGTAACATTCCTGGTGGTGTTTAGTCTGATTTTAAATGAAATTTACTTTAAATATTATCCTAGAACTGTGCAAATTTTCTCAAAAGGTTTAACATATATGAACTACAATAATTGTATAAATCAAAAACCACGATATGGTACAAGCACCGACCCGCCAAACCACAACAGAATTAGCAACCCTCGCTATTGATTTAATTCGTCAAGCCGGATGTGAATATGGAGATGTTCGCTTCTGCACTTATCGGAAACAAAACCTCTTTGCTCGCGATCGCTCTTTAAGTCGTCTCGAAGATAATGTTAGTTCTGGTTTTGGAGTACGAGTTCTTCTGAGAGGGGCTTGGGGGTTCGCTGCGAGTTATCGCAAAACACCCGAAGAAGTGACTCGAATTGTCAATTTAGCCGTTGATATTGCTAAAGGAAGCCGTCTTTCGCTACAAAATCCGGTGCAGTTGGTTCCGGTTGAAGCCTATCAAGATAGCTACATTACGCCGATTAAAATTGATCCTTTTACCATTCCAATTGCAGAGAAAGCTGAGTTTTTATTGAACCTCAATGAACGGTTACTCGCCTACGAAGAACAAGGCATCAAAAAAGCGATGTCTTATCTACAATTTATCCAAGAAGATAAGCTCTTTGCGTCTACAATAGGTTCTCTGATTGAACAAACCATTTACCGCAGTTATCCCGGTTTTAATTGTACCGCAGTTGCTAATGGAGACGCACAAACTCGGGGTTATGAACGTCCACCTTTAAATATAGGTTATGAACATATTGATCTCGCCGATTTGAGCAATCAAATAGATCGGGTTGCTCAAGAAGCTATCGAAAAAGTTCATGCACCGAAAGGGCCGTCTGGTATTCTTTCGACGCTGATTTTAAAGCCATCAAACCTCTATTTAACTATTCATGAATCTGTCGGACATCCAACTGAACTAGACCGAGTTTATGGCTATGAATCTAATTTTGCAGGGACCAGTTTTGCAACCACAGATCAACTGAATAAACTACAATATGCTGCACCTTGGGTAAACTTTAAATGCGATCGCACTCAAGCAGGTGGACGCAGTACAATGGGGTATGATGATGAAGGCGTTCCGGCACAAGATTGGTATGTGGTAAAAGATGGTATTTTAGTAGATTATTTAACGGATCGTGAAACGGCTTATCGACTCGGACGAGAAAGTAGTAATGGCTGTGCTTATGCTGATAGTTGGTCGAGTGTGCCGATGGTACGCATTCCCAATTTAGGCTTAGAACCCGGGCCAGAAAATGGCAGTCATACTGCTACTTTAGAGGAGATGATTGCCGATACCGAAGATGGGATTTTAATTGATGGAATTGGGAGTTTTTCTATCGATCAACAACGCCGTAATTTCCAATTTGGAGGAGATGCGTTTTGGCAGGTAAAAAACGGTAAAGTTGTGGGGATGTTAAAAGATGTCACCTATCACGCTATGACGACAGAATTTTGGAATAAAATTGATGCGATTGGCCCGGAGTCTGAACGAGAACAATTAGGAACAAGTTACTGTGGAAAAGGTGAACCCATTCAACTAGCACAAATGACTCATGCTTGTGTTCCGGTTCGAGTACGAGATATTCACATTGGTGGCGCTTCGTAATTCCAAAGAAAGGGAGGAGATCATATCAGTTGGGTTAAAAGAGCGATCGCTTTTTGAAGTTTAGAAACTGCGATCGCCCTTTTGTAATTGACAGGATTACTAGAGAATTGATTTTACCATCAATAAATCGTCTAAACTCCAGTAAACAAGCACTCTAGGGGGCTAAAAATACCACACAAGAACATTGCCGTTCAATTAATCCATATTCTCAACTGGAGTCAGAAACCCGTTACTCGCCAATGAACTGACAAATTGCTCGTAACTGCTGGTATCGACTGAGTACCCCGATATTTCTTGGCAGGTGCGGTTTTGCCACTCCATGTACTCTTGTATATTTTCTAGGTTTTTGTGACCCTTAGAGGTTTTCCAGAGGGCATATGTGATATCCTCGGGAGTACCTGAAAAGGTCATGCTGCCATCAAAAAGTAAGTAGGTATTGGTGTTGTCTGTCATTGTTTCTCTAAGTTATTGTACTGATTATCGCAGAAAATCTCCTACTTATTGTACAATAAAATCAGGATCTTTTTCTATTTTTTAAATTAGGGATTATTTAGGATTCGTGGTCTTGCCATAGAATGAGTTTTACGTCACCAACGGGAGAACATAAACGATGATAAAATTATACGAATATCCGTCTTCTGGAAATTGTTATAAAATTCGGCTATTGTTAACCCAATTAGAGATTCCCTTTGAACGAATTACAGTTGATATTTTGAAAAAGGAAAGTCGCACTCCAGAATTCTTAAGCAAAAATCCCAATGGACGAGTTCCGCTTTTAGAACTTGAACCGGGAAAATATTTACCCGAATCTAATGCCGTTTTATATTATTTTAGTCAAGAAACACCCTTTTTCCCAACGGATAAGTTTGAACAGGCGCAGGTGATGCAATGGATGTTTTTTGAACAATACAGCCATGAACCCTATATTGCGACTTCTCGCTATTGGATTTCTATTGTCGGAAAACCAGAAGAATACAAACAGGTTTTAGAACAAAAACAACCCTTGGGTTATGCGGCGTTAGGAGTGATGGAACAACAGTTAAAAGATCATCCTTTTTTTGTAGGAGATCGCTACACTATTGCTGATATTTGTTTATTTGCTTATACTCATGTCGCCAATGAAGGTGGATTTGATTTAACTCGTTTTCCGGCGGTTTATGCTTGGATAAATCGGGTGAAAGAACAGCCTAATTATCTCAGTATTACAGAATAATTGTTTAGACTCCTTTGAATCCCACTGTCCGATCTAGGTCTTCAGTTGAGCGATCTAATGGCGGGAGTTCCGACGGTTGAGCGGGAACTTTAGAAACACCAATTTGATTGATAATAATCCCCAAAAAAATCACACTTCCGCCAATAGATTGAGGAGTTGTGGGAATTTCACCTAAAATAAAATAGGAGGCTAAAACCCCGACAATGGGAGCAAAAGAACTGGCTAAAGAAATCTCAGAAGCACTTGATTTTTTTAATCCTGAAAACCAACAAAATTGACCGCCAACAACAATCACAAGACTATACAGTAACATCCATTGCCAAACAAGCGGAGAAAATACATCCATAAAGTGACCAAATCCAAACAGCAAAGTAACGATAACAAAAAATATAACTGTACTCAAAAAGGTGCGATAAACGTTAAAAAAACCAAGTGGAATATTACGAAGACTGACTTTACTAATAATTGTTGCAACTGCTGCGGAAACTGCACCGACCGCAACCATCAATTCTCCAATCCCATGAAATCCAGTCATACTGATCATTTCTCGATTAGGATCTGGGATAAAAACCGTTAATCCGACGCCAATAAACGAAACAATTGCACCAATAATTACCCAACGATTTACCCGTTCATGGAGTAACAAAATAGATAAAGCTAGAACTAAAGGCGGTTCAATTCGACTAATTAAAATCACATTATTAACCATTGTTCGTTCTAACGCTGAGAAAAACAAAGCCGGGGCTAAAGCACCTGCAAGAATGGCAACAGTGGTTAAACCTAACCAATCTTTTCCGGACAGATTTTTGATGGTTTACTGAGTTAAGTCTTGATAATAAAGCCGTAAAAAAATTAATAACGCCCAAATATTACCCACAAACAAAACATTACAAAAAGAAATGGGATTTCGACCATCAATTAAATTTTCTGCGCCCAATTCAGTTAACTGACGAGTCACGGCGTTAGCGGCACCAAAAATAGTCACGCCGAGCAACAGATAAGCACGTCCAGGAATGCGCTGAATTAAATTCATTAAATCTAGAGATTGCCTTCAGAGACAGACTAGCATAATTAAGTATTGATGCTGCTCAAAGTTATAAAATTTAGTTCAATCCTCGATGCAATGTATTGATTGATTCAATTGCAGGTAAACTAGATGATGTGATGATTTAATCCTCCAAAAAGGATCATTTCTTGGTCAAAGTATAGGGTAAAGGAGTAGGATATTTTGAATTTAGAAGTAATTGCTCATCGGGGTTTTTCGGCAATGGCTCCCGAGAATACCATAGCGGCCTTTAGTGCGGCGATAGAAGGGGGAGCCAATTCGATAGAATTTGATTTACAATTATCTCGCGATGGTGTACCGATCATCTTTCACGATGAAACTTTAGACCGAATTACGGGAACTTCGGGTCGAGTCCAGGAGAAAACTTTACAAGAGTTGAAACAACTGAATGCGGGGGCTTGGTTCGCTGAACAGTTTGTCGGGGAAACCATTCCGACTTTAGCTGAAGCATTAGTGTGTTTTAAACAGGTACAAAAATTTATTTATTTTGATGTTAAACCTCATTGTCAATGGTCAAAAACAGAGATTGAAGGCTTAATTCAACAAGTGAGAGAGGCGGGAATTTTAGAAAAATGTGTGATCACGGCGTTTAATGAGGAGTTTTTAGAGCAAGTTCGCGCTTGTTGTCCTGAGATCAAATTGGGCTATTTTCTCACCGAAGCTGGGGATTATCCCGAACAACTACATAAAGCAATTACAGCCGGAAATGCGATTTTAAGTAGTTTATTTGATGTGGTGCTAGAAAATCCTCATTTTGTTGAAGACAGTCGCAGTCAGGGGGTAGATTGGGTGGTGTGGACTGTTGACCGTCCCGAACATTTTCAAGAATTGATCGAATTGGGGGTGAAACGAATTATTACCAATTCCTTGATTGGTTGGACATGATGGCGATCTCCTGTGATATCGGGCTTTGGAGTGATGTAGATTCTGAGTGTATCAACAGATGTTGCAATTCTTAACGCAGTAAATGTCTTTTGGGGCGGAGAGGTTGATAAACTAAAATTCATACATTTACAACTTTTGATCCCGGCATTGGTTTGTTCGTGGAGTAGGGATCAGACTCCATTGCTTTGTCCCGAAAAATCTCTGCACCTCAAACCTGCAATCATAAGATGATAGAAACACTATGGTAGACTCTCTAAAAAAACCAGCATTTGATGAAATCCGGCCGGGGGTTAAAGTTCCTGCCAAGGAAACCATTCTTACCCCTCGGTTTTACACGACAGACTTTGATGAGATGGCGCAGATGGACATCTCAGTCAATGAGGATGAACTGCGGGCGATCTTAGAAGAATTCCGGGCGGACTACAACCGTCATCATTTTGTCCGGGATGCCGAATTTGAACAATCCTGGGATCATATTGATGGAGAAACTCGTCGCCTGTTTGTCGAATTTCTGGAACGTTCTTGTACCGCTGAATTTTCTGGGTTCTTGCTGTACAAAGAGTTAAGCCGTCGTCTCAAAGGTAAAAGTCCGGTTTTAGCTGAATGTTTCCAACTGATGTCGCGCGATGAAGCTCGTCATGCGGGATTCCTCAACAAAGCGATGTCTGATTTTAACCTGTCGCTGGATTTGGGATTTTTAACCAAGAGTCGCAAATACACCTTCTTTAAACCTAAATTCATCTTCTACGCGACCTACCTCTCGGAAAAAATTGGGTATTGGCGTTATATCACCATTTATCGTCACTTACAAGCGCATCCTGAAGATCGCATTTATCCGATTTTCCGCTTCTTTGAAAACTGGTGTCAAGATGAGAACCGTCATGGTGATTTCTTCGATGCCATGATGAAATCTCAGCCCAAAATCCTCAATGATTGGAAGGCAAAACTCTGGTGTCGATTCTTCTTGTTGTCGGTATTCGGTACCATGTACTTGAACGATGTTCAACGCTCTGGCTTCTATGAGGCGATTGGGTTGAATGCTCGCGATTACGACAAGTATGTGATTCTCAAAACCAACGAAACTTCCGGTCGGGTGTTCCCCGTCATTTTGGATGTCGAAAATCCGGAGTTCTACGAACGATTGGAAACTTGCATCAAAAATAACGAGAAATTGACGGCGATTGTTAATTCTAATACGCCCAAATTCTTGCAGTTTTTCCAAAAATTACCCCATTACCTCTCGAATGCTTGGCAGTTTGTCAAACTGTATTTGATGAAGCCCATAGATTTTCAGGCTTTGGAAGGAACAGTCCGTTAAACCAGGTCTTGAAGCTTTCGACTAAAATAAATAAATAGGAGTAGGCTCTGTGTTGGTAGCAGAGCCTCTTTTTTTATAATTTCAGCAGGTCGTCTCTCTCCGGTGCGACAGGGTTTAGTATGGAGAATTAAAATGGACAAGCTTCACTTCTCCCAGCGAGGTCAACAGATGATTCGTAAATGGCTAATGTTGCTCCAACGACTGTCGCCGATTCGGGGATTGTTGACGTTTCTCAGAAATGCAAACGCCTACCCAGAAAATTATGGTAATTTAGCTGCACTGTCCTACGAAGCATGGCGTAATCGGTTTCTACTCGCCAGATTGAAGTTAGCCTTTGGGTTAGTGCTATGGGCCTACTTAACCAGCTTTGTACTGAACTTAGTGCGATTTTTTTATGCGGGGGAAATTTTTTTTGATAAACACCTAATTATTCAATTGATTGGGTTGTTTAGCTTATGTACTGGAATGGGAGTCCTACAAACCACCTGGGGGCGTCATCATCTCGGCTTAATTTTTCTGGGGTTTTCTTGGTCTTTGGAGATGAACGAACAGATTATTGAAACGATTGTCGAGGTTCTCAGACCAGGTTCGCCCCTGGTTAGCCCTGAATTGTTGGGTTGGGGTTCGACATTTTTCACCCAAGCGACTCTAATTCCTGTTTGCTGGCCGCTGCATTTATTATCCCAGATGATTACATTGGGGTACTATTTCGGGATTAATCGGATTTTTGGGTTTGACACCATTCCTAACTATAATGAGCCACTGCGGTTAATTTTGATGTTGTTTTGGGTTTGTTTAATTTGTGATTTGTCTGTCTATTTGTACGAACGTTTACAACGGGCTGAGTTTAACGCTCGTCAGCAACTTGAAATCGCAGAAGCAAAATATCGAAGTATTTTTGAAAATGCGGTTGAGGGACTATTTCAGTCTACTCCTGAAGGACGTTTTTTGGATGTCAATAAGACTTTAGCTCGGATGTGTGGCTATCAGTCCCCTCAAGAAATGATGGCTAAAGTGACGGATATTAAAAGTCAGATGTATGTCGATCCCCAACGTCGTACAGAGTTTATTCGTTTAATCGAAGAACAGGGCTGTGTATTGGCTTTTGAGTCTCAAGTCTATCATGCTGAGAGTAATATAATTTGGATTTCTGAAAATGCCAGAGCGGTCAGAGATGCCCCAGGTAATATTATTGTTTATGAAGGAGATGTCGAAGAAATTACTGAACGAAAACGAGCGGAAGCTGAAATGCGTAAAGCCCTACAAAAAGAGAAAGAACTGAATCTGTTGAAGTCTCGTTTTGTTTCGATGATTTCCCATGAATTTCGCACTCCCTTGACCACAATTATGGCATCAACAGAGGCGTTAGAATATTATGGTCATCGCTGGACAGAGGATAAAAAAGATAAATATTTCAGCCGAATTCGAGTCACCATTCAACACTTAACTGATCTCCTCAATGATGTTTTGATTATTGGTCAGTCGGAAGCCCATAAACTTCCCTACAACCCGACTGTTATTGATTTAGATTCTTTCTGTGAAAATTTAGTAGAAGAAATTCAAATCACTGCTAATAAAAAGTGTAATTTAACATTGAGTATTCATGGTAAAAATATTTTAAATTATTTAGAGTTGGCGGCGAGTCAAGACTCCAAAATATTGCCGATTTCTGATGAAAGATTACTCCGTCATATTTTTATTAACTTACTCTCAAATGCGGTTAAGTATTCCCCAAAAGGCGGTAAAATTGAGATGAAACTTTTTTATCAAGCAACACAGGTTGTTGTTACAATTAAAGATGAAGGAATTGGGATTCCGGTTGAAGATCAAAAACACTTATTTGAATCCTTTCATCGAGCAAGAAATGTCGGTACAATTTCAGGAACAGGTTTAGGATTGGCAATTGTTAAACGCTCTGTTGATCGATTGGGTGGAACCATTACTGTACACAGCGAAGTTGGAAAGGGTACAATATTTACAGTAGCCTTACCTTTGCAATTTGAGGAGAGAGAACAAGATGAAGCGGATTTTAGTGATTGAAGATGAGTCAGATGTGCGTGAGATTATTCTTGATATTCTAGAAGCTGAAGAATTTTCTGTCATTGGTGCAGAAAACGGTAAGGAAGGTGTTAGACTCGCTCTGGAACATCTTCCTGATTTGGTGATTTGTGATGTGATGATGCCCGAAATGGATGGATATGATGTTTTAAAAATTTTACGGGAAGAAAAGACAACTTCGACGATTCCTTTTGTTTTTTTAACCGCAAAAGCAACTCGTGAAAATATCCGCCAAGGGATGAATTTGGGTGCTGATGATTATTTAACTAAACCTTTTAGTCGTAAAGATTTACTGGGTGCAATTTCAAGTCGTATTCAAAAGAAAGTTGCGATTGAAGATAGAATACAAGCTCATCTAAATGACCTGAGAAGTAGTTTGAGCCTTTCACTTCCCCATGAACTTCGGACTCCTTTAAATGGAATTCTTATTTCATCTCAACTGTTGATTGAAGATTTTGCTGAGATGGAAGTCCATGAAGTACAACCGATGTTAGCAGATATTAATACTTCTGCTCAACGCTTATATCGATTGATTTCTAATTTTCTTCTTTATGCAGATTTAGAACTTTTAGTTCACGACTCAGAACGGATAAAGTTTTGGCCAAAAGGTTCTGTTCAAGATCCAAACGCATTAATTCAAAAAGTTGCGAACGAAACACTAGAAATGTTCCCAGAACGTCAGGCTGATTTGTCTCTGAAACTTCAGCAGACTATTGCAGTCGAAGTTCCTCCAGATATTTTGAGAAAAATTATAGAAGAACTTCTCAATAATGCGTTTAAATTTTCAGAGAAACTCGAAAAAGTCTATATAAAAACTCACCAAGATCAGCAACAATATTACCTCGATTTTTTGAATCAAGGACAGGGGATGACAGATAGTCAAATCACTAAACTTGGAGCGTATAAACAATTTGATCGAGGTCGCTCCGAACATCAAGGATCAGGATTAGGGCTAGCTATTGTTAAACGTCTTTTAGATATATATAAAGGAGATTTGACAATCAATAGCGAACCCAATAAGATCACAACGGTCAGGGTTAGTTTACCCATTGTTAACGTAGAAGTTGCTGAATCATCTGATTAGCTTGTGAACCATAACTACCCCCAAATAAGTTAAAATGATTCAAAATATGATAGAGGTTATACAGTATTTTGCGACGTTCGTAGCCTGAATCAAGAGGAAACACTTCATCATATCCTTGATAAAAAGCAGGTGAAAAGCTACCAAATAATTCAGTCATTGCTAAATCTACTTCGCGATCACCATAATAAGTTGCCGGATCAAAAATTATCGGTTCTCCATCCGCAGTTATCGCAGCATTTCCAGTCCATAAATCACCATGAACTAGAGAGGGTTGAGGTTGATGATCGGCTAATAATTCGGGAATCTTGGCGATTAAAACCTCTGTATTTTCAAACTGACCTCCACGACCTTTTGCGAGTTTTACTTGATAGCCAATTCGATGATTTGCCCAAAATTCTGCCCAATTTTCTGTCCATGTATTAATTTGAGGTGTAGAACCAATGGTATTATTAATTTCCCAACCAAACTGATGTTTTCCAGGATAGTCATTAGCCGGAGTCGATTGGTGCATCATTGCTAACTTTATACCCATCTCTTTCATCGCTTCTGTATTGCTATTCCCCCCTATTTCTAGCCATTCCAGCACTATATAAGCTGAGTTATCTGCCGTTCCCCAACAAATAGGTTTAGGAACTCGAATCGTGTGCGTTTCCCACATTTGTTTGACGCCTAAAGCTTCTGCTTCAAACATCGAAATTTGAGACGCTTGATTGAGTTTGACAAAATAGTTGCGAGAACCATCAGTGAGGTGATACCCTTGATTGATACAACCTCCACCCACAGAACGGGTGTCAGTGACTTGAAATTTTTGTTGTGTTGTTTGGCTAATGTGTTCAGCGATTTTTTCCCACATCATTTTTTGATCCAATTATCTTTAATAAGAGTTTAGCATTTTCGATAAACTAACTTAGTTATTTTTTGTAAATTTATTGATTTTTGTTTGATTTGATTATTGTTGTATTGTCTTGATTCTCAAACAGCATAACTTCTGATTTTTGATAACGAAGTTGAAAGTTTGGCATCATTTTTAGTTTGTCCACCAGACGATAAACCAGTTCTCGGGAACTATCCCAACCGGGGTAACTCGCATTAAGTAAAATATATTTAAATGAATTTAAATCAAGTTTTTCGGAGCCTTTTGTTGTTAACATTATGACTGAACGATGGGTTAAATGAGGAGCAATATGGTCAGCCGTTAAAACACTGCCTTTTGTCTCGACTAAAGCAACCGCTTCATGAGAGGCTTTAACTGTATCAAAATGTTTGAGATATCTTGAACCAAAATAACCATATTTTGCCAAAGCTAAAAAAGCAACTAATGACCACAAGATAATTTTTTTAGGTTGGCGTAACCATCCCTCTCCTGCGGCTAAAGTTGCGATGACAGCCACTAACAAAAAAGGTAAAATGGGGAGAGAATATTGTTGAGTTAAGTTTTTTTGCTGAACACTGTCACTGAGCAAATTTAATAATAAAATGGGTATGGCACCTACTAAAGGTGCTAAATGTCGAAACGAAAGACCCCAAATTAGAGGAATAGTTAGGAGAACTAAATATTCTAAATTAGATAAAGTAAAAATTTGTTGGAGAACAATTCCAGGCTTTAGGAATAAATTTAAAGCAATTTCAAAAACTGAATTTCCCAGAGAATCGTAAAATTTAACTCCGGCAGGTTCACCGCCACTAAAATGAGGAATAATCACCTGAGTCGCAATTAAAAACCAGGCTAAACCTGCGAATATAGCGATCATTCCACAAATTCGCTTTTTTTCAAACAACAGTAACCCTATTCCTAAAGCCATGACAGTTAAAGATAGAACCCCTTTACAGCTTAAGATAATCACAATAGCAAAAGTAAATCTAAAAACTTGCTCTAAACGAGCCGCTAAAATTGCAAATAGTAATGTGGGAAGTGCAATAACTTCGGGATGAAAATCGAATAAATTGAGATTAAAAACCAGTGGATAGAGCAAATATACAACCGCCATAGTTGTCGCTTGAGATTGTTTTAATCCGGCATTAATTGCCAAATAAAAAGTGGGAATAGCGCCAACAGATAGACTAAAGGCTTGTACAAGCAATAACCAATGTACCTGCGGAAAAATCTTGTATAATAAAGCCAAAGGATAAAGAATCAAAGCTCCATGATCACCAAGAATATGCAAACCTCTAAAAGTCACAAAAGGTTTTTGACCTTGACTCAGAAGATAAATTCCATTATCAAAAATTCCTAAATCAAAAGCATTAGATTGAAATAAAGCATGACGAAAACTACTAAAAAAGAATAAGAGAATGGTACTCAAAACAACCATCAAGCTTATAAAATTAAGTTTAGAAAAAAAATTGGGCATACTCAGCTTGTCAGTCAAACCTCCAGATTGAACTTAAACTGCCGGGAACACAGCTTAAGAAAAATGCTACCATCTTAAATTGAAAAATAGAGCATTTCAGAAATTTTTTTATCCTGATGGAACCCAAAACTGGTAAATTAGGGTCTGAGAGATTGAATATTGGAAAATGACACACTAGGAATGACAACATTGAAAATAGCCAAATCCCTCACGCAATACTGGAAATCATTTGATCAACATCCCAAAACCACTTGGGGATTCTCAATTGTCGGGTTATTATTAATTTGTAGCATCGCATTTCTCTGGAATTTAGGGAATACAGGATTGGTCGATGAAACGGAACCCTTATTTGCCGAAGCAGCCCGTCAAATGGTACGAACTGGCGATTGGATTACGCCCTATTTTAATGGTGAGACTCGCTTTGATAAACCGCCCTTAGTTTACTGGTTAATGGCTGTTGGCTATCAAGTATTAGGGGTGAATGAATGGGCGGTGCGTTTACCCTCAGCTTTGGCTGCAATTACATTAAGCGTGGGTTGCTTTTTGACTTTACGATTTTTTGGTTTTTTCCCTTCAAATTTAACAGCTGATTCTCGACAAAAAACACGTCAATTGTGGTTATCGGCTTGGATCGGAGGTGCGATCGCCGTCTTTAATCCGGAAACCTTAATTTGGGCGCGTCAAGGGGTTTCAGATATGCTTTTAAGTGGGTGTATGGGAAGTGCTTTATTTTGCTTTTTTTGGGGATATGTTGAAGCCGGAAAAAAAGAAACTGAAAATTTAGAAAAGTTTTCCATTTCTCAGTTATTTTTAGACTTTTCTCTCCCCAATAAATGGTACTTAGCTTTCTATATATTCTTGGGATTTGCAGTCTTGGCTAAAGGCCCTGTTGGTCTTGTCTTACCTGGATTGATTTTAATCTCTTTTGTCCTTTATCTTGGTAACTTTAGACAAATTTTATGGGAAACAAAGCCAATTTTAGGGGGGATTATTTTTACAATCATTGCCCTCCCTTGGTATATTTTAGTCATTCTTCGGAATGGGCAAACCTATATTGATTCTTTTTTTGGCTATCATAACTTTGAACGCTTTACTAACGTTGTTAACGGTCACGCAGCCCCCTGGTATTTTTACTTTATTGTTGTCTTAATTGGCTTTATGCCTTGGTCAATTTATTTACCCTTAGCTATCTTTCGCTCTCACTTTTGGCAACGTTCTTTTTGGCGTCAACAACCTCGCGATCATCAGTTGGGTTTATTTGCATTTTTCTGGTTCGCTTGTATTTTTTTATTTTTCTCAATTTCTGTTACCAAACTCCCCAGTTATGTCTTACCTTTAATGCCAGCAACTTCGATTCTAGTTGCCCTTCTCTCAAGTGAATTTATTCTACAACAAACTTCATCAATCTCAGAAATAAGAACAGCTAAAAAAAGAGGAATATTAATCACTGGAGGATTCAATCTTTTTTTTCTTGTCCTTTTGGGTATTGTTTGTATTTTTAGCCCTCAATTCATCGGTAGTGATCCGGCGGTGATTAATTTACCAGAAGTTATTGAACAGTCAGGTTTACATTTACGAGCCGGAATAATCTGGATAATAACCGCAGTATTAATCGCTTGGATACTTAGATATCCTTCTCAATGGCATTGGTTAATAGGAGCAAATTTAGCTGGATTTATAGCCTTTTTTGTCTTTCTAGTTAACCCTGCTATTTTTCTAATTGATCAAGTTCGTCAACTTCCCTTAAAACAACTTTCTCAGCAAATTTCTCAAGTCGAAAAATCTCAAGAAGAACTCTGGATGATAGGCTTTAGAAAACCCAGTGTTGTCTATTATTCTGAACGTCCAGCTTACTTTTATACGGTGCTAGATTTTTTCAAGGGAATAGTAGAAGATCAGCCAATTTATCATCTTTTTGATTCGATTCAAAATCGTCCAAACCCCTCAACAATTATGATCATTAGCCGACCTAAAGATATTAAAAGACTTGGTTTACAATCTCAAGATTATCAAATTTTAGACCAAAAAGGTCGTTATTTGTTCATTCGAGTCGAGAAACAAACACTTTTAGATCGAGTCTTAAACCTGCCTTAATTTTTTTAGAAAATTGATTAATCTGAAACGAAAAAAATGTCCTTAAATTTATTAAATATAACCTGTATACATCCTTCCCAAGACCTGATCAGCTTTCAAAGTTTGATGCCCAAAAAACTTGCTTAGAGTAAGTGTTAATGTTATTATAGAAGATCAAATCGTCAGAAGTAAATAAGATAGTAAGCTGATTAATCAATTTATATTGGTATATATAATTAAGCAGAGAAGCTATCTGACTATACCCAACTTGATGAAAATATGTTATGACATTAATAGAACGGTTAAAATTATTTAAACAGGTTGCATTTTTCGGATCTGTTCTTTGCTATTACAACAAAACAAAGCTTCCTGAATAGCAACTTGCTCACCTGAACAGATAACACAGACTAGCCAATTCCGTTTAATTGATCTGTTTTTAAGATCATCAGAAATCAGCTAATTAAGTTTATAGGGGACAACTTTTGTGAAGATATTAGTAACTGGTGCCGCTGGATTTATAGGGTTTCACCTTTGTCAAAAATTGCTGCAACGAGGGGATACAGTTATCGGATTAGATAACCTTAATTCTTACTATGAAGTCTCTTTAAAAAAAGCTCGGATTGAACAACTTAGCTCTTTAAAAAAATTCACATTTTATCAGTTAGATTTAGTTGATCGTGAACAACTAGAAAAACTGTTTTCTGAACAACAATTTGATGCTGTAGTCCATCTAGCTGCACAAGCGGGTGTTCGTTACTCTCTGGAAAACCCCTATGCCTATGTCGATAGCAACCTAACGGGGTTTCTGAATATTTTAGAAGGGTGTCGCCATACTCATGTAGGTCATTTAGTTTTTGCATCTTCGAGTTCGGTTTATGGTACAAATAAAAAAATTCCCTTCGCAGTCGAGGATAACGTTGACTATCCTGTTAGTTTATATGCAGCAACAAAAAAAGCTAATGAATTAATGGCTCACAGCTACAGCCATCTCTATAATATTCCGTCAACAGGCTTACGTTTCTTTACAGTTTATGGGCCTTGGGGTCGTCCAGATATGGCTGTTTTTCTGTTTACAAAAGCGATACTAGATGGAAAACCAATCAAAGTCTTCAATTATGGAAAAATGCAACGAGATTTTACCTATATTGATGATTTAGTTGAGGGTATTGTCCGAGTTGTCGATAAAATTCCTCAGCCCAATTTGCACCCAGAAAGCAACACAAAAGCCCCTTACAAAATCTATAATATTGGCAACAATAAGCCCATTGAACTCTTGCGACTCATTGAAGTTTTGGAAAACTGTCTGGAGAAAGAAGCCGTTAAAGAAATGCTTCCGATGCAACCCGGAGACGTACCGATAACCTATGCCAATGTTGATGCGTTAATTCAAGATGTTGGCTTTAGTCCAGATACTCCTATAGAAGTCGGAATTAAACGATTTGTAGAGTGGTATCGTTCTTACTACGAGGTATAATTTCTCTCAATAAAGATTGGTCTGACTCCTCCCCTGATTAATTTTAGTCAGGGGAACCTTGAACATGGTAGCCTAAACTATAGCGGAAAATTTCCCTTTTGCAGCCATGACTCAGACCGTTGACTTCCTTAGCCATCTCAACCCTTCACAACGCCAAGCCGTCGAACATTTTTGCGGTCCGATGCTAGTCGTGGCGGGAGCGGGTTCGGGTAAAACTCGGGCGTTAACCTATCGTATTGCCAACCTCCTGCGAACTCATCGGGTTCATCCCGAAAATATTTTGGCGGTGACATTTACCAACAAAGCCGCCCGAGAAATTAAAGAACGAGTTGAAGCAATATTTTCAGAACAACAGGCGCAAACTCAGTATCAAAAACCCTTTTCTGCTCTCACTTCCCCCGAACAAACAAACTTGCGATCACAAGTTTATCGGAGTGTTAGCAAGCAGTTGTGGATGGGAACTTTTCACAGTCTTTGTGCGCGAATTCTCCGCTACGATATCAATAAATATACCGACGAAAAAGGGCGACAGTGGCAACAAAATTTCTCAATTTTTGATGAATCAGATGCTCAAAGTTTAGTCAAGCAAATCGTCACAAAAGAACTCAACTTAGATGATAAAAAGTTTGAACCTCGCAAAGTTCGCTATCAAATTAGTAACGCCAAAAATTTAGGACTTTCTCCCCAAGCCTATCAACGAGAAAATCCCGAATATTATGGTCGAGTCATTTCCGAAGTCTATGGAAAATATCAAGATCGTCTCGCTGCTAATAACGCCCTAGACTTTGATGATTTAATTCGAGTTCCCGTTGAACTATTTCAACAAAATGAACAAGTTTTAGCCTATTGGCATCAAAAATTTAATCATATATTAGTCGATGAATATCAAGATACCAACCGCACCCAATATGACTTAATTCGGCTATTAGTAACCAACGGCGAACATCCAAGAAGCTTTAAAAACTGGAAAAATCGCTCAATCTTTGTCGTCGGAGATGTCGATCAGTCCATCTATTCTTTCCGAATGGCAGACTATACCATTCTGTTAGAATTTCAACAGGATTTTGGGGATGGTTTAGCCGATGACGACACCCGCACAATGATTAAATTAGAGGACAACTATCGCTCACGGGAAAATATTCTCGAAGTTGCAAATCAACTCATTCTAAATAATACCACTCGGATTGAAAAAGTATTGCGTCCAACACGCGGAGAAGGGCCACCCGTATACTGTTATCAAGCCGATAATGAAGCCGCAGAAGCCAGCTTTATTGTCACTCAAATCAAAAATTTAACCGAACAACATCCCGAGTTAGGTTACGGTAGTTTTGCACTCCTTTATCGGGTTAATGCTCAATCTCGCGCCTTAGAAGATGCTTTCATTAAAAGTAATATTCTCTATAAAGTCGTTGGAGGTTTAAAGTTTTATGATCGCAAAGAAATCAAAGACGCTATTTCTTATTTGCGAATGATTGCGAATCCAGCCGATAGTGTTAGTTTGATGCGAATTATCAATACACCCCGTCGAGGAATTGGTAAAACCACCATTGATAATTTAGTGAATGCGTCTCAACAATTAGGTGTTCCCCTGTGGGAAATTGTCAGCGATCAAGACTCAGTAAATACCATCGCTGGACGTTCTGCAAAAGCAGTTAATCAGTTTGCTCAAATGATCTCATCTTGGCAAGAAAAAGCAGCATCTTCTACCGCTCTTGAGATTTTAGAAGGGGTAATGGAGGATTCTGACTATATTCTTGACTTAAGTAATCAAAGTACCGATGAAGCCGAAAGTCGCTTAGAAAATATTAAAGAATTGAGTAATGCTGTCGCTCAATTTCAAGAAGATTATGAAGACTCAACTTTAGGAGGATTTTTAGCCAATGCTTCTCTAGCTTCTGACTTAGATAACCTCCAAGAAGGTGAACAAGCTG
Organism: Lyngbya sp. PCC 8106; assembly: GCF_000169095.1. Classification (GTDB taxonomy): domain Bacteria; phylum Cyanobacteriota; class Cyanobacteriia; order Cyanobacteriales; family Microcoleaceae; genus Capilliphycus. The sequence goes on from NZ_AAVU01000068.1 coordinate 24,219, forward strand.
TTTCTTTAATGACACTTCATTCAGCTAAGGGGTTAGAATTTCCGATTGTGTTTTTAGTCGGATTAGAACAGGGATTATTCCCCAATTTTCGGAGTTTAGATGATCCTTTATCTCTTGAAGAAGAACGACGCCTTTGTTATGTCGGAATTACTCGCGCCCAAGAACAATTATTCCTGTCTCACGCCCGAGAACGTCGTCTCTGGGGATATCGTGAACCCTGCATTCCGTCGATGTTTTTAAAAGAATTACCCCCGGATTTAATTCAAGGCTATCTTCCTATTTCTCAACCTGCAAAATCCCCAACTCCAACAACTAAAAAAGCAAATAAAACTCAGTCAAAAAACAATAAAAAATCCTCAAAAGTGGAAAGCTTTGCTGTTGGCGATCGCGTACTTCACCGTAGCTTTGGAGTCGGACAAGTTACTCATATTTTTGGAAATAAAGGCAAAATATCTATCGCCGTTAAATTCACAACTTCTAGCCCTAAAATTCTCGATCCTCAAGTTGTTCCTTTAGAAAAATTAGAGTAAAATTTATTAATAAGTCAATAGAGGTCACGCGATGAAAGCCTTTGAAGTGATGGGAAAAATAGATGAAAACGGTCAACTTTTATTAGATGAACCTTTAGAGATTAAATCCGCCAGTCGCGTTAAAGTTATTCTGCTGGTATCCGAGGACAATGAACCCGATCCCGATGATACTCCCGTTGAGGAAATTAAAGCAAGTTTAAGACGTGCTTTACAAGAAGCAAAAGAAGGAAAAACTAGACCAATTTCTGAACTTTGGGAAAGAATTGATGACTAATAACTTACCAATTTCAGTTATATTTGCCGATGAATTTGAAAAAGAATTATATCGGTTATCGAAAAAATATCGGAATATCAGAAAGGATGTTGAGCCGATTATTGAACAGCTACAGGAAAAAAGATTATTAGGCGATCGCCTTGCAGGTTTTGGTTCCAATCTTTATGTTTACAAGGTTAGGGTCAAAAATAGTAATATTAAAAAAGGGAAAAGTGGAGGATATCGAATTATCTACTTGCTAGAATCAGAAACCAGTATTTTATTATTAACTATCTATAGCAAATCAGACCAAGCAGACATTGCAGT
>NZ_AAVU01000067.1 GCF_000169095.1 Lyngbya sp. PCC 8106
AAGCAGAACAAGTAGATGAAGTTTTGTCCTCTGTAGACGAAGAACTCGCTGATTTACCCATCGGATATGGTTTAAGTCGCATTGTGTTGATGGCTAGAGATCCAGAATGGGCTTATGCGTACTGGGATGTCTCTAGCGAACACAAAGAAGAATTTCGCCGTCAAGGAGGAGAACAACTCGCTCTGAGAATTTACGATGTTACAGAGATTAACCTAGCCTATCAAAGTCCCCACAGCATTCAGGAATATCCCTGTGATGAACTTGCTCGGGAATGGTATGTACCGATTCCTGTTAGCGATCGCGAATATGTGATAGAAATTGGTTATCGTTGTGCAGATGGTCGCTGGTTGATCTTGGCTCGTTCTGCGGCGATTCGTATTCCGCCCATATATCCCTCAGACTGGATCGAGGATCAATTCATTACCGTATCCTGGGATGAGGAACTTCAGGGTAAAACCTTTGCAGAATTGACCCCACCCACTCAACCTGGAAATGATACTGAAGACCGCCTCTACAAAGAGATTTTTGGTATAGATGACCTAGAAGCGACAAGGGTTACAGGTTCATTATTTGGTTCTATGCACCAGGTTTCCTTACACGAAGAAACCGTAAGTTCCTACGTCTTACCCTCTGGTGTGGGTCAATGGGCTTCTGGAGTAGGTTTAACTGCTTCTGGAGTTGGTTTAACCACTTCTGGAGTTGGTTTAACCACTTCTGGCGCTGGTTTAACCACTTCTGGAGTAGGCTTAACTACTTCTGGCGCTGGTTTAACCACTTCTGGAGTAGGCTTAACTACTTCTGGCGCTGGTTTAACCACTTCTGGAGTAGGCTTAACCACTTCTGGAGTGGGAATCGGACAAACCATGTCTGGCGCTGGTTTAACTACTTCTGGAGTAGGTTTAACCACTTCTGGAGTAGGCTTAACCACTTCTGGAGTGGGAATCGGACAAACTATGTCTGGAGTTGGCTTAACTGCTTCTGGCGCTGGCTTAACTACTTCTGGAGTGGGAATGGCGAAGTCCATGTCTGGTATTGGACAAACGATGTCTGGTATTGGTTTAACTACTTCTGGAGTAGGTTTAACGACTTCTGGAGTAGGAATCGGACAAACGATGTCTGGTGTTGGAATGGCGAAGTCCATGTCTGGAATCGGACAAACGATGTCTGGCGCTGGTTTAACTACTTCTGGTGTAGGCTTAACTGCTTCTGGTGTAGGTTTAACCACTTCTGGAGTAGGAATCGGACAAATGATGTCTGGTGTTGGAATGGCGAAGTCCATGTCTGGAATCGGACAAACGATGTCTGGCGCTGGTTTAACTACTTCTGGTGTAGGCTTAACTGCTTCTGGTGTAGGTTTAACCACTTCTGGAGTAGGAATCGGACAAATGATGTCTGGTGTTGGAATGGCGAAGTCCATGTCTGGAATCGGACAAACGATGTCTGGCGCTGGTTTAACTACTTCTGGTGTAGGCTTAACTGCTTCTGGTGTAGGTTTAACCACTTCTGGAGTAGGAATTGGACAAACCATGTCTGGCGTTGGCTTAACCACTTCTGGCGTAGGAATTGGACAAACAATGTCTGGTGCGGGTTTAACCACTTCTGGTATTGGTTTAACGGCTTCTGGAGTGGGAATGGCGAAGTCCATGTCTGGAATTGGACAAACAATGTCTGGTGCGGGATTAACCACTTCTGGCGCTGGTTTAACGGCTTCTGGCGTAGGAATTGGACAAACAATGTCTGGTGCGGGTTTAACCACTTCTGGCGTAGGAATTGGACAAACAATGTCTGGTATTGGTTTAACTGCTTCTGGTGTGGGAATGAATATGTCTGGTGTCGGACAAACGATGTCTGGCGCGGGTTTAACCACTTCTGGTGTGGGAATGAATATGTCTGGTGTCGGACAAACCCTGTCTGGCGCGGGATTAACCACTTCTGGCGTAGGAATTGGACAAACAATGTCTGGTGCGGGTTTAACCACTTCTGGCGTAGGAATTGGACAAACAATGTCTGGTGCGGGTTTAACTGCTTCTGGTGTGGGAATGAATATGTCTGGTGTCGGACAAACCCTGTCTGGCGCGGGTTTAACTGCTTCCGGTGTGGGAATGAATATGTCTGGTGTTGGACAAACGATGTCTGGCGCGGGATTAACCACTTCTGGCGTAGGAATTGGACAAACAATGTCTGGTGCGGGTTTAACCACTTCTGGCGTAGGAATTGGACAAACAATGTCTGGTGCGGGTTTAACTGCTTCTGGTGTGGGAATGAATATGTCTGGTGTCGGACAAACCCTGTCTGGCGCGGGTTTAACTGCTTCCGGTGTGGGAATGAATATGTCTGGTGTTGGACAAACGATGTCTGGCGCGGGTTTAACTGCTTCTGGTATTGGTTTAACTGCTTCCGGTGTGGGAATGAATATGTCTGGTGTTGGACAAACGATGTCTGGCGCGGGTTTAACTGCTTCTGGTGTGGGAATGAATATGTCTGGTGTTGGACAAACGATGTCTGGCGCTGGTTTAACTGCTTCTGGAGTGGGAATGAATATGTCTGGTGTCGGACAAACGATGTCTGGTGCGGGTTTAACTACTTCTGGGGCTGCAATTGGAGAACGGATGTCTGGAGTGGGAATGAATATGTCTGGTGTCGGACAAACGATGTCTGGTGCGGGTTTAACTACTTCTGGGGCTGCAATTGGAGAACGGATGTCTGGAGTGGGAATGAATATGTCTGGTGTCGGACAAACGATGTCTGGCGCTGGTTTAACCGCTTCTGGTGCGGGAATGAATATGTCGGGTTATGGGATGGGCTTAACCATGTCCGGTACTGGAATGTCTGGTGTGGGAATGGGGGCTTCTATACCTCCTGTGCGTCCCCGTAAGTTCTGGTTAGTCGCGGAAGCCGAATTAATCATTTACGGTGCTACTGAACCCGATGCAACTGTTACGATTGGTGGGCGACCCATTAAACTGAATTCGGATGGTACTTTCCGCATTCAAGTTTCCTTCCCCGATGGTGTGATTGACTATCCGATTATGGCGGTGGCTGCTGACGGTGAACAAACTCGTTCTATTCACATGAACTTTAATCGTGAAACCCCAGATCGTCACACCAATACAAAAGAAGAAGCAGTTTTAGAATGGATTGGTTAATTTTCAATTCATAATTCAATTCATAAATAATCAAATCAATTCCTAAAATAAAGCCCCTCGAATCAGATCGAGGGGTTTTGGAGTCAGAAGCTAACAAACCTGAACTTTAGATCCATTCAACTTATTTCAGCACTTTATTCAGCCGTCTCAGGTTCAACACATCGCTGATATTTTTAATCTGAACACAAGTATGTTCAAGTTGATCGCGATCGCAAATTTCTATCCCTAATTCAATCAATGCAGGCGCATCTCGGAAGGTTTTCACTTGAGCGCTACAAACATTAACGTTATTATCTTTTAATCGGGATAAGATATCATTCAACACACCAACACGGTTAAACACTTCGATTTGAATTTTGACTCGATAGGTTTGAGGACGACTTCCATTTTGGATAACGGGATTCCAACTCACCGGAACTAAGCGATCGCCGGAGACTTTATTCACATTCTCACAACCTTGTCGATGAATAGAAATTCCCCGTATCCGAGTTACAACCCCAATAATGGGTTCGCCTGGAATCGGACTACAACAACCCGCTATTCCATATAACAATCCTTCGACTCCCGCAATCGGAGATTTACTCGAAGAAGCAGGAGTTGCAGGAGGAACCATGTTCGCCACCTGAAGATTGGTTTGAGATTCTTCTAGGGATGCTTCTGGAATATGAGTGTGACCTTTTACCGCATCTCGCAGTCGATTGACCACATGATTTAAAGTCACTTCGCCGTATCCTAAAGCGGCTAACAAATCATCAACACTATGGTAATTACATCGTTGAACAACGGTTTGCATGGCTTCGGATTTGAGCAAGGATTCAAAGCCATTTCTACCCATTTCTTTTTCGAGTAAATTGCGACCTCGATCAATATTTTCGTCCCGATGCGATCGCTTGTACCATTGACGAATCCGGTTTTTAGCGGTACTACTACGAACAAAATTCAGCCAATCTAAACTCGGATGAGAGCTTTTTTGAGTGAGAATTTCAATAATATCTCCATTCTTCAATACCGTATCCAAAGGAACAATCCGATCATTGACTTTTGCGCCTTTGCAATGGTTGCCAATTTCGGTATGAATCCGATAGGCAAAATCGACCATTGTTGCCCCTTGAGAAAGAACCATGACATCCCCTTCTGGGGTGAAGACATAGACATCTTCATCAAATAAATTATTCTTGATACTCTCTAAATACTCATTGGCATCTTTGAGATCATTTTGCCATTCTAATAATTGCCGCAACCAAGTAAACTTATCATCACTATTGCTCATCTTGGCATAATTTGAACCGCCCGTTTCTTTGTACTTCCAATGCGCGGCGATCCCGTATTCAGCAATATGGTGCATTTCTACTGTCCGAATTTGCACTTCTATTGGACGGCCTGTACTACCAATCACCCCGGTATGTAGGGATTGATAGCGATTAGGTTTGGGTAAACCAATATAATCTTTAAACCGACCTGGTATCGGACGAAAAGCATCGTGGACAATGGCTAAAGTTCGATAGCATTCTTCGTTGGTTTCTACAATCACACGCAGGGCTGCTAAATCATAAATTTCGTGAAATTGCTTTTGATGGTTGTGCATTTTACGATAAATACCGTGAAGATGCTTGGGTCGGCCATTTACTTCATAAGATTTAATCCCGGCTTTCTCTAGTCGAGTTCTCAAAAAATCTGCAACTTCTGCTAATTTTTCTTCGCGAATATTGCGCTTATCTGCAACTAAACTTTGAATTTCGCGATAGGCTTCTGGCTCTAAATATTTGAAGGATAAATCTTCTAGTTCCCACTTAAATCGACCAATCCCTAATCGATGGGCTAATGGGGCGAAAATTTCTCGGGTTTCTAGAGCAATACTCCGACGTTTGTGATCGGGTAAAAACTCTAGCGTTCTCATATTATGAAGTCGATCTGCTAACTTCACGACAATCACCCGAATATCTTTTGCCATCGCTAAAAACATTCGGCGGAAGTTTTCGGCTTGGCGTTCTGTTTTGTTAGAAAAATTAAACTTTGAGAGTTTGGTTACGCCTTCTACCAGTTGTCTAACTTCTGAACCAAAATGGCTTTCGAGTTCATCGGGTGTAACTTCCGTATCTTCGATGATATCATGGAGGAAACCTGCGGCAATTACAGTCCCTTCACTGCCTAGATAACGCAATAATCCCGCAACTGCAATGGGATGATTGATATAAGGTTCTCCGGATTTTCGATACTGTCCTTCGTGTAGTTTGTAGGCAAACTCAAAAGCCCGACAAACAATTTCACTATCAGGACAAGACTGATCTGAGCAAGAATTATTGTTATGATATTGCTGCAAACACTGTTGTAACCAGTCTGGGATCGCGCAGTCGGAGTTGATTGGGGTTGTTATAGTCCGAGTGTTCATGATCTTTAAACCTAAGAATTACAGATAAAAATTCACAACCTGCAAGCGACATAGATCTTGCATTTTGAGACAAAATTAAAGGGTGAGTAGAAGTTCTACCCCGTTGCTCTGATCTTGAAGATCGGGCAACCTGCTAGAATTTTAATGACAACGATGACTGAGTTATGACTGAGTTGCTTCTGTCGCACCTCTCAGTCTTAGTCCAGCATCGGAGGCAAAGATTGAAGTATAGAGCAGTTTTCCGCTACTCAGCATGGCAAGTATGAAGCTGCTTTCTCACCCGGAGAGGGTCAGCAAGCTGTGATGATTCGACGAAGTTACCAGTTGTCAGTTCTCTTTAATCAGTTCTAGCGTGTGGACTGATATTGAGTCTGTCTATCCCCGTTTTCCTAATCTGACAGACTGGGAGAGTTCTCATTTCTCTCAGTGGTACTGATAACTCTTTCTTCATCTTTTTTTAGGTGAGTCAGTATATTTGAGTTAGCGAACTTGGTATAACCACACCACGGCGTTTGCTTGATGCTAACTCACCGAATTAAGCGTTGTACGGGGATTGTAAAGCCTAGAGACGTTACCTAATAAGGCTTGTGTCTCTGGGGGGTCGTAAGTGAAATTTGCCTAATCTTAAGATTTTAAAGCTTTAAGCTTTGGTTAATATTGACAGTATATACGAATTTCTTAACATTATGTTACCTGAACAGCATCGTCAAGCGATCGCTCAACTGCAACAAACCCTCGAACGACTCCAAGTTCAGTTAACAGAGGTGAATCTAGACAAAGCTACCCTGAAAGCTACTTTCAAACAAGCCCAACAGCTTTTAGAAAACATCCTACAATTGGGGGATCAGGATGTAGACCCCTCGCTGGTATCACCTCTACAATCCTATTTAACAGAAATTCACAAACAGATGCGACTTTTGGAGATGGATTTTCGCTTCCTTCAAACCTCTCGTCAGAATACAACCCTGCAAACTAGGCAAACTCAAATGCGATCGCGTATTGCTACCCTAATGAGCTATTGTAAGTCTTTGTTAGATAAATAGTAGCATTGACTAATGAAATCTGTGTCTCATTTTAGCAAATCCATAACTATATCTGTCGGATTTGTGATTTTTGGCGTTGTGGTGCGTCTGGTTCAGTATCTCAATAATCGCTCTATATGGTTTGATGAAGCTAATTTAGCATTAAACATCGTTAACCGTTCCTATTTCCAGTTACTCAGTCCCCTCGACAATAATCAAGCTGCACCTCCCGGTTTTTTGTGGATATGCCCCAAAATTAGGCTATTCTCAATTAGGGGTCGAAGGAGGTTTTACAACCTCCGACTCCCATTCAGAACCGTGCTTGCTACTTTCACAGCACACGGCTCCTAGTACAAGTTATCTGTTATCATCAGAACATCCGGTTTCTTTTGAGTTGTAAGACCCATCGGTTGCCGTTTTAATGTCGTGACAATGGCGATGCAATAATTGCAGATTTTTGTATTCATCTTTACCGCCTACAGACGTTGGGATGATATGATCGATTTCTACAATATCATCTGGGGTGAAATATTGTCCAGATGATTTACATTTGCCTTTTTGCTTTTTGAGCAAATTTGCTACTCGTTTAGGTACATCGTAGGATGTGCCTTTTCGTGTACTCCAATAAGTCCAGTTTCCATCATAGGGTGATGCTTCAGGTCTTATAGTTACGTGACGTTTAATAGTTGTTTCAGCATGGTTTAGTAGTTTATAACCATCCTTGGTTTCAAAACTCCATGCCATATTACCGTTTTTCCTGAAGTATTTCCTCAGTTTATCGTAACTGGCTTTACCGCATCTGCTAACTATCCATGCTCTTAATCTTTGCCATGTAATATGGTCTAAAGAGGAGAATGTCTCTTTGGAGGCAATCTTGGAATGGTAATTGCACCATCCTCTAATTACAGGGTTTAGGCGTTTGATTAGTGCGTATTGGGGTGCAGTTTTGTAAGTTTTAATAACTTCCTTAACCTGATCCGCGTGAGCTTTATTGCCTTCTTACTAGGTTTTATTATGGTTCCGAACCCTAGTAGTTTTGAGTTCGCACTACCAGTCTTACCGGAGTGGTGTTTCCCCACTGGGTATTGTCTGAAGTTCCACCCTAGAAAGTCGAATCCTGGTTTAACCATTATGCCTTTTACCTCAATTTCTCTTAGTGTGTGGCATATACGGGTTTTGGCTGTTTTCAGTTCTAACCCGATAGGTTTCAACCATTCTTCGATGACAATTTGGCTTTGTTGAATGATTTTTAATTGTGGGCTGATTACCACAAAATCATCTGCATATCTGATGACTTTGGCTTGAACTGTGCCATTCTTTTTTGGGAATTTTTGTTCTATGAGCCTAATCATTCCATCCAGTGCGATGTTAGCAAGTAGAGGACTAATGACACCTCCTTGTGGTGTGCCTGCCTCTGTTGCCTCAAATATGCAGTTGTCCATAACTCCAGCCTTCAACCATTGTCTGATTTGGGCTTTTATTATTGATGGACAATCAATTTTGGACAGTAGGTATTCATGGCTAATCTGGTCAAAACACTTTGAGATGTCAGCATCTAAGATGTAATATTCGCCTTTGTTGATACTTTGGAAGATTCGTGACATTGCGTCATGGGCTGAACGTCCGGGTCTAAACCCGTAGCTTTCCCCCTCAAATCTGGCTTCCCATTGTGGTTCTAACGCAGATTTTACCAAAGCTTGCCTTACTCTGTCGTGTATAGTTGGGATTCCTAAAGGGCGTTTTTCATCCTTGGATTTGGGTATCCATTTCCTGCGGAGTGGTTTTGCCTTTTGGTATTTGCTTAGATTTTTGGCAAGTTCTAACCGTTGATTGGGTGTAATAGATTTGATTCCATCTACCCCGGCTGTTTTCTTACCCTGGTTATCTTGAGTAACCCTTCTTATTGCTAAGAGTTTGGCGTAATACGACTTAACTAGGAGCTTTTGAAGCTTTCGAGCTTTCGCATTTTGTCCCGATAATGATGCCTGGTAAATTCTCTTTTGCAGCTTAAATACTATCCGTTGAACTTTCGCCCAATTGATTTTATTCCATGCAGTCGTAGTCTTGGTTATACTCGTTTTCACCGTTTTAACTGCTAATTGAAACTTTACCTAACAACTTGACCGGAATCTATCGGCGTATCCTAGACATTACATCTGGGCATTAGCTTCTGACTCCATCTTTCCCCCTCATAACATACGCCTTAGATTTGTGGCTACCTAACAGTATTCGACCTCTGTAGGAGTAGATGAGGGTTTTTAACGTTCCTTGAAAACGGGGTTATTGCCTTTAGAATCGTCCTCTCCGCCGGGGTACTTTTGGGAGTCTGTGTAAGTGCAGTAATAAATTCTTACCTCTTTGTAGAAGTATACAAAAACTTCTACCTATTCCCCTTGTTCTTTTGAACGCAGCGTATCAAGTCATTTTCGCTACTTAATAGTTACGACGGTTCAATACAGACGTTCACTTTCGTTATTCTTGGACAATTGGCTAGAGAACTTCTTTGGTATTTGACTTATACCTGATTTCCCGTTATTCCCAGCTTCAGTGTTTTGATAATCAGTCTGACACTGTGGAAATTGCCTTAACTCTTTGGATTTGGGTTACTTTTGCCTGTTAAGGTTCTGTAACTCATACCATTGACTCCGAGTTTGACCTTCCTTTAAGGTCACATTTTTCAAAGTTAAAGTGGATTATGTTTTTCAATAACCACTTCCCTGCTTACGTTTCGGGTTTTATCCCTTTACTTTGGCAGGAACGTCTCGCACAACTGATTATAGTTTAGGAACCTATGAACTCCCCGACGAAGGTGAAATTTCATCTGAGGAATGGGAACGATACCAACAAGAGTTTGAACCGTTTCGAGGTCAAAAACGAGTTTGGATTATCTTTAGGGTTGATGACTCAGAAACAGAAACATTATTATCTTATCTGAATACAATCGGTCGTCAAATTGATATTTACAAACAAAAAGGAGCATTTGTTTGTTTATACGATTTGAGTTGAAGAAGAAAGAGATCTTGTTGTCGGAGTCTCAATGTTTAATTAGATTCACTATCTAAACGATATTCTCTAAAGTTTTCCTGAGCATTTCCATTAATTTTTAAAATCGCCATCGTCTGATCTTGAGGATTTTTTACAACATAATACCAAGTAAACCCTGTGCGATCATTAATCACTTGTAAAAGTTCAGGTCTTCCGAGAAATGTAGCTTGAATTGCTTGTTCATATTCTTTAGCAACAAAAGTCCGCTCAAAGCCATTCTCTTTCTTGTAAGTTCCCCAAGAATTATAACTCCAAATAACGGTTTGATCTTCAGTATCCGGCAAATACAAAATCATGTTATTCACAAAGGATAATTTGACAACACTTTGAATCAGTTCATTCAAGGAAATCGGTACATTATTACGGGGTGGAGTGGTAATTTGACTCACTTGTTGCACCCATTTAGTTTGTAACTTTTCCATTTGTTTAGCCGCAATTTCTTTAAAAACTTGACTGCGATGAACGGTAATGCGATTATTGATTACAGAAAGAGCCGCAATTAAGGCTGAAAATACCGAAACCAATCCCACCATATAAAGCAGATAAGTTGTTTTAGGTGCTTCAGGAACAACGCTAGAACTCTCTAAATCAGGATAGCGTTGTAGAGAACCTATCGCTCTGACAATTTCTTGAATTCCGAGTACAAAAGTTATCGCCACTCCAAAAATACTCAAGACTACACTCGCCCAAAATATCCCAGTTAAAACAGCTTCAACTTTAGCGCTAAAAATATCCCAGTTAAGAATTTCGTCAAAAATTCCTAAGACAACCAAAGTTGCACCCACCAATAAGAGGGCAATTGTCGTTGCTACGGTAAACGATAATATTTTAATGCGTCGTCTCATTGATTAATTCTCCGATTAAAATAGCTCTAAAATAAAGGTTAAGATTTTTCAGACTGATCAAAAATGAATGTTATGTTACATCCTATAGTGACTATAGGTCTAAAAACCAATGACTGGACACGAACTTTTGTTACTGGGAGTGCTTCTATTGCCCGGTATGGCATTGTCAATCTTAATTATCGGAACATTTGCGGCTGGAGGTTAATCCAGCATTTAACGAGGGAGGCTGATGTCTCCCTTTAAACTCACTTAAATTGTCAAGAACTTTTAACGCCTTAGAGTGATTACGCGGTCAATCACGCACCCGACTTAATTTTATTACAATTCTAACCTAGAATTAAAATTCGGCTGAGTTTTTCTGAGATTTTCAGTTGGGGAGATTCTGATATTTTCTCACCTTCTCAAAATTCCTAGCCGATCAAATTTGGATGGAAGTTCCCCAATTTTGATCGGGCTAGATGACTATTCTAGCTGATGATAATCGTGATCGGAAAGCGTCTTTTCAATACCGGATTAGCAACATTGTCAGCTAATCTACTTGACTGACTATTACCCCAAACTAGAACTACTTTTGGCTAACTTCTTTCAGTGCTTCCTCAATGACTTCATTACTAACACCACGACGTTTTAAACTAGCAATTAATGCAGATACAGTATCTCCTTCCAAACGCTCAAGATCATCTCGAAGTCCTTGCCCAATATAGACACGAATGAGCGGTTGATAACCCGAAAACCCAAGAATAGGTGCAACTTTCTTTAAATCTTCAATCACATCTTCGGGAATACGAATGGTGATTGTTGTCATGGGACGATTTTTATTTAAACGCTTTTTTAATGTCTCAGCTTTCATTATATTTACGTTCCTTCTTGTTTTCAAATTATCAACCTATTCAAGAAAGCGACGGTGCTTACATTAAGTTTTAATCGCAGTTATGACAAATATACAATCACCTATGGTAAGCAAATCACAACTGCTTATCATATCCCTGAATCACAGATTTATTCATCATTTTTTGATAAAGAGTCAGGAAGACGATCCTTCTCTTCTTGTGTGTATTCTGGCAGTAGAGACTCGATTGAAAAGTTTAATGGCGAATATGTAACTATAAATTTACCTTCCACCGCGAAAAACATAGGATTGATATCTCTTTTAACAACTTCTCTAAACCAGTTTGCGGCTTTAGTAGCATCAATAATAAGTTGATGGCATTTTTCTACCCAATTATCATACTCTTGAAGTAATTTATGGTATCGTTCTGGATTCCACTCTAATATTTTATAAAATCGAATCCCATTATAAAATTTTCTTCCATCAGAACATTGATATATTTCATAGTTATAATTTTCTTGAAAAGTATTGGCAGCCTTATTCAGCAATATACTTAAAGTTTTAACCGCTTTCTCCAACTCTATTAAAGTGCCGGGAAAATCAGCACTCAAAATCTTCTGGCGAAATTTATAGACATCATGGGGTAACTCAAAAAACCATCTTGGGGGATCTTCTAGTGCCAAAGATGTCCATTGATGCCATTGAGACAAATGACAGTATTCAACTGCTAAATCAATTATATTTGTATAAATAAGCTCTCCAGCTTGCTGATTTAAATTCAATGCCGGAGACAATGTTTTCTGAACCCAAAGCTCATGATTAGTCTTAAAAGCGTGTAACTTCTCAACTGGATAATCTTCTGGATTTTTATCAATAATTTTATGATGAGTAGGACATAGAAGAATTAAGTTTGCGTAAGAGTCTCTTTCTTCTTTGGTTAGTAGACTTTCACCACGAGGGCCATTTAGTTCCTTTGCTACTATATGTGCCTGCTCCCCAATTGGTAAGCTACTTGAAGTAGCTTGACTATCTTGAGTTAGTTCAATCCGGCAATCTGGAAAAGCGCATCTGCTTGCAGCCCTACCCCAAAGAAGCTTGATATCTATTTGATTGATCGTCATACACTCACCAATATTTTTGTTTTCCTAGTATAACTTTGTGAACATTTAATGAGGACAAAGCGATCAAGTGCCTAAAAGTATTAGTGATGCAAGCTGAAGATTGTTCTTTAAGAGGTTAGAATAATTTGGCTGAACGGTTACGCTAGCTGTTGCCGTACCGACTGAATACAACTCTCAAGTCTGAGATGATGAAAGCTGGATTATTTTTGACGGGTCTTTTTATGTCTCCTCTACAACAGATTAAACCGATCAAACACTGGGGTTGGGTTTGTCTACTATTTTGGTTGTTAATGGTCGCACCCGCCCAGGCTGCGGTGTTGTTGCGGGTTGCTGTAACAGAAGAAGCCGATCAGGTGAAAGTGGGAAGTTCAACCCCAGCGGTTGTCCGCAACGCCAATGGTCAAACGTTAGGACAAATTTCTCCCCAAGGGGGACTGGTGGCAAAACCCAACTCGGGTAATATTTCTTTGGGTGAATGGAAAGGCAGTCAACTCTGGGTCGAACCGACGGGAAATGGTCATGTTTGGATCGGAGAGGGTTGGTATCGGGGGCGGGTGTTGTTGGTTCCCGACGATGGCGGGATAACCGCAGTTAACTATGTCGATCTCGAACAATACCTTTACAGCGTATTAGGGGCGGAAATGGATGGAGGTTGGCCTCTCGAAGCGTTGAAAGCCCAAGCTGTAGCCGCCCGAACTTACGCCCTGTACAAGCGAGAACGCAGCAACGGGGTTTATGATCTCGGTGATGATCAAATGTGGCAGGTTTATAAAGGGTTAGCGACTGAATCTGGGGGAACTCAAGCCGCTGTCAACTCAACTGCCGGACAAGTTCTCACCCATAACGGTCAAATTATTCTAGCGGCTTTTCATTCGTCCTCGGGCGGACATACGGAAAATGTGGAGGATGTTTGGGATAATGCTTTGCCCTATTTGCGGGGCGTACCGGACTATGACAAGGGTTCGCCTGTGTTTGAGTGGACGAGAACGTTTTCTCAAGCTGACTTGTCTGGGCGCATTTCTGGGGTCGGTAAAGTCGTGTCGATGACTCCTGAACAAACTACGGCGTTTGGAAGTATTTTGTCGATGAAAGTGGTCGGTGAGGGGGGGACTCGCACGATGACGGGAGAAGCAATTGCCGCAGCGTTAGGACTGAGAAGCACTCGTTTTCGCGTTAACCGTCAACCCAATTCGACTAACTTTACGATTGTTGGGCGCGGTTTTGGACATGGAGTGGGCTTGAGTCAATGGGGGGCTTATAATTTGGCTAGGGCTGGATATACTTATTATCAAATTCTGATGCACTATTACCAGAATACGAGTTTGGCAAAAATTCGAGTGCAGTAGAGTCTTCTGTTTTGCGGCTGAGTCGTGAATCATTCCAATGGCTGATGTATTGACGTTGACGCTACTTGATCCCCAGAATAAAACGCCTCAAAAACAGTGGAAATTTGAGGATCAGTCTGTGATTGAGATCGGACGGGCTTCAGATAATCAGGTTGTGATTGTTGATCCGTTGGTGTCTCGTTATCATCTACAACTTCGTAAACTGAGTGAGAATCCCCTCAAGTGGATGTTAGTCAATAAGGGGACAAATGGCACTTTTGTTAATGGGGTGCTAACTTCTCAAGCTGTCGTCACAGAGGGGATTTTAATTGAGTTAGCAAAAGGTGGCCCGCTACTTCAACTCAACTGGCAATTCATTCGTCCGGTTTCCATCCCCAATACTTCCGGTTGTACTCACGCCGGAAACCCACCCAACAATTTATTTTGTATTCATTGCGGTTTACCGATTCATATTGAACGCAGTATCCGCAATTATCACGTTTTAAGAACGTTAGGACAGGGAGGAATGGGAACAACAACCCTGGCTTGGAATGCGGAGTCGAGTTTACCTCAAACTTTGGGTCAGATCCGAATTCCGGCGTTGGTGGTTCTCAAAGAAATGAATGCAGACATGGCACAAATTGCCAAAGCCCAAGAACTGTTTGAACGAGAAGCCCGTACTCTCAAAGGGTTAAACCATGAGGGAATTCCTCAGTTCTATGACTTTTTTGTGGAAGAGGGGAAAAAATATCTGGCGATGGAAATGGTTCATGGTCAAGACCTAGAAAAGATCGTACAGTATCGAGGGCCAGTTACTCCCCAACAGGCAATTAATTGGATGATCCAAACCTGTGAGGTGTTAGGTTACCTTCATGTTCAAGATCCGCCCATTATTCATCGAGATATTAAACCCGCAAATTTGCTATTGCGAAATCTAGATCAACGGATTGTTGTCCTTGATTTTGGGGCGGTTAAGGAGATTGGAACTCCTCCCGGAACCCGGATTGGGGCAGAGGGATATAGCGCCCCCGAACAGGATCGAGGACAACCTCTGACGCTTTCTGATCTTTATGCGATCGGTTCGACACTTATCTTTTTATTAACGGGTGAAAGTCCTTTAAACTTTTATGGCAAACGGGACGATAGCTATGGTTTTAGTTTAGAAAGCGTTCCGACCATTACCCCTGAACTGCGAACTGTGATTGAACGAGTGACAGAATATCGACCTCGCGATCGCTATCAGGATGCCCAACACCTTTGTCAAGCTTTACGAGAGTGTTTGAATTGATTGATTAATTTAGTTTATTAATCAGATGAGTGTATTTGATGTTTGTCATCATTTTCTCTGTTCAAACACGGCTAGAAATCCCTCAAAATCAAGCTATAAAATGGCGATTTCTTGACGTTGGGATGTGTTGATGCTTAGTCTTCGTCCCAACCTTCTACGGCGAGGAGTTCGCTAATCGGATCTTGCATGGAAAAACCAAACTCTAACAGTTCTTTTTTCCAATATTTCCACTCGTCGCCATAGAGAAATGCGATTTTCCAAAGGCGGTCGGTGGGCTTGATTAGATCGGATTTAACGAGGGAATCCACCTGACGCTGAAGTTTGTCCATCTGGTGTATAACCTGTTGGCTCATAATACCTCTTTAGTTGTTTAAGTCTTGGTTTTCTTTTGTTGTTTTTCCCAATGCTTTTGTGTGAGTGCTTGAGAGTTTAGTCTTGAGAGTTTAGTTACGCATAAACTGTGGAGCTGTTGGGAAATGAGCTACCTACATCATAAGATAACATAGTTGATTTCAATTTGTGTTATTTCTGGCACAAAAATCAAATTGATCCGGCAATAATTCCACTTCAACACAGAACTTTTCCCACACCATTTTATAACCTAAGCTTGATGGATTAGATGAAGTTATCAAACTCTTTCCCTAAGTTCAGGATTTTAAAAGTTGCTCACTAATTTGGCTTTCTTCAAAACCCAGCCTAAGAGACGCTCTTGAGTAACGAGAATATCAGCCGTTCCCTCCATACCCGAATAGATACTGTACTGATGATTGCCTTTCACCAAATACGAGTTTTCCGGTTGAATGAGAACTTCATAATATGCTTTAGACGTTTGACGAGCAGAGGCTTGAGGAGCATTGCCGTTGAGGGAGATTCGTTTCACCCTTCCTTTGAGGATACCATATTCTCGAAAAGGATAAACAGCAATTTGTAAATGAACTTGTTGATCCATCTCTATGCGGGAAATATCCTTCTCCGCGACCAACGCCAAAAACATCAGGGGAACTTGAGTCGGAACGATCTGAGCGATAATTGTATCTGACTCTACGACTTGACCCGGTTTGGGAAGATCAAGTTGAATAATCGTCCCCGCCTGAGGCGCCCGAATGGTACTATGCCCGATCAGGCTGGTGATTTGTTCAAGCTGGCTTTGAGATTGAACAAACTGCTTTTGCACTTGCCATCGCTGTTTGAGAAGGGTTCGCCGTTCTTGAGCAAATTCTTGAGCCACTTCAGGAGTTGACTTGGTTAGCTCAACGACTGCTAACTCTACCGACAAATCATCCAACTTTTGACGCGCGCGCCGAGAAGTCTTAGATTCTAATGTCGTCAAAATTTGCTGATCGAGGGTGGCAACATATTGATCAAGTTGATCAAGTTCTTGTTTCAACTGCGTCAGTTGCGCTTGGAGATTACGCTTTTGAGTCAACAGCAAAGACTGATTCACATAAGCGATCACTTCTCCCTGTTCGAGCGGTTGATTTTCCCGAACCACAATTTGTTCTATAATGCCGCTCGTCGCTGCCGAGACCAGTTCAACATCTCCTTCGGGTTGAGCCACTACAGGCACTCTAACACTGGGAGTATAGCGAATAAAACCCGCCAGCACAACCAATCCTCCAAAAGTTCCCAATAATAACATTCCCGCCCACTGTGTCCAGCGACCAATCGGCGGTAAAAAATCATCACTATCGAGAGGTTGAAGTTCTATCGGTTGGAAGTTGGAAGCCATAACACAGGAAACACCTGAAAAGAGCAGTCCAAAAAAGCCGTTCTAGACGCGGAGCAAACCCTAATCACTGAAACTGATAGGACTCGATTTTACATCTATCCAAAGATAGACGACTCCCGAGAGATCGGTTGTCCAAAAATTAGCATTCTGACAAATCTTAACGTGATTTTGAGCAAATCTACTAGAAATCTCGTAATTTACCTGTTAACATAGTCGCAACTTCTCAGGCGTTCGTCAATCCTTGGATTAATTTTCTGGGGTTTTCAGTCTGAAGTTAATCACATCAAAGCACAATCTATCTGTTGTTTCAAGGATATTTACCATGGCAGAAAAAAAGACCAAGAAACTTTTTACTGAGATCTCCAAAAAAGAGTCTTCCACTATCAATGGTGGTCACTACTATGACTGCTACTCCTATAAGAAGTCCAGCTATGACTACCATGACGACTATCATTACTATCCCGCTTACCATAGTGGTTCTCCCCGTTATTGCTACTAATCTTTTTTTAAAGGTGCTGTAAACCATAGCACTTCAGTTTTGATACTTAGTCCTGCCAAAAGCGCCCGTAAGTTGCGGGTGTTTTTTTGGGGTTGTTATTCGGAAATCGGAACATGAGGAAATCTTGACTTCTGACTTTTGCCTTGTGGGAAGATGAGGAGAGACTGAACTGATCACTGATGAGCTGTAAAACAAGCACGATTGACTGGTACACTTTCGATCCCGAGCAAGTAAAAAGCCTTCTTGATCGGTTGGAGACAAAATCACCCGTTGTATGAAATATCCCGTTGTTTTACAACATAGCCAAGAAGACTGTGGGGCGGCTTGTCTGGCTTCAGTCGCCAAATATTACGGACGCACATTTACCCTTCCTCATTTGCGATCAGTCTCCGGTACTGGTCAACAAGGAACTACCCTACTCGGACTCAAACAAGGCGCCGAAGCTGTTGGGTTTAACGCTCGACCTGTCCGGGCTGACCCTGATATTTTAGATGAAATTGATCAAGTTCCTCTCCCTTTAATTATTCACTGGAAAGGTTATCATTGGGTTGTTTTGTACGGCTATCAACGCCACAAATATATTATTGCTGATCCCGCACTGGGAATTCTTCACCTCTCCAAAGAAGAATTAGCCGCAGGATGGAATGACTGGGTTTGTTTATTAATTGAACCGGATCAAGAACGGTTTTTCCTGCAAAAGAGCGATCAAATTACTCATTTATGGCGATGGATTAAACGAAGCTGGATTTATCGTCAAGTTCTGATTCAAGTTTTTGCGATTAATATTGTTCTGGGTTTACTCTCTCTGGGTTCTCCGTTTTTAATTCAGATTATTACTGATGAAGTTTTAGTTCGAGAAGACCTGCAACTCCTGCGTTCGATTGTGATTGCAGTGGTAATTATGAATATCTTCAGTAGTGCTTTAGGTTTAGTACAATCGAACTTAATCATTCACTTTTCTCAACGTTTAGAACTGGGATTGGTGATGGAATTTGGGCGAAAAATGTTGCACCTTCCCCTCAGTTACTACGAAACTCATCGAGGGGGCGATATTGTTAGCCGTCTCAAAGATATTCAAGAACTCAATCAGTTTGTATCTCAATTTATTGTGAGTTTACCCAGTCAGCTTTTAGTGGCAATTATTTCTCTAATTGTCATGCTGATTTATAGCATTCCCCTGACTGTCGCCGCTTTAATAATTGGGGGATTAATGGTTTTATCAACTCTGGCGTTACTCCCCACATTACGACAAAAAACACGTCAGTTCTTTGCAGTCGAAGCCGAAACTCAAGGGATTTTAGTTGAAACCTTTAAAGGTGCAATGACTCTCAAAACCACTAATAGCACCCCGCAATTCTGGGAAGAATTTCAAACTCGTTTCGGACGACAAGCAAACCTCGCCTTTAGAACCACTCAAATTGCAATTATCAATGATATTTTTTCAGGGTTAGTTAGTGGAGTGGGGGGAGTTGCATTACTTTGGTTTGGGAGTCGAATTGTGATGGCAAATAACCTCAGTATTGGTCAACTTCTTGCCTTTCTCACCCTCCAACGAAATGTGACTCTTTTTGTTAACTCTATCGTGCGATTTACAGATGACCTGACTCGGGTACAAACAGTAACACAACGATTAGCCGATGTGATAGATGCGAGTTCTGAAAGCTTAGAAACCGATCAAAAACCTTCTGCCTATATTCCACCCAACGCTGATATCAACTGTAATAATATCACCTTTTATTACGGCGGACAAGTCAATTTACTGGATAAATTTTCAGTCATATTTCCAGGTGGGAAAACTATTGCTTTAATTGGACGTTCTGGCTGTGGAAAAAGTACCCTCGCTAAATTAATTGCAGGTTTATATCCTCTACAATCGGGTAATATTAGATTAGGCATCTACAACCAACAAGATTTATCCCTCGACTGTCTACGTCAACAGGTGGTTTTAGTTCCTCAAGACGCTCATTTTTGGAGTCGTTCTATTATCGAAAATTTCCAGTTAGGACACCCTGGAATTCCCTTTGAAGCCATTGTACACGCCTGTCAAATTACGGGTGCAGATGAATTTATTAGTCAACTTCCCGAAAAATATCAGACCATTTTAGGCGAATTTGGGGCGAATATTTCCGGCGGACAACGACAAAGGTTAGCCATAGCTAGAGCGATTGTAACTAATCCTTCTATCTTAATTTTAGACGAATCAACCGCCAGTTTAGACCCTCTCAGCGAAAGTGAAATTTTCCATCGACTCCTGCAACAACGACAGGGAAAAACAACCATTTTAATTAGTCATCGACCCCGAGTAATTAACCAAGCAGATTGGATTATTTTGTTAGATCAAGGTCAACTTAAACTTCAGGGAAATTTATCCCAATTACAAGCTTTACCCGGTGAACATTTGCAATTTTTAACGCCTTAATTATTGGAAAGATAGAGCATCAGCTAACAACTCTCATAAATAAGTGCTAAAAGCCAGCATTAAGACTAATTTTAGCAAGCAAGCTTTGAACTTTAGCCTCATACATCAGTTCAGGCGCTACCTTGATTCCCCCAGCCCCCAAGTAAGGGCGGGGCTGTTTCATTCTAACAAAATCCCAAGCTTCAACCACCGATTATTAAGTCATCTTTGACCTTCTGTATTGTACGATCATGATTGACAATAAAAAACCAGATTAAATCCTGCATTTGTCACAAAGATTGTGATAACCCCCCCCACCTTCAGTCTTTTTAAAGCGGAATAACTTGGGTTTTTACACCCATATCCTCTAACATTTTCTGAATTTCATCACAGTAAATTGGGTTCATGACAATGACGTGATCCGGTTGGTATTCTTTGAGAAATTCTGGGGACATAATTTGTTTTCCAACACCCGGAATAAACTTACCATGACGATGAGGATTGATATCAACCACATATTGAATTTTATCAATGGTATCAAGGGTGGTGAGAAAAGCTACACATTTTGAACCCGAACCCCAAACAACAACTCGTTTTCCGACAGTTTGCCATTGTTCTAAATCTTGTTTCCAACGGGTTAACTTATCGTGAATTGTAGCGGTAAACTGTTTCACATCCTGCTTGAGTTGTTCTAGTGTTTCTTCAAAAGAATGTGTTTTTTCAGAATGGATTTCAACAGGCATTGCTTCAATCATTAAATATTGATTCCCATAATCTCCATAAAGATCGGTAATTTCAAAGCCACAAGAACGGAACAACCGAGCGAGTGATCCGGGTGTAAAATAAGAACAATGTTCGTAGTAAATATCTTCAAATGCTAAATCTTTGAGAACCCGAATGGTATCAGGAATCTCAAAAAACACAGGAATATGAGTGCGATCGCCAATAGAACGACGAACCGTTTTGATAAACTCAAAGGTGGGTTGAATATGTTCTAAGGTATGGCGACAGCAAATAAAATCACCGACATATTCAGCGTGTTTTTCAGAATAATAATCCTGAATAAACGTTACCCGTTCAGCCGCCTCACTCTGAACTCGTCCTGGAACAACACTCGGATCAATTCCAACGCCCCGATTATTTCCTAACTCACATAAAAGCAGTAAAAAGTCTCCTTTACTACACCCAATTTCGACAATATCTTTATTGTGAAGATCGTATTTTTCAATCAAACGATTGGCTAAATCAAGTGCAAATTTATTAAAAGTTGGGGAAAAACTTTGTTGATCTTCATAGTTGGGAGCATAAGCTGACCACTTAGAATCAAACTTAATATTCGTAATAAAGCCACAATGTTCACAAAATCCTAGTACCACATCACCACTCGGAAAGTCTAAAGCATCTTCCTCAGTGGAGAGCATTAAACAACTATGAACTGGAACATTACTCACCTCATAAAACGGGGAAAGTCCGTGATGACCACAGTTTGGACAAGTTGAATTTTCGACTGTGACTTCGGTTTTTGAATCGTTAGATAATGAAGGTTTAATCGTTGTCATTTTTGGCTCCAATATTTTGATTTTTATCTGCAATGCTTAAGCCGATTAGACTTAATTCAATGGTTGTATTTATTGACATGGACTCAAGAGATTAACAGGTAAACAGTCTCAAAAAAGAGACTATTTATGTGTTTTCTAGGAGTCTATGAATAAAGTAGATGCAAAGCTCTGACTCACAAAATTAACTCATCTAAGCTAGATAAGGTTTAGGGATCGGAACAATAAATTTCCCGCCTTGCTGTTTGTAAGCTTCTTGCTGTTTCATAATTTCTTCAGCAAAGTTCCAAGCCAAAATCAACACATAATCCGGCTGGTCTTCTAACAGCTTTGTTGGCGGAAAAATGGGCAGATGATTCACGCCCATATAACGACCTTGTTTGAATTTATTCAGGTCTACAATGTAGTCTAAATGGGTTTTATTGATTCCCACATAACTCAACATTGTTGTGGCTTTAGCAGCAGCACCATAACCCACAACTCGTTTCCCTTGCTTCTTCAAATCCCACAAGATTTCAAGCAAACCATTCTTAACCGCTTCCACGTTATTCGCAAAGTCTTTGTAATACTCAATGCGATCAACGCCCTGTTCTTTTTCTGTTTTGAGTAGAGACTTCACTGAGTCTTTAACCGCCTCTTTAGGTTCTACAAATAAACGTAAAGAACCGCCATGAATTGAGGTGCGTTGAATGTCGTTGAGATAGAGAGAATGCCTTCTAAACAAGTTGTCTAAAGCAGTGACAGAGAAGTAACACAAATGTTGGTGATAGATCGTGTCAAATTCACAATGTTCGACTAAATCAACTAAATAAGGTGCTTCAATGACAGCAACTCCTGTCTCTTTCAACAGAATACTAATTCCTTCAACAAAACCATTCAAGTCAGGAACATGAGCAAGAACATTATTCGCTAGAAAAACATCTGCTTGTTTTCCTTTTGAGCGCAATTCTTTGGCTAAATCTTGCGTAAAAAAGGTACAGGTTGAAGGAATCCCTGCTTTTTGTGCAGCTTCTACTGGGCCAGAAGCGGGATCAATTCCTAACACGGGAATTCCGGCTTCAACGAAGTTTTTCAGCATATAGCCATCATTACTCGCCGCTTCAAGTACAAAGCTTTGATCATTAAGTTTTCTAGACTCAATAATCGCTTTTGCACTGTCTCCAAAGTGTTTGAGTAAAGAAGGAGAAACAGAGGAAAAATAGGGATAATCCCGACAAAACAAAATCTCTGGTGGAACACTAACGGTAATTTGAACTAACCCACAGTCTGGACAAAAAGCCAGTTCTAAAGGAGCAGTATATTCCGGTTGATCGAGTTGATCTTTTGTTAACAGTCCATCTGCTAAAGGGGTATATCCAAAATCAATAATAGACCTTAGATTTTGGGAACCACAAGAAAGACAAGGGGGCATTTGATCAGGCATCTTTTCTACTTTCCTTATACGGCAGATGCAGCGGCATCCGTTTGCCAACGCAGGTTTTTATTCAAGCGTCCTTCAGCCAGTAATTTTTGAATGTGGGCAATGCGTTTGTATTTAGGGCCTTCAAATTCTTCGAGAGTTAACCCAATTTTTTTATAGGTATTGTAGAGTTCTTCGGCGCCTTTGCGAGTGTTCCATTGGGGCTGAAATTCTGGTAAAACGCGCAAGATTTTACGACAATCCACTCGATAACACCGGGTATCTGGGCCTCCATCTGCGGCGTATTCAATTTCGCAGTTGGGAACAACTTCTTTAACGATATTGGCAATGTCTCGAATTTGGTAATTGTCTTCGTTGCGTCCAACGTTAAAGGCTTCGTTATGAACTTTTTCTCGAGGGGCTTCTAAAACGGCAAGAAAGGCGCGAGAAATGTCTTCAATATGGACAATAGGTCGCCAAGGTGTGCCGTCACTCTTGATATAAACTTTTCCGGTTGTAAATGCCCAAGCGACTAAATTATTCAGAACTAAATCAAACCGTAGACGAGGAGAAACCCCATAAGCGGTTGAGTTGCGAAGAAAAGTAGGGCTAAAGTTATCCGAGGCAAGTTTGGCAACATCTTGTTCAACTAAGACCTTAGAACGACCATAGGGAGTCACCGGATTAAAGGCAGATTCTTCAGTTAACCAGTCGCTTCCCCCGGCGCCATAGTTACTACAAGACGAGGAGAAAATATAGCGGGAAATTCCAGCTTCTTTGGTTAACTTTGCCAGATGAACGGAAGCTAAATGATTGATTTCATAGGTTAAATCAGGATTGAGATTTCCCAAAGGATCGTTAGACAATCCGGCTAAATGAAGAACAGCATCAAATCCCTCTAAATCTGAAATTTCAACATCTCGTACATCTTTAACGATTTCGGGAATATTAGCAATTCCCTCTCCAAAGGTACTCTGCTGGTAAAGATCGCTATCTAAACCAACTACTTCATGTCCTTTCGTCAGCAATAAAGGCACCAAAATTGTACCAATATATCCTTTGTGACCTGTTACTAAAACACGCATTTTTTTACTTACTCCTGCCAAGTTTTCCACGGTGCATTACCACTTTCCCACAAGCTTTCTAACCGACGTTTATCCCGTAAGGTATCCATACATTGCCAGAAGCCTGCATATTTATAGGCCATAAGCTGACCCTCTTTTGCTAAATTCTCTAGAGGTGCTTTTTCCCACTGAGTATCATCGCCTTCAATATAATCAAATACTCCCGGTTCTAACACAAAGAAAGCCCCATTGATCCAACCTTCTTGAGTTTGAGGTTTTTCTGAAAATTCTACAATTTGATCATCATCGAGTTGTAAGTGACCAAAACGGGCAGCCGGACGCACCGCAGTTAATGTCGCCAGCTTACCATGAGAGCGATGAAAAGCTAACAAATCATGTAAGTTTAAATCTGAAACTCCATCTCCCCAAGTCAGCATAAAAGTTTCATTTCCCATATAGGGAGCGAGACGCTTAATTCGACCTCCAGTATTTGTGTAAAGCCCGGTATCAATCAGGTCAACATTCCAGTCAGGTTTGGTTCCGCCGTGCATCTCGAAAGAGCCTGTCTGTACATTAACAGTCAAGTTACTATTAAGAGAGCAGTAATCAACCATGTACTTTTTGATCACTTCAGCTTTGTATCCCAAAGCAATCGTGAAATTTTTAAAACCAGACTGGGAGTAGTGCATCATAATATGCCACAGTATAGGCTTACCCCCAATTTCTACCATTGGCTTCGGCTTCTCTATCGTTTCTTCCGAAAGACGAGTACCTAAACCGCCTGCCAGTATTCCAACTTTCATACTAAGAAATTTTGGTGATCACATCATTCATAAAAAAGATTCACATCACAAATACCAATTGTCAAGAGATTCGTATACTATTTCATCAAAGCTTTACAAAAGAGAGATTCAGGCAATATGTTTTTCTAGGATATAGGGGGCGAAACGCGCGCTCGCGCTTCCAACAGTCAACTTTTGTAATAACTTCAAGTAAAAATCGAGGGTTGAGTCTGAGAGAGAGAATAGGTTCAGTTGTTTAGCAAGCCCTATTTCTGAGAACACTTAATGAGTGCATAACTCAACACCCGTTAGACATAAGTGATAATCAACTTGGCGCGACTATCTACCCAATGAAGCGAACACCCCTCAACCCCTTCCTCTGGCTAACGCTTTTTATTGGATGTTTAGGACTATTAATTGTTGCAAAATCAAGGACGTTCAGAGGCGTTGCGACAAACTCAGTTAGAGATGTTAAATTCTCAACAATATCAACATCCCTATTTTTGGGCGGCGTTTGTTCTAGTTGGAGATTGGACAGCGATGACAGATTAATTGAA
Organism: Lyngbya sp. PCC 8106; assembly: GCF_000169095.1. Lineage (GTDB taxonomy): Bacteria > Cyanobacteriota > Cyanobacteriia > Cyanobacteriales > Microcoleaceae > Capilliphycus. Next base: position 24,995 of record NZ_AAVU01000067.1, read on the forward strand.
CGGGAATTTAATACTATAGCGCTACTTGAATCGGGAACAGGGAACGCCGGATCAGGGAACAGTCATAAAGTCCCCCAAGGTTGGGGGATTTCGGGGGATAAATATATTTAACTCAACTTCAGTGAAATCGAATTTTGTTGGGATTGAGTCAACAACAAACCATATTCTAACCCCTCTACAACCGCTTGATAAGACGCATCTAAAATATTCGTCGAAACGCCAACCGTTGTCCACCGTTTCTGACCATTACTGGACTCAATTAACACCCGAGTTTTGGCAGATGTTCCTTCTCTCCCATCCAATATTCTCACTTTATAATCCGTCAGTTGAAATTGAGCAATACTCGGATAAAAACTCAATAACGCCTTTCTTAACGCCGAGTCTAACGCCGAAACAGGGCCGTTTCCTTCGGCAGAAGCTAATATTTCTTCTCCATTGACCGTGACTTTTACCGTCGCCAAAGAATTGCTCATGTCTTCCGTTCGTTTATCACAATGAACCTGAAATCCTTGAATTTCAAACAACGTTTTTCGAGTTAATAGTGCCTCTCGCATTAACAACTCAAAACTTGCTTCGGCTGCTTCAAACTGATAACCCTGATGTTCTAACTCTTTCAACCGTTGCAAAATTTGCCGACAAGTGGGATGATGACGATCAAGTTCAATGCCAAAG
>NZ_AAVU01000066.1 GCF_000169095.1 Lyngbya sp. PCC 8106
TAAAATCTATATCAAACTGTGATATCTTGTTAAGAAGTCTATGTCAGTTTTCTGACCGACTCGCTTAATCCAGTACAGATCAAGTCTTTCCAGTCCCCAAACGGACAAACGCATAGAACTTTAGAGGTTGATGGACTCAACACTCTTGTTTCGTGTAGCGAATTTGCTCATTTACTCAATAGTTAACGATATACCCCAGGACGTTGAGGAAACATTGATGTCAGAATTTTTTGTAAAAACGATTTGGTGGATACCCCTTTATCCTTTAATTGGGGCAATATTATCAATTCCTTGGTCGCCAGGAATCATCCGTAAAACCGGGCCAAGACCATCCGGTTATCTGAATATTTTGTTGACCTTAATTGCCTTTTTTCATGGCTTATTTGCCCTAAACGCCGTTTGGGGTGAACCCGCCCAAAAACTGATTATTCCTTACTTACAAGTTGCTGAGTTGGATTTTTCCATTCCCTTAGATATTTCTGTAGTCACCCTGGCGGCGACATTAGTGATTACGGGGTTAAACTTACTTGCCCAAATTTACGCCATTGGTTACATGGAAATGGATTGGGGATGGGCGAGATTTTATTGTCTTCTCGGCTTGTTTGAAGCGGGACTCTCGGCGTTAGTGCTGTGCGATTCTCTATTTTACAGCTACATTATCCTCGAAATTTTGACGCTTGGAACCTATTTGCTAGTCGGTTTCTGGTTTAACCAGTCGTTGGTTGTCACAGGCGCTAGAGATGCGTTTCTCACCAAACGGGTGGGGGATTTATTCTTATTAATGGGGGTTGTAGCGCTGTATCCTTTGGCAGGAACCTGGAACTTTCCAGAATTGGCTCAATGGGCGCAAACGGCTGATATTGACCCCAAAGTTGCCACATTATTGGGTTTAACCTTGTTAGCCGGACCGATGGGTAAATGCGCTCAATTCCCTTTGCATTTGTGGTTAGATGAAGCGATGGAAGGCCCCGTTCCCAGTACGATTTTACGGAATGCAGTTGTAGTTGCATCTGGGGCTTGGGTATTAGTAAAGCTTGAACCTGTTTTAGTCCTATCCCCAACTGTCATGTCAACGGCGGTGTTTGTTGGGCTAGCAACAGCAGTCGGCACCAGTTTAATTGCGATGGCTCAAATTGACATTAAACGGGGGATTTCTTACTCGGTGAGTTCCTACATGGGGATAGCATTTGTTGCGGTGGGAACCGGACACCCGGAAACGGCTTTACTGTTGTTATTGACCTACTCATTATCGATGGCGTTGTTGGTGATGAGTACAGGGGGAATTATCCTCAATAATATTACCCAAGATTTAACTCAATATGGCGGTTTGTGGTCACGTCGTCCGATTTCGGGATTGTGTTTTATTGTCGGGGTTTTTGCTTTAATTGCGATGCCACCTTTGGGGGGGTTTTGGACGCTACAGCAATTAATTGAAAGTCTCTGGACTACACAGCCGGCTGTGGCTTGGACGGTGTTGATTGTTAATGGGTTAACGGCGTTTAGTTTGACCCGAGAATTTGGCTTGATTTTTGCCGGAAAACCCAAACAAATGACGGTCAGATCTCCCGAAGGTCTTTGGGCTTTGGTTCTGCCGATGACGTTGTTGGCGGGATTGTGTTTGCACGTTCCTTTGTTGTTAGCAACCTGGGATTTATTACCCGGATTTGACACGATTAATAAAACAGTTTCGGGTATATTGCTGTTGTCAACTTTGGCGGGTTGTGGACTGGGTTGTTTGATTTATGTCAATGAGAATTGGCAAAAACCTATTCAATTGGGTTCAAAAGCAGTTCAAGACTTTTTTGCTTACGATTTTTACACGGCAAAACTTTATCGTTTGACCATTATTGCGCTTGTGGCTTCGGTTTCTAAGGTGATGTCTTGGGTTGACCGCTATCTAGTAGATGGTGTTGTGAATTTAGTCGGTTTTGTTACTCTTTTCAGTGGGCAGAGTTTGCGGTATAACGTTACGGGACAAACTCAATTTTATGCCCTGACTATTGTTGTGGGAATTTCGGTTATCTTAGGACTCCTCGCCTTTAATCTTTTTTAGAGAGGATAAAACTTGGGTTTAATCATCGGGAATCAAAAAATTTGAGAATTCAAAAAAATGAAAACTACCTATCAATTTAACGATTTTTCTCGTCGTAAATTATTAAAGTTTGGTGTGGTTGCATTAGGAACAGCAACTTTAGTAGCAGGAGTTGGTTGTGATTCAGAACAACCGAAATCTACTGTTACAAATAAAGACATGACTCCTGATGAAGCGTTGCAAAAATTAATGGATGGGAATCAACGTTTTGTGACGAACAAACGTAAAAACCCGAATCAAAGTACAGTTCGACTTACAGAAGTTGCTCAAGGACAAAATCCTTTTGCTGCGGTTCTTAGTTGTGCAGATTCACGAGTTCCTGTTGAGATTGTTTTTGATCAGGGATTGGGTGATATTTTTGTCGTTCGAGATGCTGGAAACATTGCAACTCCTGAAGAAATTGGTAGCTTAGAATTTGGGACTTTAGTTTTAGGAGCAAAAGTTTTAATGGTCATCGGACATCAAAACTGTGGAGCAGTTAAAGCGACAATTGATGGCAACGCTGTTCCGGGTAATATTGGCAGTATTATCGATGCGATTAAGCCCGCAATTCAACCCAATCAAAGCTTAGAAGCAGCAGTAAAAGCGAATGTAAAACTACAAATTGAAAAATTGAAAAATTCTCCCGTTATCACAAAATTAGTTCAAGAAGGAAATCTGAAAATAGTTGGCGCATACTATAATCTAGAGACAGGCCAAATCGATTTAGTTGCTTAATCAATTGTTCTGAGTCAGCTTAAATTAGTGTGACAAAAACCCATCTTTTTCTAAACCAGATACACAGTCTTTTATCAATTATCTATGCTCAGTTTATTCATTTTAATTCCTGTTTTTGGGGCAATTGTGGTTAGCTTATTACCCGGAAAGTTAATCAGTCGTCAAGTTCGTTCTGTCGCTTTAATTATCGTGATTTCCATTTTAGGTTTTACCCTAAAACTTGCCACAGATTTTGACTTAACTGACCCCAACTTTCAATTTTCTGAATATCTTGATTGGATTCCCCAATTGGGTTTATCCTACAGTTTAGGAGTGGATGGTTTATCGTTACCCTTGATGGGCTTGAATGCCGTTTTAACGATTATTGCGATCGCTAGCACTCGCCCCGAACTCGAACGCCCACGCCTGTATTATTCCCTAATCCTGTTGGTGAATGCGGGAATTGCAGGCGCATTTTTGGCACAGAACTTGTTACTATTTGTTCTGTTTTACGAGTTAGAATTGATTCCCCTTTATCTCTTAATTGCCATTTGGGGAAGTGAAAAACGGGGTTATGCTGCAACTAAATTCTTGATTTATACAGCATTATCAGGAATCCTAATCTTAGCTGGATTTTTGGGAATAACTTGGTTAAGTGGTTCAATAAATTTTGATTACAATGCTATCAACACTCAAAGCCTATCTCAAACCAATCAACTGATTCTATTAACGGTTTTACTCATTGGATTTGGCATCAAAATTCCTTTAGTTCCCCTACATACTTGGCTCCCCGATGCTTACGTTGAATCTTCCGCTCCAGTGACTATTTTATTAGGAGGAATCTTAGCCAAATTAGGGACTTACGGTTTAATTCGCTTTGGCTTACAATTGTTTCCTGAAACCTGGGAATTAATCGCACCTGGATTATCAATTATTGGCGTTTTTAGTGTCATGTATGGAGCGTTAACCGCTATTTCTCAACAAGACATTAAACGAATGGTTGCTTATAGCTCAATTGGTCACATGGGCTATATCATCGTAGCAGCAGCAGCCGGAACTTCCATTAGTTTAATTGGGGCTATTTCTCAGATGGTTGCTCATGGTTTAATACTCGCAATCTTGTTTCATCTTGTGGGTGTGGTGGAAGCCAAAGTCGGAACTCGTGACTTACAAGTTCTCAACGGTTTAATGAATCCGATTCGGGGTTTACCTCTGGTTAGTGCATTGTTAATTATGTCGGGAATGGCGAGTGCAGGAATTCCCGGATTAGTCGGTTTTGTGGCTGAATTTTTGGTTTTTCAAGGCACATTTTCTGTTTTCCCAATTCAATGTTTAATCTGTATTATTGCTTCGGGGTTAACGGCTGTTTATTTTGTGATTCTGCTCAATCGTACCTGTTTTGGTAAGCTGAATAATGAGTTAGCTTATTATCCCAAAGTTAAGTTGTCTGAACAGGCTCCTGCTCTTGTTTTAGCGGCTTTAATTTTGTTTTTAGGGGTGCAACCAAGTTGGTTGTTACGTTGGAGTGAACCGACCGTTGAAGCAATGGTTATTACCTTAAAAAATCAAACTCCGACTCAAGTTTCAATTCACTTACAACCTTAACTTTTAACTGTTTTAACTCTCCATTTTTCACGCCAAAGTTTTGAACGCCTTATAACTCTCACAACTGAAATGCAAACTCAAACTAAATCGACAAAATTACCCCCTTCGACTCACGAATTTTCTGAGATTATTCATCGTCTAGAAGCGGGAGGGGCGATGCTTCCCGATACTCCTGAGAATTTAATGCAAATTATCGGGATTTATAAAGCCTATGCGGTGCCAATGGATTTTTATTGGCGAGATTTATTGTACATCGCTGAACGGGTATTTTTAGACCCTTTACCCTTTTTTAAATACTTCCTCCCCCAAGAGTATTTAGACTTGCACAATCATTATGCAGGAGATGATGCAGACTTAAGAATCTGGCGAGGAGAAGCAACGGTACACCCAGAATTATTAGCTTTTATTGAAAAAGGGGAAACGTCAAAAATCCCTAAATTATTGCATCATTTGTGGCATGATCGAATTAATATGGAGTTTGCAGAAGCTTGTATGCGGGCGATGTTTTGGCATCGAGAAATGGGTGGTAAATTTGATCCCTATCTTGATACCGATGAATACAAAGCCAATGCTGATCGCGCCATTAAAGCTTACTTTAAAAACAATCCAGTGATGTTAGGCTTGTATAAGCTATTTCCGGATCTGTTTCTCGAACAAGTTCGTCAGCTTTCTTATTACAGCAATTTGGGGCTATTCTGGGAAGTTATGGCACCGGTTTTCTTTGAAATGAGCGACTTGTATGATGAGGGAAAAATTACCAATGTTCCTGAAGCAATGAACTTTATTGTCAATGGAATTTTTGCCATTGCGGGACGACCCATTTATCATCATGTTTATATTGATGGGGAATGCTACGAAATTATCCCTAAATCAAAAGGATTTATGTGGTTATATGAAGCCGCACTTCCTTATGTAGAAGCGGTGTTTTATCGCACGGCACCCTTTCGAGGTACGAAGTCTTACAACGCCCAAGCCCAAGAAGTTCCCCAAGATCAAAAAGACTTTCATTATGGGATTCTTTATGCTGATGTTTTTCCGGTTGGAACTGCGGGAATTCCGCCAACATTATTGATGCAAGATATGTTTCATTTCTTACCGCCCTATTTGGTTGAATATTACCAACAACATTGTCGGGGTGAGGAGGATATGTTGATTCAGCTAGCCAATACTTTTCAACGTTCAATGTATTGTGTAACCTCTGCGGTAATTCAAGCGCTGCGAACGGCGTTGTTGTATCCTTTAGATGATCCCAACCCTCGACATTTACAAGCCAATCGCGAGTTTTTTGAAGCACAATTAGATCGCTTTAAACGTCCCGAAGCCCGTTTAAGAAATATCCAAACTCCGAACTATCGTTAGATCATTTAAATCCTGTTTGATTCAAAAAACCCGGTTTCTCAGAGAAACCGGGTTTTTGAGTTTTTATATTATCATGGGGAGTAAAGACGATAATTCCTGGAGGCATTTATGAACGTTAAATTAGTTGAATCTTTAGCTCAAATTGTTCAATCTCTGACACCAGAATAACGGGCGCTGTTGGAGGAAAAATTACAAGCAAACCAGAATGAACTCTCAAAAGAAAATCAGCGTCCTTTTACTACTCCAGAAGAAAGAGCGAAAGCATTTCGAGAATGGGCCGAAAGTCACCCAGGCAACAGTCCCTCTTTATCGGATGAAGCGATTAGTCGGGAAAGCATTTACGGAGAACGAGGTTAATTTGACATCCTCCTCTCCCTAAAGGAAGAGGATTCCTAGCAGAAAACTATTGCAAAATATCAAATATTGACAATTGCACAGAGTTCTCTAGGCGGGTTGACGTTTCACTGGATGTTGCTTCAATAGCCGAAGTCTTACACGTTCCTCCACGTCCGTTTAAAGTCTCCGAAAGCCCGACGGCGACCAAAATATTAATAGCAGCGCCGTCTCTATCGTGAGTGGTTTCGCAGTTCAGACAAGTCCATTCACGAACAGAAAGATTGAGTTTTCCACCTCTAAAGCCGCAACAAGAACACATTTGAGTTGTAGGTTACCATCGACTAATTACTCGAAAATCTCGACCATATTTTTCGGCTTTACCTTCAAGAAAAGTCCTAAACTGTCTCCACCCTAAATCACTAATCGCTTTAGATAGTTTGCGGTTTTTAACCATTCCTGACACGTTTAAGTCTTCTAAAACAATCACTTGATTTTCGTTGATTATTCGGGTTGAAAATTTGTGTAGGAAGTCTTTGCGGGTGTCTTTCATTCGAGCATAGAGTTTAGCTTTTCTAACTCTCGCCCGTTCGTATCGATTAGAACCTCTAATTTTTCGAGATAAGTTTCGACTAAGTTTCTGTAGTCGTTTAATCCGCTTTTTCAGGGGTTTGGGAGCATCTACTTTTTCTCCTGAACTTAGAACTGCAAACGTCTTAATTCCTAAATCTATTCCTACACTATCCGGCGATGAGGGTAGCAATTGTTGATTGCTCTCAATAACAAAGCTAAGAAAATAACGGTTGGCTGCATCCTTGATCACGGTAACTGTTGACATCCTCCCAACGCCAACATTCTTTATGGCGTGGGATTCCCAAACATCGCTATTTGGGTTTCTGCTTCTTCCCGAGCGGGGCGAGCGCACCTGCCCTCCGAGAGTTATTCCCTTCAGGTCTTAAAGTCGCTCCACAGACTATCCCCGCAAGTCCTGCGGTTAGATATGTGTCGAAATCCAAGCTGAATTTCTTTTTAACTGTTGATTCAAGGGATGTTTATGCCATTGCCCCGTCATCAATTCCTGAGTCTACCAATTTGTCTGCGCCGCCAGGTGTAACTGGACGCGCGCACGCTCATGGCTGTCTGAATCCATTGTCTCGGGTGGGTCAGTGACCACTTGTATTGTACCAGAAATCTCTGTGCGGCATTCCTCCCAACGCCAACATTCTTTATGGCGTGGGTCTCCTGCCGCCGAAAGATGAAGGTTCAGAAGTTAGAGGTCTTGACCAAACTATTTTTAAGTTTCCAATTTTAGCTAAAGATACGCGGAACGCGCTCGGCTGTGCAAAATCGGATTTAAAATCCGATTTGTACCGAGTTTTGCTTCCATCTAGTTTGAAACCACCCACTCGAAATCTGGCTGACTGCTTGGCGTTTCGTTTTTTAAATTTAGGAGATCTAGCTTTTCTTCCTTTCCGATTACACGACTTGAAAAAGTTTTTGTAAGCCTGTTCTAAATCGTTCAAAGATTGCTGTAACGGAATATTAGAAACCTCTTTGAGCCACTCCCGTTCTACTGTTTTCTTCGCTTGAGTGATGAACTGTTTCTGAAGTTGAGCATTGCTTGGTTTTTTCTGTCCAGATTTGTACAATTCAATGCAGTGAGGTTAGAGTCGATAGGAGCGTTACCACTCCTACCTCTCCTTCAGAACCGTGCGTGAGACTTTCACCTCACACGGCTCCTTGATAATTCCATCCTTGTTATGGATACGATTCAGAACGGGTTTTTGTCATGATTCTTGATTAAAGAACCATCATTAGCCGTTTTTGTGTCGTGACAATGTTTGTGAAGAAGTTGTAAATTATCATAGATGTCTTTACCTCCTAATGATGTTGGTTGGATATGGTCAACTTCTACACTGTCTGTACTTGTAAAATACAGACCACAGTGAGGACAAATACCCTTTTGTTTCTTGATTAATCTAGAAACCCTTTTAGGGGTTTTAGGATATTTACCTCGTCGTTTACTCCAGTAAGTCCAGTCTCCATTAAACGGACTAGCTTCACCTTTAACCTTTGTATGCCTTACGATGGGCGTACTGCTATGGGTGAATAATTCTAATCCATCTTCTGTACTAAAACACCAATTTTTGTTCCCTACTGTTCTCCAGTATTTGTCTTTATTGATGCGCCCTTTCCCTCTGATTTTTGCCCAAGCTCTTAACTTGTTGTAGATTAGATGGTCAACCTTACCTTGATTGAGCAAGAAGGCTCCTGCTATAATCTTTGATTTAGCGGTGAGATGAATTGCCAATGAGAAAGCTATGATATAATTTTATCATAAGAACTCGGTGATAAATGCTAGTCTACGAAGCCAAGTTAAAGGGCGATAAACATCAGTACGAAAGGTTAAATGAAGCCATTCGTACTGGTTTGTTTGTCCGCAATTCTTGTCTTCGTATCTGGGAAGACGGCAACGCCAAAAGCCGCAATGACTTATACAAATATGTCACTCGACTAGCCAAGAACAAGGACTTCCCCTGGACTAATAAACTCAACTCACAAGCTCGTCAAGCAATGGCGGAGCGTGCTTGGGCTGCAATCTCTCGATTTTTTGATAACTGCAAAAAGCAAATACCAGGAAAAAAGGGATACCCCAGGTACAAGAAAAATAGACCTAACCACGGTTCTGTTGAGTACAAAGTCACAGGCTGGAAACTATCTGAGAATCGAGACAGAATAACCTTCACTGACGGATTCAAAGCCGGTGAGTTTAAACTCTACGGTAGTCGTGATTTAAACTACTATCAACTTGAGCAAATCAAGCGAGGCGCGGGTAGTACGTCGAGCTGATGGATTTTATGCTCAGTTCTGTATCGACTACGACCGGACTGAGGATAGACAACCAACAGGTAAAACTGTAGGGATTGACGTGGGTATTTCTGCTTTCTACACAAACTCTGATGGTAGCAAGGTAAACAATCCTAAATATCTAAGAAGGTCTGAAAAGGTTCTTAAGCGTTTGCAGAAACGAGTCTCTCGAAAGTTCAAGAAAGGTCAACCTCAGTCCCACAACTACAAAAAAGCTAAACAAAGGCTTGCGAGGAAGCACCTCAAGGTAAGTAGGCAGCGTAAAGACTTTGCGGTTAAAACTGCATTGTGCGTAGTCCGGTCTAACGACTTGGTAGCCTATGAGGACTTGAAGGTGCGAGCCGATGGTTAAAAATCACAATCTAGCTAAGTCAATATCAGATGCTAGCTGGACAATGTTCAGAGCTTGGTTGGAGTATTTTGGGAAAGTATTTGGTACGGTAACAGTTGCCGTACCTCCTCACTACACTAGCCAAAATTGTTCTAATTGCGGCGCAACTGTTAAAAAATCTCTCAGCACTCGTACTCACAAATGTAAGTGCGGAACGGTGTTAGATAGAGATGAAAACGCGGCAAAAAACATCCTCAAGTTAGGACTGCGTACCGTAGGGCATACGGGAACATTCCAGGAATACTGGATAAACGCTTCCGGACAGATGAGCCTCTTTTGTATTGATGAAAATCAATACTCTAAGTTCGCTGAGTGAAGGAAGAATCCCCCGTTATAATCTTCGATTTAGCGGCGGGAGTGTCAATAAAGGTTTCTTTACTACATACTGTTGAATAATAGTTTGACCACCCTCTGATCAGTGGATTCAGCTTGCTAATTAGGGCAGCTTGAGGGGCGGTCTTATGGGAATCTATTATTTCAGCTATTTTCACAAGATGAGTCTTGATTTTGGTTTTTGAGGGTGTGATTAATGTATTAAAACCTAGCGGTGTTCCGTGAGTATTTTTTTCACATCGGTAGTTACCTACTTTGTGTTGTTGAATATGGAATCCTAAAAACTCAAACCCGACTTTTCCATCAATTTTATTAAGAGTGTGGGTTAATTTTGTTTTACTGGGTTTTAATTCTAATCCCATGTCACTTAACCAATCGGCGATTATCTCTTGACATTTTTTGACTACGTTTACATCCTCATGGATTATTACAAAGTCATCAGCGTATCGGATTAGACTTAGGGCGCTACGATTGTGCAGTTTATTCCCCTTTAGAGTTTTTGCGTATTGCTTGACTCTTTCTTCCATACCATGTAAGGCAATATTCGCCAGTAAGGGTGAAATCACTCCGCCTTGTGGTGTACCTTCATTAATAGGAAAGAGTTCTTTTCCGTCACAGTACCCTGCTTTGAGCCATCTTTTTATCAATCGACTTAAGGTGGGGTATGTGTGTATTTTTGAGAGTAACGCTTTATGGTCTATGCAGTCAAAGCATTTAGTAATATCAGCATCAAGTACATATTTGGACTTGTGAATATTTTTAAATATTGCTTCAATTGCATCGTGGCAGGAACGTCCTGGTCTAAAACCATAACTGTTTGGCTCGAATTTCGCCTCCCATTCAGGTTCTAACGCTAGTTTTACTAACGCTTGTAATGCACGGTCGTTGATTGTGGGTATTCCTAATGGACGGGTTTCTGTTGAGCCAGGTTTGGGAATATTTACTCTACGAGTAGGTTTTACTTTACCTGTTAACTTTAATCGTCCTACAAGGTTTATACGTTGCTTCGGGGTTAGAGATTTAATTCCGTCCACACCTGCCGTATTTTTTCCTTGATTATCTTGCGTTACCCGACGCACAGCTATACATTTTGCTGACCAGGAATTAATCAGGGTCTTCTGAAGTTTGCGAACTGCTTTAACATCGTCTCGTTCACTCGCTTGAAATATGCGATGTTGCAACTTAAAAGTTACCTTTTCTAACTTGCGCCAGTTGAGGTCTTTCCACTCCACCGTCTGATTTTTATTCAGCGTTTTAGATATGTTCATTGCTACTTGTTCTATTTCTTGGGAATTACCGAGTATCTGTCAGCATATCCTTGTCATTACAACAAGGCATTCGCTTTTGATACCATCCTTTCCCTACATATCATTCGTTAGCTACTTACTGGTTATCGACCTGACCAGAGATATATAGGGGTTACTTCGTTCCGATTACACATTTGTTTGAAATCTTTAGTGCGATGCTCTCCACCGGGTTTATTGGGCGGTGCTTATAAGTCAACCCTCTAATTGCTTATGCCCTATCCTTGCCTTTTGGCTTAGTGTTAATCAATTTTTACCGTATTTTCATCGGATTTATTTTTGATTAAGCCTTTACACTATTAACGATGACGATGGTTTATGGCACATCTTCGCTTTCGCTACACATGAATTTCTTGCTCGATAGTTACCAGATTAGGCTTCCAGTATTTCTACCTTTTAACCCCGCTTTAATCTGTTGGTTGCTACCCATTCAAACTAGGGGTTATGCTTTCACCTCAGCACTTGAGGGATAGGACTTACCGCACGGCGGTTCACCCATAAATGTAATCAGTTGTCTCTAACTACCTGAGTAGCTAGGCTAACCGTCCCATAAGCTTTTCAGCTTATTTTAGGCTAAACGAATCGCACCCAAGGGCATCATTCCACACCACTCGACAGCAACCAAATAGCTTTGATAGCTTAATCTGTTGCTCTGGCGTTGGGTAGAATTAAACTAAGCCAGAGAGTCACCCCTCTGACTCGTCTTCAGAACCGGACGTGAGACTTTCACCTCATCCGGCTCCTCAATGACTTGGCTCTTGTCACGAGTACCTCTTAAACTACCATCATTAACAGTCTTTTTATCGTGGCAATGTCTGTGTAATAGTTGCAGATTTTTGTACTCATCCTTTCCGCCTTTTGACTTAGGAATAATGTGGTCTACTTCTATTACATCTTCTTCTCGGAAGTGCAATCCACAGTGAGCGCATTTACCCTTTTGAACCTTCAATAGCTTTGCAACTCTTGTCGGCATTTCCGGGTTTTTGCCCATTCTTGAACTCCAGTAAACCAGGTTGCCGTCGTATGGAGACGATTCGCCTTTAACTTTCACATGACGCATGATTGAAGTATCGGCATGATTGAGTAACCGAATGATTGTTTTTCCATTCCTGGTTGCGAATACCCAGTTATTGCCGTTTATGGATTGCCAATATTTATTTGCTCCCCATTTCCCGCTTTTTTTTGGGTGACGGCGTTTTGCCCAAGCTCTTAACTTTTGGTATGTGAGGTTATCGATGTCTGTGTAAGCCACCTTACTTACTACAGTGGCGTAGTAGTTAGCCCACCCTCGAATGATTGGGTTTAATCGGCTGATTAGCGCCGCTTGCGGTGCTGCCTTATGGGTTTCAATTACACTAGCGATTTGGTCGTAATGTACCTTTTGCTTCTGCTTACTTGGGGTGATGATTGTCTTAAAACCTTGTTTCGAGTGATACTTTCCTACTGGAAATTGTTGTATCGTGAAGCCTAAGAAATCGAATCCTGGCTTTTCTTGCTCATACTGATTAAGGGTGTGAGCAAGTCTCGTTTTGGAGGGCTTAAGTTCCAAACCCATGCCTTGTAACCATTCGGAGATAATCTCCTTACATCTTTGGACTACAGTTATGTCTTCGTGGATAATTACGAAGTCATCGGCATAACGAATTACGCTGAGGTTTTGGCGGTTGGCTTGTTTCCTTCCAGCCATTGTTTCAGCGTATTGTTTAATCCGTTCTTCCATCCCGTGGAGGGCAATATTTGCCAAAAGTGGAGATATGACTCCGCCTTGTGGTGTTCCCTCAGATGTTGGAAACAACTGCTTACCATCCATTACCCCCGCTTTTAACCATGCACGAACTTGTCGGCGTATGGTGGGGAATGTATTAAGTTTTCTGATCAGTGTTTCATGGTCAATACGGTCAAAGCATTTAGCAATGTCAGCATCTAGCACATATTTTGGCTTTTGCTTAATTGAAAGGAATATTGCTTCAATCGCATCATGGCACGAGCGTCCCGGTCTGAACCCGTATGAGTTAGGTTCAAATCGCGCTTCCCATTCTGGCTCTAATGCCAGCTTGACAAGTGCTTGCAAGGCTCGGTCATTCATTGTCGGGATACCCAGTGGTCGCTTCTCCTCCGTCCCAGGCTTGGGAATCCATACTCGCCTAGTTGGAGCGACTTTTGAGCTTAATTTGAGATTGACAACCAAAGAGAGACGTTGCTTTGGGGTCAGCGATTTTACGCCATCCACACCTGCTGTCTTCTTACCTTGATTGTCTTGTGTGACCCGCCTGAGCGCTAATGCTCTTGCTGACCAAGATTTCATCAACGTCTTTTGGAGTTTGCGTACTGCTTTTACATCGCCACGTTGAGAGGCTCGATAAATTCTCTTTTGGAGCTTGTATACTTTGCGTTCTAGCTTTCGCCAGTTCACTTGGTTCCATTCCACCGTAGTCTTTAAACTCGTTTTAGACATTTGTACTCACTACTTGAGACTTTATCTTCCAAATCATCGTGAGTCCGTTGGCATATCTCTGGTATTACCCAGAGCTTTCGCTTCTGACTCAATCTCTCCTACTCGTTGCATACGGTTAGCACCTACTCAGATATTCGACCTTCTGAGAACAGACGAGAGGTTACTTCGTTCCGAAATGACCATACTATGCGCTTTTAGAGTGTCACTTTTCGCCGGGTTTATGGGAAGTGCTTGTTAGTCAAACAGAATCTTGCTAACTCCCTATCCTGTGCCTTTTGGCTCCAGCGTATTTAGCCTTTTCGCTGGTTGATCATAACGACGACTGTAACGTGACTTCAAGCTGTTGCTTTACTCATGAGCGCTTTGCTTGATGGATACCAAATTAGGCTTTCAGTAGAGCCACCGTTACTTCCCGCTTCAGGCGTTGATGGCTAGTCTCGAACCTGGGGAAGTGCTTTCACCGCTGCACCTGCGGGGTAGGATTTTAGTGTTCTAGGGTACTAACTCTCACCTACATGGTCATTCAGTTGTCAAGGTTATATACCTTGCGGCTAATCCCCCTAAAACCAAGTTGGTCTGGTTTCTAGCCAACGAGTCGCACCTCTGTATTTATATCTTGCTTTCATCGGTCTGCAAAGTTGACAATGTGGTTAAGAAAAGCCGTCCTTCTAGGACGGGGCTTGTATCCCATTGGTTTTGGTCATTTTTGATTGACACCAATGTTCTTTTACGAAGTGCTGACCCGAAGCATTCTCGTGAATCCTTAATTTGATTCGATAAACTGTTCAATTGCCTCTCGAACTGGAACTGGAACCGTTGGATTCTTATAATAGACTTTGCCGCAGTCAAGATAGCATTCAGCCGCTTTTATCAGGTCTGGACAATTGTCAGGATTGTCGATTTCTTCGTTGACTTCTTTATACTCGTTTTTCAGGGCAGCAATGTATTTGTTATAGGGCTTCTTTGGCTTGGCTATCGTCGGACGCAGACGACCGGGCTGTGCTTCTCCTTCCAATCGCTCGTTTAAATCGAAATCCAAACGCAAATAATCTCGCCCTGCACTTTCCAGGATTTGATAGCAGACAGCTTCAGAATTTTGGGCAGCAGGACTCATGAACATATCGGATATCTTTTCAGCCCAGCCCAACTGTCCCCACTTTTTAATTTCTTCATATTTGAATGCCTTAGTTGTATTGCCAGTTCCAATGGAAAGGACAGCAATATCGCTCAAGTTTAATCCGTTCTGTTTTTCAATACACAACGCATGGGCGACCGCCATTAACGCGGGGTTATTAGCCGATACCCCACCATCAATATGGGGCAAACTTTGGTCTTCATTATAGGGGAGTTCATAAGGGGGAAAAAACGTAGGGGCGGATGCCGAAGCTGTGCAGATTTTCCAGAGTTCAAGGTTAGAGTACCATGCACTAGCGTCACTATTGCTAAACCAGGTTGTGTTTCGCGAATGAACGTCATAAGCAGGAATCAAAATATGGGGTTTAGTAATCTGGCTAATCTTCGCAGATTTACCCAATTCTGGGTGTTCCAAATTGTTTTCCAAAACTTTAGCTAAACCCCGCTCTCCCTGTTCATGCGGATACAACACATGACTTCCCACCGCTTGACTTACTTTCCGCCATTGTCGCTGTTGACGTACTGAGTCTAAGAAGATATCTTTTCCTTCATCCTTGTAGAGATTAATCATCTTATTAATGTCCATCTGACAGGCTATCGCCGCAGCCAGAATTGATCCGGTAGATGTGCCAGAAACCAAGTCAAAATATTCATGTAATTTCTGTCCTTTCTTTTCTGTCAGTGTCGTCTCTATCTGCTTGAGAATTGTGGCAGATAAAACTCCACGAATGCCGCCGCCATCTAAGCTGATAATTTTGAAAGTCATGGTATACTCCCTGAACGGAATAAGATAAGTTAATGTCTACGTGTTTTTAGGAAGTTGCAAAATTTTCCAGGATAAGCTACTCTGTTTTCTTCATAAAAACCAAGCTTTTCTTATAATCTTTGGAGAGTTTTGAATAGATCCCTCAGATCGGAATGCCCAGAAGTTCACTCCAAAAAAACCTATATTATGGGTCTAGCTATTCTGGACTTGATAGAACCCCTAAATTTATTAAAACTTTAACCCATCAAAAGTACGGTATCAATCACATGAATCACACCGTTATCCGCTTCAATATCAGGCGCAACAACGCTGGCATTTTTGACTTCAAATCCTTCAGTAAATATCAGGGGAAGAGGAGAACCTTCAATAGAAGTGAGGGTTTGAAGTTGTTCTAAATCCGCTTTCATAAGTTTACCCGAAACAACATGATAGGTCAAAATGCGAGCTAATTGAGGTATATTTTGGACTAACGTTTGTATCGTTCCGGGAGGAAGTTTCGCAAAAGCATCATCATTGGGAGCAAAAACGGTAAAGGGGCCAGGACTTTTGAGGGTATCAACTAAACCTGCGGCTTGAACCGCTTGTACAAGAGTGTTAAATGAGCCTGCACCCACTGCAATATCAACAATATCAGCCATTGATTGTGTTTAACTCGATTGCGTTCAGGAATACTTTTCTGTGGCTCTAGTTTAACATGATTGTTCCTGAAATAATGATAAAAGCTTGGTGAAAATTACAACTTAAACTTGATCAGATTAAAATCTAAATAGAGGAAATGGATTAATAATTGTTTATATTTTCTGTCAAACCAAGCGAAAGCCTCCATCGGGAGGCTCTGTACAATGCGTAACATTTGACTGCGTGATTTTATTGACTACGAGGACTTTGATAGGAGGCATAAGTATCAAATAAAGCACCAACTAGACTACAAGTGATGGCAATGATCATACTCCCTTGAAAGGGGTGTCCACTGCCAAAAGTTGCCAGAAATTGTAAAATTTGTTGGCAGGAAAATTGACCGATTGTTTTGAGAAAGGGAAGACAAGCGATGATTACAGAGCCAGCTAATCCAAAACTGATCACTAGAATAGGAGTAATAAAGCTGAGAACCATCGTCAGTAGGATAGAGCGGAGAAAATCAGGAAAAATGCCCATAGTTAGGAGAATTGAGAATTGAATTCGCTTTCCCTCAATCAGAGGGTTCAGAGAATCTAGACTATTAACTTCTACGATAATGGTAATTTCTCGTTTCGTTCCACTCTGTCAGAA
The DNA here is from genome assembly GCF_000169095.1 of Lyngbya sp. PCC 8106. Lineage (GTDB taxonomy): Bacteria > Cyanobacteriota > Cyanobacteriia > Cyanobacteriales > Microcoleaceae > Capilliphycus. The sequence goes on from NZ_AAVU01000066.1 coordinate 16,606, forward strand.
AACTTAAATTAATCTTCAAAAATCTTGGTTAAGATTTGTACATAGTTGTTATGTTTCTTTGTCATTTTCAGGTGAGGATTTTCTTAAGTCAGATGCAAATTAATTCAAGTCTCGGAATTTGGACGCGCCGCTTCGTTGCTGCTTTATTTTTAGGCGGACAGGTTATTGTTCATCTATTACAAGGTAAAATTTATCGTCGAAACACCTTAGAACAAATGGCAGCCGTGGGGCCAGAGTCGTTGCTAATTGCCTTAATCACCGCAGGTTTTGTCGGAATGGTGTTTACAATTCAAGTTTCTCGTGAGTTTATCACATTAGGAGCCGGGAATTTAGCGGGGGGTGTTCTTGCTCTTTCTCTAGCACGTGAATTAAGTCCAGTTTTAACTGCGGTCATTATCACCGGACGAGTCGGTTCAGCATTTGCGGCGGAAATTGGCACGATGCAAGTCACGGAACAAATTGATGCACTTTATGTATTAAAAACTGATCCCGTTGATTATTTAGTGATCCCCCGCGTGATCGCCTGTTGTTTAATGTTGCCTTTACTGAATATTATTTGTCTAATGACAGGTTTAGCAGGTGGCTTATTAATTTCTAGTAGTCTATATAACATTCCTCCAAATATGTTTTTAGAGTCTGTGCAGAATTTTCTCACCCTTTGGGATTTAGTCAGTGGCGAAATCAAAGCTTTGATTTTTGGGGGAACGATAGCAGTCATTAGTACCAATTGGGGACTGACGACGACGGGTGGTGCCAAAGGTGTTGGACAATCAACCACAACTGCTGTTGTTACGTGTTTGCTTTCTATCTTTATCCTCGACTTTTTCCTCTCTTGGTCAATGTTTCACGGGATTGGAAATTCTGTCCTATAGTCAGGAGTTGGGAAAATCGGAAAAAACGTCTAACTTCTGATGGTGTCTCGTTTTACCCATAATTTGGTAACATTTGTTGACATCACTCACACTGGATGCACAGGAACCGAAATAATGACAACAACACCATCAAAGACCACTGTTCCCTCAAAGGTGGAACTGACACCCAGTTTTATCATCCCGGCTGTACTCCTATTAACTGGAATTCCGTTAATCTTGGTGCAGAAAGTGCTAGGATTCGTAATTGCCTTACTGGGACTGTTTCTACTCATACAGACTGCAACCATTCGCATCCAGTTTACCGAGACTGCACTTGATGTCTCCCGTTCCGGTAAATTACTTCGACATTTTCCCTATGCAGATTGGATCAACTGGGAAATTTTCTGGCCCGGTGTACCGATTTTGTTTTACTTCAAAGAGGTCAACAGTATTCACTTTCTGCCGATTATTTTTGATCCAAAGACGCTGAAAGCTTGTTTAGAAGCCAATTGTGGAAACCTCAAAACCCGCGAGCGTTAAACAATCGTGACTCCCAACTGAATTCAGGCTTATCCCTTCGGTGTAAGTTGTAAATCTATTGAGTCAATCTCCCATCCTATTGATAAAATCAACTCTGGAATGGGAAATTTTTGATCAGTTTGATTGTGGTTAGGCATAATCTTGAGCATAATAGAAACAAACTCGCCCATGTCAAATCGCGTTTGTACATCCCTGGCTTCAGTTAGTGTATGTTAATGTCAAACTCGTCTGACCCGAATTGAACCTCTGTTGATTCCATGAATTTAGACGAACCTCAAAATCAAGAGCCCCGCGAGCGATCGCAAGATGTATCCGAACCAGACGAAAACTCTGCATCGGACGAACTCTTTACGCCGACACAAGTTACAACCGATGATCTGCAAACGGCGACCAATCTAAAAGACCAAATTCAGCAACTGAGACAGGAAATCGCTGGTTTACAAGCCGAATCAGCCAAAATGAAGCAACAACAGATGGCTTTAACCGAAACGATGCAGAATGTCGTCTCAGAAACGTTAAGCCAACTTGAACAACGCCGACAAGCGCTGCAAATTGAAGTCGAAAAACTCGAACGTCGTCGAGAACGTATTCGTCAAGAAATGCGAACCAGTTTTGCTGGAGTTTCTCAAGACTTAGCCATTCGGGTTCAGGGGTTCAAAGATTATCTCGTCGGGAGTTTGCAGGATTTAGTCAGTACCGCAGAACAGTTAGAACTGATCCCTGAGTCTCCAGAACCTCTGATCGAAAGCGATCGCCCTTTTCCTTCTCAACGAGACAACGAACCGGAAGTTAGTTCTACGCCTCAGTTTGGTCAACAAGGATTTCAGGAAGAATCCCAACAAATTCGTCGCCTTCTCGATCAATATCGCACCTTACCCGATTATTATGGCCCGCCCTGGCAGTTGCGACGCACGTTTGAACCGATCCACGCTAAACGGGTTTCAACCTGGTTTTTTAATCAAGGGGGACGGGGTGCATTACGCACGATGGGAAGTCGGTTACAAAATATTTTAATTGCTTCGGCGATTACGTCTGTTCTCCGAACGCTCTATGATCGCCGTCTACGCACGTTAATTCTAGCAAATAGCCCCGAACGGTTAGGAGAGTGGCGGCGAGGCTTTCAGGACTGTCTAGGGCTTGAACGGCGCGATTTTAGCCCTGAACGGGGTGTGGCGTTGTTTGAAGATGCCAATATTGTCGCTATTAAAGCTGATCGACTCGTTCAAGATGGAAAATTGCCGTTTATTGTGGTGGATGACAGCGAGGAAAAAATTAGTTTGTCTTTGCTGCAATATCCTCTCTGGTTGGCTTTTGCTCCTGAACCCCAATCTCAACAACAACAGCAACCTCTTTACCGTGAATTTTAACAGGCAATAGGTAATAGTCAGAAGTCGGGGAAAAACTGATCACTGACCGAAAAAATTGGGATACAAGCCCCGTCCGTGATTGACGGCTTTATGCTAAACTTTCTTTTGTGGAAAGGGTAATCAACCACACTAAAAACCCAGTCGCCGAAAAGGCAGCGCACCTTGACGCACTGAAGTTATGGGGTTCCGTATAGGAAAGCTTGTACGCTTATTAGCGCGCAACGCAACAAGTACAGAGAAACCAAGATTTTAGGTTTTGAACTGTAGGGTAGGGCATACCCAAACAGGCTGATGAAATGGAGCAAAACGCTTGAGGAGAGTCCATCTCTGGTATAGATAGGTCGCCCTATTTGTATTAAGTGGACTCGCTGAACCAAGAATCCCCGCCGTTTACGGCGTGGGAGTGTCAAAACTCTAATAATTGGTGACTGTTCTTAGAACATTTCTAAATCCTAAAACCCCTTCACCGTCTACTGTTCCCTGTTCCCTGTTCCCTATTCCCTAGCGCGTAGCGCTATAGGATAAAAAGCGAGTATGGCGCATTGGGTAGAGAAAGATGCTTGAGTGGATCGGATTAAATTTCGGACTATTAGTGACGGGTTATTTGTTGGGTTCAATTCCGACAGGCTATCTGATCGCCAGGGGGTTCTATGGAATTGATCTGCGAGAAGTGGGTTCGGGTTCTACGGGTGCGACGAATGTTTTAAGAAGTTGTGGAAAGTCACCTGCGTTATTAGTTTTGTTGGTTGACATCCTCAAAGGCGTTTTGGCGATCGCATTTGTTTTCTGGATTTATTCGTGGGAAATTACCCCTAAAATTGCCGCTTCTGCTAATATTACAGATATTAATACGTTATTGTATTGGATGACAACAGCAGCAGGTTTGATGGCTCTTTTAGGTCATACAAAACCCGTTTGGATTGCCTTTAAAGGTGGGAAAGCAGTCGCCACCAGTTTAGGGATTTTATTGGCTTTTGATTGGAAATTGGGTTTAGCAACGTTGGGAATTTTTGCGTTATTTCTCGCGATTTCTCGGATTGTTTCTCTCAGTTCAATTGCGGGGGCGGTCGGAATTGCGAGTTTAATGGTGATTACCCATCAACCTTTACCTTATCAAATTTTTGGAATTGTTGGGGGAATTTATGTGATTTTGCGTCATCGAGGGAATATTGAACGGTTACTAAAAGGAACAGAACCCCGCATTGGTGAAACTCTATCAACAGAAGCCCAATAAATTATAATCAATTAATCGTAGGATGGGTTGGGGAAAACCTAACTCATCACTGAAATTTAATATTGATAAACTGAGTTTTCAACGTTAATCTAACTTACCGTGATAACTTACAAAAATAAATAGTTTACACTGACCAAAATGGGTCACTTAATAAAGTATATTCCCGTTCTTCCATAAAACTTACTAAATCATTGCTCTCACTTGAAGGAAACTCATATTTAATTTCTTCAATCAAAATTTCAATGAGTCTCGCTCCTAAAATATTCCGAAAACTACCCCGTAGTGCTTTCTCATACCAAGCTTCTAAATGAGATTGAGTAATAATAGATTGTATTCTAGATTTCCATCCTATTTGATTGAGTAATGACACAATAGTTCTTTCTTCAGAATCTCTGCAAACAATCACTATCCGATCTGCTGTAATATTAGAAACTATACCTTCAGCAAGGCCCTCATTGAGTGAAAGATATTTAATTTGTACAGCAGAGCCATAATTTGCCCACATATCTAAACCTCGATCAGCAGCATTAGTAACTCCTACTCGATAAAACTTGGCACTAGCAGTGAAAGAAGGATTTTGACTATTAATTGAGAGAACTTTTTGTGTAAAATCTTCAAATTCTTTTAGTAGGTCTAGCTTATTAAAATCAAGTTGTACTTTAACTGTTACATTGAGTTCTTCTATAAGAACTTTAAAAAGAGCATAAACAACAATTTCATAAATTTTATCTATACTTCTCTTTAATCCAGGATTATTCTGAAATTGTCCAATAAATTCAGTGAGTTTAAAGTTTTCAATGTCTGACTTCATACAATAAGCAAGCCCAGAAGTCATTTGTGAATATCTTTCTATAAATTTACGATAGATATAAGCTTCAACAATACCTAATTTGCTTTTATTTTCTTCTCCAAGAACCATCAAAACTTCAGGCGGAGTTGCATTTTGCTCGAATAAATTATCTTGATAGCGTGAACTAGAAGTGGTAATCCTTCCTAAAAAACGTTTACAGATAATATCTCTCCATTTTTTTGAAGATTTCCTATAGGTATTGAGATTAGAGAGAGTCAAGTCATCAAAGACTCGATGATGATAAAGGATTTCAGCAACTTGAATTGGTTTATAAAAATGAACTCTAGCTTTATTTATAATATTGTCCAAAGCATCTTTAGCTTCATTTAAACTGACTGACATTTCTATTATTACTCCTTTATTAAAGCTTGCAAAATTAATGGATAACTGCTCAGGTTTTTCTAAAGCAGGTTTTTTGTCTTCTAGAGCGTTTAGCATCTGTTTTGCGATCGCCCGAACAACAGGAACCGGAACACTATTACCCGTTTGTTTTCTGATTTCTGCGTGAGATACAACGATTTTAAACTGTTCTGGAAAACCCTGCAAACGCAAAAGTTCCCGCGAAGATAAGCGACGAACTCCATTGACAAGAAGATAGCTATAAGAAGCCCCACTTCTCAGGGCGCAGGAATAGGGAAGTACAGAAATATTTCCCGATTTATTTTCATGCCAAATTGAAGGATAAAAGGGTTTAACTTTCAATCTTTGTATTCTCTTTTTTTGGATAAACTCAGAAGCAAATAAACTTTTATCCACTTGTTCATCAGGTTCTAAAATCTCTGATAAACTCACTCTTTTTTGGATAGGTTTGGGAAAAGAAAAATGAATATTTTCTAAAAACCCAACAATATAAGTTCTTTCTCGCTTTTGCGGTAAGCCAAAATCTAGTGCATTGAGAACTTCTGTATAGAGATGATAGCCCAAATTTTGCAGATGTTCTGTAATCACTTTAAACGTCTTTCCTTTGTCGTGAGTTTTAAGCTGTTTAACATTTTCCAATAAAAACGCTTGAGGTTGTTTAGCTTTCAAAATCATCTCAATATTATAAAATAACGTTCCTCTGGCTTCATTAAACCCTTCCATTTTGCCAATAATACTAAACGCTTGACAGGGAAACCCCGCCAATAAAATATCATGGTGAGGAATAGAACCCGGATCAATTGTGGTAATATCTCCAAGAGGACGTTCACCAAAATTCGCTTCATAAGTCTCTTGGGCGGCTTCATCCCATTCAGAAGAAAACACACATTTTCCCCCCAACTCCTCAAAAGGAAGACGAATTCCTCCAATTCCTGCAAATAAATCAATAAACGTGAAATTATATTCTGTTAATTTCTTGGTCATTAATCTGTTTTTAAAGCAATAATATGACCCAGACCATCAGGATATGAAATCAAAAAAATAATGCTATACAAGGCAGAAGTCAAAAGGCAAGATCTCCCCATCTCCCCATCTCCCCACCTCCCAACCGATAACCCATCCGTTTCCATTCATCATTAACCCAAAAAACCCACCGATAACTCATCCGTTACCCATCCCCATCTCCCTAACTCCCTAACTCTTTTGAACGCTGACAAGCCGCTTTCACTGCTTCTATCAACGCTGAACGAAAAGCCGCTTGTTCAAGTGTCCCCACCCCTGCTATCGTCGTTCCGCCTGGACTGGTCACACGATCTTTTAACTCAGCCGGGTGCATACCTGTTTTTTGAAGCAACTCTGCGGTACCCAGAACCGTCTGTAAAGCCAGTTTAGAAGCAATCGCTCGGGGAAGTCCTGCTGCCACCCCTCCATCGCTCAAAGCCTCAACCATCAAGGCAACATAAGCAGGCCCAGACCCCGATAAACCTGTTACCGCATCCATCAGATATTCTGGCACTTCCACAACTTCACCCACGGCCGCTAAAATTTGTTGAGCCAGTTTGAGGTGATCAGGTTTAACGGCTTGACCTGCTGCAATTGCACTAATACCCGCCCCGACCGTTGCTGGAGTATTCGGCATCACCCGAACCACAGGACGATGAAGAAAAGCTGACTCTAACTTACTCAAAGGTACACCCGCTAGAATCGAAATAATCATCATCTCAGATTGAGGATCTGTAGAATCTCCTAAACTGAGAGCCGCTAAATCTGAAATAATGGTATCTAAAATTTGGGGTTTAACCGCCAACAGCAACACCTCTGTTACCTGTGCTGCCTTGCAATTATCACCCGTAACCTCAACCCCGTACTGTTGCTGAAGAACCTCTCTACGTTGCGCTTGGGGTTCGCTAACAATCACATCTGAAGGCAGGTAAATCTTTTGAGCAATTAAACGAGATAGGAGCGCTTCTCCCATCACTCCACCGCCAATTAAACCAAATTTGAATACTGTCATTAGTGAAATTTGAAAGTGTCAGAGTCAGCCATCAGCATTTTGACATACTCCCCCGTTTTCAAACGGGGGATTCTGGATTCAAGCAACAGTTGCAGGCGGAGCCAGTCTTACACCGTCTAATCCAAGAGTTGATGCCCCAACTCTTTTTATATTTAGAGCGGCATTTTCATCCCGTCCATTAATATTTGAACAGGACGGACAACGCCATTCTCTGGTTGATAATTCCAGTTTTTCCAAGACATGACCGCAGTGAAAACAAGTTTTTGAAGATGGATACCACTGGTCGATAAATACGATTAATTTACCTTTCTTGGTGGCAACCCATTCAAGAATTTCAATAAATTCACCAAAAGCTAAGTCACCTATTTTTCTTCCCCAAAGTTTTTGCATCCCTTTAAGGTTTAGAGTCTCGAAACACAGAACATCAAACTGACTGGTGAGTTGGTGAACTAACTTCCAAAACCAATCACGGCGACGGTTGACAACTTTTTCGCACTGTCTAACCAAGTCTTTCCTCGCTTTCTCCCAATTGTTAGACCATTTGCGCTTCTTAGATAAGTTTCGAGAAGCTTTCTTAACATCGGTAAGGGCTTGCTTGAGGAACTGCGGTGACTGAACAGAGAATCCTTCTGAACAAGTTAAAAACGTTTTCAGCCCGAAATCAAATCCCCCGACCCTCTCGGATTTGAAATCCGAGAGGAAAGCGGGGGTGCATTCCGCACCAGCGATTTTACCCGTCTCGGATTTGGCTGAGGGTTTACTGCCATTATCAACGACAATAATTAAAAACAACTCGCCCAAAGGGGTTCTTTTGACCGTTACAGTTTTGATTTTTCCCTCGATAGGCTGTGAGTTCCAGAATTGATAGACCTTGTTTCCAATTTTGACTCTATTTCCACCAAGGAATTTGTAACCCGCCTGTTTTAGCGTAAATGACTTGTACTTTTTGACCTTTTTGAAATTGGGCGGTCTAACTCCTTTTTTGTTGTATTTAAAAAATAATTGGTAGGCTTTTTCAATGCGCTGACAAATGTCTTGAACAGATTGAGAGCCTACCAGTTTCCAGAATTTATTTCGTTTTCTGAGTTTCGCGGCGGTGAGACTGAAGCTTTGCACAGTTTAAGTGTTTGCCAAACATTCGATAATATCGCCTATGCAAAGCGATACAGTGATTATAGATAACCCCTGCAACATTAACAGTTCGCTTGAGATATCTATTTCGTTTGTGTTGGTAAAACTTAAACTTTAGTGTTTTCATGGTTTTCTATAGTAGCATGAAAACGTAGAATGATCCGCATCACGGCTAACACTCACTGCCAAATAAAATGGGCTGCCCTCGCTTTTATCCCCCGTTTGAAAACGGGGGCTTTACGCATCGCCACCGTAACGTCTGATTTCTGATCTCTGACTTTGGAATTGCTCAGGCTACTGTACAGCTTGTTGCACTTTTTCAGATTGCCACATCGAAGCCATCGGTGAGGGAATACGAGTGCGACTTTGACCGGGCATTTCGTTCATTATACCGGACTGAGTTCTCACCTGAACGCAACTGGGAGTAAACAGGAAAATGCTTTCGCCAATTCGTTCTTGATGACCGTCAAGGGCGTAGGTTCCTCCAGCTACGAAGTCTACCGCTCTTTGGGCTTGGTCTGGGTCCATCATCGTCAGATTAAGAACAACAGACTTTCTTTCTTTGAGCGATCTAATCGCCGCAGGCATTTCTTCAAAGGTACGAGGTTCCATAACCACGACCTCAGAAATTCCGTTTAACGCTCCTGGCATACCGATCACATTGTTCATGTTTGACCCTAATCCTTCTGATGTTACCGTACCTGCTGCTGGACTCGCAGCGCCAACTGTGCGTTCTCTAGGACGACGAATATTCCGACGTTCCTCCTCAACTGGTTGAGGGGG
>NZ_AAVU01000065.1 GCF_000169095.1 Lyngbya sp. PCC 8106
TTGATTCTTTTGGATACGAAAAGATTGACCTCGGCTTCGATCTCGTTCCGCTTTTTTGGCTAGTTCTTGTATGTTCTGCCAGCGTTTTTTGATCTCATCAATCTCATGATTTCCTAAATTGCTAAATTTGCGCCACCTGGGAGGGAGAGGAAGCCGTTGTATTTCGTCATGGGATCTATTTGAGCCGCGAAAAATTTTCCAGTCTGTCATTACCTTTTATGATCTCCTTAGTTGATGATTACTGCGAATTACTATTGTCCTGTTGGTCTTAACTGATCATTTCCAAGAGAACGAGGCATCCGCTCAGGATTATCGCATAAAAAGCACAAATAAGACCCTAAATGTTCTTTCGGATATTCGTTTGAATAAGCATCTTCCCATTGTTGTATTTTAATCTGTTGAAAAAGATTGTTCAAATTCATCATTAAATTATAACTTAACAGTTTATTGAATTCCTCTTCCCACTTCTGCCTCTGCTCCGGCAAAGATTCGCATCCTGCCCAAATAGCAAAAGGAATTCCAGATCTTAAAATGACTTTAAACAGTTCTTTATGAGCATTTTTTGATCGAGACAAACTCATTACTTTTAGTCCTAACTTTTTTTCTTGTTCTAACTTTAGTTTCAATTTTTTCCCATCATTATTTGTGTAAATATTAATACAATCTAAATGTTCAAATTTTTGTACAATTTCCTTTTCAGTCCGTTGAACTGTAAAAAAATCTTTCCAATCTTTCCATTTTTTCTTAAGTTCATTCTTGAGTTGAGGCTCATAAAACCGATCATAAGAACGAACAACCATAATATATTTACTACTCAGCGCAACTTGTTCGTCAAATGTATCATCTTTGATTTCCCAACGATAAACCTGTTCACCCAAGTATTCCCAAGGCAAAAATAACTCGATAACTAAATCGTATAAATTATCATCACTATTAAGATGGGAACAACTTAGACGAATAAATTTATCTAATTTATTGGGAGCTTCATCCCATGTACATTCCACACCTTTTTTTTCTTTATTATCATCTAAATCTAAAGGAATCAGGTCTTTTGGGCTGGTTTCATCTGGAAGCAGCCAAGCGTTCATCAAAAATTGATTATTCTTAGATGGGTGGTTTTCCAAAGTAACCATCAAATAAGATTGAGTGACTTGATTTGATAAATTAGATGGTTTTGACTCTGATAAGGAAGGTAATTTTATCTTCAAATTCTCGGCTTCGGTTTGAAGCCAACTTTCTAATTCTTGACGAATTGATAGTTCAATGCGATCATCTAGAGATAACTGTCTGACAAATTCTATAATTCGAGGAAGATTCTGATCTTGATGGGGAGGAGTATCCAGCAAAATATTCATAAGCTTACTTTGCTCTCCTTCTTGATAACCATGAATTTCCAGATGGTGATCAATAGCTTCTCGTAGAACATTTGTCGCCGTTGATATTAATATTTTTATCTTGACTTTTTTAAGCAGTTCAATCAATTGATCTTCGTAAGTTCCAGACAAAAGTTTGGGAGTGGAGGAAATAGAGAAAGCATGGGTTATACTACTGTTGGAATTGACATATAAACAAGCAATATATTTAGAAGGGGTTGGATTAATTTCAGAAGGATTGGCTTGATTTGCGCTTCCCATTCCCATATCTATATATTCATCAATCAATCCAAACTGACTTGAATGCTTGGGTTGAATTGCATTAATACCAAGTTTATAAGCAGATTCTATAGGGCAACCTTCACCTAAGCTTGCATAGAAACTGTGGCTAAATGTGATAGCAACATCATCTGGGATTAACCCGTACATTCCCACAGCATAATTGACATATTGACTGAGGGCTTTTGCTTGAATATAAGAATGACAAGCATTGAGCAAGACACACTCCAAAGTTTGATTTTGCTCAACCAAAATTTTGACTAAGTTAACTAAAACTTCTGTTTGAAGAAAAAACGGATCTCCCCGTTCATCGAGTAAACATAACCCCTGTTCTCCGCTTCCATGTCCACAAAAATGAAGGATGTGGGGATTTTCACGCAGTAAGTATTTTTGTAAATCCTCATAAGTGGTTGCCAGTCGCTCTTTAAAGTCAAAATCATCACGCTTGCTGGCACTTTCTAAAACTTCCCTAATCGTTTTTATTTCTGAATTTAACTTCAGATTTTGAGTGCCTTGAGGATTTGCCTCAAAAAGTAAAATCCTTTTCTTCATTTCCTATTTGATGCCCAATCTAAGTTTACTCATTATATTAATCCCGTTTACATTTGATAGTCAACTAGCTTGAACCGATTTAAAAATTATACTCCTCAGACATTTAAGTGTCAATCACTTTTTCAAGGCTTGGCTTGTGAAATTTAATGAGTGATAAGCTTTTAAAAAGCAAATAAATTCAATGGTTATAACAAAAAAAAATCAAATGAATTATCTCAAAGTAGTCCCTGTGTTGAAAGAATATAAATGATTTTTACACCGCAGTTTCTGCTGAACTTCCTGTAAAAAATAATTCACCTTGGCTTGCTCCAAACGACTATCAACATTTACCCAACCGTTATCCCAAACAACATCCAAAACCTTATGCTCGGTGTCATTTTCCAACAGAGTTAGACGGCGATCGCGTTTACTCCAATGAGCCGTATGCCGAGAACCCTCAAGGTGATGAGTTCGAGCCTGGTTCAAGCAATCGCAAACAACTTCAGCCACCTGTTTTGCCCATTGCTGCTGTTGTTTAGCGTCAGCTTCGGCTTGCTGAATATCCTCAAGAGTAAACCCCGCATCAAAAGCATCACTAATATCCCATCCTTTTTTCACTTCTCCTTGATGGGGAACCAACGCCACCGTTGCCCGTTTTCCCACATCTCGTAAAGCTTTAGCTATTTTAATCGCCCCAATTTGTCCCTCGTTGTGTTCATCAAAGCGATTGCCTCGCTGCGCTCACCATGCTTCGCAAACGTAGAAAATCACAACCTCATCACCGGGAATAGCTTTCAGTTGCTCCGGTGGGGGAATTCCCCTGGCTCCTGTCGAAGTGCAAGCAACGGCAATGCTTTCCCCAGACTGACGCACCGCATCCCCCAACCTCACCGCATCCCAAGGCCCTTCTGTTAAATAGGTTTTCTCCACCTTCGGTTCGGGCTGCTGTACCACCCACACCGAAGGCGGAACGCCTGACTGTCCCCATTTGGGAGTTCCCGGTTCAAGTTCCTCTTCTGATAACCAGGGAGCATAGCGGCGGCGAAGGTAAAGCTTATCGGGTTCAACGGCATCCCGGTGATGAAAAGTGATGGATGCGGGAAGCGATCGCCCATCGGGAGTGCGGAAACCAAAGTTCAAGCCAATGTTATAGCGTTCTGCCATTTCCGGTGTAATTCCTCGACCTTCAAGGTAATTTAAAGCCTTTTGTTGAAGGGAATGGTGTTTGTCATCAGCAGAAAGAAGACGCTGTTGTGAAATCTTTAAATCTTCTTCTGTAGCGACTCTGGGCGTAAGATTATCAGATGAACTTTGGGATTGGTTAAACTCTCTAATATCAGGTAAGACTTGAACTTTTCCAATTTCTGGAAGTCCCAACGCTTTACGAATTGCTTTTTCATCATGGAGTTGCTCAACATCACGGCTGGGAGGCTCCCCGCCACTCCCACGAAAACACCAAAATAAACCGTCTTCACGAACACTTAAATTGAGGTTATTGGGCTTTCCTTCTAACCCACAACAGGGACATTCCCCCCGACCATTCCTGAATTTAACATGATCTCGAATATCGAAATCGGTTAGAGTATTTTCAGAAGATAACGGTTGCTGTTTGGGCTTGAATTTTGTTGCTTGTTTGGGGTAAGTTCTTAACTCAGTGATGGGTTCTTTTCTACTTGGAGATGGCAATTTTTCTTCACGGTTTCTAAACTCTTGCTCACTTAGTCGAACTCCCAACAAATTATCACAAATGCTCACCTCTGCCACAGTTGGGATATCTGGCGTAATGCGTAAGCCAGCAACCTTCATCACGCTCTCCAAAATCTTCCCCACTTTTTCAGCTTGAGACTCTTGCGCCGTCAAAACAATCTTATCATGGCGAATTAAAGTAATTTTTGCCCCCGTTTCTTGCAGCGCATCCGGTAACAAAGCCAGAGCCAATTTGCTCATATCTGCCCCAGAACCCTGAATGGGAGCGTTCAAAGCTTCATTAATAGGGGGATATTGATGTTGTTGAGGTTGCCACTCTCGTTTTCTGCCTAATAATGTGCGAGTTTGAGGGTATTGATTATCTTCTGAAGATAAGGCAGCATTCCACTGGTGCTTAAAATCCTGTCTAACCTGTTGTTCGTGTCGGGCAACTGAGGGATAACCTTTATCCATTGCCGCTTGAAATTTCATTGCATCTTCTATAGAGAATTCTACCCCATAACTTACTTTTGCATAACTCTGTAATCCCTGTGGAGACTGACCATAAATTTTACCAAAATTCACGGGTTTTGCCCGTTGTCGTTCCTCGCTAGTAATCTGATTTTCCGGCTTTCCCGTCATCAAAGAAGCGGTTAACCTGTGAGCATCTCTACCCTCTTGATAGGCGCTCGTTAGAGTTTTATCCCCGGTGAGTTGAGCCAAAATTCTCAGTTCTTGTTGAGAATAATCCGCCCTGACAAAGACCTGTTTTTCCTCTCCTTGTTGTTCGGGAATAATTGCCCGTTTCAGTGAGGCGGGGATATTTTGAATGGCGGGTTTTGTAGCAGACATTCGACCCGTTGCGGCTGAATTTTGATGCCAAGTTGGATAGACTTTATTCTCGTCGTCTACCACATTCAATAATCCTTGAATTCCCTTGTTGCCAATCAAGTCATTGACCGTTCGCATTCTTTGAAACTGATTCAAAATTGGATGCTCTGTCGTCAAGCTTTGAATGTGATTTTTGTTAAAGCTTTCTAAGGGAACACCCGCCCGATTAAAGCACTCTAAAGTTTGAGTTTTGTCGGCTTTTTTGGTTGAGGTTAAGTCGGATAGTTGAATCTTGTCTGTCTCATCGGGAAGTTTCTCACCCAACCAGTCCTTAACTTGACTCTCTAATCCCCGTCTTTCTTCTTCTAACTCTTGCTGTTTATCTTTGAGCCAAGCTGTATCCAAACGCACTCCATTTTGACTCATCTGAGCCGTTGCTTTTGTGGCATTAAACTCAATTTTAGCGACCTCAATCAACTCCTCCGAAGCGAGTTTAACCCTTAAAACATCCCGCAGTTTCAGCAAGTCTTGAGGTAATGATTCTAATGAAAATTTTCCCAGGTGACGACTACTAATAGAAGCAATTGAATTATCAACCTCCAAACCTGCTGTCAATAAACTATCAGCCAACTTCACATCAAATATTTGACCGCCAACTTTCAAGCCGTTTTGGTTGAGTAAATTTTGCCCAACTACCGCATCCGCAAACACTTTTACTGTGGTTGGCTCTTGCAAAATTTTTGAAAGTTGAGAATCCGAATAGCTGTAAGATTGTTGTTCCTCCGAAGTTCCAATTAACACTTGATTTTGACGGGGAACGATAGCAACAGCAGGCTTAGATAAAGTCATAATAAAGCCCTCTTAGAATGTGATTTCTTTGGAAACCAACCTGTCGGCGTGGGCTTCAATCTGCCGATTAATTTCCCACATCACCACTAGGTCGTAACAGTCGGGAAGAAAGGGCAATTCGCGTTCTAACTCTCGAAAAAATCGAGGAGAATGTTTGGTAAATTCTGCCAAACCCGACATCAATTGTTGCCCATCGTGACCCAAAATTAAGACAAGCTTACGGTCAAAATAAACCTCGGTAATTTCGGCTTCCTGATAACCCGACAAAAGACTTCCTTCCAATTCGGATTGCAAATCCTCTCCCTCTTGCATCACAAAACAGCCAATATTATGACCGTTGGGACAAATATCAACGCGATTCGGTACGTCCATTTTCCCTCCTTATTTCCTAATATTATCTGATGATTTTTTGTCGTCCCCGCTCCGAATTTGTATGCTCTCTGGCAACATTTTCTAAGCGGTCTTGCATCTGTAGAAACTGATGCAACATATCGGGGGAAGCATTGGTTCCATTTTCAATCCATCCATCCCCATCTCTAACGCTCGTCATACTTTCTCCCGTTTGGCGATTAATAATTTTCATCGTGGCATTATCGGGTTCATACTGCAATTGAAACTGGGAAGAATCGTGCATTGTTTAAGCCGTGAATCTTGAGAATATTCCCCGCCACAATCGAAACCTCGTCAACCAGCTTTTCTCGAAAGTTAAAATCAATATCATCCAAGTTAATATCCAACATAAAAACCTCCTCAACCCAATCCCAATTCTTTGGTTTTGCCTTTCGCCTGATGAAGATTCTCAACCGCGTCAAGAATCATGTCACGGTGAGTTTTAGTCAGAGAAGATTCCCGACGCACCCAACGATTTTCATCACCGTTCCATTGCGCCTTCATTAACACCTCTCCCAGAGTATTTTCTACCAGTGAAAGTTGATTTTCTTCCTTGTTAAACTCAATCGTGCGGTAGGTTCCCTCAAACTTATCCGTACCCAATCCATTTAGGATATCAACCAACTTGGGGGCGAGTTCTTGAACCAATTCTTCTTGTTCGGCTTCGAGAATACTGACCATCTTATCAAAATCGCTTTCGGTTTCTTCCTGTTCGGTCAATTCATTAATAAAAAATGTAATGTCCATTTCATCTTCCTGTTGCGAATGTTCTTGAAAGTAGGGGTAAGAAAATTGAGATTCATTCATCGTTCTGCTCCTATTATCTATTCAAATCATCAGAAACTAACGCTCCAATCCAGTTTCTTTTTCCTTTTGATGAAGACTCTGAGCCGCATTGAGGATGTGGTCGCGGTCATCTGGAGTAAGAGAAGAACCCAGATTTTTCCAATGTTCTTGCTCGGAATTCCACTGAGCTTTCATCACAACATTTCCGGTGGGAGTATCGATAAGTTTGAGCCTGCTATTTAACCGATTCTCTCCGATTTTCTCAACCGAATACTGACCCTTAATTTCCCGATTATAAAACTGACCTGCACTTTCAGCTTCTTTAAACTCCTCCCAAACTTCGGGTGAGATATTGCGGTAGGTGTAATCTTTTCCGCTTTGAAATTCCAGGGTCAATTCTTGAGTATCCCGCTCGTAAAGTCCAAAACTTAACACCGAAGAATTAAACTCCCAAAGTTCTCTTAATTCCTCGCGCCCCGTAAGGGCTGCTTCGGAATAAAGTTGATTCAATTGTTGTTGAAGGTCATCAAGTTCGGCCTCCCATGCGGGCTTGTCAGTCTCCAATTTGGCATCGGCTTCTATGAGGGCAACTGTCACCTGTTCTTCCAAATTAAACAGTCGCAAAAGGTCAAACTGATTAACCGTAACTTCCCCATTTTGTTCGGAACGCAGCAACACTTCATCTTGGGCTTTAACTTCAATAAAGGGAGGATTAGAAGTGAGGAGTTCGGGTCGAGCATCTTCGCCCAATGCGTCCATTACCGCATCAATTTTTGCAGAAGTTATCTCATCTCTATAGCTACCATCCTCAAGCCTTCCCAGAACGGTTCTGCGCCCAAAATTAACGGTAATATCTTCTTCATTACGTTGAAACCCGGAAGCCAACATTTGTCTAAACGTATCGTGTTCGAGTTGGCGACTTTCTTCAGTTTGTTCAACGGGAGTAGCAAAAGCTTCATCCAATTCTGTAGATTTAAAATTATCCATTTCTTCAACATCTCCAATTATTTTAGAAGGCAGATGGGTGAACGAAGGCAGATGGCAGATGGCAGATGGCAGAGGGTTGATATATGGCGCTACGCGCAAGTCAGAAGTTAGAAGTCAGAAAAAGGGCTTCAAACTTGAAGGAACTGGCGAACCCGAAGGGCAAACTCGATTCCCGAGCTTTTTTCAGATCCTCAACAATCCAAACCTTCTGCCCTCTCTCTTGCGAACTTCCTCCTCGACGGAAACCGCCAAGACCGGAGTTCGCGCTGCCTCCTGCCTTCTGCCTTCGTTTAAGAATTTTCAAGGATAACACCCATGAAAAACTTAACTACCACTTCAAAAACTGCACAGTTTACCACCGCAACATTAGGAGTTGTACGTCACCCCTCCAATCTCCTTGTAGAGTTTTTAGAGGTTTGTAAAAGGCGCAGTAAGGTGAAAGCCTGCATTCTTAGCTGGTTAGATCGGGCGCACATATCAAAAGGTGAAACGGGTTGGATTTGTGCTTCTTATCAACAGATTGGGAAAGCTTTTGGTTATTGTCGAGATACCATCGGGCGACACCTCAAAGATTTAATTAAAGATGGCTATATACGCCGTAGAAATTTGCTTCCCCATGAAAAACGATACCCCACCGACACCCGCAAGATGTACCAGATTAACTTCCAAACACTTCGGGAAAAAGTTGGCAATGAAATTTTGACTCCTAGCTACGACAAATCAGACGGCTACCCCTTAAAATATCAGACGGTAGATGTTGAAAATCAGACGGATCTTAATTCTTACTCAAACCTTTCTAAATCCTCCCTTACACACCAAGAGAAAGCCCCATTAGAAAAATGTGTGTGTGTTCGAGGATTAGAAATTTTTTCGGAAAGAGGGGAAAACCCAGAAAAAGAAGTAGCTTTAGAAACTCAAGAGTTTTCCAAACATCAAGAATTATCAGAAAACCCAGAATTATCAGAAAACCCAGAACTTTTAGAACCTTCAGCCGTTTCAGAATGTGAAAAATTTACAACCCATCCAGAAATTGAGGAATCTGAAAACTTCTCCACAAATCAAGAAATTTCAGAAGATTCTCAACTCACCACCCCGCCCCAAAATTCCAGCCACGCCGAATTAATTACAAAACTTAATCAATCCATTCGTCCGCCTTTAAAGCCGATTCAGTTGGGTTCGGTGCAGTGGGTAATGAGACAATACCCAGAAAACATTACCGGGGCAATTAAAGCCGTTCAACAGGGGTTAAAACAGGGCTGGATAAAGAATCCTACGGGGTATTTAATTCGAGCGCTCAAAGAAGGAATTAAGGTCGAAAACAACATCTCCTGTGCTATGAGTCGGGATTATTGGTGGACGTGGGTTGGTGAAAATTGGGGAAAAGAAAAGCGCAATAGTTTAATTGAGCGGATATCAGATTTGGGTCAAGGTTTGAATGTCTATTTCACCAACGGTTTGGAACGTCCCTTCGATGACATTAAGCAACTGTCTCTAGAAGAAGTGGAAGCTTTGGCGTTAGAAACCCCGGAAACTTCCAATAATGAACATCCCCAAGACAATATTTCACCTCAGCAAGTTGAATACTTACAAGCGATTATGCGGGGAATTGGAAGTTAGAGATTTGCACATCAAAACAAAGCCAACTAAGCGATTGACTCCTTAGCAATTGCCAAGTTGACCCCTAACAAGCACTCCCCAACCTCATAAAAACTGCACAGAAATTAAAAATAATCTACCAGGAGATTAACCATGACAGCAGCCTTTCAACCCGGAGACATTCCCGCAGATTTTCAACTGAGTTTGCTATCTTCTCCCCAAATAGAAAGCCCAATTATTCTCAGACCCTATCAGCAAACCATTAAGGATGAGGTCTACAATCAACTGAACCAGGGTATTCACCGCATCCTCGTTTATAGCCCAACAGGTTCAGGGAAAACGGCTACATTCTGCTCGATGATTGCCGACTTTTTGGCATCCCGTCATCGGGTTCTGTTGCTGATGCACCGGGAATTTTTAATCGAACAAACGGTTAAAACTTTAAGGCGGTTTGGTGTACCGACGGAAGCCATTGGTATTATCAAAGCTGGATATTCGGAGAATCGAGATAGACCCCTTCAGTTAGCAGGGATTCAATCCCTTAGCCGTCGCCAACATCCACAAAATATTGATATTGTTATTGGAGATGAAGCCCATACAATTTGCTGGTATTCCGAGTATAAAAAACTCTTAAACAGCTTGAATAATTCCATTCAAATTGGGTTCACCGCTTCCCCCTGGCGACTCAAACCCCATAAACAATACTTTGGTGAATGGTTTGATACAATTGTTAAGGGGCCGACTATTCAAGAGTTGATGTCACTGGGTTTTCTCGCCCGTGTGAGGTATTTTGGTAAGGGGGGATTGGTTGATTTAACCCAACTTGATACCGACTCGACGGGGGATTTTAAGACCTTGCAAATGGAACAAAAGTTTCTGGATGCGGGAATTTGTGAGGCGGTGCGACAGCGAATTTTGGAGTTATGTTTATGTCGAACGGGGGTGATTTTTAACTCTGGGGTTAAGCAGTCTAAACAGCAAACTGAGTTGTTGAATGAAGCGGGTATTTTCACCAAACATATTGATGCTCATACACCGATTAATGAACGTCGCCGGATGTTTCAAGAGTTAGAAAAAGGGGAGATTCGCTGTATTAGTAGTGTGGGTTGTTTAACCGAGGGCTTTGACTGTCAAAGTATTGGTTATGTGGTGTTAGCTAGAGCCACCCAATCACAGGCTTTATATTATCAGGTGGCGGGTCGAGGGTTGAGGACTTGTCCGGGGAAAGAAAACTGTTTGTTATTGGATTTTGGTGGGAATGTTAAACGGTTTGGATTTCTCACCAAATCCCCGTCTATTACTTTAGAACCGACTCCACCCCCGAATGTTAAGGAAATGCTCAAAACCTGCCCTGACTGTGGTTCTGAAGTGTGGATTTTTGAGCAGGTTTGTCCCGAATGCGGTTATGAATTTACGGTTAAAAAATCTGAAACTGATGAGTTTGAAGCCGCATTTGGTGAGATGTTTGACCCGGAAACTCTACAATTTGTTAAATACGCTCGAAGTCAACGAAAAGCGAGATATACTAAAAAGCAAAACCCGGAGCAATTGTGGGCAACCTTCAAGTCTAAATTTCCGGGACAGTTATTGTTTGGGGAGTGGATTTATGGGGCGGTATTTGGAGGAGAAGATACCCCGACAAACAGACGAGATTTTATTGAATATTTGGATAAGTTTGCACCAACTCAAGATAAAAATAGTCAGCTTTATATTGCTTGGATGAGACATCATTTGCAATTAGAATTTGGTGTACCCGGACGAGAAAATCGGCATCAGGAGAAGTTGACAAAGGGGAAACAGGACTGGGAATGGTGGGAGATTTTGCAAATTAATCCGGCTGCTAACTGGCAATCTATTAAAGCCAACTACACTGAACTTACTCGGCTTTATCATCCCGAATCTACTTCTTTGGATGAAGCCACCGCAGAAGAAATGATGAACCGATTAAATTGGGCTTTGGAAGTTGCCAAACTGCACAGTGAAGGTCAACTAGAATTATTTGATAAAATTGAGAAAGCAGAGGTTTACGTCGATAGTAAAAAAGAGGTAATTTTTGATAATCTTGGACTACCTTGGGCTGTTAAAGGTCGTCAAAAGGGTAAAATTCAACTGAAAAGATTCGACCAATTTCTGGAAATTTCTGAGGTTGATGATATTCCTTATAAATTTCACTGGGGAACGATTGAGGATATTATTGAGGCTCTGAAAAACTGTCAGAACCACGAACAAAAAGTATTTTTTATACGGAAGATATCGCCCGAAGTTTTCAGTTGGGCTTGGCGTTGTTTGAACTCAGACGCGCCCAAAGGACTGGCGAAAAGTTGAAGTCTTAGGAAAGTGCAGACACAACTCGAAACCCCACAATGGAATATCTTTGTTTGTTTTCGATAGACTCTTTTTTATCCGTAACCCTAAAAACCTGAGATAGTCAGATCTGAAGCGACAAAATCTTGCCCTTTTTAGAGTAAGATTGTGAATCCTATAAAATCATTTATGATTGATACAATATCAAAAGCAATTATCAACGATGAGATTTAAGGTCATTAGCGCGATCGCCTTACTCAGCCTAACGGGACTAGGGACAGAGATTCGAGCAAATACCTCCGTGCAACTCAGTCAGTTTCGTCCCGCAGATACCACAGAACCCGCTTATCGAGAAGGAGGAGGTACACGGGGAGGAAGTGTTTTCGAGGGAGGTGAAGGCTCAATTGCTCTTACTCCTATGACTGGAGGAGTGACGGTTGCAGAATATCCCACTTTATTAATTTTACATAATCCTTATATTCCTGAACGATCAAGTCGTGATGTAACTGAATCGGTAATGGTTTTGGAAGATGAAGCAGGTAATGTAGTTTATGAAACCACAATTCAACTTCCTTTGGAGGAGAGTATCATAGCCATTAATCTCAAACAAAACGAAACATCTGTTCCTCTAGAAATTAACCAAACTTATCGTTGGTATATTTTTACTTCTTCTACATATATGACAATAGAAGCACCTATAACGCGAATCAGCCTTAGCTCTGAGTTGACTCAAGCCCTAGAAAAAGCCAACCTTCAAGAACGTTTCAATCTGTATAAAAAGAACGGAATCTGGTATGAAGCTCTACTCACTTTATTTGAGTTACGCCGTGCCAATCCTAACGATACCACTTTAATTCAGAAATGGAAAGAATTGCTTCAATCTATCGGATTTGAAAAAATTGCCGATGTACCTCTGTTATTAATTGAAGCTCCAACTTCTCAAAATCAAACACAAGATTCTCTTGAAAGTTCCGAGTTAAATACAACGCCAAATCAAGTCACCAATGACGCCGAATTGACATTCCCTTTTCGACCGCCCGAGCAAGGTATTCCTCATACGCCCGATGGTGGTAGTCGATAATTTTTTTTATAAATCAATCAAAACAAGCTTATGAAATTCTTGAATATTGTTATTTTTACTGGAATTTTTGAGTTGAGTTTAATTGGGGATTCTATTCTCGTCTTCTCTAAATATTTATACCCAACAATAGAAACTTATCCGATAACCGAAAAAGAAAGTTCATTGATTCATGGAGAAAAATTTTCTCTCAACCCAACTACTCAGCAATTACTACAAACGGGTGAGCAACAATTTCAAACCAGTCAATTTCAAGCGGCTCTCAATACCTACCAACAAGCACTCGCATTATTTCGACAAACCAATAATAAAAGAGGTGAAGCCGAAACCTTATTCAATATTGGAGTGATTTACCGCGTACTTAGTCAATATTCTCAAGCCACAGAATTTGTTGAACAAGCTTTAGAAATTGCAGAGTCTTTAAATCACCAAAATTTGATAGCCTCTGCGTTGAGCGAACGGGGAGTTATTGCTTATAGTTTGAGTCAATTTCCCGAAGCGTTAAAATTTTATCAGCAAGCCATTGAACTGAGTCAAAAAATTGGCGATAGCTATACAGAAGGACGAACTTTAGATCATATGGGAGTGGTTTACCGAAGACAAGGAAATTATAATCGAGCTTTGTCTTTACATCAACAAGCGTTAGCCATTTTGCAAGAACTTAATCAAAAATCTCCTCAAGCGGTTGTTTTAAATAATATTGGTATCGTTTACAATAGGCAAGGAAATTATCCTAAAGCCTTAGAATACAATCAAAAAGCGCTGGCTATCAGCCGAGAATTTGGCGATCGCTATATTGAATCTCGAATTCTTCTCAGTTTGGGTGTGGTCTATCAAAATCTTAGCCAATATTCTCAAGCGCAAAAGTTGTTGCAACAATCATTGAAAATTAAAGAGGAAATTGGTGACAAAATAGGAATTGGTCGAGTTTTAAACGATCTAGGTGGAACTTATATTAATATTGGTGAATATTCTCAAGCTTTAGAATTTTACCAAAAATCTTTAAGGGTTCGTCGTTCCGTTGGCGATCGCATTGGAGAAGGAATTACTCTGAGTAATATTGGATTAGTTTATCAAAATCGGGGTGAATATTTTCAAGCACAAGATTATTATCAGCAAGCTTTAGCCATCAGTCAAAAAATTGGAGATCGTCCCGGTGAAGCTTCTGCTTTAATGAATCTTGGTGGAGTTGCTTCAGCACAAAGTCAGTACACAGAAGCCGTCAACTTTTATCAACAGTCTTTAAAGATTCGACAGGAGATAGGCGATCGCGCGGGAGAAGGATATACACTTAATAGTATTGGCGCTATTTATTATACGTTGGGTCAGTTCAATGAAGCCCTAAAATTCTATCAACAGGCTTTAACGCTGCGTCAAGAAATCGGTGATCGTGCTGGAATAGCACAGGCTTTAAATAATATGGGATTGGTTTATGAAGTTCAACAACAGTATAACAAAGCTCTTGAATTTTATCAACAAGCTTTAAAGATTCGGCGGGAAATTGGAGATCGACCCGGAGAGGGAAATAGCCTGAATAATATTGGATTTATCTACAATATTAACCAACAGTATACTCAAGCTCTTGAGGTCTACCAACAAGCCTTAATAATTCGTCAAACTCTCGGCGATCGCTTTGGAGAAGCAACCACATTAAACAATCTAGGGTTAGTTTATAATAACTTGGGTAATCAGACCGAAGCCTTGGTTGCGTATCAACAAGCACTGGGAATTTTTCAGGAAATTGGTAATCCTGAAGGGGAACGTTCCACCCTCAGCAGTATGGGAGCGATTTTTGAAAAACAAAACAAAGTTGAACTCGCCATTATCTTTTATAAAAAGTCGGTCAATGTCACCGAAGCCATTCGTCAAAATATTTCTGGACTTTCCACAGAACAGCAACAATCTTATACCGGAACGGTGGCGGATACCTATCGTCGTTTGGCGGACTTACTCTTACAGCAAAATAGAGTTTTAGAAGCACAGCAAGTTTTAGATTTATTAAAAGTTCAAGAATTAGATGAATACTTAAAGAATGTTCGAGGAAATAATCAAACGTCCCAAGGAATAGAACTTCTTCCTCAAGAACAACAAGCCTATGAAGAATATACCGAAATACAAAATCAAATCGTTAAATTGGGAAAAGAACTCAACGAACTGCGGATAATTTCTCCGGAAGAACGTTCACCAGAACAAAATCAGCGTATTGTTGAATTAGAAAATATTCAGCAGCAAGTTCGTCAAGAATTCAATAACTTTATCGAAAATCCTGAAGTACAAGCCAAGTTACAACAACTTTCACAAACAACTGGAGGTCAAAACTTAGACTTACCCAATCTTAATCGATTACAGCGTCAATTGCGTCAAATTGAACCAACTGCTGTACTTCTTTATCCTCTCATTTTAGAGAACCGAGTTGAACTGATTTTAGTTACGCCTTTTAATCCACCCATTCATCGTTCTGTTACGATTGAACGAAAAGTATTAAATCAAGTCATTGTAGATTTTCGCCTGGATATTGTCCGTCCATTATTACCTCCGAATAAAGTAAAAACTTCTGCTCAACGTCTTTATGAAATCTTAATCAAACCGATTGAGAATGACTTGGTTCAAGCTGAAGCTAAAACGATTATTTATGCACCGGATAGCGCATTGCGATATATTCCAATTGCGGCTCTTTATGATGGAAATAAATGGTTAATTGAACGATTTAATATTAATAATATCACAGCCGCTTCTCTTACCGATCTAAGTTCTCAAGACTCTAAAGAATTAACAGTTTTGGCGGGGGCATTTAGTAGTGGAAATTATCAAGTTACAGTGGGAAGTCGGCAATTTTCTTTTGATGGACTAACTTATGCGGGGTTAGAAGTTCAAAATATTGCCAAACGAGTTCCTCAAACCACGACATTAATTAATCAAGAATTTAATCGAAATGCAGTGATTCCTTTTCTCAACGATCATACTATCGTACACCTAGCAACTCACGCCGCATTTGTTTCCGGTCAGCCTGAAGATTCTTTTATTTTACTTGGAGATGGCGATCGCTTAACGTTACGAGAAATTGAGACGTTAAACTTACCCAATGTGACATTAGTTATTCTAAGTGCTTGTCAAACCGCAGTGGGCGGACAGTTAGGAAATGGAGAAGAAATTTTAGGACTTGGCTATCAGATGCAGCAGGCGGGAGTGTTGGCAACCATTGCGTCATTATGGATAGTTGATGATCAAGGAACCCAGGTGTTTATGGAAGCGTTTTATAATGCTTTATTGTCTGGGAAATATACCAAAGCGGAAGCCTTGAGACAAGCACAAGTGAATTTGAGTCAAAATTTGATTCAAGACAATCGTTTTAGTCATCCTTATTACTGGGCGCCTTTTATTTTAATTGGGAATGGATTATCTACTTTTTGACGGGCGAAGGCTATTGAGACAGGTACTTTACCTTCAATGTAACGGGTATCGAACTCTAAATCAAGTCAATTGAATGCTTAATATTCTCAGCGTCTCCCAATCTGATATCTTGAAAATGTTGTAGTTGATCAGCTAATGAAAATGCCAGGCGCAAATCATCTAATCAAGATCGCTCCTCAGCCAAAGCGAGTCAAAGTCACCTTTAACGGACAGACGATAGCAGACACAACCCAAGCTTTGGAACTGAGGGAAGGAATGTCACCACCCGTGCAGTACATTCCTCGCAGCGATGTGGCAATGGAGCGGTTACAGCCAACCCAACATTCCACCCATTGTCCTTACAAGGGAGATGCTAGTTATTTTAGCATTACGGTCGATGGTAAAACGGCCGAAAATGCCATTTGGTCTTATGAAAATCCTTATCAGGCGGTTGAACAAATCAAAGAGTACCTTGCTTTTTATCCCAACCGTGTCGATGGGATTGAAATGATTTAGGAGTATCTATCTTTATTCTAGACCCAAGCAAAGCGATCGCAGTTTGAGAAGAAGTTGGGGGACTTATGCGATCGCCTATTCAAGATAAACTAAGCCAACCGAAGAAGCCAATTTAAGCTCGACTTCTCCGGTAAGCAAGAAACTTTCAGATCCAGAACCCGGATTTGTTCAATCAGATCAAGCGCGATCGCTTACTTTGTCTTGATATGTGATCGCTGCGATCGCCAACTTTACCCCTAACAAGTGCTACCCAACTTTATAAAAACTGCACATAAATTAAAAACAATCTATAACGACATTAGCGATAATAGCAGTCATTCAACCCGGAAACATTCCCGCAGATTTTCAATTGAGTTGGCTATCTTCCAACCAGACAATACCGCAAGAATTGAACGCTTGTAAACTTAAGTCATCAACTTATTCTAACTGGGGTTTAACTCCTGAAACTCTTAATTTTGTCTTGATAAAAACAACATTGAATTAATGAACAGCAAACTCAGTAAAAGGTCGCACATCTGGCGGATGAAACCCCAAAACAATTTTACTTTTTGGAAGACCCGCCCTAAGCAAATCATTAGCAATTCCATCCTCAATCCCATCCCGATGTATCCAAACCTTATCCCCAATAATCTCAACATGAACCAAACACCCATGCACCTGTACATCATCCTCCCAACCCTGCGTAATCAACAAAAAATTATTCCTATCCTCGCTAACAATCAAACGACATTGTAAATCTCCGTAAGCGTAGGGAATCTCCGTATATTCCAAAAGTTTCTCTTGAATAACCCTTCGCAACTCAACTAAATTATCCACTGTACGACCTCCTGCTTTTGACTCTCAAACACCAATAAACTCACCCTATACTTGTTAACCACCAACTCCCCAATCGGTTCAGAAAAATTGCCCGATAAGTGGTTTTCCTGATCGCCAAATACAACAAAACATCCGGTTGTACCTCCTCCAATATAGCCCGACAAATTAAATACTACCCTTCCGTAAGCGAATGGTGATTGATTTACTGAGTATGAAATGGGGTAATAGATTCTATTTTAGAGTGTACCCCATTTTGTCTTAACTCAAGCCAACTGACTGAGGTTGAGAATTCCATTCTCCCTGAAACACAAACGGCGCCCAAAAGAAAGGTGCGTTATAGTTATCAGATTGAATCATTTCTAACTGAACTTCTCGCATGGCTGTTGCAGGATTTGAACCCGTTTCTAATATTTTTCGATAATAATTTTGCATCAATTCCGAAGTCGAATTATCAGCAACCGCCCACAAACTTACTACAACTCGTTCGGCGCCGGCATACATAAATCCCCTCGTTAAACTCACCAATCCTTCGCCCCGAATATCCTGACCCACTCCCGTTTGACAGGCACTTAATACCACTAATTCAGCCGAAAGTGTTAAATTAAAGATATCACTCAATTGTAAAAATCCCGCTTTTTCTGTTCCTTGTTCATCATATAAAGAAAACACCAATCCTGATAATTCCGGTTGAGTTTCATTCAAAAGTCCGTGAGTGGCAAAATGAACGATTTGATATTGAGATAAATTAGAATCCGTTGCAGTTGTTCGGTTCGCATTAAAATCTAGTGCTAGTCGTTCTAAATTGTCGGGAACTAACGCTAAAATTGCTTCCGCTTCTTGGCGGGTGTGTTGTAAACGACCAAAAGATTTACCCAAAAAATCCTCTAGAGATTGTCTTAATACGATTGTATTAACATCATTGCTTTCAGTTTGGGGTTGAGAAGCAACTTGAAAACGAGGGTCATTTTCCTCAAAAACGGGGTCAGCAATAACTACAACTTTTTTCGGGGCGGGTGTTCGTCCTTGAACTTGTTCTCGGAGAATTGCTAAACTGGAAGCGGAAGGTAAATTCACAATTTCATGCTGAACAATTAACGGTGTGTAACTCCTATTTTGACCCCCCTCAGTCCCCCCTAAAAGGAGGGAAGAATTATCGCTTTTCTGACTCCCCTCGCCTTGTAGGAGAGGGGTTGGGGGAGAAGTCAACGGTAACGCCGCAAAGGGAACAGTTTGTAAAATACCATCCCCAACGATAACTAACCGTTTATTTCCTAACTGATTGATAACGGGAGATAATAAAATTTGACTCAACTTTTCACCCGTTGGCGGAACAACAGCCAGAGATTGAATTTCTTCTAAAAAAGATGTTGCTAACGCTTCAATATCTGAACGTTTTGGGAGTTGATAACTTTTGACTTCCGTTGTACTCACCAACCATAAAAAACTGCGTTCAGTTCCCAACGAATAAACTAATAAAACCGTCTCCTCATCGATAACTTGTTGCTGAATTTCCGAGGCGGTTAACGGTGAGGGATATTGTAAATTGGCATATTGAGGACTATTGCGTTTAATTTCAACTTCTAGGTTTCGCAACTCACGCCGAATCGCTTCAATTTCCTGCTTTAATTCATCAATATTTCGTTCCCCCGGATTGAGTTTTCGAGTTTGGTCTAACGCATTCAGTTGTTGCAATAAACTCTTTTCTTCTGCCAACAATTGCGGGTCAACCCCTTTTTTAATATCCGCCCCCGACTCTGCCAAAATATCTAATAAACTCCTCGCCCGACCTCGTTCGCTGGCATTTAAGGCTTTGGCATCATAACCTTGATTGGGGTTTTGTTGGTGCAACTCCATCAACAAATCAATATAAAATTCATAGTAACCATAAACAGTGGCAAAGTAAGACGTTCGTAAGTCTTGACTAATAATTTTCGTGCGGAGTTCTTCAATAATATTAATCGCTAATTCCATATCGGTTAAGGCTTCGGTGAGGTTGCCTTGACTACGTTTGAGGGAAGCAAAATTACCGAGAGTTGTCGCTTCCTGTGCTTTATCTCCCACCTGTCGCGATAGGGGAAGGGATTGGTTGAAGTAATCGAGCGCCTGTTGAGAGTCTCCTAAATCATTGTAGACAAAGGCAATATTATTGAGAGTGACCGCTTCCCCCGCCTTATCCCCCACCTGTCGCTGTAGGGGAAGGGATTGGTTATAGAAATCGAGCGCCCGTTGTTTGTCTCCCAAAGCATCGTAGACACTGCCAATATTGTTGAGAGTGACCGCTTCCCCCGCCTTATCCCCCACCTGTCGCTGTAGGGGAAGGGATTGGTTGAGGTAATCGAGGGCCGTTTGAGAGTCTCCCAAAGCATCGTAGACACGGCCAATATTGTTGAGAGTGACCGCTTCCCCCGCTTTATCCCCCACCTGTCGCCTTAAAGGAAGGGATTGGTTGTAGAAATCGAGGGCGGTTTGTTTGTCTCCTAAAGCAGAGTAGACAGCGCCAATATTGTTGAGAGTTATCGCTTCCTGTGCAATACCTCCTACCTGTCGGGATAGGGGAAGAGATTGGTTGTAGAAATCGAGGGCGATTTGTTTGTCTCCTAAAGCATCGTAGACAAGGCCAATATTGTTGAGAGTTATCGCTTCCTGTGCAATATCTCCTACCTGTCGGGATAGGGAAAGGGATTGGTGATAGAAATCGAGGGCGATTTGTTTGTCTCCTAAAGCACTGTAAACATTGCCAATATTGTTGAGAGTGGTCGCTTCCCCCGCCTTATCCCCCACCTGTCGCGTTAAAGTAAGGGATTGGTTGAAGAAATCGAGGGCGGTTTGTGGGTCTCCTAAAGCATTGTAGACCAAACCAATATTGTTGAGAGTGGTGGCTTCGAGCGTTTTATCCCCCACCTGTCGCATTAGAGGAAGGGATTGGTTGAGATAATCGAGGGCGGTTTGTTTATCTCCCAAAGCATTGTAAACATTGCCAATATTGTTGAGAGTAGCTGCTTCCCCCCTTTTATCCCCCAGTTGTCGCGATAGGGGAAGGGATTGGTTGTAGTAATCGAGTGCCTTCTGTTTATCTCCTAATAAATCAGAAATTCTACCCAGTCCTAACAAACTATTAGCTTGTCCTTCCAAGTTTCCTGCTTGTCGATAAAGTTGTAGCGCCTTTTCCCAAACTACAATTGCTTGTTTATAAGATTCTGCTGTCCCTTGTCGAAAGAGTTCAAGTCCCTGCATTAATAATCTATCTGCTTCTGTATTGGGGTCTGTTTGGGCGATGACTTCTCCGCGATACAGGGTTGGGGGTAGAGTTAACAAAGGGAAACCCAAGTTCAACAGAAAGATGCTGTTAACGCTGAGAATAGATAGCCACTGTTGGGGTAGACGCATGAATGGGATTTCCTCACCGCAAGAACCACTCATCACAACATACGTCTGATGTTCGGGAGGTTATGCAACAATTAAGTGGGTGAGGCATGATTAAATCATAAAAGCTTGAAAATCTGAAAGCTATGTCAGAGAAAACATTTGATATTACTTAATTATCCGATCGCTTGTTAGATTTATTGTCACGTTAGCTGTGTTACCTTTACATCATAAAGATCCCTTTGATTGATTATTAATAGCTCAGGCGATACGTCTGACGACCCGCTACGCGATCGCAGATTGAGTTCAACTCTATTTTTGGGTAACTGACCAGTGGATGTTCGATGAACAGGATGTTGTTTATGTAACACTGGGTAAAAAAGAAATTAAAGAATAGCGATCGCAGTTTGAGAAGAAGTTTTGGGACTGATGCGATCGCCGATACGTTGGTTGTGTTGAGAGACGGATCGGCAACTTGCAGTTAGTCTGAGTAAGGAAAAATCCTGCAATTTGTAATACAATTGCTTAAGAATAATAGCCAGAGCCGCATCGATCGCGAACGGTAAGCCTCGTTTGAGTAATCAACGCTTTGATATCGGCATCGGACGGGATTTCTTGGGCAGCAATACTCGCTTCTTCAACAATCGTATTGCCCAGACGAATATTATGGCAAGCATCCCACTCCGTTTCTGCGGTCAACTCGGTTTCATAGTGGACGACAATCCAATAGCGTTTCAAGTCACTCATACAACTTTACAATTTTAAGGTTTTATATTCTAATTATTAATGAGAATGTAAATTAAATCCCGATTCGATCATCAATTATCCTTCAGCATTGTTTTAACCACTATTAATTCGTTGGGCGATCTTCATCCCAAAATTGCAATAGCATTTTAATTGCGATCGACGAGGACATAATAACGTAGAAGATGGGAAATTCTGCGATCGCAATTTTCAACTTCACCAGTTGGCACTCCAAGTCAAATCGTGATAATTTGGATGCTGTTGCCCTAGTGTTGTTTTATGAATTAACTCTTAAATGAAGCTAGTTAGTTTGTTGAAGGCAGTGAGAACTATTTGCAAGCCGCTACAAATAGTAATTTGGTTCACAAAAGGTTTCAAACCCCAAAGCTTACAGGCTGTATTTTGACAGGTTCAACAGGGTTGAACATACTAAAGTTGAGATAATATAATAGAGAGTTTGTAGTATAATGATTTATATTATAGTTTTTTAAACATTAATTTTTGAGGTTTGTTATGAGCAAAAATAAGAAAAAACCTTGGAATGAAAAGTGGGAAACTATTGAACAAATTGGTGGCGGTGGTCAAGGTCTAACTTTTCTAGTTAAGCCTAAAAACGACTCGTTTCCTACTGGTAACTATGTACTCAAAATACTTAAGAATCAAAAAAGTTTTGAAAGACGTTCGAGAATGCACATCGAAGTAACTGCTCTAGATGTATTGAATTGCCCAGGGATACCAAAGTTAATTGATTCAAATTCCCATCTTTTTAAAGAAGATATACCTCTTTATATGGTGACTGAATTTATAGATGGAAGCACTTTGTATGATTTGATAGCAAGTGAAATAATGGACGTATTTGAGGGAATAAAATTGACGATAAATTTGTTAAAAGCTCTTGAATATTGTCATCAAAACAGTATAGTACATAGAGATATTAAGCCAGACAATATCATTATTAAAAATGATGACATTGCTAGTCCATTATTGATAGATTTTGGTATTTCTTTCAATAAACTTGATGACAATAATACAAGTTTAACACCTGTAGGCCAAGAATTAGGAAATAGATTTTTGCATCTTCCAGAACATAAACAAAAAAGTAACTTACAGAGAGATCCAAGATCTGACATAACACAAATTTGTGGTATTTTGTTTTTTGCTATAACAGGAAAAGTTCCTACGCAGCTTTTTTATGAAGGAAGTAAACCACATCAGATGAAAGAAGCCCAACAAAAATTATCAGCTTTACCCGAACATATACTATCCAAAATTAATAGGGTTTTTGATAGAGCTTTTGAAGGAAGAATAGATTTCCGTTGGCAGTCTATCCCTGCGCTTAGAAATGCTTTATTAGATCTTTTAGAGTCAGAAAATAAAAAACATAAGAAAACTGAAGTTTTATTAGATTGTATCAAAGACAAAGCATCAAGTAATCTAGAAAAAAAAATATTTCAAAATTTAACTCAACAAATTCTTAAAAAAATTTATGATGTTGTCTCTGATCTGTCTAAAGAGCTTGGTTCAGAATTTGGGCTTGTTAGCTCAAAATTAAATGAACAAAAAATCATACGACCTGAAATTGACTGGGATGATTTAACATTTTTTCAGCCTGTTCTTGGTATAACTTATCAATATGGAAATCAATCATTTTTCCCTGGATTTGAGGGATACATAACAGGAAATGAAGTTGTCTTAGTCTCAAGTTTTGAACACTATCGTCCCAAGTCTAAACTTGATAATTTTAATTTATTTGGCAAGAATGCTCCGGATTCAGATAAATTAGATGAACAAATTGAATTACTACGAACTCCTTTAAATGGTGAACCTGATTTTAGTGGTTTTGAAACACGTCTCAAAAACTTTTATTTGGAAGGTATAAAGAGTATGATGTGAATCAGTTAGTTGTAGCGACAGCCATCTGCTGTAGCCCTCTTTTCACCCCCTGAACCCTCCCCTCTCCAAAAACAATTGCTTATTCTAAATGAGACTCAGCTTTAATATCCATCTCATCTAAGGGTTCTTCAATAGCATTCCGAATCCAATTTAGCTCAAATTCCTTAGTTGTATGTGCCTTCACTTCAATTTTTATAACCATATCTTCAGCTTTATCTGAAAGGGTTTGCAACACTTCAAACAACTGAAAAATATTAGTTTTATTTGCAATTGAACTCAGCTTGTAGCACTTTGCCACTTTTTTACCGTCTTTAATGTCTACTGAAACACGCCTAACAATACTGCTGCTTTCAGACTTATATTCAACGGTTTTTATATCCTCTTTCGCCACCGAGGTTTGACCCGTAGAAACCGAATATAAATTCTGATCAACAGGTGTTAATTCTTCCCTCAAATCCTCTGCATTTTCCGTAAATTCTTCGGGAGGATTGGCGGATTTACACTCCTCTTGAAGTCGGTTCACCAACCCGGAGGATAACAAATAACCGGATAAATCCAACTCATCCGCAGGAATTTTGCAGTTGAAACTGATTAATTCTGCATTCTCAACCGTTGGTGTTTCTCCCCCAGTAAACGTCCCCGCCGGAACATAACCCAAATTTCCCTTTTCAATTGCTTGAAGAATTGCCGTTTTAATCGGTTCAACCCCCAACAACTTCGGATAATTGGGAAAACGGAAAAAGTAACTGACCAATTCTTCCGCTTGAATATAGTCTTTTTCTTCGCCGTCTAGCTGGGAAATTCGCAGCAATTTATTAGAAGTTAAGCTATCAAAAACATGGTTTTTCAACGCTTCAAAAACTCGTTCTTGTAATTTATGACTGGTATTAATTTGGGAATGGAGGTCAATAATTTCGAGTTTATTCGGCGGTTGAATATTGGGATTAAATACGGGTAGGATAATATATTCATACAGTCGGCGCAGCGCCGCTTCAACTTCAGAATTTGCCTCTTTTTCCTTTGTACCCAGTTCCTCCCCGTCTTCTGCGGAAAATTTATATTTTTTCTTTTGTGCCAATAAAGAGGCGATCGCCAAAGCCGTTCTTGCCCCTTTTCGTGCCTTATCCATTTGAGCTAAATTTGGAACTATAAACGCCAACGCATTCTTATAATCCCGCTTATCATTCCCCCGATTTTCCCACCAAATTAAAGCATCTTCTTTCACTTTTCCCTGGCTTTTTTCTGCCCAACTAGGGTCGAGATACACTATAATAAACTGAGAGATTTTATCCGGTATCGCCGCCGAATCCTTCGGCCACAAAACCACCTTTCCGCGAGATTTTTGAAGATTTTGATTGAGAGAATTGCGAATCAGTTCTAAAACCTCATCGCCCGTAACTTTACTTTCCTCATCGGCAATTAACTTGTTTAAATTCGGTTTGGTTTCAAATCGATATCGCTTGCCAACATAATGCAAATACAACAATTCATCTCGCAAATCACTTAACACTGTAGTAATGATTGTTCGCTCTAACCCTTCTGCGAGGCAGGAAGCCACAATATCTTGTTCAAGCACCCCCCGATCTTCCCCACCTCTGGCACCGAAAGAATACATTAAAATAGCAGAAGCTAAACGACTTCCTACCTTCAAACTGGCGATCGCAGGCGAATCATTGGCGATGCGTTTATCGATGGCGTTGACTTTGGCTTTACGACCAATTAAATCGGCATTTATAACAGAATTGTAAGCGTCTCGTTCCCCAACTTGACTAAAGAAATTGTTGCGGACTGCTTCGTTGTTAAAATCAATATTGCCGGGGGTAATTAACCAAGAGTTATCATTGCTTTGTTTGAGGGAATATATAACCGAGGCGAGAAACTGCAACGCACCGCGAGTTCGCTGGTAGCTTGGCAAACTTCCCCAACGGTGATACATTAAATCTAATAAGTCAGGATGGAAAGGATAGCTATATTCAATGCGTTCGGCTAACAAGTTGGCTTGCCGTTCAACCTCCTGTTTTTCCCGCTTGGTGCTGGCGTAGCTTTCTTGAAATTTGCGAAATAATTCCGCCTGTTGACGGGCGACTTCTTTAATAATTTCCGGGTTGCCAATGTTAGAAAATAGCCGTTTTTGAACGACTTGCATAACTTCATCACCGGAAACGGGTTCTTTTTTCGCATCGTTGCGGGCGACCAATTTATCAAGGGTACTCAACAACCCTTCATTTCCCACCGCTTCTTGGACGCTGGCTTGCAAAGAATAGACTAAAACGGTTTTGGGTCGGTCTGCAACAACTTCGGTGAGTTTTTGAATGAAGGTGAGAACTTGGCGCCCGAAAGTAGAGTCTCCGACGGTTAATCCCATCGCGTTTTCGACGTAAATCAGAAACTCATCCATTAAAATCAGGTTGGGGCGATCGCCTAATATTTGTCGAATTTCGTTGTTTCCGGGGGCGATGCGGTTTTCGTCGTTGTCTTTGACCAAATTATACGCTTGTTGTCCGCCCAATTGCCAAGCCAGATAACCCCAAGGCGTGAGTATGCGGGGGCCATTTTCAACTTGTATCCCGGTACTGGCGTTA
Organism: Lyngbya sp. PCC 8106; assembly: GCF_000169095.1. GTDB lineage: Bacteria > Cyanobacteriota > Cyanobacteriia > Cyanobacteriales > Microcoleaceae > Capilliphycus. Next base: position 25,995 of record NZ_AAVU01000065.1, read on the forward strand.
ACATCCAAACCGATAAATGCGGCTACCGAGACTTCACCGGGGTCGGGAAGATAGGAGAGTAGAGGAAAGTTTTGCAGTTGCGATCGCGATTTGGCGATATGATAGAGGCTGACGAGGGCGTGGGTTTTACCGCCTCCGAAGGGAGTTCTTAGCTGCAAAACGCGATCGCCGGGTTCTCCTCCCAATCTTTTTAAAACGCTTTCTAACAGGTTTTTCAGTTCCCCGGTGAGGTAGGTCGCCTCAAAAAATTTCCGGGCGTCGCGGTAAACTAAAGGACAACTGGCTTCATTGCGAATTACAGATCCCAATTTTGCCGCATAGGTGGCATTGTCTAGGTTTCCCGCTAATATATCGGCGTGGGGGGTAACAACTTGTGTCCAGGGTTTGAGTTGATAGGCTGTCATTGTTTTTGGGAGTTGGGAGTTGGGAGTTGGGAGTTAGGGATTGGGAGTTGGGAGTTAGGGATTGGGTGTTGGGTGTTGGGGATTGG
>NZ_AAVU01000064.1 GCF_000169095.1 Lyngbya sp. PCC 8106
TGGATGGAACCAATATCAAAGGTCAAGTCTTTACAGTGTTTGTAATTACCGTTGCAGCAGCAGAAGCGGCTGTCGGTTTAGCAATTGTATTAACCATTTATCGAAACCGCAATACGGTTGATATGGAAGAATTTAACCTGTTGAAGTGGTAATTTAATCCCCTCTAACACCCCGTTTGTAAAGGAGGAAATGAAACAAACACTTACCCTTTGCAACGGAATAAATCAAATAGAAAGTCCCCCAATTACCCCCAACTTTCAAAGTCCCCCATAATTGGGGGATTTAGGGGGCGGGGTCACGGGGGCGGGGAATTTAGGCGAATAATATAATATGTTAAATTAATTTAAAATTCCCATCTCATAAGACGGTTGCCATTGATATTGACTTAGCTTGATTTTCCCGTCTGAAGTAAAGACTATCCCTTCTTCTTCAAGTCGTGTTTTTTGATAATAATCTGTTCCCTGACGTAAGGTTGAATGAGAAATTTCGCCTTTAGCGTTAATCACCCGATACCAGGGAATATCAGAAGATTGAATATCAACTCGATACAACGCATAACCGACTAAACGGGCTTTTCCGGCTAAATTTGCCAACTCTGCAACTTGTCCGTAAGTCGCAACTTTTCCTACAGGTATTTGACGAACAATATCATAAATTTTATCATAGGTAGACATAAATTATTTCTCTAAAGAGGAAAGAGTAGAGTGATAAGTGAGGTTTAACTCCAGCCAATTTGAACAGCAATAAACAGGAAAAACATCGCCCCTAAAAACAAAGAAACCATTAACGGCATAATCCAACGTAACCAAATTTCATAGGGAATTTTAGCGATAGAAAGAACCCCCATTGTCACGCCACTGGTGGGGATAATCAGATTATTTAAACCATCTCCCATTTGAAAGGCTAATACTGCGGTTTGTCGGGAAATTCCGAGTAAATCACTCAACGGCGCCATAATTGGCATAGTTAACGCAGCTTGTCCTGAACCCGAAGGAACAAAGAAGTTTAAAATCGCTTGAAACCAAAACATTGCTTGTACCGAAATCACCGCAGGTAAACTTTCAACTATTTGGGTAATTTGAAATAAAATAGTGTCGATAATTTTCCCTTCTGTGGCAACAATTAAAATCCCCTTACAAAATCCCACAATTAAACAAGCCATCATCATTTCTTTTGCCCCCTCAACAAAAGCGTTGGTGGTTTGAGAAAGAGAAAGTCCACCTATTAATGACGAAAAAATTCCTAAACCTAAGAATAATCCGGCTATTTCGGTAATATACCATCCTTGAGTGGTGACACCCCAAGCGAGAGTAAAAATTGTGAGTAAAAAGAGAATTAAAACAATAATTCTATTAACAGTTAGCGGATATTCTCTAACTTTTGCTTCTGATATTTTTGTTGTTTCCAGGGAATATAAAAGACTATTTTCCCGATTAACATCTTGACGATAAATATACCACAAAATATAAGCGATCGCCATCACAGAAAATACAGCCCAAACTAAAAGTCGGTAACGAATTCCGCTAAATAGTGGAACTTGAGCAATTCCTTGAGCAACTCCAACAGTAAACGGGTTTAAAAATGCTCCAGCAAAGCCGACACCTGCCCCGACAAAAGGAATAGCAACCCCGGTGATTTTATCATAACCCAAAGCTTGCGCTAAGGGAATTGTGATTAATACAAAAACTAACACTTCTTCACTCATACCAAAACTCGCCCCACAGAAGGAAAAAGCAAGAATTAATATCGGAATGATTAGCCATTTATACGCCGGATTTCTAATCGTTAAATGAACTAATTTTTCTAATCCTGCATCGATAGAACCTGTAGCATTTACCAAGCCAAATGCACCCCCAACAAAAAAAATAAAAGCAATCACTTCAGCCGCTGAAACAAATCCTTTAATGGGAGCAATAAAAAAGCTAAAAATACTTTGAGGGGAAGACTCTACAACTTGATAAGAACCCGGTACAACAAGAATACGATTTCCGACTATTTCTCGAACGTATTCTCCAGCAGGAATAATCCAAGTTAGAACAATAATCAAAAGAAGAATACCAGAAGAAATGACAAGCGTATCTGGTAGTTTAAATTTTTTCATGGGATAATTTTTACAGTTTAGGTGGAATTGTTTCTGAGGAGAATTCAGGCTTTAAGTCTCGTTCCATTAACGCTTCTACCGCTTCTTGGGGAGAAATTTGATTGTTTAATAATCGATAAACCTGTCCAGAAATCGGAACATTAATCTGTTCTCGACGAGCAATTTCAATTAAAACATTCGTTGTATTAACCCCTTCTGCTGTACTCCCTAAATCTGATAAAACCTGTTCTAAAGTTTTACCTTGGGCGAGTCCATAACCCACCCGATAATTGCGACTTAAATCACTACTACACGTTGTTAACATATCTCCTAAACCAGATAACCCAAAAAAGGTTTCTGTTTTTCCACCGAGATGCGTTCCAATTCTAATAATTTCGGGTAAAGCCCGAGTTAATAATCCGGCTTTAGCATTCATTCCTAAGTGTAAACCATCGCAAACTCCAGCCGCGATCGCAATCACATTTTTGAGAGTTCCGCCTAACTCCGTTCCCACCGGATCAGAACTGGTATAGACGCGAAACCGTTTAGAAGAAAACACTTGCTGCACAATTTTTGCTGCATTTATATTTTGACTTGCTACCACAGTTGTCGCGGGTAATTCTTGTTCAATCTCTTTAGATAAATTCGGCCCAGAAAGCACAACAATGGGATGATCAGAACACCGACTCGACCAAATTTGTGAAGGAGTAAAAGTTGTGTCTTTATCCAGACCTTTTGTTGCCGTAACAATCGGAATATTTTCTTTTAATTTGATGCTTTGAATTTGAGTTGAAGTTGGGGAAACTCCAGGCATAGAAACCGCAGAAAGCACTAAATCTACATCTGCAACCACTTCCTCTATTGAATTGCCTAAACTTGGCGACCAAATCCGAACTTGATGACCATTATACCGAGCTAAACCTGCTAATGCAGAACCCCAAGCACCTGCACCTAAAATCGCTAGTAATTTGGGCTGAGAACTTAAAGATGAATTGAGATTTTCTGAGGTCTTTGTCTGGAAATTAGATGGCATCATAAATTCACAAATAGCAAAGCAGGGTTTAATTGTTGAGTTAAATCTAAAATATACCTTACATATACAGAACTCGCCGGAAAAGTAATGTTATTAAAGAGAAGAACTAAAATGGGGATCGCACTGATCACCGCTCGCTCCGACCCAGGGCAAGCACAGAATTAAATTTTATTTAAGCCAAACAATGAGCTATCAACCCATTCAAAATTACGGTATTATCGGCAATATGTATACCACCGCCTTGGTGGGACGTAATGGCTCAATAGACTGGTTTTGTTTTCCAAATCACGACTCCCCCAGTGTATTTGCATCAATTTTAGATCAAGATAAAGGCGGATATTTCAAGATTTCCCCAGCTATTCCTGATGTTACTCAAAAACAACTTTATTGGCCGGAAAGTAATATTCTCGTTACCCGTTTTTTAACCTCCGATGGTGTGGGTGAAATTGTTGATTTTATGCCCGTTGGTTTAGGAGAAGACGAAATCGGCTATCATTCCCTAGTCCGAGAAGTGCGAGTCGTTCGCGGTAGCATGACCTTTATTGCTGAATGTGAACCTGCTTTCAACTACTGTCGCGATGAACACGAAATCGACATCACCCCCAAAGGTGCCTGTTTCTACTCCTCAACCCAGAATTTGGGACTTGCCACCGATATTCCCCTCGAACCGAAAAATAAAGGTGTCTGTGCCAAATTTGTCTTAGAAGCGGGAGAAATCGCCGTCTTTGTCTTACAAGGAACTGAAGCCGGGGCGGGTTGTGGTTTACCGATTAAGCCTTCCCAAGCCACAGAATTATTTAAGCATACGGTCAACTATTGGCGAAACTGGCTGTCTAAATGTACTTATCGGGGACGTTGGCGGGAGATGGTCGAACGTTCAGCATTACTCTTAAAACTCCTGACATTTGAACCGACAGGTGCGATTATTGCCGCTCCAACCTGTAGTTTACCAGAAGGCATTGGCGGAGAACGAAACTGGGATTATCGTTATACTTGGGTACGAGATGGAGCCTTTACGTTATATGGCTTGATGCGAATTGGCTTCACCGAAGAAGCAGAGAAATTCATGGGATGGATAGAAAATCGGTGTAAAGAACTCAATGCTGATGGTACGCTACAAATTGTTTATGGGATTGATGGTCGTCATATTTTGACTGAAGAAACCCTCGATCATTTAGAAGGATATCGTCAATCAAGTCCAGTTCGGATCGGGAATGAAGCCTACACACAACGTCAGTTAGATATCTACGGCGAGTTGATGGATTCGGTTTATTTGTACAATAAATATGGTACTCCGATTTCCTATGAACTTTGGTCCCAACTGCGAAAACTAATTAACTGGGTTTGCGATAACTGGCAAATGAAAGATCAAGGCATTTGGGAAATGCGGGGCGATGAACAAGCTTTTGTCTATTCTCGTTTGATGTGTTGGGTTGCCCTAGATCGGGGGATACGACTGGCTGACAAACGTTCTTTTCCGGCTGAACGTCTACATTGGTTAGAAACTCGCGACAAAATCTATGAAGAAATTATGGAAAAAGGTTGGGACGAAGAACGACAATCTTTTATGCAATATTACGGCAGTGATACCCTCGATGCCGCGAATTTAATGATGCCGTTAGTGTTTTTCCTCTCTCCCACTGACCCACGAATGTTGAAAACGCTAGATGCGATGAATAAACCCCCAGAACAGGGAGGATTGGTTTCAGATAATCTCGTTTATCGTTACAACGTTGATGAAACTCATGACGGTTTAGAAGGGGAAGAAGGAACATTTAATATTTGTACATTCTGGCTTGTTGAAGCCCTGACTCGCGCCGGACATCTCGATCAAAAACGTTTAGAATCTGCTCGTTTGATGTTTGAAGGAATGATCGGTTATGCTAACCATGTTGGACTCTTTGCTGAAGAAACTGGCCCGACAGGAGAAGCGCTCGGCAATTTTCCCCAAGCCTTTACACATTTAGCTTTGATTAGTGCGGCTTGGAACCTCAACAAAGCCCTCGGAGAGCATGAATAATAGGTTGGTTACTACTTTTCTTTTGATTTTTTAAACCCATTGCGATCGCTGTTCCTGTCCTTTGAGAATAGCGATCTCTTTTCCTTGAATTTGACTGGATCTGTGACGTTTAAAAGGCAAAACGCTTCACGGTAAACGATAAACTCCTTCAATAAATGTCGATACAGAGTCAGCACCGGGCGAAAATCAAGGACGAACTTTTGTTGATCCAAGTGGATTTCCTGTGTTTGTTTCTCTCAATCCAAGTTTTGATAATGCGCCTTTTGATGCGGGTAATTTGTTTGCATACCTCGAAGAAAGTAAGTCCGTACCTGAACCAACAACAACTGCGGGTTTACTCATCTTTAGTGCATTAGGGGCTGCATTCAGTCGTCAGAAAAAATAGGTAATGTTCTAGAATATAGGATGAGCAAAATTTATCCTATATTCTAATAAAAATTGATGAGAACTCAATTGTAAAATTCTGTTAATTTTTTGTCTCTCTTAGAGAAATTGACTCTATCCTAATAGGCAAGTTAATGATCTTTCTCTATGGAGTCAGCACCCCGCTCTAAAGAGACGGGGCATCATGCCTCTCTTTTTAGGTAGCTGACCAGCCTAAGTCCCTTGAAGGCTACGTTATCGGCAAGAGTTAAAGTTCCTACCCGGAGATGCGTGGCCAGTCTCCGGCTCTAGAACCACAGCATTAAACAGTCCTACGAGGGGTAAGACAGTGTGTTGTGGAAAGTACCGACCGATAACATTGGCGAGGCAAACATTACCCTAGAAATGGGTGTGGGGGCAACCATACCCCCATTAATTTTTTTACAGGCGGTTAAAACCGCTCGTGTCGAGTTTCCTCCCCGGTCTAAAGACACGGGGCTTCCACTCTACCGGACTATTTCCCGTGATTTATGTTTTCAAAACCTTCTGTTAACTTGCTGTTAACTTCTGTTTTTACTTCAGCCTTTGCTTTGGTGGGAACTGCGGCGAATGCGTTAACTTTAAACGGTTCTTCGGGAAGTTGGAGTAACCCTATCGACGGCAATTTTATTCAGTACCAAACCATAGGCGAAGACAACCAAATTCGTTGGGGAAATCCAGTTACTCCAGGAAAACAAAGTGGACTTGGGTTTACAGGTATTGATTCGACAGATATTGAACTCGAAAATGTTTTTCAAATTGGCATTCTGAGTCATTTCAATAACGTTATTTATGGAAATACAGCCGCCTCTGCGGTTAATTTAAGCCTTGATTTAGATTTTGCAGAATTGGGGTTAAAAACCTTTGATTTCAACTTAGAAATCGACGAAACTCCCAATAGTGGAAACTGTCCATACGTCAGTACAAAAGCCTGTTCTGACAAGATTTCCTTTCCAACTGCTTTCTCACCGGAAAGCTTTGAAATCGATGGAGTTAGCTATACTTTATCCTTAGTTGGCTTTAGTTATGGTGCTGATCAATCTATTCTCAGTGATTTTATTTCCCAAGAATATGAGACATCAGAAGCCATTTTATATGGGAAAATTACAGCAGTTGAAAACCTAACAGCATTTTCTACACAGCCAGGAAAACAAGTTTCCGAACCGCAAACACTGGGCGGTATTTTAGCTTTGGGCTTAATCTTAACTAATCGGATTTTAAAACGAGATTGGTTAAAATAGTATTCATTTTGTTGCCACATTCAATGTACTCTCTTTGGGGAATAGATTCACCCATAATTCCCGCCCCGGCGTTCAAATGAATGCTATTTCCATATTGATAAGCTGAACGAATTGGAATTGCAAAATCAGCTTGTCCTTCCCCGTTCAACCAACCAATCGCCCCCGCATAAATCCCTCTGGGTGTATCTTCTAAACGATCAATCCAAGCAATCGCCTGAGTTTTTTCAATTCCTGAAACCGTAATCGCTGGAAACAACGCTTTTAAAGCATCCCAAGGTGTTTTATCCGCTTGTAGTTGTCCGACAACATGAGAGGATAAATGTTGAACATAAGGATATTTTTTGACCTGCATAAAATCTGATATTTTCACCGTGTTTTTAACACAAATTTCGCTCATTTCTCGTTGAACTAATAAAATTGAAAGGGCGTGTTCTTTGACTTCTTTCGCATCCGTAAAAAGTTCTCGCTGAAGCTGCTGATCTTCTTCTAAATTCTTCCCTCGGGGTCGAGTTCCCGCCAAAGGATTTGTGACTATCCAATGATCAGCATGAATTTCCATTAAAATTTCTGGACTAAATCCAACCCCTTGCACTTCTCCAAACTGAAAACAATAGGAACGTGCAGAATGATTTCCTTGATAACCGAGTGCATAAGTTCCTAAAAGATCAAGTTCTCCCGAAAATTGAATCGAACGACAAATAATTGCTTTTTGTAGTTCTCCGGCTTGAATGGCTTGAATCAGTTGTTCAACTTTTTGAATATATTGTTGTTTTTCCGTAAAATACAATTCAGGTATTGTCGTCGCAGAATAGGATTTTGAAGCCGTTTCTAGTTCACAGATGGCTTGTAACTTAGATAAATGATTTAAACTTTTGATATAAACTCCTTCTGAGGTGATACGGAGTTCAGTTTCAGGGACAAAAAAATACAGTAGAGGTTGATTAATTGCTTTGGTATAAGGATAATAGAAACGAGCCATATCAAAGCTAATATAGCCATAGGCTGTCCAATTCTCAATCGGTAAATTTGCAAATGCTGATTCGACTTGTTTGAAAGGATCTTGGATGGGTTGTAATTGCAGTTGATCTAAACTCTGAATTGAAAGTTCTTCTAGACTAACAGAGATGACAGCTAAAGCATTCGCTGCGATGCGAACCTCCTGTTTTTGGTGGTACATCATATAATCAAAAAATAGCCCAGATTCTAGCAGATTTTGCAACAAAATCAGGGAGTCTATTTGACCGGGGATAAATCGTTCTTGATAAGTCAGCATTGAGTATAGATTAAAGTACACCAAGCCAGTTAATGGTGTTTAGGGTGAAAGTTTCAATTTTTTTAATGTACCATTTGTACCCTTTCGATTCTGATTAAAAACTGTTGCAGATTTCAATCAGTTCAGGAATTTTTTCTCCTGAGAACGATTTCTAGGCTAAGTTCGTATCGTTAGAATTGATCCAAGCAACTGAAGTGAAGCGACGGGTCAACTAGAATCTCAGGCAGTGACTTTAGCATTCTCGTGAACATCTGTCAAGCAAACTTAGTCAACAAGCTGATCTGAACTTTGAGAATTGCACTGATTAGAGAAAATCGACTGAATAAGATTATACAGTTCTATTAAACGAACCAGATATGATCCCCAAACGAGCATCTATCGCAGGGAGAATTCTCCTACTCTTAATTTTGGAGACTCAACCTGCATTAAGTTTACCCCCGCCCGACTCACCCGATCACACCTTGCAACAAAGCCGACAACTTTACGAAGCAGGAAACTATCGGGCTTCGGCTGAACTCCTTCAACAAGCTGTCTCTGACTTCGCTACCCAGGGAGATCCCCTCAATCAAGCGATCGCCTTGAGTAATCTGGCGTTAGTTTGGCAAAAATTGGGAGAGTGGGAACAAGCGACAACCGCCATTAATAGCAGTATCATGCTGTTAAAACCGATCTCAGAACCCCGTATTTTCGCCTCTGTCCTCAATATTCAAGGTCAACTATTCCTACAGCAAGGACAGCCCGAACAAGCCTTAGAGACGTGGAAACAAGCGGCTAAACGATTTGATCAAGCCCAAGATCTCAACGGAGTTCTCACAACTGAGATTAACCAAGCACAAGCCTTACAAGCGTTAGGACTCTACCGCCAAGCCTTAAAAACATTACAGCAAATTCAGGAAAAATTGCGATCGCAACCCGACTCTTTACTCAAAGCAACAGGACTGCGAAGTTTGGGGGAAGCTTTACGAGTGGTTGGGGATCTCAATCCCTCTGAAACGATTTTACAAGAAAGTTTAGAAATTGCTCAACTTCTAGATGCGACTCAAACCCAAGCCGAAATTTTACTCAGTTTGGGAAATACCTATCGCGCCCAACAGCAACCCCAAAAGGCGATCAATGCTTACCAGGAAGCAGCGCGCGCGGCGACTTCTCCCCTAACTCAAATTCAAGCCCAACTTAACCATCTGCGTCTGTTAACCGAAGTCGAGATCACAGAAACAGAAAGTCATGATTCAGCGATCGCATTATGGCGACAAATCCGAGTACAATTATCTCAGCAACCTGCAAGTCGGACAACGGTTTATCTGCGGGTGAATTTAGCCGAAAGTGTGCTGAACTTATCTCAACCGGAAATAGAAGTTGCAGTTGACCTTTTAAGCGAAGCCATTGCGATCGCCCGAGAACTACAAGATACTAGAGCGCAAGCCTACAGTTTAGGTAGTTTAGCAGCAGTTTACGAACAAACCCAACAATGGGAAATGGCGCAACGTCTGAGTGAACAAGCTTTACTGTTAGCCCAAGCGATCAATGCACCCGATATTAGTTATCGTTGGCAATGGCAGTTAGGTAGACTGTTAAAAGCCCAAGGAAAAACCCAAACGGCGATCGCAGCTTATTCTGAAGCGGTCAACACGTTAGAATCGTTGAGAACGGATCTAGTTGCGGTTGATCCCGATGTTCAGTTTTCCTTTCGAGAGAGTGTTGAACCCGTTTATCGGCAGTTAGTCAGTTTAATTTTACAACCGCCTGCTCCCGGTGAGGTTCCCAGTCAGGAAAATCTCAAACAAGCCCGAGAGTTAATTGAGTCCTTACAACTGGCAGAATTAGATAATTTCTTTCGGGAAGCTTGTCTAGATGCGGATATTCAACCCACGGCAATTGATCAAGTTGATCGGTCAGCGGCGATTATTTATCCGATTATCCTAGAGTCTCGCTTAGAGGTGATTTTGTCTTTACCTGGTCAACCTCTACGTTCCTATTCTACACCCATAGACTCCCAAAAAGTGGATGTGACAGTCGGAAAACTGCGACAGCTATTTGTTCCGGTGTTTTCATCTGAGGAACGTTTGACTCTCTCTAAGCAGGTGTATAATTGGTTAGTGCGTCCAGCAGAAGCCGATCTTGATGCTAGTCACATCAAAACCCTCGTATTTGTATTGGATGGTTCTCTGCGAAATCTGCCGATGGCAGCCCTTTACGATGGGCAACAGTATTTGATTGAAAAATACAATCTTGCTTTGACTCCAAGTTTACAACTGTTGGCACCGCGATCACTAAGCGAAAAATCTCTACAAACCTTAATAGTGGGATTAAGTGAAGCTAGTCAAGGCTTTGCAGCTTTACCTGCGGTTGAGTTTGAACTCGAACAAATTCAATCTTTAGTTCCGACGACAGCATTCCTCAATCAAGAGTTTACCCAGGAGGTATTAGAAAAACAATTAAATCAAAGATCGTTTTCAATTGTTCATTTAGCCACTCATGGTCAGTTTAGTTCTCAAGCGGAGGAGACATTTCTATTAACTTGGGATGGTCGAATTAATGTCAAAGATTTTGATCGGTTATTGCGATCTTCTCAAAATGATCTTCAACCCATTGAACTCTTAGTGTTGAGTGCTTGTCAAACTGCGACAGGTGATCAAAGGGCAGCACTCGGGTTAGCCGGGGTTGCTGTTCGTTCTGGGGCGCGAAGTACCTTAGCAACCTTATGGCAGGTTAACGATGTTTCTACAGCCCTCCTAATGACAGAATTTTACCGCAACTTGACTCTCTCGGGAGTGAGTAAGGCCGAAGCCCTACGATCTGCTCAGTTAAAATTGTTACAGGAAAGCCAATATAAAGATCCCTACTATTGGGGGGCGTTTGTTTTGCTTGGAAACTGGCTTTAATCCGGTTGCATATTCCCCAATTTCTCTAAGCTTTCTTGATAGAAGTGCTAAAAAAGACTTAAGCAAAGCTTAAACATTTTTGCATCATAACAGAGTGGGAATTGCTATCTTAGATCATAGCGACCTCAGTAATAAGCTCCGTTAACAGGAGTCAAAGCTCACCCGTTTAATCAGACCCTCAACTTCCAGAGGATAACTATAAACTGGGGCATCTGGCGATTATAATTACACCTTCATTATGAGGCTCAACCCCAAATGCAAAGACAATATTTGTCTCAACTCTTTTCTCAACAGTTCATAAGCGTTTTAGTCACGGTTTCTGTGGGACTGGCGATCATCCCTAGTTTACCCGTCAAAGCCGAAAAATCATCATCTCAACAAACAAGAGTTAGTGTAGCGTTTCAACCCCCCGCAGGACAAGGAATGCCAAATCGTACCGCAGGGGGGGCTTCCCGTACAGGCAATAACTGCCCTATCTTATCAGCAAACCAAACCCAGCTCACCGCTTTAGTTCCTGCGCTACAGAAATCCAACGATATCAGTTCCAACTTAACGGGATTAACCATCGAAGGAACCCCTACATTTTACTTCTTTGTACCTGCAATGGCAGCCCAAGAAGGTGCATTTAGCCTCAAAGACGAAAACGATAAAGACATTTATCAAACTCGCCTCCCGCTTTCTGGTAAAACAGGTATTATCAGTGTTAAACTGCCTTCAGATGTACCGCTTAAAGTCGGTCAGTCCTATCGTTGGTCTTTTGGTCTGGTTTGCCAAGCCCAGTCCCCTCAACAACAACCAGAAGTTGTATTTTTAACCGGAGAAATTAGCCGAGTCCAAGCTGATAGTGCTTTATCTAACCAACTTCAGCAACTCACTCTTTTAGAACAAGCTGCTGTTTATGCCCAAAACGGAATTTGGTTTGAGAGTTTAGGAATTTTAGCCAATTTACGCCAAAATCAGCCGAATGACTCAATGCTTGCTAGTAAATGGGAGGAACTTTTAAAATCTGTGGGACTCGAAGAAATGGCTCAACAGCCCTTCATTGACTAATTAATTTTGTCGGGTAGGTTGAGTTATAAAATGAAGTGTAATCGCCAGAGAAACGTTTCTTCAAAACCTGCCCAAACTCACGAATCAATGGGTGTTATGAAGTTTGAAGTTCGTAACCGAAAAAAAAAAAGCTTTTTTGGGCTTAGGAACTTTAAACTTTCGCCCGCAGTTTTCCTTTTTGAAGTCTATCAGGCGTTGGTTAATTGTTCCTGCTGTCGCCTTCTTGGTGATTGCATTACGTTTGGCGGGGGTGTTACAATTGGTCGAATGGGCAGCGTTTGATCAAATGATGAGTCTGCGTCCTCTTGAACCCTTTGATGAACGCATTGTGATCGTTACCATTGATGAACCCGATATTCAAAAAATTGGACAATGGCCGATTCCCGATACTATCCTAGCCGAATTGATCGAGAAGCTTAAGCAACAACAACCTGTCGCCATTGGTTTAGACATCTACCGAGATTTACCTGTCCCACCCGGATACGAACAACTCCTCAACATCTATCGCACTACACCCAATTTGATTGGAATTGAGAAAGTTGTTAGTGATGCAAATGGTTCCTCAATTGCTCCCCCTTCTCTGTTAAAAGAGCAAAATCAAGTCAGTGCAGCCGATTTGGTTTGGGATGGAGATGGCAAAATTAGACGGGCTTTATTAACCATACAACCCCCAGACGGTGAAATGGTCATGAATATTGGCTTACAACTGGCGTTGATGTATTTACAAACCCAGGGGATAACACCAGAAATGACAGCCAACAGCGAAGTCAAACTAGGATTTGGGGTATTTACTCGTTTTACCGCCAATGACGGGGGTTATATACGAGCAGATGACAACGGCTATCAAGTTTTATTGAACTATCGCGGTTCACTAGATAACTTTAAAACGGTTTCGGTTTCTGATATCTTAGCAGATCGGATACCCCCAGATTTGATGCGGGATCGGATTGTATTGATCGGGACAACCGCTCAAAGTCTCAATGATTTATTTTTTACTCCCTACAGTAGCAGTTTATTCGGAATGAGTGACCGCACGCCAGGGGTGATTGTTCATGCCAATATTGCCAGTCAAATTCTCAGCGCTGCCCTCGATAACCGACCTTTATTTAAAGTGTGGTCAGAAACGGTAGAATGGTTTTGGATTTTGTTGTGGTCAGCAGTGGGAATGACTATCGGATTGAGTTATCGTCCGACTCAGGGAATTATTAGGATTCTTCTGGCTGGAATTAGTTTAACCGTTATTTGTTATCAAGCTTTTTTACGGGGCTGGTGGATACCGATCATTCCCCCGTTGTTGGGGTTGTTAGGTTCAGGAACAGCAATTACAGGTTATATTGCTCATCAACAACGTCAAGAACGACAAACTTTGATGAATTTGTTTGGCCGTCATCTGACCCCAAAAATTGCGGATGAGATTTGGCGAAGTCGTGATGAACTGTTAACTCAAGGTCAGTTGCTCGGACAGAAAATGACGGCAACGATTCTATTTGCTGATATTAAAGATTTTAGCACGATCGCTGAATCAATGGAACCGGATCGTCTGATGTTTTGGCTAAATGAATACATGAATACAATGGCCGATACTGTACTCAGCCATGATGGGATTATTGATAAGTTTATTGGTGATGCGATTATGGCAGGGTTTGGGGTGCCTTTACCTCGAACTCAAGAGTCAGAAATTGCCGAAGATGCGATTTTAGCGGTTTCCTGTGCAGTGGCAATGGCGGAAAAATTGCGATCACTCAATCACAAATGGAAACAAAATGGACAGCCTACAGTTTCGATGCGAATTGGAATTGCAACCGGGGTTGTGGTCACGGGGAGTTTGGGCAGTTCTCAACGGATGGATTATACCACGTTGGGCGATACGGTGAATATTGCAGCGCGTTTGGAGAGTTATGATAAGTCTTTTGGTCAGGGGCTATGTCGAATATTAATTAGTGATAATACTTATCAGTATATTCAGGATCTATTTTCTACGAGTTTGGTTGGTCATGTTCAGTTAAAAGGCCGACAAAAATCGGTAGATGTTTATCAGGTATTAGATATCCAGATTTAGGATGATCAATTTAGTTTTCTTCTGACTTCTAACTTCTCTAAAAAAACCCCATAATATTAGTTTTCAGTTTGTTGATTTTAATCAAGATTACTTTTGAGTAAAACAAACAGACTCCCCTCACCTCCTCGACCAATGCGTAAGGTTTCATCAAGATAAGTGATGTCTAGACTCGGAATTCGTCCAACCGGACTACGAGCCGGTACAATACGAGCAGGATTTAACGTTGGCGTGTTGACACCGACAATCCTAGAAACACCAAGATAACGATTTTGAAAATAAACATTAATACGGCTATCGGGTAAGTTTTTTTCATCAACAACAACTTCAAAACGAGCGGTGACTTTGACTTCCCCCTCAATTAACCCCAACGAATGTTGAACAAATGCTTGATTACAAAAAGACTGAGTAGCGACATCAATCACTTGATAAATTTTTCCCACCTTTAAACCGAGTGGTAGTGCAGAGAGATTGCGAATTTCTCGTGCAGTTGAATAGAGAAGTTGCCAAGCCCCATCGAGGAGTTGGGGGTTAAACAATAAAGGACGATAGTTAGGGTTAATTGCTTCTAACTGAACAACAATTGCTTCAATTTCTTGGACGAGATTAGGTTTAATTTTTTGATTGGTCATTGGCGCACCATCAACGCCTTGGTATTGAGAAGAAACGGACTGGAGGGTGGCTATTAATTTTTGTTTTAACTCTTGAGGTGTAATCAGTTTTTGCATGAGGATCTCCATCATAAATGATTGTTCTTAAGATCATTGACACTCCCGGTCGTAAACAACGGGGATTCTTCGTTCTACGACTCGACTTGCTGAGACAGGATTCCTCCTATCACAGTAGAGGTTGAATCTCCAGAAGCGTTCGGATCTAAGATCCAAGTTCCGGTATGCCCTACCGTACTTAAAGCAGAATTTAGAATATTAATTGCTGCATTGTGATCTCTATCTAGCTCACATCCACATCGACAAACGTGAGTTCGAGTTGATAGAGATTTTTTAACTATTGTTCCACAACTTGAGCAATTTTGAGAAGTATAAGCAGGATTGACAGCTACTGTAGCCCGACCAAATTTATTCCCAAAATACTCCAACCATTTTCTAAATTGATACCAACCCGCATCATTAATCGACTTGGCAAGACAATGGTTTTTTACTAAGTTTTTAATCCTTAAATCTTCGTAAGCGACCAAATCGTTAGATTGGATTACGCAACGCGCAACTCTCTTTGCGTGTTCTTCACGTTGCCTACTTATTTTAAGGTGTACTTTGCCTAGTCGTTTAATGGCTTTTAATCGGTTGGCACTGCCTTTTTTCTTGCGAGAAACACGTCGTTGATAAAACTTTAATCGTTTCTCACTTTTTATGTAGAAACGGGGATTGGGTTCAGTATTGTTATTGCTATCAGTGTAGAACTCTTTCAAGCCCACATCTAACCCAATTGTTTTCCCTGTTGGTTTTGTTTCTATCTTCACATCAACTTGGATGCAAAATTGAACATAATAACCATCCGCCCTTCTAACCAGTCTGACCCGTTTAATCTGTTCAACAGGATAGAATGCCAAATCCCAAGTTCCGACAAGCTTGAGTTTTCCAATCCCCTTTTTATCAGTGAACTCGATCTGCTTAGGATCTAGAAGCCTCCAGCCTGATGTCTTATATTCGACAGAGCGAGAATACTTTTTGAACTTAGGATATCCTATCCCCCCTTTGATTTCCCCTTTATTAAGAAGGGCGAGTGAGGATTTTTTACAGTTCTCAAAAAACCTAGCAATAGCCGACCAACACCTTTCTACAGATGCCTGACAAGCGTGGGAGTTTAAATCCTTGACAAAAGGATACATAGCTCGGAGTTCGGTGTTGTATCGATACAACTCTTTTCTTCCTAAGTCACGATTGTCCATCCAATACCGCAAGCATGAATTCCGCACAAACTTAGCTGTTCGGATAGCTTCATCGATTGCCTTATATTGATATGGCTTCCCTTTTGCCTTGAATTCGTAAACAATCATTGACGCTAGATTATTTGGCGTATATCAACAATATATCACCCGTAGCTCGGTTTGTGTGCATCGACTTGAGTTAACCGTCGTGAACGACGGGGCTTGTACCCGCTTTCCTTGGTCAGAAGTCAGTCGTTAAAACCACCACTGTTCCCTGTTCCCTGTCTCCCTACCTCCCGCATAGAGGTTTGCCACTCCCCTCAACGCGGTAGGACTGTCTGGGGGGATAGGATATCCGGTAAAGCAGGTATTCTCTGTTACAACATCGCCAATAGTATTTGCTATGTTAGTGGTAGATAATTTTTTTATAAAAAGTGGTCATTTTGTCAAACTCTTGTTACCTTTTGTAATAATAGGATCAACGATATCCGATTTGGACTATCGTCCCTCTGGTCTCAACTGTGATTAAACGACAAAATCCACCCGACTCCATCAGGAGTAACAGCCTCTAAGTTTCATTATGGAGAACCAAGATGAACCAACCCAGTGAACTTTCTATCGAACAACAGTTCAATTTGTCTTCGTTCAAAATGCAGGTTAATCAAATGAGTCGAGAACAGGCTCAAGAATTTTTGGTTAGCCTTTACGAACAAATGATGGTACGAGAGAATATGTATCAGCAATTTCTCAAGTATCAATGGGGACTAGAACCTGGCTCTGACCAAGAGTAGAGTTTGACGTTTGCCGTTGAGCAACCTCTATCTCTTACTTTTTTCTCACAGTAGAAACAAGTTGGGGTACTGGGGTATCAACTGGCATATGATTTCCAATCAGGTTGACCAGTCCTGAAGACTGAAGTGATTTTACATTGAAATTAATATTTTTTCTGAGTGTATTTTTGACACTCCCGCGCCGTTTACGGCGGGGATTCTTGGTTCAGCGAGTCCACTTAATACAGACAGGGCGACCTATCTATACCAGAGATGGATTCTCCTCAAGCGTTTTGCTCCATTTCAGAAACCTGTTTGGGTATGCCCTACCCTACAGTTCAAAACCTAAAATCTTGGTTTCTCTGTACTTGTTGCGTTGCGCGCTAATAAGCGCACAAGCTTTCCTGTGCGGAACCCCATAACTTCAGTGCGTCAAGGTGCGCTGCCTTTCGGCGACTGGGTTTTTAGTGTGGTTGATTACCCTTTCCACAAAAGAAAGTTTAACATAAAGCCGTCCTAAAGGACGGGGCTTGTATCCCAATTTTTTCGGTCAAGTCTTGATCATTGAATCATTTCACCTAACTTTTAAGACTTCACCACTCCACGAATCTGTAAAGTTAGCTTGAGTGATCAGGGTTTACGCTCCAAAACCGTTTCCATCACACTCACCAGATTCAGATGATGACCCGCCATAATACCACTAGAGTAGTAATATCGATCAGAGTCTATCTGGCGTAAAGTCTCAAAACCGCTACGTCGCTGGCTTTCATCTCCTAATACCCAATAACGCTGCACTATCGACTCCGGGCCAATTAATCCTTCACCCTCAATATTTCCCAACTCACTGTGTTGTAAAACAAAGGTATATTGGCGTTCATTCGTATCAAGTCGTCCCCGATACTGTAGGATAATATCATCGCGATCGCTATCGGGAAAAATCAGCTTTGTCACCATACTGAACCATTCCATTTGATTCCAAGCCACAAGAGTTTTTCCTTTAACAGTGATAGGAAGTTGATTTCGGTCTATCCAACTTCCTTCCACCATCCACTGACCCGGTTGGATGAGAAATGTGTGATCCACAATGATATCCTCTACTGCACGCGAGGTTTCTAGCCAGTTAAACGAAAGGAAGACACACCAAGCTTCTACTTGATACTGACCTATCCTTGCGCCTCTATCGTACCACGTGGGTTCCCCAGGCTGTATGAATTTCCCCTAATATAACGGCAGTTTTAGCGCCCGTGACTTCGGGTAAATTACCCACTGTTCCTTGAGAACGCCAATAGGCTAACACCGCAAATGCAATTGCTTCTTTAAAATTGGCATCCATTCCCACCTCAGAAGTCGTTATCACAGAGATCGGATTTAATCGCCGTTGTAAACTCTGTTTGAGAAAAAGATTATGACTCCCGCCACCACAGAGTAAAACTTGATCGGGCATTTGAGGTAAAAACTGGCGATAACTCTGTTCTATCGATGCAGTTGTGAGTTCCGTTAAAGTGGCTAACAAATCAGCCTCACTTAAATTGTAGGGTTGAGCTGCTGTTAAACACTGTTGCAGATAATCTTGACCAAAAAGTTCTCGTCCGGTAGACTTCGGAGGAGGTTGCTGAAAAAAGTCTTGTTTGAGCCATTGCTCGACTAAGCTCATACAAGGTGTTCCTTGGGTTGCCCAAGCCCCATCTTGATCATAGGTCTTGGTACCGTGAGAAAAAGATTGTATCGCTAAATCTAATAAACTGTTTCCAGGCCCGGTATCCCAACCGATAATTGGATCTGAAGAATTGAGTCCGTCAGGCGGTAGATAAGTGACATTCCCAATACCACCAATATTCTGCACGCAACGCCTGTAGGTGGGATGACTCAAAATAACAGCATCAACCCGAGAAACCAGGGGCGCTCCTTGACCTCCAACAGCAATATCTGCAACTCTAAAATTACTCACTGTGGTCAGATTTGTCCGTTGGGCAATGACGGCCCCTCGACCCAACTGAAGACTATACCCTAACTGATTTTCTTTTTGAGGACGATGATAAACCGTCTGACCGTGAGAACCAATTAACGTCGCCCCGAGTTCAAATCCATCTTGAATGGCTAGTGCAGCTTGAGCAAATTCTATCGCGATCGCATCATCGAGTTGAGCCAGTTCCGCCATAGAGATCGACTCACCGCCACACAGACGGAGAATTTGACTCCGCAATTCTGGTGAATAGGGATAAGTTTGGGCGGCGATCAGTTGTATCTGCATCGAAGTTGAGGAACTGTTGATTTCTACAAAAGCGGCATCAATTCCATCGACAGAGGTACCACTAATCAGACCAATGACACGAACCATTATCCCTTCTCAATCACGAATTGTTATGATCCGATAAACTCGGTTCAACCGAAATGACAATCACAGTAATGTTATCTTTTCCTTCGAGTTGTTTGGCTTCCTTGACTAAAATATTGGCGATCTGTTCACAGCTTTGAGCCAATTTGAGTTGGTTTGTAATCACCTCATCATCGAGTTCTTCGGTGAGTCCGTCACTACACAACAGTAAGCGATCGCCAACTTCAACCTCAATCGGTTCGATCTCAACAAATGATAAATCTTCTCGTCCCAGACACTGAGATAAGACATGACGCCAAGGATGAATCCGAGCTTCATCATTCGTCAGCACTTGACGCTTGACCGCTTGAGCGACCCAAGTTTGATCTTCTGTAATTTGTTTAAGTTCTTGTTGATGCAGTTGATAGACCCGAGAATCCCCAACATTAGCACACCAAGTCTGACCTGCCTCTCGAAACAAAGCCACAACTGCGGTTGTTCCCATATCTGATCGATCAGGATGAGAGTGCTGATCGCGGACAATTTCCTCATTTGCTGCCAGAAAAGCTTCTTTCAACAAAGCACAAACATCTGGATTATCCCAATGAGTATTGAGATAGTCTCTAATGGTTTGAGCAGCGATCTGACTCGCTTCCTGCCCTCCGGCGTGTCCTCCCATGCCATCAGCCACGATAAAGAACCGTCCCTGAGGATCGATATAAAAGGCATCCTGGTTAACGGCACGAACATTTCCTGTATCCGTCAGACCCGCAAAATCGAGTTTCATAAACGAATAGTTTAACTGCTTCAGCTCCCTAGAAGTATTAATCTTAACCTAAATTCAGGATAATACAGAT
Organism: Lyngbya sp. PCC 8106; assembly: GCF_000169095.1. Taxonomy (GTDB): domain Bacteria; phylum Cyanobacteriota; class Cyanobacteriia; order Cyanobacteriales; family Microcoleaceae; genus Capilliphycus. Next base: position 19,864 of record NZ_AAVU01000064.1, read on the forward strand.
GCAGACTTCTCACTCAATTACCCCTTAGCGGTTAGGCAACCCAAAGGAAACTCCTTGTTTCTACCGCAGACGAGGCATCAATTGTGTTTATTATGATACCATTTGTCACCCAGATGTTTAGTTTTAGATTACACTTGGCAAAAGTCAACTGTATGGAGAGTTTACACATTCTCTGTTTGCCGCTTTTACATCATTCGGTCAAAGCGATCAATCCGTCTTAATAGGCGGAAGAACGCAATTCCCATTATAAAAGCTAGGAAAACCACAACTCCAGCCAACCAAACCTTATCACTAATGAATAACAGCGTTGCCGATATCGTAAATGCACCCGTGAGCAGAGCATAATTGGTGCCCATCTGAACATTGCTGACCCGGCGCAAAATCCGATCAGTTTCTGTGGCCCGCACTCGCATCCGAAGATCCCCTTGATCAAGTCGATCAAGCGTGTCTTCAATGCGTCGAGGTAAACCTAAAGCCGTTGAACTGACTTGAGCCGCTTGACGTCCAAACTCATTAAAAAGACTATTGGTTGTCTCGGAAAGATTTGTTTCTGACATAAGTTGCATCGCAAACGGTTGTGCGACCTCCATAAAATTAAAATCTGGATCTAAGCCTTTACCCACCCCTTCGAGTGTCGAGAAGGCTCGCATCACAAAGGTAAACGTCGCCGGAAACCGAAAGGGCTGATCATAGGCGATCTCGTAGAGGTCATCACTGATCGCCGCCACAGACTGTTCTTCAAAGGGTTTATCCATGAAGTGATCCAGCATATACTGAATTGAACGCCGCACGGCACCCATATCCCCTGTTGGCGTTAAAGCTCCGAGATCAATCAAAGACTTAACGACCCGATCTGCATCTTTTTGAGCAATACCAAACAAAGTCTGCATCAGCTTTTCCCGCAGATTCGAGGTAATTTGTCCCATCATCCCGAAGTCATAAAAAATTAGCTTTCCTTCTGGACTGACGGCAATATTACCCGGATGAGGATCCGCATGAAAAAATCCATCGTTGAGAAGCTGGAGTAAATAGGCTTCAGCTCCCATATTTGCTAACTTACGGCGATCCAATCCCGAGGCTTCTAGTGCTTCATAATTGCTGATTTTAATTCCAGGAACATATTCTAAAGTCAATACACGGGGGGATGAATATTGCCAATGAACTCGCGGCACCCGCACCCAATCACAGGAGCGAAAATTGCGCCGAAAGGTATCGGCATTGCGACCTTCATTGAGATAATCAATTTCGAGCCACAAAATGCGACAACATTCATCATAAATACCTAACCAATCTCGACCTCTACCCCATTTCGGATGATTTTGGAAGTAGCGAGCAATGCCTTTTAGAATCGCTAAATCGATCTCAAACAGCTTTTTGAGTCCGGGTCGCTGGACTTTCACCACAATCTCAGTACCCGAACGCAGTTGCGCCTTGTGAACTTGACCCAAACTAGCGGCGGCTAGGGGAATGGGGTCAAAGCTGCGAAAAAGCTGGTCAACGGTTTTCCCAAAATCATGCTCGATAATTTCCTGAGATTGTTCATAACTGAACGCAGGAACTCTATCTTGTAGCTTTGAGAGTTCTTCAACGTATTCGACGGGAAATAAATCCGCCCGGGTTGAAAAGAGCTGTCCAAGCTTAATAAAGGTTGGCCCCAACTCTAAGAAAGTTTCTCGAACCCAGCTTGCTTGAGCGCGGCGTCGAGCATTTTTCTTGTCATCGGAGTAACCTCCCCAATAGCTCCATTGCTGTTGATCGAGCCATAACCAAGTTAACCAAGTCAGAACAAACGTCCAGATGTCAACAAAACGCCGTTGACGAGAGTAGTTTTTGCGATTCCAACGATAGGCTTTACCTCCATGTAACTTCCGATTCGTCGCTCCGACGGAAGACGCAGCAACACGCTCGGCGTGCCGCTTGGGGTAAGTCGAGTTATCAATAGGGACAGACACTCGAGTTTCCAAGTTTTGTTTCCGGTAATTTTCGTGTTTTATAAGTCATTTTAATCAGTGGAGTCTGTGATCGACTTACTGATTACGATTACGATAACGTTGCAGCTCTGATCGCAGTTCGGCGATTTCTGCTCGTAGTTCATCGATCGTAGCTTGCAAATCAATCGATTGGGAATTGGCTCGGCTACTTCCATAGGAAGAAGTTGTTCCCTGATTGGTCATTTGAGCTTCTTGATCGGCTCGTTCTAAGACTTGTTCTGTAAATTGTCGCAGATTTTCTCGTTGCTCTGCATCAAATTTGCCCAATTCACTCAAAGCATTGGTAAAAAGGTTTTCTAATTGTTCGTAAAGGCCTTCTGCAACTGCTCGGCCTACAAAAAAAGCGTTAACCGTTGGCTTACTCATAAAAAAGTTTTACTAACTTCCGTAACAAATTATAACGTGCTGACTCCCGGAAAGGGAGACAATAAACTCAGACTGATCGAGTGAACTTTTGATCAGGATCAAAGTTGACTACAAACGAGACAAGACAAGTCTTCAAACCGGATCACTGATTGATTGAGTTTGTTGATTGACCACCAACCCAATCCCTCTGTCTTCGTGCTGGCGATTGCTCATAAAAACTTAATTTTATGTTGAACCCCCAGACGTAAATTCTATTTCTGACTCTGAGCGAGGAAGTTCAGATTGAGTCTCAAATTTCGGGATTGAGAGAGTTTCATCAGGAACCTTATATTCCATCTCCGTTTCTAAGTATGGGTCAGAATAGGAACTTGAAGGAATAGCCGGACTCTCCTCTGGCTGTTCGGAAGACATCGGGAGATCGTTCGGGAAGTTGGAGTCGGTCTCTACTGAATTATAAAGCTCAGACGAAGCGGGATAACTCGGAGAATAATATTCATTCGACTCTACCGACGACGGAGAAGTTGTAGAGTCGATCTCACGGCGAGGATATTCCTCTGAAGAATAACGGGGTGAGTCTAAAGTCGCTGGACTGGGATAATCATTAGAGGTCGTTCTCACCGGAGTCGAAGTTGAGTAGGAACTCTGGGGATAATTCGGTGTTGAATATTCTGAGGAGTTGGAGGAGTAAGAACTCGGATAGCTTTGATCACGAGAATACTCAGAAGAATAGCTCGAAGAATCGGACGAATAGGAATCGGTTGTTGAGGTCTGCGACTCTGAGTAATAACCGTCAATAGAACTCGGTTGAGATTCGACGGTCTGATAATCCTCGGATTCGACTGTCCAGTCGCTTGTATAATCTTCCGTCCACGCTTCCTCTGAAGCCATCTGTCGTGTCGATTCTTTTCCGTTCAATATATCTGAGTCTCGGTAGTCAAAATCTCGCTCACTCTCACCTGTGATTGAGTCTGTAACCAATTGACTCTTAACAGATGGCTCTTGAAATACTGGCTTTGAGGGGTCATAGTCGGGGAATTGCTGATCAAAAGATTTTTCGGGTTGTAAAACGGTGGTCTGTGGCTGAACTCCACCATAAACTCGCGTCAAATAAAATCCGACACAACCGGAGAACATTGCGGTAATCATAAACACAAACGGAACAAACCCCGGAATTGAGGAGAATCTAAACAGAGGGGTGAATTGTTTATTGTCGGTCTGATCACCAGACGAGTATGACTCTGATGATGTTTCTCGATGATGATCTCCAGCGTGAGAACCCACAGATGAGGTTGTGACCTGATCTGATTCATCTTCAGTCACCCCAGATTCAACGACAGAATAATCTTCTAATTCGGGGAGAAAAGCTAACCATTGCTCTAGGCTTTGGGGTCGATGTTGCTGTTCTAACTCCAATCCCCACAAAATCACTCGTTCTAAGGTCGGACTCAGATCCGGTCGCAGTTGTCTCAAACTCGGTTTAGACGGACTCAACAACGTTTCTGTCACCCCAGACAAACATAACGGTGCTTCTAAAGGTGGCGTACCTGTTAATAACCAATATAAGATTGCAGCCAAACTATAGATGTCGGTGGCTGTCGTTAACTTTTCGTGAGGTAAATATTGTTCTAAAGCTGCATATCCTCCCGATAGGCTACGGCTTCCGAGATAGGGTTGAGTCATTGCATCTGTTAACCGACTGGCGATTCCAAAATCGGTTAAAATCAACTGCTCGGTTTGTTCGGCTCGCACAATGACTTCAGGAGTGAGGTTACAGTGAATGATTCCTTGTTGATGAATCTCGCTCAATGCAACCGCAATTTGACGAATAAATCGAACCGCTTGAGTCACAGAGAGTTGTGAACCCAACCCCAGCGAGTCGATCAAAGGCTGACCTGAAATATAGTTCATCACCATAAAAGGTAAGCCTCGATCTTCAAACACTTCCAAAACTTTCACTAGGTTTGGATGCTGACATTGGCTTAGACATCGAGCGACAGCCTTGAAATGATACTGAAACTGAGCAAACTCTGTATGATGGCGTAAATTTGGGTTAACCGTTTTAATCGCCACCATTTGCTGGCGACGAATATCGACTGCGCCATAGGTGATTCCATACTCTCCCCGACCCAATACACGCTCAATTTTGTATTGGCCATTATTCAGGATGGTTTCAGCTTTTGAACTCATTTGCTTGAATGCCAACTTTCCCCCTTATACTACCGTCTCGATTTTGTTTGAGTCCTGTGAGTTGTGAGGTCGCCGTACATAGTCTACATCAGTTGCGAGAATTCTAGTGCAACCCGATCTGAAAACCTAAAATGACGCGGGAAGAAGTTAGCCAGTTGTTTTAACGACTGGATGAATAATGACACGGCAGGTTTTAACCTGCTGTTACTTTCCTCTCTGGTTCTCAATATACTTTTTAATAGTTTCAGTAGAAGCATTTCCAGTGGTCGCACAGAAATAACTAGGAGTCCAAAGAGTCGGTAATTTGAGCAGATGTGGATACTCCTTTCTCAAGTGATGTGATGCCCTTCCCTTTATTCTCTTAATTATCGTTGAAGGAGCAAAAATTGGGTCAACCTCTAAGAATAGATGCACATGATCAGGTATGACTTCTAGAGCTATTAATCTCCAATTATTTTCCGAGCAAAGTTCAAATATTATGTCTTGAAGCCTCATCGCCACCTCATCCACCAGAACTTTCTTTCTTCTCTTTGGACAAAAGACAAAATGGTAGTTAAGTAGTGTTACCGAGTGTGGGTTTATGCGGTATTCACGCCTAGTTACGTTTCATTAACTGTATTTCAAAGTGGTTTATTAGTGCTAGTATATCTACGGGAGGTGATAAAAATGTACGGATGTCAACAACACTTGATTGATTCCACCCCAGATGTTTTGGCTATACTTGAATATATCTGCTCAGAGTCAAACAAGCTAACCAATTGCGGAATTTATTTGTGTCGTCAAATGTTTTTCAAAGCCAATCACTTTTTGTCAAAATATGACCTTGACAGAATGTTAAAAAGCAACCCGCATTTCAAAGCCTTACGATCAGCTTGCGCTCAACAGACATTGCATGGCGTGGTTGAATCATTCAACTCTTATCTCTAGGCTGATTAAAATGTACAAGCAAGGTGAGTTAGCCAATAAACCCAGGTTCCCCAAGTACAGAAAGAAAGGCGGCTTGGCAGTTGTAAGCCATCCTAAACGATGGGTGAAACTAGCTGATGGTCAGCTAAAGTTCTCTTTGGGGAAGCAGGTAAAAGCGTGGTTTGGATTAGATAGCTTTACCTTGGCAATGCCAAGCAATTTGAATTTTAATGAAATCAAATAATTTAGATTTGTGCCTCGTAATAACAGTTTTTATTTAGAGTTTGTTTATGGACAACCGAAAGTAAAACAAGCTGAACAATCTGGTCACATACTTGGAATTGATCCGGGATTAAATAACTGGTTAACCTGTGTTAGTACAACGGGTAAATCATTCATCATTGATGGTAAAAAGGTTAAGTCTCAAAATCAATGGTATAACAAGCAAGTTGCAAAACTAAAGACAGGGAGAGAACAAGGGTACTGGGATGAAAATCTAGCGGCTATTACCGAAAAACGCAACCGCCAAATGCGCGACAACGTTAACAAAGCCGCAAGGTTTATTATTAACTGGTGTCTTAAGAATAGAGTCTCAACCATTGTATTTGGATGGAATCAACGAAACAAAGACAGTATCAATATTGGCAAGAAAAATAACCAATCTTTTGTACAGGTTCCTACCGCTAAATTAAAATCCCGCATTTCTCAACTCTGTGAACAACACGGGATAGATTTTGTTGAGACTGAAGAATCTTACACCTCAAAAGCCAGCTTTTTAGATAGTGATATCTTACCTGCATTTGGTGAAAAACCCGTAGGCGAAGCCACTCCGAAGGAGTTAGGGTGGAAATCGTCAGGAAAGCGAATTAAAAGAGGCTTGTTCAAAGATTATCAGGGACAATTAATCAACGCTGATTGCAATGGCAGTGCCAATATAATCCGTAAAGCAAAAGTACCAACACAGCTTTTAGCCAAGGTTGTTAGGGGAGTTTTGAGTCTCCCGCATCGATATAATCTAGACAGTCTTTCTAGATTGTATCGTAAGCAACATTGTGAAGAAGATTTTAATCTGTGTAACAATTCCGCTTAGAATCCAGGTTTTTTAAAGCCTGGAGAACTCAAAGGCACTCTTAGGTGACAGAGGATAAGGGACAGGGGACAGGGAAGTTTACTGACTACCTGTATTTCGCACATTAATTATTTTTTTGAGCAGATCAAACCAAAAAGATGCTCCCATTGAAATTGCGATCGCCGTGAGTATCCATCCGAGTATGGCTTGAGCAATTACAAAACTAATTTGTGATCCTCGAACTCCTCCTGCATTTGTACTGATTTCTGGTTTTAAATTAAATTGTTCGTTTATATTCTCCTGAGTCCATCCTAGAGGTAAGGATGAAAAATTAATGATAAATTGGGTTAAATCTTGAGTGAGATCAGAAGAATATTGTGAAGGTTCGACAGGTTCATCAGAATACAGAGATGTTTGAATCTCATAAAATTGATTAACTTCTTGAGATAATTGATATTGTAAAAAAGGTTCTTTGTAGAGGCGACTGGCAATATTCAAAGTATCGGCATTTAAAATAACCGCAAATAGAAAACCAAAGAGTAATGTCTTCCATTTTACCTGACGTTTATACACTCCAGAAGCCCTATCCATAGCCTGAGAAAACCAGTTCATGATTTCGGCTTCTAAGGCGGCTAGATAACTCCCTAGCTCGTCTTGTTTGAGATTGGCTTGTACGGCTAAAACTTTAAATAGTTTAATTTGATCTCTACAAAGTATTGATTGAATTTGATCGGATTCTAGGGCTTCAATAAACTGTTCTGACTCTAAATCAACAATTATAGAATCAATAGAAGATTTTTCTAGAAGACTATCTATTAAAGCAAATGCAAAAATATTCTTAGGAATATAAGATGGCCCAACAAAGTTTTTCCCTTGTTCGGTTTTATAATCTTTCAAAGACTTAACTAAAGGATGCTCATATAAAGACTCCGCCATCTTTTCACCTACAATAGAATGGATCGAACGATATAAACTTTTAGCTCGACTATCCCAAAATAAGGTTGACAAAAGTTCTTGGAGATCAGAAACCAATAAACTCAACAGCAAATAAACAAAAAATAAACCCAGAGCAATATTGAGAACAGAAGGGAAACTCATATAATCTTTTCAAAAATTAGAATAGGGAGGCATCTGAAAACAGCACCTCCACTTTATCATTCAATTTCAATTTTTCAAACAGCCATAAATACTCAAATTTGATCGCGAACACGTTCTGTCAATTCTGCTAACGCCTCTGAAACATTCACCTCAAAAGAAATCGGATCATCTAAACGTCGAACTTCAGGAGAAAGACTCGCCACAGAAGCCGCAGTTCGTTGAGCAATTGTCTCCAACGGTTCAGGAGAAACTATTCGTTCACCCGCTTTAACCATCAGCTGCATTAATTCAACCTGAGAAATAGATTGACCATTTCCTGACTCAACCTCGGGTCTTTTTTCATCGGCTAAAATTAAATAGTCTTCCGTTATTTGACCTTGCTTAAAGATGCGAAGAATTTGCTTTCTCCCCGGATAAGTCGCCTTACCACTGGCTTTTTTCATCACGGAATGATCATCAATTTCTACCAACTTATAAACTCCATTCACCGGAGAACCGCTTACCAGTTTCGTCCCCATTCCATACCCATCAATTTCTGCATTTTCAGTTTTCAGTCGAGCAATTTCATATTCATCAATATCTCCACTGGCAAAAATAGAAACACCCGGTAAAAGCGATCGCACTTGTTTAGACAATGAAGCTAAATCTCCCGAATCTAATCGTACTCCTTTTACATCCATTTTACCCTGGTTAATTTTCTCTGCTAACCGACGTGCCGCTTCTACAGTATCATAAGTATCAATTAACAGTGTCGAACCCGGAAAATGCCGAAAAAACGCCGCAAATGCTTCATCTTCTCCACCTTCTAAAGCACCCACCGCCATCACTAACGAATGCGCCATTGTTCCCACAGGTTCGCGTCCCAATTTTAAAGCCGCCAACACGTTAGAGGTTGAGTCTAGTCCCGCAGCCAAAGCCGCTCTAGCCGCCCATACTGAGGCTTGAGGACTAAATGCTCGTCGGGTGCCAAATTCTAATAATTTGACTTTTGAGCCTGCCACATCCCGCAGACGTGCCGCACGAGTTGCAATTAAGGTCTGATAGTTGAGGGTGTTGAGGAGAAAGGTTTCTACAATTTGTGCTTGCCACAACGGGGCTTCTACACGCAACAGGGGTTCATTGGGGAAAATAGCGGTTCCTTCGGGGACAGCCCAAACGTTTCCCGTGAATTTGGCATTTTCTAAGAGTGACCAAAAGGCTTGAGGGGCGTTTGCAAAGATTTTTAGCGATCGCAATGCTTCAATTTGACGGGTAGTGAAATGAAATTTCTCTAAATAGTCTAAGGCTTGGGCAAGTCCCATCGCAATTAAATAGCCGTATTTGTCGGGGAGTCTGCGGGTGAACAGTTCAAAACTCGCCCATTGTTGATCAACTCCTTCTCCTGCATAACAAGCGGCCATTGTCAACTCGTACAGGTCGGTTAACAGGTTATTGTCCTCGGGGGTGAGGGTGAGTTGTTGGTCTTCGTTGATCGCCTCTTGCAGAATTGAGGACAAACGTTCGGGCTTG
>NZ_AAVU01000063.1 GCF_000169095.1 Lyngbya sp. PCC 8106
AATGTAAAATTTTTAGGCGTTAGCTTTATTGTTGTTGTTGTTCTCGGACTACTTATTTTTGCTCTCTTACCTCGTTTTCCGAGTTATCAACTGCGCTCTTTTCCGGTGAGTTCTCCGATTGATTTACCTCAAGGTCAATTTGATGGGACTCGTGTTTTTAATCCCGGTTATGCCTCGGAAGACAACTCAGAAAATAACTCTGAAGATGGCAGCAGTGGGCGCAGTCCGCGTCGAGGCGCAGGTCAACTTGATTCGACTTTTTACTATGGTTTTGATACCCAAATTAACCAAAATTTACGGGGTCAATTAACTCCGAAAGTCGTGATGCGTGTGCGATCGCAAGCCCGAGGATTTTGGCGGGTTGTTGCTTTTGATCAATATACGGGTCAAGGGTGGGAAATTTCCCGCAATGATGATGATGAAATGTCTGTGATCAACCGTCCATCTTGGTCTTATCAATTTCTGCTTTACCCTTTCATTACAGCCAGTGAAACCCGAGAAATTGTTCAAAGTTATACGATTATTTCTCAACTCCCAAACTTACTTCCTTCTATGCCTTGGGCAAAAGAAGTGTATTTCCCAACTCAAGAATTAGCAATTGATGCTGAACGAAATTTGCGATCGCCGTTAGATTTGCGAGAAGGAATGACCTATACTGTTGTCTCTCAAGTTCCTTTTCGTAATCGTTCTTTCCTGCAAGAAACTTCAACGAAATACCCCAAGAAAATCACAGATTATTATCTAGAAGTTCCCGAAGAAATTCGAGATAAAGTTCGTCAGAAAACAGAAGAAATCTTACAAAACGTTAATCAAGTTTCCCAAACTAAAATTCCTCTTGATAACCCTTACGAAAAAGCACTCTATCTCGCTCAATACCTCAAACAAAATCCGGTTTATCGTCTTCAAGAAGCACCTCCCTTTTTACGAGAAGATGAAGATTTAGTCGAAGCCTTTTTATTTGGATACAAAGACAGTCCACCCAACGAAACAATTACGGGTGGTTATCCCGATCATTTTGCAACGATTTTAACGATAATGCTGCGTTCTATAGGCATTCCAGCTCGATTAGTGGCGGGATTTGACTCGGGAGAATTTAATCCCTTTACAGGCTTATATATCGTCAAAAATACCGATGCTCATGCCATGACAGAGGTGTATTTTCCTGAGTATGGTTGGTTTGCTTTTAATCCCATTCCTGGTATGGACTTAATACCACCTTCTATCGAAGAAAACCAAACTTTTAGTGCATTGCGTTCATTTTGGCAATGGATAGCGGGTTGGCTACCGTCTCCAGTTACGAGTATTTTACAAACAATATTCGGCACCTTATTCCTGTGGATAGCGCGAAGTATTCGGTGGTTTTTAACTCTGTTTGCTCAGGGCTGGGTGGGTTTATTTACCGCCTTATTCGTGGCATTAGCAGTGAGTTTTTTGGGGTGGTTAGGATTTGATCGCTGGCAAGTTTGGCGTTATCGTCGTTGGTTGTCTAAATTGCCTCCTGAAGAACGTTTTTATCAACAGATGTTGAAGCTTTTAGCGGCAAAAGGATATCAGAAGTCTGCCGCACAAACGCCTTTAGAATATGCTCACTCTATGCAACAATATCATTCTGTCGATGAAACTGAGGTGATTGAGGAAGTTTCTCAGACTTATATGCAGTGGCGATATGGAGGAAAATCAGCCAATTTAAACCAAATGAAAATCTTGATCAATAATTTAAGAAAAGCTCACCTTAAACGGTTGAAAAAACAAAAGCTTAGAGGTTTAAAATAGTTAGATCTAATCGTTTTAGTCATTTAATACTATTCAGGGATGAGGAGAACTCAAGAATGAAACGAATTCTAATTACAGCCGGATTGGTTTTAAACTGTTTCTTTTCCGTACCGATTAATGCTACTCCTTTTAACCCTTTTACTAAAGTCGAATATGATCAAATTCGCCATGGAATGACTTATGAAGAAGTCAAAGCCATTATGGGAGGAGAACCCGGAGAACGGGATCAGGGGTTTCGAGAGAATTCCGATCAAGAAGATGCTCGCACGATGTATCATTGGATTAATCCCGATGGTTCATCCATTACAGTTGTATTTAGTCCAGAAAACGAAGTGATTAATCTGGGTTCTTACAACTTAATGTCTCCCCTACATACAAACTTATCAAGAACAGAAGATGATCGACTCCAAAACTTATATCAAAGTCCTATTACAATAGATTACTATAATCAACTCAAAATCGGGATGACCTATGAGGAAGTCAAAACAGTCATGGGTTCCGAGGGAAAAAGTGACAAAGAACTCTACAATACGAGTGGTGATTCTTCTCAAACTCGCTATCACTGGTTAAACCCAGACAATACGGGTATTAGTGTTGTTTTTGATCAAGATAATCGAGTTCGTTCCATTATTACCCACAATTTAAACGAATATGTCATGGGTGGAGATCCCATTCCCTCTCAAACACCCGAAGGCCAAACTTTAGCCACACGTCAACAATATTATCAACTACAAATGGGAATGACCTATAATCAAGTCTCATCCATCATGGGAACAGAGGGAAAGCCCAATCCAAGTTTCAACCCGGATGGAGACGAAAACTTTAAAACCTCCTATGAATGGATGAATCCTGATGGAAGCGGAATTAAGGTGATTTTCAATATCGATGATCAAGTCACAAAAATTTACGGTTTAGGTTTAGGAGTCGGACTAAGATATTAGTTTGAACAGTCTTGTCAAAAAAACGCTTTTTGATCAAACAGCAATCTTAACAGGTGTTCATGGTGTCAAGAGTGCGGTATATTACCATAACAGTAGGGTAATGACTGCATTAAGGTGACTGCAATCACTTTAATTAGATCCACCGCCAATGGGCGTGGAGTGTGTCACGAGGTACTTGTCACTGCTGTTTAGATCAGTTGGGAGAAAAATATCAATGAAACAATTAGGTCGTTTGTTAGTTCTAGTAGGTTTATTAATAAGTTGTCTAGGATGGGCTGGACATCAGAATGCTTATGCAGCTAATTTGAGTCTGAATAAGTTACCTGTTGTCTCTCCCCTTTTGGCGGTTGAACAACGAAGAAATCGGGCGGACCAAAAGTTAGGCGAATTTGGAGAGAAGCTCGATCTCAACAATAGTTCGATTCGAGAATTTAGACAATTGCGGGGGATGTTTCCCACTCTCGCTTCGATGATTGTTGATCAAGCCCCCTTTGATTCAGTTGAGGATGTCCTCCAAATGGAGGGATTAACAGAGCGTCAAAAACAAATTCTGGAAACTCATTTAGATGAATTTACAGTCACTCCAGTTGCTTCTGTTTTACAAGAAGGAAACTTCCGCTTGAATACAGGAACCTACGACTAGACTGGCTGAGATTTTCAATTCAGGTTTTCGGTTTTGAAAGTAGATTCTGATTAGAAAATAACTCCCGTTAGAGTCTGTCAGCGATAACGGGAGCTTTTAAGTCCCCAGAGAAGTCTTCTCGACAAATAACCCAGTCTGATTCAAAGAAGGTTGAGTGTTTAGCCGAAAAAGTCTCGATTGAGTTAAACCTCAAAGAAACAACAAACTCTAAGAACAGATGCTAGAAAACCATTGTTATTTTTATGAAAAAAATTAAGAATATTATGATCAAGAAATTCTAGGTAGTCGGGGTAAAGCCCGAGCTTCTATAATATCCGGGCATAGCCATCCTTTACCGTGACCCTGAATATGACCCATTTTGATCCATTATCTCCTGTCAATATACCCAACCATTTTGATGTATTAGTCGTCGGGGCAGGAGCCGCAGGTTTATATGCTGCTTTGTGTTTACCGACTCATCTCCATGTGGGTTTAGTCAATAAAGACATCCTTCCCCTGTCCGCTAGTGATTGGGCGCAGGGAGGTATTGCGGCGGCTATTTCTGCTGATGACTCACCTCGTCTGCATTTGAAAGATACTTTGAAAGCTGGAGCAGGTTTATGTGAACAATCTGCGGTTGAATTCTTGGTTTCTCACGGCCCTGAATGTATTCATCGTTTGGTCGAAATGGGAGTCTTGTTTGACCGACATGACCAAAATTTAGCCTTAACTCTAGAAGCCGCTCACTCTCGCCATCGAGTCCTTCATGCGGCAGATACAACCGGTCGAGCGGTGGTTAGTATTCTCGCGGAACAGGTTCTCAACCGCCAAAATATTCAGCTTGTCTGTCCGGCTTTTGCCTTAAACTTGTGGCTAGATCCACAAACGCAACACTGTCAAGGCATTAGTGTCATTTGTAACCGCCAAGTGCGATGGATAGGAGCATCAGCCGTGGTTTTAGCGACAGGAGGGGGGGGACAAGTCTTTTCCCAGACGACAAATCCTAGTGTCAGTACGGGGGATGGAGTGGCGATGGCTTGGCGAGCAGGGACGTTACTGCGAGATTTAGAGTTTGTTCAGTTTCATCCGACAGCTTTGAAAATATCAGGTGCGCCTCGGTTTCTGATTAGTGAGGCGGTTCGGGGAGAAGGTGCCCATTTAATTGATCACCAAGGGAAACGGTTCGCGTTTGAGTATCACCCTGACGGAGAACTCGCTCCCCGAGATGTGGTTAGTCGAGCGATTTTTAATCACTTACAGAAAATGAGAGCGGTTCCGGGAGCCAATTGTGAGAATGTTTGGTTGGATTTACGTCCGATTCCCCCTGAAAAAATTCGCTCTCGTTTTCCGAATATTATTCAAGTTTGTCAGCAGTGGGGAGTGAACTTGTTTGAAGAACCGATTCCGGTTTCTCCGGCGGCTCATTATTGGATGGGTGGAATTTTGACAGATACCCTCAACCAAACTTCGATTCCTGGTTTATATGCAATTGGCGAAACCGCGAGTACGGGTGTACATGGTGCGAATCGTTTAGCGAGTAATTCTTTGCTAGAGTGTTTGGTTTATGGCGCTCAGATGGCTAAACTTCAATGTGCGAATACCAGCATAGATTTACCTGTTTCTTCGGAAGGGATCGAATTTTCTTTGCCTTCGGATTGGCAAGAGCAGTATGATCAGATTAAGGAGATTAAAACCCAGTTACCCGATTTGGTTTGGCAAAGTGCAGGAATTTGTCGCGACGGCCAGATGTTAGATCAGGCTCTCTCTCAAGTTGAAGTTTGGCATCAAACCTTCTTCAATCTTCCTTTGAGTCAGACTTTGTTAACCTTGCAACCGCAACAAACCATTCAGTTTGATCAAACTATCGAGCCTTCCCAGTTGAGAATATGGGGAGAAACCTGTAACTTGCTCGATATTGGATATTTAATTCTTAAAAGTTCTGCCTTTCGACAAGAAAGCCGAGGGGGTCATTATCGTCAAGATTATCCTGAAACCAATCCCAGCTGGCAAGTCCATACTTTAACTCAAGGCGATCAAACATGGAAAGCCCCCTTAATGACCTAGATTTTCAGGAGGAGTGAGGAGTATTTAGTTTGAGTGATTAACGTCCTCCGCCGCTACCATTGGTGTTCGGCGGCTGTTCTTCCGTTTGTTTGACAGGACAGATAATCGAGTCTAGATGACCAGATGTGACCTGACACACATTAAATTCATTCGTTCTATTTTCGGGTTCAAAGCGAGCTTGAGCCGCTTCTACTATCGATAACTGCACACCTGCGATCAGCGCTACAGTCGTTGTCAATCTAATTATGCACCCCATGGAATTTATACCCCTGATTAACTCAACTTACCCACAAGAATTATCAATAGGATTTCTGTTGTGTTTAGTATATCAGTATTTTTACGGAGTTGGTACAAACTTAAATGTTTATCACCCAAAATTTTTTTTCAACGGACGAAAGCTATGACCCTCAGCCTTTAGTCGGAGGTCGGAGAATACTCCTTTTGACTCAAAAAAGTTGAGAAATTCTTCAATAAATTGCTGATTAACGCCGTTTTTAGAGGAAAATTACTGAAAAAGTTTAGCATTTCCTTGAATTGCAGCAAAAGAGTCGTTATAATAGCAACACCCCCTGAAGGTAGAAATACCTGACTTGTTAGACTACATCTTACCCCCACCCCTTTCACAAAATTGTTAATGATTTTTTGGGCATCTTGATTAATGATGCCAGATTTCAATATTCACAAGCTAAATCTTGAGTTTAAATCCTAGATATCCCCGCTAATCTTCTGGGGACGGCTGCACATCAAACTCAGGTGATGAAGTCGCAAACTTATATCTATTCTTCCCCGAACGTTTGGCTTGATACATGGCATCATCCGCCTTTTGAGTGAGAAGATTGAGGTCGTGAGCATCGAGAGGATAGACACTAATCCCAATACTGGTCGTCACAGAGACAACGTGTCCTTCCAAATGAGTTTCTTGATTAATCGTCTGAAGAATTTTTTCAGCAACTTTAGCAACATCAGCTTTACGAGGAATTCCCGGTAAAATGATCGTAAATTCATCTCCTCCTAGCCGAGCCACTGTATCACTACTGCGTAAACAATCATTCAAGCGTTGGGCGACTGTTTTCAACAATAAGTCACCAATATGATGACCCATTGTATCATTAATAATCTTAAAATCATTCAAATCCAAGTAAAATAAAGCCACTAATTTGTTATTATTTGTCGCCCATTCTAAAGATTGAGCGAGACGTTCATAAAAAACTTTACGATTCGCTAAACCCGTCAGTGGATCTTGTTCGGCGTGAACTTTAAGTTGAGCATTATAATGTTCTAATTCCGCCGCAATTCTTTTCAATTCTTCTTCTAAACGCTTGCGTTCAGTAATATCGCGAATAACACCGACTAAAAAGATATTTCCCGCCGCATCTCGATGAATAGAACGTTTCGTGGCAATGAAGCGTGTTATTCCTTGAGCATCAGTCAACTTTTCTTCATTTTCTTGTTCACCCGCTAAATAAAATGCGAGTTCATCTTGTTTCCAAACAATATCAGCTTCTTGTTGGGGAAATAACTCATAATCAGACTTACTGATCAGCGTTTGCATCGGATAACCCACTAACCTACAATAAGCTTGATTAATCACAATTTTGTGATGATTTTTATTCTTCACATAAATCGGATCAGGAATTGTATTAATAACACTGCTCAAAAAATCAGTAGAGCGTTTAAATTCCCCTTGTAAATGAGCTAAATAACCAACCACAACCGCCGCCGAAGCCAACAAAGTTATCAAGGGAGGAACAACAGGAATCCACCATCCATAACAAAAAATCAGATAAGCTCCCCCACTCAAACCCACACTCAGCAATAAAACCAACGTCGTTGAGCGATAAGGCGCTCGTAACTTCCAACACAAACTCGCCCCCACCCAAGACCAACCCAAAATCCACAACCATTCAACGGGATCAGACCAAACCTGAATTTGAGTTCTGTTATCGAGAGCGGTACTGAGAATTTGGCTGACAAAATTCGCCATCAGTTCCACCCCGTACATTTTTTCCCGAGATTGAAACAAACCCCCACTGTAAGACGTGAAGTGAGTATCTTTCACACTCGGAGCAGTTGGGCCAATCAGAACAATGCGATCGCGAATTAACTCTGAGGAGACTCGACCTTCTAATACCTCCGTCATGGAGACTTGACGAAACCGACCCAATGGCCCGCGAAGATTCGCCAGAAATTGATAACCTCCAGCATCAGCGCGTACATAAGCCCCGTCATTTTTACGAAACCGGATAATATTACCTTCTCCAATCGGAAAATCAGAAGCGGGTGCCAAGGAGGGGAGAGAAACCCCTTGATTTTCGAGGTAAATAGTCGCAAGCTTGAGCGGAAAACTCTGAATAATGACATCATCGGGAAACCAAACATGAAGCAAGCCTCGCCGCACAACCCCATCGGTATCTGTCATAAAATTATTGAAACCGACTTGATCTTTCTGTGCAAGAATCGGAGGAGGGTTCACGGCAGCCCCATTTCCGCTTTCAAAAGTTTCAATTCCAACAATATTGGGAATCGTTTGAAAAGCTTTGACTAATTCCGCATAACCGGGTTCAGTGGGTAAATCTCGATAAAGATCAAGACCAATCGCTTGCGGTTCAGCTGCATTAATTTGTTGGAGTAACTGAGCCAGTTTATTATCTGGTATGGGAAAGCCATAAGCTTGTAGGTCTGATTCATCAATTCCGACAATCAGAATGCGCTCATCAATCGGCTCTAAAGGTCGCCAACGAAAAAACAAATCCAGCACAGACCACTCTAGAGGTTGTAGTAACCCTAAAGCCCGCAAAGCAATGACAATTCCTGCAATACTCGAAGAGGTCAAGATCACCCGACGGTTTTGGGAGAACCATCCCGTCAGCGATGCTAATTTTTGCTTATATTTCTGAAATTTTCCAACTCTTGTTCTCAGTATCCAAAGCAACCGTCTAGCTCCTGTCTTGATAATCTAGATCCATTAAGCTTTTGACCCACTTAGGGATGAATCTAGTGTGGTGTGTAGAAAGGATTGGAAAGACTAACTTCCCTGAAAAATTCACACGAGGATAGGCAGATTCGGCTTGCTAGATTGTACGGGTATAGAACAAGGCAATCAGGAACATTTAGAAATCTATTTGTGTTCCTGCAAAATTGAAAGCTGATGGAAAAGTAGATATTGGCTCAATGGTTTGAATCGTTGACCCTGACCTCAAAGTAACACTATCAATTTAACAGTGTTGCTCGTCGTTATTGTGACAAGTCTTCGATAGCTAATTTCACCCTAATATTTAAAATTACGCCGTCCTTGATAACCCGATAAATCAGCCAATTTTTCCAGTGATGCAGTACCGGGATAGAATTGACCGTCAATTTCCCAAGTCGGATATCCTGTTATTCCTGCTTCTTTACAAAGCTGGGGTCGAGGATTTTTACCTTTAGGATCGCATTCTACATAATCGATCATAGCAAATGCTTCTTTACCAAAAAGCTGTTTTTGGTCTTGGCAGTGCGGACACCAGTAGGCACCGTATTCTTTGGCGTTGAGTTGTTGGAGATGACGAGCGAGAGCAAGTTCAGCCGGCCCCGAAGTTGTGGTAATCTCACCGGATTTTGAGGGATTTTCCGTTGTCACAACCTTTATGTCAGCGTTGATACTACCATAAAGACCCAAAGCCCCAATCAGTGTCACCATACCAATCGTTAGACCTGTGAGTAACAGTTGTCCGACATCTTCCCAGTCGTGACCCCAAATACTGAGAACAAACAAACTGACCGCAAACAACGCCGAAGCCACACAGTAGGGACAGAACTCTCCAATCTCGACAACCATAATATTCATCAGGTAGCCGCTAAACACGACCATCGCCGTACTCAGAGCAAACATCAGCAGTCGAGTTTGTTCTTCGAGATTAGCTCGTAGAGATTTTTGAGAGTGAGAGTCAACCAGCAACGGGGCAATGGCAATCACCCCCATACTCAGATAAGCAAGCAAACCAAACAGAGTCAGCGGTAAACCAAAAACACTGGCATAAGGGCTATTTAGCACTTGGTTACACCCGTCTGTCGGGCAAGCCGCAGAACCGCCCGTGAGTTTGACCCAAGTTAGATAGGTTGTCTCGACAACACCGATACTGGCAATAGCAGCCGTGATCGGGCGAGACCAACGATGAATCCAAGGATTAGAACGTTTGGCAATCATCACTTAATTTCAGCTAAAAGAGGACTATCAATTTTAGATCTTATTGACACTCCCAGTCGTAAACAACGGGGATTCTTCGTTCTACGACTCGACTTGCTGAGACAGGATTCCTCCTATCACAGTAGAGGTTGAATCTCCCGAAGCGTTCGGATCTAAGATCCAAGTTCCGGTATGCCCTACCGTACTCAAGGTCGGGAATCGACTTGCCCGCACGCACTTGAGGTCACCTCAAGTGAACGGGCAAGCAGAATTTAGAATATTAATTGCGGCGTTATGATCTCTATCTAACTCACATCCACACTGGCAAACGTGAGTTCGAGTTGATAGAGATTTTTTAACGATTGTTCCACAACTTGAGCAATTTTGAGAAGTATAAGCAGGATTGACGGCAACCGTTACCCTACCAAATTTATTCCCAAAATACTCCAACCATTTTCTAAATTGATACCAACCCGCATCATTAATCGACTTGGCAAGACAATGGTTTTTTACTAAGTTTTTAATCCTTAAATCTTCGTAGGCGACCAAATCGTTAGATTGGATTACGCAACGCGCTATTTTCTTGGCGTGTTCTTCACGTTGCCTACTTATTTTAAGGTGTACTTTGCCTAGTCGTTTAATGGCTTTTAATCGGTTGGCACTGCCAATATTTTTTCGAGAAACACGTCGTTGATAAAAACTTAATTGTTTCTCACTTTTTCTGTAGAAACGGGGATTGGGTTCAGTATTGTTATTGCTATCAGTGTAGAACTCTTTTAGTCCTACATCTAACCCAATTGTTTTCCCTGTTGGTTTTGTTTCTATCTTCACATCAACTTGGATGCAAAATTGAACATAATAACCATCTGCCCTTCTAACCAGTCTTACCCGTTTAATCCGCTCGACGGGATAGAATGCCAAATCCCAAGTTCCGACAAGCTTGAGTTTTCCAATCCCCTTTTTATCGGTGAACTCGATCTGCTTGGGGTCTAGAAGTTTCCAGCCACTCTGTTTATACTCAACAGAACGACTGTTTTTCTTGAATCTTGGATAACCTTTCTTACCAGGAATTTTCTCTCTTGGTGCGCGTTCCTTCTCTTGGTCAGCATTCCCTGGGCGATTAAAAATCGCCGGGGTCTGACCGCTCGCTCCTTGAGAAGGAGCAGGGTCGCACCGCTTTTTACAGTTATCGAAAAACCTAGCAATAGCTGACCAACACCGTTCTACAGATGCTTGACAAGCGTGGGAGTTTAAATCCTTAACAAAAGGGTACATGGCTCGGAGTTCGGTGTTGTAGCGATACAACTCTTTTCTTCCGAGTCCACGATTATCGATCCAATACCGCAAACATGAATTCCGAACAAATTGAGCGGTTCGGATAGCTTCATCGATTGCCTTGTATTGATATGGCTTCCCTTTTACCTTGAATTCGTAAACGATCATTGACGCTAGCTTGTCTGGCGTAGATCAACAATATATCACCCGTAGCTCAGTTTGTGTGCATCGACTTGAGTTAACCGTCGTTAACGACGGGGCTTGTACCCGCTTTCCTTAGTCATTTTGAACTGAGATTTGAGAAGCTAATTCTTGAGAATTGACTAAAATCCTCTGATTGTCTCTAGGATTGAAACCGAAAAACACAGATTTTCATTGAGAGATTGTCCTAGCCCCAGTGGAAACTCAGACTTTTTGTTTGTCTACCTGCCAATTTTCCGGGTCTGGAGAAGCCGATAAACTGCGCTGCATAACTTCCACAAATTGCCGCACTCGACTGGGGTCAATCGGTTGGTCAATCCGTCCGTGTCGCTTCAGAGAACTTGAAACAATCACACCATCTGCGGCTTGAATCAACTTCGGAATATTTTCCCAACTGGCACCACTGCCAATAAATAGCGGAGTCTGACCTGCGGCTTTGCGGGCTAATTCTAAATCCTCCCAACTTGGCGGACTTCCCGTAGACACACCTGAGAGAATCACCCCATCCGCTAAAGCCCGTTCAATCGTTTCTTTGACCACTGAACTTAAATGAGCTAAACCCAAAGGAGTGGCGTGTTTAACCAAAACATCCGCTAAAATTTTGATATCACTCCCGAGTTCTCGTCGATAGCGAAGCAGGCGATGGGCATTGCCTTCGATCAGTCCTTGATCAGTTGCCATCACTCCATTGAGGACATTAACACGAATAAACTGCGCTCCGACACAGGAGGCTATAGCCATCGCACTTTCCGCATCATTGCGTAAGACATTAATGCCTATTGGGACTGTGACCAAGCTCATCAACCGATGTACAATCAGCGTCATTGCACTGACAATCGCCGGATTGACCTGATCTTTGGCAAAGGGAGCATCAAAAAAGTTCTCCACAATAATACCGTTAACACCGCCAGAGGCTAGAGCAGTCGCCTCCTGTTCGGCTCGATCCATCACAGTTTTGAGATTACCTCCCCAGCGGGGAGAGGTCGGCAGCGGTAGTAAATGTACGACACCAATAATCGGATTGGATGTTTGAAAAATTTCCTTTAAGTCCACAGGGTTTACCTTATACCACCAAAATAGAATAGCCAGTTCCTAGTCATCAAAGTCAGGAGATAGGCTACAGTGGCAATTGAATAGACAACGGTTTGAGAAGGTATATCATAAGATTTTATCGGTAACAGTGACACCATAACTAGGGTTCGTCAAAATTCAGAAGTGGGGAGTTCAGGAGGCAGATTCGTGAAAATTGTCCTGATGACTTTAGCGGTTGGGGTTGGATTGCTCATTCTAGCCGAAATTGGGTTAAGAGTCATGTTTGGTTTTGGTAATCCCTTAATTTATCAAGCGGATGAGGATATTGGCTATCTGTTAGTTCCTGATCAGAAAACGCGACGGTTTGGCAACCGCATCGAGATTAACCAGTATTCTATGCGAAGTTCCCCGATTACGACCGTTCCCGACTCCACAACTTTACGCATTTTGTTATTGGGAGATTCGATTGTCAATGGGGGATGGTGGACTGATCAATCGGATATCATCTCGGAAATGCTCAGTCAACAATTGACTCAAACCTTAGATAAACAGACTCCCGAACACCGGATAGAAGTTTTGAATATTGCGGCTAACTCCTGGGGGCCACCGAACCAACTCGCTTACTTACGAAAATTTGGGACGTTTCAAGCGGCTTGTTTGGTTCTGATGATCAATACAGATGATTTATTTACTAAACCTCCTAACCCTAACCTGGTGGGGGTTGATCGCAACTATCCCGACCATCGACCGATTTTAGCCTTACAAGAACTCTTGAACCGTTTTCGTCCACCTCAACCCTCGTCTATGACTAATTCTGACTCTAATCAGCAACCCTCTGATCCTGTCAGCTATAATCTTCAAGCGATTGAGGAAATTAGAGACATTGCCACTCAACAGGAAATTCCTTTTTTATTAGCGATGACTCCTCTATTGCGGGAAATTGGCAGTCCTGGCCCCCGTGATTATGAAATTAAGGCTCGTCAGCGTTTAACTGAGTTGACTCAATCTCAAAAAATCTTTTATATCGATTTTTTACCGCTTTTTAATTCAATAAATGAACCCAAATCTTTCTACCGAGATCATATACATTTGAGTGTTCAAGGCAATCAATTCGTTACCCAAAAATTGACTCAAACCTTACAAGAACAGATGAAAATATCAGTCAATTTTGATCAGTAAATCTTCCGAACAATATCAGCCAATTTTCAGCTTTAGTTTATATCTTCTGTGTTAATTTTTGCTCAACTTTTGTCATTAAGTCAAATGGAAAGCCTGCTTCTCGATATAAATAAGCTGGGATTTTCTCTTTGATTTCTTCATGTAACTGAGGTAGTTCACTCCAGTGTCTACCGCATTGAAGATGATGAGTAGTGTGGTAACCCAAATTACAGGTGAAAAAGTTATACCAGCGATTGGTAATGTTGTAGCTTGCTTGATATGGGTCTTGCTGATCTAATCCAGCGTGATGATCATAAGTTACATAAACAACCATAAATAACAAGATGACCATCGGAATAATAAATATAATCAACGTATTAATCCAATTGATTGTGGAAAGTAAGCTTAAAATTAATGCTGTTAGCAACAGATTTTGAATCAGCTTGTTACGAGATTTATGATGCTTTTCCCCTACTTTTAATGCTGTAGGATAAGCCAGAAAGCCAACCTTTAAAGTATATTCCAGACGTGGCATTAATCTACCTTGGGAGGTTTTCCAAGCAGATTCATCTCTAGATTGATCTAAATAGTTAAGATGATGCCCAAGGGTATGATGTAAAACCCAAGCTTCTCCAACAATTCCCGTGTGCAACCCCATGATAAGTTCGATTAGACGATTAGCCCAGTCAACAGTAAAGAACTTGTAGTGTTGGTGATTATGGTTCCAACTACAAATCCATCCCTTAATGTTGAGGCTTAAGAGCATCCAGAT
This sequence comes from Lyngbya sp. PCC 8106, assembly GCF_000169095.1. Classification (GTDB taxonomy): domain Bacteria; phylum Cyanobacteriota; class Cyanobacteriia; order Cyanobacteriales; family Microcoleaceae; genus Capilliphycus. The sequence continues at coordinate 14,004 of NZ_AAVU01000063.1, forward strand.
GATCGGGAGCAACACAGAAGGGCTAAACAGAAAAATGACTAGATCGATCCCTAAAACTAGCAAAATAGTGGCGATAGGATAGCAATCAATTTTCTTTCTAACAAGCATATTTAAGGTAGGTAGTTGGACAAGCTTTAAGTTGCTTAATTCTACAGGTTTCCATTAATTCCACCATTCCTAAGAATAAGCGACCTGCCAACAACTATACCACCTTTCCTTGGGCGGGAAAAGTTGTTTTCATTAATTCCACTATTCGGAAGAATAGCGACTTTAGATGGTCTTTCTAAATCTTATCGAAAGCATTGTGAAGTGAAAATTTAATCCGCGTAACAATTCCGCTTTAAAATTAATATGATCATCAAATCTTATTTCAGAAGTTTTGTATCAAAATTAAACTATTCTGCATCAGAAACTAATCCCTAAATTTAAAAGCCTCACATCCTTTGTTGAGTTTTTTTTGATCAAACGGTAAACTTTTGGAAAATAATTCAAAGCTATAGCGCTACTTGAATCGGGAATAGGGAACAGGGAATAGGGAACAGCGGTGCGACTAGGCGCGATTCTCAATCCGCTCTGCGTAACGCGCACCAAGAGAGGGAACAGCAGACTATGAAAGCGGTGTGACCCTGCGGCTTTGTAAGCCGCCAAGGAATGCACACGCCTGAGAGGGTTTCAGAATTTAGAAATGTCCTAACCAATTTGCGTAGTGCTATAACTCTAACATATTCCTATTTTCGGTAAAAAATAAATAGTATCGTTAATTTTTAGTTTCATAATTAAAACTGTTGTAAAAACTCTAACAATTCTCTTTTAGAATAATCTTTATTATCATCAACAACAAACTCTTTATTTTCGTCTATACATTTAAAAAATCTAAAACGAAATACCCCGGTTAGATACAAAGCTTCTCTGTAAAATGAAGTTAATTGGGCTAGATCATTAAACGCTTTCTCATAAAACTCTTTTATTGTTAAATCAGGCATTTTAAATTCGGATGTTAAATGGCTACTAAAAGGGATTATAGATGTACATTCCCAATCATCTAACGAAAAAACAATATTCCAATACGTTTCTGTTGAAGTTATTTTAATTTTCATAATTTAATCAATCAAAACACTTTGCAGAATAGATCTTTAATTCATATCATGTCCGCGTCTGTCAAAACCCTCAAACTCAAGACACCTCAAATTACCTGACGGACTTGTTCAGAGACGGTATTAAAAGTATTGAAATGTCTCTCCTGGTAGGTTTTTGGCGCGGGTTTGACCAACACGCCCCGTTTCAGCAAAAAATCTGCGATTTGCTCACCCGGTATAGGTTTAGAGAAGAAATAACCCTGTCCTGAGTCGCACTCTAGCGATCGCAGTTTTTCCAGTTGTTGACGAGTTTCTATCCCTTCTGCAACTGTTGCAAAACCGAGAGCGCGCGCCAAAGTAACAATCGAGTGAATAATACAGCGCTCTCGCGTTCCTAGATCAAGAGTCTCCACAAACGAACGATCAATCTTGATCACATTCAGGGGAAATTGATGCAAATATCTCAAAGATGAAAATCCCGTTCCAAAATCATCCAAACTGATTTCAATGCCGCGCTGTTGAATTTCTTTTAATATTTTTGCCGCAATTGTGGTATTTTCAATTAAGCTGCTTTCCGTCAGTTCGAGCTTGAGACAATGAGGAGGAATTTGAGTGGTTTGCAAAGTGTGGTCGAGCAGGTTGAGCAGAGAAGATTCTCGTAACTGCCGACCGGAAATATTGATACTAAAATATAGGTTAGTCACATCAGGATAATGCGATCGCAACTGCTGAAATTGAATGCAGGCTTGCTGTAAAACCCATTCACCGATCTCATTAATCTGTCCCGTATCTTCAGCAATAGAAATAAACTCCGAAGCCGAGATCAGACCTTTTTTGGGATGGTGCCAACGGCTAAGAACCTCAAACCCTTCTATGATTAAATGGTCTTGAGAATTGTCTCGCAAACTGACAATGGGTTGATAGTAAAGATGCAGTTCTTGATTGGCGATCGCTTGGCGCAAAGCGTTCTCTAATTCGACGAGATGCAGAACTTGATCGTACATCGAGCGATCAAACACTTCATAACAGCCTTTGCCATCGGCTTTCGCACGATACATAGCAATATCGGCATCTCGCACAACCTCTGTCCCATTTTGGTAGTTTGGTGTGCTAAAAACAATCCCGATGCTGGTACTGGTAAAAATTTCGTGATGCTCCAATTGAACAGCAGAAGTCAATTGCTCTTGAATTCGTTGGGTAATATTCAAAACATCTTGCCAGTCTTGAACATCTTCTACAAGAATTGTGAACTCGTCCCCACCCAGTCGAGCTACAGAATCAATATCCCGTACAGATCCGGTGAGAATGCGGGAAATTTGCATCAAAAGTTGATCGCCAATTAAATGTCCGAGAGTATCATTAATACGTTTAAAATCATCTAAATCAATAAATAGGACAGCAAACCGATAATTATTGTGGCGGTTTCTCTTTTTAATCGCCATTTCTAATCTCTGCATGAAATAAGTGCGATTGGCCAGTCCGGTTAACGAATCGTGTAGGGTTTCGCGAACCAAATGAGCTTCTGCGCGTTTGAGGTTGGTAATATCTTCGGCAATACCCGCAACCCGATAAACTTCACCTTTGTCATCAGTTACGGGAAAGCCGCGATCGCGAATCCAACGGACTGTTCCGTCGGGATGTACCACGCGATACTCTTCATCAAAAGATCCCAAAATCGCTTTTTCTGTAAACGCTTTTTCTACCCGTTCGTGATCGTCAGAATGAATGGACGACAGCCATTCCCAAGGATTCTCGTAGAGGGACTCACAAGTTTTTCCCCAAATTGTGGCAAAGGCAGGGCTGACATATTCGATCGCTGTAAACTGTTTTGAGGTAGCATCATAACCCATCAGCCAAAACACCTCTTGAATGTGTTCTGAGAGCTGACGAAATTTGCTTTCGCTTTCTCGCAAACTCTCCTCAATGCGCTGGCGCTCGGCAATTTCTTGCTGCAAAGCGTGATTAATTTCGCTCAGTTGTGCGGTTCTCTCTTCAACCCGTTTCTCTAATTCATTATTAAGATGTTGGATTTGAGTCCGGGAAAAGTATCGTTCCAGTTGACTTTGAATGCGAACCAGCATCTCTTCAATTTGAAACGGTTTAGTAATATAGTCAACCCCACCAACTCTAAAGGCTTCGACTTTATCAAAAGGTTCGTGTAAAGCACTAATAAAAATGACCGGAATTTCCCGCGTCAGAGAATCTTGTTTGAGTTGCTGACAGACTTCATAACCCGATAAATCCGGCATCTTGATATCGAGTAAAATCAAATCCGGTGGAGCGGCTCGCGCCGAAGCGATCGCCAATGTTCCATTTGTAACGCTCCGAACATCATAACCGCGATTAGATAAAGCGTTGGAAATGAGTCTGAGAGACTCTAGGGTGTCATCAGCAACTAAAATATCTGGAACTTTACCAAAGAACAAATTGGGACTCATGGTTGGTTAGTCTTGTCTACCAAATGAATAATTTCGGAAAATTGATAGTTATGCACCATCTGTTTCAACGCTGTCGCAATTGCGGGGTGTTGCTGGGAAATCTCTTCAATCAGAGCCAACAGAGGAACGGGTTTGGCGATTGTAGCTGCTGTGGTCAATTTTTGGAGCCAGTCGTCCGGCATTCCAGCCAAAGCATCCGCCCTTAACAATGATGGCGATTGCTCCTGATCTGCCGATTTGAGGGTATCTTGATATACGAAGATTATACCCAAGTGTTCGGTTAATTTCTCGAATATTAAGTCTTTTTTAACAGGCTTCCTGATCAAATCATCGCACCCTTTAGAAAGAAGGATTTCCCGATCTTCTTCAAAAACGCTGGCGGTAAGGGCAATAATGGTAGTCGCTTGTCCGTGAAGGTGGGATTTAATTTCCTGGGTGGCATCATACCCATCCAAAACGGGCATTCGCATATCCATCCAAATCAAATGGGGTCGCCACTCCTGCCAAATGTCCACGGCTTCCCGTCCGTTGGTGGCTTCCCGCAGTTCAAACCCGAAGGGAGCCAAGAGTTTAACTAAAAATTGGCGATTTGTCCAGCGATCATCAGCGACTAAAATGCGATAAGTCGGCTGTCCTGGGGCGATCGCGATTGCCACTTTTTGCGGTCGAGAAGCAGGGATGGAGGCATCAGAAGACACCTCGATAGGAATTTCTAGGGTAAAGGTCGTTCCCTGACCGAATTGGCTTTGTACGGTTAAATTTCCCCCCATCAGGCGAGCAAATTGTTGGCTGATGGTTAACCCCAAACCTGTTCCCTCTTGATTATGCTGCGTTTGAGTGAAGGAAGCAAAAATCGCCTCTAAGTCTTCTGGAGCAATACCCTGACCTGTATCGGTGACATCGATTTGCATCCGTCTTTGATTTGACAGACATCGAGCCTGGACGGTAATACTCCCAGCTTGGGTGAACTTGACTGCATTTCCAACCAAGTTGATTAAAATTTGCCGCAATTTTCTGTCGTCGCCGTGCAGGTATTGAGGAACGTTATCCTCCCAATGGACTTGCAAGAATAATCCGTGCGCTTCGCATCGCTGGCTGAACATGGCATAGAGTTGATTGAAAAGCAGGTGCAGATCAAAGTGAGCCGAATTCACAATGGTTTTACCTGCTTCAATTTTGGCAAGATCTAAGACCTCATTAATTAACTCTAGTAGATGCTCGGCACTGTAGCGGATTGTCTGTAAATATTCTTGTTGGGTTTGGGTTAAATTTGATTGATAGTCAAACAGTTGAATAAAGCCTAAAATCGCATTCAGCGGCGTTCGTAATTCGTGGCTCATATTAGCCAAGAATCGGCTTTTCGCTTGGTTGGCAACCTCTGCATCTTGTTTGGCTTTCTGAAGTTCTTGAAATTTCTCGCTCAACGTTTCGGCCATCTGTTGGAAGTTACGCATTAAAGAAGCCAGTTCAATTGCTGGACTTTTCGACCAATAAATGGGTTGTTTTTCTAAAAGACGATCAGGGAGGTTGGTTGTAACGTAGGTAAGTTGGGATAAGGGTTTGACTAACTGACGGCTAATCAAAGTTGCTAAAACCAGAGCAAGACCTGAAATTGCCAGTAAGATTGCTAAAGCTTGGATGTGGATTCTTTGTACGGCATAAACGTAAGGTCTAGCTGGAGATTCAAGAATGAGAATCCAAGGTGTAATCGATTCGGGAACGGTTTCACGAATAAAAAATGAGTTCGTCCAGCGCACCATAAACAGGGGACTGCCCTCTGTTGGCAACCATTGATAAGTCCCTTCCTTCAGGGGAACTATTTCTCCGGTTTGGCGTTTATCGAAAGGAGTTCCTTGAGTTTGTTCGGTTCGGGTACTGCTGATCATGTTATAGTCTCGATCTACTAAAGTCGCTTGCAGTTGGGATTCTTCAAGGGATTCTCGGATGAGAGATTCTAGAGAAGTCAGATCGATTTCCCCCCAAACATTGCCCCAGACTTTTCTATCTTGAATTATGGGCTGTTTGAGAAGAATCCGATTTCCAGAGGCACGATCAAGACTACCGACGAATAACTCGGACTTTGTTGGCTGCTCAGAAGCGGGGAAATTGTTAATCTGTAGGGGCTGTTTTTGTTGGGGAGGAGATACGGCGATCATCCGATCACGATTATCAATAATGGCAAGATGGTGAAAGTCTGTGACGAGGTTGCGGGTGCTATCAAGTTCCTGTTGGAGTAAGGCGGGATCGCTTCTTGAAGCAGAAGCAACTTTGGCGATCGCATTTAATCCTTCTTGGTGTTGCTCGTACCAATTGCGGATCAGAACATGAAGGTGATGGGAAGTGGTTTGTAGCTGTAGATGCTGTTCGGTATTGATATTATCAACCACTTGATGACTATCGGCTGCCATAAAAAAGAGGGTGGGGAAAAAAACAAAGGCAACTAGAATATTGAACAGGGTTTGTTGCAGGGAAAGCAAACTCAGGGCGGGCGATCGCGAAAACCAGCGAGGAATAGGCGTATAGGTGAGAATTAAACAGGCGCTCAAGGCGTTGAAAATACCATTAACGGACTGCTTAAGCATGATGATTGGAACTTGTATCGGATCGATCTTTAAGACTTGTCCGTAGAAGAAGATCACAAGCGGGATGCCGATCATCAGCCAATATATACCATCTAGCAGTGCTAAATTCTGTTTGTAGCGACGGTAGAGAATGCTAACAAAAAGAAATTCCCCGGTAAAAATAATAATTGCATAGGGATGTTTCCAGAGAAAATAGGTTATGCTTGCCGCAGCGATCGCCGCCACTAAGCCCCATCTCTCTCCATACAAGCAGAGGACAAGCCAAACCGCGATCGTGCCAAACAGGAAATCGATATGAAAGAAAAAAGACCAGCGAAAGTAATTTCCTAATATCCCGAATGCAATTAATAAGATTCCGCCCAAGATGTCTTTAGACAATATTAATGATTTTGATGGGTTTAAACTCATCTTGACCTCTATTCTTGAGACCTTTCCTAACAATAGGTTTGCGATCGCCAAAACCACCGGGAAGAAAAAAAGCCAATGATCGGTTTTTCGATACCGTAGAATACGTGATAAACTGCTAGTTAAACTGAGAACGGTTTCGCTTGGGATAGCCAGGACTAGGGCAAATCCATCCTTCAACCCTAACCACTAGATGAGTATCTCGACCTCGGTACTGACAGATTTGGTGCAAATCCTGCCCAAACTGCGGCCCCAAATTTATTTTAAATCATCCTTAACGGCTCTTTCTCATGCGATGGAAGATCAGGTTTTAGCGGGAACCGACGGGCCGCTTGTGATTGCCACTTTTCAACGAGAGCGGTTTTATCGTCAAGAGGCTCACCGCTATCGACGCATCGCTCAACATAGCGATCAGGTTTATATTATGGCAGCCCCAGAAACAGAGTTCAAAAACTCATCGGTTGGGCCTGAAATTGTGGCGTTTGCTGCCGAAGAACAGTTAAGCCAAGAATGGAATTTAGTGGTTCTTGGTCAACATTACTCAACCTGTCTGGCTTGTGTGGAACGGCAGAACTTAGCCGACAAGTCTCAGATTCCTGAACAACTGGCGATGGATCAGGCACGACCCTTTGAAGGCATTTGGACTAGCGATCGCAATGTTTGCTTACTTGTTGCCCAACTTTTGTTAGATCGGATTGTCTATTATCGTCCTGAACTGCGTGCTAAAGTCGAACAAGCTTTCAAGGTTTACGGCATTATTCCGGCCTCTAGAAAACGCCAAAAATCCACCTCTCGTTCTTCTCAAAAACAACCGTCCGCCCCGCCTCCAAACAAACAATCAGACTTATCTGCTTCTCAATTTAGCGATGCGTTTGCTCACCGCTTAGTCACCTATTTACAAGCGGGTCAACACAAACTATTACGAGTTTACCGTTCTCTAGCCGCTCAAGAACGCAAAGAACGCTTAGTCAACTCGATCACCCACGCCATTCGACAATCCCTCAATCCCCACGAAATCATCAAAGTCGCCACCCAAGAACTCGGGGAAGCGATGCAAGCGTCACGGTGTTTAATTTATCGGTGTAAGTTCACAGATGAAGTGGTTGTCCTCACTCATGAATATCTCTGCTGTCAGCCGACGGACAACGGCGTATCGCCAGTGGAATCCCTGATCGAACAAACCTGGCCCCTGCAAGCCAATCCTCTGTTTCAAACCGTTGTCAACTATCAAGATCGAGTGTATCTAACTGATACTTCTCTGTCTAGAGAAACTGATGTCAAATCTCCAAAAAATAGTGATCTTCAGCCAGAACTGTTACAGTCAGAAGTTCAAAATACAATCAAACAACTAGCTGTGACTTGGCAAATTCGGGGTTGGTTAATGGTGCCGATCTTGTATCAGGGAAAATTACTAGGAATGGTGGAATTACATCAATGTACCCCTGAATCTCCAAGTTGGAAAGAAGATGAACTTGCCTTAGTCGATGCGATCGCGACTCAACTGAGTGCAGCTTTAATTCAAGCCCAAACCTACGCAAATCTCGAAGATCTCAATCAACAATTAGAAGCCTTAGAACGAACTCGAAGTAATTTAATTGCCATTACCGGACATGAACTTCGCACTCCATTATCAACGATTCAAGTGTGTTTAGAAACCCTCAGTCAAGAACCGGATATGTCGTTAGAACTGCGACAGGTGATGTTAGAAACAGCTTTAACAGATGCCGAACGGCTGAGAAAATTAGTGCAGGATTTCCTCACACTGTCTAATCTTGAGAGTGGACGAGTAGATTGGAACCCCGAAACTTTACCGTTGAGAGAATGTGTTGATTTAGCGGTGAGTGGACTTCGTTCGCGTTTTTCTGAGGCTGTATTACCGGGAATTGAAACTAATGTTACGGATGATTTGCCCTTAGTAAAAGCCGATGGGGAATGGTTAGTTGAATTACTGTCAAAATTATTAGATAATGCTTGTAAGTTTACCAGTCCTGAAGGAAAAGTAACTGTTCAAGCCAAACGTAATGGCAATCAAATGTTAGAAGTAACAGTAGCCGATACCGGACGAGGAATTGAACCGAACCGTTTAGAAGCGGTTTTTGATCGCTTTTATCAAGAAGAAGGTTCACTCAGACGTACTGTGGGAGGAACAGGTTTAGGACTGGCAATTGGGAAGCAAATTGTTACAGGTTGGGGTGGACAAATTTGGGCGAATTCTCCGGGAAAAAATCAAGGTAGTGAGTTTCATTTTACGGTTCCCTTCGTAGAAGCAGAAGTGGAAGTCAAATAAGAAGAGGGGGAATATCAGTCACCCGTCACTGTAATGTGTAACGGTTCTTTACGATCGCTCTAGATTCGGCAAAATCAGTGATACGATGCCGTAAAAACATTACTATAGACCTTCTATGGCAGAACAACTGACTGGAAAACCCCCGATTTTCGGCGGTAGCACAGGCGGCTTACTCTCCAAAGCCGAAATCGAAGAAAAGTACGCGATCACCTGGACTAGCCCCAAAGAGCAAGTCTTTGAAATGCCCACAGGTGGCGCTGCTATTATGAATGAAGGTGAAAACCTGTTATATCTAGCCCGCAAAGAACAATGTCTCGCTTTAGGAACTCAATTGCGGACAAAATTCAAGCCCAAAATTGAAGACTTTAAAATCTACCGTATTTATCCAAACGGCGAAATGGAATACTTACATCCGAAAGATGGCGTATTCCCTGAAAAAGTTAATGAAGGTCGCGATTTCTACGGTAAAATCGAGCGTAATATCGGAGCTAATCCTGATCCAGCTAAAGTCAAATTTAGCGGAAAAGCAACTTACGAAGTGTAATGTTTGGCGTTTGAGCAACGCTAAATAAACGATTACGACGCTCTATTAAAGGGTAGGATGGAGGATGAAATGATGCCTTCATCCTTCACTATTTCATCACCTCTAGATGGCTATGATGTTTCCGGACTTCTCACAATTTCAGCAACTCGCAACTCAAGGCAATTTTATTCCCGTTTATCAAGAATGGGTGGCTGACTTAGATACTCCGGTTTCAGTGTGGTATCGAGTCTGTGCAGGTCAGCCCTACAGTTTTCTGTTAGAATCCGTTGAAGGCGGGAGCGCGTTGGGGCGCTATAGTTTTGTCGGTTGTAACCCAGTTTGGGTGTTAGAAGCCCGAGGAAGACGCACAACACAAACTTATCGGGATGGAACGATCAAAGAATTTGACGGTGATCCGTTTCAAGTTCTACAAAATTGTCTCGCTCCCTATCATCCGGTAAAATTACCCCAGTTACCTTCTGGAATTGGAGGATTATTTGGGTTTTGGGGGTATGAACTCATTCGCTGGATCGAACCGCGTGTTCCGGTGATGCAAGCGACTGCTGATCAAATGCCAGATGGGTTGTGGATGCAGGTTGATCATCTGATTATTTTTGATCAAGTTAAACGTAAAATTTTAGCGATCGCTTATGCAGATACTCGCGATGGTGATCTTCACACGGCTTATCAACAGGCTTGCGATCGCGTTACGCAACTTCTCGATAAATTAGAGTCACCGCTATTTTCACGGGAACGAACGTTGTTAGAGTGGACCCCGCCAACCGCCAACAAACAACAGCCCAACTCTAGCGAAATTGACGGTTATTGTAGTAATATTTCCCCAGAACAATTTTGTGCGAATGTCGAAAAAGCCAAAGCTTATATTAAAGCGGGAGATATTTTTCAAGTCGTGTTGTCGCAGCGACTCTCAGCCCCTTACGAGGGCGAACCGTTTGCATTGTACCGTTCTCTGCGGTTAATTAATCCTTCTCCCTACATGGCTTATTTTAACTTTGGGAATTGGCAACTGATCGGATCGAGTCCAGAAGTGATGGTCAAAGCCGAGAAAACCCCGGAAGGAAAAACGATCGCCACGTTACGTCCAATTGCGGGAACTCGCCGTCGGGGACAAACGGTAGCCGAAGATGATGGGTTAGCAGCCGAGTTGTTACAAGATCCCAAAGAACTCGCGGAACACGTTATGCTAGTAGACTTGGGACGAAATGATTTGGGGCGGGTTTGTGCAAATGGTAGCGTCTTGGTTGATGAATTGATGGTGATTGAAAGATATTCTCATGTGATGCACATTGTTAGCAATGTTGTGGGAGAATTAGCAGAGGATAAAACTGCTTGGGATTTGTTAAAAGCCTGTTTTCCGGCGGGAACCGTTAGCGGGGCTCCCAAAATTCGGGCGATGGAAATTATCCATGAGTTAGAAGGGTGTCGTCGTGGGCCTTATTCGGGTGTGTATGGCTATTATGATTTTGAAGGACAACTCAATAGTGCGATTACGATCCGAACAATGTTAGTCAGTCCTCAAACGGATGGTAAATTGGTCGTTAGTGTTCAAGCAGGGGCGGGTTTAGTGGCAGATTCTGATCCTCAGAAAGAATACGAAGAAACGCTGAATAAAGCGAGGGGTTTGTTGGAAGCAATTGGTTGTTTAAAACAGCCGTAGATCTTGAACTGTTTTGGGGTGCGACGCTGGTTTTTTGAAATTGAAAGGGTTTATAATTAACCTGAACAATAGTGTTTTCTAAGAAATGTACTTTGATAAACGATTGAATACTAATACCGAACATCATGGAATTTTATATTGTTGATGTTTTTGCAGAAGATAAATATGCGGGGAATCAATTGGCTGTAATTTTCGGTGAGGGAGTTGCGTCTCTATCCGATGCAGAAATGCAGCAAATTGCCCAAGAGATGAATTATTCAGAAACATCTTTTATTCCGTCGATTCAAACCGAAGATGGAGGCTATGATGTCCGCATCTTTACCCCTCAGAAAGAATTGCCTTTTGCGGGTCATCCAACACTAGGAACAGCCTACATTATTCAACAAGAAATCATTCAAAAACCGCTTGAACAAATTATTTTAAATTTAGGGATTGGGCAAATCCCGGTGACGTTGACTAAAGATGAAGATGGTGATGAAATTTTATGGATGCAACAGAATAAACCTGAGTTTTATCAAACGTTAGAGGTGGATTTAGTCGCACAAGTATTAGGGCTAGAGATCACCGAAATTGACGATCTTTTTCCCATTCAAGAGGTTTCAACTGGAATTCCATTTATTTTGGTTCCGCTAACTGATTTAGCCGCTTTAAAAAAGGCAAAAATCAATTTAGAATCCTATTCAAAGCTGATGGAAATTACCCATTCTACTGAAATTTTAGTCTTTTCTCCAGAACCCTATAGTCCAGAAAATCAGATTAGTGCGAGAATGTTTGCACCCGCTTTAGGAATTCCTGAAGATCCAGCAACGGGAAGTGCAAATGGATGTTTAGCAGGATATTTAATTAAACATTCTTATTTTGGCCAAGATCAGATAGAAGTTAAAGTTGAACAAGGTTATGAAATTAATCGACCTTCAATTTTGTATTTGAAAGCTCGACAAGTTGCTGATACAATAGAAGTGAGGGTTGGAGGAAAAGTGGTGAAAGTGGCAAAGGGAGAATTATTTTAGGGAAAGATCAAACTTTTGCTACATATCTATCTCCCAATCTCCCAATCTCCCAATCTCCCAACCTCCCAATCTCCCAACCTCCCAATCTCCCAACCTCCCAATCTCCCAATCTCCCTATCTCCTACCAAGGATTTCCAATCAGAGTAAATCCAGACCAATAGAAAGGATGAGACAGTTCTTCCTCCGTAGTAGAAGTTAAACTCGGAGGTAGAGAAACCTCGCCCCGAGAAATAAACAGTTCACCTGCTTGTAACCGAACTTTACCTCGAATCATCGCAATTTGAGTTTTTTTCAGTGCTTCTGCTTTGGTCGAAGCTGCTTTTAATTGTTGATAAAATTCACTCATCAAAGCCAAAGTTCCGCGATCGCTAACATACCACAAACTGGCTAAGGCCGACTTTACCCCCGACTGAAGGGCTAATCCAGCAAACCCTAACTCGACATTATTATCTCCAACTGCCGTTTGACAAGCACTCAACACCAATAACTCCGCAGGCGGACTACTCCACCGTATTTCTTTCATTTGACTTAACCGCAGTTGAGTATCCCAGAGTTGAATATAGGAATTTTCCGGCTTTCCCGCTCTAAATTGGGCATGAGTCGCCAGATGCACAATCTCAAACCGATTAAAAGCTAATTCTGTCTCTAAATTCTGCAAAGTAGACATTTGGTTGAGAAAAGATTTTCCTGACCATTGTCCCAATAGAGTTGACAATGATGCTTCTTCCCCTGATGCGGGTTTCACAATATTTGATAATTCTACAGGTACCGCCGGAAGGGGATTTTGTTCTGCAAATTCCGACACCCCCATTGCTAAAACCTCTCCTCGTTGGAGATTCTCGTAATTGGTATCAACCAACAAATTAAATGCTGGAATTCGAGTTAAGCTATATTTCTCCACCAAAAACTGTTGTCCGTCATGCAAAACGCCCAGGGGTAACGTTCGCAAACCTGGCCCGGTACACAAAAGTAGAGTATCAATCCCTTTTTCCTTCAGCGTTGTTTCAAAGGGTTGAATAATCCATTGATACAATTGTTGAGCAGGTTTAAGATAGGAAGTGGTTCCGACTCTCCTCGGGTTCGTGACTTCTAAATAGAGTCGCTGAACTTGTTTCATCAGAGTGATATGATCGGCTTCTGAAATCACATCACCTGTTGCTTCGCCATCGGGAGTTAATAAAATTAATTTCAGATAATCGGCTTGAGGGGCAACCCATAAAACAGCCGGTTTGCTTCCGGTTTGGCTGGCGAGACGAGAGAGAATTTGGGCAATATCATCTGATGTTAGAGTGACTTCTGCCAAATTGCGGTTAAAATAATCTTCATATTGTTTTTCCCAGGTTGTTTCTAAGCGTGTGATCTCATCCCGCCAGTTTAAATTTTGGGGGATATCCTGAGATAATGTGGGTTGAGAGAGGACAGCAAGCAACACACCGAAAAATACAAAACACAAAATAGCTAGCCCACTGTTTACCCCATACCGCCTGATACGAATTGCGGCTAGGGTTGATGCGAGAAACACCCGTATCTGGTGTCTGATGAGTTTGATCATTCCACTCAGATTAGAACGGCTTGACTCGATGATAACGAATTTGTCTGCCAGATTTGCGATCTGTAATCTCGGACTGAACCCTCAAGTTTTATAATAGCTACAGAGGATCGAGTTTCTATCCGAGAGACGATACAATAGTTAATAATCTGCTGAAATCTTGATTATTGAAATTATTAACTTGATATGACACCTCTAGACACTCCTGAATCGGGTTCAAATCATAACAATAGCGTTACCCTGACTGAAGAAACTTCTGACCAACCGTCGATGAATCCTGAAGAACAGGAAATGAATTCAGGTGATGAATTTCCCGATGAAGTGGAAATGTCGTTATTTGATCATTTAGAAGAATTACGACAACGTATTTTCTACTCGTTGATCGTGGTGGGAATTGCTGCGGTGGGTTGTTTTATTTTTGCGAACCCTATTGTAGAAATTTTACAAAAACCCGCTCAAGGAGTAAAGTTTTTACAACTCGCGCCGGGAGAATATTTTTTCGTTTCTATCCAAGTTGCAGGTTACAGTGGATTATTATTAGCGAGTCCGTTTGTTCTCTATCAGATTGTTAAGTTTATTTTACCGGGAGTTAGTCTTCAAGAACGTCGTTTTTTAGGGCCGATTTTCTTCGGTTCAACTCTTTTGTTTGGTGTGGGATTGGTGTTTGCTTATGTGGCTATTGTTCCGGCTGCATTGAAGTTTTTTATTGGTTATGGTGCTGATGTTGTTGAACAGTTATGGTCGATTGAAAAGTATTTTTCCTTTGTTTTAAAATTATTGTTTGTGACGGCGTTATCTTTCCAAATTCCTGTAATTCAGATTTTGTTGGGTTTACTGGGAATTGTTTCTTCTGAGAAAATGTTTTCCGGTTGGAAATATGTCGTTTTAGGTGCTTTTATTGTGGGGGCTATTTTAACGCCTTCGACTGATCCGTTAACGCAAAGTTTGTTAGGGGGATCGGTTGTTATTCTCTATTTTGGTGGAATTGGAGTGGTTAAGGTGTTAGGGAAATAATCGTTTTACCTGAAAAGTTAAAGGTATAATCGTGACTTAGAACAATCAGAAAAACGACTATAAACCCAAGTTTCTGTACCCTAAATGAAGTATAAAAAGTAACTGAAATTCTGATCAACTCAGATTTTTTGCTTTTATAAATTTTGATTTTTTGTCAGAGGAATGCAGTCATCAATTGAATGCACTCCTCTTTTTTATTGAAAAGCCTAAGCTTTCCTTCCAATTAGCTCAACAAACTTATCAAGCTTTGATTTCTGACTCTCAAAAGAGTCTTTTGTCAGGCAGATAAACTACTTGAGCGATATGTTGGCTGTGTTTTCAACTATTCCGACATAAACCAGTCGGCGGGGTGTTCTATGTCCAATTATAGCAAATTTATCAAGATTACTTGGTATGACAATAGGGACAATAAGTAATTTAACTCGTATCCCGGTTGAGCATTCAAGTGCGAAATAGTCCGGGTGATTAACCCGAAAATTATTGGGATATTGCCTTGACAAAAAAGCGATAATACTAATATACTACATTTATTCATTTTTGATTTAGAGGTCTATCAAATGTTGGATTGATTAACCCATCAAGCAAATAAAGTAGTTCATCGACTTGTATTAAGGAAAAATTCACCATGAAAAAAAAGAAGAAAAAGCAGAACTCTGTTGAACAGAACTCTGTTGAACTTTACTTTCACAAATACAAACAACGAGCAGAGCGAGCCTGTAAATGTTATCAGGTTATCCGTCCTAACCACACCCCGAAAAACCTTCCGAGCGATGTCCAGGAACAGGTTAACAATGCGATTAACAGCCTGTCCGAGAACCCCAAACCTTCCGAAAAGTAAGAAGCGGCGGGGACATAAAAATATTCAGGAACATCCCTATTGGTAAGTCTTATAGGCTGA
>NZ_AAVU01000062.1 GCF_000169095.1 Lyngbya sp. PCC 8106
CCATCTCCCCTATCTCTCTTATCCCCCCCCTGGGGATATTATTTTTGTGCTATCATATAGATGCCCCCCAGGGGGATATTCATAAAATTTTCGCTTGATATCTTAAATAAGATAAACTTAAGTAACGATTTTTTAAGAAAACTAATTTAAAGTTAGAACGTCCTATAGGAGAGAACCTTGACTACTACCCAACCCACTGAACCCCCAGATAAACTTCATATTTATTTAACAAAAGTTAAACTCTCTCAGAAATGGATGCTGTTTGCGGCGGCCATATTTCTGGTGTGTGTCCCGGTGTTTTTTCAAGCTCCCCTGGTGAGAACCTGGCCAGTATTGAGCCTCTTGATGACAGTAGGGTGGCTAGCCCTGAGTCTGTTCTTAATGCGATCGCGGGCTACGTGGGTTTGGGGAGACTTGCTGATCGGGTTTACCTTAAGTTGGTTAACCGGATCGATCTACTGGGGTTGGTTGCGAGGAGAACCCCTTCTCCATCTTCCCATTGAAGCTTTAGGTATTCCCTTTGCGGTGTGGTGTTTGCACCAGGGATGGGGGAAAGTCGGAAATTGGTTTTATTTAGGATCTTTATTCGGAACTGCGGTGACGGATGGATACTTTTACATCACGGGTTTAATTCCAAGCTGGCGACAGTTGATGACTGTAGATCCTTCTTTTGCCGTTTCCATCCTGCAAGATGCACTCTCGCAAGTCAGAACCCCTTGGGGGATGAGTTGGGCAATCGTCTTAGTGCTGTTGCTGTTAGGGGTAGGTTTATTCCCCTTAAAATCGAAACAATTGCATAAATGGGTGTTCAGTGGAGCAGTTTTGAGTACAATCTTAGTAGACAGCTTGTTCCTGGTAGCAGCCTGTGTCGCCTAAGGACGGACATGGGTGGCATTTGGAGGTTGGAAGTGCATCTAACACTGAAAAAGTGGCACAACAGAGTTTAGACCATCGCTTAAGTCTCCAACTGGAAAGAAAAAGATAGATCTTTCGAGATTTAGAGACTAGAATAGAATCGATCGGGGCGACGCTGAATAATCTCCCAAGTTCAGGTTGGGTGTTATAAACTTTTGTTGGGTGAGATCAATGATCTAGCTCCCACTTTCCAAAAACCCAGTGTCCTTTCTCAATCTGTTGTGAAATTGCAACACACCCCTCATTTATTGATTATCAGTGACGGTGGCAAAAACTATTTGCCACTGGTTGGTAAAAACTATTGGACATTGGGCCGCAGTGACGACAACAATTTTGTGATCCGCGATCGATGGATTTCCCGTAATCATGCGATTTTACAACGTATGGAAAGCGGAGAGTTTTATTTAATTGACCTCGGAAGTCGCAATGGTTCATTTGTCAATGGTCGTCGGGCGACAATTCCAATTACGTTGGAAAATGGCGATCAAATTATCTTTGGTCAAACAGAAATGGAGTTTCATTGTCCATCGAACCGACCCGAGGTGGACGAACCGGAACCCGAGTCAGAAGATTTCACGGCAACGCTGACTGTGCGCCGTTTAATTTCTGTGATGGTTGTAGACATTCGAGACTTCACAGTATTAACCCGACAGCTAGATGAACGCTTACTCTCAGAAGTGATGGGACGGTGGTTTCGTGAAGCCGGAGAAATTGTCCGTGAACATGGCACCTGGGTCGATAAATATATCGGTGATGCCATTATGGTTGTTTGGTTTCATGGGGCGCAAGGCGTCAGTTCCAAAGAGATGCTGCAAATTTGTAGTGCTTTGAGAGCCTTACACCGGACAACAGAAGCCTTGAGTAATGCCTATCCTTTGCCTTTTCCGTTGCGAGTCGGTGCCGGACTCAATACGGGATATGCGATGGTCGGAAATACAGGAGGTAGCGGTAATTCAGACTATACTGCTTTGGGAGATACCGTGAATGCGGCTTTTCGACTCGAATCTTCGACCAAGCAACTCGGGATGGATATTGCTTTAGGTGAAACCACCTACAAATATCTTTCTCAACTCCATCAAGAGAATAACTTCGAGCAGCATACTGTTCATCTCAAAGGTTATGATACGCCCACGATCACCTATGCCTCGACATTCGCAGGTCTCAATACATTTCTAGAAACGGTAGAAGGCTTACAACCTGAGTAATATTAATCAAAAATTAAGTTTAAAATCACGCTCCCGCTCCGAACGCTGACAAAATCGACTGCTACAATATTTAGACAAACACTCAGATCCGATCATCAGGCTATCTAGTTTTGCACAGAAGCTGAAAAAACTTAATGATAAATCACGCCAAAGCAGAATACTATGCTCATCCCACGGCTCAGGAGCTAGATCTCGACGAAGAACGGACTCGCCAAACCGTTCGGCTAGTTGCTCAAGCCGCTGAAGACCGGAAAGCCGAAGATATTACGGTGCTGAAAGTCTCAGAAGTCTCCTATCTAGCCGACTACTTCATCATCGCGACAGGTTTTTCTCATGTCCAAGTTCGAGCCATTTATCAAGCGATCAGCAAACAGGTCGAACAAGATGCACAACGAGTTCCCGTCGGTGTTGCCGGACAGCGAGAAGGCTCCTGGATATTAATCGATTATGGAGATGTCGTCGTTCATATTATGCTTCCTGAAGATCGAGAATTCTACGGTTTAGAAGCCTTTTGGGGTCATGCAGAACGAGTCAATTGGTCAACGCTATAGTCAATTCCCGCTCGATACAAACTGAAAGCAGGTAAAGACAAAGCTTGATCCCTTTTGAGTAGAGATGTTGCTGATCGCGTCTCTACCGATTTTTTATTGAAAGCAACGAAACTGTTGTAGAACACTCCGATTCGATCAATTCGTTATCATAAATAATGATTGTGCGAGACGTTCCTGCCAAAGTTGAGGAATAAAACCCGAAACGTAAGCAGGGAAGTGGTTTATGGAAACAAAGTCCACTTTAACTTTGAAAATGTGACCTTAAAGGAAGGTCAAACTCGGAGTCAATGGTATGGATTATAGAGCCTCAACAGGCAAAAGTATTCCAAAACCCAAAGAGTTAAGGCAATTTCCACAGTGTCAGACTGATTATCAAAACACTGAAGCTGGAAATAACGGGAAATCAGGTATAAGTCAAATACCAAAGAAGTTCTCTAGCCAATTGTCCAAGAATAACGAAAGTGAACGTCTGGCTTGAACCGTCGTAAATGTGAAGTAGCGAAAATGACTTGATACGCTGCGTTCAAAAGAACAAGGGGAATAGATAGAAATTTCTATGTGTTTCTATAAAGAGGTAAGATGTTAATCATAATACTTACACAGACTCCCAAAAGTACCCCGGCGGATAGGACGATTCTAAAGGCAATAACCCCGTTTTCAAGGAACGTTAAAACCCCTCATATACTCCTACAGAGGTCGAATACTGATAGGTAGCCACAAATCTAAGGCGAATGTTATGAGGGCGAAAGATGGAGTCAGAAGCTAAAGCCTAGATGTAATGTTTAGGATACGCTGATAGATTCCGGTCAAGTTGTTAGGTAAAGTTTCAATTAGCAGTTAAAACGGTGAAAACGAGTATAACCAAGACTACGACTGCATGGAATACAATCAATTGGGCGAAAGTTCAACGGATAGTATTTAAGCTGCAAAAGAGAATTTACCAGGCATCATTGTCGGGACAAAATGCGAAAGCTCGAAAGCTTCAAAAGCTCCTAGTTAAGTCGTATTACGCCAAACTCTTAGCAATAAGAAGGGTTACTCAAGATAATCAGGGTAAGAAAACAGCCGGGGTAGATGGAATTAAATCTATTACACCCAATCAACGGTTAGAACTTGCCAAAAATCTAAGCAAATACCAAAAGGCAAAACCACTCCGCAGGAAATGGATACCCAAATCCAAGGATGAAAAACGCCCTTTAGGAATCCCGACTATACACGATAGAGTAAGGCAAGCCTTGGTAAAATCTGCGTTAGAACCACAATGGGAAGCCAGATTCGAGGGGGAAAGCTACGGGTTTAGACCCGGACGTTCAGCCCATGACGCAATGTCACGAATCTTTCAAAGTATCAATAAAGGTGAATATTACATCTTAGATGCTGACATCTCAAAGTGTTTCGACCAGATTAACCATGAACACCTACTGTCCAAAATTGATTGTCCATCAACAATAAAAGCCCAAATCAGACAATGGTTGAAGGCTGGAGTTATGGATAACTGCATATTTGAAGCAACAGAGGCAGGAACCCCACAAGGAGGTGTTATTAGTCCTTTACTTGCTAACATCGCACTGGATGGAATGATTAGGCTTGTTGAGAAATTCTTTCCAAAAAGAACAAACAACAATAAAAACTACGCAAAAATCATTAGGTATGCAGATGACTTTGTGGTAATTAGCCCACAAATAGAAATCATTCAACAGTGCAAAATTGTCATTGAAGAATGGTTAAAACCTATCGGGTTAAAACTGAAACCAGCCAAAACTCGTATATGTCACACACTAAAAGAAATTGAAGTGGAAGGCATAAAGGTTAAACCCGGATTCGACTTTCTAGGTTGGAACTTCAGACAATATCCAGTTGGTAAACACCACTCTGGTAAAACTGGTAGTGCGAACTCAAAACTACTAGGGTTCGGAACCATAATAAAACCTAGTAAGAAGGCAATTAAAGCTCACGCGGATCAGGTTAAGGAAGTTATTAAAACTTACAAAACTGCACCCCAATACGCACTAATCAAACGCCTAAACCCTGTAATTAGAGGATGGTGTAATTACCATTCCAAAGTTGTCTCCAAAAAGACATTCTCCTCTTTAGACCACATTACATGGCAGAGATTAAGAGCATGGACAGTTAGCAGATGCGGCAAAGCCAGTTACGATAAACTGAAAAAGTATTTCAGGAAAAACGGAAATAGTGCATGGAGTTTTGAAACCAAAAATGGTTATAGACTATTAAACCATACTGAAATAGCTATTACCCGTCACGTAACTATAAGACCTGAAGCATCACCCTATGATGGAAACTGGACTTATTGGAGTACAAGAAAAGGGACATCACACGATGTACCCAAACGAGTAGCACTTTTGCTCAAAAAGCAAAAAGGCAGATGTAAATCTTGTGGGCAATATTTCACCCCAGAAGATATCGCAGAAATCGACCATATCATCCCAACGTCACAAGGCGGTAAAGATGAACATAAAAATCTGCAATTATTACATCGCCATTGTCACGACATTAAAACGGCAACCGATGGGTCTTACAACTCAAAAGAAACCGGATGTTCTGATGATAACAGATAACTTGTACTAGGAGCCGTGTGCTGTGAAAGTAGCAAGCACGGTTTTGAATGGGAGTCGGGGGTTGTAAAGCCCCCCTCGACCCCTAATAATTTTAGATTTTAAAATCCTAGATTCACAACAGTAGTTATGAGAGATGTGTCAGCTACAGTCTGCCCTGTTCCCCCTGAACAGCGCCCAATCAATGAATATCAAGAATTGCAGGAGTCTTGGTTTTTTAGCTGGGTCACTCTTGAATGGCATCAATATCTGAGAAAATTGGCTTGGGTATGGGCTTGGAGTTGGTTAGTCTTTGGGCCGGTTGCGGCGGTGAGTTTCCCCCCCCAAAAAGCAATTTTACCGTTTTTTGTGAGTGGGGCGGCCGGAGCGAGTCTGATTTTGAGCCTCGTTGTGATTCGACTGTACTTAGGATGGTCTTATGTGCGCTCCCGTCTCACCCGTGTCAGTATTTGCTATGAGGAGTCGGGCTGGTATGATGGACAAACTTGGGAAAAAACCCCAGAATTTTTAGCGCAAGATCGGCTCATCCTATCCTATCAGGTGCAACCTTTACTGAAGCGTCTACGACGCACTTTTTATGGTCTAGCATTGTTAGTGGCAGTGGATGGACTGATCTGGATCTGTTGGTGACCGTCGGAAAATTTGCCATTGGCAACCTGCACCCCCAATCTAAATTTTTTAATTCTCACAATTACCTCAAAACTCACTCTCATATGACAAGGGCAAAACGAACACAGTCGGCGGAACTCGAAGTCAGACTCCTACGGTCTGGGATCTGTGAGTCTATCCATCGGGTTCAAGCCACAGTTTGCGATACTCGCGGACGGGCGCTATCAATCGCTGGAAGTGCAGACCTGGGAACATTCGTGCGTTCGGCTCTCAAACCGTTTCAAGCTTTAGCGACAACGAACACGGGTACACTCGAACGTTATGATTTGACGGATGTTGATCTCGCCATTATTTGCAGTTCTCATCAAGGGACGATTGAACAGGCTCGACGAGCTTTTAATATTCTCTGGCATTGTAATGTTGATCCGGCTTATCTTCAATGTCCCACTCCCACCGGAAAACGCAGTCCACTACAGCATGGATGTTCGGGGAAACACGCCGGAATGTTGGCGGTCTGTCGGCAACGTCACTGGCCGTTAGAAACCTATTTACAGCCGAAGCATCCGGTACAACAACTGATTCTCTCTAAAGTCGCTGAGATGCTGAAAATGCCCCCTGATGAATTGATTGTCGCCAGAGATGACTGCGGCGCACCGACTTATTATATGGAACTCGGTCAAATTGCGACTCTCTATGCTCAGTTGGCTTCTGGGGATAATCTGGATATGGAACGTATTGTCCGAGCGATGACTCATCACCCGGAAATGGTGGCGGGAGAGGGGCATTTGGATACTGAATTGATGCGGATGACTGAGGGGGAATTGGTCAGTAAATCCGGTGCTGAAGGAATTCAGTGTATTGGTCGAATTGGTGAGGGGATGGGTTTAGCGATTAAAGTGATTGATGGGGCTAAACGCGCTAAATATGCCGTGGCGATTCAGTTATTAAAGCAGATGGGCTGGATCACACCCACACAGTCTGAAACTTTGTCTGATCAATTTCTGACTTTGGATGAATACAGACGTTTAGAAGTCGTTGGGGAATTGTCTCTGGTTTAGTTCTCTGGAATTGGCGATCGCAATCTAAAATGGAAAAGTATGTCGATCTTCGTACTATTCGACCTGATGATTACAAAATAATCATTAGTGTCCTCAATCAATAGTGGGAAGGACGACGAATGAGTGTTCTGCTTCCCAAACTCTTTTTTATTCACTTTTGTTAAACGAGTTTTATTGCAGAAATCGATTACAAAATAGTTGGTTTTTTGATCGGTTTTTTGTCACAGACTTATTGATAGAATTAGAACAACTCATAATTCATAATTTTGTTGAAACCCTATGAATTTTGGAGATTTAAGCACTGAATTTCCCACCCTAAAAAAACCGTTCTAGTTGTCTAAAATCTCGTTCAACTTCTATCCAAAGGGCGCGATTATGGGGATCGGTTTTTAGTGCTTTTTTGAGATAAATTCTCGCTTTTTCCAACTTTTTCTCTTTGATTAAAGCGCGTCCAAAACGTTGATAGGTAATCGCTTGCCATTGACGAACTTCGAGATCTTGCGGAATTCGTTGAGCTAAACCTTCAATTAAAGCAATGGCTCTCGGAAAGCGCTTGTATTTCAACAGTTGTTGCAATTCCAAATAAGAATTATGCTTGATTTTCTGCTCAGTTTCTGACAGTTGAAGGTTTATTTGTACAGCAGTTTCTTTGCGAGTGACCTTCACTCTTAGAGGCTGAAAAGGGGGTGGAGAAACAACCGTTTGCTGAGATTCAGACCGATTCAAAATTTCAGCTTCGGGTCTAGCAACATCGAGCAAAAACTTGTAAGCTTCTGTGACGGCTATAAATTTTTCTCGGGCTAAGTGATCGGGATTAACATCAGGATGATAAAGTCGAGCCAATTGTCTATAGGAAGCTTTCACTGCTTCTAAACTTGCACCTGAACGCAATCCCAATCGTCGATAATAATCTGCCGTATCCATTCAGTTTAGATCAACTCCGTTAACCCTAACTCTCTAGTTAACATTAATAGATTATCCCTTGTCAACTGTAGAGTTGTGTAGAGGCGGGTAAGGCTGCAAAGTCGATGAACACGCATTGCTTAAGATGATTAACCCCACCCGCCAACACTTCAGTGATCAGTCATTAATTTCACCTGATACCTGAACCACAACTGACGATTAATTAAACAACACGTTCTTCAATCACCTGATCGACCAAACCATACTCTCTGGCTTCTTCAGCAGATAAGAAGTAATCGCGATCAGTATCTTTCTCAACTTTTTCGATAGATTGATGGGCGCGTTCAGCCAGGATACTATTTAACAAACTCCGAATTCGCAGAATTTCTCTAGCTTCAATTTCGATATCACTGGCTTGACCCCGAGTTCCGCCCATCGGTTGGTGAATCATAATCCGGGCGTGGGGTAGGGCGAGTCGCTTTCCAGGGGTTCCCGAAGCTAGCAGGAAAGCCCCCATAGAAGCTGCTAAACCGACACAGATAGTCACAACATCAGATTTGATGTATTGCATGGTATCGTAAATCGCCATGCCTGCTGTGACTGAACCTCCGGGAGAATTGATGTAGAGATAAATCGGCTTATTGGGATCATCAGAGTCCAAATAAAGCATTGAGGCAACGATCCGATTAGCCAACCCATCCGTCACTTCTTGACCCAGGAAAATAATTCGTTCTTGGTTGAGACGGGTATAGATATCAACCCACCTCTCATATTGACTACCGGGAAGGCGGTAAGGAACACTGGGAACACCAATAGGCATGACTATGATCTCGCTCTTGCTAATAAAGTTAACTTAAATTAAACGGTGACAGCAGGTTTGGGCAACTCTTTACGACTTTGCAGAACCCGATCAATTAAACCGTATTCTTTGGCGGCTTCAGGGGTCAAATAGAACATCCGATCCGTATCTTTGGCGATTCTCTCTGTCGATTGACCCGTATTCTTAGCCATAATTTCCAAAAACGTTTGTTTGTTGGCTAAGACTTCTTTGGCGCGAATTTGGATATCAGTGGCTTGACCTCTAGATCCGGATTTGGCTTGATTGAGAATCAGGGTTGCATGAGGTAAACTTGCACGATATCCTTTGGTTCCGGCTGACAAGATCATCGCCGCAGTTCCCATCGCTTGACCGATACAGATGGTATGAACCGGAGGTTTAATGTAGCTGATCGTATCGCAAATGGCAAAGGCTTCGGTTTCAAACCCAATCGCATCTCCTCCATACCAGGAAGTCCCGGTTGAGTTAATGTAAAAGTAGATCGGTTTATCAGGATCGTCGAACTGTAGGTAAAGCAGTTGAGCAATAATCAGTTCGGTGACATCAATACCGACTTGGCGTTTAATGTCATCAGATGAATACAAAGGCAATCCCAGGTAAACAATCCGCTCTTTTAACAGGAGAGATTCTAAATCTGGGGGCGGTGTCCGAACGGGGCTATCGTTGTAGTATGGGCTTTGCACGGTTTATGTTGTATGAACTCTTCAAAAATTGTAGCTTGAACCCAGAAAGCAATTCTGATAAACAAATACTAACGCAAGTTCAGTGCAGTCTGTTGAGGGTTAGTTTACACGATTTTTTAGTGATCCTTCGCTACGCGCGATTTCATCCTAAAAAGCGACTAACACTCCTTTTCACAGAGGGTTTTCGTTGATTCTAGGATTTTTAATACTGATGTTAGGCGGTTCGGTGATTACCCCAAGGTGTGGATTTCCGATCTCAAAAGCGATTAGGGAAATTTCATCTGAGAGAGGATCAGTACCCCTAAACTTGTGAAAACCTCGCTTTAAGAATTAAAAATCAGGTAAAATCAGCTAGTTTTTGAACAGGAGACTGACTCAGCTTAGGGGATTTTCTAGCGATCAGGAACTCTTGAGAGAGTTAATGTAGAATTAAATCAATTAGTCTGAGTCCCTAAAAGGCTATTCTGATCAAAATATACTAGCGCAAGTCCAACTCACTCCTATGAACGTTAGTTTAGAACCTTTTCTCAACGATCCCAATCTTGATATCACTCAAGGAAGCAGCCAACGTCAGCTTTCTATGTCGGTTTCGGCGATTCCTAATTCTGTTGATCGCCATGTTCCCCTTAACCTTTGTCTGATTTTAGACCACAGTGGTTCGATGAGTGGAAGTCCGTTAGAAACGGTTAAAAAAGCTGCTGGAGAATTAATTGATCGTTTAAACCCTGGCGATCGCATTTCGGTTGTAGTCTTTGATCATCGGGCTAAGGTGTTAATTCCAAATCAAGATATTGATGATCCTGAAAGTATTAAAAAACAAATTAATCGGTTAAGAACTTCGGGGGGAACCTCAATTGATGAGGGCTTAAAACTGGGGATTGAGGAGTTGGGAAAAGGGAAAGTTGAGCGGATTTCTCAAGCTTTTCTCCTAACCGATGGTGAAAATGAACATGGAGATAATAATCGTTGTTTGAAGCTGGCAAAACTGGCAACGGATTATAACCTGACTTTAAATTCTTTGGGATTTGGCAATGATTGGAATCAAGATATTTTAGAAAAAATTGCGGATGAAGGGGGCGGAACACTCGCTTATATCGAATATCCAGAACAGGTAATTGATGAGTTTAGCCGTCTATTTAATCGAATGCAATCTGTAGGGTTAACTAATTCTTATTTACTCTTTTCTCTGATGCCGGGAGTCAGATTTGCAGAGTTAAAACCGATTGCCCAAGTTTCCCCAGATACGATTGAATTACCCTTACAACAAGAGGGGGATAGATTTGTGGTTCGATTAGGGGATTTAATGAAAGACACGTCACGAATTATTTTGGCGAATCTTTATATCGGAAAATTACCCCCAGGAAGACAAAAAATCGCTCAATTACAAGTCCGTTATGATGATCCGGCGTTAGGAAATCAAGGATTATATTCTGAACCTGTTTTGCTAGAAGCAAATGTTATGGAAGGGTTTAAACCGACTCCAAACCCTCATGTTCAAAAACATATTTTAGCTTTAGCGAAATACCGACAAACCCAAATTGCAGAAACAAAACTTCAACAAGGCGATCGCGTGGGTGCGGCGACAATGCTACAAACTGCGGCAAAAACAGCTTTACAAATGGGGGATAATGGTGCCGCTACCGTTTTACAAACCAGTGCAACTCGTTTACAATCGGGTGAAGAACTTTCCGAAGCTGATCGCAAGAAAACCCGTATTGTTTCTAAAACAGTATTGAGAAGTGAATAGTAATGTCGGGGGCGAGTTTCAGGAAAATATATGTTTTCCTCTAAACAACTGATCTAAACCCGCCCTTAATTTAATATTTATTGGTCACTTTTCAAGGCTTGATTTTGGGCTTCTAATAACTGTTTAATCCCAATTTCTGCATAATCCATAATTTTGTTCAATTGCTGACGAGTAAAACTTTCAGCTTCTGCTGTTCCTTGTAATTCAATCATTCCCAATTGATCATTCATCACAATATTACAATCAACATCGGCTGCAACATCTTCTTCGTAGTTTAAATCTAAATAGGGTTCTCCCTCTAATAATCCCACAGAAATCGCGGCAATTTGATGAGAAATGGGTGATTTTTCTAATTCTCCTTTGTCTACTAACTTATTAAACGCATTGGCTAACGCCACAAACCCACCTGTGATCGAAGCAGTCCGAGTTCCCGCATCGGCTTGAAGCACATCTGCATCAATAATAACTGTTTTTTCACCTAATACTTTTAAGTCTACAGCCGCCCGTAAACTCCGACCAATTAAACGTTGAATTTCTTGAGTTCGTCCCGATAATTTCATCAATTCCCGAGAGTGACGTTGTTGAGTCGCACCCGGTAACATCCGGTATTCTGCGGTTAGCCAACCCTGTCCACTATCTTTTAAAAAGTTAGGAACTCCCGGTTGAATGGTAACATTACAAATCACTTGAGTATTCCCACATTTTGTCAATACAGAAGCCGATGAATACCGAGTATAATTGAGTTCAAAATGAACGGGGCGAAGTTGATCGGGTTTTCTATCATCCAGACGTTGCCAAACCATAAGAATTCACCTATAATTAGTTTGTAGAAAAGAGTAAATTTTTAACTCTCGTCAGGAGAAGAAGTCGCGGAACTTCTCAACTGACTTAAGATGTCTTGCTGTACTTGTTCGGGCGGTTGGTTGCCATTAATATCGAGTAAGCGATCGCGAGGACTGTAGTATTCTAGAATGGGGATAGTACGTTGATAAAACAGTTCAATCCGACGTCGGATAATTAAAGGTTTGTCATCTGATCGCGATCGGTGTATCGTCCTATTGGCTAACACATCTTTGGGTACATTGAGATAAATTGCCCAGTTTAATTGTTGTCCTAAATCCTCTAATAAAAAATCCAATTCTTCGGCTTGAAATGCAGTGCGAGGATAACCATCGAGTAACCATCCCTGACTGACATCGGCTTGAAGTAAGCGTTGATGAATAAATCGGATCATGATTTCGTCGGGTACCAGTTCCCCTTTTTCCACGTAAGGACGTGCTTTTTGGCCCAGGTTCGTTTGATTGGCGATCGCGTTTCGTAAAACCTCACCTGTGGATATCGAGGGGATATCGAGATGCTGACATATCCCTTCGGTTTGTGTTCCTTTTCCGGCACCTGGCCCTCCGAGAATCACCAATCTCACTCCATCTGACTCCCTGATATTGTGTTCAAATTAATTCACCTTTATTGTCTCATGGGTTTAATCATCAGGGAACTGCCAACAGGCGATATGTTCAACGTCTGTACTCCCACAAGTGCGACAGGGAGCGTTATCAAAGGAATCTACCCATTCCGCATCACATTGACGACAATGACAGAAAATATTATTATCGTTGGCTTGTCTGAGGTGAAATTGCCATTTATCGGGTTCAGTTTGGGAGTTGTCAGAGTTGGGATCTAACATCTTAAATTTGGGGAATAGAAGTCGGTTTTAACAGAAAATCAGCGGCTTTTTGGGTGATGGCTTCAGACAGGTGAATTTGTTTGAGTTTAACTAAATCTTCACTCACAAATAAATCTCGAACCATCGCTTTTTCACCTTTATTAAAAGTCGTTTCATAATAAACCTCTTTAATTCCAGCAGAAATCACCAGTTTCAAGCAAGAAACACAGGGTTCTAGTGTCACATAAATACTCGATCCCCCACAACTAATACCATGTTTGGCGGCTTGGGCGATCGCATTGGCTTCGGCGTGAACCGCCCGTGAGGGTAACGATGAACTGGCGTCACAGCTACTCAACCCCGGATAACAATAGCCTTGTGTGGTGCAGTGTACTGAACCTGATGGAGAACCATTGTAACCTGTAGCGACGACTTGGCGATCTTTAACAATAACCGCACCAACCGGAAACGCCAAGCAGGTTGAACGAGTAGCGGCGAGTTTGGCTAACATCAGAAAATATTCATCCCAAGAGGGTCGCAGTGGGGGTTCGTAGTTTTGAATTTCCATCCTGTAAAATTTTTAAAGAGGGAATATTTTCCCTCTCCATACCTATTTAAAAATTTAGCAGTTCTAACTGCTATGCCTTAGCACTAAGGGTTCGGCTTCACGCTGGCGAATCACCTGGGCGTAGGGTTATAGGGTATTGTTTGCAGGTTCCCTAGAAACTTCCCCAACCTGTTATCGTGATATTAGCATAAATCCTGTGTTTTGTTGTCTGGATTTTCGGGTTTGATGTAATAGCTTCGATTTAATTCTAATTAGAGATTGAACCTTTCTATTATGACAGTCAAAGTTTTTGAATTTAAAATTTATCCCAAAAAGGAGTTTCAAGAACAGTTTAACCGTTGGGCTTATGGGCTGAAGAAATTCTACAATTTTTGTCTAGAACAATTTGAACTTTTAGACGAATACACTTACTGGGATAAACTCAGCAAAACCCGTGTTCCCTGTTGTCCGATTCCCTGGAATTTAAAGTTAATTGAAACTGAGGAACCCAACCCCTACTTACCGGAATTAAAAAATAAGCATTATGTGAGTTATAGCAATCTGATCGCCCCCAAAGATATTCCTGTAATTCGTAACGCCCCAGAAGCTAGACAGTATACCTTAAAGGAAGGTGAAACGGCTAAAGATGTTTTTAAACGGGTAAAAAATCCTGATAAAATTGTTGTAACAATGGCTAAACCCGAATCAAGTGGACTGGATAAATGGCCTAGAGGTTGGTTGGGTGGAGTTGGATATTCTCAACCTGTTAAACAAGATTACAAACCCTCTTTAATTAAGAACTTTCCAAACAGTGAAAAAACGAGAGATGCGGGAATTTTAGTCAAAAAGGAAACTCTAGAAAACTCAGATTTACCCGATGAGATTAAAAAGGCGATTTTAGATGTTCCCTACAAGTTTCGTACAGGCACACTTTCATCACTCTGTACCAGTTGGCAAGAATACATGAAGTCACGAACGGGTCAGAATGATTTAAAGCGAGGTAAACCTAAATATAA
This sequence comes from Lyngbya sp. PCC 8106, assembly GCF_000169095.1. Classification (GTDB taxonomy): domain Bacteria; phylum Cyanobacteriota; class Cyanobacteriia; order Cyanobacteriales; family Microcoleaceae; genus Capilliphycus. The sequence goes on from NZ_AAVU01000062.1 coordinate 14,312, forward strand.
ACGATATCGCGATCGCATTGAAACGATTATTCACCCTAACCCAAATGCGGGTTCTAGCAAGCCTGCCAGTAAAGATGCTTGTCGGTTAGAGGGAGATAATATTTTAGTTTTACCCTCATTTGGTAAGATAAAAATAAAAGGATTAGATCGAAGATTTCGCGATAATGATGGCTCGATACCCAGAGTAAAAGTTGTTAAAGTTCTAAAACGTCCGAGCGCTTGGTATGTTCAGCTAACGGCCGATATTAACCGCAGTAATAAGCTCTTTAAAAAGCCATTGGGAGCGATTGGGATTGATACCGGATTAAAAGAGGAGAACTGGATTACGACAGATAGATTTTCGGTGACAAAACCTCGTTGGTATCGAGAGTCTGAAGAAAAATTGGCTCGTTTGCAGCGAGAATTAGATGCAAAAAAGTTACAGCGTGTTATCCTTTGGCTGAATCATCCTGAAAATTCAACAGAACGAATCAAAGAGGTTTTTCCCGGTATTTCTAAAGAGTCTATAGAAAAAGTAAAAGGCTGTAAACGCCCCCAAGATTTACAGGATTTGGTTTCCAATAACGAACTGAGTACATCGGGGTTAAATCAGCTTAAGCATTTTAATTTTAGAGATTGTGAAAAGGTTGAAAGTTGTTATTTATTTGACAAACTCCTCTCGGTTTCTAATAAAGAAATTGAATTGGCAGAACGCATCGGTAAATTACACGAAAGGAACAAGCGACGCAGGCGATCGCACAACCAAAAACAAAGCACTTGGTTAACGCGAAAATATAGTATAATCCGCATAGAGGATGGTTTACAAAAAAATGTCGGTAAGTCTAAAGCGAAAATATCGGAGGATAATCGCTCCTTTGAACGCAATGCTCAAAATTCAAGAGCAGGGATGAATAAGTCTGTTTTAGATGCGGCGATTGGTGGTTTTATTTCGTTGGTTGAGGATAAGTCTAAAGAATGGGGGCGGGATTTTAAACGCATGAAACCGGGTAAGGGGAAAGCCTACAGCCAGCGTTGTCCGGTTTGTCATCACGAGAATAAAGAACAGAAAGACATTACCAACCATCAAGATTATAATTGCTCAAATTGTGGGTTTACTCACCGAAGTCGTGATATTGTCCCAGGCGTTAACATGATTTTGGATGAGTTTGAAGCAGGAGATATTCAATGGGATGATCTCAGTAAAGAAGCCCGACAAGCTTGGCGACTGCGAGAAAAATGGCTTTCTGAAAATGCGCCTGGGAGTGGCTGTCAAGATGAAGTGACTACGGATAAGCCCTCAAACGCCCGCAGAAAGAGGAATCGGAAGAAAAAGACTTGATAATGGCGGGCGCATCCGATAGAATAAGAGATAGGGATGATTTAATGCGCTTGAGCCTCCCTATTTCTGTCTTGATTTCCAAGCCTCGCGCAATGTACCTGGAAAACTCAATACTATCAATTCTTTCAGCATCCCGCCCTAGAAATTACTATTAATACCTATTAGAGATTGAAACCTATCAACAGCAACAGCAGGGAGTACCATCTGAAGAAGCTCTAGAAATTACTATTAATACCTATTAGAGATTGAAACAACGAACCTGGCGATTTTTCGCAAACTTAATCGATGCCTAGAAATTACTATTAATACCTATTAGAGATTGAAACAGTAATGGCAGCACTGGCAATGTTGGCTATTGTCAGATTCTAGAAATTACTATTAATACCTATTAGAGATTGAAACTGATTAGTTTTGCTGTGATTATGCAATCATTCACTAGAAATTACTATTAATACCTATTAGAGATTGAAACTTGACAGCGCGGATCATAAATCCAACACCACCTTCTAGAAATTACTATTAATACCTATTAGAGATTGAAACGAAACAATACCCATCAACCATTAACAAATCTAGCTAGAAATTACTATTAATACCTATTAGAGATTGAAACCACCTCATCATCGGATAAACGCAAAACATAGACTCTAGAAATTACTATTAATACCTATTAGAGATTGAAACAACTTTTGCACTATCTAACGCCGGATAATTTGTCTAGAAATTACTATTAATACCTATTAGAGATTGAAACATATGGTTCATTTAACCGAGACATCTGCTCAAACTAGAAATTACTATTAATACCTATTAGAGATTGAAACGCATATCCATTCTTCCATTGAGGGTTGGCGAGAATCCTAGAAATTACTATTAATACCTATTAGAGATTGAAACTCACTTTCGACAAAACGCATTGTACGATCAAATGCTAGAAATTACTATTAATACCTATTAGAGATTGAAACGCAGGTATCAGAGGATCTCGAGAAAGGGGTAAGCTAGAAATTACTATTAATACCTATTAGAGATTGAAACATGAGGGTAATGAAGTTGCGGCTCGAAGAATTCTTCTAGAAATTACTATTAATACCTATTAGAGATTGAAACATAAAGCAAAAACCGCCAAACACCCGCCATGTATACTAGAAATTACTATTAATACCTATTAGAGATTGAAACTGCGGACACTCTAGACAACCCCTATTATGACATCATCTAGAAATGACTGAAACTATTTTTATAATTCATCATTCATAACTCCTAGTTTAAACCCCACTTGATCCAAATCCCCCCTCTCCTCTAACAGTCGAACTGAGTTGTTCAACTTCTTCAATTTTGGCATGAATAACGGGTGCGATGACGAGTTGGGCGATTTTCATACCTTTATTAATGTTAAAGGTAGTTTTCCCATGATTGATTAATATTACCCCTATTTCGCCGCGATAGTCTGCATCTATTGTACCCGGTGTATTTAATACAGTGATTTGATGTTTGAGGGCTAAACCGCTACGAGGGCGAACTTGGGCTTCTGTTCCTGGTGAGAGTTCGATAGAAATTCCCGTGTGAATCAGTTTACTTTCTCCCGGTAAAATTTCTTGTTCTTCTATTGAATATAAATCCATTCCAGCATCATTGGGATGGGCGTATTTTGGCACAATCGCCGCTTGATTGAGTCTCAATATTTTGATTTTCATGGATACACTTTTAGAGGTAAAAATTTGATCAAACTTTAAGGCGAAAGTCTAGCTTTTCCCATGCGAGTTGTTTGATACCAGGCTGCTACTTCGGGTACCCACGTTTCCAGATGAGGCCACATCAATTCACAGAGTTTTTGAATTTCCAGTTGGGCATCTTTTTTAAAGCGTAAATCGAGAAAATGTAATAAGGTTCGCAAGTTTAAACTGACGACAAAATGTTGACGATAATCAAAGGGAAGTTTACCTCTGGCGTGTTCTTCAGACATTCCCCCTTCAAAGTCAATCTGATAGCGTTTTACGGCTTCTAAACACCAATCTAAATCGGCTTGACGTTGTTCGGGAGAGTAATAATATTTTTTGCCTTTTCGGTTTGTATAGTCACCAACCGGACGCAAATAAAATACATCTTCTAGATCTTTTTTCTTCTAAAACTTCTATAAACTGTTGTCCAGTGTACCGAAAAGAGTTATGAACAACTAGACCATTTGCCACGAAGTTATGCCACTTTCCCTCTACTTCAATATCGTAGGTCATTTGTTCTCCCAAATACTCCACTTTTAGGACTTTAACCGGATGAGAAATTAATTTTTTCTTGACTTCAATAACAGTTTGACCATTACACATTAAAGAAATTGGCTTAGTTATTTGGATAACATTGCCACTAGAATCGGTGATTAAACCCACTGCATTCCCCATCGTTTGCCAACCTCGTTCGGTTAATAGTCGATGGTTTACCGTACAGTCTAAAGTTTTGCCATCTTCTAAAGTTAAACGATAAATGGGTTGAACTCCGCTACACATTACATCTTGAATTGAACCTGTTGTAAATTCTCCCGTTTCTTCGTTTAAAACTCTTAACCGCATTTGACGAATTCTATTCTCTTGGTGCGCGTTCCCTGGCGCTTTGAGAAAGCGCGGGGTCGCACCGCTTTTACAGTCGCGGCGATATTCACCTGGAGGTTCCCCATTTCGACCTCGAATTGACCTTTGACGAATTGCTTTTTCCCCATTTGTCCACAGATCATATAACTCGCCAATTGTTTTTTTGAGTCGGGGTGAAGTTTCTCCCTCGATATTGACAAAGGTGATCTCTGTATCCGCAGCCAAACACTGAACATCAAAGGAAATTCCTACCCGATGTGTTCGGGCTTGCTGCATGACGCTGTGGGGAAAATAACCGCAATTAAACACAATTTGAACGTGTTCTAAAGGGCCATAATGTCCCCGTTCTCCAGCTAATAGTCGCTTGACAATAATCTCGCCGCATTTGCTTTCAGACGGCCAGTTTTCCTGTTCATCAATGATAAATTGATCAGAATAATCCTGGTGCATTGCCGCATAAATCACGGTTTGCGGGTTGGGGGTTTGGGCGATAACTTCTACTCTAAATTTATCCATTTTATTAATCTCAAAAAATAATGAAAATTTTATAAAATTTCTCTAATAAACTTACCTTGATTTTTCAATATAATTGAAATATTTTATGTTATTTTAAGAGAAGATTGAGAATAAAAGATGATTCTATCCTGTCGTTTTCGTGAAGCGCTCGTCTACGCCTGTGAACTCCACGCTAATCAAGTTCGTAAGGGTTCGGGCGTTCCCTATGTCGCCCATTTGTTGGGAGTCGCCAGTATTGCGTTAGAATACGGAGCCAAGGAAGATGAAGCGATCGCGGCGTTACTCCATGATGCGATCGAAGATCAAGGTGGAGTTTCCACAAAACAAGAAATTCAGCGTCGGTTTGGGGACATAGTTGCCACCATTGTAGACGGATGTAGTGATACAGACCAAACTCCTAAACCCCCTTGGCGAGAACGAAAACAAGCTTACATTAACCATATTCCTAACGCTTCAGCATCTGTGCGTTTGGTTTCTGCGGCCGACAAACTCTATAATGCCCGTTCTATTGTACAAGATTATCGTCAGGTGGGGGAAGCAATTTGGGAACGATTTACAGGCGGCGCATCAGGAACACTTTGGTATTATCGAGCAATTGTAGATGCTTTTAACAGGGTAGAAATAACGCCTCTAGTTGAAGAATTGGATCGGGTTGTTTCTCAGCTTGAACAGTTAGTTGATTTAGAGGTAACAATGAGCAAAACTTCAGAAAAACAAGTCAAAATTAACGAAAAGCCTGATTAAATTGATGAAAATTTAGCTGAGATTATATTTTAAAATCAAAGGAGAAAAATGGCAAATGTTCGCTTAGATAAAATTAACCGAATCTATAATAATGTTACCGCAATTGAGGATATTTCTTTTGAAGTTCCCGACGGTGAATTTTGGGTGCTTTTGGGGCATTCAGGTTGTGGAAAATCTACAATTTTACGGACAATAGCAGGTTTAGAAACGGCAACTCAGGGCAATCTTTATATTAATAATCGGTTGATGAATGAGGTTCCAGCTCGTCAACGAGATGTGGCGATGGTATTTCAAAATTATGCGCTGTATCCTCATATGACAGTCTCAGAAAATTTGGCATTTGGTTTAAAAATGCGTCAGGTTAAACCTCAAATGATCCAGTTATTTTTGATCCTCATACCATAAAGCAAGTAGGATATTGACAGTAAACAAACTTATTTAGGAGAATATCAACTCAGTAAAACGATTGAACTTGAGAGTTGTAAATTTAAGCTCTCCTAACATTATTATGATGATTAATAAAAAAAATTAAAAAGCTCAAGTATTTTTTAAATCCCATCCTCTAAAGTCTCTGCTTCGTCTTGACTTGCAATTTTGTTTATGGTATGACTCATGTAAGTCTTGATCTGTACAAATAAGTTTTTAATAAAATGCCATCTTATTTCCTCCTTTATGGGATTACTAAAATCATTAATTTTGATAATTGTCAAGTGAATAATTATAATTTGATTATGGAAGATCTGATGAACTCACTAACTTTGCAAATTAGACCAAAAGAGTTCTACTAAAATGGTATTTTTACTATTAGTTTATTATACTTAGTCTAGAATAGCTGTGACTTTAAAAAAAGACAATTTAAGAATTCTAATTGTAGAAGATGATTACTTATTAGCTAAAGGAATGGCAAAGCTAATTCAGCGCCTAAGTGGTTATCAAGTTCTCGTAACCGACAAACTCAATGAAATTATTCAGCTTTGCGAAGGAGGAGAAGTTGATTTAGTAATTATGGATGTGAATCTACCCGAAGCTCATGGAGAGGAGAAAAATGTCAGTGGTGCCGATATTTCTCGTCTCCTAAAAACAAACTCACAAACTGCTGAGATTCCAATTATTTTAATCACGGCTTATGCTTTGGAAAGTGAACGTCAATCTCTACTCGACATTTCTCAAGCTGATGAATTTTATCTCAAGCCGATTACCGATTATGATGATTTGATCCAAACGATTAATCGACTTTGTGGATGTTAAGCTTAAATTTTATCTAAATCTTCAGGGATTAGAAGTTTTTAGGCTAACAAAGTGTAAAATGTGAATACCCATTCACACTGGAACAAGTAAACTATAGGAGTCTAACTGATGCTCAAACTCTACGGTGGTGCCTTTAGCCGTGCATCAATTGTTCAGTGGTATTTAGAAGAAATCAGTATCCCCTACGAGTTTGTCTTGCTGGATATGAAAGCAGGCGCTCATCTTGAACCCGACTATCTGGCGATTAACCCCATTGGGAAAGTTCCCGCCATTGTCGATGGAGACGTTAAATTGTGGGAATCGGGAGGAATTCTGCTATATTTGGCAGACAAATATGGGAAAATGCCAGACTCCCCCGAAAAACGAGGCGAAATTTATCAATGGGTGTTGTTTGGGAATTCTACTCTCGCCAATGGTGTGTTTATCGAAACCAACCGAGAAAAAGAAACCCCTCGTTTGATGACTGCACTGAACGAGATTTTCCAAAAACAACCTTATATTATGGGAGATGAGTTTAATGTCGCCGATATCGCAATTGGGTCGATTTTAGCTTATATTCCGATGATGTTAAAGCTGGATTTAAGTGCATATCCGGCTGTGATCGACTATACAAAGCGTGTTTGTGAACGACCGGCATTCCAAAAAACAATCGGTTCTCGCAATACCTAATATACCGAAAATCAAACTTAAGCGATCAGCATTTTATTCAAACAACTGAGTATCCTAACGTTTATGAGTTAGTCAGTCAGTCGCCAGAACAATCACGCTGATCGCTTTTTTGTTGTTATCTGAATCCGACTGAAGCTTGCCAAACAAAAGCCAACAGCAGGAAAAACACGGGGATAACAGGCAAAATGTCTACAACCGGGCTAAAGATTGAATAAGCTTCCGGCAGTTTAGCCAACAGCAACGCTGCTTCCATGAATCAGTTTACCTCACTAATATTATTTTCATAATTTTCACGTATTTTAACATGAGGATCATCTTCTCACTTAATTTTCTCTAGTGAACAGAACGGACTCATCCACCCAGTTTCCTGAAATGTCATGCTGAACCTCGTCAAGCATCTCTCAATCTTCAATTCTCCTGAAGTCAAGTTGTAAACTTTTGTAAAAATCTTTGGTCAATTTTTCCTTTTGAGGTTTCAGACTCTGTTACTCAAAGATGCGACTATTGAGAGGGTCTACTTCCCGGCTAACGTATAAACAAAAATTTATCCTTATTAAGTATTAATAAAAATAGGGAGGTCAGGATTAATTTAATTATTGACTGGAACTTGCCAAATTTTGATGGTTTTATCTTCACTTCCACTCACTAATATTTCACCATTAGGACTCAAAGCCAAAGCATTAACCGTTTGTGCATGACCCCAAAGCGTCGCTTTCTGTTCTCCAGTTTTTAAGTCCCAAATAATAATGCGATCACTCCCACTAAAGAGAGTCTGGCCATCAGGACTAATTACCATTGATTTCACGTCACTTCCCTGTGCAGAAAACAGCCGTACTTGATCACCTGTATTTGGATTCCACAGGCGGATTGTACCGTCATCACTCACACTCCCCAAACTTTGACCATCGGTTGTATAAGCAATATCATTAATTGCTCCAGAATGTCCAGAAATCGTTAATTTACGAGTTCCTTGAGTTAAGCCCCACAATTTAATCGTTTGATCACTGCTTCCACTCGCTAGAGTCTGACCATCTGGACTAAATGCAATCGAGTTAACTGGGCCATCGTGAGCCGGGATGGTCAAGATTCGCGCTCCAGTCTTGAGATCCCATAACCGAATCGTTCGATCATCACTTCCACTCGCTAGAGTCTGACCATCTGGGCTAAATGCCAGCGTATTCACACTTTCTGTATGACCTTCTATCGTCCGTCGGCGAATCCCTTGTTTAAGATCCCACAAGCGAATCGTTTTGTCGTTGCTTCCACTCGCTAGAATTTCACCATCTGGACTAATCGCCAGAGCTTTTACCCAACTCGAATGAGCCGCAATACTATAAAGTAGCTTCCCGGTTTGCAAATCCCAAATGGTAATGTTACCAAAGCTTCCCGCAACGAGGGTTTGACCATCTGGACTAATCGCCACAGTATAGACTTGACCCACAGCACTTTTGTATCCTTGGAGCCACAAACTACTCGGTATACTTTTGAGAATTAAAATTGGATTAGCCGGGATAAATCCATACCGTAAATAACCATTAATCTGAGTGTAGAATAAACCTCCCATCAAGAAGAAAGTCCCCATAATCCAGAGAAACTTAAACGGAAAATTAAATTGAATCGAAGGACGAGGTAGACGATAAAATGGTATTACTTCTCGGGATCGTGGCTTGCGCTTCGACGGAGGTTTTGGAGGGGGATCAGGTGTTACTTTTGGGGAGACGGGTTGAGTGAGATCAATTTCTCGAAGACACTTCAAAATGACTTGAGGTGTTTGAGGCCGATTTCCCGGAAACGTGGCCATCAGATAATCCAGTAAATCTGATAATTGTGTGGAAATATTAGGCGCTCCTTTTCGCCAGAGTAATTTTCCAGTTCTGGGGTTTTCTGGATATGCAGTTGGAGGTTTCCCTGTTAAAAGATAAACAAAAGTTCGCCCCAAAGCAAAAAAATCTGACTGAGGAACTGCTTTTCCGTTCGCTTGTTCAGGTGGAGTATAGCCAGGAGAAATAATACCTGTAACGTTTTGTCCTCCCTCCATTTTGGCGATAAAAGTATCCGTCTCTTCCCGTGCAGTACCAAAGTCAATTAAGACTAATTGACCGTCGGGCTTTCGCATAATATTTTGAGGCTTAATATCCCGATGGAAATAGTTTAAGCTATGAACTTTATCTAAAATTTCTGCAAGTTGTTTTAACCACTCAATCGCCTGTTCTTGAGAAATCGGTTCTTTCTTGCGACTTTTCATCCAGTCTTGCAAGTTAGCACCTTCGATTTTTTCCATCACCAGACAATGAATCGGTTCTTTACCTCCCTTGGGCATAAAGGTAAAATAACCATCCTTGTCAACTTTGGGAGTCCCGGGATGTTGAAGTTTGCTTAAAACCTTTGCTTCTTGCTTAAATAATTGAACCGCTTTAGGATGTTCTTTGAGCAAAACTTTTACAACTTTGTTGATTCCCGTATGGTCATCAGTAATCTCAAAGGTTTTACCAAATCCACCTCCTCCGAGTTGTTTGGTAACATGATATCGACCTTGTAGCAATAAATCTGAACCGCATTGACAACAAACACGTCGATTTTCATTCGACGGGTCAGTTGGACTTGGGCAGTTGGGATTAAGGCAATAACTCACAAAAACCAGAATCCGGATCTAGGTTGCCAGATTAACTCCACTATAACTTAGAGGCTGACCATCTGGCTGAGAAATTCATACCTGTAGGAAGGATCAGCTATTGACATCCTCCCAACGCCAACATTCTTTATGGCGTGGGATTCCCAAATATCGCTATTTGAGTTTCTGCGTCTTCCCGAGCGGGGCGAGCGCACCTGCCCTCCGAGAGTTATTCCCTTCAGGTCTTAAAGTCGCTCCACAGACTATCCCCGCAAGTCCTGCGGTTAGAGATGTGTCGAAATCCCAACTGGAATTCTCTTTAACTGTTGATTCAAGGGATGTTTATGCCCGCCCTGTCATCTTTCCCCGGTCTACCAATTTGTCTGCGCCGCCAGTGTAACTGGACGCGCGCTCGCTCATGGCTGTCTGAATCCATTGTCTCGGGTGGGTCAGTGACCACTTGTATTGTACCAGAAATCCCTGTGCGGCATTCCTCCCAACTCCAACGTCCCTATCGTCGTGGGTCTCCTGCCGCCGGAAGATGAAACAACTTTGGGGGGAGAGTCAGAAGGAAGGTTGGTAGAGAAGCCTTTGAGGGCAACCCTTGAGAGTCTCAGAATTGTTGTTGCCACTTCTTTGTCTCCCCCAGGTCTTGAGTTCAGAAATTTGGGACGCTTATAAAGACCCTTCAATTACCGGATGGAAGTAAAAAGCCAGTCCTAAAACGGTGTATGCCGCCAACAGGAGAGCGCCTTCTAACCAGTCACACCGACCATCTGAACTGACAGAGTTGGCAATTAAAACCGCCACCGCGACGGCAACCAGTTCAAAGGGGTTAAAGTTGAGATCCATCGGTTGACCGATGAAATAACCCACAAGCACCAACACAGGGGCGACAAACAAAGCAATTTGCAGACTTGATCCCACCGCCACAGAAACGGATAAATCCATTTTGTTTTTCATCGCGACTGTTACCGCAGTTGTGTGTTCCGCCGCATTACCAATGATCGGCACCAAGATTACTCCAGTAAATAGAGATGTTAGTCCAAGGCTTTCTGTTGCTTCTTCGAGACTATCAACCAACAGTTCAGACTCAAATGCAACTGCGATCGTGGCAACGAGTAAAATCACAACCGAAGTCCATAAAGGGGACTTGGAATGAGATTCTTCTGAGATTGGAATTGTTTGTCCCTCAGATTGTTCAGAAATATCCGTTTCTGCAATCCCCACATCATAAAGATAAGCGTGAGTTTTCATCGAAAACAGCAATGTGAGTATGTAGACGCAAATCAGCACGATCGCCACTGCACTCGATAGATTTTGCATTGTGGCTTCTTGAATGCCTGTGGAAGTATACTCGACTGCTGTTGGCACTAAAATGGCAATCACCGCCAAGTTCATCGCCGAAGCATTCAAGCGAGCTACAATGGACTGAAACTTTTGTTCTTTGTAGCGCAAGCCACCCAGAAGCATCGATAAACCCATCACTAACAGCAGGTTGCCGATAATCGAACCTGTGATGCTGGCTTTCACCACATCCAACAATCCAGCATTAAGGGCAACGATACCGATAATCAGTTCTGTAGCGTTTCCGAAGGTGGCATTCATCAGTCCACCCAAATTCGGGCCAAGAACGACAGCAATTTCTTCTGTAGCAATTCCCATCCAACCCGCTAAAGGAATAATCGCCACAGCAGAGGTGATGAAAATAGCAGTCGAACTCCATTCTAAGAAGTGAGCTGCAATGGAAATGGGAATGAAGATCAGTAGGACAGAAATGATTGTTTTGGCATTCAGCATTAGTATTGACTCGCCAGGAGATCACTCACAGTTGCACAAAAAACTTAGAAACAAGACTAACTTGCAAAAAAGACACTATTGGTTAGCAGATTAGCATAAAAATTGACCATAAAGGTTATCGGTTAAAGCTTACAGGTATCAGGTATCAGGTGTTAGAGCGATGAAATTACCCGAGAACAGATGGATTTTGTATTTGCTGTTTTGCATCTGGGGGGATGGGATTTTCATTGCTGCATTCAACCTTTTGCCGGACATCGTGCTTACAATCAACAACTCTTTGACACTTTACAACAAGCGAGTGCCGCTCAAGTTATTTTAGCAATGGTCAAAGGATTTGAGGAGCAGTCTTTTAGTTTACAGGATTTATTTGCAGAGGAACGTCAGCGAATTATGGGATTATTATCTCAAGAAACACTGGCTCGTTTGGATCAGCTTTAGACTCAAGTTTATCAAGATAATTATAGGGTGATTATGGTGTTTCATCGAGATCATGTTCCCGTTCCTCAAGAGTTACAGGTTGCTGTAGAAGTGGCATTAAGGGCGAGTTGGATACAAATATTTAGATATTTTTGTTTTTTTTCAATTTGCCCTTCTCGATTAGGGACTACAATAAATTATCCTGATCGTTATAACTGTAGTCCTCAATGAATTTTTTTGATAAGCTAATCGCTACGATTGAACGCAATCAAAGTTTACTTTATGTTGCCCTTGATCCAAATTTTGAGTCTCAATCTTTTAATACCAATGAATCACAGCAAACTCTCGAACAGTGGAAAGATCAATTAAAATCAGTTGTTGCTCAGACGGTTGATGTTGTTTGTGCTTATAAACTTACTTTAGGGTTTTATCAAGCCTGGGGTTGGCAAGGAATACAACTGTTAGAACAAATATTGAAGTTTATTCCGTCAGATTTACCGATTGTTTTAGATGCAAAATATAGCGACATTAATAGTAGCAATATTTTTGCTCGGTTGATATTTGAACAGTGGAAAATAGATGCTTGTACGGTTTCACCTTACACGGGATTAGATCAATTAACACCGTTTTTGGTTTATCCAGATAAAGCGGTATTTGTGTTGTGTGCGACGGCAAATCCTTCGGCAACAATATTGCAAGAATATCCAACACCTGAACAGTCTTTGTATTTGCAATTAGTCCGAGAAACTCAAACTTGGGGAACGCTAGAACAACTTGGGTTAGAAGTTGGGATGATGGCAGATACATTAGCTCGGGTGAGAAAAACTGCACCAGAACGCTTAATCTTACTAGAAGGGGATAGATCTGAAGAAAATGATTTGATCGAAGAAAGTGAATTAACGTCGATTTTAGCAGCCGGATTAAATCAGAATAGAGAAGGTTTATTGCTTCCAGTTCCGTCCTGTTTATTGGAAGCAGAAAATATCACTCAAGTTGTTACAGAATTTCGAGATAAAATTAATAAAATTCGTTCCCAAGATGTTCAGGGAAGTCCGACTTGTAATTTATGGTTGCCTGATGTTTGTTTTTTGGAGCATCAACCCCATCGAGATTTGATTTTACAGCTTTATGATATTGGTTGTATTATTTTTGGAGAACACGTTCAATCTTCGGGGGAGATTTTTCCCTACTATGTTGACTTGCGACGGATTATTTCCATCCCCCAAATTTTTCATAAAATTGTCAGTGCTTATGCAGAGATTCTGGAGGATTTAGAGTTTGATCGCATTGCTGGGATTCCCTATGGTTCTTTACCGACGGCGACAGGTTTAGCGCTGCGAATGGAACGCCCAATGATATTTCCCCGTAAAGAAGTCAAAAGTTATGGAACTGGACGGTTAATTGAAGGGCATTTTCAGGCGGGAGAAAAGATTGTGGTCGTTGATGATATTTTGATTACTGGAAATAGTGTCATGCGAGGGGCAGAAAAGTTAAAATCAGCAGGATTAGAAGTGGAAGATATTGTCGTGTTGATTGATCATGGTCGAGGCGTGATGGATAAACTCAAAAGTAATGGCTATCAAGGTTATACGGTTCTAACGTTAGCAGAAATTGCCGAAACTCTCTACCAAGCCAATCGAATTAGTTCTCAAGAGTTTGATTTATTTCAAGAATCAACAGCGCAAACTTGATCTTAATTCTTTATTCTTCAACCCGATATCCCAAATCAGCCAAACGACTGCGAGATTGTCGCCATTTGGGTTGCACTTTTACAAATAATTCCAGGTAAACTTGACCTGCAACAAGTTTTTGAATTTGTTGACGTGCATCACTTCCAATCGTCTTAAGCATCTGACCCCCTTTACCGATTAAAATCCCTTTTTGAGAAGGTCTTTCAGCGTGAATGGTGGCTAAAATACGAGTAATTTTAGGATCTTCTTCTACGCGATCAATAGAAATAGCAACGGAATGGGGAACTTCTTCGCGAGTATGCAGCAGAATTTGTTCGCGGATGAGTTCTCCCATAATAAAGCGTTCGGGTTGATCTGTGACTAAATCGGGAGGATAATAGTAGGGGCCAGGTTCGAGTTGTTCGATAATTAAATGTTGTAGGCTATCAACTCCAGTGCCTGTCAATGCAGAAAACTGGAGAATCGGCCAGGAATGAGACTCTATAAGCTGTTGATAACTTTCATTAATCCGTTGAGGTTCTTGAGGTTGTTGGTCGAGTTTATTGAGTCCTAGAATCACAGGCACTTTTGTTGAGTTGAGTAGGTCAGCAATGAAGCGATCACCCCCACCCGCCATCACAGAACCATCAACCACAAAAAGCAGGACATCGACTGAGCGAATAGCAATTTGGGCATTTTTAACTAAAACTTGTCCAAGCTGATGATGAGGCTTATGAATTCCCGGTGTATCAACAAAAATAATTTGCGCTTCCGGTGTGGTTAAAATCCCTCGGAGTCGATTGCGGGTGGTTTGAGCCACAGGGGAAGTAATCGCAATTTTCTGCCCGACCATTTGATTCATTAAGGTCGATTTGCCGACGTTGGGGCGGCCGATAATGCCTACAAAGCCAGATTTGTATCCATCCGGGGCAATCGGAATCGAAAAGTTCTCAAACCCATCGACAGACATAAGCAGGCAGCAATTTGAACAAGTAGAGTATATAAGCGTAGCATAACTTGATATCTTCCGTAAAATTTGGTAGATTGCGATAGTATGTCTCTATGATATAGGGAAGCATTGCTCTGCTGGACTCCAAGTTTTGGCGAGAATTAAGCCTGTTGCCAATCAGTAAAAGCTATTTTTAGCAGAGAAGGCTTTGGGTTAGAGAGTTCGCTATGATCTGGAGTTCGTTGAATTTTATTAAGTTTGGTGAAACTGAGGAGATGAACATGAAGAAGTTTAAGCTTCTAGGTGGGTTGTTCGCTATGCTGGTCATTAGCCAACCCCTGTCAGCTTTAGCTCAAATTGGTGTAATTACTGTTCCGTCGGACTTTGATTACAGATACAAACCAAAAGATGAATCTACAGACGACTTTACTGATCCCAATCCGGATCAGGTTGACCCGCCAATCTATGAAACCTTACCGAACCTAGATCGGCCAAATAGAACTCTACCGAGTGCATTCAGATATCCCATCATTTACGAAATGGCGGTTGATGAAAGCATTACGAGTGATGCTGTAATTACGGACGAAGTTTTTCTCGCTACATTACCCCCCATTCCGAATGGAGTCACTTTAGATGATATTCCTCGTATCCGAGCAGAATATACTCGTGCAGTTGAGGAATGGGGTGAATTGATTCAGGAATGTCTGAGTTTAAATCCTCTATTGATTAAAGTTGATACAGGTAATCCGATTTTAATCAATGAAAATCCAGCAGGTACAATTGTTTTCAATGCTAACTTAATTCCAGTATGTCCCCGACCGTAGCAGTTAATGTTACTGATGGAATCGTTTGATGTTTTTGACTTAGATCTACTCAAATCAAGTAGATCTTTTTTTTGTTTGATTGTGAAATAAAATTCAAAATAATAATAAACCAATTAAAAAACCAACCCGTTTTTTTTAGGTTGGTTTTAATTAACTTTCTATTAAGTTAAATAAGACAGAAGAAAGAAGACTGCATAGAGTTTTCAGAAGTAACAGAGGTCAAGCCCTCGGTCTGTTAGTGTGCCTTGGCTACATCCATTGCTGGACTTCCACCGAGCACCTATCAACGGGTAATCTGCCCGTGACCTTACTGGGTTAACCCATGAGAGCACTCATCTTGAGGTGGGCTTCCCACTTAGATGCTTTCAGCGGTTATCCGCTCCGCACATGGCTACCCTGCGTTTACCGTTGGCACGATAACAGGTACACCAGCGGTGCGTTCCTCCCGGTCCTCTCGTACTAGGGAGAACTCCTCTCAATGCTCTTGCGCCTGCACCGGATATGGACCGAACTGTCTCACGACGTTCTGAACCCAGCTCACGTACCGCTTTAATGGGCGAACAGCCCAACCCTTGGGACGTACTTCCGCCCCAGGTTGCGATGAGCCGACATCGAGGTGCCAAACCTCCCCGTCGATGTGAACTCTTGGGGGAGATCAGCCTGTTATCCCTAGAGTAACTTTTATCCGTTGAGCGACGGCCTTTCCACGCAGTACCGTCGGATCACTAAGCCTAGTTTCCTACCTGCTTGAGTTGTAGCTCTTGCAGTCAAGCTCCCTTGTGCCTTTACACTCGTCGGCTGATTTCCAACCAGCCTGAGGGAACCTTTGCGCGCCTCCGTTACCTTTTAGGAG
>NZ_AAVU01000061.1 GCF_000169095.1 Lyngbya sp. PCC 8106
TAAAACATTAATGGCGAAAGCCGTCGCCGGAGAAGCCGGAGTTGCCTTTTTTAGCATTTCCGGTTCAGAATTTGTAGAATTATTCGTCGGGGCAGGTGCGGCGCGAGTTCGAGACTTGTTTGAACAGGCGAAAAAGAAAGCCCCTTGTATCATCTTTATTGACGAATTAGACGCCATTGGTCGTTCTCGAAATTCTGGGGGTATGTACGGCGGAAACGACGAACGCGAACAAACCCTCAACCAACTGTTAGCCGAAATGGATGGGTTTTCCGTTGGAGATGCCACAGTTATTGTACTCGCCGCAACCAACCGCCCCGAAGTTCTTGACCCGGCTTTGCTGCGTCCGGGACGTTTTGACCGTCAAGTTTTGGTTGACCGCCCCGACTTGAGTGGACGCCTACAAATTCTGGAAATTTACGCCCAGAAAGTGAAACTGGGTAGTGATGTTAACCTCAGAGCAACTGCCGCCCGGACTCCTGGTTTTTCTGGCGCTGACTTGTCCAACCTGGTTAATGAAGCCGCCCTGTTAGCCGCCCGTCGTCGTCAGGAAAAAGTCGCCCAAGAAGACTTCTCAGAAGCCATTGAACGAGTTGTCGCCGGGTTAGAGAAGAAAAGCCGAGTTCTCAATGAAAAAGAGAAGAAAATTGTCGCTTACCACGAAGTCGGTCATGCGTTAGTGGCCGCTGCTGTGGGTGACTCGAAAAAAATTGCTAAAATTTCGATTGTCCCGCGTGGGATGGCCGCTTTGGGTTATACCTTACAACTGCCCACCGAAGACAAGTTCTTGATGAGTGCCGAAGAAATTCAAGCCGAAATTGCCACACTTTTAGGAGGACGTTCCGCCGAGGAAGTCGTTTTTGGTAGTATTACCACAGGGGCAGCCAATGACCTACAACGGGCGACAGACCTCGCTGAACGCATGGTGACAATGTACGGAATGAGTAAGGTGTTGGGGCCGCTTGCCTACGAAAAAGGACAACAAAACAGTTTTCTAGGCGATAGTATGATGGGAAACCCCCGTCGTAACGTCAGTGATGATACGGCAAAAGCTATCGATGCAGAAGTCAAGGATATTGTTGAATCTGCCCACAATAAAGCCCTGAATATTCTCAAAAGTAATCGGGATTTACTCGAAACCATTGCCCAAAAAATCCTTGATATTGAGGTGATTGAAGGCTCTGAGTTGCAAAATCTCTTAAACCAGATTCAATTTGAACACAAAGAATCTACAACGGTTGCTTAGAATAAACTATAAGTAGGGGAATTATCGCCCCTACTGATTCTCTGCTACCCCCAAACCTGCGATGAGTATTAAAAAAAAGAAATCTCGATTCCCAGATTCCCAACAAGTCGGTAAAATTTTATTAATTATTTCTGGGATATTATTTGCGGCTTATTTGGTTCTACCCCGTCAACAAAAGGTGCCGCGTGTTCCCTACAGTATTTTTATTCAACAACTCGAAAATGGGCAAGTTGCCGGGGTGCAGGTGGGGGATAATGAAATTCGCTATCGCATCAAAGGAGAAAATAAAGATGAGTTAGGGTCTTTACTCTCAACCACTCCCATTTTTGATCCTGATTTAGCCAAACGTTTAGAACAGAATCAAGTTGTCTTTCAAGCCGCACCGCCTCCGAAAAATAGTGGGTTGTATGTGCTTTTGAGTTGGGTAATTCCGCCGTTGATTTTAGTTGCAGCGTTTCAGTTTTTAGGCAAACGTGACCCCGAAGGTTCGCTGTCTATTCGTAAAAGTAAGGCTAAAGTTTATGTCGAGGGAGAATCTGATAAAATTACCTTTGCGGATGTTGCCGGAGTTGAAGAAGCAAAAACAGAATTGGCGGAAATTATTGATTTCCTCAAAAATCCCCAACGTTACACCGAAATTGGGGCGAGAATTCCCAAAGGAGTGCTGTTAGTTGGGCCGCCCGGAACGGGTAAAACGTTAATGGCAAAAGCGGTAGCCGGAGAAGCGGGTGTTCCTTTTTTTAGTATCTCTGCTTCGGAGTTTGTAGAATTGTTTGTGGGGACAGGTGCGGCGCGAGTTCGAGATTTATTTGAACAGGCGAAAAAGAAGGCGCCTTGTATTATTTTTATTGATGAATTAGACGCGATTGGGAAGTCTAGAAGTAGTGGGGGGATGCAAAGTGGTAGCAGTGATGAACGGGAACAAACTCTCAATCAATTGTTAACAGAAATGGATGGGTTTTCTGTCGGAGAAGCAACCGTGATTGTACTCGCTGCAACCAACCGCCCCGAAGCTTTAGATGCAGCATTACTCAGACCTGGACGTTTTGATCGACAGGTGTTAGTTGACCGTCCAGATTTGGCAGGACGGAAAGCTGTTTTAGAGATTTATGCTAAAAAAGTTAAACTGGGAGAAGATGTTGATTTACATCAAATTGCCACACAAACTCCCGGTTTTGGAGGTGCAGATTTAGCGAATTTAGTCAATGAAGCAGCCTTACTTGCGGCAAGAAATCAACGTCTAAAGGTTGCCCAAAAAGACTTTAAAGAAGCGATAGAACGAGTGGTTGCCGGGTTGGAAAAAAGAAGTCGGGTTCTCAATGAAAAAGAGAAGAAAATTGTCGCCTATCACGAAGTCGGTCATGCCATTGTCGGGGCGTTAATGCCGGGAGGCGGAAAGGTTGCTAAAATATCTATTGTTCCTCGTGGAATGGGGGCGCTAGGCTATACTTTGAGACTGCCCACCGAAGACCGATTTTTGATGGATGAAACCGAATTTCGCGAACAAATTGCGATGTTATTAGGCGGACGGGCGGCTGAAGAAATTGTCTTTCAATCTGTCACGAATGGGGCTTCTGATGACCTCCAACGGGCGACAGACCTCGCAGAAAAAATGGTGACAAACTATGGCATGAGTCGGGTTTTAGGGCCGTTAGCCTATGGGAAAGGGGGCAAAGCGAGTTTCTTAGGAAATGAGTTTAATAGTCGTCGAAACCTGAGTGAAAAAACCGCCGAAGCGATTGATCAAGAAGTGAAGGAAATTGTTGATAATGCTCATCAGTTGGCGTTGGATATTTTAACTCAAAATCGGGCCTTGTTAAATGAAATCGCCAATCAGTTATTAGCGACAGAAGTGGTTGAAGGGGAAGAATTGCAAGCTTGGCTGGATCGGGTGAAGCCGGTTAATTAATCAAATTTGATTGGAATGAAGTTTGTGTCTCTCGCGGTAGATCTTCTGTCTTTTGATTAATTTTTTTTCAGAGGAATTAATAGGCAGTAAAATAACAGTAGATACTTATTAAATCTGATGTTATGGGTAAAATCACATCGGCATTAATTGGGTTGTGCGTGGGAGATGCGTTAGGCGTTCCGGTAGAGTTTCATGTGCGTTCCGAACGACATCTTCATCCCGTCACGACGATGATTGGCTACGGAACCTATAATCAACCGCCGGGAACTTGGTCTGATGATAGTTCTCTGACGCTTTGTTTAGCGGATGTTTTATGTCATCAAGGCTATGATTTAGACGCGATCGCCGACTCCTTTTGTCGCTGGTATAAACAACGCTTTTGGACAGCCAGAGGGGGGGTTTTTGATATTGGGGTAACGACTCAAATTGCCATTAATCGTCTGCGAAAAGGAGTCTCCCCCACAGAAGCCGGAGAAACGAGCGATCGCTGTAATGGAAATGGTTCTTTGATGCGAATTTTACCCCTCGCATTTTTATACAAACAAGAGTCATTTTCTGATTTAATTGCCAAAGTTCACGACTGTTCTAAAATTACTCATGCTCATGCGCGATCGCAAATGGCTTGCGGAATTTATATTAGCATTGCAATCAGCTTGTTGGAAGGAATGACGCTCAAAGAAGCTTATCTAACGGGAGTTGAACGGATTAAACCGTTGTATGAACAAGAGGAATTTGCAGATCAATTAAGATATTTTAAACGAGTTTTCCCCGGAGATATTGAGACAGTAGAACTCAAAAAAATTGAATCTAGTGGTTATGTTTTGCATACTTTAGAAGCCTCTTTGTGGTGTTTACTAACCACATCCTCTTATTGCGAAGCCGTCCTCAAAGCCGTTAACTTAGGCGATGATAGCGATACCACCGCAGCAGTAACCGGAGGATTAGCCGGGCTTTATTATGGATTAGAAAATATTCCCTCAGAATGGGTTGAGGTACTCGCCAGAAAAGATGATATTCTGAATTTAGCTCAACAGTTAGAAGAACGTTATCCATTGTGATTGAGTGAACAAAATTACTCGTCATTAAAGCGAGGGGAGAATCAATTTGGGTATGCCCTGTGAAGTCAATAGCATTGTTAAACTGAAGCCATCCCAAGGTTATCCAGAACAATTGCATCTCGGAGTGCAACATCAAGCGTCTAAGCAGGGCTATAGAATTATCCCGATTGATGTTCCTATTCCCTTAGTGGATGAAAATTGGCTGGCTCACGCTGATATTGTTATTCGTAAACTCACATGGGAAAGCAATCAAACCACGATAGTCTTTGAAATCGATAGAATATACAGTCAATCCTTTGCAGTCAAGTAGCTCATGATCAAGATAATCGAGATTTCTTTGTTACTTCTGAAAAGAAGGTGAGAACCCCTTACAGATTAGAGTCTGCTAATGTTTTGTCTTTCCTAAATTGACCGAAATTTTGTCACTCAAATGAGTGAATCCCTTTAATTTTAAGCCACTAACCCCTTTAAAGTAACACAAAAAAGTGACTGTTCGCACTCCTATCTCCTCGATTAGATTAGATTCATCAACCAAACAAGGACAAACAACTTTCATCCTTGTTTATCAATCTAGGAGTTCAACCATGAGTGCAATGACAAACATCGAAACTAACGGCAAATCAACAGTTAGCACTGCGACAATTCCCGCTTCTGCATCGGTTCAATCTGCTGCGGTTCAATCTCGGGGAATTGACCTACCTCTTTTAAAATTAGGTGCAGCAGGTGAGGCGGTTCGTTTCGCCCAACAACGTTTCATCGCTAACGGATATCGAATCGGTTTCAACGGACAATATGGGCCTCAAATGAAAGCGGCTGTTGAGCATTTTCAACGCAATTATGGTGGCTTAGTTGTTGATGGAATCATTGGCGAAAATACCTGGCGTGTACTGTGTGACGGCGACGCAGAATTTCGTCGCTTGGGTCGCACTTTCCGTGTTCGCTTCCAAACAACAAAATACCCCTACGATGTGAATATGCCTGAACTTTATCAGGGTTCTGTCGGCGATGCGGTTGAATGTCTCCAATTGCGCCTGTATGACAACGGTTTCTTTTTGTTCATTGATGGCATTTTTGGGCCGAAAACCCTTGAAGTGGTTAAAGCTTTCCAACGCCGTGAAGGTTTAAAAGTTGACGGTATTGTTGGGGTTCAAACTTGGCGCAAACTGGGCGAATAATTTTTGGATGGGGGGAATCTTCCCCTATTTATCGTAAAATTCCGAATCTAACCTCACAGAAATATCTAGTTCTTTTAGGGATTGTAGTTCGCTTCACTTTTATTTAAGAGTGAGGCGATTGCTTTTTGGGCTGAAAAAATTTTAATTCAGCACTGAGTTAGCGTGTAAACCTCAAAACATGACAAATAAAGTCAAACCACACCCGCCATGTAAGTTGTGTTTTATTGGTTTTGAAAATAACCTGTTTTTTGCTCAATTCAATGAGTTTATCCACTTTTGTTAGAGTCAATAACACCTTTAAAGTAACATAAAGAAGCGACTGTTCGGACTCCTATCTTAGCGATTATATTAGAGTTGTAAAGCAAACAAGGACAAACAACTTTCACCCTTGTTTATCAATCTAGGAGTTCAACCATGAGTGCAATGACAAACATCGAAACTAACGGCCAATCAACAGTTAGCACTGCGACAATTCCCGCTTATACCTCTGTTCAATCTGGGGCGATTTTATCTCACGGCGTTGAACTACCCGTTTTAAGTTTAGGAGTTGCAGGTGAAGCAGTTCGTTTCGCCCAACAACGTTTAATGGCTAACGGATATCGAATTGGTTTCAACGGACAATATGGGCCTCAAATGAAAGCTGCTATTGAGCATTTTCAAGCTTATTATGGGGGCTTAGTTGTTGATGGAATCCTCGGAGAAAATACCTGGCGTGGGCTGTGTGATCAAGAATTTTCACGCTTAGGTTGGACGTTCTATTCTCCGTTCAAAAACACAAAATATCCCTACAATGTTAATATGTCTGAACTCAACCAAGGTCATGTAGGTGATGCGGTTGAATGTCTCCAGTTACGCCTCTATGCACAAGGTTTCTCACTGTTTATTGACGGAGATTTTGGCTTGAGAACTCGCGAAGCTGTAGAAGTTTTCCAACGCCGTGAAAGTTTAAAAATTGACGGTATTGTTGGAGTTCAAACTTGGCGTAAACTGGGCGAATAATTTTCGGATGGGGGAATCTTCCCCTATTTATCGTAAAATTCTGAGTCTAACCTCATAGAAATATCCAGTTATTTTAGGGATTACGGTTCGCTTCACTTTTAATTAAGAGTGAGGCGATTGCTTTTAAATGTTCATCAATGCTATTAAACTCTTGTTATCCCGCTTTCAGTAAGCGAATAAACTCCAAGGGTAAACCATCTGTATCTGCAATAAAAGCCACTTCATAAACCGAATTCCCAATCATTTGCTGAGTCGGTTCGAGTAAAATTTTTAACGGTTGGTATAAATCAGATTGGTCTTGAGTTGCTTTCTCAAACTGTTCTTTGAGATCATCTAACCACTGAGGTAAATCAGGAGTCCCATCGCTCAAATCAAACGAAAGATGATAATATCCGACATAATGCTCATCACCAAAAGCATCCGGTGCAGGTTTAGGTTCGGGAATTTGAATCAATTCAATTCGCCCATTTAAACCTTCCATCCAACAAGCGAGTGTGTAACCTGTCGTAAAGCGTTCACAGACCTGAAAACCGAGTTTTTCATAGAAAGCGATCGCCCGATGAATATTAGCAGTACGAATAGAAGCATGGTGCATAAACAATTAGAATTAAGTGTCTGAAATGAATTTAAAAACAGCGATCAATTCAAAATCACCTATTCAAACAATCGAAAATAAGGATAGCGAATGGGTACACCTTGTTCTTTTTCCAGATCAAAATTAATCACATCCCAACACGGTTCGTCTTTGGGATCAGGACTAAATTCTACAGGTAAACCATAGAGTTTAGGTTGAGTCGTGTCAGACTGTCCTCGCCAGGGGGTACTGCGTTCAAGATAGGAACTAATCAACTCTTGATAACGTTGGGCAATAATCACGCGAGTCGCACGATAGCCTTGAGTATAGAGCCGATCTAACGCCTCGTGAATTTCAAATCGAATTCCATCAGGATGGGTGTGTTGTCGATACCACTCCCCATTCCACAGGCGCCAATGGCGTCCGGACTGAAGATGGACTAACTCACTGGTTTTAGGATCAGCTTCAAAAGCACCATGACGGGGACACAAATAAGTATCTGTCAACGTCAAAGCAGCAATCTTTTGACGACAGTGAGGACAGCGAATTTCCGGGCCAAATATAGGATACTGCAAGGCAGAATTCATGCTGAAATTAAGTTTCGCACTGCTAGCTTGTAGACTCTATTATAGCGGGGGTTATTCTCCCCTTCCGACGAATATTTGCCGAATTAGTAATGAATTAATGATTAACGAATGAATAACGATGCTAATCAATCTCTGTGTAATGATGCCACAGACTGGCCTGTTCCTGATCTATCAACCGCTACTTTTATCGCATCTAACGCTGTTGTGATCGGGTGGGTAGAAGTCGCTTCCGGAGTCAGTATTTGGTACTCAGCAGTCGTCCGAGGAGATGTTGAGCGGATTACCATTGGAGCGAATACTAATATTCAAGATGGGGCAATTTTACACGGTGATCCGGGTCAAATGACGGTTTTGGAAGATTTTGTGACCATCGGACATCGAGCGGTTGTGCATTCAGCTTACATCGAACGGGGAAGCTTGATCGGGATTGGGGCTGTAATCTTGAACGGTGTGCGCGTTGGTCGGGGTAGTATTGTGGGTGCGGGGGCTGTTGTCACCAAAGATGTTCCTCCCCTAACTTTAGTTGCAGGTGTTCCTGCAAAGCCTCTACGAGCCGTGTCAGAAGCCGAAGCCGAACATTTGATCGAACACGCCCAACAGTATCAGAAGTTAGCCTCAGTTCATGCAGAAAAGGCAATAGGCAAGAGGGAATAGGGAGATGGGGAGATGGGGAAGTGGGGAGGTAGGGAGATGGGGAGATGGGGAGATGGGGAGAAACTGTTCACTGAAAACTGGTCATTGGTCACTGTCTCCCCAAGTGACTATAAAAATTTTAATTGAGCAATGGCGAAAAATAAGATAAAAATAAAGATATGAGAATTTTTTTAAGAAACTGGAGAAAAGCAAATGGATTTCGATTTTCGTCTCGTTGTGGTTTTACTGCCGATCGCGCTTGCTGGAGGCTGGGCTTTGTTTAATATTGGAGCTGCTGCTCTCAGACAAGCTCAAGGCTTTATCAGCAAATAAGGCTTAGATCTTCAAAAATCATCTGAGTCATCGCCGACTGTTCTCTGCTGTTTAGAGGGTAGTCGGCTTTCAGTTGGGGTAAAATTCCCAGAGCTTGGTATGATATTCGTGTTTTTGGCAACCCCGCGTTCTAAATCCTATGACTCCAGAAACCGCCCTGAGTGAAATCGTCATCAAGCAAAACCTAGAGCAATTTTTATTAGTTCTACTGGTTTCTCTAAGTGTAGCCACCATCTCCCGCCTATTTGTATGGTTTCGTCGCATTCCCTTCACCCTGCTATTAGTGATTGTCGGCTCGATTCTGGCGTTTGAGGATATTCGCCTCGTTAATCTTTCCCCAGAACTAATTTTAGAAATTTTTCTTCCCCCCTTACTCTTTGAAGCGGGATGGAATATGAAATGGCGGGAGTTGAAACGAGATTTAATTCCCGTTACCTTGTTTGCCATTATCGGGGTGATTATTTCTGTTGTGGGGATCGCTTTTGGGTTAAATTGGTTTGCAGGAATTCCCATTGCGATCGCTTTATTAGTCGGGGCGAGTCTATCGGCGACTGATCCGATCTCTGTGGTGGCGTTGTTGAAAGAATTGGGCGCGGGCCAACGTTTACGAACTTTGATGGAGGGAGAAAGTTTATTTAACGATGGGGTGGCGGTTGTCGCTTTTAGTTTGTTAGTCGGAATACCGATGGGAACTAGCGAGTTTTCGGTTTCCCAAACTTTACTCCAATTTTTTACTTTTGTTGGGATTGGCGGGGGTGTTGGATGTTTAATCGGGTTTGGAATCTCCTATCTGACTCAACGGTTTGATTCTCCTCTAGTTGAACAATCTTTAACGCTGGTTTCTGCTTATGGAACTTATGTGGTTACGGAGGAATTGGGTGGTTCGGGTGTAATTGGAGTGGTTACCGTTGGTTTGATTTTAGGGAATTTTGGTTCTCGCATCGGAATGAACCCTCGAACTCGAATTATTGTCAGTGAATTTTGGGAGTTTCTGGCGTTTTTTGTCAATTCAATTGTTTTTTTGTTAATCGGCGATCAGATTCAATTTACCCATTTAGCGGCTAATATTCAACCGATTTTAATTACAATTGGGGGAATGGTTGTCACCCGAGCGATTAGTACCTATGGGTTAAGTGCGATTAGTAATAGGTTCGCTAATTCTAAAATTGATTTCAAAGTACAGACGGTTCTATGGTGGGGAGGTTTAAGGGGTTCGGTTTCTATTGCGTTGGCATTGAGTGTTCCGACAGCTTTACAACAACGGGATGGGATTATTGCGACGGTATTTGGTGTGGTCTTATTTACGCTATTGGTTCAAGGATTAACCACCCAAACTTTACTGGAAAAATTGGGATTAATTGGCGATCAACCTCTGCGTCAAGAATATCAAGAATTAATCGCTCGTCGTATAGCTTTAAACCGAGTCCAAAGTCATTTATCAGAGGTGATTCGCCGACAAGAAACTGATCCGGAATTTTATCGATATCAAGCGGATTTAGTGAATTTAGAGTTGAAAGCAATTCAAGAAAAAATCGATCAGATGCAAGCCGAATATCCCTTTTTACAAGAACTCAGTTTGAATTTATTGTTAGAGGAAATGGTCGATATTGAAGCTGATACCTATGCCGACTTAATTCGTTCGGGTCGTCTTGATAGCAACCTCTCGCCCATTCTTTGGAAAGTATTTGAAGAACAGAAAAAAACGAATGAAGATCAATAATCGGTTTTCCCTAAATATTCCAGAAATCGGACGGAAAGATCAAAACGAAGCTATTTTAAATCTGAGGTAAAAAAGTAACACGATCCAATTTGAGTCGCCGATCAGACAAATTCGTGTCGCCAACGGGGGTCAAATGAGTTAATATATTGAGAACATGAGCAAAAAGCACGAACCGCCCAAAGTCGATTCAAAATGCGAGTGGATATCAATATTTGACGAATGTTCTAACTGCATCAAGAGAATAAAATCATCGTACTACTTTGAACAGACTCAACACCATTGGGGTGTAAATGTTACCGTATGGGCAGATTAGAACGACAGTGAACCTTTGATTTTATGATTAACGTCATCGTAACAGTTACAAATCAGTGCATTCTACTGTTTTTTCCGGTTGAGTTGTAGATTGTTATGAACTAAGCTCACAAATCAAGCCCTGTTGTTGAATACTGAAGGAGTCACCCAGCTATGGATGAGAAAAAGCAGCAAGATTTACGTCGTCATGCGGCTGAAAATTTTTTCAACTCGTTTGAAAAACAATTGCTGGAAACTTTTCAAGAATCTGAATCTGAACCAGCCCCACCAATCCCACCAGCCCCAACTCGTTCAAAGAAATCTAAAAAAGCTCAAAATCCTTCCCCTGAACCCATTGATTTGTCTGCTTTAGAAGAAGCGATCGCAGATATCGATCAATACCTACAAAATCAATCGCCTCAACCTCCTGACTCTTAGGGTGAGGGTAAATTTAGTGTTCGGTTTTGGTGTTGTCTTTGACCTTCATACAACATCAAAGCCGCACAAATTGCCACGTTTAAAGACTCAACTCCCCCAGATAGAGGGATCTGAACGTGCTGATCGGCGAGTGCGGTGAGTGAACTCGATAAACCTGCACCTTCGTTTCCCAGTACAACAATCGTCGGTTGTTGAAAGTCTAGTTCCCAGTACGTTAAATCAGCATCGGGTAAAGTCGCCACAATCTGAACACCCTGCTGTTGGGCGATCGTTAACTGTTCGGTTAAATCGCCCCCTACCGCCATCGGTAGACGAAACCACGCCCCGGCTGAAGCCCGTAACACCTTCGGATGATCGAGATCAACACTATCATCACTCAACCACAACCCATCGATACCTGCTGCTGCTGCGGTGCGAATCATTGTTCCCAAATTTCCCGGATCTTGTACCGTTTCTAGGGCGAGTCCGATCTGGGTGATCGCTACAGTCTGGGGTTGAGGACGGGGAGCCGTGGCAATAATCCCATCGGGGTTAACTGTTGTGGCGATCGCTTGTAAGACTCGTTCATTGACTTCTTCACTGCGGCTAGCGGCTTGACAAACACTCTCCCAAAGACGAGGATAACGATTTTGCCATTGAGCTGTATAACAAACCGTCAGAAGCGGATATTGTGTCGCTAACGCTTCTTCAATCAAATGTGTTCCTTCCAACAAGAATAACTGTTGTTCTCGTCGCCCCTTGGTTCGTTGTAATTTGCGAAGCTGTTTAATTAGGGGATTTTGAACACTGGTCAACATATTAATGATTTCAGACTGAAAATAAAAAAGAATGACCACGCGCAAGTTTAGTCGCAACGTTACGAAACCTGTAGCTTGGGTTTGATTCAATATTTTACCATGTCCGCTTAGAAAATACTTTGATTGAGGTTGGTTTCGGCGTTCGCGGAGCGTGGCGTTAGCCGTATCGCTTTTCCCAACCCGCACTGACGACACACCCGAAATCTGGCTAAGATAATATTGATGTTCAAACTCGGATTTTCCTGAGATGGATAAACCCCAAACCGGATATGTTTATCTGATTTCTTCATTTCCCGACTTAAAGCGATGTAAAATCGGGTTCACTAAAAATTATGAGAGACGTTTTGAAGAACTGAAAAAGCAGCAGAATCCATGCAAAATCCATCTTTTAGATTGCGTTGAATCCAATAATTATAAGGAAGATGAAAGAAGATTGCATCAGATGTTTCAACATCGCAGAAAACATGGCGAATGGTTTGAATTTGATTCGGAAGACCAAGCATTGGGGTTGTTTAGAGAATACTTTAGAGTTAGAGAAATTTACGAACAAGATCTTAATGTATTGAAAGATGAAATTGTTCGATTAAAAATAGAACTTGATAGAGAAAAAGACAAAAATAAAATCATCAAGGTATTGAAAGATGAAATTGACGATTTAGAAATAGAACTTGATAGAGAAAAAATACACGGAGAAACCCTTGTAGAAATGATTTATCACCTACAAAAAATATTAGACGATAATCAAATCACATATTCTTATGATTCAATAGTTCATACTTTTACGAGCATGGGTATAAACGTAGGTAGGATAGTAGGTAGGGCATTAGGAGATTTTCACAGGAGTATCTTCCCAAAATGATTATCGAATAATTCCTTTAACTTTCATAATCAGTTTTTTGGCTACAAATATACATCATCTTAATCCAATTCATTCTATCTTTTTTGGGCGCGTAGGGGCGCAAGGCTTGCGCCCGGACGAGGAATTTAGGGAATTTTTTAACTTGATTCGGTCAACTGTTGGTCAAATGTCGGTAAAATAATTCTGCTGTGATGCGATCGCCTGTAAATGTCTACCTCCACCCCTTGCCCCTTTCCCCCCGAAGAAATCGCCGACGAAGGCATCAAACCCGACGAATACCAAGAAATCGTTAACCGCCTCGGACGCCACCCCAACAAAGCGGAATTAGGGATGTTTGGGGTAATGTGGAGTGAACACTGCTGCTACAAAAACTCCCGACCCCTGTTAAAACAATTCCCCACGACGGGAGACCGGATTTTAGTCGGCCCCGGTGAAAATGCGGGTGTGGTAGACTTTGGAGAAGGCTTACAACTAGCGTTTAAAATCGAATCCCATAATCACCCTTCAGCAGTTGAACCCTTCCAAGGCGCTGCAACCGGAGTCGGTGGGATTTTACGAGATATTTTTACAATGGGGGCGCGTCCCATCGCCGTTTTAAACTCGCTGCGCTTTGGTTCCCTCGATGACGCCCGGACTCGAACCCTGTTTAACGGTGTTGTTTCAGGAATTGCCCATTATGGCAACTGTTTCGGTGTCCCGACTGTGGGCGGTGAAGTGTATTTTGACCGGGCCTACACCGGAAATCCCCTGGTAAACGCGATGGCGATTGGTTTGATGGAAACGTCGGAAATTGTTAAATCGGGGGCTTCTGGGGTCGGGAATCCAGTGCTGTACGTCGGTTCGACAACCGGACGGGATGGCATGGGGGGGGCCAGTTTTGCCAGCGCCGAACTCAGCGAGGAATCTATCGAAGACCGTCCGGCGGTACAAGTGGGCGACCCGTTTTTAGAGAAATCCTTGGTTGAAGCCTGTTTGGAGGCGTTTAAAACCGGGGCGGTTGTCGCAGCCCAAGATATGGGGGCGGCTGGAATTACTTGTTCGACTGCGGAAATGGCGGCAAAAGGGGGTGTTGGGATTGAATTAGACTTAGATAAAATTCCGGTTCGGGAAACGGGAATGGTGCCTTATGAATATCTGTTATCTGAGTCTCAGGAACGAATGTTATTTGTGGGGAAAAAAGGACGGGAACAGGAATTAATTGATATTTTTCATCGTTGGGGACTGCAAGCAGTTGTGGCGGGAACCGTTATCGAAGAATCGATTGTGAGAATATTATTTCAAGGAGAAATTGCCGCAGAAATTCCAGCAACCGCTTTAGCAGATAATACCCCAATTTATCATCGGGAACTGTTAGCCGAACCGCCCGAATATGCCCGCAAAGCTTGGGAATGGACGGAGGATTTATTACCGCCCTGTACGGTTTCGGGAATTCACGTTAATAATGAGTTTAAAACCTGGAATAACATTTTACTCGCGTTGTTAGATACGCCCAGTATTGCGTCTAAACGTTGGATTTATCGACAATATGATCATCAAGTTCAAAATAACACAGTGATGTTACCCGGCGGCGGAGATGCGGCTGTTGTGCGGTTACGTCCAGTTAATTATTTTGAAAATCAAACAATAGAAAATCAGCCCAAAGTAGACTATAAACGGGGCGTTGCAGCGACGGTTGATTGCAATTCTCGCTATGTTTATTTGAATCCCTATGAAGGGGCGAAAGCGGTGGTTGCAGAAGCGGCGAGAAACCTGAGTTGTGTGGGTGCCGAACCTGTTGCTGTTACCGATAATTTGAATTTTGGTAGTCCTGAAAAACCTGTGGGATATTGGCAACTTGCTGAGGCTTGTCGCGGTATTTCTGAGGCTTGTGGAGAGTTTTCAACGCCTGTAACAGGGGGTAATGTTTCCCTTTATAATGAAACGCTAGATGCTGAGGGAAAACCCCAAGCGATTTATCCAACTCCGGTGATTGGAATGGTAGGATTAGTTAATGATATTTCTCAAACTTGTGGGTTGGCTTGGCAAACGGAAGGCGATATTATTTATCTGTTGGGATTGGGTCAGTTTGAAGCGGAAGAAGGGGAAAATGATGCCAGACTAAGTTTAGGCGCTTCGGAATATTTAGCCCAAATTCATCATACAATTGCCGGAAAACCTCCAGAAGTTGATTATGAGATTGAACGAAAAGTGCAAGCGGTTTGTCGGGAAGGAATTCGTCAAAATTGGGTAAATTCCGCCCATGATTCTGCTGAGGGTGGGTTAACAATTGCGTTGGCGGAATGTTGTATTAATGGGGAGAAAGGGGCGACAATTCATTTGGGAATAGATTCGCTTTTACAACGCCGTTGGGATAGGATTTTGTTTGCGGAAGGTGGGGCGAGAATTTTGGTTTCCGTGAGTCCCGAACAACAAACCAATTGGGAAAATTATCTTCAAGAACAGTTGGGAGAAAAGGGGGAATTTTGGCATAATTTAGGTAAGGTTGAAGGAGGTTCGGCGCCGTTGAAAATATTAGCAGGAGATGAGTTAACGTTAGTTGAAATGGGAGTAACAAAAATGAAAGACTGTTATTTCAATGCAATTGAACGACGGATGCACCTGTAAAAAAAGTTCGTTGTTGGGCTTCAGCCTCTATTTATTATGCGCTGAAGCGCAACAACAAACTAATTTAAGGCTGGTTGTTGGGATGGACGCCCTATATTATCTGGTGCCGCATCACAACAACAGCGCAACTATGAACTTAGGAATTAATCCGCAATTTGATAACGATTTGTTCGCTAGCTGAACTCGGAACTTTCCAGGTTTGTAGGCGTTTATGAATTAGCTTAATTACCGCTTTTTCTTTCAGCGTAGAAGCTTTTTCATTCAGTACAACCCGCTTAACACGACCGTCTTTAACTTGCAGTTCAAACACCAATTCACCCTTGAAACCATCGGGGATTTTGAAGGTTTGTAAGTGTTGGGTTAATGCTTGAATTCCCGCCTCATCCAATCCCGTAGTTTCTGTTATTTCAATTGCAGAATAAAGACTAGATGAACGCTGCTCGTAACTAATACTTTCAGGTGCAAAACAACGCAATGAAAGCTCCGCAGATTCTAAATCATCGTCATCAATTGAATAAGCCCGAGCCATTCGTCGTCGGGGTTGCATAGATTGTAAACTCGGGGCATAAGCAACTGGGGACATAGCCCGATAACTAACACCTTCCGGCATCTCTAGGGGAACTTCAACAGAAATATTCTGCTGGTTTGTGTCAACCCGAACGTCATCGCTAACCGCTACAAATGCGGTATATTGAGACAACAATTGATAGGTTAAAGCGGTGTCTGTAACCGCCTCTACATCCGATGTCGTCTCGTAACCTAACATCTGATTTGTCAGGTGTTTAATGCGTTGTCGTCCCCACAATTGGGCGATGGCTACATTTCCCGTATTTGAGAAATCAATGGAAAAGGTTTGTTCGTAGGGGTTGCCATTGGCAATTTTTCCGGTAACTTTTAAATTACCCGCAGCAGAATCAACTTTTCGCCCAAACAATACTAAAGGCTGTTCGGCAAATAAATCGGGGGCAATTTCGGGGTAAATTTCGGGGGTTTCTCCGTTACCTTCCCAGTGAATATTAATGTCAGTTAAAACGGGATTGTTAATTTGTCGGAAGAACTTTTCAGCGACTTTTTGAGTCGATTCATTCTGACGAACAACCCGAGAAATTCCCCGACCAATTTCGGCTATGCGATTAATTAAAAACCGATTCACTGAACTTCCCACGCCAAAACTATGCAGGCGATTTCCCGGTTTCAAGTTGTCTTGAACTTCCGATAAAATGGCATTTTCATTGCCAATATATCCATCGGTTAACAGCACAATACTCCGCAACCGTCCGGTAAGTTCGGGGAATTTTAACACTTCCCGAATTCCATTCAAGAGTTCCGTTCCGCCATTAGCCCGTAATTGATTAATATAATGGATGGCGAGGCTGCGGTTTTCGGGACTGTTGGCTAAGGGGGTTTCTGAAAGTGTGCAGGTTGTATGGGCAAAATCCATAATGTTGAAGGTATCATTTGGATTTAACCCGTTAATAAATCGCCGCATTAACTCCTGACATTTGAACAGAGGATCGCCCTGTTGTGAACCGGATGTATCCATCAAAAACAGAACGTCTTTGGCGACAATTTCATCGGTTTTGTACTCTATTGCGGGAATGAAATACAAAGCAAAATGTCCGCCTCGTTCGTCGCTTTGGGTTAATACGGTTGTTTGGGTATTGTCTCCAGAAACTTGATAGCGAAGAATTAAATCTTTGTTGGGAATGGTGTCTTCGTTGTCAAGTTTAACGGTAACAATTTCGCCGTTTTCTGTGATGTTAATTTGATGGGAAGTTGAACGAACTTGGGAAATGGGTAAACCCGCATGAATTTCAACGGTTACGCCGATATCTTGACCCGAACGTGTCCCCTCCGGAACGATGGGAGGAGTGATTTTAGACGCATCAGGAACTTGGTCTGTATCCCCACTTTGATCAATGTTTTCACCGGGAATATAACGCGGCCCAACGACCATCGGAAAGACAAATTCATAGTCGCCTTGTTCAAATTTCAGGCTGTCACTATAGCGAATAATCACTTCAATTTCTTCGCCCGGTTTGATATTGGCTAAAGATTGGGTAAAGATATTATCTCGCTGCTGTTCAAGTAAGCCTGCTGTACGTCCTTGGCGTTTTGCGGTTGCGTAAATTTGTTGGGCTTCAAATCGTTTTTTGATATCGCCTTTGATGATGCGATCGCCGATTTTGATCTCCATTTGATCGACTGCGGCTTCATCCGGTAAAGGAAAAGTGTAAACCGCCTCCATCGGTTGGGTTAAAGGATTTTCAAAACTTTGTTTAACTTCAACCCGAGATAAATTTCCGGAAATGTGGGCGAAGACTTCAGTATGTTTGAGAGGAAAGGTTAAAGAAATATTATCAGGAGATTTGGCAGTAATTCCGCCGATAGGGGGTGAGGATGCTGTCACAGGAGTAGTCCTCCAAACTTTAATGATTTACAGCGTTTTGTTAGACTTCAGATTCAAATTTCGATTTTTCGGAAGTAAATGACCCTGGTTTGAATTAAATTTTGTTAAGTCCCGAAGAATGCTTAGGAATTGATATGGATTTTGAGGGTCAAGAGGTCACAGTCACCGGGGGGAACTTGCCAATCTTTGAGCGAGTTTTGAATCATTTTGATGATCGTTTTTTTATTAAGTGTAGAGGCTTCTTCATCCCATATTACTCTCCTAATGCGTTCTTTTTTAACTTGTAATTCAAACACCAACTCACCCATAAATCCGTCAGGAATTTCGAGATTTTTTAAATGATTTTTCAACGAGTCAACTCCTTCTTCATCTAATCCGGTAACATCAATCACCTCAAGAGGGCCAGCCATTGCTGACAAAGATGAATATTTCAGCAACCAATCTCTAGTCCTTGACCAGTCTGCAAAGCAGACATCAGTGGCGCTCATAAAAGATACAGGCATAAACAAAGACCTCATTTATTCACGGTTGCTAACGATAGTCGGGGTCTGAGTGACCAATCTGGACATCACAGATCCTCCCTAATTCCAATATTCACAACCTATTGTGAGATATCAAGCTAAAATCGTTATTTTTAGTAAACAAACTTGCTGAAAATGGTTAATTTTTATTACGTTTGTCCCTCTCATTCTAGCATCAATCACTGATAACAGAGGGATTAGAACCGTCCCACCGGTCAAAGATATTTGAAAACTGTCAACTTAATCTAGCACAATGACTAAATAGGGCATTGACTGGCATTGGCGAAAGGACACTTATGTATATTTACACCACCCCTCGGTTTGATGAACAAGCGAGGCAACACGGCATTCAAAGTCAGGTGGCGGAACTTTTGGTCGCAATCAAGACTCAAGGGATTACTGCTGTAGAAGCTTTGTTTGAACGCAATTATCCTTATTTGAAGCGACCTGTCCGCAATTTGCGACTGGTGGGGAAAATTCGGCGAGTCGATAATTGGGAAGTGTTGTGTCTACTGGAAGTGTTCACCCGAGGAGGCAAAGAATACGAAGCGTTTCTGAGAAATCCCGAAGAATACGGTCAACTCCACCTCGAACCTGCTGTGAATTCTCAACAGTTGGCTGTTAGTTTAAATGCCCAACGAGAAGAACAGCATCTCGTTACCCGTCGTCAACCCTTACCCGATAAACTCTATCATCTTTGGCTAGAACGTCCGAGTTGGGCAAGAAATACGGCTGATATTATTATCTGTGAAAGTGAAGTTTGGGTGAATCAATTTAAACAGCGAGATATTCAACTTCAATGGAAAACTTACCATGAGATTATTACAAATTTAGTGGGAGATAGTCAGTTTAATAATGGAATTCGCCGCCATGAGACTGACTGGTTAAATATTTATCTCTGTGGAAACCCGAGTGAACATCGCTATATTTTGTATAGTTTAGTGAAAACTGTTGATCTTCCCCATCGAAATGTGTTGTTTTTGTTGGCAACTTTTGATCGAGATCCAGTATTAACTGAACTGGCAGAAGTAGGTCAAGCCACTCATGTTTTTACCTCTCAAAATACCCAAACTCTGTTTTCTCAAAATGTCACTTTTGATAATTTATCTCGCTATACTCGTCGTTCTTATCCCGGTTATTTGATTTTAGATGGAGACGTTTGGCTAGAACTTGAACAAGAAGCGGGGATTAATTTAGCCCTTTCGGTGGAAGAAGAAGAAATTCTCCATGAACTTTCGACGGCTGAACATAATACTCATTCTTTACCTGTTTTTATTAATGGACGGGCAGGCAGTGGTAAGTCAACAATGTTGGTTTATTTATTTGCCGATTATTGCGATCGCTATCAAAAATATTATCTACAAAACAAACCCCAGAAAGAGCAAAATCTTTTTAATCCTTTGTTTTTAACCTATAATGAAAAATTACTTTCCAAAGCCCAAGAAGCGGTTGAAAAACTTTTAAACAATCATCATAAATATGTTCTAGAAACCAATAATTTTCAAGACGAAAAACCTCTAATTAATGATTGTTTTCAGTCCTTCCAACAATTTTTACTGAATCAACTTCCGGCTGAAGATAGCATCCACTTTGATCCTGATAAATATATTTCCTTTTACGATTTTCGCCAACATTGTAGTCGTAGATATAGCCGTTATTCTCCCGAGTTATGTTGGCATATTATTCGCACGTTTATCAAAGGATATACCCTCACAGGTCAACAAGAAGGGTATATGACTCCAGAAGATTATGAAGAAGTTCCGAGACGAGAAAGAACCATTTCTCCGGAGATTTTTCAAGCGATTTATAAACAAGTTTGGTCTTGGTATCATCAACTCACAACCCGAGAAGGATATTGGGATGATCAAGACCTAATTCGCAAAGTTTTAGATTTACACTGTTTTGAGTCTAAATATACAGCTATTTTCTGTGATGAAGCCCAAGATTTTACTAAGTTAGAATTGCGGTTAATTATGCAGTTATCCGCCTTTTCACAATGCGATTTATATCCTCCGGTTCACAGTTTACCTTTTGCATTTGCGGGTGATCCATTTCAAACGTTAAATCCAACAGGGTTTCGTTGGGATAGTGTCAAAGCTACTTTTTTCGATCAAGTGATTGCAGTTCTCGATCCAAGTAATCAGTTAAATTTGAACATGACTTTTTATGAACTAGAGTCCAATTATCGTTCTAGTTTATCTATTGTTAAAGTCACGAATTTAATTCATTTATGGAGACATCTTTTATTTCAAATTCAGGAACTAAAACCCCAAGCCGCTTGGCAACCTTACACCGACTCTAGTGAACCGCAAAAGTTTATTTTTGGTCAACGAGGATTTTCTGTAGAGGCTTTGAAATATCATGTCAAAAAATCTCCTATTTTTATTGTTCCTTGTGAAGCAGGAGGTGAACTTCAATATGTTAAAAATGATCAATTTCTGGCGAGTTTATTTCCGCAAGTGAATGAAGAAAATCCGCCTAAAAATGTTTTAAGTGCAATTCAAGCAAAAGGATTAGAATTTCCCTTAGTAATATTATATAAATTTGGCGAACAATTTTCCCAAGAATTTCAGCGTCCAATTTGGGATTATTTAGGCAATCAAGAAGATCATCCGTTAGAGTTAGAATACTTTTTTAATAAACTCTATGTAGCGGCGAGTCGAGGAATGTCTGACTTGATTGTTATTGATACAGAAGCCGGAGATCATTTCTTATGGCAATATGCTACTTGTGATCAGACTCATAACCTAGATAATTGGTTACAACAAGCTGAAGATCAAACCCTTTGGGAAACGGCGATTGGTGGATTTCGTTGGGGTGATAATTTAGGAGGATTAGATCGAGATAATCGAGAGTCTCAGGCGAAAGAATTTGCAGAAAATGGACGCAGCCAAAAAGATGCAACCTCTCTGCGACGCGCTCAACAATTTTACAGCGAATTAGGCAACTTAGAACAAGCAGATTTATGTCAAGCTTGGGCGTTGAAATTTGAGAAACAATTTCGTGCAGCCGGAATCCTCTTTTTACAACGAGGAAAACACAAAGAAGCCTGGAGTTGTTTTTGGGAAGGAACCTGTTGGCACGCTTTAATGGATTGGTATCAACAATTTCCAGAACAACAATCTCTAGAACGTTTTCTGGCAGAATTTATGGCACAAACCCCGAAAACTCTCGAAACGGTTCAAACCTTTACTAACTTTTTAGAAGACAATTTAACAAATCGGTTACTTGTAGAAAATCGCCTGGTTAAACCCTGGAAAGTCACTATACAAGAGTATAGTCGTCAAATTCGTAATTTAATCCGAGAAAAAAACTTAAAAAAAGAGAACTGGCAACGATTTGGTGATATCTTAGAAGGGTTAGATGAAGCCAAATATCATGGATTACTAGAACTCGCAGGAGATTGTTTTTATCGCGCTCAAAATCTCAGACGGGCGGTGCGGTGTTGGCGCGAAAGTGGGGCGACAAAAAAACGAGAATATAATCTCGCTGAAGCCGAATTACTGGGCTTTCCTGAAGGATTTCCTTACCTAGAAAAAGTCGGCGATTATCAACGAATTGTCAAAGAGTGGGAAAATGCAGGAAAACCGGGAACACAACAATGGTTGAAGTATATTGACTGCATCGGAAAAGCGTTAGAAAAACAACATCGACAGAAAGATTGGGTTGAATATTTGATTAGAACAAAACGTTGGGTTGATGCGATCACTGCGATTGAAAAATCTCCGAAACCTGAAGCGATTAAGTTTAGATTTGAGATCGTTCGACAATTAGCCCGTTCGAGTTTAACTGCCGAACAAGCGCGAGAATTTCGCAGTCGATATATTAATCTGATTGAAAAAGTATTATCTCATTCTCTGTGGCAAAAATATCTTTCTATCGAAGAAATTGGCATCGCTTTAGAACGAGTTGGAGAATTAGTTCCCACGCTCAGATTTTACGAAAAATTTGTCAATTCTGATCAACCCCAATTGAGTCAATTTGCCCGTAAACGATGGATAGCCACGAAATTAAAACAACAAGATTATGCTCAGGTTGCTGAACCGAAAAGAGCCGCAGAAATCGCCCGAGAAATTGCTCGCAAAGCCTATGATTGGGTGATAATTCCAGGGGAAATTTCAGCCGAACCGCCCCGTTTAGAGGTGCAGGGAACTTTAACACCGACACCGGGAAAAGAGGAAGAAAAACCGACTTCTGCTGTATCTGATGATGATGTCGGGATTGTGGGATTACCACCGGGAACAAAAATTAAACTGATTGATAGTGAAATTAAAATTTACAGTTTCCACATTGCTCATCTAGAGGTGAAGCGAGTTCGACAGGGATTAAATCTTTGGGTATTGCTTCGAGATACTGACACCTTATCGGAGTTGCAAGTTACAATTGATCGCAAACGCAGTCGAATTAAAGTCGGAAATGTGATGATTGATGCTTTTGATGGTCATCAACTTCGTTTTAGTAGTCCAGAGAGAGACTATAAAGGAATCGTGTTCTACAGTCGTGAACAGCCCCGGATTGAATTGCAAATTCGAGGAATCGCGAACAAAATTTACCTTTAAAATATAAATGAAGAAGCAATCTCAACTGCAATTGCGGCATTTTTCTCTACAATTGAGATGAGATTGACAATCATTGTTTACTTACACTAAAGGTTGATTCTGCTCATGTCCGAGTCGTTTTCCTATCAATCCATCCCGGAAATTACAGTTGAAGAGTTAGCGCACCGTCTACAAGCGGAGTCAGCTAAAAACCTACAACTGGTGGACGTTCGTGAACCTCAAGAGGTAGAAATGGCACAGGTTGATGGATTTCTCAACCTACCCTTGAGCGAATTTAGCCAGTGGTCTGAGCAAATTCACAGTCGCTTAGATCTCGAAAAGGAAACCCTGGTCATGTGTCATCATGGAATGCGATCGGCTCAAATGTGTCAGTGGTTAATGCGTCAGGGATTCACTAACGTCAAAAATATCGCCGGAGGAATTGATGCTTATTCCATCCTCGTTGATCCTGATGTTCCTCGGTATTAATTGAGAGAACACCGGATCAGTTTTTCCTGAACTTCTCACCTCACGACTCCCCTCCCGTGCTAAATTTGTGATTTTCAGTAACAATACAATAGGTACAAATTCTTCACTCTTTGATCAATAAGTTCTTTCATTATGCTTCTTGAGCAGCGTTCACAAACAAAAACCCAATCTAAACCGCCGTCTGAGCTTAACCTAGACTATGACTTAGCCATTGTCGGTGGCGGTATTGTCGGGGTGACTCTCGCCTGTGGACTCAAAAACTCTCCTCTGAGGGTGGTTTTGATTGAACCCCAACCGAAAGCGATCGCCATTCGTCGCCGACAAGCCTACGCCCTGACGCTGCAAACCGGACGCATTCTGCAAGGAATTGGGGTCTGGGACGAAATTTTACCCAAAATTACCACTTTTGATCAGATTAGTCTCAGCGACAGTGATCATCCCCATGTGGTTCACTTTAAACCTGAAGATCTCGGGACTGAGGGGTTGGGCTATGTCGGTGAACATTCGGTGATTTTAACCGCAATGCACGATTTTCTCGACTCCTGTGAAAACGTCTCTTGGCTTTGTCCGTCTCAAGTGGTTAATGTCAATTATCAGCCGGATTTTGCCGAAATTGAGGTTGAAGCGGAAGGAAAGACTCAAACTCTGCGAACTCAGTTGGTGATCGCTGCTGATGGTTCGCGATCGCCATTGCGTCAAGCGGTGGGAATTTCGACTTATGGCTGGAAATATTGGCAGTCTTGCATCGCCATGACTATCAAAGCTGAGAAATCTCACAACAATGTCGCCTTTGAACGGTTTTGGCCGAGTGGCCCGATGGGGGTGTTACCTTTACCGGGAAACCGTTGTCAGGTGGTGTGGACGGCACCTCACGCAGAAGCCCAAGCGTTGAAAGATCTCGATGAAAAAGCGTTTTTAGAGTTGCTAGAATATCGCACAGGCGGGCTTTTGGGTCGTTTGGAGTTGGAAAGCGATCGCTTTGTGTTCCCGGTGCAATTGATGCAAAGTGCGCGGTATATTCAACCCCGACTGGCTTTGGTGGGTGATGCGGCTCATTGTTGTCATCCGGTCGGTGGCCAGGGTTTAAATATGGGTGTTCGCGATGCTGGGGCGTTGGCTCAAGTCCTCCGTCAAGCGGCTCAAAACGGTGAGGATATTGGACTACTTCGCGTTCTCAAACGATATGAAGGTTGGCGTCAAACTGAAAATTTAGTCATCTTAGGATTTACTGATTTTCTAGATCGAATGTTTTCTGGAAATTGGCGGCCAAAAGTTACGATTCGTCGGTGGGGATTGTGGAGTTTGCAGAAGCTTAAACCGTTGCGATATTTAGCGTTACGCCTGATGACGGGGTTATTGGGTCGCTCAATTCATCCTCAACATTAACGTTTTGTTCTCTACTCTTTTGATCGTTTTATTGTGTTCCATAGTCGTCGAGATTTTCTCAAAAAATCAAGTTATTTAAGTACATTTTTACTGTTGGGAGGGTTTAGAGAATATTCTCAGTCTGCTCAGATTTTAGAAATACTCAATTCAACTTCTCTACATTCATTTACTCTACAATTAGACTGGAAATATAATGTACAATTTGCGGGTGTGTTACTCGCAGATTATTATCAACTTTACCAAAAAGAGGGATTAAAAATCAACATTCAACCCTGGGATTTTGGTCTTGATATCTTAGATGTTGTTGCCGAAAATCCAACAATTTTAGGGTGTGCTGAACAAGATGTAATTTTAGCTGCACAAGCTGCCGGAAAACCCATCAAAGCCATTGCTACCATGTTTCAAACCTCGCCTTTGGGTTTGATGTCAATGCCTGATAATAATATCACATCTTTGCATGATTTAGTGGGGAGAACAGTGGGTATTCATGGGGATACTCAAAAAGTGATGGACTTAGTGATGGGGTTCAGTCAACTTTCCTCAGATGAGATTAAAGTTATTGATATTTCCTACGATGAAAAATACGATAAATTGTTAACCGGAGAAGTCGATGCCATCCAATGTTATCTCGTCGATGAACCGATAGGCTTTGCTTACGAAACTGGAATTGAACCCATAGTTATTCGTTTGAGTGATTATGGTTATGATGCTTACGTTCAGACAATTTTTGCTCATTCTTCTTTGTTAGAGACTCAACGAGAACAGGTGCAAGCGTTTCTAAAAGCAACATTTCAAGGTTGGAAAATTGCTCTAGAAAATATTCCCCAGGCGGCTAAAATTGTTGTCGAAAATTATGTTAATCCTAAAAGTAAATACAACAATTTAGACTATCAAACTCAATCCTTAAAATTAATTTCAAACTATATTACTTCGGGAAAACGTTTAGACCAACCTCTGGGTTTAATTTCACCCGAACGTTGGCAAAGTATGACAAAACGTTTAGTTCAATATCATATTATTCAAACCGCCCCGAACCTCTCCGATTCTCTCGATTTATCCCTGTGGTCAGTCTAAATTATCCTCTACTGTGATAGGAGGAATCCTGTCTCAGCAAGTCGAGTCGTAGAACGAAGAATCCCCGTTGTTTACGACCGGGAGTGTCAAATATGGCTTTTAACTTTTAACTTCTGAGTCTTTTAATTAGTCGGTTCGGGCGCTTCTTCGGTATTTTCCACCGCTTCTGGCTGAGGTTCACTCTGAGATTCACTCTGAGTCTGGCTTGGAGTCTCAGAAGTAGCGTCTTCAGTTGCAGGAGGAGTCACAACACCTGCGGCTTGTTGAATCTGGTCTTTATAGGGTGCCGGGGCTAAGTCTGAAGCTTTTCCAAATAAGGGTTCTGCTTCTTCGAGATTCCCTTGATCTTTGAGAACGATAGCTTTAGCGAGAACGGGACGAAAATCTTCTTGATTATTCCGAATCGCTTCATCATAGATCGCGATCGCTTCATCGTAGCGTTTTTGTTCGGCGTAGACTTGGCCAAGAATCAACTGCACAGAAGTCTCATCAATCGTACCCGGTTGAGCTTGATTAGCTTGTGGAGCGGCTTTAATTGTATCTTGTAATAATCCAATAGCAGCTTCCGGGCGTTTTTGAGTCAGCAGCAAATTGACTAAACCTTGTAGGGCTTGAATTTGTCCGGGTTGTTGAGTGAGAATTTGACGATAGGTTTGGGCTGCACCTTCGAGATCGCCCGTATATTGTTGAGATTGAGCGAGTAGGATGCTATATTCATTTGTCTCCGGATTCATTTGGGAAAGTTTTTGCAAAGGCTCGACAACATCCTTCACATCGCCCTGACCCATGCTGATTAATTCTAATTTAGCTTGTAGAAATCCTCGCAGAGCCGTTTCATTATCAGGTTCTCGCTGCAAAACCAATTCATAGCCTCGCGCTTGAGCCTCTAAATCTGCTTGTTTGGCTTGAGCCGTTTGAGCTGGGGTGGGCGTAGTTTGAGTGTTAGAACGGTTCGCTCCGAGTAGACTCCCAATAATCGGCCCCATAGAGAATCCGACAAAAGCAATCAGAGACAGAACCAATATGACACCAATAAACCCACGACGTTTGTCCACCATAAAAATTAAACCCCTGCGATCTCAGCAGCTACAGATATTCAGCTCTAAAGTTGGATAAAGCAACTTATGCCTTGCAGCTAATATAGTAGCAGACCCATCACTTAAAATATCTATCAATTAACATTGATCAAAGGTATTTGCTGAGTAGAGGTTTGTCAAAAGCATTCGGATTTCTCCGTTCAGCAAATGGATTCAGTAAAATAGGCAAATCGACAAAACTTTGATATTGGTAGCCTGCGACTTCAACTTAGTCCACTGACCATCGTTTACAAGCAACAGTTCTGTCGAGTTTTCTGCCCCGTATCCTAAACTGTATAGGAGTCGGAGAACAGTTCTAAACCGTCTCCTCTCCGTCGATGGGTCACAGTTCAATGTCAAACTTCAACTCAGTGTCTCTGACCGGGTTGTGTATTCACTGAATATTTTAATATTCCTCCCAAATGGGATGTGTGTGTGCTGCTATCAGGTTCTATGAGTCCTTCTCCGAATCGATCCTCCCAAATGCCTAATTCCTCCCAATCTCATCCGGTTCAATCCAGCGAGCCTGCCGTTGATATGTCCGAAGATCTGCCCATGAGTGCAAAGCCAATGAGTGAGCTTCCCCCCTCGGATCAGACTGCAATATCCGAAAATTCATCTTCGGAACAGACGATTGAATCTCAATCTGAAACTTTAGTCTCCAACGACGATTCCTCTACAAACGAGGATCAGATCCTTGACGGAGCGAGTCGTCTTTGGCATCCAATCCCCCCCCCGAGTGAACCTCGACAATATCGGGCAATTGGCTTGGTTCGGGGTCGATATACCGCTTCGCAAGATCAATTTACCCAAGGAATTTTACTCACCCCAGATGGAACTGTCATTGATGCGGTTCTTCTGGGTCGAGTGATGAGTTTAGTTAAAAAACATATTGACCTTGACCAAGAGCATCTATGGGTTGTTTATCCGCGAACTCGTCAAAAACAGGATAACTTACACGTTCAGATCATGGGGGTTTGGGAACCCGAAACCCTCAAAAAAGACAATGAAAATGAAGACGATTCACCCTCTATAGAAACCCCTGATCAATCTCCCGAAACTCCCGAGGCAGTTCCAGTTGAGGCAGAAACCTTAACTCCTGAAATTGATCCCAATGCCTTACCGCAG
This sequence comes from Lyngbya sp. PCC 8106, assembly GCF_000169095.1. GTDB lineage: Bacteria > Cyanobacteriota > Cyanobacteriia > Cyanobacteriales > Microcoleaceae > Capilliphycus. Next base: position 27,843 of record NZ_AAVU01000061.1, read on the forward strand.
ATCGAACACGGCTATTTTTCAATTCGGGGTGAAGTCGTTTACCAGTCTCAGGATGAAGAAAAATACATTATTGTCAAGATTCGTCAATCCTCTCGAGGCGATCAAGACAAGCCCAAATTCTTTAAGCTCAAATTAGATGGTCTAGCCGGTCCCAAAGCGGTCGGTCATTTCTGGGATTTACACGTTCAGCTAGAACAAGACAATCTGGTGATTCAAGAAAGTCACGATATTGGCTTGATTCCCGTCAAAAAAGGTCGAAAACCCTTTCAAGGTCGAGGATCATACCGAGGTGGTGGAGACAGACGAGACAACTTTTCTCGTTCCTCTCGTCCTCCCGTCAAGCCCAGAACGGCAACTTCGACTTCCACTCGCTCGGGGCCAATCTCTAAGCCGATTAAGCCCAAACCCAAGACAGACAATTAATTAACTTGTTTCCTTTTCTCTTGGGTTCGATCACTTGCTTCTGTAGCCGATTCTTAGTCAAGATTGATCTGAGATCCCCAGACATCTTGGGGGATAAAGGCTCTATCCATCGGAATAGAAGCAACAGGTTCGGTGAGGGTAAACTGCCCCAATTCAATCCATTGTTTGAGTTGTTGGGCGACCTGACGAGAACGCGCTAAACTGGCTACAGGAGCAGTCCGCACGGGTTTACCCTCAATCGTAATTCGACCTTTTTTGAGTTGAGCATAACTGACTAAGCCAAACGTCGGACGAACTCGCCGAGGAATAGAGAAATCAACCACAGGGGCGACAATATCTTGATCGAGAACTGCACAATGAGCAACCACTTCTTCGCTCAATACAGGTAAAGGAATCCCCATACCAATCATTATCGATGGCCCGTAGTTTTTGAAGTAACACCCTCGTACCCAGTAGGGATTCATCTGTTTCGCGTCCCCAATTACCGCTAAGGTTGCCGCAGGGCCAATGGGGGTACGGTTGGGTAGACGCTTCTGTAACGGGAAGTGTTGAGTGCCTTCCCAGGTAATATAACCAATTCCACCCCCGAGGAAAATGCGGGTACCAATCCCGATCATTTCTAAGTCTGGATCGTTGAGAAGCGGCGACATTGCCCCTGGATTAGAATAGACGGCATTTCCTAAACGGGGTTGTAACGGCCCGAGATAGGTAAAGAGTTGGCGATCGCCTCCATTCACCCCAACTATAAAATTTTGATACAGGTTGCGAGGGTTAAATAAATAAAACTGATTAATGGTATCGCGGCTAATGGTTGTTTCTAAGGAGTTACGGGGATAACAGTCCGAGACTAATCCCGTTGAACGCAGCGAAACAGGCTTTCCAGCGATTAAATCTTCAATGACGTGACCCCCACCGCGATCGCCGGATTCATCGCCATTTTCGACGATTTGAGTGGCGCCCAGATACAAATCTACAGCCCCAAACCCACTGTAAGCCTGTACTCCATCGAGCCAACAGTTGCGAATATTAATCGGAGGATCAGTCTGTCCGAGGTTAATAATCGCCCCGGAAGATTCCATGGGTTCAAAGGTGCCAGTGGTAATCACATCAACCTCTTGAGCTACTTGAGCCACACTGGTTTCAATCACTCGGGCTTTGACTTCTTCTACCGTTAACACCACCGCAGATGAAGCGCGAATTTTATCATTAATCTCAGCGATCGTTCTCATTATTACTGATAACTGTAAACTGAAAAAATCCCACTCTTTTGGGTTTCCCATCCATCTAGAATATCTCTAATTAGGATTTCTCTGATCAAAACTTGACCATAGAGGTCTAGCCCCAAATTGAGCCGAAACAACCGCACCATGATCGAGTAACATCTGTTGGAGGAGAACACCCCAAACGGGATGATCTTTCCCGCTTTCTTTCTATTCCTTGTTCACTCTGAAAAACTGACAGAAACTTCGACGGCTTCGGCTTCTAAGCCAATATAACGGGCGCGAATGGTGGTTTTTGTTTGAACAGGCATTAACGGGGTAATCGTCCCGAGAGAGAGCAAATCTCCGGGTTTAAGGCGTATCCCTGCGGCTTTGAGGTCATCTCGTAGCCATAATACCGCTTTTAAAGGATGTCCGAGTAAAGCTGAACTTTCGCCCTGGGCTAATTCTTGTCCACTTTCATCGAACAGAATCACTTGAATATTGCCTAAGCGTTTTTCCCATTCTGATGTAGCAGCCAGAGGGATAGGTTTACCCAAGACTCCTAAACGCGCACCGACATTAACGGCAACTAAAGCGGCAGCATTCAGCTTAACATCGCTTTGATACATTAAATCGGGCAGTTCAATAAAAGGAATCACCGCATCTAAACCCGCAAGCGCTTCTTGAGATGTCGTGGCTTCGTTAATTCGATCATCACCGACTCGAACCATTAAGTCCGCTTCAAATAGAGGTCTAGCCCCAAACTGAGCCGAGACAACAGCGCCATTATCGAGTAACATCTGTTGGAGGAGAACACCCCGCACGGGATGAGAAACATTGAAGCTTTGTTGGGCAATGGGGCTTGTCAGTCCAGCTTTGTAACCCACCACTGGGCCTAAATGAGAGATGAGGGCTTGAACAAATTCTTTTTGCAGGGAAATCGCCTGTTCTAGCGTCATATCCTCACTTAACGCAGCAAGAGGTTCACGTTTTAGGTAGGTATTTGCTAATTGTTGCGCTAAACTGGAGTCTGTGGAAATTATTTCGGTGAAGAGGAGATCACATTCTCGTTTTGAGGGGAACGACACGCTATCCGATGTCGAGGTTTTGTGAGGAGAGCAAATGGCGTTCGCCCAGTTTATACAAACGAGTATGTTAGCAGTTGCACAAACCGTAGCAATTGAGAATCGCAACCCCAAATTATTAACTTGAGTCAGCATTAGTTTCAACTGATGAATGAAAGTAGTGTCATTTCACTCATTGGAGTGAGGGTTTATCCCCTTGATTGGGGAAGTCACTGCTGAAGTTTTGATTTTAATCTTAGAAACAGGAATGTTTAAAGATTCTCAAGGCAACAGCATCAAAGGTGTGAGAGGATTTAACAAGAGTTTAGCACTCTTTGTTCATCTCAATTTCTCAAAATTCTGAGAAGCTGTTTCGACGAGAGCAAGTGGTTTAAGAAGAGTCATATGAATATTAAACAACTCTTTCAGTCTTTCAATCTACCCAGTCTAGGTGTAACATCTGCCTTATCAGTCGGTGTTGCCTTAACAACTTTAGCCAATGTGATTTCAGTTCGATCTACCTTAGCACTTCAACAAACCCCTGAACCTCAAGCTATTCTGATGTTGGGTGGAAATCCCAATCGAGAAGAATTTACCGCCGAATTTGCCAAAAAACATGACCATTTAGAGGTTTGGGTTTCATCGGGTGTGGATCGCCGCACTGCAACTGAGATTTTTCAACAAGCTGGAGTAGACTTAGGGCGAGTTCATCTAGATTATCGTGCCGTTGATACGGTGACAAATTTTTCAACTTTGGTTGAAGACTTGAAAAAACGAGATATTTCTCATGTTTATTTGATCACTTCAGATTTTCATATGTCTAGGGCGATGGCGATCGCCTCGATTGTATTTGGAAGTCAGGGAATTGCCTTTACCCCTGTCCCCATTCCCACGCAGGGTTATCCTTCTGAGTCAGAGGTTCGGATTGCGCGAGATGTCAGTCGGGCTGTGGTCTGGGCGTTTACAGGGTGGGCGGGAGAAAATCTCAATCCCCGTTATGCTTTACGCAGGGCGATCGCCGAACAAGATGCGGCACCTGTACCGGAACCGAGTTAAACGAATTTTACATCAAAATATTAAAAATCCCGCTCGTTGTCGAGGGGGATTTTATTGGATATATAAAAACTTTGGTCAAGCAAAAGTTCTATATATCCGTTGCCTGATGGCTTCTATCTTACATGGCGGAACCAACACCCACGTAAGAACCATAGAAGAATATACCAACAACCACTAAAACACCAGTTCCAGCAACAGTTGCTACTAACCACAAAGGAATTCGGGCTTGTCCAAACACGGTTTTTTACCTCTTATTTCAAAGCTTGACTGACGTAACGAGCAGCTCAATTGAGAATGACCTTCTAGTTAGTTAAAGAAGTAACTGGAGAATAAAATACCCAGTACA
>NZ_AAVU01000060.1 GCF_000169095.1 Lyngbya sp. PCC 8106
CATCGTCGGGGACAACTGGTGGCGTTGCGCGGAAACCACGAACTGATGATGTTGCGGGCGCGTTCGGGTCATAGCTACGAACTCTATCATTGGTTAGCAGCAGGAGGAGAAAGCACCTTAGCATCTTACTCGAAAACAGGTTCAGGTCGAGAACTCGCGAGTGTACCCGATGAACATTGGAATTTTTTGGAAAATATTTGTGTGAATTGGTGGGAAACCCCGTCTCATTTTTTTGTTCATGCCAATGTTTATCCGAATTTACCGCTTAATCAACAACCCGAAAGAATGCTATTTTGGCAAAAGTTTACCAATCCTGCCCCCCATTGTTCGGGAAAAACGATGGTTTGTGGTCATACCAGTCAAAAAAGCGGTGAACCGATTAGTATTGGTCATGCAATTTGTATTGATACTTGGGTTTATGGGCGGGGTTGGTTGACCTGTTTGGATGTCGTTAGTGGTCGTATTTGGCAAGCCAATCAAACCGGACAATTAAAGATGGCTTGGATTGATGATTATTATGGTAAACATCATCGTCGGTGTTCTCGGGCTGAAGCGTGATTAATTCATTCTTAAATTTTTCCATTTAGATCACTGGACTACATCACCATTCTCAAAATTTCGATACAATTAACGCCATCGACGGCATGAAAGATTAACTCTAAAAATTTAATTCGGAGATCTATGCGAATTCTTGCTATTGGTGATATACATGGCTGTTCTCAGGCGTTTGATACGCTGATGGAAGCCGTAAAACTTCAACCGACTGATCGCTTGATTACTTTAGGCGACTATGTAGATCGAGGCCCCGACTCTAAAGGGATTATTGATCGTTTAATTGGATTAAATTATACCGGACAATTGGTAGCATTGCGCGGAAATCATGAGATTATGATGCTCGATGCTTACAGTTATCCTCATCGGTTAGAAGGGTGGTTTGCTTGCGGGGGACGAGAAACTCTAGCATCCTACGCACCTTCCTCAAAGAAAAAAGGGAAATTAAATGATATTCCCGATGAACATTGGAATTTTATTACTAATATTTGTCAGGATTGGTGGGAAACAAAAGAGCATTTTTTTGTTCATGGGAATGTGAATCCTCATAAACCTTTATCTAAACAATCTAGTCATGATTTATTTTGGACAAGGTTTTATCATGCTCAACCCCATTATTCAGGTAAAACGATGATTTGTGGTCATACGACTCAAAAAAGCGGTCAGCCGATTAGTTTGGGGTATGCAATTTGTATTGATACTTGGGTTTATGGAAAGGGTTGGCTAACGTGTTTAGATGTCAATAGCGGTCAAATTTGGCAAGCCAACCAAAAAGGAGAACAACGCACTGCTTGGATCGAAGAGTTTAGCACTTATTGTGCGATTTCTTCATAAGTTTTTATCCTGAGTTTCTCTATATTTTGTTTAATCAAAGAGTTCTAAAATCAGATCGAAAAAAATCGAGTATGATTGATCTTATCCTGATTGATCTACGACTTCCGTAGAAATTTTATGAGTTTAGATATCGCCGACCAGGTGATGGAGTCCTATACCCAAATTGACCAAGAGATAGAAACCTTTCAGGCTGAAACTCAACTGTATTGTCCGACTGGATGCGGTTGGTGTTGCGAAAGTCCGAATGTAGAAGCGACGCCTTTAGAAATGTTACCTCTGGTGGTGGAATTGTTTCAACGGGGAGAGATTCAAGAGTGGCTTAAACTCGCCGAGGAGTCGGATTTTCAAGGGCAATGTATTTTCTACAAACCAGACCCGTTTGTGATGGGAAATGGTCGCTGTCAGGTGTATCATTCACGGCCTACAATTTGTCGGTTGTTTGGGTTTGCGACGGTAACATCTAAGTCAGGAGAGGTACAGTTAGCCGCTTGTGTTCGTCATAAAGCAGCTATGCCTGATATTGTCGCACAAACTCAAGCCGCAATTGATGAAAACAGGGTTAACCCTCCGAATTTTGCCGATATTTCCCAACAAATAGCCAGTTTAGAACCGGGGTTTGGTCATCAGCGTTTACCCATTAACGAAGCGTTGAAAGTGGCGGTTCAAAAGGTCGGACTTTATTTGCAAATGTTGGGTCAAAATGAATAGAAAGGTGATCGACAATCTCTGTAGATTATTTTAACTTTTGAGTTCGATGGCGACGATACCAAGTCGCCCCAAAAACCAGCATTCCGATTAAACTCAAGGCTGTAATTAAGGGTAATATTTCTCCTGTTTTAACGGCTTTTAGACCCGAACTTCCTAGCATCACAAACGGCAAAAGACCGGGAATAGTTCCGAGTGTTGTACCGATGAAATAATCTTTAAAGGAAATAGACGTTAAACCCGAGGTAAAATTAACCAAACCATAGGGAATTATGGGTAATAATCGAATGGCAAACAGATAAAATAATCCCCCTTGATGAATTTCTGCATCTAGAACTTGCCAACGTCCCGCTAATTTATTTTTAACCCATTTTCGCCCAACTGTTCGAGTAAAAGTAAACGCAATCATAGCGGCTGTTATCGCTGCAATACTCGTCCAAAGTGTTCCCCACCACACCCCAAAAAACGCCCCACCCAGTAGGTTTAAAGCGGTAGAAGGTAAAATTAAAATTGTGGCAACAGTATAAACAAAAATGTACAAAATTGGGGCAAATATTCCCATCTTTTGTAACTGAGTTTGAAGACGTTCGGAGTCAAAAAAACTGAGAATGTAAAACGCAACAACTGTAATCAAAATACAGAAAAGAATTAATTTAATAAGTTCAGTTTTGTTTTTGAACATGGATTAAAATCATCTAGTTTCAATTTTTAGGAATGTCTTTTTCAAACCCATAACAGTCTCGGACAATATACAAAGGTCGTCGTTTAACCTCATCGTGAACTCGACTTAAATATTCCCCAATTACCCCTAAACTCACCAACTGAACCCCGCCCAAAAACAACGTTACCACCATAATAGAAGCATAACCCGGAACATCAATTCCTAAAATTAACGTTCTCAAAATTAAAAAAGTTGCATAGAGAAATGCCAACAAAGAAATTAACAATCCAATATAACTCCAAACTTTTAAGGGTAAAGAACTAAAAGACGTAATTCCATCTAAAGCAAAATTCCAAAGTTGCCAATAATTCCACTTTGTTTCTCCTTTAGAACGAGGTGGACGATCATATTCAATCGCAATTTGTTTAAAGCCAACCCAAGAAAATAAACCCTTCATAAATCGATGTCGTTCTGGGAGTCGTTTTAAAGCTTCTACTACCCGTCTATCCATTAACCGAAAATCACCCGTATCACGAGGAATTGGAACAGGTGTCATCTTGCTAATAATCCGATAAAATGCACCCGCAGTTTTTTGTTTTAGCCAAGTTTCACCCTGACGTGATCGCCGTTTACAATACACAACATCATAGCCGTCTTGCCATTTTAAAATCAAGTCTCCGATTAATTCAGGTGGATCTTGTAAATCTGCATCAATAGGAATTACCGCCTCACCTATTGCATATTCAATTCCTGCGGTTAACGCAATTTCTTTGCCAAAGTTACGCGAAAAATTAACAACTTTAATCATCGGATTAGAATGATGATATTCAATCAAGCGTTTTAACGTATTATCACGACTTCCATCATCGACACAAATAATCTCATAGGTGAGATGAAGTTGATCAAGAACGATCATCAATCGAGTAAATAAATCATCAAGATTGGGTTCCTCATTGTAGCAAGGAATCACCACAGAAAGCACCACAGAGTCAAGATTTGAAACCATATTCACATATCCGCTAAAATAGAGGAGAAAGGTAATATCTCCATGATCTATTATCAATGACAGCAGTATAGATGTTGAAAATCAGGTTTATGTTGCCAAAAAACAATTACAATTAAAATCTAAATATAGGGTACGCTGACACGCTAGGAACATACTTGTTAATCGAGTCAACACTCCGATCAGTTTTAAAATTAAATGGGATTGCTATATGAAACGGATTGTATTAATTGCTGGATTTGAATCCTTTAACGCTGATTTGTACCGTCAGGCGGCGAATTTAGCCTCTAGTCGCTGTCAGAATTTAAAAATTGATGTTTTTAGCGATCGCGCAATTAACAGCGAACCCGAGGTAGTAGAGGCGGCCCTGCAACAAGCGGATGTGTTTTTTGCCAGTTTATTGTTTGACTATGATCAAGTTTTGTGGTTGCGGGAACGAGTCCAAAATATTCCCATTCGTTTAGTGTTTGAGTCGGCGTTAGAGTTGATGAGTTTAACTCAAATTGGGGCATTTAAAATCGGCGATAAACCGAAAGGAATGCCGAAACCCGTTCAATTTATCCTCAGTAAATTTTCGAGTGGACGGGAAGAAGATAAACTTGCCGGATATATTAGCTTTTTGAAAACTGGGCCGAAATTATTAAAGTTTGTACCCGTTAAAAAAGTTCAAGACCTCCGCAATTGGTTGATTATTTACGGCTATTGGAATGCGGGCGGAAGTGAGAATGTTGCCGCCATGTTTTGGACAATTGCCGAAAACTATTTAGCTTTAAAAATTGGGGAAATTCCGCCTCCAATTGAAACGCCCAATATGGGTTTACTGCATCCAGATTATCCGGGTTATTTTGAATCTCCGAAACAGTATTTAGATTGGTATCAACAAAACAGAGAAAACTGTCAAAATTCGGGTGTTGTTGGAATTTTACTCTATCGCAAACACGTTATTACCAAACAACCCTATATTCCCCAATTAATTCGTTATTTTGAACAAGCAGGATTAATCCCTTTACCCATATTTATTAACGGCGTTGAAGGTCATGTAGCAGTCAGAGATTGGATGACAACCGCCTACGAAACCCAACAGCGTCAACAGGGAAATATTGAAACATTATCGTTATCAAAAGAAGCCGTTGAAGTGGATGCTATTGTCTCTACCATTGGCTTTCCTCTCGTTGGTGGCCCGGCCGGTTCAATGGAAGCCGGAAGACAAGTAGATATTGCTAAAAAAATCCTCACGGCTAAGAATATTCCTTATCTGATTGCAGCGCCTTTACTCATTCAAGATATTTATTCTTGGACTCGTCAAGGAATTGGCGGTTTACAAAGTGTTGTTCTTTATGCTTTACCTGAACTTGATGGGGCAATTGATACGGTTCCTTTAGGCGGTTTAGTCGGAGAAAATATCTATATTATTCCTGAACGAGTTAAGCGGTTAACAGGACGAGTTAAAAATTGGATTAACTTACGAAAAACCTCCGCTTCTGACCGAAAAATCGCAATTATCTTATATGGTTTTCCTCCCGGTTATGGGGCAACAGGAACCGCAGCGTTATTAAACGTTCCCCGCAGTTTAATTAAGTTTCTGAATGCGTTAAAATCACAGGGTTATAGTGTTGGGGAAATTCCCGAAGATGGGGAAGAATTGATTAAACAAGTTAAAGAAGCAGACGAAGATGTTACCGGAATTCTCTCTAAATACAACGGTAAAAAGAGAACAATTGTTAATGTTAAAACTCTCGATAAATGGTTGGGTTATTTATTCACAACCCGCATTGAAAAACAATGGAAATCTCTGACTGGAACAGGAATTCAAACTGATGGTGAAGATTTCAATATTGGGGGCGTTCAACTGGGGAATATTTGGATTGGAGTTCAGCCCCCATTAGGCATTTCCGGCGACCCAATGCGGTTAATGTTTGAACGAGATTTAACCCCTCATCCTCAATATGTTGCCTACTATAAATGGCTGCAAAATGAATTTAAAGCTGATGCTATTGTTCACTTTGGAATGCACGGAACGGTTGAATGGTTGCCTGGTTCTCCGTTGGGAAATACGGGTTATTCTTGGTCGGATATTTTACTTGGAAATCTCCCCAACCTGTATATTTATGCGGCGAATAATCCCTCAGAATCAATATTAGCTAAACGTCGCGGCTATGGAGTTTTAATTTCTCATAATGTGCCGCCCTATAGTCGGGCTGGACTCTATAAAGAATTGGTTTCACTACGAGATTTAATTGCCGAATATCGAGAAGACCCCCAGAAAAATTCGGCTTTACAGTCAGCAATTTCTAAAAAGATTGTTGATACGGGTTTGGATGTCGATTGTCCCTTTGAAGAAGCCAAAAAACTCGGGATTGAATTTAATCTCGAAACCGCCCGAATGTTTAGTGTTGAGTCTCTATCTCACTATTTTGTCAAGGTTTATGAATATCTACAAATCGTCGAACAACGTCTATTTTCATCGGGGTTACATACATTAGGAGAAGCCCCCACAGAAGAAGCGTTAGACTCTTATCTCCAGGCTTATTTTGACGGACAAGCAACAACAGAAATAGATGTTAACACCCATCCCCAAGCCCAAATGATTCGGGATTTATTAATGCAAACCACCGACGAATTAACAAATTTATTAAGGGGTTTAAATGGCGAATATGTTCCCCCTGCCCCCGGAGGAGATTTATTAAGAGATGGGCCGGGAGTTTTGCCAACAGGTCGCAATATTCATGCGTTAGACCCGTATAGAATGCCTTCTCCGGCAGCCTATGAACGAGGCCGAGAAATTGCCAAGAAAATCATTACTCAAGAGTTAGAAGAAAATAACAAATATCCCGAAACTGTTGCCGTGATGTTGTGGGGTTTAGATGCGATTAAAACCCGGGGAGAATCGATTGGAATTTTGTTAGAATTAGTTGGTGCAGAACCCCTCAAAGAAGGCACAGGTCGCATCGTTCGTTATCAACTCAAACCGTTAACAGAAGTCGGTCATCCGCGTATTGATGTGTTGGGGAATCTTTCGGGTATTTTCCGCGATAGTTTTGTGAATATTATTGAGTTAATTGATGACCTGTTTCAACGGGCAGCAAATGCGGATGAACCTCTCGAACAAAACTACATTAGAAAACACGCTTTAGAATTGCAATCTCAAGGCGTTGAGAATCCTTCCGCCCGTCTTTTTTCTAATCCTGCGGGTGATTTTGGGTCGTTAGTAAATGACCGGGTTGTTGATGGAAATTGGGAATCTGGAGATGAACTCGCCCAAACCTGGGAAGGACGAAATGTGTTTAGTTATGGACGCAAAGATAAAGGTCAAGCTAGACCCGAAGTGATGACGCAATTACTAAAAACAACTGAAAGAATTGTGCAGGAAATTGACTCTGTTGAGTATGGTTTAACAGATATTCAAGAATATTATGCGAATACAGGTGCTTTGAAACGGGCGGCTGAAAAAAAACAGGGTAAAAAAGTTAATACTAGCTTTGTCGAAAGCTTTTCAAAAGATACCACACCTCGCAATTTAGAAGACTTACTTCGCATGGAATATCGCACTAAATTGTTAAATCCAAAATGGGCAGAATCGATGTCAAATCAAGGCAGTGGCGGCGCTTATGAAATCTCTCAACGGATGACGGCTTTAATGGGTTGGGGCGGAACTGTGAATTTTAAGGATAATTGGGTTTATGACCAAGCCGCAGAAACCTATGCGTTAGATGAACAAATGGCGGAAAAATTACGCCAAGCAAACCCCGAAGCGTTTCGGAATATTGTTAGCCGAATGTTAGAAGCAAATGGTCGGGGTTTATGGGAAACTGACTCAGAAAAATTACAAAAATTACAACAGTTATATGAGTCAGCCGAAGCTGATATCGAAGGAGTTAAAATCCAGTAATATAGACAAAGAAAAACCCGGTAACTTTATCGAAACCGGGTTTTTGGAAAATATTTGTCTTAATTCGTGTTTTCTGAATCGGTTTCTGAGGGAAACTGTTCGAGAAAAGCGATAACTTCAGCAATCTCTGTAAAATCCAACAATTCCTCACCCAAAGCGTCTAACTGAGTGAGAGATAAACTCCGAATTTGTTGGGGAAGTTGAGGGGGAAGTTCACCAAACCGACGAGTTAATTGACGAATAATTAAACTCGCTTCTCCTTCTCCTCGTCCCCGTTGAACACCTTGACGAACTCCTTGTTGCAGAATATCTTGATAGATAACAGATTCTCGCATAATATCCTCCCGGAGTAATTGTTGAATCAGGGTTTTATCATATCTTAAACCCGCTATAATTTGAACTGCGGCTAAGACATTTCGACGCTGTTCTATTGCTTCAATTTTAGCCACTTCTGCGGCGACTTGGGTTAACAACGTTTCTGGGGAATTGGTTTGGGCTAGAGGTGCTAAGGGTAACAAAGCCCTATCATTAAGAAAAATAGCGGGATTTTGTTCCCACATCCGTATCACTCGATAGCGATGTCGGGTGGTTTCCGTGACAAATTCTTCGGTAAAAACCACTTCCGAAGTTGTCGTTTGCAGAAAAATAATAAACTGTTGAATAGGGCGGCGATATTTGCGGTAAAGTCTCACCCAATAGTCCAACATCCGCAACGGTAAAGGCGGTTCGGAGGTGGGTTGAGTTTGAAATTCTAGATGCAAAATTTGCTCGGATGTTTCTAAAAACGTGATAGCATCCGCACTAATGGGTTCGAGACTGAGTTCGGTTTTAAGAACTTGAATAGTTCCGGGATTCGTTCCCAGTAACCAACGAGCAAAAGTAGCCGGAGATTCTTCAGCAAGCCGTTTACAAAGGTTATCGTAAGCCAATGTTAGCCGATGAAAATATTATTGTTTGATTTTACAATATTTGGTCAATATAGGCTTGTATTTTAAGTGATTGTAAACTTTAACCCGTTTACCGACTTTCAGAAAGCCATCCAGTTGTCCACGCGGCACCAAAAATCATTCCATGATTACCATTACCCGAATGATCTCTAACAATATTACCAGAACCTTCATCAAAAGACCAATAACCAATCAGTCCGGGTTTTCTACCTCGAATAGACTTGAGCATTCCTGAGCGTATTTCTGCATCACTCAACGCCCAATTCCAAATACTGACTTCATCAATTTTACCTTTAAAGTGTGTAGCAGAGGGATTCACTGAGTCCCAACCAATTAAGAGAGGATGTTCGGAGGAAATACTATAGTTTTCAATCCGAGAACTTGTAAAAGCTCCAATTTGTTTTCCATCGGCGAAATATGTAATGTTATTCCACTGTTTACGAGCTACAAAGTGATGCCATTGATTATCAAGTAAGTTGGGTTGATTCGGATAGTGAATCCAATTGGTATTACTATATTGAACAAAGGGAATTTTATTCTTACTTTCTCTCCATTGACCATGAAATCCAAAGAGAAATCCTGTTCCTTCTCTTTGGCGATTAGACATAATCTGAGGATGATAAGCTTGTTGTTCACTTTCTAGTCCATAAACCATTGCTGAAAAGGTAAAATCCCCGCTGCCAATCTGGTTAATTATACGATTGTTCTTAATCTCGACATAATCATCAACTCCATCAAATAACAAGGCAAAACTTTGTTGACGGCTGAAAAAGATTGACATAAGTAATATTATTTTTTGGGGTTTAGAATAGACTTGGAAAATATGTTATTATTAAATGATATCACAAACTTAAGGATTGATATAATATCATATCCTGTTAATTAATGCGTATTAGGTCGTGAGGCGGTTTAAACAGTGAACAGTCAACTGTTAGCCGGGAATAGTGAACAGTGACCCAGGAACAGTTAATGGTGAACAATAACTACAAAATCTTCTATCCTAGTAATAGTGTATTATTCCAACATCCATGTCTCTAACTGAAGAAATTCTCACTCAAATACCCGGAAACCCCCTCAACGGACTGCGAAAAGCAGACAAGATGTGGAACTCGCTCAAAAATAATCAAGTTCCTATTCCCCAAACCGTTGAACGCAATTTTGAACCCCTCGGAACCATTGATTATGATGTGGCAATTTGTGGCGGAACACTGGGGATTTTAATCGGGACGGCGTTGGCGTGTCGGGGTTGGCGTGTCGCGTTAATTGAACGGGGAATATTAAAAGGACGAGAACAGGAATGGAATATTTCTCGCCAGGAATTAGAAGTTTTTTTAGAGTTAAATTTACTTTCCCCTGATGAATTAAAACAAGCCATATCAACTGAATATAATCCCGCTCGTTTGAGTTTTCCTAATACACCGGATATCTGGGTTAGAGATGTTTTGAATATTGGGGTTGACCCTGTTTATTTACTTGAAACGCTCAAAACTCGTTTTTTAGAAGCCGGAGGAAAACTGTTTGAAAATACCTCCTATGAAGCCGCAACAGTTCATCCAAATGGGGTGCAAATTACCACCAAACAAGATGAATCCCAACTCCAGATTAACACCCGATTACTGTTAGATGGAATGGGGCATTTTTCCCCAATTGTTCGACAAGCTAGACAAGGAGAAAAACCCGATGCAGTCTGTTTAGTGGTAGGAACTTGTGCAACAGGATATCCAAACAATGAAACCGGAGATATTTTCGCTTCGTTCACCGCTTTAGAAAATCAATGTCAATATTTTTGGGAAGCGTTTCCCGCCAAAGATGGACGCACAACTTATTTATTTACCTACATAGACGCCCATCCTGAACGGTTTAGTTTAGAATTATTTTTTGAAGAATATTTACGGTTGTTACCCGAATATCAACAGGTTGAATTGAGTAAACTAACCTTTAAACGGGCTTTATTTGGCTTTTTTCCCTGTTATAAAAATAGTCCTTTAAAAACACCTTGGGATAGAATTCTTCCGGTTGGAGACAGTAGCGCCAGTCAATCTCCTTTGAGTTTTGGTGGGTTTGGTTCAATGGTGCGTCATTTACAACGATTAACGGTTGGAATTGAAGAAGCTTTAAAAACCGAATGTCTCGATAAAAATTCGTTAACATTGTTGCAACCCTATCAACCGAGTTTATCAGTAACTTGGCTGTTTCAACGTTCAATGAGTGTGGGTGTTCATCAAACCATTAACCCCGATACCATTAATAATTTATTAGCCGCAGTGTTTCAAGAGATGGAACAATTAGGTGATGAAGTTCTCAGACCTTTTTTACAAGATGTGGTGCAGTTTTTACCCTTAGCCCAAACCTTGTTTAAAACCAGTCTTTCCCATCCTGATATTGTCTTGAAAGTCATTCCCCAAGTTGGGTTAATGCCGTTATTAGAGTGGACAGTTCACTATTTTAACTTAGCCGCTTATACGACGTTATTTTCCCTCGGGAAAAACCTAGAACCTTCGGTTAAAAATTTATCCCCAATACAGCAATATTACTATCATCGTTGGTTAGAGGCGTGGAAATATGGTTCAGGTCAAGATTATCAAGCCTAAAGATCAACCCAAAATCCACTTCAAAATAAACTAGGAATTGTCACCCATAGATTAGTTACAATTCCTAGTATCAGCAAAAAGATGGTTAATTTTGACTTTAACTCGCTCTAAAGTCCGCTAACATTTGCCAATCCTAAAATCACACCTGCGCCGACAATATGGCCTAAGCAAGCTGTCCCAATTAATGCAGCTAAACTCATCCCTAAAAATGTATTCGGTGCCGGGCCAACATTGGGTTTTTGAATGACGAATTTACCAACGGCAAACATAGCAATATTGCAAATCAGCATCACAATTGCCGTGTTGGGACTCCAAGGAGTCGTAGTCACAGTATTTGCTGTTGCGGCAATTAATTCTGAATAAATCAATTGACTTTCTCCTTTGTTTTTAGCGGTTTACAAAATCGGATTAAGAATCTTTGTTTCCATTTATTATCACGAACTTGCAAACGAAAGATGTTCTTGTTGCAATCCTTAATATTTTGCCCACAAAAACGGGGTTAATGGCTAAATTCCAGCATCAAGCAGGCTTTTTAACTTGAATCACCTGAAGACTACCCCCCGCACAAAGCCGTTGTCGAGGAAAATCAGACCCTTTCTCTGCCGACAAACTTGCGTCATAGCCCACCTCAGAGAGTAACGCCATCAAATCTGTGTTCAGCAATTGCCATGCGGTTTCAGTTTCAAACACCCACAAAAATAGGGCAATTCCCGGCCAAAATAGGGGATTCTGAGGGCGATGAAAATCAACCAACGTCAATACCCCACCCGGCTTGAGAACCCGATAGACTTCCTCTAAAATTTGACGGAGTTGTACCGGATTCATTTCGTGTAAAGCCGCACTGGTATGAACCAAATCAAATTCATCATTGGCAAAGGGCATTTGTTCGGCAAAAGCTTCTACATATTCTGCCGTGGGAACATTGTGTTGGGCGCGTTTCAAAGACAATGGAGAAGCATCCAACCCCACCACATTTTGAGAACGTTGTACCAAAACGCCCGTCGCCTGTCCACTGCCACAACATAAATCCAACACTTTGGTGTTAGGATCAATAGACAATCCTTCCAATGGCAATCGCCGAAAACGCCCTTCACCTCCCACACTCAAGGCTGCCAGACGAGAGATAGTATCGTAAAGCCATTGATAACGGTAGCTAAGACTTCTTAAAATTGTTGCCATATCTAGATAATTGAATTTTTTTACTATCGACTTTGCCCCCATATCAAGCTAATATTATTAAAATAGGTAACAAAGATTAAAAATTGGGGATCACAAACCGCTATGGGACGAGTCGGAGTTTTACTGTTAAATCTGGGCGGGCCAGAGCAACTAGAAGATGTCCGCCCCTTTTTGTACAACCTATTTTCCGATCCGGAAATTATTCGTTTGCCCTTTCGTTGGTTGCAGAAACCCCTGGCTTGGTTAATCTCAACCTTGCGCTACACCAAATCTCAAGAAAATTATAAAGCGATTGGTGGAGGTTCTCCCCTACGACGGATTACCGAAGAACAGGCGGTTGCCCTTCAAGAAAGATTGACTCAAAAAGGGCATGATGTTCAAATTTATGTCGGAATGCGTTATTGGCATCCGTTCACCGAAGAAGCCCTCGTCAGAATCAAGCGAGATCAAATCGAACAACTGGTGATTTTGCCTTTGTATCCCCAATTTTCGATCAGTACCAGTGGTTCTAGCTTTAGACTCTTAGAACGACTTTGGTCTGAAGATCCGGCTCTGCAAGACATTAATTATACCGTAATTCCCTCTTGGTATGATCGACCGGGCTATCTACAGGCGATGAGTCAACTTATTGCTCAAGAACTCGATCATTGTCAAGATTCTGAACACATTCATCTGTTTTTTAGCGCTCACGGAGTCCCGGTCAATTACGTTGAAGAAGCGGGTGATCCCTATCAGAGTGAAATCGAAAACTGTACGCAGTTGATCATGGACACTCTCAATCGTCCGAATCCCCATACTCTGGCTTATCAGAGTCGAGTTGGCCCGGTGGAGTGGCTCAAACCTTACACAGAAGAAGCTATTCCTGAACTTGCCCAACAAGGGGTTGAAGACTTGATGGTGGTTCCCATTAGCTTCGTGTCTGAACACATCGAAACTCTCGAAGAAATCGATATGGAGTATCGCCATCTCGCTGAAGAATCGGGAATTAAGAACTTTTACCGGGTTCCTGCCCTCAATACCCATCCGGTTTTTATCGAAGATTTAGCCGATATGGTGATTGAAGCCTTAGACTCGCCTCAAGTCAAATTTGCAGAAGTGGCTCATCCTCCGAAAAAAACTAAAATGTATCCCCAGGAACGTTGGGAATGGGGAATGACAACTGCTGCTGAAGTTTGGAATGGTCGTTTGGCGATGATTGGGATTGTGGCGGTTGTGGTTGAATTAATTACAGGTCATGGCCCTTTGCATTTAGTGGGTTTATTGTAAACACTGGGGCTTAATCTGGGTTACGGTTGTGACGACGAGAGTGATCGGGTTGTTTGGGTTGATTTGGGGCGGTGTACCATTGATACCATTCTTTGGAACTGCGAATAGCTAACCACAAGAGCAATAGGGCGATTAATCCCCCTTGTTGCGGTGCGTCAAAGGCAAATACCACCAGGGAAATACAGAGAATATCTTGGAAAAAAATCACCCAAATCGGTAAGCCTCGCAAACGGTAAAACCATCCCACCTGTACCAGTTGTAACACTAGCGCCAGTAAACCTCCTGTTACCCCAATTAACCCCACGAGCCACTCCGGTGCGTCAGTTGCTTGGGCGATCGCAATTCCCATAATCGCCCCGACAAACGGACTACAAACAAGCTGAATAAAGTTTAAAATTCGCTGTCCGAATAAATTTTTTGAGGCGAATAGTTCAAACAGCGACCAACTCACTAAAATACCGACCATCCACTGGGGAGAAAACCGAGACAAAAAAGGAACACGCGACCACAAATCCGTTTGCAATAAACCGATTAAAAGTAAGGGTAAAGCAATTCTCATCCCTGCTGCTGCCGATGCAGAGAGTGCAGCTAGGAGTTCTATCATAATATTGTTTAGGTGAGTAGTGGAACAGAATTTAGGCTCAGATACAACCTTAACTTTCTAATCTTCAGAACCCGGAATTGAATCATCATATATTCTGACCAGATAAACGAACTGACTTCGAGTTAAACCTACTCTATAGTTTGACACATTTACTCTCAGTTGGGCTACTCATATTGTCCTGAAAAATTAAAAAATATCTAAAATCTGGGTTGAAGTTTTGTCTGCTGATAAACTACACATCTGAGTTCAATTGTCAAACAATATTCTCCACCTTTGATTCCTTAACTTTGATTGCAATTTAATAAATAGAATCAACAATCTGCAAAACTCAAAATTACCGTGATATGAGTTTAAATATCCAACTCATCCTTAATCCTTATGTCTGATTCCCTATTTGCAGATGCCAGCCAAAGACTCGAACGTGCTTTGAAGTACGTCCATCTTTCCGAAGATACCACCGAACGACTAAAGTTTCCTAAATCTAGTTTAATCGTTTCCATTCCCGTTCGCATGGATAATGGTTCACTGAAAATTTTTCAAGGCTATCGAGTGCGGTATGACGACACCAGAGGGCCGACTAAAGGAGGGGTGAGATACTATAGATCTGTCTCCCTCGATGAAGTCACCTCTTTAGCCTTTTGGATGACCTTTAAATGTGCTGTTTTAAACTTACCTTTTGGGGGGGCAAAAGGCGGAATTACGATTAATCCCAAAGAACTTTCAAAACTAGAATTAGAACGTTTAAGTCGTGGATATGTCGATGCGATCGCCGATTTTATTGGCCCTGATATTGACATTCCCGCCCCCGATGTTTACACAAATCCCATGATTATGGGGTGGATGATGGATCAATATAGCATTATTCGTCGTCAACTTTGTAACGGAGTCGTTACAGGTAAACCCATCGCATTAGGTGGAAGTTTAGGGCGAGATACGGCGACTGCAATGGGTGCTTTTTTTGTCATAGAAATCATTCTGGCAAAATTAAGTCAATTCCCCGCTAATACAACCGTTGCGGTTCAAGGATTTGGAAATGCAGGTGCAACTATTGCCCAACTCCTCGCCCAAGCAGGTTATAAAGTCGTAGCAGTGAGTGATTCTCAAGGCGGAATTTATGCTAAAAATGGCTTAGATATTCCCAGTGTCCGACAGTTTAAAGAATCAAACAAAAGCGTGAAAGCGGTTTACTGTGAAGGAACAGTTTGTAATATTGTTGAACATGATGTGATTAGCAATGAAGAACTGTTAACCCTCGATGTCGATGTTCTAATTCCCGCTGCTTTAGAAAATCAAATTACCGCAGAAAATGCTAAAGATATCAAAGCAAAATATATTTTTGAAGTCGCCAATGGCCCCACAACTTCCGAAGCCGATCAGATTTTAGAAGCACGGGGAATTCAGGTGATACCTGATATTTTAGTCAATGCTGGAGGCGTAACAGTCAGTTATTTTGAATGGGTACAAAACCGCAGTGGATTTTATTGGACTCTCGTAGAAGTTAATCATCGTCTCAAAGAAAAAATGATAGCTGAAACTGAAGAAATTTGGCGACTTTCTCAAGGGCTTGGCATTTCCATGCGAACGGCAGCCTATGTTCATGGTTTAAATCGGTTGGGAGAAGCGATTAATGCCAAAGGAACCCGAGATTTTTATGTCAAGAACTAACTTGATTTTACTTTAATTCCACGCGCCAAATATAATCAGAAATTGGGATTTTGCTCTCAACAAATTCTTCTGTTTTTGGAGCAAATATCACTGAACGCTGAACTAAATTGCGATTATTCAACCGCCGTTCCACTCGACTGGGAATTCCATAGTTGTAGATAATATGACCCTTCCCCGCCAAGACAATGACTTGAGATGTGGGATGATTCTGAATATATTCAGCAATTGTTTCTGCCATCGTTTCATCCCAAAGCACTTGAGCCGAAAAGAAGTTTTCAAAAGCGGTACTATTGCCTTGTCCTTGATGATATTTTTGATAAATATCTTGGATCATTTGCCGATATTCAGCGTTGTCAGTGCGAATTTCGCTCAGAGGAGGAATATAGGTTTTGTCTTCGGTTGTTAGACTTTCTAAGCCACTTTTTCCAACTTTTCGAGTCACTTCACTGGGAGTATTTAAAGCTAAAACGGGAATTTTATTTTGCCGCGCAAATCTTAAAATTTCTGCATAATTTTCCCAGGGAAAACCCCAACGTTGCAAATATTCGCTTTGATCAATTAACTCCGCTTCGCTGATTTTTCCAGCAATGTATTGATCTACAACTCCTTGATAGGGACGCTGAAACATTTCCAGAGCAATAACCAGTTGAGGGTTTTTGAGGTATAATTGTTTAATAATCTGAAGTTGGGCTTGATGATCCTGAGGTTGATTGTGAGTTTCTCCTAAGTACACCACGTTTGCCCTTTCAAGATTTTGCAAAATATTTTGTTGAGCAGAAGTTACAGCGTATAAGCTAGAAGAATCAAAAGTATACAGATGATGAGAATATTCAGCCCCTACGGGTGGTGTACACAAAAAAAATAATCCAAGTGACCAGGTGAAAAATTTAGCGACTGCAACTTTATTCATTTTCATTGATTTTCAGAGAACTCAACGCTAGAAATGCTAAACTTACAAAAAAACCTAGCTTTATTAACCATCAAAGATTACATTTTGTCAAAAATTTTGCTTTTCAGCTCAACAGTCCTGATCAGAGAGATATTACCTAAATCTCTATTGGGTAAAGGTTTGATCAAATAGTATACGCATCTCTTGACAATCGGGATTTGTGATGGAAATCTTTTTTATGAATGATGTGATCACCAAAATTTCTGAGCGAAACTTAAATCAGATTTTTAGTCATTAACCCCACACCCGACGTAAATTCAACACAAAACCTGGTAAGACTTCCTCACCAGATAACTCAGTTGGATTTGACAAAACTTCTACTTCTAAACCGACTCGATACACTTCTACTGTTCGATTTTGGGGATCGATTAACCAACCTAATCTCGCCCCATTATTTATGTACTCTTGCATTTTTTCTTGTAAAGATTTGAGAGTATCAGAACTTGAACGCAACTCCACCACAAAATCTGGGCAAATATTAGCAAAGGTTCCCTTTTGTTCTTCCGTGAGTGCATCCCAACGTTCTTGACTAATCCAAGCCGCATCAGGAGAACGAATCGCACCATTGAGTAAATTGAACCCAGTTGAACAGTCAAATGCTTTACCCAAATTACCATTCTCATAATACCAATGATCCAATTGCCCAATAATACTGCGGTTGCGTTCTCCAGTTTCCCAGCCTGTCGGTGGATTCACAATTAACTCTCCAAGTGAGGTTCTCTCTAGTTGTAATTCTCGATTACTAGCGGCTAAGACTGCAAACTGTTCTGGAGTAACATAAAGCTTCAGAGTTTTTGGTAAATTCAGTAACAAGGTTTCGGTTTCTGATTGTGCAGGTGTTTGTACCATTTTGACCTCTCCTATCATAGAGATTGGCTAGTTAGATTTTAGCCGATAGACCTGACGGCACGCTACACGTTATATTAGTTGCAGGAGGCATACGCCCTCTCCAAATTTTGCCCTACTTATCCAACTGTGATCGCACTCCTACGGTATTTTCATTAACTCAACGTCAAATATTCAATTCGGTCTTGGTATTCTTTTTTCCCAAACATAAACTAAATTTGAACAGTCCTGCACTCAACTCCACACTCAGTTAACAAAATCTTATGCTCAACGACAGGAAAAAGCGGAAGCATTAGAAACATTTTTGATAATTTTTGATAATTTTTAATGATTTAAAACTCATACTAAATATTCTCAGGATACCTGAATTATATCAGGTTTTGATACACGATTATGCTAACTTTTATTGACGTTCAATAGTTCTGTAATCTAACAGATAGGTAGAATAAAGATGCCTCACAATAATCTTAAATTAATCTGGTATTTAGATTTATATCTTCAGGTTTAAATATTTATAAATCTCTGGTCAAAAGCCTAAGAATTTTCATCACCAAAGACTTGTAATTGGATATAAACCAAAACTAAAGCAACGCCTAACAAAATTGTCGCCGCAGCCGCAGCATAACCAAAATCAAATTGAGCAAAAGCTTGATCATAGATATAATAAACTAACAGATTTGTGGAGTTAAGAGGGCCGCCTCCGGTGATCATATAAACTTGCTCAAAACTGCGTAGCGTAAAAATAGCGGTGGTTACAGTGGCAAAGATTAAAGTTGGTCTGAGTCCCGGTAAAGTAATGTACCAAAACTGTTGCCAAAACCCTGCCCCATCCATTTCTGCGGCTTCATAACGGTTGAGAGGAATTGCTTGAAGTCCTGCTAAAAACACCACCATATTAAACCCTAATTGCTTCCAAATACTGAGTAAAATTAAGACAGGCATCGCCCAAACCGTACTACTTAACCAGGGGATCGGATCAAATCCTAAACTCAATAAAAAAGCGTTAATCGGGCCATCAGTTTGAAACAACCAACGCCATCCTAAACCCACCGCAACCAGTGAAGTAATAGAAGGGATAAAATAAGCAGTTCGCAGAATTCCCCGCAACGCCAAAGCTTGATTTAGCAAGACTGCTAAGAGTAAGGGAATCACTAAACTGGGAATGACGGTAGCAATGGTAAAATAAATTGTATTTCCCATCACTTGCCAAAAATCTGGACTCACCAGTAATCGCCAATAATTTTTTAATCCGACCCAATGCACCCCGGAGATGGTAAAATTACCCTCGGTAAAGCTGAGATAGAATAGATAAACAATCGGCCAAATTACAAAGATAGCCATTAAAACGGCAGCCGGAGCCAGAAATATCCAAGCGGCGATCGCATCTTGATCAAGCAGGCTTGGGTTAGAGGTTGGTGAAGATTTCATCATAAGAGTAAGATTGAATTTGTCACTTTTTAACGCATCAATGAATTCCGATTTGATTTCTGTCGATCCAACACCTAGCTTGATTTATCCTGAAATTATCCCTTCTGTTCTGGGTTCGGGTTCTCCTCTGAAATTAGGTATTTTAGCTTCAGGAAGCGGGAGTAACTTTGAAGCCATCGCCACCGCGATCGCTGCCCAAAAACTTAATGCTCAAATTCAGGTTTTGATTTATAATAATCCTAGAGCTAAAGTGGTTGAACGGGCAAAAAAGTTTGGAGTCACTTCGATTTTGCTCAATCACCGTGATTATTCTACCCGAGAAGACCTCGATCAAGATATTGTTAACACTTTCAATCAGTATGAAGTAGACTGGGTAGTAATGGCGGGTTGGATGCGAATTGTGACTCCGGTTTTAATTGATGCCTTCCCTCAAAAAATTATTAATCTTCACCCGAGTTTATTACCGAGTTTTCCGGGAATTCATGCGATTGAACAAGCTTTAGAAGCGGGAGTCAAAATTACAGGCTGTACCGTGCATTTAGTTGAGTTAGAAGTCGATAGCGGCCCAATTTTAATGCAGGCGGCGGTTCCTGTTTTACCGGATGATACAGCCGAAACCCTTCATACTCGAATTCAGGTGAAAGAGCATCAAATTATTGTCGCGGCGATCGCCCAACTTCAACAGAAATTATGATTTTTCCTCAGAAGTAACAACCGCTTCGACATGAACTTTTTGCTGTTGTTCGTCAACCTTTGTAATCGCCCAACGCAACGGTTCACCTCGTTTTTGTAGTTCTGCTTCTATCTCGTGTTGCAGCTTTTGAGGAGAGTCTTGGATATCAATTTCAGCGCTAATAAAATGAGTAGTCATGGTTTGCTGTTAAATTAGATGATTGCATTTATCCCCTAGTAAACCATAAATAGAGGAGACAGATCAATAATTTAGTCACCCATAATGTAGAGGCGGGTTCCAAATTAATCCATGTTTTCCCACAGACAACCGATATGAACCCGCCCATTTTACAGTATCAATGTTTACTGTTCTCTGTTCATACTTCTAGATGATAACGACTGGTTAACTTATCCAACTGCTTGACCAACAAACTCAAAAACAGTCCCACATCCGTTACCACACCAACAGACTCAACAGAACCGCGATCGCTGAGTTTTGTCACCACAGCCGGGTTAATATCAACACAAACCATTTTCACACCCGCCGCCGTCATATTCCCGACGCCAATAGAATGTAACATCGTCGAAAGCATCAAAATCATCTCCGCCCCCTGCAACAACTCCGTATAATCTTGTTGGGCTTTGATCAAATCCATCTGCGTATCAGGAAGCGGGCCATCATCTCGAATCGAACCCGCCAGAGAAAAGGCAACATTATTCTTGACGCATTCATACATGACGCCACTGTCGAATAAACCCTGTTCTACCGCATTGGCAATACTACCACAGCGTCGAATCGCATTAATCACCTTCAAATGGTGTCGGTGTCCACCTTTAACCGCTGTTCCCTGCTTCATATCTACTCCGAGGGAGGTCCCCATCATCGCTTGTTCGATATCGTGAACAGCGATCGCATTTCCACCTAACAACGCTTGGACATAGCCTTCACGGATCAAATGAGACAGATGTTCAGCCCCCCCGGTGTGAATCACAACTGGCCCGGCGGTGACAATCACTTTCCCACCGCGATCGCGAATTTGGCGGAGTTCCCAAGCAACTTGTTCGACAATTAATTCAACTCGACGTTCGCTAGAAACACCTGCTGACATAAAGCCAAATTCTTGGGGGGTATTGCGTTGTTCCCGAGATTCTGTTTTGCGAATTGTGCGAATTCCGGCGACATCAACGACAACTTTTTCACCGACTTTGAGATCCCGCAACAGCTTACATTGGGCTAAAATTCCATCGCCTGTTTCAGTCACAGCGATCGCCCCATCCATACGTTGCTTTTGGACTCTTACCCATTCTCCATTCACCCGAATTTCTGTGGGATAGATCGTGGTGACATAAAAATCATCAGGGCTGACACCACTTTGATGAACAGGTTCTAACTTCGCATCCTGAATATCTTCGTCTAAAGAAACCGCCCCGATATCAATTAACTGACTAATAATATCTTCCATCACTTGATGGGAAGGTGCGGTAATTTTAATCAAAGCATTAGATGTACTTTGACGTTCTTCACCTAAATTAAATTGTTGAACTTTGAAACTTCCACCGCCTTCGACAATTAAATCTAAGGCTTGGTTGATTAACCCCGCATCAAGTAAATGTCCTTCCATGCGAACCGTACGGGTTTCAATTTGTACAGTTGCATGGCGATCCGGGATAATCGGTTCAGTCACTCGCAGCGTTAGACATTTGGCGGCACCCCCTGCTTTGAGAAATTCACTCAGAGGCGTTTCAATGACTTTAAAACCCGCTTCGCCGAGTCTGGCTTTAAGATTATCGCTGACTTTGTTGATCACTACCGTTTCGTTAATATTAACGGCGTTACAAGCAAAGTTTACGGCATCAGGTTCTTCGATCGCGATCCGTTTTTCGGCAGGAACTCGCATTTCTATCAGGCGGTTTGAGTAGGAGTCAAACGCAGGCGGATAATACAGGAGATAACCTCCACTCAACGGACAGAAGCAGGTATCGAGGTGATAGAAACGTTCATCCATTAACCGCAGTGACAATACTTCAATATTCAGCCATTCTGCGATTAAAGGATGAGAATCAAGTTCTGAACGGAAACCATATCCCGCCCACAAATAGCGTCCTTCGCGGTCAAATAACGCATCTCCAGCCCCTTCAAAGGGTAAGTCTTTGGGGAGTTCGTGAACGGTAAACCCTTGACTTTCAAACCATGCTTTGAAGTGGGGTTCTTCGCCCTGACGTTCTTTGTGGAAGAAGCGACTGAGAACGACCGTTTTATCGAGAACTAAACCTGCATTGGCTGTAAATACCATGTCGGGCCAGCCTTTTTCGGGCTTGACTAACTCCACAATTGCATGATCTTTAAGAATATGATGAAGTTTTTGCCACTGTTCAACAGAGCGATCGCGGGAAGATTTGTGAATATTGCCCTCCATCCAGGGATTGATCACATAGTCCACGTCGTAGTGGTCTGGAGAACACATGAGGATGCGAATCGAATCAGTCATAATAGGTAGAACTAGGTAGACGCTAAACGGAGTTTTAGCAGACGTTTATACAATTAGCATTCAACCCACTTCTCACGTGTAGAGGTGGGTAACTTTTTTGTTAATCATGCCAGTCTAGCATTGTAGCAGCTTCGGGGACGTCAACGTTCACTTGATGACATTTTCTTGACCCTTGACTCCCCAGGTTTATTCTTTTTTGAGGAGAATTTTTAGATTACATTTCTAGAAATTAAATTTCACAGAAATTATCTATTCCAAAATATGATTATTTCAGCAACTTTTATTTCCGTAAATTTACTGAGAAAGCTTAGATAATTTAACATCACAAGTTCCGTGAAAACATCATTTTTTTTCTAAGAGATTTAGATTAGGATGAGAAGTGTTAAGTCGAATAAATCAATTATCCCTTCTAATCCTGGAGAATTAATCATGAATACCCAAGAACTTTTGAAGCTAACTGAATTGGGAGGTAAATCAGGTAAAGTGTTAGCAGTTGCGACTTCCTATGAGTGGGGAGAAGAAAAGCAACAAATTTGTTTTCGGGAAGTAGGAGAAGATTGGGGAGAATGGCATCCCGTTCATGCGCTGGTAGGTGTTGGCGGTAGTGCTAATGGTAGTGCTAATGGTAGTGCTAATGGTGGTTATTCCGGAAATAAACGCACTCAAGAACCAATCTCTACTTTTTCAACTGCCCAAGAACCAAGAGAAGAAAAGCAGCCAGTTAATTCTCAGGCTAAAGGAAAAGAAACCGGAAAATCGCTTCCTGCTCGTCCACCGGAAGGGAGTGAAGATCCTAAAAAAGCAGTCTCTAAAAACTCTAAAGCAATAATCTCTGATCAAACTGAACATAAGATAGAAACTAAAGATATTCGAGAACAAATTTCTGCTTTGGAGAAGTATATTAACAATACTCACACAGCCATTGCGAAAAAAGCTGATGCTGATATTAAACTTTTCATCTACTTTTTTGAAGAGGCGAAAGGTGTAGTCAATCAAGCAAGTGCTTTGACAGTCACAAAAATTCAGGATACAGATAAATTTATCCAGGACTGTTTGCAAAGCTTAACCATAGCATTAGATGTTTCAAGCTGGATTAATCAAGTTGTTAATGAAGTTTGGAACCGTTATTGGCGCGATCGCATTTTAGCAATTATTAAACGGGAAAAACTCTTTAATCCAGATAAGGCACAAGAAATTGTTCAACAACTTAAGAAAGATTATCCTACAGAAACGAATCGTCAAACGGCCAACCGCTTAATTGCTGAAAAATCAGTTTTTGCAACTATATCCGGGTTGATTCCCGATATTGAACTTGTTCCTGGTTTAGTACAAGTCAGTTTGTTTGAGACATCAGCTTTACTCGATGAATTAACTGCTCAAATTGCTTATTGTTATGGGTTTTATACCATTAATGATAGTGATGAACTTGCAATTAAAGCCATTAGTTTCAATGCGGAAGTTCTTGTTAGCTTCGGTTTGGATTTTCTAATGGAGCATGGTGCTAAGATTCCAACGTGGGGAATTAAAGCAGGAATTAACCTCGCGATGTTCTTGCTAGTTGGATATACAACCTGTGAATACTACGAATATAAACTGAATAAGGGTAAATCAATTCTAGAGGATGAATTGGCATTGGAAGAACTCAAAACAAAAGTAACCGCTCAAGCCGAGGAATTAGCAGCTAAAGAAGCTGTTTTAGAAGCAGAATTTATGGAAGCGGTTGAAATCAAAAAAGAGGTTGAAGCTATTGAAGGTCAGGAACTTTGATGTAGGTTAACCAGGAATTAAAATCCCTGTCTGATATCCAAACTCCTCTCAAGAGGACTTATACAATAATCAAGAGTTGAGTCGGTTTTAACCGACTTTTATTTTTAGACGGGGAATTAATTCTCAGGCTAAAAAGTCGGGTGCATCAAATTCTTAAAGTTTTGTTGGGTTGAATAAACTTAACGGGTTTAATACACCCTACAGATTTACCATTGGGGAGAAGACTCTAACAGCTTCGTTGCATTTTCCACATCCAACGGTTTAGCAAAGAAATAACCTTGACCAAAATCACAATCTAGTTCTTGTAACTGGTTTAATTGTTTTTCTGTTTCCACCCCTTCTGCAACCACATTCATCCCCATGTGATGAGCAATATTAATAATAACAGGAACCAAACCCAATTTTGCAGGAGTTCCATCTAAACGTCCTGTAAAAGATTTATCAATTTTCAAAGTATCGATAGAAAAATAGTCCAAATAACTCAAGGAAGAATAACCCGTACCAAAATCATCTAAACAGATCTGAATTTGGCGATCGCGAATTTGTTCTAAAATATTTTGTGCTTTTTGGTGATTTTCCATAATCGCACTTTCAGTAATCTCAAATTTTATATATCGAGAGTCTAGGTCAATTTTTGTTAAAACTTGGTCAATTTGATCAATTAAATCAATTTGAGAAAATTGTCGAGCCGATAAATTAATATTCACGGTCAATTCTTCATTCGCCAAACCATTTTCTTGCCAAGTTTTTAACTGTTGACAAGCTTGTTCTAAGATCCAATATCCAATCGGAATAATTAAACCCGTTTCTTCTGCTACAGGAATAAATTCAATCGGTGAAATCAAACCTCGGTTGGTATGAAACCAACGAACTAATGTCTCAAATCCTACCAATTTTCCGGTCTTTAAATCAATAATAGGCTGATAATTGAGTCTTAATTCATTCAGAGAAATAGCCTTTCGTAAGTCAGTTTCAATTTGAAATGTTTGTACCGCTTTCTGGTGCATCGTCGGATCAAAAACTTGATAGCGATTTCCCTGTTTTTTGGCTCGATACATCGCTGCATCTGCATCTCGGAGAATGTGTTGAGGTTGAGTGTAGCTTTCGTTACTCAAAGCAATTCCAATACTCGCATTAACATACACATCATATTTTTCCAACTTAAAAGGAGTTAATAAAGTTTCAATCACTTTTTCAGCCACTTCTACCGCAGGTTTAATCTCTTGAATATTCGTGAGAAGAATCGCAAATTCATCACCACCCAACCGTGCTAAAATCTGAACAGAAGGGAGAGCATTACTTAAGCGATGAGCCACAGCCGTCAGCAAACGATCTCCGACCGAATGACCGAGAGAATCATTGACGACTTTAAAGCGATCGCAATCAATATAGAGTAAAGCAAATTGATCAGAAGAATCAGCTTGATTATTTTTTAAAGCTTCATTTAAACTATTAATAAATAAAGCTCGATTAGGTAAACCTGTTAACTCATCATGGAATGCTAGTGTTGTGAGTTTAGCATGAACTTCTTCTAACTGTTGAGTTCGTTCTTTAACCTGCTGTTCAAGCTCAGTATTGAGTTTAGAAATACTTTGGTTCATCGCTTGTAAAGCGAGATGATGCTGTACACGAGCTAAGACTTCTTGAGACTGAAAAGGTTTGCTAATATAATCGACCGCTCCAACTGTAAAGGCTTTGACCTTATCAAAAACATCATCCAGCGCACTCAAAAAAATAATCGGAACATCAGCCGTTTTCGGATCAGCTTTCAAGCGAGAACAGACTTCATAACCATCAAGATCAGGCATCATAATATCTAACATGATCAACTGAGGTAATTTAGCCTGAACCGCTTGTAAAGCCATAGTCCCGTTAATCGCTTGACGCACCTCAAATCCTTTACGACTGAGCAATCTCGACAGCAGACGCAAATTGGTGGGTTGATCGTCAACAATGAGAATATCAGAATGCTCGAGGGGAGGAGTATGTTGATCCATCTTGAAGAAAAATAAAAGTTAGTCTGTTCACAACCTAGAATTGAAAAAATAGAAAGTACACATAAGCGGCAAACTTCAGAAGTCATTCTCCAATCCCCCCATCATAATCTTCGATTTAACAGGGTAAAATGTCAACAATCAGGATACCAAATCGATTCTACCTTGTGTGCGATCACATGGGCTTCTTTTTGGCGTTGTTCAGCCGATTGAGTCTCTAGTAAAACCGTTACATGACCTAATTTTCGTCCAGGACGGGATTCTGTTTTACCATACCAATGAACAAAGGCGTTTGGAATTTCAGCGAGTTGCTGTTGTTTTTCCCCATACAACGGTTGTGATGTTCCGGGTTTCATCACCGCTTGTTCATAACCCAATAAGTTTACCATAACTGCTCCTGGGCAGTGCATTTGAGGATCTCCTAAAGGTAAACCACAAACGGCTCGCAAATGTTGTTCAAACTGAGAAGTATGAGAAGCATCTAGGGTAAAATGACCCGAATTGTGAGTTCGAGGAGCGATTTCATTAATAAAAATCTGACCTGAAGCCGTTAAAAATAACTCAATTCCAAACACACCAACCGCTTCTAAACGATTCAATAAAGTCTGAGCAATTCCTTCAATTTGAATCGTTAAAGTCGGAGAAATCGCTGCGGGAGCAATCACCCACCGACAAACTTGATCAATTTGACAGGTTTCTACCACGGGGTAAACCGCCACATCCCCCGTCACCGAACGAGCAGCAATCACCGCTAACTCTCGTTCAAAAGGAACAAATTCTTGCAACAATAGCGGAGGGTAGCCTAACTTTACCCAAGTTGAGCGTAAACTTGCCTCATCCTTAAGAATGAAAGTTCCCTGTCCATCGTAACCATGACGACGAGTTTTCAAGACAACTGGAAATCCCCAAGTCTTTGCAACTGTGTGTAAAATATTGTCTTCTTCTCCATCCTTCGTTAAGGCTTTAAACTGAGGAATGGGAAATCCTAATTCTTGGAAAAAACAAAGCTGATCATATTTATCCAGTAAAACACTTAACGCTTCTAAACGCGGACGAAAACAAACTCCATGTTGACTCAGGGGAAACAAACTATCGAGATCAACAAACTCATTTTCAAAGGTAATCACATCACAGCGATTTGCTAACCTTGCCGTGGCTTGAGCATCTTCAATTTCTGCGAAGATTGTCTCTGTCGCCAGAGAAACTGCCGGATCATTGGCATTTGGAGTTTGCACCACCACAGAAACCCCCAAAGACTGGGCTGCACTTGCCATCATTGAGGCTAACTGTCCGCCACCAATCACACCGACTCGCGGTTGAATTTGAACTTGTTCTGCCATGACTGGCTTCTTAATGGATTGAAACTACTCCTTATTTTATCGGTAAACGGTAAACTGACCCTATAAATTAATAAAGTTTGCTCAAAATTACAAACAATTAAGTCTTCACCAACAATTGGTTCATTTCGCTTCGAGTTGAGGAAAATTGAAATAGATAGATTATAAAACACAAAAAACAAACATTAACCATGAATAGTGAAGAACTTTTAACCCGTTATGCCTCCGGAGAGCGGAATTTTCGGGATACAGACTTGTTTCGAGCCGAACTGAGCAACGCTAACCTCAGTGGTGCAAACTTGTTTCGGGCTAACCTGTTTCGGGCTAACCTGTTTCGGGCTAACCTGTTGGGGGTGAGTCTGTTTAATGCCAACTTGATCGGGGCTAACCTGTATTGTGCCAACCTGAGCGGGGCTAACTTGAGCGGAGCCAACCTCACCAGAGCAGATCTCACCGGGGCGGACTTGAGTGGGGCGGACTTACACGGCGCCGACTTAAGTGGTGCGATTTTATCGGGGGCTAACTTGAGTTATGCCGATTTGAGCAAGTCTACGCTGTTTAGAGCTGAACTCCTCAATGCTACCTTGACTCATGCCAATCTTAAAGGCGCTAATCTCAAACAAACAAATTTGGAGGGCGCTGTTGTGCAGGATGCGGTGTTTGTCAAAGCGATGGGTTTGGCGTTTGAGGTGGTCAGCCTGCTCAAACAGCAGGGTGCTATTTTAGAAGAAGCGAGCAGTAATCGTCGGGTCAACGCGGCGATGTGCTAATGTTAACTCGCGATTATTATTTCCCCCATTGATTTCTAGAGAATTGTGGGGGAGATTGCCCCCCAAAACTCAGTTTTTAGGTCAGTTAAAATTAAAATCTAAAAAAATTATGGCATCTAAACCCAAATCTGATTCAGCTAAAAATTCATCTAAAAATCGCGTGATTTATTCCGAATTTGGTCAAACTACAAATTCTACTGCTCTTGAACGGGGTAAACCGGATTTACCCCCCGCTCAACAAAATTTAAAGGTACAAGCTTCGCGCAAAGGACGTAAAGGAAAAACGGTAACAGTGATTTCTGGCTTTCAAACTTCTGATGAAACTTTAGGAAAATTAGTCAAGCAACTAAAAGCTCAATGCGGTTCAGGAGGAACGCTTAAAGACGATACGATTGAAATTCAAGGGGATCACGCTCAAAAGTTAGCTGAGATTCTCACAAAGTTGGGATACAAAGCTAAAATAAGTGGAGGATAAAATAGTGCGTTGGAGAAAGGCTTGGCATTGTTGATGAATGAAATTGCTATCCATGAGACGTTTCAAAATACGATTCAAGGAGAAGGGTTT
Source organism: Lyngbya sp. PCC 8106 (assembly GCF_000169095.1). Classification (GTDB taxonomy): domain Bacteria; phylum Cyanobacteriota; class Cyanobacteriia; order Cyanobacteriales; family Microcoleaceae; genus Capilliphycus. Next base: position 28,714 of record NZ_AAVU01000060.1, read on the forward strand.
TGGGCGGGAACACCTGTAGATTTTATTCGGTTAGCAGGGTGTCCGGTTCAATGTCATTATTGTGATACAGGGTATGCAAATGGAGGTGAGGGTTTGCCTCGAAATGTTCGTTCTTTTGAGGCGTTAATTGCAGAATTGCGATCGCCGAAAGTCGTGATTTCTGGGGGTGAACCGTTTATTTATCCTCAACTTCCTGATTTAGTCAAGTGTATTGAAGCCACAAATCGCACAGTTTTTATAGAAACGTCTGGCTGCTTTTGGCAACCGATTTCTTCCTCGGTTTGGATAACATTAAGTCCGAAAGAACATCTCAATCCTCACTATCCCGTTGTTGATCAAATGTGGGAACGAGCTTCGGAAATAAAATTGGTGATTGAAACGGGTTCAGAACTCAAATATTATGATCAATATTTATCCTTAAAACCCCAAATTCCTGTATTTTTACAACCCGAATGGACACAACGCGATTATACTTTACCCCTCGTTTTAGAGTTACTTCAACAATATCCTGACTATCGACTCTCGCTTCAGTTACATAAATATGTGGGTGTAGACTAATCAAAAATGATTGATTCCCGTTGGCACTATCCGACTTCTCTCAAAGAGACTCAAAAGATTCCCTATCAAGGAATAATTCCACTTTAAAATCAAGTTCATCATCAACCGATCACGTTTAATTATACCATTAAAGCGACTTTGCGTCGTCAACATTGTAATCCGCCTATCTGGACAGATTTTCACTATCATACCTTTGAAATTATTCTCGAACTCGCTGCAATTTGTCAACCGGAAGATTTGTATGGGTTAGATATGGTTGAAATGGAAAATAAACTGTATCTTTGGGCAGAACAACTTCCCGAAAAAATTAACGAACATCCGTTATGTCCCCACGGAACCACAGAAGAAATGTGCTTGTATTTTGCTCAAATTCCCATTGAACCTCATGTTAGACTACTGAGTGTCAGTATTTCTGAAACATCCAGCCGAGTCACCACCTTACAGCTTTCTGAGTAACCCTATTGTGATCTCAACTGGCAAAATGTTTGTGCGGAGAAGCCGATTTCGAGATATGATCAGACGTGAAACAATTTTGTCATCATTACATTAGTAGATTGTTATGGATATTCTTTCATTAGGTTGGGTTGCTGTTCTAGTTGTGTTCACATTCTCTATTTCAATGGTCGTTTGGGCGCGTAACGGCCTCTAAATGACCTGAAATTCGGATGATCACTTAATTCCTCTGGGGTGGATATTTGTCCACCCTAAATTTTGAGAAAATCACTGATTAAAAATCACAATAAATGTGCTATAATACACACTAAGTAATTCAGTCGAGGAGAAGTTGTTTTGGTTGTTTTACACGTTAAAGTTAAACCCAATTCCAAACAACAATCAATGGTTAAAAACGAAGAAGGTACTTATATTATTCATCTCAAATCTCCTCCTATCGACGGCAAAGCCAATCAAGAATTAATTAAAATTTTAGCCAAACAGTTTAATATTCCCAAATCTCAAGTTAGTATTAAATCCGGTTTATCATCAAAAAATAAGTTAATCGAATTGCCCGATTCCTGTATAATCAGTGAGAACTAAAGATTTGAGTTGCAAGGATTAGTTTGATGATAGAATAAAGTTGATAGTCATTACAGAAGCTATTCAGGCTGAAAATGAGTCCCTTAATTCAAGATTTAGAGCATGAGTCAATATGGCAACTATCGTTGAACATCAAAAAAGTGGAAAACGTTATATTGTAATGGGAACTGGGTTTGGGATTTATAAATCAGCTCGCAATAATGCGTTTTTTGAGTGGGCTGTTGTCGAAGAAGAAGATAATTATCATTTAGTCGCCGTTTGCGATCGCAAAGGTAAAATTAAATGGTTTTATTCTGATGATTTAGTTGTTGTTGAGGTGGATGGAAAGCCACCTGCGGACTTGCTTTAATCTCAACAAGTTTATAGCCAAAATTGGCGATCGCCATCTAATTCACCCGGCGAAATACCCTGTAAGCGTCGATACGCAATGATATCAGATCCATACAAAGGTATTGGTAAACGGGGTTCCTTCAGTGAACCATGATGTAATAAAGTTAGTTTCAGAGTAGCTTCTACGAGACTCTCTAAAGATACTTGCTGTCCTTCTTCAGGGATAACTTTTAAACGGAGAGGATTGGGTAATCCCATTTTTTCAGATTTGACTTCAGTAGTCACTAGCATTACCTCATGGGAAGATAAACGAAGTGCTAATCCTTTTGGTGGGGCTTTGAGGATTGGCTTTTTTTTATCCTTAACAGTTAATTCTTGAACTTCATAAAGTCGAGGAATACCAGACTTTATACACTCTACTAAAATAAACTTAGAACCCATTGCTTTTGCTCGTTCTCGTAAATGCTTAATTTCATCTCCACAAAAGCGTCCATCACGATAAATCAGTACAGTTTTTCCACTAAGATCAGCAGCAGGGAGAAATCTTTCTAGGGTTCGTTTATCAATTTCTTCCCCTTGTGTAAGCGCATCTTCTAGCCGATAGCGAATGAATTCTCCATATTTTCCATAAAGGCGTACACTTGCACAAACATTCAAGCTTCCACTTTTTCTCTTTTTAGGAGTTCTAGAAATATCTAAGCCGATAAAGTAATCTGCTATTTCTAACGGTTTTGCTAAAATAAAGGGTAAGTTACCTAATTTAGCTAAAATTCCTGGAATAACTTGATTCAGAATGTAACTATAATTATTTGGATTTTTCAGAGTATCTTCATAAATAACTTGACTGGAAATACCACGTCGAAGCAAACGGGAAGATACAAAAGAATAAAAACTACCATCCTCAGTATCATCGGTATGACGATCACTTTCAGGAAGAAATGTTAGAACAATATTAGTTGGAATCACCATTAGTTCATCAAGTGCTTTCTCCACTGCTACTCTGGCTTCAGCACTATCTAAGTTATCGACTTTTATTTCTTTCCTTCTATCTAAACTATCTTTCTCAAAGCGAATCGTTTCAAATTTGTATTGTTTCAACCGTTCTTCAACCTGACTCACAAATTTGCCGACTTTTGAATTGCAAAGATTTAAAAGGGAAATCCGAATAGGTGTCGAATAATTTTCATAATCCTGATGACGGCGATAAACACCACCTTGAGACAAGCCTTTTAGAACTGATCCTCTTTTACTAACAAAGTGTTTCCCCGAAGAATCTTTTCCAAATAATAGTTCTGTATCTTCTAGGTTAAATTGAAGTGTCTGAAATAAGCTCGGATAATCAAGGTTATTAATAGACTTATCTATCTGAAATCCATAAACTGCTAAAGATTCTTCTGCTTTTTGTTTGGATTGAGTTAGATGATTTTGACGCTCTTGATAAGGGGGTTTTGTTTGTTTAATTAGATCTCCATAGTTAACGTCAAATTTGCTGGCTGTTTCTTTTGTTATAGAGGGACATAAAGCTTCCATTGGATAGTCAAAGAGCTTTTGATTTTTACCAAATCTAACAGAAACAAGAGGTTGATCATCTGGTGCTTCCTCTAGTGCTTGTCTGCTGACTGCGCCGGTTGCTTTCTCGATCAGTTCTTTCCGTCTATCCTCATCTATTGCGGCGATTTCAACAATAGTAGCCGAACTATTTGTTTCACGATCTCTAACTTTCAATCCCACTAAAAGTTCTTTAGGCTTGTTTCGATAGGGATGATTTGCATAAAATTCAGCGAGAGTTCCTCGATAGAGAAAGCGGCTCTTAAGTGTTAAGGTAATAGCAGGAGTTAAAGTGTTTGCAAGTTCAATAGTTTCTGGCCAAAAATCTACTTCACTCTGAACTTGAACCTGATTTTCCGAAAAAATGATATCAGGTGAAAAAGGTTTTCTGATTTTCAAGACTCTTACAGCAAGTTGAGCTAAAGTTGATGCTGTTACTTGTGGATCGCGCACCCACTGAATAGAATAATAGTGATCGCCAATATCTTCTTTCAATTGTTCTAAAATTTCTCCTAATGCTTGTCTCCACTGTTCAGGACTAGGCATTTTTTGCGTAGGTTTAGCTAAAACCCAGAAGTATTTATTCTCCCAAATTACGACAATCTCAGCAAATTTTTGACTGAAACGCCAACTTAACCGATTCCCAACTTCCCGATCAACTTCTGGTGTTAATCGAAAACAGATTAAGTTAGGCTTCAAGATCGTTAGTGGGAAAATCTCACTCAGGTAAATGGAAGATGAAGTAGAGTTTTGAGGTGCTTGAGAAGTAGTATTCATGCGGCGATCTCCTCTGATGTAGAAAATTTACAAATTGAAGTAAAAGGACAGTATTTGCAGTTCGACATAGGATTAGCTGGAAAAATTTTGTCAAACTCAGTCGGGTTTTTTCGGTAACGCTTTAACTCCTCCTGATGCCGTTTTGCTATGATTGATAACTCGATATGAAAAGCTCTGAGTGTATCTGCTTTGGCAGTAATTATGTCAGATTGCTTGCCAGTCTCCAAGTTATAGAAAGACGCGATCGCA
>NZ_AAVU01000059.1 GCF_000169095.1 Lyngbya sp. PCC 8106
TAACTTCCGTTCCTTGCATCGTAAATCGGATATTGACAAAGCATTTCGTATCTTTAACTTGTTTTTATCTAGTTCAGGGTTTTCTCATAAAATTTCACTTAATTAAAGGAGTCTGTATGCGCCGTTTTTTTTCAAGTCTTGCACTCACTGGTGTCTTACTTGGCAGCCTTCCGATCCTCAGTTTTGCTCAGGGAACACCTGGAATTACGTTGTTTGGCGGGCCTGAACAGGCTAATATGCTTAACTTCTATCTGCAAAGCGGTCAAGCAGGTAGTTGGGATCGGTATAAACTGAGAATTCCCGCTAATAAACTAAATTTGGCGGTTGCCCTGATCTCAATTACTTATCCGGAGTATTACAAGGGCAAGTTTGACCCTGATAAGATTGAAGTGCGGATTCAAGGCGAATCGGTTCCTTTAGAAGAAGTGGTTTGGGATGCTGATAATAATTTTATCGAGATTTATCCGACTGAACCCATTCCCGCAGGCAACAAGTTAGAGATTGTCATGTCGAATGTCAAAAATCCGACTTTTGGGGGAATGTTTCATTTTAATGCCAATATCCGCACCCCCGGAGATGTTCCCCTTCTGCGCTATGTGGGAACTTGGGTATTGAGTATTGACTAAAGTAAATGGGGATAACTTGACTCTATTTTATCTTCGTTGAGTCTGTGGGTTTGTGGAAAATCTCGCTAACTCTAGGTCTTTTTGAGTCGAGTTGAATGTGCTAAGATTAGCGATTGGGACTTTTTTGGAAAGCTAAAAATCAAGAACAATGGCTCAACAAACCTTAAAGGGAACGAACCGCAAGAAAAAAAGAGTATCGGGGTTTAGAGTCCGGATGCGAACAAAAAACGGTCAATCGGTGATTCGATCTCGTCGTAAAAAAGGACGCGCTCGTTTGTCTGTGTAAACTTAATGACTCAAGTAAGACAAGGGTGAACAGCCCACTGTATTCTTGAGATTCTGGTGCGATGTTACCCAAAGTTCACCGACTCTGGCATCCCCAAGACTTTAAAGCAGTTTACGCTCGTGGAGTGCATCGCAAGACTTCTCACTTAACGCTGAGGGCATTACGATGTTCTCCTCAACCTGAAGATCAGATCTCCGAGATCTTAAATCAGACGCAGCGAGCGACCCGGATCGGGATTTCCATCAGTCAAAAAGTTAGCAAACGCGCTGTGGTTCGCAATCGAATTAAACGACAAATTCGAGCCGCTTTCCGTCAACTCTTATCGAAGTTGTCGAGCGGTTGGGATATTGTGATCGTTGTTAAGCCAACAGCGATAGAATGCAATTATGCCGAATTTCTGCAAGAATTAGAACAGTTGTTGGTACAAGCAGAGGTAATCAATGAGTATTCGGGAGGAAACATTGTATGAAGGTGGCCCCCACGTGGGAGACCTGATGATCAATTTATTAGTTGGACTAACAATTATCGGACTGCCCCTCGCTGTCGGTTCGGTTGTCAGAGCCTTGTGGTTGCGTTATCGGATTACAAACCGTCGGGTTTCAGTCACCGGGGGCTGGATGGGACGCGATCGCACCGATATTGTTTACTCGGAAATCGTAAAAATTGCTAAAGTGCCACGTGGACTCGGACTGTGGGGAGATATGGTTCTCACCCTCAGAAACGGGAGTCGCTTAGAACTCCGCGCACTTCCTCGATTTCGAGAAATCTACGAATTTATTGAAGAAAAAATTGCTTTAAAAGCGGATGCGTCTCGGGGAAATTAGGGCTAGAAAAGATTTTTGTCAAAATCCAAGATCAAAATCAAGATCGTTGACTCGCCAACTTCTTCCCCAATTTCAAGACACCCATCAAAAATCAGGCTCAGAAAATACTCAATCTTTGACCCATGTGGAGAAAAGAGACGTGACCCAATGAACCTGTTGAGGCTTGCATCCCGCTTTTTTTGGTAAATTAGTGATTAAAGACTGGTAAGCAGATTAGATTATCTCATAAGACGAATGGACTTTGGTATTGGGTTTCTCTCAAACAACATTATGTTGCCGATCCTAGACTTTTTCTATGGGATCGTGCCGAGCTACGGTTTAGCGATCGTAGCCTTAACGCTAGTCATCCGCTTTTCTCTGTACCCTCTAAATGCAGGTTCAATCCGCAATATGAGGCGTATGAAATTGACTCAGCCATTAATGAAAGAGCGAGTCGAGAAGATTCAGCAACAGTACAAGGATGATCCCGTCAAACAACGCGAAGAAATGAGTCGCGTCTACAAAGAACTGGGAAACCCCTTGGCTGGATGTTTTCCGCTTGTGCTTCAGATGCCGATTTTGTTCGCGCTGTTTGCAACCCTGCGAGGATCGCCCTTTTCAGATGTCAGTTACACCGTGGATGTGGACATCTTTCCTCGCGAACAGATGGAACTGATTCAACCAACCGCTTATACAACCAAAGCACAAAACGTCTATGTCGCCGATGGCGTTCACTTTTCGACTGTGGCGCTGCTACCGGGTGGAAACAAAATGGTGGTGGGGGAAAAAACCCAGGTTGAATTTGAAACCGCTCAGGGTGAACCCCTAGAAACTAAACTCGAAAACTATCCCGATTCCAAGCTAACTCCAGTTTGGACGGTAACGAAGGGAGAAGAAAAAGTCAAGATAGATGAGCAAGGCAATCTCATTGCTCTAGCCCCCGGACAGGTAAGCATCCAAGCATCACTCAAAGGAATTGCAGCCGACAAAGGCTTTTTGTTTATTGACGCTTTAGGTCGTGTGGGTGCTTTCGATGAAGATGGAGTCATTCACTGGGATATTGTCGGCATGATTTTAACCTTTGGGATCAGCCTCTATCTCAACCAAGTTCTATCGGGACAAAATAACACCCCGTCGAGTGGAAATCCTCAGCAGGATACCATCAATAAAATTACTCCAGTTTTGTTTACGGGAATGTTCTTCTTCTTTCCCCTTCCGGCTGGAGTGTTGTTATATATGCTAATTGCCAACATTTTCCAGACGGTACAATCTTTTATCCTGTCTAGAGAACCCTTACCTGAAAATCTTCAGAAAATCGTCGAAGAAGCGAATCTGAAAACCGCAAAAGCTGCTCCTTCATCTGACGGGGGAAGTGGAAAACGATCTGCACTTCCATTTGAACCGGGAAGTTCTAAAAAGAAAACATGATGCAAACAATAGACGAAGATCAGATGCAACAGGGCAAAGAATGGCTAGAGGACCTCTTAAAAGTCGGAGCGCTTCCTTCAGCCGTTCAAGTCTCTCAAGAAGACGACTCTTGCTGGTTAACAATTGGTGAAAGCAACCTCTCTCCCCAACAAATTGCCGCCCTCACAGGCCCAAGTGGTGAGGTCTTAGATGCGATCCAATACTTGATTAACACCGTCGTTAATTTGGGTCTAGAAGAGGAGGAAAAAGCCGCTTACACGATTGAATTAAACGGATATCGAGTTCGTCGTTATCAAGAACTCAGTGCTTTAGCTGAAAATGCGGCAAAACAAGTTCATCAAACGGGAGTCGAACTCGAAATCAAGTCTCTTTCCTCTGTCGAACGTCGTCTGATTCATAACATCTTGAAAGACAGCGAAGAGATTGAAACCTATAGTCGAGGACAAGAACCTGATCGTCGGCTGGTGATCAAGGTCAAAAGTTAAAAACTCAGCATTCAACGTGTCAATCAATGTCTAGTCCTGGGAGTAGCAGCCTTATGGATGCCATCTACATCCCTCACCTGTTAAAAGCACCTCAACGCAGTCTGGAGTTTCAGTTTGAGGAATTTCTCCCTGAACTCGAAACCCTGACCCCCGTTCGAGGTCGTTTGAAGGTGACTCACAAAACAACCTACATCGAAGTTACAGCTCAAGCGGAAACTATCGTGACCCTCACCTGTCATCGGTGTCTGAAACAATATAACCATCGCTTAAAAGTAGACACATCCGAAATGATTTGGTTGGATGCTTCGGCTCATCAAGCTCATCTAAATTCCTTGGATGTAGAAATCAATATCGAAGACTTGGTGGAAACCCTTTCCCCTCAAGGTAATTTTGATCCCGCCGACTGGTTATATCAACAACTGTGTTTGCAGACCCCCTTGCGACAACTGTGTGAGGGTCCTTGTGAACCGCCTCAGTCGAATACCGACACCCCTTCAGATAACCCGATCGATAGCCGATGGGCGGCTTTAGAAGCTCTCAAACATCAATTGGGGTAAGCTCTCTGTGATCACAGCTCAACCGTTAGAAAAAAACCTGAAATTGCTGAAGTCGAACAAGCAACCCCCAAAAGTCTGATGAGCAAATTTAGTGAGGAGTTAGAGTTACTCCTGCGATCGCGCTACTCCTTAATCTACATCGCGACTCTAGAAGAAGAGCGAATTGAACTGACCATCAAACAATCCGCTAAACAGCAAGGAAATCGACCTGTTTATATTTGGGATTTTGTCGAAGGCTATCAAGAAGGCAATCCCAACGATATAGGATTGGGTAGTCGTAATCCTTTACAGGCTCTAGAATTTGTCGAAAAACTGGCTGACTCTAGCCCCGCAATTTTCATTTTACGAGACTTTCACCGCTTCCTCGATGACCTGGCTATTTCTCGTAAACTTCGCAATCTTGCTCGACGCTTGAAGTCTCAGCCGAAAAATATTATTCTCCTCTCACCCCGGGTTGTCATTCCTCCCGATTTGAGTGAAGTCTTAACTGTTCTAGAATTTCCCTTACCGGATCGTCTGGAAATTCAAGCAGAGGTTCAACGGTTATTGGCGGCGACGGGATATTCGGGAGATGTCAGTCAACTTGATGAAATGGTGCGCTCTTTTCAAGGTTTGTCGATCGAACGTATTCGCCGGATTTTAGCCAAAGCGATCGCCACTCACGGAGAAATCCGTCTTGATGATGTGGATCTGATTTTAGAAGAAAAACGACAGACCATCCGCCAAACCCAAATTCTCGACTTTTACCCCGCTCAAGAAAATATTTCTGATATTGGCGGCTTAGATAACCTCAAAGATTGGTTACTGCGGCGAGGGGGTGCTTTTTCTGAACAAGCCCGACAATACGGCTTACCCTATCCTAGAGGATTGCTACTGGTCGGAATTCAAGGCACCGGAAAATCCTTAACCGCTAAAGCGATCGCTCATCATTGGCATCTTCCCCTGTTACGCTTGGATGTGGGGCGGTTATTTGGAGGGTTAGTCGGAGAGTCAGAATCAAGAACCCGACAAATGATTCAACTCTCAGAAGCGCTCGCGCCTTGTGTGTTGTGGATCGATGAAATTGATAAAGCCTTTTCTGGAATGAATAGCCAGGGGGACGCCGGAACGGCAAATCGGGTTTTTGGAACATTTATCACTTGGCTGGCTGAAAAAACTTCACCTGTTTTTGTGGTGGCGACGGCGAATAATATTCAATCCTTACCTCCAGAAATTTTGCGGAAAGGACGATTTGATGAAATCTTCTTTGTGGGTTTACCTTTTCAGGAAGAACGCCAAGCCATTTTTGAGGTGCATTTATCCAAACTACGACCTCAGGGAATCAAAAACTATGATTTTAACCGTTTAGCCTATGAAACTCCTGATTTTTCAGGGGCGGAAATTGAACAAATTTTGATTGAAGCAATGCACATTGGCTTTAGTCAGAATCGTGACTTTACCACTGAGGATATTTTAGAAGCCGCCAGTCAAATTGTTCCCCTGGCTCGTACCGCTCAAGAGCAAATTCAATTTTTGCAAGAGTGGGCGGCAGCCGGAAAAGCTCGTCTTGCTTCTCGCAAGAGTAATTTGAGTCCTCGCTTTCAAGGTGAGGATTTTAAGGTATAGTTAAGGTCTTAAGTTTTCCTGTATTCTATTGATGTCTCATCGCTCACCCCTGACGATTTCTCATTCACCTATGAACTTGTACAATCTCCTCAAGTTTTTAGTCGGGTTTTTTTTAGCCATTGTGATTCTTGCAGGTGCTAGCGTTGCGGCGGCTCTCTATTTTGCCGCTCGGCTGACTGAACTTCCCGAACGACCAACTTTTGAAAACGATACTTCACCAACGGCTCAAACGGCTAGTAACACTCCGAAACCGACTCCGAGTCCAACTCCGACTCCAACTCCTACGCCTTCGTTACCGGAGGGAGCCTATCGAGCGGTGGTCGTGCAGCCTATTGGTTTGATTTTACGAGATAGTCCGAGTTTTGAAGCGACTCGAATTGGGGGTGTGGGTTATGAGGAAGAGGTAATTGTTCTAGAAGAAAGTGAAGACAAAAATTGGCAACGGGTTCAGGCAGAAGAAGACAGCAACCGGGTCGGTTGGGTGAAAGGAGGTAACACGGAAGCCCTAGAATAATTCGATCATTATTGAGCGTTTTTAAGCTTTTAAGAAAATTTTTGTAACTTAAATTATTATAGAGACATGAGAAAATCGTGTCTTTTATCATATCAAAATCTATAACTTGACAATTTTTTATTAAATTTTAATATTTGTTGAATTGTTTTCTAGCTAAATCAACAATTATGTTAAGAAAGTTGGACAAAAATCAATCTTAATTGCAATGATAACCGGATCATGTCCACAGAGAGAGTCTAGGTGTTACGGTTATTAAACGCATTCCAAATGACTCCTAAAAAAATCTGATTCAGGAAATAACAAATGTATAAAAAAGATTCAAAAGGTGATCCGGTCGTTGCAGTTGTAACGGCTGCCTTAGGTGCTGGGGTAGCAACTTCTTTTGCCGTTAGTCAAGGTCAAAGTCCCTTTGTTGCTTTAGGAATAACAATATTCGCTGCAACTGTTGCTTTTGTGATTGATCGAGCAGGTTTGGTGTAAATTAAAACGACCTGAGAATTGATCCTTAATATAGAATAGAACAAACGATAAGTCAGAGGCTGATAGTCTTTGACTTGTTGTTTCCATAGATTTTTTTCGCACCTGAAATTATGATGGACTCTTATGCTTATCTTCATTTAGCTGTGGCTTGTGAAGACCCTCCTGAGTACCAATTTAAAGCACCTACCTGTATTAATTGGAAGCAGTTTTCATCCTTAACTTACCCCTATTTTTTATCTCTAGCTGTACTCACCACAGCCTTAACCCTACCTCAATCTGCTGTTGCTCAGTTAATTACGCAAGGGAGTCGCGGCGCAGAGGTGAGTGCGATCCAGCAATCTTTACAATCTCTCGGTTTTTTTAATGCAACCGTGACCGGATATTATGGCCCGATTACTCGGGATGCTGTGATTCGGTTTCAGCAAGCCAACGGACTTTCTGCCGATGGTGTTGTTGGCCCCAATACCTTAGCGGCTTTAGGACTGGCGACTAATCCCAACCCTGAGCCTCCTCCTCTGGGCCGCGCGGCGATCGGTTTAGGTCAGGGAGATCAAGGCCCCGGAGTAACAGATTTACAAACCCGTTTGCGCCAACTGGGTTACTTTAATACCTCACCGACAGGCTTCTTTGGTTCAATTACCCAAAATGCAGTGATTCGTTTCCAGCAAGCCAACTTAATCCCCGCTACCGGGTTAGTCAGTGAAGAAACGCTAGTCTTTCTCAATAATCGGGTTCCGACATTACCAGGAAACCCGACACCTTTGCCTTCGGGAGTCCTCCAACAAGGAGACACAGGGCCAGCAGTGGGTGTCCTTCAACAACGACTTTTCCGGTTAGGATTTTATGACGGAGAAATCACCAACTATTTTGATGCTCGTACAGAGCAAGCGGTGATTCGTTTTCAGCAAGCTTACAGAATTCAACCCACGGGACAAGTTGGGCCGACAACAGTGAGTTATTTGATTAGTGCGACGGGAGAAGGTATTCCTTCAATTCCGACAACTCCTGTGGCTAATCCTTCCCTTCCTTTGAGATTAGGCGATCGCGGTACCTCTGTCAGTTTGGTACAGCAACGACTCCGGGTATTAGGTTATTATAATGGTTCAGTAAACGGGATTTTTGACCTCACCACTCGACGAGCTGTACTTGCGTTTCAGCAAGATTATGGTATATCTCAGACAGGAGTGGTCGGAGCTACAACTCAATCTTATTTAATCAGTGCTGTTCCTCAGGTTCAGCCGAGAGTAATTTCTCAAGTGTCGAATTTTGGCATTCCTCAAGGTCGCCCCATCGGGGGAATTGCTCCAGTTAATCAACCTGTTAATCCGCTTATTGCTCAAGGTCGGCCTTTCAATCCGACTCCCTTTGCTCCTGTTCCTCAAGGTCGGCCAATGAATGTTTCTCCCCTGACTCCTGTTCAACCTGTGGCGACTTACCGGAGTTTTGTGAGTGTGGGAGATACAGGCTTTGAAGTGAGAAAAGTACAACAACGTCTGCGAGATTTAAACTACTACAGAGGGCCGATTAACGGGTTTTTTGACCGCACGACTCAGGATGCTGTCGTTCGCTTTCAACGCTCAAATGGAATTACCCAGACGGGTGTAGTTGGGCCGACAACGCGCATTTATATGTTTAATAGCGCTCAGTCTTCAGGATCTTCTTTAAAGGCTGATACTTCTACTCCGGCTACAACTCCGGCGACTGAAATTGCTCAAACTCCTCTTCTTGAGACGACACTCATAACAACCACCACAACACCTGAAAATTCTCGCTTGGGGACTGCTAGTGTCCAAGAGTTGCAGAAACGATTACAAGTTCAAGGGCTTTATGAAGGGCCAATTGATGGGGTTTATAATCCTCAAACGGAAGCGGCTGTTAATCAAGCACAAGAGGTTTATGGTAGTAGTGCGAATGATGTCCTGTTCGGCGGATTGCAGTCTCAATCTCGTTAAATTCTGAGACAGTTGAGCAACATTTTCGCGGGGAGACGAACTCAATTTCCCCGCTTTTATCTCTCTATTCAATGCCATCTAGTTCTAAGTCTGATTCTGCTAAACTATTTTCGGTATGTTCCGCTTGCTCTGCGATCGCTTGTGAGCAAGACCATTCACTGGGAATCAAAGAAGGCCACCCCATTCTTAAGGCTTCGTAGCAAACGGTATGAATTGTCAATTGACAGTCTAATAAATGGAGTCCGGATTTTTCGGCTTGCTTCATGCCGATTTTTGAAATAGAATCGTTTTTGAATTCGATGGTTTTATTGCACTGGACACAGACTAAATGATGGTGATGATGGGGATAGGGTTGATTAATTTCGTAGTGCTTATGGCCTTCGGCAAGTTCGAGTTCTCGCAAAATCCCCAGTCGTGCCATGAGTTTCAGGGTGCGGTATATTGTTGATAAACTGATCGCTTCGCCTCGGCTTTTGAGAAGATTGTATAGATCTTCTGCGCTTAAATGGTTTCCTTTGGGAAGATTTTGAAAGACGTGCAGAATAGTTTCCCGTTGAGGAGTCAGCCGCCAGCCCTTATTATTCAGTTCAGATTTGAACGAGGAAGAGGTGTATAAAGGCATAATTTTGTTATCAATAAAGCTTTCATACTGAAAATGATACACAATAACTCTATCTATTGTCAAAAAAGGTGCTTATTGAGAATAACTAGCTATAGTAAGAGATACGGACTTTTATTAATTTAATTCCGAAAATATCTTGTTTAGTTTTTTCCTCTAAATTCGTCTTTCGGGTTGATTCAGAAAATATCTATCTTCTGTTGTTTTTGGCTTGGGGGTAATTGAGAATACTTCCTCTAAATTCGCAAGGTTTAATCAAGTGTAACTTGGTGTTGAGGAGAATTCAAGAGAATAATTTACAACTGTAAAAATACCCTAACTTTATTTTAACTGAACTTTTCTGACTATAACACAGTTCGTCGTTGTTAATTTATTCTCTGAAAATCAGAGTATTTTTACAGTATACTCCGCCAGGATTTTCCAACAATTTAATGGGATGACGGAGTTTTTCTTTTAACAAATATTCAGCAGATTAATTAGGCTGAATTTGTAACTCAATCTGAATAGTCTTATTAAGATCAGATGGAAACTGCCACATTTTCAGGGATTGCCGAACTCGATTAACTACAATCACTGTATCACTCGCCTTAGAAACAATGAGGTTGGAGTCAATATCATCCCAGATAATCCGTTCTACATTTCCCTCACGAACCACAACTTCAAACACCAATTTACCTCGAACCCCTTCTGGTAAGTTAACCCCTTGTAAATAGCGGTTGAGTTCAGTCGTCATCTCTTGATCTAATCCCTCAACTGCAATCACTTTTAGACGGGATTCTGAACGGACAGAAACAGGAGTAGGGAGAGACGAAACTGAAGGAGGAGAAGGTGCAATTTCCGACGAACGAATTCCTCTGCGTGTAGGTGTAGACTGTTGAGGGGAAGGAGATCCAAAACTGGGAACCGCATTAGAAGAACCATTAACTGAAGGTTCAGATCCAAAAATCCCCTCATAACTAACCCCTTCTGGTAATTCTACCGGAATTTGTACCGTGCGGCGCGTGCCATCTGGATCGACTCTTACTTCTTCACTGACTGCCACAAATGCGGTATACTGCGACAACAACTGGTAATCTAGAGCGGTCTGTGTGACTGCATCAACACCGGATCGGGTTTCACCCCCAAACATTTGATTCATTAAGTGTTTAATTTTTGCTCGTCCCCACAACTGAGCGATTGCACTATTACCAAAACGAGTGTCGATTTGAGTAGATGAAGTCGATTCAGGAATATTAACATTTGTCGAGGCTGTAAAGTTGACCGGAATGATTTGTTCATAGCGATCGCCATTAGCCGTTATTCCTCTAATCTTCAGTTTACCATTACGACGGTCAGTTTTTCGTCCAAAAATTACGAGGGGCTGATGATCAAATAAATCTGCAACTCTCACGGGGTAAATTTCAACAGGTTCCCCCCCTCCTTCCCAACCGACTTGAAGATTCGTTAAAACTGGATTATTGATTTGATTTACAAACAATTCTACCTGATCTTCTGTCGGTTCATCGGGGCGAGTAATTTGAGTTGTTCCTCGTCCAATTTCAGCCAAACGGTTCAATAAAAAGCGATTAACCGAACTTCCCACGCCAAAACTATAAAGACGATTTCCTGATTTTAACTGATTTTTGACAACCGAAAGAACTTCATTTTCATTCCCAATATAGCCATCTGTAATTAAGACAATACTGCGTAAACGTTTAACCGGAGGCGAGGGAAAATCCATCACTGTTTGAATTCCATTTAATAACTCAGTTCCGCCATTAGCTTCGAGTTGATTAATATACGCAATTGCTTTTTGTTGATTGGTGACAGTATTGGTTAAGGGAGTCGCAGAAAGAGCGGTTGTTGTATCAGAAAAGTCGATAATACTAAAGGTATCATCAGGATTTAAAGATTGAATAAAGCGTCGCATCAGTTGTTTCGACTTGGCTAGAGGTTCACCTCGTTGAGAACCCGAAGTATCAATCAAAAAGACAACATCTTTTGCCACAATTTCATCTTGTTTATATTCTAAACTCGGAATCAAATAGGTCGCAAAGTGTCCCCCTCGATCATCAGCTTGAAGGAGTGTTTTCAGTTGTGTGGTTTCATCCGAAACCTGATAACGGATGATTAAATCTTTATTGGGAATTGTATCAGATTCTGCTAAATTTACTTCTATCTGATTGTCGCGATTTTGAGTAATAATCTGATGAGAAGGAGAGGTAATCTGTTCACCCAAAATACCCGCATCAATTTCTAACTTGACATTAATATCATGTCCGGAACGAGTCCCTGGAGGAAGGACAGGCGGAGTAATTCGAGACGCATCAGGAACCCGTTGTGTCTCTCGTATTTGTTGATTATTTAAAATTCCTGGAATATAACGAGGGCCTACAACCATTGGAAAAACAAACTCATAGTTTCCCTCTTGAAACTTCAAACTTTCTGTATAGCGAATTTTAACTTCTATTTGTTCACCGGGTTTAATATTGGCTAAAGATTGAGTAAAAATATTATCGCGTTCTTGTTCAAGTAAAGCCGTTGTATTTCCTTCCGTTTTGGCTTGTTCATAAATTGCTTGTGCTTCTTCTCGTTTTTTGAGAATAGACTTAACAATGCGATCACCAATTTTGATTTCCAGAGAATCCACTGCGGCTTCATCTGGTAAAGGAAAAACATAAATTGCTTCTAAAGTTTCTTCAAAAGGATTTTGAAACCGTTGAACAACTTCAACCTGTGAAACATTCCCAGAAATTTGACCCGAAACCTCTGTTTTTTTCAGAGGAAACACCGCAGAAATATCATTTTCCGATAAAACATACAAACCGGAAACTTGACAATTAGAAGTACAATCAGAAGGAGTCTGAGCAGAAGAATTAGTTTGAGCAAGTTCCTGAACATTCGCCGCCGAAAAAAGCCGTTGGGAAGTAGTTGCAGCGACAGCCGTATTTAGAGGAATCTGAGTTAGGAAAAAAAACCCTAGCGAAATACGCAGTAAATCTGTTAAACTCGAAGAAGATAGCATTTTAATTCACAAACTAGACAATAATCAAGATTTGTAGATTCACACCAGCCAGACAGAAAATAGAAAAAAAGTTGAAGAAATGATCAGGGCAGAAAATTTAAGTTTGAATCCTACTGGTCATCAATAGAATAATGACTCAAGCCCGATATCCTCGTCCAGATATTTTGACATAATTTTTGTTTAAATCGATCCCGCTCACTCCATAAAAATCTGCAATTCCAAACCACACAATTCCGGCAAATTAACGAAAATATCACCCTGAAAATCAACCCAAGCCAGATTAAATCTTGAAGAATAAAAAGATTGTTCACAAAGGTCGATACCCCCTAGAGAGAGGGACATAAAAATTGTCAAATCGAAAAGATTTTGTGGCACAATACAAACTGTGCTTCATGGATTGAGTTGAGATGGGTAATTTTTATGACTAAGTTTGTTTTTATTACAGGTGGAGTTGTTTCGAGTATTGGTAAAGGAATTGTGGCTGCTAGTTTGGGACGTTTACTTAAATCCCGAGATTATTCAGTCTCAATTTTGAAGTTAGACCCGTATATTAACGTCGATCCCGGAACCATGAGTCCCTTTCAACATGGGGAAGTCTTTGTCACTCAAGACGGTGCCGAAACTGATTTAGATTTAGGTCACTACGAACGGTTTACAGATACCTCCATGTCTCGCCTCAACAGTGTTACAGCCGGATCGATCTACCAGGCGGTGATCAACAAAGAACGGCGAGGAGACTATCAGGGGGGAACGGTACAAGTCATCCCCCATATTACCCATGAATGTAAAGAACGCATCCGTCGAGTCGCCCGAGACACCAATCCCGATGTCGTGATCACCGAAGTCGGAGGAACCGTTGGTGATATTGAATCTTTACCCTTTTTAGAAGCCATTCGTCAGTTTCGTAAAGATGTCGGACGCCAAAACGTGATTTATGTTCACGTTACCCTGGTTCCTTATATTGCTTCAGCAGGGGAAATGAAAACCAAACCGACTCAGCATTCCGTCAAAGAATTGCGATCGATTGGAATTAAACCCGATATGTTAGTCTGTCGCTGCGATCGCCCACTCGCCAAAGGAATCAAAGAAAAAGTCTCTGAATTCTGCGATGTCGAAGTCGAGTCCGTCATTACCGCACAAGACGCCGACAGTATATACGAAGTTCCTCTGATCCTCGAACGAGAAGGACTTGCCCAGCAAACCTTAGAACTCCTGCATCTTGAATCTCGTCAACCCGACTTACGGGCTTGGCAAACCATCGTCGATCGCCTGTATCATCGAGATACTGATAATCTAGGGACTACACCGCCAACAGTCGAAATTGCGATTGTCGGAAAATACATTCAACTCAGTGATGCCTACCTCTCTGTCGTCGAAGCCTTGCGTCATGGGGCGATTGAAATCGGAGTCGAACTGAATATTCGTTGGGTTGACTCCGAAGAAGTTCAAAACAATAGTATTGAATCTGATCTCAAAAATATTGATGGCATCGTCGTTCCCGGAGGGTTTGGAATTCGAGGAATCGATGGTAAAATCGCAGCAATTCAATATGCTCGTGAACAAAATATCCCCTTTTTAGGACTCTGTTTGGGAATGCAATGTAGTGTGATTGAATGGGCGCGTCATATTGCTAAACTGGAAAGAGCCGATAGTGCCGAGTTTGACCCCGAAACCCCGAATCCAGTCATCAACCTTTTACCCGAACAGCAAGATGTCGTAGATTTAGGCGGGACTATGCGTTTAGGGTTATATCCCTGTCGTTTACAACGAGATACCTTAGCGTATCAACTCTACCAGCAGGAAGTGGTCTATGAACGCCATCGCCATCGTTATGAATTTAACAACGCCTACCGCAACCTGTTTGTAGAGTCAGGTTATCAGATTAGTGGAACATCTCCCGATGGACGTTTGGTGGAAATGGTGGAACTCCCCAGTCATCCTTTCTTTATTGCAGCCCAATTCCACCCAGAATTTCAATCTCGACCTAATACCCCTCATCCCTTGTTTAGAGGGTTAGTCAAAGCAGCAAGCTGTCGGCGATCATTGCATTCAAACGTTTCTACTCAGCGACAGTCCACAGAGAACAGCAGTTCAGAGAATTCTCAAGATTCTAACCGGGTTCAGTCCCCGGCTGAGGTTTCCTAGTTGAGGTGAATAGGGCTAACATCTAAACAGAGAGGATTTGAGAAACGATTCATGTCGGGTAACTGAATTCTTGATCACGCATTGATTTAGAGGTTTGAGGTACTCCTGTGGCTCACTGGATTAAAATTTTAGAGGACAGAAAACAATATATCGTCAATCTAGATCGGATTGGCGCTTTTTGTGCCGAAGCCAACCAGCGGATCAAATTTTGGTTACCCGATAGTGGTCAACCTCTTGTTGTGAGTGGACTAGCCAACCCTGAAGTTTATCAGATACTCTGGAACTATATTGAAAAAATCATCGCCCCAGTGAGTCAGAATTATTGGATTCGGTTAGAGTATGAACGCAAAGAATATTTAATTAATCTCAGTCGAATTCAGGCTTTTGCTTGCGATGCCGGAAAGCGAATTACATTTTGGCTACCCGATGGCGTTGAACCAATTATTCTCAATCCTCAGACTTATCCAGAAGTTTATCATCAAGTCCAAGAATACATTCGGAATACGACAGGTTATTCACTTCCTTAATCACAAACCCTAAAAAAACATTAATAAATCTTAACTTTTAGTCGCTATATTGTAAACTATAAAAATGGCTAAGTATGTATACTTAACACTTGGTTTTCTAGTTCTAGAGAACTAATTGTAGGTCTAAAATAATGGTTAAGATTTTTAAAGATGCACAAAATTAGTGTAGCTGAGTTACGGTCGCAATATGCACAAGGAAGACGAAATTTTAGTGGCATCAGCATAGAAAAAGTTGATTTATTCGAGGCTAATTTAGAAGGAATAAATTTAGACAATAGCCAACTCAACGAAGCTTATATGCCCTATGCAAATTTGAGTTATGCTAACTTACAAAATAGCGAAATTACCAAAGCTGAACTCGGAGATATTCGACTGTATCAAGCCAACCTTTCTTCGGCAAACTTAAAAGGCACTAACTTATCAAGAGCTAACTTACGTTACGCGAATTTACAAGGTGCTAACCTCTCCAATGTTAACTTACAAGGTGCCGACTTGTACAATGCCAACTTGACAGATGCCAACTTGCGCTATTCTAATTTAAGTGGAGCAAATTTAGAACAAGCCCAACTCAACAATACCGAACTCTCTGGCTGTAATTTATTTCGCTCTAAAATGGCTAATCTCTCTGAAGCTAAATGTGATCACACAACCATTGGGCCAGAGGGATATTAAACCTTAATCCAACACCATGAGAATTTTACTCGTTGAGGATGATCAACGCATCGCCAAAGCCTTATCGAGATCATTACAAACTCAAAACTATGTGATCGATGTGGCTTTGGAGGGCGAAGCGGGTTGGGAATTTGTACAGTCTTTTGAATACGATTTAATTGTATTAGATGTCATGTTACCCAAACTCAATGGTATTAACCTATGTCAGCGCATACGTCAAGCTGGTTATACGATGCCCGTTTTGATGCTCACCGCCAAAGATTCCAGTCAAGACAAAGTAATCGGTTTAGATGCAGGTGCCGATGACTATGTGGTAAAACCTTTTGATTTACCCGAATTAGCCGCAAGAATTCGAGCCTTACTGCGTCGAGGAACCTCCATTTTACCACCCATTTTAGCATGGGAAAAACTCAGCCTCAATCCTAATACCTGCGAAGTCACCTACAACCAACATCCCTTACATCTCACTCCCAAAGAATACGGCTTGTTAGAATTATTCTTGCATAATCCTCAACGAGTTTTCAGTCGCAGCAACATTTTAGAACACTTATGGTCTTTTGAAGATCCACCGAGCGAAGAAGCCGTTAAAGTTCATATTAAAGACATTCGCCGCAAACTCAAAACCGTAGGCGCTCCTCCCGATTTGATTGAAACCGTTTACGGAATGGGATATCGCCTCAAACGCAGTTAATTAGAGGAAAAAAGGAAGATTGATCATTCATCATTCATATTCCCTAACCATGAAGCCTAACCGGAAAACCCAAAACTCCGTGAGTCCTCAATTTCAAACCCTACGCTGGCGGTTACTCGGATCATACCTAATAATTATGGTTGCGATTCGGCTAATTTCTGATTTATTAGTTTATCATTTTTTTACGAATAGTCTTTACCAACAACTCGATAACCGAATACTGAACCTCGCTCAAGCTGCTGCTCATAGTTTAGTTGCGATCAAACAAGACTCCAACGCAGTGAATGAAACGCCTTATCGTCCCCTCGATGGGGATGGAGATCTTGATATTCCTTGGCAAAATCTTCGCAAACCCAATCAAAGTGTAGAATGGTTTGCTTCAGATCAGAAACGTTTAGCATTTTCAGGGATATTATTTTCTGACTTCCCTTTACAACCGGGCTTTGAAACTTTTGCTGCGGGAACAATTCGCAGTTTAATGATTCCTGCTTATAGTTATAATCAACAACAAATCCGACAACTAGAAGGTTATGTTCGAGTCAGTGAGTCTACCGAGTCGATAGAAGGAGTTCTCTCAAAACTGCGTTGGGGTTTAACCCTGGGCGGTTGTGTGGGGTTTGGATTAATTGGAGTTGGGGGAATGTGGCTGACTCAACAATCGATTAAACCCATAGAACAGAGTTTTAAGCAATTACAACAGTTTACCGCAGATGCTTCCCACGAATTGCGATCGCCCCTAACTGTGATTAAAACTTCGGTTCAAGTTTTAGAAACTCATGCCAATTATATTTATGCTGAAGATAGAGAACAATTTCAGGCAATTATTAGCGCGACAAATCAAATGAGTCGTTTGGTTGAAGATTTGCTGTTACTCGCTCGTACTGATCAATTTAATCGTACATCAGATCAATCTTTAAGTCTGATTGTTATCAACGAATTGTTAGAAGAAGTTGTTGAACTTTTAGACTTAAATGCCGAAGCTAAAAATATAGTAATTCAATTCAAACCGCAAACCGATGTCAAAGTCAAAGGTGATGCTTCTCAGTTGTTTCGTCTGTTTCGCAACTTGATTGAAAATGCCCTGCAATATACTCCCCCAGGCGGAACGGTTACGCTTTCAAATCACAGAGAAGATCAAGTGGTGTGGGTAGATGTTAAAGATACGGGGATAGGTATTGCTTCGGAGCATTTACCTTTTGTATTTGATCGTCTCTGGCGGGCGGATACTGCACGAACTTATTGTGAAGACGGTTCTGGGTTAGGGCTAGCCATTTCCCAAGCTATTAGTCGCCGTCATGGTGGAGAAATCACTGTTAAAAGTAAAGTTGGAGTCGGGAGTTGCTTTCAAGTCCGTCTACCAGTAGCCTAGATAACGGTTGACTGAACTAATTTTTTAATTTTAACTTTTGGGATGTGTTTTTATGTGCGATTCTAGTTCTGAAATCATCCAGCGCACAATTGAGTACATGACGGACTTTTTAGAACAGCCTCATCCAATTTTTGGCGGTTTACCTGTTTGTCCGTTTACTCGTAAAGCTCGTTTAAGCAATCAGATTCTCTACAAAGTTGATCATTTTGACATAAATTCTAGTCTCAATTTAGATTCTACTCTAATTCAAAGTATTCAAGAGTTTCATCAAAATCAACACGATGAAGTTTTGCTGGTTCTTCATCCCGATTCCCAAGCCCTAACACCCGAACAAACCCAAGAGTTTATTAACTGTTTAAATCCTATTATTTCCTCATGGGGTTTAGTTGCGTTCGGTGGACATCCTGATGAATCCTTTAATATTCAAGGCGTTTATACTCGGAGATTACCTTATATTAATTTGACGATTCAAGCTCAATGCTTACTTACACAAGCTTCTGAGACTTTACTCAAAACAAAATATTATCAGAATTGGACACCTGAAAATCTTAAAAATGTAGGGTTTCCGCGATCGCATTAGTTGATGAGTCTGTCATCTTGAGTGAAACGAAGGATCTTTTCCCTGAACTGTTCCCCCTTTCCCTAAGTTCCCACTCCCAAACTTCTGCGATCAGACTAATTTTTTCATCTTCCCGAGTTCTTTACTTTTTCCTTCTATAGTAAAAACTGTTAAAGCTAGGCAAAGCCGTTAAAACGGAGGATCAGACTATGATGCGAGTTTTCCGAAAATATCACCGGATGATCGCAATTACAGCGAGTTTACCCTTGCTGCTAACAGTGATTACAGGAGTCGGTTACACCATCTTTGATGAATGGTTTCATCAAGATGAAATTGGGGAATTTCTAATCCGATTACATACTTTGAAAATGTTTGGACTGGATGAAATTTATCCCGTTTTAAATGGGGTAGCCTTGATCGGTTTACTGGTAACTGGTTTGAGTATGACCAGTTTATTTAAGAAACGCCCTCAACCGAAATCTGTTAGTGATCGCTAATTATTTTCGACTAAATTTGCTTTCAGATACTTGATTAACCCAAAATCTTTACTCTACCCACAGGAGAATTTTACCATGATATTTCGTTATTTTAATCGCCAAAGTTTCGTTGCTGTCGTTGCCGTTAGTTTAGTTAGTTTATTTGGTTGTTCTCAACAGCAACCCTCAGCAACCATTGAACCTTCTCCTGATACAGCAACAACAGTTGCTAGTGAAACAAAAGCCGCAGATCCTCAAGCCGAAACGTTAAAAAATCTACAAGCAGCTTATAATGGTGAATCTAACGCTCATGTGATGTATTTAGAATTTTCGGAAAAAGCCGATGAAGAAGGCTACGCAGAAGTTGCGCGTTTATTTCGTGCGGCCGCTCGTGCCGAAGAAATTCACCGCGATAATCATGCTAAAGTGATAAAATCAATGGGTGCAACCCCTGAAAACGATATTGCAACTCCACAAGTAAGTTCAACCGCAGAAAATCTTGAAAAGGCAATTAAAGGGGAATCCTACGAACGAGATACCATGTATCCTAAGTTTATTTCTCAAGCGAAAACCGCAGGAAATGAAGCAGCAGTTCAAACCTTTACCTACGCCACCGAAGCCGAAACTCAACACGCTGCATTTTATACTCAAGCCCTCAACAATCTCAATGAGTGGAAAGAAGCAACTCAACCCTTTTATGTTTGTGAAGCTTCAGGACATACAACAATAAATGCAGAGGAAGCAGCAGCCTGTCCTCAACCTAACGGTTCAGAAAAATTCGAGGAAGTTCTATAATTTAGGGAAACCTAACATTACTGATATTTGTTGGGTTTCATTCCTAAACTCAACCTCCGTCTTCTAGAATGTTGTTTTGAAAGTCGATAATTTCAGTTTATGAAACGTCGAGAATTTGTTACTTGGGTTGGAGTTGGGGGATTAGCGAGTTATTTGCCGATTGTATTAGCCGCTTGTTCACCTCAACAGACAGAATCACAATCAACAGTTAGTTCTGTGGATGCAGAGGGATATCAATCGATAGGAACTCTCGATCAATTAGCAGAAAAAGGTCAACTTTCAAGTAAAGAATTGGCAATGGGTTCAGTATTAGTCATTCAAAAACCGGATAACCCTCAAGAACTAATTGCAGTTAACCCAACTTGTCCTCACGCGGGATGTTCTGTGAATTGGAAAGCCGATCAAAATGCGTTTATTTGTCCCTGCCATGATTCCAAATTTGCCGCCGATGGTCAACTCTTAGAAGGGCCAGCAGAAGAACCCCTAAAACGCTATGAAGCCAAGTTAGAAGGACAAACGATTCTCGTCAAAGCCGGTTGACACTCCCCGCAATAAATTACGGGGATTCTTGGTTCACAGATCAAACTTTCTAGTACAGGATTGCTCCAACACTAAAAGCGGTTCAATCTCCCCAAGCTTTAAAGATCCGGTCTGCCCGACCGTACTGAGAGCCTTTTTTAAGATGTTCTTAGCCGCGTTAACATCTCTATCTTCGCTGTATCCGCAGTGATGGCAAATATGCGTTCTGGTTGATAGAGACTTAGGAACTTTATTGCCGCAGTTAGAACAGTTTTGAGATGTATTATGGGGAGCAACCGGAATAGTTAGCTTACCATATTTAATTGCAAAATATTCCAACCAATGACGAAAAATTGACCAAGCAACATCCGAGATTGATTTAGCTAAATGTCGATTTTTTACCATGCCTTTAATATTCAAGTCTTCGTAGGCAACCACATCGTTAGAGTGGATTACGCAATACGCAATTCTCTTTGCGTATTCTTTACGCTGCCGACTTACTCTCAAATGCTTCCGGGCATATTGACATCTGGCTCTGTGGTAGTTTTTTGACTGCGGCTTGGCTCCTCGAATGTACTTCTTGGATTTTCTGCGATTAGCACGATTTAACTTTTTTTCAGCTTTCCTGTAGAACTGAGGATTTTCGATAGTATTTCCTGAACTATCTGCCAAAAAATACTTGATTCCAACATCTAAGCCTATTGCTTTACCCGTTGGTTCTGTTTCTACCTTGAGATCAACTGAAATACAAAACTGCACGTAATATCCATCAGCTCTCCTGACTATCCTCACTCTTTTAAGATCTTTGAGTTGATAGCGGTGCGACCCCGCGCCACCTGCGGGCGCTTGGGAACGCGCACCAAGAGAGAAATGCAGGTCGTAGGTTCCCTTTAGCTTCAGTCTACCAATATTATTTTTATCGGTGAAAGTAATCGCCTTCCTGTTCTCTGAAAGCTTCCACCCGGAAGTCTTATATTCAACAGAACGAGCGTGTTTCTTGAATTTAGGGAACCCCTTTTTGCCTGGTACTTTGCGCTTGCAGTTGTCGTAAAATCGACTAATCGCACTCCAACTACATTCAGCCGCAGACTGTCTAGCCTGAGAGTTGAGTTTGTTCGCAAAAGGATATTGTTTAGCCAGTACCTTGCAATATTTATTGAGGTCGTATTTGCCCACTTTTTTATTGTCCATCCAGTATCTTAAACAAGAGTTGCGGATGAACTTGTAGGAGCGTATCGCCTCGTCAATTGCTTGATACTGGCTATCTTTCCCTTTTGCCTTGAACTCGAAGACTATCAATACTTGACTTACTGCCTCATAATCTATACTGGCCATCATAGGATAAAAATATCCACTGCCATTTAAAAATGGCACTCTTGCTTATATCCCCCGGATGAATCGCGGGGGCCGATCGCATCGCCCCCATAATTCTCAACTCCTGACCATTTACTGTTTACCGTCAAAACAGTTCACGAAAAAGAGAGTTCACTATTGATAGTAAACCCCCCTTATCGCAAATAGGGGGCGACATTGTTACAAAATCTCGGTAAATTGGGATAAGGTGATCGCTCAGTTGAATTTATAGATGCTTAAATTAGCTGATCGCACTTGCATCTGACGAAATCACTGGAAAATCAAACTTGATTGATCCAGAAGTCAGATTTTCATTGAGTCACAATTTACTAAACAGACAAGGGTTGAGGAAGTCAATATGAAAGCCATGATTCTGGCCGCTGGCAAGGGAACTCGCGTTCGTCCGATTACCTACACGACCCCCAAACCGATGATTCCGATCCTTCAGAAACCCGTCATGGAGTTTTTGGTGGAGTTGCTTCGCAAACATGGGTTTGACCAAATTATGGTGAATGTCAGCCACCTTGCTGATGAAATCGAAAACTATTTTCGCGATGGTCAACGCTTTGGAGTTCAACTTTCCTATTCCTTTGAAGGAAGTATTCAAGACGGAAAACTACTCGGAAAAGCACTCGGTTCGGCGGGTGGGATGAAAAAAATTCAGGACTTCTACCCTTTCTTTGATGATACCTTTGTGGTCTTGTGTGGGGATGCCCTGATCGATTTAGACTTAACTGCTGCGGTACAACAGCATAAGGAAAAAGGTGCATTAGCGACCATCGTGATGAAATCTGTTCCTCGGGATGCAGTTTCCAGTTATGGAGTAGTCGTAACTGATGAAAAGGGTCGCGTTAAAGCATTCCAAGAAAAACCATCCGTTGATGAGGCGCTCAGTACCAGCATTAACACCGGGATTTATATTTTTGAACCCGAAATTTTTCAACATATTCCCTCTGGTTGTGAATTCGATCTCGGGGGCGACTTATTCCCCAAACTGGTTGAGATCGGGGCGCCGTTCTACGGGATTACAATGGATTTTGAATGGGTCGATATTGGTAAAGTTCCCGACTATTGGCAAGCGGTTCGGGGTGTATTATCGGGAGAAGTGAAAAATATCTCGATACCAGGCCAGCAAGTTCGACCGGGAATTTATACGGGTTTGAATGTTGCCGTCAATTGGGATAAAGTTAAGATTCGCGGCCCGGTCTATATCGGCGGAATGACTCGCATTGAAGACGGTGCAGAAATTGTTGGCCCGACGATGATTGGTCAAAATTGTTGGGTTTGTAGTGATGCCTATGTCAGCAATAGCGTTATCTTTGAATATTCTCGCTTAGGGCCGGGAGTGCGTTTAGTAGACAAGCTGGTATTCGGACGCTATTGTGTCGATAAGACAGGCGCATCAATCGATGTTCAAGCTGCGGCTTTAGACTGGTTAATTACCGATGCTCGTCAGATGTTGTCTGATCCCCCGGTTGAACGTCACGCGATCGCAGATATTCTCAATGGAAACTAGATGAATGACCAATTCTGCTAAACTCGCCTAGATCTTCTGCTCTTTAACCAACAATAATAATGTCCACGATTACCTTCGATAGCGGAGTAGGACGCGCCAGTATCCTTAAATCTGATCTCAAAGTTGCTGAAGCAGGTGCATCCTACGATACGAATAATTCTGTTACCCATTCTTCAGATGACATCCGGTTAATCGAAGTGTTGGTGGACATTCCAACGGGACAGTTAAAGAGTCAAGATCCGACACAACCTCATCTTTTTACTTACTCTATTCCTTCTCACCTGAATGTTGAACCTGGAGATATTTTGAGTGTACCGTTTGGGGCAATGTATCTGGGTGCGATCGCGATTCGCCCAACAACTCAAATTCCTCCGGGTTTGGATTCAGATCAAATTAAACCTGTTGATGAGGTGGTTTGTAAAGGCCTATTTCCGCCTCACTATTGGCAATTATTGCAACAGGTTGCGACTTATTACCAAACGCCTTTAATTCAAGTAATTCGGACGGCTTTACCGACTGGGTTATTGCGGCGAAGTCAACGGCGAATTCGGTTGTTTGTAGATAAAATTCCCTCGGGTGTTGAAAATTTTCTCAATTCTGCTGCACTAAAAATAGTCAATCTATTACAAGCTAAAAAGTCAAATGATCTGAGTTGGGCGGAACTCAAGAAAAAAGTCGGTGGCGATTATGCCCTGAGAAAAGGATATAAAGATTTACTGGCTAGGGGTTGGGTTGAAAATTATTTAGAGACTCCTAAAGCCGTACAAGCCAAGCAGCAACTTGCTGTAATTTTAATCGGTGATCCGCACTCAGCCGTTGATGTCACTAAACGTCAACAGGAAGTCTTACAAATTCTTAAAAGTTGTGGTGGAGAGGCGTGGCTAAGTGACTTTTTACGCTTGTGTAAGACAACTTCTCCCACCCTAAAAACTCTTGCAGAAAAGGGTTATCTTCTACTTGAAGAACGAGAAATGCTGCGACTCGCTCAAGGGATCGAACAAACACCAGATCAACCCAAAACCCTGACTCCCCATCAAACAAATGCCCTCAACGTTATTAATAATTTATCCGGTTTTGCTCAAGTTTTACTGCACGGCGTCACAGGTTCCGGTAAAACAGAAGTCTATCTGCAAGCGATCGCCCCGATTTTAAAACAAGGAAAATCCGCTTTAGTCTTAGTTCCCGAAATTGGCTTAACTCCCCAACTCACGGATCGATTTCGCGCCCGTTTTGGCGAAAAAGTCTGCGTTTATCATAGTGGGTTATCTGAGGGCGAACGTTACGACACTTGGCGAAATATGACCCGCCAACACCCTCAAATTATCATTGGTACCCGTTCGGCTATTTTTGCCCCGCTCTCAGCCCTGGGCTTAATTATTTTGGACGAAGAACACGATAGTAGCTTCAAACAAGATCGACCCGCTCCCTGTTATCATACTCGGACTGTCGCCTATTGGCGGGCTGAAATGGAAAACTGCCCCCTAATTTTAGGTTCAGCAACGCCGTCTTTGGAAAGTTGGGTTGCTGTTCGGGGGCAGGAAGGCAGAGGAACACCAAAGCATCAAAGTATTGATATTTTCGATACAGAAAGTTCAGTGCCTATTTCTAAATCGCTAATCTCCAGTTCCTATTATCTATCCTTACCGGAAAGAATTCAATCCCGACCTTTGCCTCCAGTGGAAATTGTTGATCTGCGCCAGGAGTTGCGCCAGGGAAATCGCTCAATTTTTAGTTCTCGCTTGCAACAAGCACTCCAACAGTTACAAGATCAAGGTCAACAGGGAATTCTGTTTATTCATCGACGGGGACACAGCACGTTTGTTTCTTGTCGCAGTTGTGGTTATGTGATGGAATGTCCCGATTGTGATGTTTCGTTGTCTTATCATCATATTCGTGAAGATGTGCTGCAAACCTCTCGTCAGGTTGTACCAACGCTTCGCTGTCATTATTGCAACTATGGTGAACTTTATCCTCAGCGCTGTCCTGAGTGTGATTCTCCTTATTTTAAGCATTTTGGGAGTGGTACGCAGCGAGTTGTCGAAGAATTGGGTAAACTGTTTCCCGAGTTACGGATAATTCGGTTTGATAGCGACACTACCCGCACAAAAGATGCTCATCGAATTTTACTCACTCGGTTTGCTCAAAGAGAAGCTGATTTATTAGTCGGAACTCAAATGCTGACGAAAGGGTTAGATTTGGCGGGTGTGAGTTTAGTGGGTGTGATTTCTGCCGATGGATTGTTACATTTATCTGATTATCGTGCCAGTGAACGAGCGTTTCAAACCTTATTACAAGTGGCAGGTCGAGCAGGTCGAGGAAATGATCCTGGGCGTGTTATTATTCAAACTTATACACCTGAACATCCAGTGATTCAAGCCGTACAGGGCTATGAATATGAGCCATTTGTTGAACGAGAATTAGAACAGCGACAAGAGCTAAATTATCCGCCTTATGGTCAACTGATTGCGTTAAAATTGAGTAGTTTAAACTCAACAGAAGTGGAAGAAACGGCTCAACAATTTGCAGAGATTTTGTTTACCGTTGCCGATGAAATCCCGGATATGGAAGTATTGGGGCCTGCTCCTGCTCCTATTTTGCGCGTGGCAAATCGATATCGTTGGCAGATTTTACTCAAGTTATTACCCGGTACTTCAATTAATACGGCTAGTTTAGAACAATTGCAACAGGTTTGTCCGACTTCTGTTCGTTTAATGATTGATGTTGATCCGTTACATCTCGGTTAGGTTAATGGTCAAAAATCAATGAATATAAAACCATAAATTTTTAAGTGATTTATCCTCTAATAAAAATCCTCCCCACCTCCCCACCTCCCCACCTCTCTACCTCTTAGAAAGAGGGGGACGAGATAACCGTACCCCCAAAACTGATTATTTTCGAGTGGATTTGTACTTATCGATCTACAGAACCCATAATGATATCAATGCTACCCAAAATCGCGACGATATCAGCTACTTTTGTTCCTTTGACGATCTCGGGAAAAATTTGTAAATTGCAGAAGTCAGCCGCCCGAATTTTGAACCGCCACGGGAAGGCATTATCATCCCCAACAATATAAATGCCCAGTTCACCTTTACCGCTTTCGATGCGAACATAATGTTCACCTGAAGGAATCTTAAAGGTCGGAGCAATTTTTTTCCCAATAAACTGGTAATCAAAATCATTCCATTCAGACTTCGGCCCTCCCATCATCCGTTGTGCTTCGAGGTTCTCGTAGGGGCCGCCTGGGAGTCCATCTAGGGCTTGATAGAGGATTTTCACAGACTCGCGCATTTCCCGAATGCGGACAAAATACCGGGCTAAACAATCGCCTGCGGTTTCCCAATGAACATCCCAATCAAAATCATCGTAACATTCATAATGGTCAACTTTTCGCAAATCCCACTTGACCCCAGAAGCCCGTAACATCGGGCCAGACAAACCCCAATTCAGGGCTTGTTCACGAGTAATCGTCCCTAATCCTTCAATCCGACGTCGGAAAATCGGGTTATTGGTAATTAGACGTTCGTACTCATCAACCTTGGGAAGAAAATAGTCGCAGAAATCTCGGCATTTATCAACCCAACCATAGGGTAAATCTGCGGCGACGCCCCCGATGCGGAAATAGTTGTTATTCACCAGGCGATAACCTGTTGCAGCTTCCCAGAGGTCATAAATCATTTCCCGTTCCCGGAAAATATAGAAAAAGGGCGTTTGGGCGCCAACATCCGCGAGGAATGGGCCAAGCCATAACAGGTGGTTGGCGATACGGTTCAACTCCAACATGATCACCCGAATGTAGCTCGCCCGCTTGGGAACGTCAATATCGGCGAGTTTTTCTGGTGCATTCACCACAACCGCTTCGTTAAACATTCCGGCTGCATAGTCCCAACGACTCACGTAGGGAACATACATGATATTGGTGCGGCTTTCGGCAATTTTTTCCATCCCTCGATGAAGATAGCCGAGGACAGGTTCACAGTCTACGACATCTTCTCCGTCTAGGGTGACAATTAACCGCAAAACCCCGTGCATAGAGGGGTGGTGTGGCCCCATATTGAGGACCATCGGTTCGGTGCGGGTTTCTATTCGACTCATCGGTGTTTGCCTCTCAACCTCAATGTTTTATGCTGGTACTGTAAAAGTAGACGATACAACGAATGTATGGCGTTTGTTGACGGTTGTTTGTCTCCCTTGTCATTATAGGGAGTTTAGACCGTTAACAGTGAAGTGATGAATGATCAATTGTCCATCTTTCCTGTCCTCTGTAACCTGTCCCCTATCCTCTGTTCCCTATCCCCTGTCCCCTGTAACCTGTCCCCTCACTTCCTATGCCTGAGTTGAATATAAATGAATTAATGACTAATTTTGTTCATATTCCCGTTTTGAGTCGAGAATTGATCGCGGGATTGTTTGTGGTTGCAGGTGGACATTATTTGGATGCGACAGTTGGGGGTGGAGGTCATAGTCTGTTGATCTTACAAGCGGCGCCGGATGTACGAATTACGGCGATTGATCAAGATGAAGTGGCGATCGCTGCAACGAGAGCTAGATTAGCAGAAGTTGAACCCTGTTTTGCTGATCGAGTTCAGTTTTGGCGAGGAAATTTTGCCGATTATCAACCCCAAGGGATGCAGTTTGATGGAATTATTGCTGATTTAGGGGTAAATTCTTCTCAACTTGATACTCCCACTCGAGGGTTTAGCTTTCGCCACAGCGCCCCGTTGGATATGCGAATGAATTTGCAACAATCCTTGAGTGCTGCTGATATTATTAATACTTGGGATGAGGGAGAATTAGCCGATATTTTTTTCCATTACGGCGAAGAACGATTGTCCCGTCGCATTGCCAGAAGGATTGTCCAAAACCGTCCATTTGAGACAACGACTCAACTGGCTGATGTGATTGCTTCTTGTTATCCGTCTAAGTCTCGTTATGGTCGTATTCATCCAGCGACTCGTGTTTTTCAAGCCCTGCGAATTGCGGTTAATCAAGAACTAACAGCCCTCGAAACTTTTCTATCTCGCGCCCCACAATGGTTAAAATTGGGGGGTAGAATTGGGGTGATTAGTTTTCATAGTTTAGAAGATCGGCGAGTTAAACAGAGTTTTAAAAGTGATTCGGATTTACAGGTTTTAACGAAAAAGCCAATTCAAGCCCAAGCACTGGAAATTGCTGATAATCCTCGCTCTCGATCTGCTAAACTCAGACTGGCTGAACGGATAACGAGCTGATGACTCACCCGTAAATTGTAATTTTATTGATCAGTATTGATCCGTATCGCGCCTGACAAGTGTGTAAAAAAACAAAAACAGTGTACAAACCTAATCCGCCTAATCCATTTACCTGGGAGTAACCAATCGCATGAGTCGGGGAGAACAGTCCAAGCTGAAACTAATGGTAGTTGATGACGAACAAGATAACTTGGATTTGTTATACCGGACGTTTCGGCGCGAGTTTAGAGTTTATAAAGCAGATAGCGCCCTCAACGCTCTTGAAATTCTCCAACAAGAGGGAGAAATGGCGATTATTATCTCAGATCAACGAATGCCGGAAATGAACGGTACGGAGTTTTTGAGTCAGACGGTTGAGCGTTTCCCGGATACGATTCGTATTCTGTTAACGGGATATACTGACGTGGAAGATTTAGTTGAGGCGATCAACTCCGGTCAGGTGTTTAAGTATATCACTAAGCCTTGGAGTCCCGAAGCTCTCAAGTCAGTGATTCAACAAGCTTCAGAAACCTATAAATTCTCCAAAAAACGGACAAATTCTCTGCGTCGTGCTTTACGTCGAGAGTTTCTTTACAACGATGTGATCAGTGCTTTGCGAGAGTCGCTAGACTACTCTAGTATGCTGCAAACGATTGTTCAAACTCTCGGAGAAACGTTTCAGGCGAAAGCGTGTTATGTTCGAGCCGTTGAGGATGGAAATCTCTTACCAGAAGTGTTTTTCTATACACCGATTGAGGCTGAGTCGCAGCAGACTGAATGGTTATCAGATAGTGAGTCGTTGATGCAGGCGGTTTTAGAAACTCGTGAAACGAAGATTCTCCAAACTCTTGATCACAATAATCTGGTTCAAATTATCATTCCTCTGAGTTATCAGTTGAATCTGCTGGCGGTATTGGCTCTCTGTCAAGACAGTGACGCGGATGCTTGGTCTGATGAAGATATTAAACTGTTAGAAGCGGTGAGTGAACAGGCGGCTTTGGCGTTGTCTCAAGCCAGACTCTATCAGCGTACTGTTCAACTGGCTGAACAGATGCGTTCAGAGCTAGAAGTGGCTCGTCAAATTCAGGGGAATTTACTCCGACAAAGTTGGCCGGATTTACATAGTGTGAAGGTGCAAGCCTGTTGCTATCCGGCGCGAGAAGTGGGAGGAGATTTTTTTGAGGTTTATGTTCATTCTCAAGGTGATGTTTGGGTTGCTTTAGGAGATGTATCGGGGAAAGGGGTGCCGGCGGCTTTGTTTATGGCGAGTGCGATGTCGGTGATTCGCCGAGAACTGTCTCAAGAGTCATCCCCAGATCCAGAACAAGTGATGCACAATCTCAATCGGATTTTGGCCGATGATCTGATTAGCAATAATCACTTTATTACAATGGTGTTGGCTCGTTATACTCCCACGACTGGAGAGTTGATTTATGCGAATGCTGGACATATTTATCCGCTCGTTTGGTCTCAGAAAATGCTGC
Organism: Lyngbya sp. PCC 8106; assembly: GCF_000169095.1. Lineage (GTDB taxonomy): Bacteria > Cyanobacteriota > Cyanobacteriia > Cyanobacteriales > Microcoleaceae > Capilliphycus. Next base: position 29,676 of record NZ_AAVU01000059.1, read on the forward strand.
TAGAACAAGCGAGTCGGGGTGATTCTGCGATTACGGTAGAACCCAACTTTCTCAAAGCACGAGGAATTCCTTTGGGGATTCTTCCCGCTTGGCGAGGAAAGATTGGGAGTTTGAATCTGTCGGTGGGAGATATTTTTCTACTTACCAGTGATGGGATTACAGAAGCGACGGTTCTTCAACAGAGTCAGGAGGATGACACTCAAACCCGAAAGATGCTTCATCAAGAGGGATTATGGCAGCTTCTGGTACAACAAAAGGAGCCTTTAAATTTGGATAATTTACTCGCCTTTGTCCGGGAATCGAATTTGATTCAGGAAGATGACCAAACAATACTTGCACTGGAGGTCTTATTCACCGATGAAAACTGAGCTTCATGTGCCGAGCGATATTCGATTTTTAACTGTTGTGGAAAATTGGCTGTTGAGCAGTTTGGAAGTTGAGTTGGGGAGTCATATTGACTGGCCTCGTCAATCTAATCGGTTTCGTTTGGTACTGGCGGAAGCCTACTCAAATGTTATTCGTCATGCTCACAAAGATCAACCGCACTTACCGATTGTGATTCGTCTAGAGTTGCAAAACCGAGATATTGCTCTGGAGGTTTGGGATTGTGGGACGGGTTATGAAGTGGGTAAATATACTCCGCCTGACCCGGAAGACCGGCAAGAAAGCGGTTATGGTTGGTTAATTATGGATCGGCTGATGGATCGAGTTGACTACTGTTTACAGATTGATGGTCAAAACCGTTTGCGTTTAGAAGTCAGTCTCGGAGAAAAAGTCGATGAGTCTCAACAACTCCAAGCTTGAAGAATGAAGCTTAAACCGTTATGCGGTCATTTTCTTAACAAAAGTTAACTAAAATCCACTCAATTTTAATTTTTGTAAACTTTGGTTGCAATCTTTTCGAGGGGTAAGTCAATAATATTAATAATAAGTTTTAATGATACTTCAAAGACAGGAGACTGTGGTGAATCAGCTATTTCCGCTTGCCCCTCGCTATCGCTTAGATGATGAAAATCCTTGGTTAAAGGGAATTGATCCTTCCCGTCATTATTGGCTCTATGTCAATGGAGAACAAAAGCTTACAGCAGTTCTACCGGGCTTAATCGTATCATCGGCAAGTGAATTTAAACAGATGATTTTGGGTTGGCGATCGCTGCAACCGGGACAACAAATGACGATTGAGAGAGCTGCTGGAAGTTGTATGATCTATTGCATCAGTGAAAACTGCTACGCGATCGAAGATCAAAACGAACCCATCAAAGTTTGGCATCTTTTTGATCAAGAGACGGTAGAAAGCTTGCTGATGACCAGCCATCCGGATTGGAAATGTTCGACTAAAGATGTCGAGTTAGGACGAGAATTACTTGCTCGTTCTCTACAACTTCCCGCTAAAGCTTAGATTTTATTAGGTTTTAATCCTAATGATCAGATTTGTTTTGTAAGTTAAATAACTCTTGGAGAGAAGCCAGCAATTTAACTGTCACAACGGCAATTTCTCCATTGGGATTTAAGATCAACTGCCAAGCCACATTCACCCAAAATAAAGGGGTTCTGACTTTCCCCATCACTTGAACTTGTTGCTGACCATTTTCTAAGGTTTGGCTAATTCCCTCTTGGGGTTTAAGCTGCATTCCTTGAGCTTCTGCTTGGAGATAAGTGGCGATCGCTTCTTGTCCGTGAAGGTGATCTTCAAAAGGGGCTTCTAGGATACCATCTTCGGCAAATAAAGCCGCCGTTGCTTGAAAATCTCCAGCGTTGAGGGTTTCAAAATATCGGAGAACTTGCGGTTCTGTGATCCCTTCGATTTGTAGTAGACAATCTGATTTTGATAAAGTTCTTGTCGGCATCGTTTTCAATTCAAAACATCAAATAAAACCAAAGAACAGCGATCAGTTGTGATAATCGCTGCACTTGATCAATTTATAAATTAACTAGGCGAGAGGATCAATTCCCATGTTTGCAACTGTTTTCCGGAGTACAGTGATTTGTTGACTAAATTCTAACTGCTCAATCTCAGCAATCACTTGATTTGTAGCGCGAGAAACGGGATAACCTGCGGGGACTCCAATAACATATCCTTCTTTCATCCATTCAGCTAACTGATACCAAAATGCCAGCTTGGTATTATCTCCGAGAACACCGTAAGCGCGACTGATGGGGGTATTGACGCTAGCAACAAGATCACGCATTGCTTTCATTTGATCTTGGGGAGACATTTGCTTGATATCGTTAAGCAGACCTTCCGCAAACTGAAGACGAGCGGCGCCGGGTGCGGCTGGAGTGACAGTACGACCCATTTTAGTGTAAAGGAACCAAAGAACCGCAAGCTGCTCATCTACATTGAGAGCTGTGAAGCTTGAGGTTACACGGGCAACAGCGTTAGGATCGCTGGAAACAAATACTTTGCTAAAACTTGTAGTTGAAGACTCTGTGGTAAAAGTCATAGTAGCTATTGAGACTCCTTTGGTAAACAAACAATCTCAGGAGCTGACCTTGGTGAGTCTTGCTTCCCTTGGCTTCTATTATGTAACGTTTATTTAATTTTTGCAAATAAAACTTGCAAATTGCTTTTATTTGTAATAATAATATATTTTTATGGCTAAATGTAAACGCGATCGCTACATTGAAAGCTGTAACTGTGCTATACAAACCCCAAACCCGACGGTCATGCACTCCTCAGTCCAGGCGAATCAAGTTAAGCAGCAAGCCATCACCCTGGGATTTCACAAAGTTGGAATCGCAAGCGTTATCGAACCCAAAGCCGAAGTTGAACGGTTGCAAGCTTGGCTGAATCAAGGCTATCAAGCAGACATGGCTTGGATGGCGAACCCCAGACGTCAAGATATTCGTCAAGTCATGCCCGAGGTTTGTGCTGTTATCTGTGTGGCGCTGAACTATTACACCCCTCACGAACGTCCAGAGGGCGCGGAATATGGCAAGATTTCTCGTTATGGTTGGGGACGAGACTATCATAAGGTGATGCACCAGAAGTTAAAAGCATTCTCGAATTGGTTGCAAGCCCAAGGGGAAGGCATTCAAGCGCGATATTATGCGGATACAGGGCCAATATCGGATAAAGTTTGGGCGCAACGGGCGGGAATCGGTTGGATTTCAAAAAATAGTAATCTGATTACACGAGAATATGGCTCTTGGGTGTTTTTGGGGGAAATTTTAACGAATTTAGAATTAACGCCGGATTCTCCTCATACCGAACATTGTGGAACTTGTACTCGCTGTATTGAAGCTTGTCCGACTGATGCGATTACAGAACCGTTTGTAGTGGATGCCAATCGATGTATAGCCTATCATACGATTGAAAATCGTGCCGAACAGTTACCGGAGAATATTGAGTTAAAGGGTTGGGTTGCAGGCTGTGATATTTGTCAGGATGTTTGTCCTTGGAATCAACGATTTGCCCAAGAAACAGATGTAGAGGCATTTCAACCGTATCCGGGAAATATTGCCCCAAAATTAAGTGAATTAGCAGAACTTTCAGAAGAAAAATGGAACGAACAATTTACCGCATCAGCGTTGCGACGAATTAAACCCAAAATGTGGCAACGAAATGCCCGAAAAAATTTAAAAGAGTTGTGAATTTATACAAATTAGAATAGTCTCTACTCATGTAAAACATTTTGTCTAAATGTAGAATTCTCTATTTTCTTCAAATTTGCTACATCATATACTGAATAATTATATAGATTTTGATTTTTTCAAAGGGTTGACAATAATATTTTAATCCATCTTAAGAAATCATCCGAATGAGAGAGAATAATCAATGCCGAATAGAATAGTTTGGTAAGTGGTCTACTCTATTTTAAATTCATTTGTGGACACTTATATCCTGATTTTACTTGTCATTAGTCTACTATTACTGGGAGTGACTTGGG
>NZ_AAVU01000058.1 GCF_000169095.1 Lyngbya sp. PCC 8106
GCCTGTATTAGTGGTGGTGTCTATGAACTCGGACGACGAGACTCTCAACAACGAGGCTAAATAGCCAATCGGGAATCGGGAATCAGCAAAAGGCAAGATCTCCCTGCTTCCTCTGCTCCCTCCCCCGATTCAACTATGCCATGACGGTTTTCAAGTCACCTGTCGCATTTGACGGTTGTAGAGCCGCATAGAGGCGGTTCAGCGCATTAACATAAGCTTGTGCAGACGCAACGATAATATCTGTATTCGCGGCATGGCCGGAAAAAACCCGACCTTCGGCCCGTAACCGAATTGTCACTTCTCCAATGGCATCAATTCCGGCCGTTACCGACTGTACAGAGAACTCAATTAACTCATTGGGAATATTGACAACCCGGTTAATGGCTTTATAAACCGCATCAACAGGCCCGGTCCCAATCGCGGCATCCATCAATTCTTCACCTGTTGGCGTTCTTAAAATCACCGTCGCCGTCGGACGAGCGTGATCACCACAGGACACCTGAACCAATTCTAAACGGAACAATTCGGGGGCTTGGTGAATTTCGTTATTGGCAATTGATTCTAAATCCCAGTCGGTAATTTCTTTCTTCTTATCGGCTAAGTCTTTAAACTTGATAAATGCTTTATTAATGTCCGAGTCCGACAGTTCAAAACCCAATTCTTGCAAACGATTTTGGAAAGCGTGACGGCCGGAATGTTTACCCAATACAATCAGATTATTATTCAACCCAATTGACTGAGCATCCATAATCTCATAGGTGAGCTTATTTTTCAGAACCCCATCTTGGTGAATTCCCGACTCATGAGCAAAGGCATTAGCCCCCACAATTGCCTTATTCGGTTGCACCAACATTCCCGTTAAGTTAGAAACTAGACGAGAGGTTTTGTAGATTTCCTGAGTATTAATCTGAGTCAGGGGTGCTTCTGAATCGGCCGAACGACCCAAGAACGGATTATAATATTGTCGCCGCACATGAAGCCCCATCACCAATTCTTCGAGAGCCGCATTTCCCGCCCGTTCACCAATGCCGTTAATGGTACATTCGAGTTGACGAGCGCCATTTTTTACGGCTTCGAGGAAGTTTGCCACCGCTAAACCCAAATCATTATGTCCATGAACAGAGATAATTGCTTGATCGATATTGGGAACGTTTTCTTTAATTCCACGAATTAAAGCCCCAAATTCGGTGGGTGTCGTATAACCAACGGTATCGGGAATATTAACGGTTGTTGCACCTGCGGCGATCGCCAATTCGAGAACTTGATAGAGAAATTCAGGATCAGAACGTCCAGCGTCTTCGGGAGAAAATTCCACATCTTCGACAAAAGACTTGGCATAAGCCACCATCTCAGGAACGATGTCTAAGACTTCTTCTCGGGTCTTCCGCAGCTTATACTGCAAGTGAATGTCGGAAGTCGCCAAAAAGGTATGAATGCGCTGATGAACGGCAGGTTCTATGGCTCGGGCTGCCGTTTCGATATCAGAACGCACCGCCCGGGCTAAACTACAAATCACCGGGCCATTTTCAGTCCCGACAGTTTCGGCAATGCGACGAACCGCCTCAAAATCCCCAAGACTGGCAAAGGCGAAACCCGCTTCGATCACATCGACCCCTAAACGCGCCAATTGTCGAGCAATAATCAGCTTTTCGTCTACATTGAGGGTGGCACCCGGACATTGTTCGCCATCTCGCAAGGTGGTATCAAAGATGATAATACGGTCAGGACTCGGTTGAGTTTTCATCGGTCAGGAACCTCCAGTTGTTAGTGAACAATTAAACCCCAACTCAGAAAAACTTCAGATTTTGATGTTGTTTTTCCGTTTGGTTATTGATTTTCTCTTGATTAATAGTCTACTTTTTCTATTTGATCTCGAATATCATTTAAGTCAATGTATCGATCGGTTGCGTTTCGCAGTTCACGAGCAATCATGCCTTCGGTGGAGACGACGGTAATATGAGTATTTTTTGAGCGTAAGAGTTCGATCGCCCGTTCAAAGTCACCATCACCACTAAATAAAACCACTCGATCATACTGATCTACAGTATTAAACATATCAACTACAATTTCAATGTCTAAGTTGGCTTTTTGGGAGTATCGACCCGAGCTATCATCGTAGTATTCTTTTAAAATTTTTGTGCGTACCGTATAACCTAAACTAATCAAAGCATCTCGAAAGCCTCTTTGATCTTGGGGATCTTTGAGGCCTGTATACCAAAAAGCATTGACTAGAATCACATCGGATTGTTCATGTTTGAAATAGGTCAATACTCGCCGAGGATCAAAAAACCAACCATTTTTTTGTTGTGCGTAGAACATATTGTTACCGTCTACAAATATAGAGAGACGGTTTTTCGAGTTAAGCATAGAAACTATAGACCTAGATATTTGTAGAAAAGAATTTAAGCTAATTATCTTATTTTAACATCTGGACTGTCACCAAGCATTGAGGTCAAGATTGTTTATCACTCTGCCTTGATCCCGGATGAGTTTGAGTCCAGTCTTTAGGTGTATCAATCCTCCTAAATTTAAGATTTTGGTGAGTTTACTGACGGAAAACCTAGCAGTGAGTGGTGGTCTTTGTTCACTCAATAAGCAATCCAGTAAGATTGATCAAAATACATTTGATCAAGAGTTGTGACTTTAGAGACTTGAAAAAATCTCCTCAATTTGTTGTTCCACTTCTGGATATCGGTTGTATGAATAGACACAACCACCTCAGTTATTTTAGCCGAGGCGTCAATAGAGATGTTTAAGTCTCGTCGTCATCACCGAAGTCGCTGACTCATATTTACCTAACTCAATAGAAGGGCTAACTCCCAGATGAGGGAGTACCCCAACGATACAAGCTACTTTTTTTCCTATCAACCCCATAATGGATTCATCCTTATCGGAGAGCCATTAGTAGAGTTGACTTTCTTTATAAAATAATGAGTACAATATGACTTTCCTCTAGTATACAGCTTCGGGAAACAGGTTGATCTCATTAGGACTCGATGCGCGATCGCTAAAACTTTTTACTTTCTAGCGCCCAACGTGCTAACTCCGTGCGATTGTGAAGTCCGGTTTTGTTCAACATATTGCTGACATGACTTTCAATAGTACGTTGACTCACCTTCATGGCTTTAGCAACTTCCCGGTTTGCCAATCCTTGAGCAACCAGTTGTACCACTCTCACTTCTGTCGGTGTTAACTCGACTCCCGGACGAGCTTGAATACTGGGTTGTCCATCAGCCTGACGGCTATTAATTTTGATTAAGCGCGAAGCTTGTCTGAGAGAAGATTCAACTTGAGCGACTAATTCTTCGGGTTCAAAGGGTTTAACAATATAAACATCTGCTCCTGTATTAAGACCTTTGACTTTATCTTGACTTAGACCCTTTGCTGATAAAAACAACACCGGAATCCAGCCTGTACGCGGATCTTCACGAATAACCTTCACCAGAGAATAGCCATCCATTTCTGGCATCATAATATCGCAGATAATCAAATCAGGAAGCTGTAACTCTAGCAATTCCAGTGCTTTGAGTCCATTTTCCGCTGTGCTGACTTCATATCCCCGAAACTCTAAATAGTCCCTCACCAGGAGGACGAGGTTCGGGTCATCGTCCACAAGCATGAGTTGTTTTTGTTCTCCAGTTTTGATGTCCGTCATCTTGAAATTTTCCCTTGGGAAATCCCGCGACATTTGCAATTGCCATCATCAGTTGAACAGTGGAGCGGGCTTAACCTCTGTTTAACTGTTGGCTTCACAACCGATCAGGTTCTGAGCTGTTGAGTTCATTCTTGCCATGACAAGAGGGAAAAACAATGATGGGCAATCTCTGTAAATTCCGAAATAACGTTACAATTTTTGTTAGAATATATACCTGTCTGTACAGAGTTTATACTGATCATATCGGAAAATTTGACGACCCGCCTATTCCAATGCACTCGAATTTGCATCGTCATCTTGATTACAGCCTTGTAAAGATTGAATAATCGACGGATCTGGTAAGGGATGAGTCAGAAATACATGGTCTTCAACCACCTGAGAACCGATTAAATGTTCTTGGATAATGCGTTCAATCACATCAGGAGTCGTAGCGCGATACCAAACGCCATCCGGGTAAACCACTAAAATCGGCCCTTCACAACACACACGTAAACAGTTAGCCTTAGTGCGAAAGATACAACTCGGACGTTCAGGTGTGGGTTGGTCGAGTTTTAATTCTTTTAAACGTTTTTTGAGGTAGTTCCAGGCTTCTAGGCTGGCGGGTTTTGAGCAACACTTGGGTTGGGTTTGGTCAGCACACAGGAAGACATGACGGCTAATCTGCTGGAGTCCTAAAGTTTCTACCGCAGAGGCGATCGCCGTCGAGGGAACAGTGGGCTGAACATCAGCAGAACTTGGAGTGGGAGTTGACGGGGAAAGGGTTTGAGTCTTAGCGTTAGAAGAATCTATTGATGAAGATTTCGAGGAAGTAGAGGGGTCTGTCATAGTCAGTGGACTTCAGGTGAGGGATAGGTCTAACACTCTGACACTAGAGCAGTGTAGAGGTCGTCGGATAATGGTCAGATTTCCATAGTGAGCAACGCCGATCAAGGCGGTTAAATCTTTGTTTATGTTAGCAAAACCTTTCAGCCCCCCCACAAAAGTTCGGGAACCCGTACTGACTCCTATGTTGCAATTGGATTTGTCAATTCGCTAAATTAGCACTCAGGAGTGGAGAGTGCTAACTCTCTATTTTCCCGAGAAAGGACATGAATTAATCTTGCCATTGCAGGGTTATATATTCACACCATTCTTACAATTAGAACTTTAAATTTTATCAAAGGAGGTTAGTGTATGGCTGCTGTAGCCTTAAATGTATCTACTGTTAAACCCTTGGGCGAGCGGGTATTCGTCAAAGTCAGCGAATCTGAAGAAAAGACCGCAGGAGGAATTTTACTTCCCGAAACGGCAAAAGAAAAGCCCCAAATCGGAGAAATTGTTGCCACTGGCCCCGGAAAACGCAACGATGATGGTTCTCGTGCTGAAATGGAAGTCAAAGTCGGAGACAAAGTTCTCTACTCTAAGTACGCCGGAACTGACATCAAGCTAGGCGGTGATGAATATGTACTTTTAGCAGAAAAAGACATCTTAGCAATTGTCAGCTAGTTCTCTAGTCTTGATTCAGACAGACTTGCTTATAAGTTTCTTAACAGCTTTGTAATCCAACTCCACAAATTCAGCTAACAAACGAAACACCACTATGGCTAAACGTATAATTTACAACGAAAATGCTCGTCGCGCCCTCGAACGCGGCATGGACATCCTGGCTGAAGCCGTTGCAGTCACCCTCGGGCCAAAAGGTCGGAATGTCGTTCTTGAAAAGAAATTTGGTGCGCCCCAAATCGTTAATGATGGAGTCACCATTGCCAAAGAAATTGAACTAGAAGATAACGTCGAGAATACTGGCGTTTCCTTAATTCGTCAAGCCGCCTCTAAAACCAACGACGCAGCAGGCGACGGGACCACAACAGCAACCGTTCTCGCCCATGCAATCGTCAAAGAAGGCTTACGCAACGTTGCCGCAGGCGCTAACCCCATCGAACTAAAACGGGGTATTGATAAAGCAACTGCTTTCCTCGTAGACAAGATCGCCGAACACGCTCGTCCGGTTGAAGATTCTAAGTCTATTGCTCAAGTCGGAACCATCTCTGCTGGAAACGACGAAGAAGTCGGTCAAATGATTGCTTCAGCAATGGATAAGGTGGGTAAAGAAGGAGTCATCTCTCTTGAAGAAGGGAAGTCCATGACCACCGAACTAGAAATCACCGAAGGGATGCGCTTTGATAAAGGCTACATCTCTCCCTACTTCGCGACCGATACTGAGCGGATGGAAGCCGTTCTTGATGAACCTTTTATCTTGCTAACAGACAAGAAAATTGCTCTGGTTCAAGACTTGGTTCCTGTTCTCGAACAAGTTGCGCGTTCCGGTCGCCCTCTGCTGATTTTAGCGGAGGATATCGAGAAAGAAGCTTTAGCAACTTTAGTCGTTAACCGTTTACGGGGTGTACTGAACGTTGCCGCAGTTAAGGCTCCTGGATTTGGCGATCGCCGTAAAGCCATGCTCGAAGATATCGCTGTTCTCACGGGCGGTCAAGTGATCACCGAAGATGCAGGTCTAAAGCTCGACAGTACCAAGCTGGATATGCTCGGTAAAGCTCGCCGCATCACAATCACCAAAGACAATACAACCATCGTTGCAGAAGGTAATGAGTCTTCGGTGAAAGCCCGTTGTGAACAACTTCGTCGTCAAATGGAAGAAACTGAGTCTTCCTACGACAAAGAAAAACTGCAAGAACGTTTAGCCAAACTCAGTGGCGGTGTCGCAGTAATCAAAGTTGGTGCGGCGACTGAAACTGAAATGAAAGATCGTAAATTGCGTTTAGAAGATGCGATTAACGCGACTAAAGCCGCAGTTGAAGAAGGTATCGTTCCTGGTGGTGGAACTACTCTAGCTCACCTGTCTCCTCAAGTCGAACAATGGGCAAAGAGTGATTTGTCTGGTGAAGCTTTAACAGGAGCTTTAATTGTTTCTCGCGCGTTGTCTGCTCCCCTGAAGCGGATTGCTGAAAATGCGGGTGAGAACGGTGCTGTGATCGCAGAACGAGTCAAAGAGAAAGACTTCAATGTGGGTTACAACGCAGCAACAAACGAGTTTGTCGATATGTTTGATGCAGGTATTGTTGACCCAGCGAAAGTTACTCGTTCGGCTCTGCAAAACGCTGCTTCAATTGCGGGTATGGTCTTAACTACTGAATGTATTGTAGTTGACAAGGCTGATCCGAAGGATAATGCACCTGCGGGCGCTGGAATGGGCGGCGATTTCGATTACTAAAAACTCTAATTTCTCGCTTTAACTTTCAGATAACTGTTGCATTACTGTTGCAGTTGTCTAAAATTCAAGGGGTAGGTCAAAACCTACCCTTTTTTATTTTTGTTATTGGTAACATTTATTTTTCGACACTCTATATCAAATACAGAAGCATTGATGCGATCGTATCTTTCTCCCCACCACCCCATCCCCCCACCTCCCCATCAATCACGCATCACGCAAATATTTAAGTATTTCATATTATTATGGACTGTAATAATTCCAAGTCATTTTACTCCGACGATAATGATTTTGACTCCACAAAGAAGAACGGTTTGGATTAGGATTTGACTCTGGATTTTGATAAATATGCAGTGCTTGTTCATTCAAAATGATTAATTCTTCTCGCCAATCTCCCTGAACATCCGCCACATACAGTCGATCTGCATTTTCTTGAAACTGAACGAGAAATTCTCCACTAATTGGATCAAAAATAGCCACATCTCCGCTTTTATGACGTTCTTTAGCGGCAGCTAACTGTTTAGAATTTCCCGTCCAATCAATCGTAAAAATAACATCAACACCTTCTTTTGTCCAGCCTGGAGGAGCAATTTCATTGAGAGTATAGTTAGAAATAACTTCTCCTTTTGCGTCAAATACAAAGGGTTTTTGATTGGTATTAAAACGGCTACGACACCAAATTTCTAAGCCTGGACGGTTGGGATCAAAGTCTCCAATGGCTGCATTTTGAGGTTCCCAGTTTTTATAGTCAGTTTCCCAGATAATTTTCTCTGCATTATACAGAAAAACTCGATTACGTTTAAGTTGATTTTTACTATTTCCCGAGTCTTTTTTCTGTTCACCGCCTTCTTCTAAAACAACGACTTCTAAACCGGGAATATCGGGTCGAACATCTGCGACAAACAAGGAATCAATATGACCTTTCAGGGGAAGTTTTAATAATATCTCTCCTTGAGAAGAAATAATGGTTCCACCTAAAACTTCATCTAAGTTATCGCCATTCAAATCAGCAACTCTCACACCATTATGAGCGTTTGCAACAAAATTATCTCGCTCCCAAAGGGGCTGAGGATTATCAGTTTTCAGTAACTCATCCGTAGCATAGGCGGCGAGATAGCGTCCCATTCGATATCCTTTGGCGTTAGTGGCTTGAAGGAGTAAATCAGAATCACCTTTTCCTCGAAAATTGGCAATGACTAAATGTTCCCAACCTTGACTTCCATTGGGAGATTTGAGTTGAATTTCTCGAATTGTTTTTCCATTTTTTCCTTCTAAAATATGTAATTTATGATCTGAAGAAAGGAATAAAACTTCAGCTTGACCATCTTGATTGATATCTCCAGCTTGAATACCCGGAGCGTGTAAACCCGGTAAACCTTGGTTTTCAGATTTATTCGTCAGTTGTAAATTGACAGATTTGACCCAAAGTTTTTGTCCAGAATGATCGTAAACGGCGATCTTATTGGGATGAGTGACGAGAAAATCTTTGTGCTTGTCATTGTTGACATCTGCAACAATTAATCCTCCTTTACCCTCTTTCAACGGAGGTAAATCGAGTTTTATTTTTTGAGGATTTGAGTTAGAGTTAGAGAGGTTAACAGCTTGGCTATAGGAACGCTCTACACATCCCCAACTGAGACTAGCCAGTAACAGACATAAGCAAAAAGGAGATTTTAGAAAGGGTTTTTGATTGCGGATCAAGTTATTCAAAAATGAGTTCATCTTTAATCAGCCTAAGTTGAACTTTAAGGATGTTAGAGTTCTGATCCCATGATAGCGAATCTTTCTAAAAATCTCCTCATCAACGGACTGTCAGTCAATCCAATAAATTGATTAAATCAGAGGATAGACCAGTTTCCAGTATGTTTTTAAAACCTGATCTAGCTTAGATTTTAAGAAAGTCTGGGTTTTACTTTTCAGCAAATCATCTCTCATATACATCGGTTTTTCTTGGAGTAAATTTCGATCTGAAACTATTTTGAGAGATTGAGCAAACTTGCGTTTATTCAAAACTTTAGGCAAAGATACAATCACGGCTAACATCCCTTTTAAATAAGTGATTATATGACCTTTTAACAGCAAATATATCACCAAAGATATTTCATAAGCCAGTAAAGCAGGAGCTAATACAATTAATGTGCGTAACGAATAAATCGTCAGGATGAAATACCAACGATTTCTAACTTGATAAAAAAGTTTAGAAAGACCTCGTTCTTTGACTCGATGATAGCAAATTGCATTCGGAACAGTGTAGAGTTTATAACCCGATATTGTCAGTCTGAAGCTAAATTCTCCGTCTGTACGTCCAAAGAAATAGTCTTCATCAAATAAGCCTATTTTTTCTGCGGCTGGCTTAGAAACTAACAAACACGTTCCCGAAATTGCATGAACTTGTGTAATATCTTTTACACCTTGACCCAAGGGTTTATCGCTATTGAGTAAAACAGCTTCACCTGTATAATGAATGAAGACTCCCTCATGTTGAATGGTATTTCGTCGATCATGATAAACTAAACGTGGCGCCCAAATTGCGGCTTCAGGATAACGCTGATACGCTTCAACTAATTCACTTAAACAGTTTTTGGCAAGGATAGCATCATCATCAACCAGTAGGGTTAAATGATCATCGGGTGTATTGATAATTCCTTGATTTCTAGCTGGATTTGGGCCACAATTTGAGTCTAAACAAATGACTTTAACTTGTGAGTAATGATCTTCTACCCATTTTGCTGTGTTATCCGTAGAAGCATTATCGACAACAAGAATTTGAGTCGGTTTGTAGGTTTGAGTCAGTAATGAGTCTAAACAGTTTTTGATAACATTAATGCCATTGTAAGTGACGACTGCAACGGTGATTTTAGGTTTTTCTAAAGATAAAAGGGTTTGAGTTGCTTCATCTGATTGAACGATTTGTTTTAAAGACATTGTTCTTCTCCTAAATAATGTAAGTAGATTGCACACAACCCGGAATATCTCTAAACTCAAAATTTTTGACAAGTTTTTGACAACTTTATTAATTTTTAATTAAGCTTTAGAGAGATTTAGCGAGTTGATATTAAACACTTAAGATACAGAGACTAAGAGATAGAGACTAAGCCACATTTTGAGATAGGGTATGGAACTTGAAGTCCAAAAGTTTAGGCTTAAAACGACTTATTTACGATGCTTTTAACCGGATCATCGATACACTCTCAATCCTATAATACTAGCACCTATTGATTCTTTTGGCTTCATAGGCGACTAAAAAATTTATATTCAGCCTGATGAGTCGGTTCTGTTGAGAATGGATCGAAGCCAGGATAGGATTATCTCTTGGGGGTTGCGATCATGTCGGCTCTAAACTCGGGGTTGAGTGTCCAGAGGAATATAAATGATTAAATTTTGATCAAACTGCTATAGCGAGTATTAGAAACTCTGTTGCTCATTATTAGGTTAGTATCGTTATATAATAGGTTAACCTTTCAGTATATCGTTAAAATTAGGCTATTTAAAATTAAAATTAATCATTGAAGTGTAATTAAAATTGTTATAATTGAGCCAGAATTGAGTGATCATAATAATCAAAAAGACTCAAAAATCCGGTTAGATCATCTCTTTTTTACGAAAATGGACAGAAAAAATACTTTGACAATAGAAAATATCAACTTAAACTATAAGAAGGGAAGATAAACGGACAGTCTCTAATCGTTAAGAATGAAACTCAAATACGGAGGGAGTCCTCACGTTAATGTTTCTGCCATAAGTGACTGATATCCTGCTGCAACCTTTGATTTTGTGACTTTTTGTTTGTCTCTATGAAAAAATTACTGGCTCGCTTAGATTTGTCTTATCTCTATGCCCTATTAGGAGAGGCAACTCTCGCCCTTACATTTGTTTTCTATATTACAATTGCTCGGGTTCTAGGGCCAGAACAATACGGGATTTTTGCAGCTGCAATCGCTTTAGCGGCAATATTATCTCTGTTCATTCAGTTTGGACTACCCACCTTAATCAACCGAGAAGTTGCAGCTCATCCTGACGAAGCTCCTCAATCAACCGTTCTATTTTTGGTACTCCAGGGATTCACTTCTTTAGGGGTTTTGATTATTTTATTACCGCTTGCTCTAATATTAGGTTACACAGGTGAAACTCTAATCGTTTGTTACTTAGCAGTTTTTTCAGAAGTGTGTCGCGCCGCAATTATGACACTCCGAAGTACCATTAAAGGCTTAGGATGGTTTCGGACAGAAAGTGTTGCAGTTGCGATTGAACGATTAGCGGTTGTTGCCATTTCCATGGCAGTTTTATTTCAAACTAAGAACCTTATATTAGTTCTCGCTACGATTGTAATTGTGCGAGCAGTTAATACAATCGGGCTACTTTATTATCTGAGTTGTAAGGTTAAAATTTCGTCTCTCATTAGTAGGGAAAAACTAATCAATACTCTGAAAATTGCCTATCCTTTTGCCTTATCTGGGGTGTTATGGATTCTGTATTATCAGGTTGATGTGGTGATGCTCAAATCTCTATCTACTGGAGAAGAAACAGGCTTTTATAGTGCATCTTATCGAATTTTAGAAATGTTTTCGGCTCTACCTAGAGTCATTTTTTATGTCATTTTCACTCGTTTTGCTCGATATCAAACCAGTGAACCGGAGAAACTCCCCGAACAAATTTATAAAGCCACTCGTCTGTTACTTTTGGCTGTAATTCCTTCAATTGTAGTTGCGGGATTAATACAGACTCATTTGGTTAACATCCTCTACGGAGATGAATTTTCTCAATCCGTTAAATCCTTATCTGTTCTATTACCCAGTTTAGGAATTAAAATGTTTGGAAATGTAGCCGATCAGTTTCTCCAAGCAACTGGACGAGAGAAGAAGTTGCCTCGAATTCTGATGGCTGTTGCTTGCACTAATGTTGTGATTAATGCTCTCCTTATTCCCTATTTCGCTTCAATGGGTGCTGCAATTGCGACTTTGCTTAGTGAATGTATACTCGCGATTTTAAGCCTGAGAGTTCTAGCTCAAATTGGATACAGTCGCGCCAGTCAAAATATTGGTTTGATTACAATTGTGAGTTCAGTGGTAACAGCTGTTCCTTCTATGATGGTGTATGGATTAACTCCAGTAATTGGCATCGCGATAGTGATACCTTGCATCGTTATTTTACTATTTCGGATGCGTTACAAAAACTTTCTAGAACCCACTGTCTCATAACAACTCTGATGTGAGATTCCTGTTAAAAGCTCAGGAGTCTCTCCTTTTTGTTGTATTTTTAAATAAATCATATCCAATCTATAATTAATACTGGGTTATAGCTTTTAAAAACATTTTATAAAACTTGTCGTTACTGCCATAAATAACTTCAGGATTATCTTTTCTCTCTTGAGTCTCACCCTATCAATTTCACTTTCCGTTAATACTTTAAAACTACTTTTAGTTTATAAAAAAGTAAGATTTTACCAACTTTCACCAATTTTTACAAGTAATAGTAAACTGAGTTTTGACCGATTGGATGTGATCAAAACTCAAGACGATTGGTATTAAATTGCTTGCTGAACTCTAACTCATTTAGCAGACTCAGCACAGAGGACAAATAACTCGCCAGTAAGCATTAAGTAAATTGACTCCTAGATTATTTAACGCAGCAATTGGAGAGTTTGATTTGAGAATACTTTTGGGAATATAGATACTATCTGCGCGTAACCAATCTCGATCTTGTTTTAACTTGAGTTTTTGAAAAGCTTGTCTTTTTTCTAAAGTTTTGGAGAGGGTTTGAATCACCTCTAAGTTGGCTTTCCAGTAGTCTCCCCAATTCCCTTTTATCAAAAGTAAAATAGCTTGGGAAATTTCAAAAACAAACAGCATGGGTGCGATTAAAATTAGAGTTTTCCAGGAATAAAGCTTCAGCATGAAAAACCAACGGTTACGAACCATATAATAAGCTTTAGAAGTTCCGCGAGCTTTGCCTTTGTGGTGTACAATTGCATGAGGAACGTTCAAGCAGAGATATCCAGCTAAAGTCAGTCGGAGAACAAAATCTCCATCTTCCCAGTTGAAAAAGTAATCTTCATCAAAGCCACCCACTGCTAAAGCAGCCTCTCGTTCAACTAATAAAGCAGCGCCAGAAACTGCATCAAAAATTTCATATTCTGGACGTTCTCCAACATCGTTATTTCGAGAAATATAAGCTCCTAAATAGTGAATCCATCCACCATTATAATGATAGACAAACTCATCATTCGGATCACAAATTTCTGGATGACAAACTGCGGTTCGAGGTACGGTTTTGATCACTTGCATCAAACGAGTTAAGGTATCAGCTTCAACGGTGATATCATTATCTAAAAACAGGATATAGTTAGTTTCAACCTGTTGTAAAATGGCATTTCTTGCACCTGCTGGCCCTCGATTTGAGTCTAAATAAAGACAGCGAACTTCCGGAAAATGTTCTTCTAACCATTCCCGGCTTCCATCTGTTGATAAATTATCAGCAACAATAATCTCAACATCAGGATAATTTAAAGCTTGAATAGATTGAATCGTTTCGGCTAAATGAAGTTTACCATTGTAATTAATAATACCAACGGTAACTTTATCCATGGTTATCTCAGGGTTATTCATTGTTTGAATCTATCGTGAATTACGAAAGTATGATTCAGTTGATGTGAAGTCGCTAGGCTCTCAGACTGGGTAATCAATAGTTTCCAGTCAGAATGAATTAATTTTTTGAAAGGGTTTAGTAGATTTCTACAGTCTTTGCTCGACGCTGTAACTTCGCCTGGAAAATTTTCCAAAGTGGGTATCGTCCTACACCTGGAAGTCGCAAAAGATAGTCATCTTTGAGACGGGGAATATAAAAGGGAGAATCACCTGGTTTATTACTATTTCGCTCATCTAGAGTCACCCAAAAGTTCGTAATATAACCTGCTTCTTGACTGAGAGTAATTGCTTCATTACTACCCATACCCCAAGGATAACATAGGTGCTGAATCGGTTTATTCAACCGTTCGGATAATACCGTTTTAGATTGAATTAAATCACTTAACATTTGCTCTCGTTTTTGTGATTCTGATTCATATTCACCCGAAGATGAAGTTTTTTGAACGGTATGATAATAGTCGGTTAATTCTTTTTTCCAAGTGGAACGCTCAAAAAATGTTGTTCCGCCTTGAGTATTAACCCAAGTAATACAAGTTTCTCGAACTTCAGGATTATCAATAAAACGAGAATGACCTTCTAATCGCGGTGCATAGTTATAAATGGGTGTTCCTAGTTGCAGTTTATTGGTATAAGAACCGTTATTTCCAATCCAAGGAACATCTAAACCTAAAGAATCTGGAAACTCAGGATGATAAAAATCAAGCAGTTTAGGTTCAACAAAAATTCGAGCATGGTAATGACTATGAGATTCTATTTCCATCACTCCAGATTGCTCTAGTTCGAGTAATTCTGACCAAGATAACCAAGTTTTTCCTGATGTGACTGAACTTGGTTTTTCCTGAATATAGTGAGGAACAACAAAACCTACTGCATTAAACCCATAGCGTTTGAGGAGAGGATAAGCAACATCATACCAACTTTTTTCTCCATCATCAAAAGTCAACAAAACAGAAGGTTCTTTGAGGGTAACTTCTCCTTTGATAAACGCCATAAATGTTTCTAAATTCAGCGTCCGATAGCCATTTGTTTTGAGAAATTCTAACTGGCTTTGGAGAGTTGCTGAGTTAACGGTATGAAACATAAACACCGGAACTTCGTCCTGGAGTCTATCTAAGTTTCCATCCGTCACAAAGGCGGGATATTTTTTCTTTAAAAAACGTTCAAGTTCAATGGGAACTTCCCGAAACCCTTTGGAAACTTTTTCTAAAATTGATCCCATACAATTTGCTATCCTTCAATTTTAAATTGGGTAAACAATTTGCTAAAAATGAAGTAAACTGCAACTCAGCTTACTCCCCATTAAAAACGAACATTTGGTGATTTTAACCGTCTCTCTCTATCGGTATTTTCTACACAGAAAGTATCAACTGCGACCAGTCTCTTGACGGTTTTGAACAACTTTAGCAGGAACTCCGACAGCAATAGAATAATCAGGTAAATTCTTCGTGACAACGGCACCCGCTCCCACAATACAACCTTTTCCAATTTTAACACCATCTAAGACGGTTGCACCCGCACCTAACCAAACGTCATCACCAATTTCAACGGTTCCTTTTGAAAAAAGTCCTTGATCCATTAACGGAATGTCTAAACGATCAGAAATATAACGTCCACCGCCAATATAACAGTTTCCAGCTATTAATACTGAGTCTCCGATGCTAATGCCAGAAATTGCAGAAATAATCGTACTACAACCAATATCTGCGCGATTTCCAATCTTTAATGGCCCTGTTTTAGCTTGAATGACACAATTCCTAGAAATCATCACATCATTTCCTAAAATCAAGCCTTGATCTCCGCCGCCACTGCCATCAATCATACTATAGTCATCGATCGCAACGCGATCGCCAAGAGTGATTTTTCCAGGATGACGCAAGACAATTCCTTTCCCAAAAATCGCTCCTTTTCCAACTTGTTTAAATAAGCTCGGATAGGTTAACTTTCTCAGGGCATAACCCAACGTTCCCGAGACATCTCCAAACAACAAATTCGCAAGTTCATAGCGTAAAAAAGGCAGAAATCGCTCATCTCCTAAAGCCTTCTGTTGGTATTTCTTTAACAGCGAAGACTTTTCTTGATTAAGCTGTTCTGTTAAGGCAACTTTAGAGATTTTTATTCGTTCTTCCGGTGCGACCATTACTCTTACTGCTCCCTATTTTTGCGAGTTTAAATCAAGCTTTTTTCAATGAAACCCATTCTTTATCGGCATACCATTGAGCCGTTTCTTTGATACCATCCAGATCAGAATGAGTGGTATTAAAACCCAAAATATTTCGCATTTTTGAGGTATTAAAAGAGCGGTCTTTGGTGTAGAATGCCACCCGTCTTCTGTAAATTGGCGGTTGAATCCCTAAAGGTTTACAAAGGATTTCAAACACATAGCCTAAAGCAAATAAGGGAGCAGCAGGAAGACGTAAAAATTGAGCTTTCACGCCGTAAACATCCCCAATAATTGAGATCATTTTCTCAAAAGTCATCGCCTCGGGACTGCCGCAAATAAACACTTCTGCTTCGGCTTTGGGATGAGTCGCCGCACAAATCATAAAGTTCGTTAAATCATCCACATGAATGAAGTGATAAAGGTTACTGCCATCACCAATTACTGGCACCCATTTCTTATTCACCATCTGGAAAATTTTCAGCAGTCGTTTGTCACCCGGGCCGTAAATTCCAGCAGGTCGTACTACAGCAAAAGAGAGTCCTGCTTTGGGGGCAAAATCTCGAATCCAGAGTTCAGCTTCAACTTTTGTTTCTTGATAAATATCGCCGGGTTTCATGCGGTAGGTTTCATCAGCAGGAGGCTGTTCAATATGACCATGAACGCCAATCGTTGAAACATGAACAAAGCGCTTAAAGTTCGGTTCTTTTAAAGCAGCTTTAGCTAAGAGTTGGGTACTTAACACATGAACATTAAAATACCCAATATCTTTGAGTTTGGGGTCACGAAAGGGTGTAACCATATGGAAAATATAGTTAACCCCTTGGATAGCTTTATTAATTAAGTTTTCATCAAAAACATCGCCGCGAAGCCATTCAATATTGAGTCCTTCAAAGGGTTCTAAATTTGAAGTCGGACGAGCAATTGCCACGACTTCTACCCCTTGTTGGACAAGCTTCCGCACCAATAGCGATCCGGTGAAACCTGTTGCGCCTGTGACCAATGCACGAGAACCGGGGGGCAGTTGATAAATAGAGTCTTCCATTGTAACCTCAAGGGATGGGATAAAAATTTAGACAGTAGATTAATTCTAACCTTTTGTGAATTTTGCAATCACAGGTGAGCCAAAAAAATGAGTTAATTTTAGCGATCGCACAGATTGTTCTAAAGTCGAGGAAAAACTCGGTGACTTCAGCATTCGGTGAAGAACCATCGGAAAGAAAAATTGCGGATAGCGTTCAGCCAGTTGAAGTCCGAGGCTTTTTAAATAAGCTTGAAGTTCAGTTTCCTGATAACAGATAAATCGGCGTGTATTTCCTTCCACACGTTTCTTAAATCGAAACAAATAGGGAGCAATCGCATTAACACTCTGAACCGTTGGATAGTCGATAATGACTGCTTTTTTAGCAACTCTGGCGAGTTCACTCAAAAATTTTTTATCTTGGGTGACATGAGCGAGAAAGCGATAACTAATCACGACATCAAAAGCATTATCCTGGTAGGGTAAATCAAGAACATTACCCACTTGAAAACAACAGTGATTACTGTTTAGCCAATGCTGAATTCTGGCTCGACAAACCTCAGAACTTCCTAAAACCGTGACTTGGTAACCATTGGCAATCAAAGGAGCTGTAATCTGTCCATGTCCGCCACCGACATCCAGCACAGTTGCCTGGGGATAGTCTTTCAGCATTTGTAGGGTGACTTCGGTTTGAACATTCAGCATCCAAGTTCCAACTGCTCCTAAGAACCGCGAAGCATAGCTTTCTGAAGCTGTTTCAATATCTGCGGTTTCTGGAAAATCAGAACTCACGATTCTGTTTTCACTGTTTGACTCAGTTTCTGTGAACATTCGCACCTCTATTCTTGATTTTGATAGCGAAGTGTGACTTGATTACGAATAAAATTCCACGGGGTTTGTAAAGATCCATAAGGATGCAATACAGTTTCAGGACGGAGTAAAACTTCTTTCATACTTTTTCCGGGTTCTTGTTTATTAAATGAACCCCGAACCTGAAATCCAAAACTTCCGGGTCGAGTTGATTCAGATGCAATGGGAAGCGGATCACTTCCGGGTAAAACTCTTAATCCTTTGTCTTCCGCGAGTTGAAAATAACTGGGTCGTCGCCAAAATATAGGTCGTCCGCCATTATCCCCTAGAAATAAGGGAGAAGAATCATCGGAATTTAATAGATTATTTAATACTTTTCCCCGTCGTCCTAGCCATTTTCCAAATCCCCACGGGAGTATCGGTAAACCCCCTGCATCTCGAACGGTCTGAATGGTATCTTGAAGGGGAGAACCATCAGAAAACGTTTGATCAGTAATTAAGGCTAAAACTTCTAAATTTTCTGAGGTTATAATCTGACGACCTGCAATTAAATACATCCCTTGATTTTGGGGATTTTCGGCGTAGATTGATTCTGATTCTGATGTTTTATAAAATCTCCAGTCTTCAACTTTTTGTTGTTTTTCTGCATATTCAACTAAAGTTTTAAACCAATTATTGTCGCTCGTTTCTGTTAAAAACAAGAGAGAATAAGAGGGAATTTGATGAGGAAGTTTAGCAACCGTTTTTTGAAAATTATTAAAGGCTGAATTGAGAAACTGTTCAAGGGAAAAACAGTTATAAATATGAACATGAGCGTCTGCTAGAATTAAAGGATGAGCAGAATCAATGGATTTGGCTAAAAGGGAAGTCATCATTATTAGGGCTGAAAATTCAAAATGTTCAAGTTGAGCTAGCTTTGAAGGTTTTACTCTTCTATTTTATTTTACTCTACAAATTTTTGAGATTTGGCTTGTTTCCAAAACCATAATCCGGTGAGAATGATTCCGGAGTAACCTAACTCCCAAGCCACGAAGATTAAATGGCTAAGATCAAATAATCCTTTGGAATGATGTACGGGAGGAAAAAGGGGTAAAGAAGATTGAATATAAACCTCTGAAAACGGTGATAACACTTGTACACCTAACCCACCTGCGGTTAGAATATCCAAGAGTAAATGGGAACCATAGAGGATCAATGTCCACCCCATTAATTTTTGGACGGAGAATTTTCCTAACCAACGTCCCAATAAACCGATAATCAGACTCAAACCGACTGCAAAAATTAGGGTATGAGTTAACCCTCGATGAAATCGTTCTCCAGTCAGCAATTGCGGAATAAAATCGAAGTCAGCAGCGATCGCAATAAAAACAGCAGCAAAACTATGCCAATGATACCGCTTTTCTTGATTTCTAATGTTTGACTTTAAAGGAAATAATTCAGATAAAACGTATCCAGAAACAGCGTGAGCGATAGGGGAAGGCATAATTAAAGTTTGGCTTGCTTTTTTCTAAACACCAGATAAAACAGGAGTATGATGCTTACTAATGTTTCTCACGTGTTGGAGTTCTTGCTGTATTTTTGCCGAACTCCAATTCAAGATATCAGCCATTGTTTCGGCACATAACTGTACAGAACCCTCGTCTAATTCACCTGCACTGCCAAGTTCTGTTCGCCGAAATACAACATCACTGAGCGTTTGTGCCATCTCATACTCAACAGCATACAAGACTTGCGCCTTGAGAACCGCATCATCCGATGAACTGGGTTGAGATAATTGCTTCAAATAGCCTAACACATCCTGATAGACAGATCCGTAATTGTAGACTAAGCTACGAATCGTCTCCGCTGCAAATCCCTCAGACTCTTTTGTTGTGATTGCCTGTTGCAAGAAGGCAGAAAAGTCTGCAATTTGTCCACCATAAAGAGGAGTATTTGCGGATACAGACGGAGGTGATTGCCCCCAAGATTTAAACACTTGGTCGAGGGTTTTTTGAGCGACATCACGAGCGGTTGTATATTTAACTCCAACCACCGAGATTAATCCCGGAAATCCTTCTGCGGTAAAATCACGAATTTGATACTGTTTAAGCATCACAGGTTCGCCTGTTTTCGGGTCGATTTCTTTGCAAGGAAGTTGACCTTGATGTACAAATAAGACATCTTCTCGGGTCAGTTTAGCCGGGGGATAAGCTTGATTAATTTGATTGATAAACCCTTGAATAGATTCTTCTGAAATTTGAAACTCATCCGGGTTTTGAGACTCGATTCCTTGCCATGTCCCAATCATCGATTTTCCTCGCCAGGGAGAGACAAACCAAAAGCGTCCATCACCGGGTAAACCGACTGCATAATGATTAAATAGAGGACGAGTAATCAGGTTCATCGCTTGCGCCAGACGCATTTGATGTTGAGGAGGTTGCGGTTTGACTAACCCTAAAACATGATTAACCCAAGGCCCACTGGTATTGATTACAGTTTTGGCTTGAATCTCAACCGAATTCCCGCTTAAAACATCTGTAGCTATTACACCAGTAATTCGATTTTGCTGTTGTAAAAATCCGGTAACTTTGGTATAGTTAGAAATCTCAGCACCTGCTTCCACAGCCGAATGTAGAAATGCCAGAGTTAGTCGTTCAGAATTGTAGACTTGAGCATCGTGAAAAACCGCTCCTCCTGTTAGTCCCTCTATCGTTAAACCGGGAATTAATTGTTGACATTCGGTTTTAGAAACGACCCGACCCTGGGGAAGATGTTTTTGTTTGTCTGGGAGTCTATTGCGATCAAAGCTGACTAAATCATTGAGTTTGAGGGCGATAGAAAGAGCTTCTTTTCCCTTCGTCGTATGTCCGTAGGTGGGAATTAAAACCGGGAGGGGATGAACCAAATGAGGAGCGATTCCCATTAAAGTTGTGCGTTCAGAAATGGACTCTCGCATCCGTTTCAAATCCGCCGTTTGTAGGTATCGCAATCCCCCGTGAATGGTCTTTAAACTGTTGGCTGAGGTGGCGCCACCAAAGTCAGATTGTTCGACTAAAGCAACGCTTAAACCTCGTGAACTGGCTTCCCAAGCAACACTTGCTCCGTAAATTCCTCCACCAACAATTAGGACATCGTAGATATTTTGGGTTAAGGTCGCAAGGTTTCTTTTCATCACTGTTTGTGGATTGTTTATTCTAATCCAGCTTGAATTTGAGTCGGAAAGATTTCACACTGTAACCAACGATAGAGACCATTAACAGTTTTGCTAAAAGCACTGTAACTGTGTTTCTCTTGAATCATTTCTTGTCCAGCGTTTCCGAGTTGTGAACACAAGCTAGGATTATTGATTAGCTCAATCATAGCCTGAGAAAAGTCTTCGGGTACAGGTTGAGCCAGTTTGGAGATTTCTGGTGTTAAAAC
This sequence comes from Lyngbya sp. PCC 8106, assembly GCF_000169095.1. Classification (GTDB taxonomy): domain Bacteria; phylum Cyanobacteriota; class Cyanobacteriia; order Cyanobacteriales; family Microcoleaceae; genus Capilliphycus. The sequence continues at coordinate 20,896 of NZ_AAVU01000058.1, forward strand.
TTGGGTATGAGTCAACAAGTCAGTTGCTAAAACCGCTTTCCCACTATCTAGGTAGGAGTAAACTTTCATCGGGGTATTGATACCTTTCGTCCGAGGAGAAACTAAAATATCAGCTTGGGAGAGATAAGCACTGAGGTGTTGAGCGGGTCGTTGACCGAGAAAATGAACTTTTTGCTGAATTCCCAGTTGAGCAGATTTGGCTTGATATTTGTCTATTCCGGCTGAGTCTCCACCAATAATTACTAAGTCTACTTGATCGGTAGATTTTAAGGTGAGCGCAAAACTTTCGAGCAACAAATCAATCCCTTGATATCCTTCTAAATTCCCCACATACATCAGGACTTGGTTTTGGATACCGAGATCTTTACGGATGTCTTCGTTGACTTCATCAGTGGAGTCTTCTAACAGCGAGATATCGGGAAGGATGGTAATATTTTCGGGTTTGTAATCAGCGATATCGTCCGCAATTGCATGACAAACGGGAAGCACTGATTTTGCATTTTTAACGGCGATTTTCTCAAACCAGTTAAATACTCCAGCAACTGGTTTTAGCCAAGGCATTTGTTCAACCATTTGTTGGGCGATGGAGGAATCCATGTCATACACATAGGGAATTCCCAACATTACCTTCATCAATAAGGCGATAAAAACTGATTCTTCAACGGCTTGAATCAGGTGATATTTGCGGGTTGACACCATCTGCATCACCTTAAAGACCATTAAGATATCATAGACTAATTTCTTCCAAGAAAATCCGGGACGAACACCTTCAACAAAAGGAACTTTTAGTGTTCTGTGAATCGTTACATTTTCGAGTTCAATATCCTTTCCTTCTGGAAAAGCAATAACATCAACCTTATAGTTGTTTTCTGATAAAACTCTCAAAAACAAACAATCATCAATTGGTGTTCCTCGATCTTGATAAAAGGGATGAGGTGCTAAAAATAAGATATTTAAGCCGTTAGAATCATTTTTATTTTGGCGAAAGCTTTTAATTTGATGCTTAACAATGCTGGTTTGCTTGGAGTTGGTGTCGTGAGTGAGTACCATTTTTATCCCTCTAAAATATGTAGATATTGCAGAATAAATTTAGCCGAATTAATCCGACTTCTCGGGTTATTGTGGATGTTGTATCTTAACCGCTACTTCACCAAGATATTCAGCTTAAAGTATCAATCAATAATACTGTCCGGTAAAGTTTACGGATTTACAATTCCAACAGAAGAACACCCTTGTTTTGAATAATCATGTCTTAGCCGTTGCTATATTTAATAGTATCCTCTCTACTCCGTAAAAGTAAGGGTAGTTCTGTAAAACCTTGGAGAAAATTGCAGGGATTTGTGTAAAGCTTCGGTAAAGACAATGTATTTTAGCGTAGTTTGTCCATCCCTAACTCTATGGATTTATTCTAGGAAATCAATCAATACAGGAACTCCTAACCCGTATTTTTTCTCAGATGCTGACATGACCAGTCATCTTATCGAAAGTGAATAATCACTGGACTCCAAAAAAATTAAATCTCTACTCGGAGACTACTTTACAAAACTTAAAACTTTTCTATATATTCTTTTAACTCTCGCGCCATCCGTTCCATTCCCCGCTTTTCATCTTCACAAATAAACGGTAAAAAGATCCGTGATAACCATCCAGAAAAGACTTCTCGATGAATATATTTTGTCCGACCCACTCCAATTTCTTGCAATTCAAACCAATATTCTCCCCGAAAACCGGGAATTTCAGAAACCCAACTTAAACACACTTGCGGTTGTACAACTTTAACAATAGCTTGAAACTCTGTATCTTGATCGGCGGGACTGCGCCATACAGATAACCGCACCATTTGATTTACCTGAAACGGTAAACTAGAATCACGGTCAAATAAAAAACTATTCCACGTAACCCAATCTTCTTTCTGATCAAGCACCCGCCAAACTTGCTGTTTAGACGCATTAATTTCAATTTCTGTATAGAGCGTTGACATATAATTTAAGATCAGGAAAGATAAAACCAGAATTGAGCCAACCCAAAATTTTAAATTTTTTTGATTTTTGTCTCAACTATCCGTAACCACTTTCTATCTAAAAGATTTTACGCCGACTTTTCCCTCAATTTCAAGAGTTGTTACTCAATTCAATGATGGATTATTCTGCTTCCTGGACACCCCTCCACGCTCAACTACATCGAACTCTAAAAGTGCGTCAACTTTTACCTTCCAAGCAACGGCTTTTGGTGGCGGTATCCGGTGGACAAGACTCGATGAGCTTAATCAAACTCCTCCTAGACTTACAACCCAAATGGGGTTGGGACTTAGCAATTGCTCATTGTGATCATCGTTGGCGCTCTGACTCTGGCGCAAATGCTGACTATATCGAACAACTTGCTGACTCTTGGCAACTGTCATTTTACCGTCAAACGGCTCAAAAAATCCCAAAAACTGAAGCCGATGCTCGTCACTGGCGTTATCAAGTGTTGTCTGAAATTGCTCTGACTCACAATTATGATTATGTTGTGACTGGTCATACCAAGAGCGATCGCGCCGAAACGTTACTATACAATTTAATTCGGGGGAGTGGCTCCGATGGGTTACAAGCTTTAGCCTGGAAACGTCCAATAGATATTGAAGCGAATGTCAATCATACTAATCATAATATTGGGTTAGTGCGACCGATGTTAGAAATTCTGCGATCGCAAACGGGTCAATTTTGTCAAGATCAACAATTAAAAATTTGGGAAGATAGCACCAACGAAGACTTAAGCTATGCTCGCAACCGCATTCGGACTGAATTAATTCCCTACCTGCAAACTCATTTTAATCCCCAAACCGAACACGCTCTAGCCCAAACCGCAGAATTACTGCAAGCCGAAGTAGACTACTTAGAACAAACCACCGAACAACTTTATCAACAAGCCATTTCAACTGAACCCGATTCTACAGGTTTAAAAATCAATCGCCTGATTTTACGTCAAGCCCCGCTCGCGTTGCAACGTCGAGTCATGCGTCGTTGGCTGCAACAAATTCTTCCCACATCGCCCAGTTTTGAACAAATCGAGAAACTCACTGCTCTGATCTGCGCTCCCAACCGTTCACAAACCGATCCATTTCCAGGAGGAGCGATCGCCAAAGTTGATCAACAGTGGATAAAAATATCGTGACATTCTCCCGGCGTTAATTGCCTAGCAATATAACGCGGGCTTCTTGACCTCGCAATCAAGATTTCCTACGTTGCACTTGTCTAGGATTTCTCCCCCGACAGTACGCATTCAGTAGGCGGTTTCCGTTCCCCAATGATCCGAAAGGTACTTTTCGATTCCACGATTACAAATTACCTCGGCTGAGGCAATATCTCTGTTGTTTGAATAGTTGCATTCATCACAGGTATGCCAACGAATTGAAAGGTTGTTATCCCATTCACTGCCGCAGCTAGGACACTGCTTAGATGTTCCTCTGTGATCAACAACTGCAAAAAACTTTCCCCGTTTCCAGCATACCCATTTCAACAAATCTCGAAATTGACCGAAGCCTGCATCCAATGAATGTTTTCCGAGGAAACCTTTTGCCATCACTCTAAAATCGATGTCTTCAACAAAGATTGAATCGGCTTGATCACAAATAATATGTGCTGTTTTTAGATGAAAATCTTTGCGGGTGTTGGCAATTTTATGATGTAATCGTGCTACTTTTACCTGTGCTTTTTCCCAATTCTTAGACCCCTTCTTTTTTCTCGAAGCCTTACGTTGCAGCAATTTAAGCTCGCTTTGTAATTCTACAAAAAACTTGGGTCTAGGAATGGTTAGTCCATCTGATGTAGCCACAAGATCGATCAACCCTAAGTCGATCCCGATAGCCCTCCCAAAAGAAGGTGTATCTGGTATCGAAACATCAGCTTGAATTGTGATCACCACAAACCATTTTGTTCCTCTGCATCTTGAGACAACTCGCACCCCTTTAATACTAAATCCTTGAGGGATTTCACGGTGCAGGTTGATATCTACAAGCCCAAACTTAGGGAGTTTAATCTGATTCCCTTTGATTGGATTGTTTTTGAATTGAGGAAACAAAAACGATTGATAGCGCAAAGTTGGCGGTGTCGGTTTCCGTCCCGCCAAACTTTGTAAGAGAGCGACCATATTTTTTATAACGTGGAAAACCTCGTCCTCTTTGTCTGAAAGATTCCCAGGAGTTGTGCAATCTTTTGACTACATCTTGAGTGACTTGAGAGTGAACTTCTTTTAAGTAAGGGTTGGTCTTTTTCCATTGCGTTAACTGTCGCTTTTGCTCTATGTAACCGGGGAAAGGAGTCTCGGTCGGCATAATGTATTCTCTATCCAGAGAACACCTATCAATCGTACACTTCCGACTATTCATCCAATCTTTCAAGTCTCGCAGACAACGATTGTATAGTCGTCTACAAGTCTCCAGCCAACTCAACATTGATTTCTGTTGAGCGGCACTGGGGTAAATGCGGTAAGTGTAGTTCATAGTTAGTGATTAGGGGTCGAAGGAGGCTTTACAACCTCCGACTCCCATTCAAAACCGTGCTTGCTACTTTCATAGCACACGGCTCCTAGTCTAATTGTCTGTTATCATCAGAACATCCGGTTTCTTTTGAGTTGTAAGACCCATCGGTTGCCGTTTTAATATCGTGACAATGGCGATGCAATAATTGCAGATTTTTGTATTCATCTTTACCGCCTACAGACGTTGGGATGATATGATCGATTTCTACAATATCATCTGGGGTGAAATATTGTCCAGATGATTTACATTTGCCTTTTTGCTTTTTGAGCAAATTTGCTACTCGTTTAGGTACATCGTAGGCTGTGCCTTTTCGTGTACTCCAATAAGTCCAGTTTCCATCATAGGGTGATGCTTCAGGTCTTATAGTTACGTGACGTTTAATAGTTGTTTCAGCATGGTTTAGTAGTTTATAACCATCCTTGGTTTCAAAACTCCATGCCATATTACCGTTTTTCCTGAAGTATTTCTTCAGTTGATCGTAACTAGCTTTACCGCATCTGCTAACTGTCCATGCTCTTAATCTTTGCCATCTGATGTTGTCTAGAGAGGAGAATGTCTTTTTGGAGACAACTTTGGAATGGTAGTTACACCATCCTCTAATTACCGGGTTTAGGTGTTTGATTAATGCGTACTGGGGTGCGGTTTTGTGAGTTTTAATCACTTCTTTCACCTTGTCCGTGTGAAGCTCTATTGCCTTCTTGCTAGGTTTTATTATGGTTCTGAACCCTATTAGTTTTGAGTTCATACCCCCAGTCTTACCTGAGTGGTGTTTTCCCACTGGATATTGTCTGAAGTTCCAGCCTAGAAAGTCGAATCCAGGTTTAACCTTTATGCCTTTCACTTCAATTTCTTTTAGTGTATGACATATACGGGTTTTGGCTGGTTTCAGTTCTAACCCGATAGGTTTTAACCATTCTTCGATGGCAATTTGGCACTGTTGAATGATTTCTATTTGTGGGCTAATTACCACAAAGTCATCTGCATACCTAATGATTTTTGCGTAGTTTTTATTGTTGTTTGTTCTTTTTGGAAAGAATTTCTCAACAAGCCTACTCATTCCATCCAGTGCGATGTTAGCAAGTAGAGGACTAATAACACCTCCTTGTGGTGTGCCTGCCTCTGTTGCCTCAAATATGCAGTTGTCCATAACTCCAGCCTTCAACCATTGTCTGATTTGGGCTTTTATTGTTGATGGACAATCGATTTTGGACAGTAGGTATTCATGGTTAATCTGGTCGAAACACTTTGAGATGTCAGCATCTAAGATGTAATATTCACCTTGATTGATACTTTGGAAGATTCGTGACATTGCATCATGGGCTGAACGTCCGGGTCTAAACCCGTAGCTTTCCCCCTCGAATCTGGCTTCCCATTGTGGTTCTAACCCAGATTTTACCAAAGCTTGCCTTACTCTATCGTGTATAGTCGGGATTCCTAAAGGGCGTTTTTCATCCTTGGATTTGGGTATCCATTTCCTGCGGAGTGGTTTTGCCTTTTGATATTTGCTTAGATTTTTGGCAAGTTCTAGCCTTTGTTTGGGTGTAATAGATTTAATTCCATCTACCCCGGCTGTTTTCTTACCCTGATTATCTTGGGTAACCCTTCTGATTGCTAAGAGTTTGGCGTAATACGACTTAACTAGGAGCTTTTGAAGCTTTCGAGCTTTCGCATTTTGTCCCGATAATGATGCCTGGTAAATTCTCTTTTGCAGCTTAAATACTATCCGTTGAACTTTCGCCCAATTGATTGTATTCCATGCAGTCGTAGTCTTGGTTATACTCGTTTTCACCGTTTTAACTGCTAATTGAAACTTTACCTAACAACTTGACCGGAATCTATCAGCGTATCCTAAATATTACATCTAGGCTTTAGCTTCTGACTCCATCTTTCGCCCTCATAACATCCGCCTTAGATTTGTGGCTACCTAACAGTATTCGACCTCTGTAGGAGTAGATGAGGGTTTTTAACGTTCCTTGAAAATGGGTTTATTGCCTTTAGAATCGTCCTCTCCGCCGGGGTACTTTTGGGAGTCTGTGTAAGTGTTAAGATAAAAACTCTTACCTCTTTGTAGAAGTATATGGAAACTTCTACCTTTTCCCCTTGTTCTTTTGAACGCAGCGTAATCAAGTCAGTTTCGCTACTTACTATTTACGACGGTTCAATACAGACGTTCACTTTCGTTATTCTTGGACAATTGGCTAGAGAACTTCTTTGGTATTTGACTTATACCTGATTTCCCATTATTCCCAGCTTCAGTGTTTTGATAATCAGTCTGACACTGTGGGAATTGCCTTAACTCTTTGGATTTGGGTTACTTTTGCCTGTTAAGGTTCTGTAACTCATACCATTGACTCCGAGTTTGACCTTCCTTTAAGGTCACATTTTTCAAAGTTAAAGTGGATTTGTTTTCCAAATACCACTTCCCTGCTTACATTTCGGGTTTTATTCCTCAACTTTGGCAGGAACGTCTCGCACCCATAAAATATAGTTTAGTACATCTAATTCAAGCGATAACTGTTTTCGGAACATCGAGTCCCTCAACAGTTTTGGGGAGTCCATGGATGAGGGGCTGTCTGCGTGGGTTTCCCGCGCAGTTTATACGCCCCGTCCCGACGCTGACTCTTCGAGTACAACGCGGGGCTTATAGCTCCCCAAACCCCTCTCAAGCTAAGGTCATGCAGAAGCATCACTCAGCCTTGACCGAAAAAATTGGGATACAAGCCCCGTCCGTGATTGACGGCTTTATGTTAAACTTTCTTTTGTGGAAAGGGTAATCAACCACACTAAAAACCCAGTCGCCGAAAGGCAGCGCACCTTGACGCACTGAAGTTATGGGGTTCCGCACAGGAAAGCTTGTACGGGTAAAAGCTTCAAGCAACAAGTACAGAGAAACCAAGATTTTAGGTTTTGAACTGTAGGGTAGGGCATACCCAAACAGGTTTCTGAAATGGAGCAAAACGCTTGAGGAGAATCCATCTCTGGTATAGATAGGTCGCCCTGTCTGTATTAAGTGGACTCGCTGAACCAAGAATCCCCGCCGTTTACGGCGCGGGAGTGTCAATCTTAGTTAGTCTCGCCTTTGAGCTGTCCTGATCCCAATTGTAATAGGACGTGTTTCTATGTATTTACCTGTCTGGCAAGGATTACCTTATCCTTTAGGCACAGTCTGGGATGGTAAAGGAACAAACTTTGCACTCCATAGCGAAAATGCAACCGCCGTTGAGCTATGTTTGTTTGATAGCAACAATCACGAAACCCGTATTTTTCTCACCGAAGTCAATAACTTCATCTGGCATGGATACATCCCCGGCATCGCGCCAGGTCAACGCTATGGGTTCCGTGTACACGGCCCCTATTCACCAGCAGAAGGTCATCGTTTCAATCCCAATAAACTCCTCATTGACCCCTATGCCAAAGCCTTAGACAGTGAAATTCAGTACGGAGAAGCGATCTTTGGCTACTGTTGGGATAGTGAAGACCAAGACTTATCATTTTCTGAACTCGATGACGCTCATCTAGTCCCCAAAGCCGTTGTCATTGATGAAACCTTTGATTGGGAAAACGATCAACTTCTCCGCATTCCCGAACACGATACCATTATATATGAGATGCACATCAAGGGATTTACGAAGGTGCATCCTGACATTCCCCCCGAACTTCGAGGAACCTATGCAGGACTTGGACATCCGGCAGCCATTGCCTATCTCCAGTCTTTGGGTGTTACCGCAGTTGAGTTAATGCCTGTACATCATTTTCTCTCTCAACCCGGACATCTACTTGAACACGGCTTGAAAAATTATTGGGGTTATGATTCTATTGCTTATCTAGCGCCCCATCAAACCTACAGTGCAGATCAAACCCCTGGAAAACAGGTGCAAGAATTTAAGGAAATGGTGAAAGCCTTGCACGCGGGTGGTATTGAGGTGATTTTAGATGTCGTTTATAACCATACCGGAGAAGGCAACCATATGGGGCCGACATTATCACTGAAAGGTATTGATAATGCGGTTTATTATCGTTTACTCGAAGATGATCCCCGCTACTACATGGATTTTACTGGATGCGGAAACTCGCTCAACGTTTGTCATCCGCAAGTATTAAGGCTAATTATGGATAGCTTACGCTATTGGGTGGAGGAAATGCACGTTGATGGTTTCCGGTTTGACTTGGCTTCAGCGTTGGCGCGAGAATTGTATGAAGTCAATAGTTTGGCGGCATTTTTTAATATTATTCATCAAGATCCAGTATTGTCGAATGTAAAACTAATTGCTGAACCTTGGGATGTGGGAGAAGGCGGTTATCAGGTTGGAAAATTCCCGTTATTGTGGTCAGAATGGAATGGACAATATCGGGATACTGTCCGCGACTTTTGGCGAGGTGAAGAGAGTTTACTGGCTGAATTTGCCTATCGGTTTACCGGAAGTTCGGACTTGTATGAAGATAACGGCCGTCAACCTCACGCCAGTATTAACTTTATCACGGCTCACGATGGGTTTACCTTAAATGATTTGGTCAGTTACAACGAGAAACATAACGAAGCCAATAATGAGGAAAACTGTGATGGGGAAAGTCATAACCGTTCCTGGAATTGTGGGGAAGAAGGCGAAACCGATGACCCCGATATTTTGGCATTACGCAACCGTCAACGTCGGAATTTCCTCGTCACATTAATGTTATCTCAAGGGGTGCCGATGTTAGTCAGTGGTGATGAATTGGGACGCACTCAAGAGGGAAATAATAATGCTTATTGTCAGGATAATGAATTATCTTGGCTAGATTGGAATTTGCAAAATAGTAATGCAGATTTATTAGATTTTACCCGTCAATTGATTCATTTCCGTCGTCGTCATCCGGTGTTTCGTCGTCGCCGTTGGTTCCAAGGACAGGCCATTCATGGATCAGCCGTCAGTGATATTGGCTGGTACAATCCAGATGGTGGTCAAATGACAGAAGAACAGTGGAGTATGGGGTTTGCGAGAGCGATCGCTGTTTTTTTTAATGGTGAAGAAATTCCCGAAGTTGGCTATAAAGGTGAGCCAGTGATGGATGAGAGTTTTATGCTCTTTTTTAATGCTCACTATGAGATGATTGAGTTTGATTTGCCCGCAGGTTTACGCGATCGCAAATGGCGGGTGGTGATTGATACGAAAGAGCCGTATTTTATCAACGATTGGGTTTTTTATACAGAAGATAAACCTGTGCCTGTTACTGAACGTTCAGTGGTGGTATTGCAACGGTGTTAACAGGTTAATTGATTAAAGATCTAAAGATCAAAGAAAGTCGGGAATTAGCTATCACTCCCGACTTATTTTTGGATTAAAATCAGATTCTCAGTTAGGCAACAATAGAGAATTCATTAGCGCTGAGAGTGGGGTTTCCATCAAGAGTCGCTAACAATGTAGAAGTCTGAGAACCGATACCATCGACATCAAAGAACAAATTGCCACTAGCGGTATCATACAAGAAGCGATCATCACTTTCCATCGCTACCGTTCCTAGAACAAACTGCTCTGAAGCCAGTGTTCCAACCGTTAAGCCACCGCCAAAGCCAGAGGCAGAGATTTCAAAGCGATCGCCTTCTGAAGCATCAAAGTCTGTAATCATGTCAGTACCGTCTGCGGGTTGTTGGTAAACAAAAGTATCCCCGCCACCTTTACCTGTCAATTCATCGTTACCATTACCGCCCTCAATTCGGTTGTTTGCGGCGTTTCCAGTCAGAACATCATCAAAGTTTGACCCCATGAGGTTATCAACTTGGCTGAGGTCATCTTGGCTACCGAGAGCATCAAGTAGCCCATCGTACCAGAGTTCAGCCATGAGATCATAAGTGTCTTGAGTCGGATGCAGACCATTATCTCCGGTTTCGACAGGAGCTAAATCCTCTACAGTTACGGCATTTCCAATATCAACAAACCCATCAAGATTATAAGTGGGATTATCAACAATATTGTCCCGAATCTTTTGATTGTAGTCTTCAACATTGTCAGCCCGAATTTGAGATTGTCGCTCAGGGTCAACGGGAGTAATACTGGTTAAGACAAGTTTCGCCCCTTCACCGTTATTGTAAGTGGGATCATTATCTGTCAAATTGTTAATCTGCTTGACCAATTTTTCAATTTGATTGAACATATTGGTACTGACATCTTGAGTGTTGCTGGCATCATTGGCTCCAGTCATCAACAAGACCACATCTGGTTCGTATTCAGGTAGCCAAACATCTACGCCGCTTGTTTCTGTTGTATAGCCATCTCGGTTAACCCCAAAGCGAAGATAACTGGTTCGCCAGCCGGGATGTCCTTCGTGGTCAGTATCGCCGAGTTCAGCCGGCCCATTGGATTGAGAACCCACAAAATCAGCCTCTACACCCAAATTTTGTAGCTTATTCCAAAGTTCGGTACGATAGCCTCCTTGTTCGGCTTCCGGTGTGACCCCTGGGAATCCTTGTTTTCCGTCAACTCCGAAGGTAATAGAATCACCCAACGCCATGATAGTCACAGGATTATCAATGGCTTCGTCTGGAACAAAACCCACGCCTTCTTCAAGGTTGGCAAAGATACCTTGTTCAGCGTTCGCATAACTTTGGCTTTGTCCAGATTCAGGTGTGGGTTCCGGTTCGGGTGTGGGTTCAGGTTCGGGTGTAGGTTCGGGTGTGGGTTCAGGTTCGGGTGTAGGTTCAGGTTCAGGTTCGGCTTCGACTGGAGTAAATTCTACATAATCAATGGCTACAAGTTCTCCTAAATCGGCAGTTCCACTAATCGATAATTGATCTCCGGCGGCGATATTTAAGTTTGTTGAAACTGTTCGTTCTACAAAACTTGTGGCCTTGGGTTGACTTGCACCTAGATCTTGGTCAAGTGTCCATGTATCTAAAACGGTGTCTCCCATTTTGACAGACACTTGCCCTACTCCGTCATTTTCGTCATAGTAACCAACCTTGACCTGATACGAACCCGGTTCGAGAATATTACTATCTAGGCTAAATATAGCCTCTCCAGTTAACTCACTTAGTCGAATGAATTGATCTCCAGAAGCAAAGTCCCCAAGAGGTTGCTGGATAGTGTAATTCGTTAAAGTTGTTGCAGTTTCGGCTTCAATCCGAACAGAACCCGGGTTACTGCTATCGTTCGGTTGAGTAGGGGTATCGTTTTCTTCTGCACTATTGACATAGGTGAAGATGCTGCTATCATCTAATGACAATTGTGAAGGAGACACATTTTCAACAATTCCAATCAACTCTTCAGCAGATTGATCTTTGGTATAGAAGATGCGGGTAGAATTTATCTCATAGTTTCTCAGTTGGTAATCATTCGGACTGCCATGCAGTTGAATTTGATCTCCGTCTGAGAAATTGAATCCTACAACTTTACCATTATCACCCCAGCCATTTTTGCTGGTGTCACCATCCATATAGTAGGCTGTTGTTGCATCCCCTAGAACGAATAAATCTGGCCCGTTAGTTCCTTCGAGATTATCTTTTTCACCTATCCCTGGTAAAGCAGTGTTGGGATCAACTTCAATAATGATGTTATACCCTGTGTTGTCATTGTTGTTGTCAGTTCCGCTATCGCTACTATCGTTCGGTTGGGTAGTTGCACTAACTCCGTTGATAGTCAGGTTAACGGTAGCTGTGTCGGTTCCCCCTTTTCCATCATTAATCGTGTAGCTGAAACTATCTGTTGCGGTTTCATCGGCTTCGAGATTGTCGAATTGACCGTTAGGATCGTAGCTGATTGTACCGTTGTTGTTGATGCTAACTTGACCTTTGGTGTTCGTACCATCAACCATACTGACGTTGAGACTATCACCGTCTGGGTCGCTATCGTTAGTCAGGACGTTAATATTGATAGCTGTATCTTCGTCGGTGCTGTCTGTATCGTTTGTAGCTGTAGGTGCTTGGTTAACGGGTTCTTCTGGGGTATCGGTTCCGGAATCAGTTCCAGAAACATAGCTAAAAATGTCGTCGGTTAAGGATACGGGTTCGGAATAGCCAGAGATAATTCCAATCATATCTTTGGTTCCCTCAGTCAAGAAAATGCGGGTATCTCCGTTCCTTTGTATTAGCTGATAATCACTGGGACTTCCATGCAGTTGAATCTGATCTTCTGCATCATTAAACCCGCTAATTTCAGCGCGATCATCCCAATTTGATTGGTTGTAGAAAGCTGTGCTAC
>NZ_AAVU01000057.1 GCF_000169095.1 Lyngbya sp. PCC 8106
TGGGTCTTCTTCGTCTGTCTTTGCTTTCTTGGGCTAAACTAAATGCTGAAGTTGCCGATTTTTTCAGGGAAGGATGAAGTTAACCACTCGCGGACATTATAGTGTAAAGGCATTATTGGACTTGAGCTTACAGCAGGAGTTTGGTCCGACTTCAGTAAATGCAATTGCTCACCGACAAAAACTACCCGCACCCTATCTAGAAAAGCTATTGATCGAGATGCGACGAGCAGGTTTAGTTGAATCTGTTCGTGGATCACAAGGGGGCTATCAATTGTCAAGATCACCTGCTAAAATTTCGTTGGGACAAATTTTAGAAGCCGTTGGAGAAAGTATTGAACCTTTACCTCGCCATCAACCGAATGCAGAACTTGCAGAAGACTGGGTAACGTTTACCTTATGGAATCGATTGCATCAAAAGCTTAAAGAAGCTCTCTACAGCATTTCTCTTGAAGATCTCTATTATGATGCTCGCAGTTGGCAAGCCGCTCAAGGTGAAGAAACCAGTTTTGTTGTCTAACCATTGTAGCGGGTTAACACTCAAGAATCTCAACTTTTTTCAGAACTCTCCTTTCATCCTCATCCTGAATAAATGACTGACTCAAGTTCAATTCTCACGCTGGTAATTGCGGCTTGGCTCGACTTTCTCATTGGTGATCCCTGGGGGTGGTTACATCCTGTACAGGTTATGGGATGGGCGATTGAGCAATATACCCGTCTAGCTTTCGCTGGGTTTAAAACTCCTCAATCTCTCAAACTGTCTGGTATATTACTCGCAATCTTACTCATTTTTGGTAGCGGATTTACCAGTTGGTTAATTTTACAAGCTGTGCAATCGATCCCCCTTCAATTTCCTCTACATCCAATCTTGGACATTGGGGTAGAAAGTATCATGTTAGCCAGTTGTTTTGCCCTTCGCAGTTTACGTCAAGCAGCCGTTGATGTTCTCCATCCTCTAAACAATGGTAACCTGATCAAAGCCCGTCAACAGTTAAGTTTATATGTAGGTCGAGATACTCAAGATTTATCCGAGTCAGAAATTCTCCGAGCTGTCTTAGAAACGGTAGCCGAAAACTCAACCGATGGTATAATTGCTCCTCTATTCTATGCCGGGGTTGGTATGGTAATACCGGGCATTGGTAGTGTACCGTTTGCTTTCGCCTATAAAGCTGCAAGTACCCTGGATTCAATGGTGGGTTATAAAGAAGCACCATTCACCGATATCGGATGGTTTAGTGCAAAATTAGAAGACATCCTAACTTGGTTGCCTTGTCGATTGAATACCCTTTTAATTGCTATTCTGTCGGGAAAACCCAAATCAGTTTGGACAATCTGTCAACGGGATGCAATTTATGACCCCAGCCCAAATGCAGGTTGGAGTGAATGTGCTTATGCTGCAACTTTAGGAGTGCAGTTAGGAGGTATAAATAAATATCGAGGTGTGATCAAATCTAAACCCCTGTTGGGTGACTTTATTTCCCCTATTACTCCAGCTATTGTTCACCAAGCACTGCAACTGACTCGCCAAACTTTTCTGATAGAGTTGGGATTATTCCTTTTTGGTTATGGGGTGATCGGCTTAATTGTCAATAGACCTTAGAAAAATTCCCCGATAGCGATCGCCGATCTATTGATGTGAAATCGCCACTTTGTCTCTTTCAAACGCCCCAAATCAATAGAATACAACTCCCACTCCTCAATAACTGACCCCTGATCATACACCATTGAACATGAGTAAAATCGTTGAAATCCTCTCCCCCGAAGAAATCCGACGTACAGTTAATCGTTTAGCCTCAGAAATTATTGAAAGGGCGGGCGATCTTTCTGATTTAGTCTTACTCGGAATTCATACACGCGGCGTACCTTTAGCCCAAAGACTGACTCAACAAATCGAAATTCTCGAACAACTAACTATCGCTGTCGGCGCGATCGATATTACCTTTTTTCGAGACGATTTAGATAAAGTGGGGATGCGAACACCCGAAAAAACTCACATCCCTTTAGATTTAACGGGTAAATTTGTAGTATTAGTTGATGATGTCATTTATAGTGGACGGACAATTCGAGCCGCATTAAACGCCGTTAACGAGTACGGGCGTCCAGAAAGCATCACACTCGCCGTTTTAGTAGATCGTGGCCATCGTCAACTTCCCATTCATCCCAATTTTGTCGGAAAAGAACTCCCCACCGCCCGTGAAGAACAAGTAAAAGTCTATCTCGAAGAAATCGATGGACAAGATAGAGTCGAACTCATTAGCCCTTAACAGGAGGTGGGGAGGTTGGGAGATGGGGAGGTTGGGAGGTTGGGAGATTGGGAGATGGGGAGGTTGGGAGATGGGGAGATGGGGAGATGGGGAGATGGGGAGATGGGGAGATGGGGAGATGGGGAGATGGGGAGATGGGGAGGTTGGGAGATTGGGAGATGGGGAGGTTGGGAGGTTGGGAGATGGGGAGATGGGGAGATGGGGAGATGGGGAGATGGGGAGATGGGGAGATGGGGAAAAACCGATCACCGTTAACTGGTAATTGGTAACTGTAAAACACTGGTCACTGGTAACTGTAAAACACTGTTCACTGGTCACTGGTCACTGTAAACTGTTAAAATCCCGTCTCATTTGGTGCAGAACTCACAGAATGTCTCCACAAATAACCCCTCCCTCTGAAACTTCCAATTCCATGAATACAAACGCCCAAACCCAAACTCGCAAAGCCGATCACTTGCGAATTTGTTTGGATGAGGATGTACAATTTCGACAACAAACGAATGGACTTGATCGCTATCGCTTTACTCATTGTTGTCTACCCGAGTTGAACCGCGATGACATTGATCTGACGACTTCTTTTTTGGGTAAAAAACTACAAGCACCCCTACTCATTTCATCGATGACAGGAGGAACCGCCCAAGCTAAAATGATTAACCAGCGCCTTGCGATCGCCGCCCAACAGTTCAACATTGCAATGGGTGTCGGTTCTCAACGGGTAGCCGTGGAAAATCCTCAAGTTGCCGATACTTTTGCGGTGCGAAGTCTGGCGCCGGATATTTTATTATTTGCCAATTTAGGGGCTGTTCAGCTTAACTATGATTACGGTTTAGAACAATGTCAGCGAGTTGTTGATATTTTAGAAGCGGATGCTTTGATTTTACATCTCAATCCTCTCCAAGAATGTATTCAAACCGAAGGCGATACAAACTTTCGCGGACTACTTGACAAAATCAAAACACTTTGTACAAAACTCCCCATTCCAGTCATTGCCAAAGAAGTCGGAAATGGTATCTCGGCAACGATGGCGACAAGGCTGCTAGAAGCAGGTGTAACAGCAATTGATGTAGCGGGGGCGGGGGGGACTTCTTGGGCAAAAATCGAGGGAGAACGGGCAGCAGATCCCCGTCAGAGACGTCTGGGAGAAACCTTTGCGGATTGGGGTTTACCCACTGCTGAATGTATTACTCGAATTCGCACGATTAACTCTAATCTACCGTTGATTGCTTCGGGAGGACTTCGCAACGGTTTAGAAGTCGCAAAAGCGATCGCATTGGGCGCTGATTTGGCGGGGTTAGCATGGCCGTTTTTACAAGCCGCAGCCGAGTCAGAACAGGCTGTTTATCGCTTAGTGGAGATTCTCAAGGCTGAGATTTCAACGGTGCTTTTTTGTACGGGAAATCGCACGCTAACGGAGTTGAAACAGTCGGGTGTTTTAGAACAAATTCGGGGTTAAGGCTGTTGGGCTTCCAGAATGCGATCGCGGCGACTTGACTCGACTGAAGATCGCTTTTTCTCTATGCAGTCACCAGGAATGGAAACAATTGTTCGGGTTACTTTTCTTTCGGTTTTGTCATTAATATCACTTTTTTTCAGTAATTAACATTCTGGCTACTCCCGAAAAGACTGAACAAGATTTAAGATCAAATTAAGCATCCGTTGCGATCGCAATTCGATCAAACTGCTTTGTCTGTAACACGTCAGCGATCGCTTAAGCTATGATCAACTTATCTCTATTTGTCAAGTTCTACAATTCATTGAGAACAGTCAAATCATCACCCCTTCCAAAACGCTCCAATCCTGACGGTTAAACGGACTAATGAAAGACTTCCTAAAATACACCTTTGCTAGCTTACTTGGAAACCTTCTAGGACTCGCCCTCATGGTTACGATGGGAGTCGGAGGATTAATATTTTTAGTGATGGCAGCCGCGACTCAAGACTCTGGCCCTCAGGTGAAAGATAAATCTGTCTTAGTCTTTGATCTGTCCTTAAATATTACGGATGCTGATCCCGAATACGATACCAGCGAACTCTTTCAAAAAGCCCTTGCAGAAGATTCTTTTAATCAAATCAAACTTCGGACAATTTTAGAAGGATTGGAAGAAGCCAGTCAAGATGATCGCATTGTGGGACTTTATCTCAAAGGAACCAGTAATCCTACAAGTACAGGTTTAGCAAATTCAACAGAAGTCCGACAAGCACTTGAAAAATTTAGAGAGTCTGGTAAACCGATTATTGCTTATGATTTAGACTGGACAGAACCAGAATATTATCTAGCTTCTGTAGCAAATACGATTGTGGTTAACCCTTTGGGTTCGGTGGAAATGAACGGACTCAGTTCAGAAATTATGTTTTTGGCGGGGGCGTTTGAAAAGTTCGGAATTGGTGTACAAGTGACACGGGTTGGGAAGTATAAATCAGCCGTTGAACCGTTTTTACTAAAACAAATGAGTTCGGAAAATCGAGAACAAACTCAGAAGTTACTCGATGATATTTGGGGTAAATATATTACGACTGTTAGCCCGAGTCGTCAGTTAAATGCGTCTCAGCTTCAACAAATTGCGGATGGACAAGGAATTTTAATGGCGCCGGAAGCGGTAAAAAGTAAATTGGTTGATAAGGTGGCTCATTTTGATGAGGTGATTGTTGATCTCAAAAAGTTGACGGGTGAACCCGAAGATGAGGATAAAATGTTCCGTCAAATCAGCATTAATTCCTATGCAAAAATGCCGGAAGTGATCAAAGTTAATCGAGGAGATGTCAATAGTAAAAATAAAATCGGAATTATTTACGCAGAGGGAAGTATTGTTGATGGTGAAGGCGTTGGCGATCAGATTGGGGGCGATAGTCTCGCCAAAAAACTGCGAAAATTAAGGATGGATAAAGAGGTCAAAGCGGTTGTTTTACGGGTGAATAGTCCGGGTGGAAGTGCAACCGCTTCAGAAATTATTGGTCGAGAAGTTGAACTTTTACAAGCCCAAAAACCTGTGATTGTTTCTATGGGAAATTTTGCGGCTTCGGGTGGGTATTGGATTTCAATGGCGGCGAGTCAAATCTTTGCGGAGTCAAATACGATTACGGGTTCAATTGGGGTGTTTGGAGTGTTGTTTAATGTACAGGATATCGCCAATGAGAATGGGGTAACTTGGGATGTTGTACAAACAGGTCGTTATGCAAATATCAATACGGTTTCGCGCCCCAAAACACCGGAAGAATTAGCGCGAATTCAAAAGGTTGTTGATGCGATTTATGAACGGTTTTTAACGAAGGTGTCTGAGTCGAGAGATCTCCCGAAGTCGAAAGTAGCAGAAATTGCTCAAGGACGAGTTTGGTCAGGTATACAGGCTGAAAAAATTGGTTTAGTCGATCAAATTGGGGGGATACAAGCGGCGATCGCAGCAGCAGCAGAACAGGCAAAATTAGAAGATGACTGGAAACTGGAAGAATATCCAGAAGGTGAAACTTTTGAACAACAAATTTTAGAAACGTTCATCGGAGGAGAATCTACTCAAGCTTCATCAACACTCGATCCGATCACGCTGGAGTTTATGAAGTTACGAGAAGAATTAGCACAATTAAAAGCATTGAATGATCCCCGAGGAATTTACACTCGTTTACCCTTTAATTTGCAGATTGATTAATTCTTATCGAGTTCGTTTTGCTGTGTTAAGGATTTTAATTGTTCGAGGTTTTCTCCATTGTGATTCTGATTTCCGTTAGCAATAGCTTGGGGACAACTCCAACTACTCGGAAGTAAAGACGGCCATCCCCGACGAATGGCTTCAATACAAACCGCATGAACTGTCAGTTGACAGTCGAGTAGATGAACCCCGGCTTTGTCAGCTTGTTTCTGACCGATTTTTAAGATGGACTCATCACTAAATTCAAAGGTGTTGTAACACTGAACACAAACCAGATGGTGATGCCGACGGCCTTGGGCTGTAAAGAGTTCATAGTGTTTGTGGCCTTCGGCGAGTTCGAGTTCCCGCAAAATGCCGATATTGGTCAGTAGGTGTAAGGTTCGATAGACTGTCGAGAGGCTAATATTTTCTCCCTGACTCTGTAAGAAGCCATGAAGTTCTTCTGCATTTAAATGTTTGCCTTGAGGAAGACTGTGAAACACTTGCAGAATTTTTTCTCGCTGGGGAGTTAAACGACAGCCTTTTTGGTTTAGCTCTGATTTGATAGAGCGATTGTTGTAAAACGCCATATTGTTAGAAGCTTGAATAGATCTCATTGTCCCTGCATGATCTCTATTTTGACTATAAACTTATTGAAAGTATTTTGCAATACTATCGATAAGATAAACGGTCACAGGCAATTTTAACAATCGCTTAAAAGAACTATCAAGTCTAGGCTGTAAGTAAAATCAGTAATTTTTACTGAACTCTCCCCAATAAACTCTATAGTGAGAGAAAATTTTTAATCTAGGATTAATCACCTAACTGCAAAAAACTATCAAACAAGTTTTCAACCTTGACCTAGACTCCTCGTTCTTTTGTCAAGGCGTATTATTACTCAGAGAGATTGTCCTCAATCAGATTAAAATCCCTATATTTTATTGCGTTCATCTATTTGGTTAATATTACTCAAAACTAAGAATTGACTTCTTGACTTTTCTCGGTTTTAGAGGAAGTTTTTGTGCTTTTAGTCGATTTTTTCCGCTTCTTAGCAGTGGGATTTTCTCCAGGAATAACGGCTTTTTGGATACCACTACCGGGAGTTTGACGAGTTGTTTTAAAGGTCACATTCATCCCATCACTAGATTGTTCTAATACCAATAATGGAGTGGGTTTAGCCTTTTGATCCCACTGAATTTGTACAATTCTCCCTTGAATTGTGGGTTGCCAATTTTCCCGATCATCAGAAGGACTGAGGTAAGTTTCTAAACAGTCAATAATTTGATTGATTGTCGTTGAAGTTGCTTGGGTAGGGAGTTTCATTAGCCTAATTTGAATGCGAAATAAGATCCGTTTTTTACTAACATTTCCCTGTCCGGTTTCATACTCTACATCAAACGTCGAATCAACTTGGCGACCTGTTCCAGCATTACTTTTTTCTCCAACAGCAACTTGAGTTGGACGCAAAGCCAGAGCAATTTTCTGTTTAACTTTCATCTTGATTTGAACAATAATGGCATAGTGAAAAACATCCTCTGCCATTCGCATTCTGAGATAATCTAAGTTAAACTCTCGCGAGTGAATTAGGTCAGGATTTTTCTCCATTTTAGAGATTGTTCCGACAGCCAATTTATATTTTTTCTGTAACTCTTTATTTCTAAACTGCTCCATTCTCAGTTGCTTGTCTAGATCTTGAGTTTTTAACTTAAACAAAATTGAGAAAATAATTAAAATCAGCAAGAGTATTCCCGATGCTCCCATCCAAATCACCTCGGGTGTGAGAGACTGAGATTGAGTTGCACTCGGATCAACAGGTGAAGCTTGAGCAAGTTGGGTTTCTGTATGGATAACTGGCGCAGACATAAGCTTTAATTAATAAAAAAGGCTCCAGATTTTAGTCTCAATACTATTGTAATCTGAGATTTCCGAAGATTGGATATTTCTACATCTCAAACAGACAAATCTATAATAAACTGGGTGAGTAGATGCGAAACTCCGTACATTTTCCCAAAATAAACATCAATTGAGTTAAGGGTTGTTAACAAACAGTCTAAACAACACCTGCACCAAACCCTATCATAGATGTAGATTTTCTGATAGCGTTAGGATAGAGATATTTAGATTGAGCAAATTTTTTTGAATCAGACTGCCTGGTTGTGACTTACGAACCCCTCCACCACAAATATCGTCCGCAAACCTTTGCTGATTTGGTGGGTCAAGATGCAATTGCAACGACACTCACTAACGCCATTCATCGGGGGCGTATTGTACCAGCTTATCTGTTTACCGGGCCAAGAGGAACGGGAAAAACCTCTAGTGCGCGAATTCTCGCCAAATCACTTAACTGTCTGTCTACCGATGAGCCAACGGCTACTCCCTGCGGAACTTGTGCCGTTTGTAAAGGCATTACT
Source organism: Lyngbya sp. PCC 8106 (assembly GCF_000169095.1). Classification (GTDB taxonomy): domain Bacteria; phylum Cyanobacteriota; class Cyanobacteriia; order Cyanobacteriales; family Microcoleaceae; genus Capilliphycus. The sequence goes on from NZ_AAVU01000057.1 coordinate 8,292, forward strand.
AACGGTTCGACCTTAGATGTGATTGAAATTGATGCAGCAAGTAACACCGGAGTTGATAATATTCGGGAACTGATCGAACGCGCTCAATTTGCACCTGTTCAATGTCGTTATAAAGTCTATGTGATTGATGAGTGTCATATGCTCAGTACGGCGGCGTTTAATGCGTTGCTCAAAACCTTAGAAGAACCGCCTGAACGAGTTGTTTTTGTTCTCGCGACAACCGATCCTCAACGAGTTTTACCGACGATTATTTCACGCTGTCAACGCTTTGATTTTCGTCGTATTCCTCTCGAACCTATGGTTCAACATTTACAATTTATTGCTGAAAAAGAACAAATCCCCATCACCCTAGAAGCCATAAAAATGGTTGCTCAAATTGCTCAAGGTGGACTTCGAGATGCAGAAAGTTTACTGGATCAATTAAGCTTACTTGCGGGTGAAATTAATGTTGAACAGGTTTGGGATTTAGTGGGTGCTGTTCCTGAACGAGACTTACTCGAACTTTTAAAAGCAATTGCCTCCGAAAATAGCACCGATATTATTGATTATATTCGTCAACTGCTGAATCGAGGACGAGAACCGCTAGTTGTTCTACAAAATTTAGCTGAATTTTATCGTGATTTACTCATTGCTAAAACCGCACCTCAACGTTCTGATTTAGTCAAATTAACTCAACCGACTTGGGAAGAACTTTGTCAGTTTGCTCATCATTGGGAAATCCAAACTATCTTAGCCGCTCAAAAATATCTCCGTGAAGGAGAAACCCAAATTAAAAATACCACTCAACCCCGTTTATGGTTAGAAATTATTTTACTGGGATTATTACCCTCTGCACTTCGTTATTCTGCACCACCAGCACCTCAACCAACCGCTTTACATCAACCTTCGTTCACATCATCACCGCCCCAAAACTCACCTTCTCCCGCACCATTACCGACTCCGCCACCGCCACCTCAACCCGAAGAAAAACCCGTTGTAGAACCTTCTCCAACCGTCGCTAATCAACCGTCTGAACCTTCCCCAAAAATACAGGAAAATCATCCCGAAGAAACGCCCACACCTACATTTTCTGCTAATACAGAAGACTATGATCTTGAGGATATTTGGCGTCGGGTTCTTGAACAAGTTCAACCTTTTTCAACACAACAACTATTGCGTCAGCATGGACGTTTATTGGGTATGGATACAGAAGTCGCCTATATTGGGGTTCCCACTCAAAAATTACTGAAAATAGCACAGGGAAAAATTCCTCATATGGAAGCTGCATTTAAACGAGTGTTTAAACATCCCATTAAAGTTCGTTTAGAAGTTGGAACAAAACCCAAAAATCTTTCCTCCTCAAAGGCTAATTCTCCCGAAACAATCGAGAATCAACAAACAGCATCTCCTGAACCTGTTGTTAATCCTTCTCCAGAAAATCCTCAACCAAATGAACAATTTTCTGCAACTCCTTCGCCAGAATCACCTGTAGAATCATCACCGATTGAACCGCAGTTAGAAACGCCTATTTCTCCCATTGAAGACTCTCCTAAACCCCGAGAAACTCCTGCTTTCAATTCTCCCTCATTTTCTCATCAAGAAACAATCAATCCTCATCCTTTAGAAGAAGATCGGGTTGCAATTGCTTCTCGACGACTAACAGAGGCTTTTGATGGAGAATTGATCAATTTAAAGGATCAAAAAGATTCAACCGCGTTGCAGAGTTTTTCTGGGGTTATCGAAGAAGAAAGATCAGATTTTGAAGCGAATATTGATTCAGACGAAGATCAGACTGATGAAGATGACTTACCTTTTTAGCGGTTGAAGTTCAAAGTAAGGAACTTTCTCAGGGAGTTCTCAGTTAAACTTCAGTCCGAATTCAGTCCACTAAAGTTAAATAGAAGTGAGGGATAGATTAATGTTTTAATCAGGTTTATTTATTAAATTCGGATTAGATTAAATTAATGTTAGAAATTTTAAAGCTTAATAATGTAAAGATGACTAATTTGAGATTAAAATATTTTTCTATTGTCAAAAATAGGAAGACTTTACCGACGACTTCCTTGAAATTTCAACTGACGCTAGGAATTACCATTTTTTCTGTGTTGAGTTTGGGAAGTGTGACGACTTGGACGAGTTTGAGAATGCAAAAACTCTTGGTTGATAGTCATAAATATAAAATTGAGGAGATGGCTAAAAATTTTTCCCATGAGGTTACAGTTTATAGTGAGATGATGTCTCGGGATGCGGCGATTCAGCGAGTGATTGAGAAGCCAGAAGTCAAAGAACATTTAGTTTGGATTAGAGATAGTAACGGTAAAATAATTGCTGAATCGATGGGATTTCAAGAAGATATTGATCCTCAAACTCATACTCAACTTTTAGAGTATACAAATATGCCGTTGAAGCCAAAGGTTGCTTTTATTAATGATCGCTATTGGATTGCTTGTGGAGGGTCTTTAAAGCTTTCTGATCAACAGTTAGGTAAACTTTATTTAGTGACGGATATTACCCGAGAATATACAATCTTTTTATCAATTGTTTATAGCTTAATTCCGTTGACAATCTTTGTAACTGTAGTGTTAGTCATTATCAGTGCTTGGTATATTCATAAATCTCTAGAACCGTTACACCAGATGAGTCAGCTTACTGAAACAATTTCTGCGGATGATTTGTCTGATTATCGTCTCAAGTTAGAACAAGCGCCCAGTGAAGTTTCGATGCTGGCTAATACTTGTAATAAAATGCTAGATCGGTTGTCGGAATCTTGGGAACAACAACGACAATTTGTAAGTAATGTTTCCCATGAACTCCGCACGCCATTAACGATTGTTCAGGGATATTTACAAAGTACATTACGCCGAGGAAACAACCTGACTCCTCCTCAACGTGAAGGCTTGGAAGTTGCTGCAAATGAAGCGGAACGTACCATTCGTTTATTACAAGACTTACTCGAACTCGCACGCGCCGATCATGGGAACCTTCATTTTCAAATTGAACCCTTTGAGGTGAATAGTTTACTATCAGAAGTGCGAGAAATGGCACAACAATTTAGTCAAGGTCGAGTTCATCTAGAAAAAATTCAAGGAACGATTCAGGTTCAAGCTGATCGCAATCGTCTGAAACAGGTTTTACTCAATTTAATTGATAATGCGATTAAATATTCTGAACCCGAACAGCCAATTACACTAAAAGTCAAACAGACAGACAAAAAAGTTTATTTGAGTGTTTGTGACCAAGGACAAGGTATTCCTCTACAGCATCAAAGCCGTATTTTTGAACGATTTTATCGGGTTGATGAAGCTCGAACTCGCGCCGGAGGAACGGGTTTAGGATTATCGATTGTCAAAACCATTGTTGAAGGAATGGGAGGTCGAGTTACATTGCTTTCTAAACCCGGAGAAGGAAGTATATTTACAGTGATTTTATCGGGTTTTTAGTCTACTCTCGCAATACATATCCCACACTCCGAACAGTCTGAATGAGGCGAGATTCTCCTTCTGATTCTAACTTAATTCGCAGATACCGAACATAGACTTCAATAATATTGGAATCTCCCATAAAATCATATCCCCAGACTTGTTCTAGAATTTGATTCCGAGTCAAAACTTGACGGGGATGACTCATCAAGTATTCGAGTAAATCATATTCTTTAGCGGTTAAATCAATTAAACGATTGGCGCGTCTAACTTCCCGAGTTTTCCGATCTAAGCTTAAATCATAAAAGGTTAATAAGTCGGCGTTGGGTTCTTGGAGATGACGAATATGGACTCGAACTCGTGCTAAAAATTCTTCCAAACTAAACGGTTTAATGATATAATCATTAGCACCCGAGTCTAAACCCGTAACGCGATCGCTAACTTCATCTTTAGCCGTTAATAAAATAATCGGCACATGATTATGACTTGTTCTTAAACGCCGACAAATTTCGATTCCTGATAATCGAGGCAGCATCCAGTCTAAAATGATTAAATCGGGATTAGATTCTCTGGCTTTGACTAATCCATTCATCCCGTCTTGTTCGACTGTGACTTCGTATCCCTCATAGGTTAACTCTTGTTTGAGAAATTGAGCGAGTGCTTCTTCGTCTTCAACGAGTAAAATCTGGGTACTCATCGGATTTTTATTCATCTAAATTATAGAGTGGTGAATAAAACTTAACTTTTCGAGAGAATGCTAGGATTTTCAACTTTATATCCTAACAAATTTGAGGACTTAATCCTCAAAAAAAAAGTAAGGGTTGCCAAATTTAGGCTTTTCGTCTAAAATATTAGACATAGAGTATTGTGGGCTTACTATACCTTCAAAGTCAAAACCCGACCAAAATTAATCCTCAAGACCCCAAATTGATTCGTGACTCAGCTTCTGCTGGTTTTAAAGCTGACAAGAATCAAGACGTTCAAACACCTCAAAAACCACCACCCGAGACAAAGCAATACACCACCAAACCACCCACCAGGCGAACCCAACAGGAAGATGACCTTGAGGCGATCGCAAATCAAAAACCAGCTCATCGTAGTCTAACCATTGTCCCTCTTTTCGCCACCCTAAATAATCCCCAAAAGCTGTTTCAGAGATAGATTCTTTCTGATTCATCAAACTTTCCCAGATTCGTTTTTGTACAGAAAACCCAAAATGTCCGCGACTATACTCTAGCCAAAGTTGATTAATCGTGTAGAGATCTGTACAAGGAAAATCACGAACAGCATAGAGATCAAGATAACCTACTTTTTCCCGTTGAGCAGCAAGCAACATTACCCGAGTCGTTTCTTCATCAGCCTCTCGCCATTGTCTAGCTTCTAAAAGATTACGAAGCGGAGTGTAATTAACTTTCCGCTCGGAGTGCAGTCTCCCTAAACGTGTAGAAGTCACAATTAAACTTTGAGAAGTAGAACCCTCTTGATCCACTGGACTTTGAGATGTAGTATTGCGATAGTTAATATTCGGGATTTGTTCTAATTCTTGTAACTTTTTCCAAATCCTTCTAGCCCAAGCAACGTGCTGAGTCTGACGGTCTTGAAAATCAGGTGGACAGGGCGTTAAATCCCAACCACAAACCGAACAAAATGAAACATTTTCCGGTAGATATTCATTTTGACAAATAGGACAGAGATACATTAGATTAAATTGAGTCCATGCTAGATCCGCCTCACTCCGAGCATTTGGGATTTGAGTTGTTTGATCAGACGACGCCTTGACCTCCCAAAAGAGTTAAAATCGTGATCACCCTTCTACTTTAATCAGTCTAAAGTGGAGTGCTTCAGCAAAACTTGTACATCCAATTTGGCAACAGAGTCAGAAACCTCCCTCTGAAACAACTAGGCAAACTTGCCAATCAGAGTTAAAGTAGAAACAATTTTTCCGGTGGGAATTTTCCCAAAAGCCGATGAGACTGTCAACTGTTGTCTCTGTCTCTATCCCTCTACCTGAGCGCCCCAGAGAGAACAGTTTGAGAACTGACCACTGACAGGTGACAAAATCGTTCATCTAAACTCTAGAATTGAAGTGCTTCTCTCTATCGACCTCCTATGCAACCTGCCATTCCACTCGGAACAGTTCTGCAACATCGCTACCGCTTGATCGATATTTTGGGTCAGGGGGGGTTTGGTCGTACTTATCTCGCAGAAGATCAAGGACGCTTTAACGAACGCTGTGCGCTTAAAGAATTCATTCCCCCAACGACTGAAAATTATGCTTTTGAGAAGTCCAAAGAACTGTTCCACCGGGAAGCCCAGGTTCTCTACCAAATTAAACATCCCCAAATCCCTCAATTTTGTGCGGTCTTTGAAGAAGATCAACGGCTATTCTTGGTTCAAGACTATGTAGAAGGGAAAACCTATCACACCCTACTCAACGAACGGAAAAACGCCCCTCCGGGCTTTCCGACGACCTTCTCTGAAGCGGAAGTGTTGCTATTTTTGCGGCAAATCTTACCCGTCCTTGATCATATTCATAGCCTGGGGATTATCCATCGGGATATTTCACCTGATAATATTATTTTGCGACAACGGGATCAAGTGCCTGTTTTAATCGATTTCGGTGTGGTGAATGCTTTAGCGACTCAAATTCATTCTAAGGGAGGAACATTACCCCCTGTGACCCGAGTTGGGAAAATAGGTTACGCCCCCTTTGAACAGTTACAAACTGGAAATGTTTCTGCGAGTAGCGATCTCTATGCGTTAGCGGTGACAACCATTGTCTTGCTAACGGGTCAAGATCCTCATCTATTACTCGATCAAGCGAATCTGACTTGGAATTGGCAACAGGCGGTAACTGTGCGTCCTGCCTTTGCTCAAATCATCAACCGAATGCTGAGTCGTCAACCGGGCGATCGCTATCAGTCGGGGGCTGAACTTGAACGGGCTTTACAAACTTTAAATCCGGTTGCGGCTTCTGCGGCGTCGGGTTCATCGACCGTGAATTTATCGGAAATGAAGACTGTGGCGGTGGGAAACCAGCCTCTTGTTAACACGACCGCTAGTTCCAACCCGAATCAAATCAATCCCAGTATTCCCACCAGTTCGCCGAGATCTTTTTGGGAAAATCCTTGGGCGATTATTGCAACGGGGATGGCGGTTGCTTTGTTAACGGGTTGGGGATCGGTGGCGTTAATTCGTAGTTTATTAACTTCTGATGAGGAGACTCCTGGCGATCAAACTCCCAGAGTGGTGATTAGCCCCAGTCCGTCTACACCTGGTCCCACGGTTGAACCAATGCCTACTCGCACTCCTACAGTCAGACGTACTCCAACTCCTGAACCGACTCCCACTCCTGAACCGACTCCCGAACCCAATCCCGAACCCATAACTCGCCGCTTAGAGGTGTATGCTGATGGGCCGGAAGTGGTCAAAAAAGGATCTGTCACAGCGAGTCAGAAAACGGACTATATTATCTCTACCGAAGCTGACCAACAACTTTATGTAACGGTGTCTGGAGAGGGAGTGTTATTCAATCTCTATGATCCCAAGCAAAATGCAGTGGCTCAAGAGGTGTCTTTATGGCAGGGAACAGCCTCTATGAGGGGTGACTATATCGTGGAGTTACAAACTTTACCGGGATTTTCCAAGAGTGATTATACCTTAGAGGTGAGTCTGATTAATACTCTCCCTCCCATCGTTCCTGAACCGGAACCCACCTGGGAACCTGAACCCACCTGGGAACCTGAACCCACCTGGGAACCTGAACCCACCTGGGAACCTGAACCCACCTGGGAGCCTGTTCCTGAACCCATACCTGAGCCTGTTCCTGAACCCATACCTGAGCCTGTTCCTGAACCCACTCCGACTCCTGAACTCACTCCGACTCCTGAACTCACTCCGACTCCTGAACTCACTCCGACTCCTAAACCTATACCCGAACCGAGTCCCGAACCTATACCCGAACCCGAACCCATACCCGAACCCGAACCCGAACCCATACCCGAACCCATACCCGAACCCATACCCGAACCGAAGCCGGAAGAACCTCCAAAATCTTCCCAGGAACCCAAAATTCCAATTGTTCCGAAACCTGAATCTCCTGTCGAAGAATCATCGGAACTTGAACCGACTGCTTCTCCTAAATCCGAACCGAAAGACCCGACTTTTTTTCCTGAAATAGAAGAAGAAGCCGGAGAGGAGAATATAGAGAATAACGATACGGGTTGAATCAATTTTTCTAAATCTCAAGCATCAGTTTATTTCCTGTTTATTTCTTTAATCAATTACGTCTGGTGAGCAATGATTATGATGAATTCACTTCTGATTTCTGGAACCGATACAGAAGCTGGTAAAACTGTATTAACAACCGCTTTAATTGCTTATTGGAAAAAGTATTGTTCTTCTCAGAGTTTAGGGGTAATGAAGCCCTTACAGTCGGGTGTTGGCGATCGCGAATTGTATAGTCAACTTTTTGCACTCGAACAGTCACCCGAAGAAATTACACCCCTTTATTTTGAAGCCCCTTTAGCCCCTCCCATTGCAGCCGAACAAGAAGGACGTCGAGTCGAAATCGAAAAGATTTGGGCGGCTTTTTGTAATCTCCAACAACAGCGAGATTTTATTTTAGTTGAAGCCGTGGGCGGTTTAGGTTCTCCAATTACCCATGAATTAATTGTCGCAGATTTAGCCCGAGATTGGCGTTTACCGACGGTTTTAGTGGTTCCTATCCGGTTAGGGGCGATCACCCAAGCAGTTTCTAATGTGGCTTTGGCGCGTCGTATGGGAGTTAATCTCAGAGGAATTATTCTAAATTGTGTACAGCCTTGTAATCAACAAGAAATTGACAATTGGAGTCCAACTCATTTAATTGAATCGTTAACTCAAATTCCCATTTTAGGAATTATACCTTATCTTGAAAATCCCCATGATGTTAACCAACTCGCTCAAGTCGCGACGAATCTAGACCTAGAACAATTATTACCCCATTTGGCTTTAAAAGCTTCTGTAGCCCTGTCTTAAAATTCTAACTCTGAAGCTGAATAAGAGACATGAGTTAGAGTTTGATGGGCGATTGCTTGCAGGGTTGATAGAGGAACTTCACAGAAATATTGGCGACGAAATTGTTCTTCTTGAATCGCGGCTAAAAACTTTTCGACTAAGGAATTTTCAGCTTCAGTTGTTGCTTGATTTTCTATTTTACGCATATAAAATTCACGCTCACGGTGTTCTATTTGAAATCCTAGTTGTTTTAAAATCTCAAATCCCAATCTTAAGGCTGAATCTCCAATGGTTAAGGTTTGCTGTAACTTTTTACGACTCACTGATTTTTCAGTTCGACTTAAATATTTGGCAATTCCAATCAGTCTTTCCCAAATTTCCCTCGATGAAATCTCCGGTTGAAGTTGATAAGCCAAAATTAACCGATTTTGAGGATAAACTAAACGTCGAAACCAGATTCGCAACTCCTCCCAACTCGTCGGACAATCTTTAATCATCAAAGGCTTTATCCCTTCATTTAAAATATCTTTTTCAGAAGTATTGGGCTGACGATTTCGCCAGTCAATTATACAATCGGTTTGAGGATAAATTGGGTTTGAAGGAGTATTTTCAACAAGACGAACCTCTAACAATCGCACTTCATAACGTTTTTTAAACGTATTAAAATCAAGTTCCACCACCAGATCACACCGATTTTCTGGAACTTCATCTTTATAATGACCCCACCAAACCCCCGGAAACCCCTCTGTTACAGATTCATCCCAGAGTTCAAATGTGGTTTTAATATAAGAAACTTTCTGACCTTTAATATCTTTTTCATTTTGATTCCAGGGATTGCTAAACCAACAATTTTGGATTAAAATATGAGGAACAGGATTTCCCATTCCACAAGGTTCTAATAATTTCAACTCCTGAAACAAATCTCGTCCTAATTCCGCAACGGTACAAACCAAATCCACTTGTACAATCGGTTCTAATCCGCCACCGGGAATCTGTTCAATTTGTTCGCGCAGTTGACGGTTAATTGCCTCTGTAAACATCGGAATATTTTCAACAGGTAAACTTAAACCCGCTGCAAAAGGATGACCTCCAAAACGATGTAATAAATGGGCTTGACCTTTGACTAATTCATACAAATCAATTTGATTAACAGATCTTGCCGAACCTCTTGCTAAAAGTTGAGGATTTTCTTCTATTTTTAACCCTTCTTTTGGGAAATCTTCTGTTGATAAATTGCCCCCAATATCGGTACTTAATAAAATTGTGGGTCGTCCGTATTCTTGGGCAACTTGACCTGCAACTAACCCTAAAACTCCAGTCGGCCATTGGGGATCACTCAACACAATTACACAAGTAGTTGATAGGTCGAGTTGGGCAAGTTTTTTGATCACATCTCGGCTAACTTCTCGCTGAAGTGACTTGCGACGAGTATTGGCGAGTTCAGTTTCTAAAGCCAACTTATGACAGCGTTTTTCATCTCGGCTGGTGAGAAGTTCGACACAAAAACGGGCGTCTCCATGAATGCGACTTACAGCATTAATTCGAGGGCCTAAACCAAAGGAAATATCAGTCGGACGATCTCCAGTTCGTTTACACAAACTCAATAATTTTCCCACCCCTGGACGAGTCGGATTTTGTTGTTGTTGTTTGAGTTTTTCAATCCCACATTGGGCGAGATAACGACAATCTCCAGTGAGTTGAACTAAATCAGCAATTAACCCAATTGCCACCAAATCTAACAGATTTTCTAAGGGTTGTTCGGGAATATCAGGTAAGGTTTGATAGAGGGCTTCTACAAGTTTATAAGCAACAGCAACCCCAGATAAATGATACATCGGATGCTGGGGGGATAAATTGCGAGGATTAATAATCGCAACCACAGGCGGACGTTCAGGCGGTAAGGTATGATGATCCGTAACAATCACATCAATTCCTAACTGTTTGGCGTATTCAATTTCAGTAATATTGGTACTACCCGTGTCGCAAGTAACAATCACCCGCACGCCTTGTTGGGCTAATCCTTCAATTCCGGCAATATTGAGGCCGTGAGACTCCGTTAAACGATTGGGAATGTAGTAAGATAAACAGGCCGAGGCGTCGTCTGTTGGTTCTGCAAGCCTTCCCGCTTGGTTAAAAAACTGACCCAAACCTTCCCATAATACGGCGGTGGCGGTAATTCCATCGGCGTCAAAATCTCCCCAAATCGCGATCGCTTCATCGCAGTTTCGGGCAATCACTAATCGATTCACCGCCCATTTGATCTCCGATCCAAACTCAAATGGACTACTGGGTTTATACTGGTTGAGATCGAGAAAAACCGCCAATTGTTCCGGGGTTTGAATTCCCCGAGACATAAGTAATTGAGCGGCAAAACGTCCGTCTATCTCGGGGATATAGCGACGAAGTGCAGGAACCATCCAGTCGGGAATCTCAACAGTCGGCTGAATTTGCCACATTGGAATGATGTTTTAATTTAATTTAAAATGGGGAAAGAAAAAAGCAATTTCACATTTAGATGGGGATTTCTTCAATTTTAGCGAAATTTGGCAGTTTGTTCACGTTGAATTTCTGAGATTCCCCAAAGTTATCCTCCGTTTCCTGAATGCGTTGACAACGAAGGGCAAATGAGCAAGATTGACAAGATTCGCTGGAGATTGCGACTTTTGGAAAGGGTTCTCCTTGTTCGTAGCGTTGGAGATAATCGTCGAGTTGGGTGATCAGTTGGGTGAGATCCTGTTGGGTTTGTTGATGTTTTTGGCTGTCGTAGGAAAGGGTTAAACATTGTGGGCCAGAGTTTTTATTCCCCCGCACAAACCAATAGGTCATCGAAACGTTTTCGGGTAAGTAATCACTGGTTTCGATTAACAAATAAAGATAAAGGCGAGTTTGCCAATTTTTGATCAGATGATCAGAATTTTGAGGACGAGGATAGGTTTTCCAGTCGATAATTTGAGCCTTTTTTTGATCGGCGATTAATAGATCATAAATGCCCAGGAGAAGATGACCTCGAAAGTTTAGAGTGCGTTGATGTTCGGCTTCTCGAAAGGTTAGGTCGAGAGAATTGGAATCAGAATTAAACAGATCAGGTGCTGCTTGAATTAAGGCGGTTAGGTCTTGTCCGAGTTGAGGATTCGCCGCAATTAATTGATCGAGAGGTAAGCCTAATTCTCGCTGCTGCATTAACAGGTGAAAGCGATTTCCCCAAATGATTCGTTCTTCTTGATCGGGGGAAGGCGGAGAAATCAGTTGATCTAAATAAGTCTGTTGAAACCGACGCGGACACACTGACAATGTATTGAGTTGTTTCTGCGAAAGTTTCATCGGCGGAGTTGGAGACTAACAAATATTATTTTTTCTCTGTTCTAATTGTAATCTGTTGAGGGACATTTGTTAAGCGATCGCTAAATTTGAGTTGATTTTTTTGCGAATAGATAGATATCAATAATTGTCACCCTAAGTGAAATGAAGGATCTACAAGAGAGTCTTCACTTCCCAAAGAATGACATTTTATCCCCTACTTAGGGGTTTGATTAGTTGTGACCATAGGGATCTCGACAGCCTGTATAAGCGACTTGTAGTTCTTCTCCGCCATCTTCTGCTAAACGTTGCTGTCTTTGAAGAACTTGTTCTCTAAAGCGTCTAGCGCCAGCACGAGTGGTTGCACCTGTACTATCGAGTACCCAAGCTTGATCGCCGATTTTGTACTTGAAATAACAGACAATATCTTGTTCTGTGACTCGAATGGCTTGGGCGGGTAAACTCAGGTTTAATCCCACAAAAACCAATGCAATACAACTGATTAACTTGTTCATGGTGTTCTCTCTCAAAGGATTAGCTGATCACAGAGCAATCAACTTTTATTAATCTTAAGTTAACCTTAGCATAATCTAATATTTTTTTAAACATTTTTATCTTGATTTATTGAAAAATTAAATTTCAGTTAACAGTGTTTATTTTTTGTATAAATTAAATTTGATAAAACTCTACAAAAAAAACCTAAAGTTAATTTTTTTTAAGTTTAATTGAATACAAAAGAGACCCGATCAGCTTACAAAATTGAGTAAACTTATCTTTAAATACCCTAATTTAAACAAAAAACGGTATAAAATTTATCAAAAACCATTCTTAATCAACTAATTTTGACCCCAAGAATCACGACACCTTAAATGAACAATTTCTAACTCTGCTCCCGTTGACTCAGCTTGACTTTAGATACTCTCAATGATTTTGTCTCGTGTATTTTTAGCATCCAAAGGGGTTATTCCACTGGTATCACCAACCATCCAATCTTGATTAGCGAACTTATACTTAAATCGACAAATAATATCATTCACTACACTAATTTGGGGAGATTGAGCATTTGCAGGTTAGCTCGGAAACAGACTGATACCGATTGCAGCCTGTGCGACTAAACTCAATCACTGTTTCATCGTTTTCTCAAGGATAAACTCTCTCTTGTGCTGTTCAATTATTACTTTAAGAGAAGATTATGAGAACAGACTAAACCTGAAATAAACTGAGATTTCTTTCAGAATTTTGAATTGGAGTTTAAAAAAAATCTAGACAAGTATAGGTCTATACGGACAATCAACCGACTCAACTGCTACCCTATGAGTAACTTAGCAATACCGAGCATAATATTACACTCGGCTCGCCCCTGGGGGTGGGCTTTTAATTATTCGGGTTATGACTTCAGAGCAACGGATCTGATAGAATAATTGTGGTAAAATTCGGATTCAAACATGACATCAGACGCTCAAAGTACCCAAGGTGCAGATGCAGTAGATCGAGCGATCGCCCAGGGAATTGATTTAGATGGAACTCCTATTCCTCAAGACAAATTGAATCTCTACAATCAAGTCATGGGGTTAGAAGCTGGACGTCAGCGGAGTGGAGTATCGAATACAATGCGATCGCGGATTGTGCGAATCGGTGCAAAACACATCTCTGAAGAAAAACTCAATCAAATGCTGACTGAAGCGGGGTTTGAAGGGCTAAAACCCAAAGAAATAGCATTTTATTATGCAGCGAAGTCTTAATCTGAATTCTCAAAATTTAGGGCGCAAACTAAACGCGCCCCTAGAAATTGTACTCAATTCAAGTTGAATGAGTGGCTGTTTTACAAGGAGTTTCCGCGTGGGAACGAGGACAAGTTTCTAAGTCTTCGGAAATAGGAGTTGTGGAATTTAAACCAATCCAACTTTCGATCACATCAGGATCAAAGCCGACTCGATAAATTTCTTCCACTAAAATTAAAGGACGACGAATCAACAAAGGATCAGCTATCATTAAATTTAAGGCGGTTTCTTCATTGAGTTGACTGGGATCAACTTCGCCAGATTTAATCCGAGGTGCGCTGCTATTAAACCAGTCTGTTACGGGTAAATCACCGAAGAAAGGACGTAGTTTTTGGGGTGTCCAAGATTCAGTTAAGAGGTTACGAGCATCCAAGTTGTGACCGGCTGACTGTAGTAAGGCTTTTTGCTTCGTGTTATTTTTACATCCGGGTTTTTCATAGAAAATAACATTAGCCATAATTCATACTCCTGGCATTTATCTGTAATGTACAATTTGTTCTTTCCCCGCACTATCAAATTCGATACAAATTTAGCTTTATGTTAACTTTGACGCTTAAATTAACTAACTTTATGGATTGACAAAATTGATATTTTGTGCATAAATCTCACTCCTAGATGAATAAAAACAGCTTATTCAAGCAAACTTATCAGTAGAGTTGAAAACTCGGGATGATCGCATCGACAGAAAGACTAACTTTATGTATTGGCGAAGCAGTCTTGAGCTTGCCATATTGGTACTGTGACTGGTTTTGTTGAGGTGAACTGGCTGATGTTGAAATATTCACGCTGCCAGTTCCATTTCTAAAATATCCTCAGCTTGCCAACCCAACATCACTGCTTGATCAGATTTAACAGAACCTTCAGCACCCTACATCCAGCTTTCTTCAAGGTATTTGTTAATACTCTATAAATGCTTTATTTTTAGTGAAATGACTCAATCACCTTCTTAATCAAGTTTAATCGAGAAATGTTACAGCAATGATCACCTAAAAAGTGAAAACTATTCTCAGATCATAAGATACAAAAACTAAAATCCATATGAGATGCGACTATACTGGATTGAGAGGCACATTATAGAGCGAACAATCGGTAATGGGTGTTAAAAAACTTGTAGAGCTGACCGATACTCTAGTGAGCGTTCGGACAGGAAACCCTTTGAGCTATATTCATAAAATGATCCTGGCTGAATCGTTGCAGGATACTAGGAAGACTTATGACCAAATCGCCCTTGAAAATGGCTACTCTCCAAGTTACCTCAAAAATGGAGCCGCTCCGAAGTTATGGAATCTCCTCTCAGATCTCCTGGGTGAAAAAGTCAGCAAAATCAACTGTCGTTCTCTCCTCGAAAAAAAATTAATTCATGCAGTTGCTTTTCTGGACAAAAACTTCAATAAAATCTCGGATCGAGTCAGTCTAGAATTCCCGGAAGGACAAGTCCCGCTCGCCTCTGAATTTTATATTGAGCGATCGCCAATAGAGTCTATTTGTTATCAAGAAATTCAAAAACCTCGCTCCCTGATTCGCATCAAAGCACCGCGAAAAATGGGTAAAACCTCGCTGATGGTGAGAGTGCTGGCTTTTGCAGAAAACCAGGGATTTAAAACCATAAAAATTAGCCTTAACCGTGCAGAAAGCAAAGTTTTATCCTCAACCGAAAAATTTCTTCGCTGGTTGTGCGCCAATACCGCCCGACAACTCGGATTAGATCCCCAACTCGATGAATATTGGGATGAAGATCAGGGGGCTTTAGTCAGTTGTACCCTCTATTTTCAGGGGTATTTACTTAAACAAATTGACCGTCCTATTCTATTGGCTCTTGATGAAGTCAATCAGCTTTTTGAATATCCATCTCTGGTGCGAGATATCCTGGTTCTGTTGCGATCTTGGCATGAAGAAACCCGAGACATTAGTGAGTGGCTAAAACTTCGCTTAATTTTGGTCAACTCAACGGAAGTTTATATTCCGCTCGATATTAACAAATCCCCCTTTAATATTGGTTACTCGGTTGAGTTACCCCCTTTTACCTCTGAACAAGTCTTTGATTTAGCACAACGTCATGGACTGTATCTTTCTGCTTCGGAGTTATCGCAATTAATGAACCTAGTCGGGGGATTTCCTTATCTGGTGAGATTAGCTCTTTATCAAAGTGTATCTCAACAAATTGATCTAAAACAACTCCTCAAAACTGCAACCCGTGATAGCGGAATTTATAGCCATCACCTCCACAATCAAGCTTGGTATTTCCAACAATATCCCGAGTTAGCAATCTCCTTTAAAAAAATTCTAATGTCTCAAACGCCTATCTCCCTTAATCAAGTCGAAGCCTTTAAACTCAAGAGTATCGGGCTAATTCATCTAGAGGATAATCAAGCAAGAATAAGCTGTGAACTCTATCGCCAATATTTTCAATCGAGATGGGAACCTGCACTTCCGACGCACTCTAGAAGTTTTCACTGAGGAGATAGAAAGATTGCATAAGTTAGCTGGACTCAGAGATAGGTTGAGGTAGATTTAGACGCCTTTTTCAAACTCTGATCTCTATGTTGGACACACAACCAGACTTTGCAGGATTGCATCTCCCGGAGATATTGGGTGTAGAAACCCTCGATAGTACCCCATGGACTGGATATTCTGATCCCTTCGCTCCCACCGTTCCAGACTTATCTGTTCTAGAACCGACGATTATTGCTGAGACTTCTGATTATAACCCAGACAATAACTCAAATCTTCTCGCAACCGATCCCCTGACTGGAGATAGCCTCACCAATACCTTTTTGCTTCCAGTCGTTGATGATACTCTCGCTACAGCTCAAGATTTAGGCCCAATAGAAGGGACTCAAACGATTAATGATTCTGTCGGAATCGATGATTTAAACGACTATTATCGCATTCAGCTTAATAGTGCTAGCAATCTCAATTTATCCCTAGATGGTTTAACAGCAGATGCCGATTTAGAATTGATCGCCGATAACAACGGTGATGGTTTTGCTGACTACAGTGAAGTGATTGATTATTCCTATCAATGGGGAACCTTTTCTGACAATATTTCAGCAGACTTACCTGCGGGAACCTACTTTGTGAACGTTGAACAATACAGTGGGGAGACACCCTACACTCTAACGGTTTCAACAACTCAGACCTCTTTGGTTAATCCTGTTTCTGATTTTGATCCGATTGAGGGGTACGGTTTAATTAATGCTTCTGCTGCGGTTAGTCGTGCTATTGGTTCTCCGGTTCCCTTTGCGGATGTTCCCGATACTTATCATCCCAACTGGGGACTCAATACAATTCATATTCCCGAAGTTTGGAGTCAGGGTTTTACAGGCGAAGGCGTGGTTGTCGCGGTACTCGATACCGGAGTTGACTACACTCACCCCGATCTCGATGGTAGAATTTGGCAAAATATTGATGAAATTCCGGGTAATGGCATTGATGACGATGGAAACGGTTATCGAGACGATGTGAGGGGTTGGGATTTTATTTATAACGATGCTGATCCGATGGATTATTATGGTCACGGAACCCATGTTGCCGGAATTGTCGCCGCAGAAGCGAATGAATTTGGGGTGACTGGAGTGGCTCCCAACGCTCAAATTATGCCTGTGCAAGTGATTACTGATTATCTTGGCGATGTCGATAGTCTTGCTTCCGGGATTTACTATGCCGTTAATAATGGTGCAGATGTTATTAATATGAGTCTGGGTTTTGATAGTTATAGTAGCTTCTACTATGACCTGACTCTGCTCCAAGAAGCTGTTCAGTTTGCGACGGAGAATGGAGTGGTGGTGGTATCATCGGCTGGAAATAACTATGGGTTTTCACCGACCTATCCGGCTCAGTACGCCACAGACTGGGGAATTGCTGTCGGCGCTTCTAACTCTTATGACTGGGTGGCCGATTTCTCCAATGATGCTGGGTTTACGCCCTTAGATTATGTGGTTGCGCCTGGTGTTAGTATTTATTCCACGACACCCAACAACAATTATGAGTATTTCGAGGGAACGTCGATGGCGGCGCCTCATGTGGCGGGTGTTGCGGCGTTGATGTTGAGTGCGAACCCCAATTTAACGGTTGCGGAAGTTGAGCAAATTTTGACAGAAACCGCCAATCACTCTGTTTTGATTGCGTGAATCTGATCAGCTTGTTAAACTCAGACGCAGAGTGCATAGGCTCAGAACCTCCAGAAATAAGTATTTGTGAAGGGGAAAACCACCCCGAGTTCAAGACTCACAAATCTCTCTAGAAGGTGAAATAATGAATTAAATCCTCAAAGTCTGTTCTCGTTCACTATCGCCAACTCAAACTTAAATCTCAATGGGTACTGCGTCAAAATACTGGAAATTGGTTAAACTCACAAGTTCAGGACAGCGGAAAATCTCTGAAATTCCGTCAGCTCAGGCATTTTTTCAGTTAGCACTAACCGAGTGGGCGACTCGTACAGAAGTCTCAGATGTAGCCATTCAGCAAAAATTGACTCAATGGTATCGAGAACCAAAAACGCTTCCTGATCCTCATTTAAGTTCAACTGATGCTCAACTGTGTCTTTTGTGTTTTATTTCTTGGGAAATTGAACAAACCTGCTTATACTTAGAAGCTAAATTTGGGACAGAACATGGTTTTAGTCGTCAAGATTTATTTCCTTTAGTTCTGGATGAATCGGGAGAAATCAACCCGAAAAATAACTCTTATCAGTCTTTAGCTAGACAAATTCTAGAGAGTTTTGACCCCGAAAAAAGCAGTTTAGCCACCTGGACAAATCGCCGAGTTAGATACCATCCTGAACTGAACGCATTTCTGCTCGAACGGGGAATTTATATGGTGAGTAATTGGGCAATTTTGAATGATACTCGACCTAAACAACTAGAGCGAATTTTAACTGAAGTTTATCAACTCACTCCTCTAGAAGTTCAACGCAGTAGCCAAATTTTATTCAGTTATCACAATGTCTATCGCAGTCAACGACTTCAGCAACGGAGTAGCGGATTTAAAAGGCGATGTCAACCTCCAACTCCTGAACAATATGAACAAATGGCTGATATTTTAAAAACTCAATTTGATCTCTCAATTCCGACTAAGATGATTGCTCAAAATCTCCAAGAAATTGCTAATCAATTAAGAGATTATCGGATTTATAGTCGAGGCGGACAGTTTCCCACTCAATCTTTAGATGCTTCTTCCTCAGAAGGCTTAGAACAATTAACGGCTCCTGAACCCACAGAAGACAACCATAATACTCAAACAGAGTTTTTAGAGCAGTACCGTCAGCATTTTATGTCTTGTTTAGATCGGAGTTTGTTAGAGGTTGTAGAGCAACGGTTGAGTCAATTAAAACGTCGCAATCAGGAAAAGTCAGAACAGTTTTTAAAAGCATTAAGTCTATTTCATTGTCGGGAAGAATCAATGGGAGAAATTGCTAAAAAACTCGGACTGAAAGCACAATATCAAGTGACTCGTTTGTTAAACTTAAAGGAATTTAGAGCAGATGTCCGACAAAAACTATTGATTCAATTGCGTGATCGTATTCTTGATTTTGCTAAAAGTTATACTGATGTTCACCGTCTGCAAACTCTCGATCACGAACTAGATGAAGCTCTTAATGAAGAAATTGATAAGTTGATTCAAGAAGCCGAATCAGAATCTCACAACTCTCAAGAAAGTTCAACTAAAAGTTTATTTTCTCAACGACTTTGTGAGCAGATAGATTGTCAGTTTAACTGTTAAACAAATTTATCTTTAATCTCTATGCTATCTAAATGTACTACAATAGAATCTTGCATCAAACCTGACTCATCCTTAACTAAAATAATTAGGAGAAATCATAATGAATAACTCATCCTTACTTACGGAAATGTCACTGGGCTTTGAATCTTTCTCAACTTCATCGATTGCTTTATTGGATGAACAGATTAATCAAGCAATAGAACTCAGTTATCCCCTTCAGGATGAATCTCGAAAATGGTATACTTATTTAAACGCTTTAGCTTTATTTGGTTTTGAAAGCTGGTTAGAAGAACGAGGCGATGATTTCATCGTGAACCGAGAAAACTGCTCGATTTTTCATCCAGAAGTGGCGAATACGATTGAAGCGGTTTGTAATTTATATGTTAATCAATTTAAAGTTTGTCTTGTTACGGTTGGGAGTTTATCTGATGAAATCGTTAGCATTCCTCAAGCTGTATTAGACTTACCAGAATATGCGGCTCAATTGTATGTTTTAGTGGAAGTTCAAGAAGAACTTGAAACCGTTGTTGTCTCTAGTTTTATTTCCTATCAAAACCTGATTGCTGCAAAAACTAATGCAAATTTAGAACCGGATTTAGATTGGACTTATCAAGTTCCTATACAATGGTTTGAATCCGAAATAGATCAGTTAATTCTATATTTTCGTTGTTTAGAAACCACAGCAATTTCTTTACCTGAAATTCCCGCTCGTCAAACTTTACTCTCTACTAAACAAGCACAACTACAGACGATTTTACCTCAACTTTCGACTCAAAACTCACAGTCAACTCCCCAACTGTGGAATCTATTAAACTGGGAACAAGGAATAGCAATACTCACAAATCCTGAACTGTTACGATGGGTTTATCAGGTGCAAAATAAAACTGATTTAGAACCTGAAATAAGCCAATCAGAGTTGATTAAAACTCAAACAAATTACCTCGGTGATCTTCTCACACTTTTAAGCAAACCCGCCATTAATTTAGGGCGTTGGTTACAAGATGAACTTGACACTTTAGCAACAGAATTTTCCTGGGTTTTGATTCCAGAATTCTCAACAGCGACAGGGATGAGAAGTTTGAGATGGGCTTCAGAGGAATTTGAAGCAATTGTAGGAGAACTGAACAAAAAAGGAGAAGAAATTCCGACTCAAGCCAAAGGAGGTTATCGAGATTTACAACTAGCAGAAACCACTTTACGTTTGTATGCTTTAACTTGGGAATTAGAGTCAGATACCGTTCGAGAATGGAAACTTTTACTGATTTTGGGAACGCCTTCTCAGACGAGTTTACCCCATCAAATTCAGTTAAGAGTGAGTGATGCGACTAGCATTTTAGTTGAAAAAGGATTAAATCCCGATGATGATTATTCTTATATTTTTACTGCGGTTATTGGAAGCTTAGATGAAAAATTTATTGTTACCGTGAGTCTCGGTTCTGAAATTCAAGAAACTTTACCTCCTTTTGGGTTTAACCCCGAACAATAAAGCCAGCAGACAACCAGAAAGTGTTCAATTCATTTTGAATTTTACCTCTAGGTGTTGTTACATGAGAGATGAAAGATTTTAGATCGTATGATTAGGGTTTTTTAGATTCTACTACAGGTGTGCATCATGAATATTTGTTTTTCTGAAACTAATCCTCCGCCTTCATTCAACCCAAAACCACAGAACTCAGAAAATAAAACGCTCAAACTTCTAGATCCAATTTCTCGACTTTTAAACACAAAAATTGGTAAAAATAGTAATCTTTCAAAAGCAAACTTACAACAAGCAGATCTCTCTGAAGTCAATTTATCTGGAGCTGATTTAGAAGAAGCAAACCTTCAAGAAGCAAATCTTGTTAACGCGAATTTAAGAAATGCTAATTTAAAAAAAGCAAACCTCCAAAATGCTAACTTAACTGGAAGTGATTTGCGGGGTGCTGATTTAAGTTTTGCGATACTCAAAGGCAGTAATTTAACTCGGGCAAATTTAGAAAATGCGGATTTTAAATCAGCCGATTTGGGGTGTTTTTCTTCTCAACAGACTCTACTCAATCACGCCAATCTAAAAAATGCTAACTTTGCTCAAGCCAATTTACAAGGAATTTCTCTACAAGCCGCTAATCTCACGGGAGCGAATCTCAAAGAAGTCAATTTGAATCCAGATTTATATGAAGATAAGACTTCAAAAGTAACAATTGTAAGTGATTTAACGGGTGCAAATTTAAGTAATGCAAATCTCAGAAAAGCCCAACTTAACTATGCGATTCTAGACAGTACAAACTGTGAAAACACAAACTTTAAACAAGCTCAACTTCAGCACGCTATTTTCCGCAAAGCTAATTTAATGAATACTGACTTAAGTGAAGTGAATCTAAATTTTGCTGATTTTACACAGGCAAATATTCGAGGTGCAAATTTGAGAATGAGTAACCTAGAAAGAGGCTGTTTAGTAGACGCAAAATTAATCAATGCTAAGTTAGAATTTGCTCGTTTAATTAATATTGATATGAGTGGAGCCAACTTTAAAGGCGCTAGTTGGAGTCGTGCTGAATTGTCTAATAATATCATGGAAAATGTTACCTTACCAGACGGAACACCATATCATCAATTAACGGATAAAGAATAGAAAATGAACGAAAATATAATCCTTTTTGTTTGAATCTTTTTGGCTAGATTTTCTTTAATTACATTTTTAACTCTGCTCGTTTATGAACAAGAGAGCGTAAGCTTTGCGCCCCTAAAGTTCACCCCCTCTGATTCAATAGAAATTGCTTTAAGTTTAGCCACAGATTCTCTTTCTATTACCCAAATTAAACGAGTTATTTTTATTCATCAAGGTTCTCTATTTTTAGTTCTTTTTGCTGCTTTAATCGATCAACAAAGAACCCCTCTGATTGAACATCATACCCTTTCTATTGTTCCCGCTATTCAAGTTTTAGAATTAAATATTATACCGTTATAAAAATAAGGTAAACTCTAAACAATATCTATCTTTTGGCTTACCTCGATAGCAAGATGTATTCAATCAAGCATTCATTTAAACTAGCTTCAACAACTAGAATTGAAGTTCAATTGATGGATAATAGTGGATTTTTAACTAGCTACAGCGACGCAGTTTTAACTTCTCTAAGCTTTTTCTGGAAGGCATTATGGGCATTTATTCTCGGTTATATTATTAGTAGTGCAATCCAAGTATTTGTTACCCGTGAACGCATGAAGCAGACGATGGGAGAAGCGGGAAAAAAGAGTATTGCTCTAGGTACATTTTTTGGGTTTATTTCCAGTTCTTGTAGTTTTGCAGCACTGGCTACAACGAAATCTTTATTTAAAAAAGGAGCGGGGTTTGTGCCTTCTCTGGCTTTTTTACTGGCTTCTACAAACTTAGTGATTGAACTCGGATTTATTATTGCAATTTTCTTGGGTTGGCAGTTTGTCGTCGGGGAATATTTAGGCGGAATTATCTTAATTCTATTAATGTGGCAAGTTGTTCGTTTCACCCGTCCGAAAAAGTTAATTAAAAAAGCCAGAAGAAGACTCAACGAACAAGAGGGACATGAAGACGAAAATAAAGAAGTTCCTGACTGGAAAGAAAAAATTCAAACCCAAAAAGCCTGGATACAGGTTGCCCATAAATATTTTATGGAATGGGGAATGGTCTGGAAAGATGTCACCTTTGGGTTTACCATTGCTGGAATTATTTCGGCATTTGTTCCTCCTGCTTTTTTTCAGACTTTATTTATCGGTTCGGGTCAAAACACTTCTCCGGGTTTTTTAGCGATTTTAGAACAGACTATTATCGGCCCTGTGGCGGCTTTCTTCACATTTATTGGTTCAATGGGAAATATTCCCCTTGCTTCGATTCTTTATAGTAATGGGGTGAGTTTTGCGGGGGTGATGGCGTTTATTTTTAGTGATTTGGTGGTGTTTCCGGTGATTCGGATTAATGCTAAATATTATGGTTGGAAACTTGCTCTCTATATTATTGGTGTATTTTTGGCGGCTTTGGTGGGAACATCTCTGATGTTGCATTATGGCTTTTCTATCTTGAATTTACTTCCAGAAACAGGCGGTCAAAGTGCTGCTGAAAGTGAGCGTTTTGCGATTGATTATACCTTCTGGCTGAATCTGGTTTTTCTGGGACTTACAGGGGTTCTGGCTTGGTTAAATTATAATCAACGTCAAGAAAGTCAGGGTCAACATCACGGTCATAGTCACGGTAGCAAAAAAGGAATCATTGAAAATATTTTGTTTTATCTAGCGATTGCAAGTATTATTTGGCTGGTGGGGGGTTTAATCGTTTCGTTAATTGTTTGATTTTTGAGTTGAAAACTTGGATGAAATATTGTATAATATTTAAACTTAGATTATTATTTTGGTATCGCTCAATGCTAGCTTAAACTTACAGCTTAAATTGACAAAAGTATCGAGTATGAAGTGGCACCCTGCCGGATTTTTACATCAGATTAAGCAACTCTAAAAATACAGAGCTGCTTGGAGAAAGTCGAGTGTAACAGACAGAAAATTGAGTATAGTTTAATCCAGTTTAGAACCCTCTTCGATCACTTTTACCCGTCCTCGTGCCACAGAACGTAACAGTCTATCAATGGAACGTCTTTCTTCTTCGTTGAGAGACTCATCAAGCAAAGCCGCCATCAGTCCATAACGATCAGCTTGGGTTAGACAGTGGTGATCGGTGACAGAAGCGATGATTTCATTAATTGCGCCAGGGAGGAGATTGAGTTGATACATAAGAAATATAGACTCGACTTTTTAATTGTCTCATTCTTTTGTAATTACAGGGGTGATACCCTTCAGGGAATTCTTGTGAACTCAACCCCGAAGGCTTGGTGATCTTGATCACTAAGTTGGGTCAGTGAAGCTTTATTGAGGGGAAAGTTGCTTTTCATCGATCTTTGATAAGTTTTGTTCGAGGGCGATCGCTTCTGAGTATTCGAGAATTTCCGAGAGAGGGGCTAGAGTTTTTGCAACTTTAGTTTGTTGTTCTAACTGATCAGTATAGGCGAGAATATTCCCTAACCCATTAATAATTTCTCGCAAATTTTCACGAACTTTTGGATCACCAATAAGATCATCAACATCAGAAGTTAATTTTTCAACATTTTGGAGGGTTGTTCGAGCGGAGTCTAGGGTTTGTTGGAGTAAAATCAAAGTTTCTGGATCATTAACCGCTTTGGATAAATCCAATAAGTTTCCGGAAGCTTCTGCTGCATTTGCTGATAAGACTTCCAAGTTATTTAATAACGGTCCTTGTTGAATTTGATTGAGGATTGGGTTGAGACTAGCCACGGTAGAACTCAGTTCTCCTGTAATAGATTCGATATTATTGAGCGTTGTCGATAAACTCGAACGGTTACTCGCAATTAAAATCTGAACTTCATTACTAATGGTACTTACTTCATTCGCCGCCCGTTGTACAGAATTAGCCGATTCAATAGTGGCGCGAGTCACTTCATTGGTCGAGTTTTGTAAGGTCGCCGAAATCGAACTTAATTCAGTTGAAAACGATCCAATTCCCTGATCCACTGAATTACTAACACTTCCCAATTCTGTGCGCGCAATTTCAACTAACTCCGTCATTTTGGTGCTGACTTTGGAGACTTCATCCGCCGCTAATGCGGTGCGAGCTGCGGCTTGATTTATATTTTGAAACAGTTCAGGATTGGTATAAAGTTCACTAAATTCGACGAGGGAAGCCATCAATCGTTCCAAGCTAACTCCACTTTCTCCCGAGAGAACCGTGTCATCACAAATTACAGTTTCTGGACAGTCTGAACTGAGAGGATTAACCTCTTTCATTTCTTCCAACAGAGGTGATTTTGGAATAATATCAACAAAATTATCACTCAATAATCCACTTTGGATAGAGCGAATCATCACATCGCGAGGAATAACTAAATCTGAGGAGTCAATCTCTAATTGAACTTCAACTAAATTAGAAGTGGGTTTAATATCAGTGACTCGACCGACTTTTACACCCCGATAACGTACAGGAGTTCCCGGCTGCATTCCAGACGCATCAGGAAACTCGACCCGTAGTTGATAGCCACTCTGATCAAGCCGTAAACCTTGCACCCAAAAAGCCACCACTCCAAATAAACTTAAGCCTAATAAAGTTAACAATCCAACTGAACCTTCTCGAAATGCTCGCGATCGCATGATACTTTCCTTTTTAATATAATGGCTTTCAAACTGTCTTCAGACTGGAATGTGATCTCTATCCGTCCTTTGATTTTAGCTATTTTGGGACAAACTTGGAGTTTAAGAACAATGTTCGTTGTTTTCCATCATTGTTTTAGAATATTTTGACAGTACAAGCCGTGCAAATTGTTACATAAATACTGAATAAATCCTTAATTTAAAATCTGAATCGGCCCGTCTACACTCCCACTAAAAAACTGTCGGACGATAGCATTATCTGTACTGTAGGTTTGCTCCACATCACCCGACCATTGAATTTTACCTTTGTACAGAAAAATCACTTCATCTGCTGTCCGTCGAATCGTGCTATCTTGGTGAGTCACCATCACATAAGTTTTGCATCCTCCTCCATTATTTTGGAGGTCACGAATTAAATCTTCAATCACCGTCGATGCAATCGGATCTAAACCTGCGGTGGGTTCGTCATAGAGAATAATTTCGGGATTATGAGCAGGATTTTCAGGATTCGGTAAAATCGCCCGAGCAAAACTCACCCGTTTTCGCATTCCCCCCGAAAGTTCAGCCGGAAAGCGATCGCCAATTCCGGGTAATCCGACCATTTCCAACTTTTCATCCACTAACTTTTGAATCGTGCGAGCCGGCAATTTGCTATGCTGATAGAGTGAAAATCCGACATTTTCCCTAACGTTCAGGGAGTCAAATAAAGCGGCATTTTGAAACACCATCCCAATCCCAATCGGATCACGAATATCATCAACCCAGCCTTTGCGTTTTAGACCGTTAATATAAACCTCACCCGCGTCGGGAATCAGGAGTCCGGCAAGAATTCGCAGGATCGTGGATTTACCCGTTCCCGAAGGGCCGATAATCGCCATTGCTTGTCCTTTATGAATGTTCAAGTCAATGCTATCGAGAATGAGATTATTTCCAAAGGACTTGCTAATCCCTCGTAGCTCAACTAAAGTTTCAAGATCATGGGGCATAGAATATTCTGCACAAAAAACCACAGAATCATTTTGATGATCTATTGTACAGAGTGATCAGAATACGCAATGCGTCTAGGACTACCAAATAGTGATGGGGAGGTTGGGAGGTTGGGAGGTTGGGAGGTTGGGAGGTTGGGAGGTTGGGAGGTTGGGAGGTTGGGAGGTTGGGAGATGGGGAGGTTGCCTTTTGCCTTCTGATTGTTCTGTTGTCAGGGTCAAGGAGAATTAGAGTTGTATGAGAAGATAGATTCAGCATTGGGGGTGCTAATACCACGCACGGGAGGGGACTGACGCGATCAAACAACTTCAGCCTTCCGTAATCTTGATTTAATCTGTTGTTCTAACCTTGTTGATACCTCAGAGGTTTTCATCCATGTCAAATGGTTCATTGAAACATAACCTACGCAAGTTAGCAAAATCTCGACATTTTCTCAGTTGGTCGAATCGATCTCCGCGTCGTGTGCGACAGTGGTTTAAATGGTTAGCCCCCGGA
>NZ_AAVU01000056.1 GCF_000169095.1 Lyngbya sp. PCC 8106
CCTACCCTATGCAATGCCAAAATTGTCAATTATACACAAAACTTTAAATATCAGGTGTTGCTGATTATGGGTATGATTTTGCCTCCCTAACTCCCCAACTTTGGGTAGAACGAAACTCTCAAAGTCTCCCACCCCCGGCATCTATTTCTGGAGAGAATGAGCGGATGCTTCGCTGTTTAACAGATGGAAATTTAGAGGACTAATGTTGATTCTATTTTTAAGTTTATTGTTTTTAAAAGAGGAATTTTTGAGTGGATTGCAGCAACGTTTCGGCGTCAGCTTGGGTGAGGGGTTTAGAAAATAAGTAACCTTGTCCAAATTCACATTTTAACTGTTTGAGTTGTTCTAATTGATCTGTGGTTTCAATTCCTTCGGCAATGACTTCCATTCCTAAATTCTGGGCGAGAGTAACAATCGCTTGGGTAATAGCTTTATTTTTAAATTCCGAATTGGCATGAACCACAAATGCCCGATCAATTTTGAGGGTATCAATCGGAAAACTATGCAAATAACTCAATGAAGAATAACCTGTACCAAAATCATCTAAACTGAGTTTAATCTGACGAGATTTAATCTGCTTCAATAGACTTTTAACCGCAGATGGATTATCCATTAACATACTTTCAGTAATTTCTAGCTTGAGACAGTCACGTTTTAAACCTGTTTCTTGGAGAATATCATCAATTTTATCGACTACATCGGGTTCTCGCAACTGACGCCCTGATAAATTCACACTGATTGTTAAATTCGGGAAATTAGGAAACTGTTCGTGCCAAGTTTTCATTTGTAAACAAGCCTGATGTAACACCCATTGACCAATTTCTACAATCAGTCCAGTGATCTCAGTAATCGGAATAAATTTAGCAGGAGAAACAAAATTTCCATTGGGATGTTTCCAGCGAATCAAGGCTTCAAATCCAGTAATATTATCAGTTTTTAAACAAACAATCGGTTGATAATAAACCTGAAATTGTTTTTGTTCTATTGCTTGACGTAAATCAGTTTCAAGTTGGAGGCGTTCAAGCATTTTCAAGTGCATCTGGCGATTAAAAATTGCTGATTTTCCTTGTCCTTGCGCTTTTGCTGAATACATAGCAATATCGGCATCCCGTAAGATTTCTTCAGGTTGTTGATAGTCAGCCGTGACTAACGCAATCCCAATACTGGCATTGGTAAAAACTTGATGACTCCCTAACACAAACGGTAAGTTTAGTTCCTGTTGAATATTTTGAGCCACTTTAATGACTTGATCAATTTGTTGAATTCCTCCTAACAAAATTGTAAATTCATCTCCACCAAAACGAGCTAAAATATCAGTTTTTCGCAAGCAGCTTCTGAGGCGATCTGTAAGAGCGATCAAGAGTTGATCCCCTATAGCGTGTCCTAAACTATCATTAATATATTTAAAATCATCTAAATCAAAAAACAAAACAGAAAACAAACACCCTTTTTGAGTTTTAACTTGTTGAATTGCCTCCTGCAAACGCTCCATAAAAAAGGGTCGATTGGGTAAACTTGTTAAAGAATCGTGATAGGCATTATAACGAAGTTTTTCTTCGGCTAACTTGCGTTCTGTAATATTAATACTGGTTCCTACAATTCTATAAATGTGATTATTGCGATCGCAAATCGGGGTAAGCTGAGTCAGCCAGTGAGAAATACTCTCTTGAAAGGGCATCACTTCTTCGTAACTAATCGTCTTTTTAGCTGTGACACAATCAATATAGTGTTGACGTACAACTTTAGCATAAGAAGCAGGTAAAATCTGTTCAGGTGTTTTTCCTTTCAGTTGTGCAGTTGTGAATTGGGTAAGTTGTTCGTGAATCGGATTTAAACCGACATAACGAAAGTCTCCACTTTCTAAAACATCAACCACAAAAATAGAAACAGCCGCCCCTTGATAAATACTTTGTAAAAATTGTTCATTCTCTCGTAATTGAGCTTCCGCTTGCTGACGTTCGGTGATATCTTCACAAATACACAGCAAATGTTCCGGTTCCATTTCATCATCATAAAGCGGTACTTTCACCGTATGTAAAATACGACGCCCTGAATTTAGGCTATTAACAGATTCTTCAGAAATATCAAGCATCAATCCCCAGTTCAACGCTTCTTGATCTTGTTGAATCATCCGTTTAGCTTGCTCAGGAGGAAACAACTCATGTACCGTTTTTCCGATCACCTGTTCGCTCTTTAACCCAAATAATCTTTCACTGGTTTTATTCCAAAATGTGAACTGCCCAAAATGTTTAGGTTTCCCTTCTTTGACAAAAACCGCAACAGGTAAATGATCAATTAAGGTTTGGAGAAAATTACGAGTTTGTCGAACTTTTTGCATCGCTTCATAACGTTCAGTGACATTTCGCAGAGAAGCTAAAGTTGCAGGTTTTCCCTCCCAAATAATATTCACCATTTGCATTTCTGCCATGATTAATCTCTCTGGAGAATGTACGATCGTCACTTCTGTTGCTTGCTCAACTTTCCCACATAATGAACCCAACCAATACCCAATCAATTCTGAACTCGAACGGTTAAATAAAGACTCTGCTGCTGGATTGATAAAACGAATAATTCCATCAGGATCAACCACAATTAACGCATCGGATATCGCCGTAATAATGGTACTCTGACGGGTTTGACTCTCTCGTAGATCGATCTCAGCTTGCTTGCGGTTGCTAATATCACGCAAAATAATAGTAAAAAATATTCCCTCTGCTAACTCCAATTTAGACACCGAAGCCTCTGCCGGAAACTCAGTTCCATTTTGACGACGACCGATAATTTCTAATGGTTTATTCAAAGACTGATCAATATTTTCTGAATGATATGCTTGAAGATACTGTTGAGGAATTAAAAGGTCTAAAGGCTGACCAATCACTGTTTCTGAGGAATATCCAAAAATTTGTTCGGCACCTTGATTAAACAGTTGAATTCTATCTTGTTGATCAATCGAAATAATCCCATCTTGAGCAATATCTAAAAGTCCTCGCAAACGAGCCTCTGAAGCTTGTAAAGCAACTTCTGTTTGTCGGCGTTCGGTAATATCATTTTGAACCCCAATAAAATGAGTCAGCAGTCCCGCGTCATTAAACACAGGCGAGATATAAAGTTCAATCCAAATTGGAGTCCCATCAGCCCGGTAATTTTGTAAAATGACATTACATTCTTTGGCTTGCTGAACGGCTTGTCTCAATTCGTTAATCCCAGCTTGATCGCGGTTGTTTTGCTGAAAAAACCGAGGGTTATAACCGATCATTTCCGAAGGTGAAAAACCAGTGATTCGTTCAATAGCAGAATTCGCATAAATAATCGGATTATCAGGTTGGTTTGGATCAGTGATCAGAATGCCATTACTGGTGAAATTGATCGCTCGTTCTAACAGGCGTAAACGTTCAGTAGACTCTACTTTTTCAACCGCAGTCGCTAGAATATTGGCGATCGCTTGTAGAAAGTTAACATCATCTTGACTAAAGATTCGTTTGCGGTCAGTATGCGCTCCCAAAACTCCAAAATGCCGATCTTTGAGGCGAATAATCACACTCATTCCGCTCACAACCTGATGCTCACGCAGTAAAGCAGGCCCGTTCAACCGAGTTTCTGTGCGTAAGTCTTCGACCACAACAGGTTCACGACTGAGCAAAGTATAACCGGCTTGAGAGTTTCTTTCCGTTCCGACTGTTGCGGTTCCCACCAGTCCCTCTAACCAACCGACTCCCGCCCGTAATCGCAAGGTTTGACCGTCGGGTAATAGCTCTAAGACTTTGGTATACTCGACTTCGATAACTTCCGCCATCAGGGTTACAGCTTCGGTGAACAATTCATCAAGTGAGGTTTGAGTCAAAGCAAATTGACCCAGTTGAGCCACACTCGCCTGTTGATGAACTCGACTACGAAGCAAGGTTTCAACTTGTTTACGCTCGGTAATATTGCGAGCGACTGCATAGACTAAACTCGTTTCTAGACTGGGAGTGGCTTTCCACGATAACCAGATATAGGAACCCTCTTGACAGCGATAGCGGTTTTCAAATTGAATGGATTTTCCGGTTAATAATTCTTGCCATTTAATCTGAGTTTCTGCTCGATCTTCTGGATGCACCCAAGTAATCAGAGGTTGAGCTAAAAGTTGAGCTTGCGTGTAGCCCAGTGTGGTTTCAAAACAGGGGTTAATTCGCTTGAAGTAGCTATCGAATCCGGCTATACATAACAAATCTGGAGAAAGTAAAAATAAGCAATCCCGTTCTTGTTCGACTTTTTGATATTGATGAAGGGCAGCTTCTCTCAGGTGAATTTCCTCCAAAAAATCCTGGTTGATTTTATGAAGTTTTTTGGCTTGTTCTCGATAGAGATTTGCCAGAAATGTACTAATTCCCACTAACAGAGAAATAGTCATTCCACCTCCTAATAAAATTTCAGAAAGAGGCAGGTTTTGAGTTTTGAATAGGGTTAGATTTGAGGCCAACTGCAATTCCTGAACTTTTTGGTCTAGCTCTTGATCAAGGTCTTGAATCCACTTGGTTTGATGGGGATTAACAAATGTCCAAATCGAGGTCTGATCAGAATTGTGAATTGATGGGTTAGGTGAGTTGATATATTCATCAATTGTTTGTCTTTTTAGCTCGTTCAAACAATCATTTACATTTAAAATACCAATAATTGTTTCTTGCAGTTTATCTTGATCAAAACTAGGAATAATAACCAGTAATAATCTGTCTTTAGAAATGGCATCTATTAGAGGTTCAACTATTAACTGATCAGTTTTTTTGAGGCTTTTTTGATCAGTTTTTTTCCATTTAGCTACCGCCAATCCTAAGTCTTCCGGAGAAATATCACCGTTGTCTTTAGAGACGATAATATTGGTATTATTCTCTGTATTATTCTCCGTCCAAATGATTGCTTTATAGCCCGTAGTATTGTTTAAAAATAAACTGATTTGGGCTTCTCGCTTTAGACGTGAAGGAGGATTAAAATGCCATTGTTTGCTGATTTGATTGAGGAGAAGAACTCGATCTTGAATTTTCTCCTGGAGTTCTATTTTTAGATGTACTTTTGTAAGTTGAGTATTGCGTTCAAATTCGGCTTTTTTCTCTTGCTGTAAATTTTGCCAGAAGATTAACGTTGCACTCAGAATCAAACTCGCTGCTAAAACAGAAGACAATATTTTTTTTACCGATTTTAGAAAATTCAAATCTGACATATTAATTAACTCCTGACCTAAGTTTAGGAGAGTATAGTTTTTGAGCTTACCCAATCTGAATATTAATTTAGTTATAGATTTGAATAGACTTATTGATAAAAATTTACTATCAAATAAAATTGATTTATACAGACTGAAGCAAGCGACAAGTATAGAGCTTCAATGGTTATAATCCAACTCTTTGACTCAAATTACATTTGTTTACAGAGTAAATATAACCCGCAAACTCTATTGATAATATTGTAACAGACAAATAGAGTTGATCAAACAAATTAAACTTTGAGGGAGTATAAAGAAACCATTAGCTACAACGGCAAGAGTTGACAAGGATGATATAATCAAGGTGAGGATATCTGTACTTTGATAACAATTTAAACGATTAACGAATCAACAAAACTTGTGTAAAGCCCAGAGAGAGAGCAAGAGCAATAATTTTATATTTCGTAATCAAAATTTATAAAAATAAACAGAAAATCTTCATCAATGAGCAGAATTCGCCTCACTCAATGAACGTTGAATAAGACTGAGAAGATGAGTAATATCTTGAGCATCTAAAGCTTTAGAAAACAAATGTCCCTGTCCATATTCACAGCCCAAACCCTTCAGCTTTTCCAACTGAAAAACCGTTTCAATCCCTTCAGCAATCGTATTCATTGCCAAAGCATTAGCCAGCCTCAAAATCGCTTTAATAATTGCGGTATTCTCATGGTTTTGCTTAAGCCTTTTCACAAAAGAACGATCAATTTTCAAAGTATTAATTGGAAAACGATGTAAATAACTCAAAGACGAATAACCCGTCCCAAAATCATCCAAACTCAACTGAATATTCCGATCTTGAATTTGACGAAGAATCTTCAGAGCCTGATCATAATTTTCGATCAACAAACTTTCAGTAATCTCCAACTTGA
Organism: Lyngbya sp. PCC 8106; assembly: GCF_000169095.1. Classification (GTDB taxonomy): domain Bacteria; phylum Cyanobacteriota; class Cyanobacteriia; order Cyanobacteriales; family Microcoleaceae; genus Capilliphycus. The sequence goes on from NZ_AAVU01000056.1 coordinate 6,103, forward strand.
GACAATGACTCGGTAAACCCGTTGTCGCTAAAACCTGATCAATCTGCTCTAATAAATCCGGTTCTCGTAACTGTTGACTCGACAGATTAACACTCACAGTCAGATTTTTGAATAGAGGAAACTGTTTGCGCCAAACCTGCAATTGTTCACAAGCTTGATAGAGTACCCACTGACCAATCTTACTAATTAACCCGATTTCTTCAGCCACCGGAATAAACAAAGCCGGAGAAATAAAACCCTTATAGGGATTCAGCCAACGAATCAGCGCCTCAAAACCGATCACCTCCCCAGTTGTAATTGAGACAATGGGTTGATAATAAACTTGAAACTCGTTGAGTTCCAACGCTCGTCTAAGTTGACTTTCAAGCTGCAACCGTTCTACCGCCTGTCGGTGCATTCTAGTATCAAACACCGCATAAGCCCCTTTTCCCATCTCCTTCGCCCGATACATGGCTGAGTCTGCATTTTGCAGCAATTCTTCAGGATGCTGTTCGTGACGAGAACAACTCAAAGCAATACCAATACTGACATTGGTAAACACCTCATTCCCACTTAAATTAAACGGAAGCATCAACTGTTGATGAAGATGACGAGCAACTTTGATCGCATCCGTAATATTGTTTATCTGTTCGAGTAAAATCGTAAATTCATCGCCTCCCAATCGAGCCAAAGTATCTCTTGAACGTAGACAACCTTCTAGCCGACGAGCGATCGCAATCAATAATTGATCTCCAATCTGATGTCCTAAACTATCATTAACGCGCTTAAAATTATCCAAATCCAAAAACAAAACCGCAAACAATTCCCCAGAAGTCTGTTGAACCTGCTTGATAGAATGAGCCAAACGATTCAAAAACAAAGCCCGGTTGGGAAGATTGGTCAAAGTATCATAAAAAGCATGATGACGCAGTTGGTCTTCGGCTTGCTTGCGTTTAGTAATATCTTCACCAATACAAAGCAGATATTCAGTATCGGGATAGTGATTGAGTAAAGGTACTTTCACTGTATGCAAAATCCGTTGTCCGAGGGTTTGAGTCTCCACCCGTTCTTCTGGAATATCCAACACCTTACCTGCTGACAACACCGCTTGATCTTGTTGGTGAAAAAATTCAGCTTGTTCAGGTGGAAACACATCATAAACCGTTTTCCCCAAAACCTCAACAGCACTCAAGCCAAACAACTGTTCACAGGCTTTATTCCACAACCGAAACCGCCCCAACTTCTCCTGATAGGCTTCTTTGACAAACACCGCCACAGGTAAATGGTCAATCATCGTCTGGAGAAAATTACGAGTTTGACGAACTTCTTCTTGAGCTTCGTAGCGTTCGGTGATATCGTTTTGAACCCCAATAAAATGAGTCAAATGTCCGCGATCATTAAAAACAGGAGCAATCTGAAGATCATTCCAGAATAGACGGCCATCTTTACGATAATTTTGGATAACGACTCGACATTCTCGACCTTGTAAAAGAGCGGTTCTCAAACGTTCAACTAGAGAAGAATCGGTTTGTGGCCCCTGCAAAAAACGACAGTTCTGCTCAATCACCTCCTCCTTACTGTAGCCTGTAATCCGTTCAAAGCCCGCGTTCACATAAATTATCGGATGATCTGTTTCCGTCGCATCAGTAATGATAATTCCGTTGCTACTGGCATTAATCGCCCGTTCCATTAAATACAGACTTTCTGTAGATTGTTGGCGGGCGACCGCAGTGGCGATAATATTGGCGATCGCTTGAATAAAATGGATATCATCACCACTAAACTGGCGTGAACTTCGGGAGTAAAGACTTAAAACGCCGTAGGGTTCGTCTTCTTCACCGATAATGACGCTCATTCCACTAACGATGCGATGGTTGTGAAGCAGAGGTTCACCTTTAAAGCGAGTTTCGACTCGTAGATCTTCAACCACCACAGGCTGCTTGTGAGCGAGAGTGTAGCCCGCGTGAGAGTGAGAAGCAGTGCTGATACGAGCATAACCCACCAGTCCAGACGACCAACCGACTCCCGCTTTCAACAGAAACGCAGAACCATTGGGTAACAGTTCTAAGATTTTGACAAAGTGAACGTTTAAAGTCTGAGCAACAAGAGTGGAAATTTCAGTCAATAATTGATCCAGGTTAGTCTGACTGAGTGCATATTGACCCAATTGAGCAACCGTTGCTTGTTGTTCAATCCGCGATTGTAATTGAGCCACAGAATGCTTATATTCAGTCACATCCCGAGCAACCGCATACAACAATCCTTCTTGTACAAACGGCGCTGAAGTCCAAGATAACCAGCGATAATCACCATCTCGACACCGATAGCGGTTTTCAAAGTTGAATGAGGGTTTTCCTTGAGCAATCTCAGCAAGTTCGGCTTTGGTGGCGGCTTGATCGTCTGGGTGTACAAATTCCCATAGGGGAACGGACAACAATTCGGCTTCAGTATAACCCAGTGTATTGACAAAAGCGGCATTCACCCGTTGAAAATACCCCTCAAAACTGGCGATACAGAGTAAGTCGAGGGAAAGGCTAAAAAAGCGATCGCGTTCTTGGATGAAAGGTTGACACTGAGGCGGATCGATTTGTGAGTGAGTCTCTAACTCCGCGTTAACTTGTAGCTGAGAGATGAATCGAGTCGCGATCGCTCCGAGTAATATTCCGAGTGCGAATGTTAACCCTGTTAAGCTCAATTGTACCGTCTGGGTGATTGGGTCTTGAATAAAAACCGATTGCCTTAAAATTAATGTTGTTCCCAAAATTCCCGAACCGACAACCATCGTCAGCCATGCTTGACCCAAAATAGTTTTAGTGTTTAGAGAGTTTCTAGGGAAATATTTTTTCACCTGATGTAAAATTTGCATTGTTATGAGGTTAATGATTAACCGACTAAATTCCTGATCCTGATCAGTAGATGCACTTTTCTAGGTTGGGTTTTGTCGGGGTATTTGATGAGTTAATCGTCCTCAGCACTTCCATCTCATCGCTTCGCGTAGAATAGACAAAGCCTATACTGTTGGTTTCCCGATCTCAACCCAAACTCATTCTCAGCGACCGCAACTCTTAGGGTTGTTCGAGTGGCACGAAATTGAGTTAAAGCTTTATTTTAGATGAAAACTGATAAAAACTTAGTTTGATATCGTACCGTATTTCTAGGATCAATGCTATCTCACTTGTGATAGAGGCGATCACATCGAGCTTGAATGAGAAATCCCCCATCTCGTGACAGGGGAATTGCTAAGATTAAACAAATAAATGTGATAAGTTTTGACAAACTCAGGAAAACATCTGGTTAAAAAAGGCGATTGTTTCTTTGAGCTGAGTGACAAACACATCAACTTCTTCCCGAGTATTGTAAAAATAAAAACTTACCCGAGCAGAACCATTTACATTCAGATATTGATGTAGGGGTTGAGTACAATGATGTCCAGAACGAATGGCTATCCCTACATCATTAAGTAAGGTTGATAAATCATTAGCATGAATTTCTCCGACGGTAAAACTCGCTAAAGCCGCTCGTCCCGAACCATCTGCTTGCGGTTTTGGCCCGTAGATTGTAAGTTCAGGAATATCTTTCAACTTCTCAAATAAATAAGCGGTTAATTCCTGTTCATAAGCATGAATTTTATCCATACCTATTTTCATTAAATAATCGACTGCTGCTCCTAATGCGATTGCTTCTCCAATTGCCGGGGTTCCCGCTTCAAATTTATGGGGAAGTTCTCCAAAGGTAAATCGATCTAAATACACCTCATCAATCATTTCTCCACCGCCTAAAAAGGGTGGCATTGCTTTCAAGATTTCCAACTTTCCATACAAAAAGCCAATTCCCGTCGGAGCGCACATTTTATGACCCGAACCGACTAACCAATCACAGTCCATTGCTTGCACATCTATAGGCATATGTGGCAAACTTTGGCAAGCATCAATTAAGACTTTTGCACCGTTTTTGTGAGCAATCTTGCAAATTTCTTCTACGGGATTAATGCAGCCGAGAACATTAGAAACATGAACCACAGAAACTAACTTGGTTTGCGGAGAAATCAAGCTCTTAAACTGTTCTAAATCAAAGGTTTGTGTCTCAGTCAGTTCAACAAACTTTAACACAGCGCCTGTGCGTTGTGCGAGCATCTGCCAAGGGACTAAGTTACTATGATGTTCCATCACCGAGAGGATGATTTCATCTCCGGCTTTAATATTATTTAATCCCCAAGAATAAGCAACTAAATTAATGGCTTCGCTCGCATTACGAGTATAAATAATTTCCTGATAGGAAGCAGCATTGACAAATTTTACCAGTTTTTGACGAGCGGCTTCATATTCATCGGTTGCTTTGGCACTCAATGTATGCACACCTCGATGCACATTAGAGTTATACCCTTCGTAATAGTTTCGTAGGGCATCAATCACCACTTGAGGCTTTTGAGAGGTGGCAGCGTTATCGAGATAAACTAACGCATGGTCGTTAACGTCTTGATGTAAGATCGGAAAATCTGAACGAACTTTCTCACCTAATGTTTTTTCTTGAATTAAAGTCATGTTTTCTATCCTTTTTCTGCTGTATGTTCAAAATTAAGGAACTCAATATTACGGAACGGTTATCTGTCGGGGCGCATAGCATACGCCCTTACCCGTTGTTTGGAAATCACGACTAGATGTGTGCAGTTAGCCCAACGACAAACCTGTAACGTGTTAGCTTAATTCGGTGCGACAAGCAACACAGCGACTCAAAATTGTTCGTAAAGAGTCTAAGGGTAACTTCTGCAAAATTTCTGACGCAAAAGCATCAATTAATAAATGACGACTCATGCGATCATCCAAGCCACGACTCCGCAAATAGAAGATTTCATCATCTTCTAACTGACTCACTGTTGCCCCATGAGAACATTTAACATCATCAGCGACAATTTCTAGTTGCGGTTTCGTATTAATTCTCGCTTGGGGTGAGAGTAACAAATTTTGACTGAGTTGGTTCGCATTGGTTAATTGGGCAGCTTGCGACACAACAACTCGGCCATTAAATACACCTCGGGCGCGATCATCTAGAATACATTTATGGACTTGATTATAGATCCCGTGCTGGTGGTTAAAAAAGGTCGCACTGTGAGTATCAGCTAACTGTTCTTCTCCAATTAAAGTTAACCCATTCAGTGTCGTTTCGGTTCCTTCTCCAGCTTGATAAAGATCAAGATTATGACGGGATAATTTCGCCCCTAAACTGATAGTATTGAGGGTATAACGGCTAGTACGTGCTTGAGAAATCGCAGTTCTACCAATATGAAAAGCTTGGGGGGCATCTCGTTGAACTCGGGTATGTTTAACTTCGGCGTTTTCTTCGATCCAAATTTCGGTTACGCTATTCACAAAATAGGGATGATGAGTGGAGAAACCCGAACAATCTTCTAAACTGGCATAATGTTCGATAAAGGTGCAAGAACTCCCCGTTTCAGCGACAACTAATGCCCGAGGTTGACTCATTCTCGGCGTATCATCAGCCGTCGAAATAAACAGTAAATGCAGGGGTGTTTCTACCGCTTGATTTTTCCCCACCCAAATGATCGCGATATCCGTTAGAGAGGCAGTATTGAGGGCGGTAAATATCTCGGAATTGCCTTGTTGTTTGTCGAGATAATCATCTATGCGATCGCCGAAAGATGCAGGTAGATTTCCTAAGTTTCCGGCAAAAATACCGTCGGTTTGGGAGAAGGTTGATAAATGCGGTGCATACTCACCATCGACAAACACTAAGCAGCTATTTTCAGCTTCAGGTAAAGTTAGGGGTGAAATATCTTCTGGTGTAAGCTGCATCGGTTTTGCAACCTGAAAATTCACCTGCAACAAACCCGACAAATCTGTAAACCGCCAATCTTCTTCTTTTTGAGTTGGAATTGCTTTGTCTTGTAGTTCTGTTGCAGCGCGATCGCGAAGATCTTGCAGATGCGAATTTTGAGGAACAATTGTTTGGGTTTTCGCCAAGTTTAACAATTGTTTCAAATAAGAAACTTCGGGTTTATCTTGAACTTGTGTAACCATTAAACTCCCACTTTTGCAGCTTCAATCACTTCATCGTAGCCTTTTTCTTCGAGTTCTAAGGCTAATTCTTTGGTTCCGGTTTTGATAATTTGTCCGGCTTGCATGACATGAACAAAATCCGGCACAATATAGTCTAATAATCGTTGATAGTGGGTAATCACTAACATAGAATTATCAGCCGTTGCTAACTGGTTCACGCCACCTGCAACAATTCTGAGTGCATCAATATCTAAACCAGAATCAGTTTCATCCAAAATGGCGAGTTTGGGTTCGAGTAATGCCATTTGTAGGATTTCATTCCGCTTTTTCTCGCCGCCTGAAAAGCCTTCATTAACACTGCGTTCGAGAAATTCAGGCTTCATTTTAACAACTTCTAATTTATCGCGAATTAGGTCATCAAAATCAAAGGCATCTATTTCTTCTTTTCCCTGACTTTTCAAACGGGCGTTATAAGCCGCTCGCAGAAAATCTAAGTTGGTTAAACCGGGGATTTCTAGAGGATATTGAAACGCCAAAAATATTCCCGCGATTGCCCGTTCATTCGGTTCTAATTCTAACAAATTCTGCCCTAAAAAGGTCACTTCTCCGCCCGTGACTTCATAGGCTGGATGACCTGCTAATACTTTGGAAAAGGTGCTTTTTCCCGAGCCATTTTGACCCATCACCGCATGAATTTCTCCGGCTTTGATCTCTAAGTTTAACCCCTTGAGAATCGGTGTTCCGTCAACATTGGCGGTTAAATCTCGGACAGACAGAATCACTTCGCTATTTTCTCGAATCATTTTGGTTTCTAGTCACAGAAAAATGAACAATGGATACAAGTTTATTGAGTAGAGACGCTGCATTCAACATCTCTACAATCGGTTTTGGCTACTCGACATCTGTTTTTTTGGTTTGAGGTTAATTGACGAAGAACTAACCCACACTTCCTTCTAATTTAAGACTGAGTAATTTATCGGCTTCAACGGCAAATTCCATCGGCAATTCGTTGAAGACATCTTTACAGAATCCGCTAATAATTAGAGAGACGGCATCTTCTTCGGAAATTCCCCGTTGTGTGAGGTAGAACAGTTGATCTTCTCCGATTTTTGAAGTCGAGGCTTCATGTTCAACTTTGGCGGTGTTGTTATCGACTTGAATGTAGGGGAATGTATTAGCTTGACCTCTATCCCCGATTAACATTGAATCACATTGAGAATAGTTCCGAGCGCCTTTTGCTTTCGGCCCTATTTTCACTAAACCGCGATAACTATTGGATGAATTACCTGCCGAAATTCCTTTAGAAATAATCGTGCTACGGGTGTTTTTGCCAATATGAACCATTTTGGTTCCGGTGTCGGCTTGTTGCATATTATTGGTGAGGGCAACAGAGTAAAATTCTCCGACGGAATTATCTCCAATTAATATACAACTGGGATATTTCCAAGTGATAGCTGAACCTGTTTCAACTTGTGTCCAAGAAATCTTAGAATTCACCCCTTTACAGAGTCCGCGTTTGGTCACAAAGTTGTAGATTCCGCCTTTACCGTTTTCATCTCCAGCAAACCAGTTTTGGACGGTGGAATATTTGATTTCGGCGTTGTCTAAAGTCACTAATTCAACGACAGCCGCGTGGAGTTGGTTGGTGTCAAACATCGGGGCGGTACAGCCTTCGAGATAGGTGACGGAACTGCCTTCTTCTGCGACAATTAACGTGCGTTCAAATTGGCCCGAATCTCCGTTATTAATCCGGAAATAGGTGGATAAGTCCATCGGACATTTGACACCTTTGGGGATGTAGACAAAAGAACCATCACTAAAGACGGCGGAGTTGAGGGCAGCGAAGAAGTTATCCCCAACGGGAACCACGCTTCCTAAGTATTTTTCGATGAGTTCAGGATGTTCTTTGACGGCCTCGGAAATGGAACAGAAAATCACTCCATCTTCGGCGAGTTTTTCTTTGAAGGTTGTTCCAATGGAAACGCTATCAAATACCGCGTCAACGGCGACATTGGCTAAACGTTTTTGTTCAGAGAGGGAAATCCCCAGTTTCTCGAAAGTTTCAAGTAACGTCGGGTCTACTTCGTCGAGGCTGCCTTTCTTTTCGTTTACTTTCGGTGCAGAATAGTAAACAATATTTTGGTAATTGATTGCGGGATAGTTAACGTGGGGCCAAGTCGGTTCGCTCATTTTCAGCCATTGCCGATAGGCTTTGAGTCGAAAGTTTAACATAAACTCTGGCTCGTTTTTCTTGGCGGAGATCAGGCGAACGACGTCTTCATTGAGTCCGGCGGGAATCGAGTCTGACTCGATATCGGTAACAAAGCCGTACTTATAGGGTTCGTTGACTAGGGTTTTAACTGAAGCAGTCATAGGTTTAATGAGTTTAGGGTTCTTCTGGGATCGTTGATAATCAGTTGTTTACCGATGGCAGATCAGGGACGGAACTCGCTTGTGAATGACACGGGTTTTTTGCTTTCAGTCTTCCGTCTCTACTCTCCGAACTTAAACAACAGATTTGTTACTTTAGTCTATTTTAAGCTACATTAACAATAAGTGCATTGTCAAAGTCTAATTTTGTAAAATTTTTATAAAAAATACCGATGACCACTACTCAGCAGCATTCCACTAAGCGCGATATCGTGCAACAACTCATCAAGCGAGGTCAAGCCACAGCACTAGAGTTGGCAGGGTTCCTCGAAATCAGTCCCCAAGCGATTCGCCGTCATCTCAAAGATCTAGAAGCTGAAGGTGCTATTCAATACGAGTCTGTCCAGGTGGGGATGGGAAGACCGCAGCATATTTATCAGCTTACCAGTCAGGGGCGCGATCGCTTTCCCAAACGATATGATGAGTTTGCGATTTCGTTCCTCGATACGTTAACGGAAACGGTTGGACATGAACAAGTCAGTCAAATTTTACAAAAACAATGGCAACGTAAAGCCTTAGAATATCGTCAACAAGTCGGAACAGGTTCAGTTCAAGAACGAGTTGCTCGGTTAGTGGAACTTCGCAAAACAGAAGGCTACATGGCGGAATGGTATGCGATGGAGTCTTCGAGTCCGAAAACTGAACAGTATGTGTTAACGGAGCATAACTGCGCTATTTCTAATGTGGCGGAATCGTTTCCGAGTGTTTGCGGCCACGAATTAGAGATGTTTAGTGCAGTTCTGTTTGATTGTACTGTGGAACGAACGCACTGGATTGTTAATGGCGAACATCGCTGTGGATATTTAATTATTAACCAGTAGGATGACGGTTAACAGTGAACAGTAAAAAGACGGCTAAGAGTCCTTCGTTCTACTCAGGATGACGTAGATTTAATGTTTAATTTTTAATTAAGTTATGCAACCCCCAATGGAATTTTTGACCTCGGAAGAAGCCATTCAAGTCGATGCGGCTTTATTGTCCTCTAAAGAAAAATTCTCGACTCGATTAGCGATTTATGCGTTGAGGTGTTTAAAACAAATTGCGGCTGAAAAAGAAATTTCTATTGAAGCCGTTACCGCTCAACAAGTCTCTGACTGGATTAAAAAGGACGAAAAGATGCAACAACAACTTGAACTCGATAGCGGTTTTGAACTGTTTTTTACTCGTTTAGTCTTGTCGTCGTTGAAGCCTTTAACACAAATCGCTCAGTCAGAACAGCAACCGATAGAAAAATTGACAATTAAACAGGTAGTCAGTTGGTTTGAAAAAGACAGTAAGATTCGACAAGAATAAAGAAATGATGTTACTTTTTGAGAGTTGTAATTTTAAGATTGTAATTTTAAGATTGTAATTTAAAAAAAATCAAAGATTTAAACAGCAATTATTCTATCCAAAACTGTTGAGATTCGAGTAATTTATCGGCTTCAATGGCACTGACAGGTTTAGAAAATAAATAACCCTGTCCGTATTCACATTCTAACGCTTGAAGATGTTTTAAATGTTCGACTGTTTCTATCCCTTCGGCAATTACATCCATTCCTAAAGTGTGTGCTAAAGTGATAATAGCCTGAACAATGGCAGTATTTTCAGGGTTGAGATTCATCCGTACAATAAAAGATCGATCAATTTTTAGGGTATTGATGGGGAAGTTATGTAGATAGCTTAAGGAGGAATATCCCGTGCCAAAATCATCTAGACTAAGTTGAATATTTTGCGATCTAATTTGGATTAATTTTTCTTTGACATCTTCAGGGTTTTCCATTAATATGCTTTCTGTGATTTCTAATTTTAGATTTTGAGGATTGATCTGAGTTTCCGTCATCACTTGATTAATCTTTTTGACAAAATTATAGTCTTGAATTTGGCGACTTGAGAGGTTTACACTCATCTTTAAATGCTGCATCCGGGGATTTGTTCGAGTCCAGGCTTTGAGTTGATGGCAAGCTGTTTTTAGCACCCAGGAACCGAGTTCAATAATTAATCCCGTTTCTTCTGCTACTGGAATAAATTGATAGGGCGAAATCAAACCTTTAGTCAGATGTTGCCAACGAATTAAAGCCTCAAATCCGACAATTTGATGGGTTTGCAAACAAACAATAGGTTGATAGTAGACTAAAAAATCTTGCTGTTCCCAAGCATAACGCAAATCGGTTTCTAACTGAAGTCGGTGTTGACTTTTTTTACGCATTTGTGAGTTAAAAATAGCATAACAATTTTTTCCTCTTTGTTTGGCTGAATACATAGCAATATCTGCATCTCGCAATACTTCTTCTGGGTAGGTATAATCTGGACTGATCAGTGCTATTCCTAGACTGGCATTACTAAACAATTGATGACTACTGAGATCAAACGGAAAGGTTAATTTATGCTGTATATTCTGCACAACAGTAATCGCTTGACTGACTTGTTCAATATCTTTGAGAAGAAAGGTAAATTCATCCCCGCCTAAACGCGCCAGAATATCTCCTGAACGTAGACAAGTTTCCAAACGATCAGCGATTGCAATGAGTAGTTGATCACCGATAATATGTCCTAAACTTTCATTGACAAACTTGAAGCTATCGAGATCTAAAAAGACTACAGCAAATGAAGTCTGATTTAAGGTTTTGGTTTGAGTAATCGCTTGTTCCAACTGATCCATAAATAAAGCCCGGTTGGGTAAGTTGGTCAGCGCATCGTAAAAAGCACTGTGTCGGAGTTGTTCTTCTGCTTGCTTGCGTTCAGTGATATCTCGCAGCGAAACTAAAGTCGCTTTTTCTCCTTCCCAATCAATCTCAACCGATCGTATTTCTACAAAGACTAGCTTTCCTTTTGGCTGTACAATTGTTAACTCTATTTTGTCTTCTTCGAGTAAAAAATTACCAATCGGATAGCCGATCAGAAAAGACTCTGATCGATCAAATAAAACTTCCGCTGCCAGGTTGACAAACTTAATTAAACCATTAATGTTAATAACAATCAACGCATCAGAAATGGCTGATACGATCTTTTTGAGACGCTCTTGAGACTTTTTAAGATTGGCTTCTGAGCGTTTGCGTTCGCTAATATCTTTTTGAATTCCAATAAAGTTTGTGAGTTTTCCTTTATTATTAAAAACAGGGGAAATAAACAGTTCATTCCAAAATAAACTCCCATCTTTGCGATAGTTCCGCAACACAACATTGCATTCTTTTTTTGCTGAAATCGCTGCTCGAATGATATTAATTTCGGGTTGATTTCGGTCTTTTCCTTGTAGGAAGCGACAGTTTTTACCCATGATTTCAGATGCGGGATAACCAGTGCTATGCTCGACGGCTGTATTGAAATAAATAATCGGATTATCGGGTTGATGGGGATCGGTGATAATGATACCATTATTAGCTGAATTGATAGCTCGTTCTAGTAGGTGAAGATATTCTTCAGATCGGTGTCGTTCGACAGCCATTGCTAGAATATTGGCGATCGCTTGCAGAAAATTGATATCGTCTGTGCTAAATTGACGTTGTTTTTTACTATGAACAGCGAGGACTCCAAAGGGGTTTTTTCTCGAACCGATCACCACACTAATCCCACTGATAATCTCATGTTCATGCAGCAAAGATGATCCGTTAAAACGGGTTTCAGCCTGTAGATTTTCGACGACTACAGGTTCATTTTGAAGTAAGGTATAACCAACATGGGTGTTCTCTCCCTTCTCAACAGTTGTGGTTTCAATTAGACCCGCTTCCCAACCCAAACCTGCTATGATTAAAAAATGGTGATTGTCTGGTAGAAGTTGTAAAATTTTGCTATATTCGACATCTAGAATCTCGGCAGTCATCTTGACCGATTGCTGAAATAATTGCTCAAGAAAATTAGTTTTGTCTACGTCAATAGTTTTTTCTAAAGCGAGTTGACCGAGTTGAGCCACCGCCGCTTGTTGGCGAACTCGCCATCGCAATTGAGTTTCGGTGTGTTTTTGCATGGTTATATCCCGAGCGACAGCATAAACTAAATTGTTTTCGAGGTCGGCTATTGCAGTCCAAGATAAGTATTTATAGGAATTATCCTGACAGCGAAAACGATTTTCAAAATTTATGATAGGCTCTTGATTGAGAAGCTGCTCAAATGCTTGAAGAGTTGCGTTTTGATCATCCGGATGAACATATTCAATCCATGGTTGAGCGAGTAGTTGTCCGGCTGTATAGCCTAATATGCTTTCAAAAGCGGGGTTAACTTCCTTGAAATAGCCATTAAAATCTGTTATCCCTACTAAGTCCGGTGAGAGCATAAACAAGCTATTTTGGATTTCATCAATTGATTTTTCTTTGGTGATTTTAGAGTATTTTTTTTGATAAAAATCCAATTTTTTTTGAATAAGATTCCAGATATTCATAATTCTATTTTTTTCTACTATTTTAGATTGGAAATTATTTTGATAATCAATTTTAATTCACTTAATTTCAAGAACCCAAATCATCAGTTTTAACTGAACTTAAATTATCCTTAAAGTTTTAGTTTTTCCAAGTTTATCTATCCTATATTATTTTTGATCAATTTAAAAAAATTGAATTATATAAATTATACATTTTGCAATGATTCTTTACAATTAAAAAGCAGTGAATTCAGGATTGATGAATTGATTGAAAATGGTACAATCTATTTGAGCCGGGAAAAACCCTCCTAAGCTTGTATTTATTAAGTCTCCAAGAACCTGTTTATCATTCATCTAGGGTTAAAAATGAAGATTGAATTACAACTTCAACTTGCTCTTTCCCATTTGGAACAGGGAAAAATTGAGAGTTCTATAGAAATTTGTCAACAAGTTCTCCGTCTATCTCCCCGTTGTGCCGTTGCCTATCGAATTTTAGGCAATATCCGAGAAGTTCAAGAACAGTTAACTGAAGCCGCTTTAGCCTATGCAAAAGCCATTGAACTACAACCCGACGATGCAGTAGCTTATGCTCATCTTGCCCAACTTTATCGCAATGCTGGATGGATTGATGATGCCGTGCTACTTTATCAAACTGCGATTAAACTCCAAACAAGCTGGATAGCTCTATATTACCATCTGGGAGAGGCTTTTTATCAACAAGGAAATTTTACCTCATCTATTGCGAGCTATCAAAAAGTAATTACAAAAAACCCTAAATTTGTTAAAGCTTATCTAGGTTTAGCCCTTGTTTTTAATAGTCAATCTCAAGTTGATCAGGCTATTAAACTCCTTAAAAGAGTGATTAATATCGATTCAAATTATACAGAAGCCTACAATACTTTGGGCTGTCTGCTGATTGAGAAACAACAATTCCTAGACGCTGTTGAAATCTTCCAAAAAGCGATTAATCAAAAACCAGAATGGGCAATACTTTATAATAATCTGGGTCAGGCTTGGCTGGCACTCGAAAAAAAAGGTCAAGCGATTAAAGCTTATCATCGCGCCCTAGAACTTCAACCCAGTTTGACAATAGCTTACCTCAATTTAGCCAAACTTTACCAACAGCATAATCATTATAAAAGAGCCGTTGATTATTTTCAAAAAGCTATCGAACAAACGCCTAAAAATATTCTCGCCTATAGTGACTGCGGTTATTCTCTACAAAAACAAGGTCAATTTGATCAGGCGATGGTTTACTATCAAAAAGCAATTGCTTTAGATCCTAAATTTGTAGAAGCCTATTGTCGTCGGTTTGAGTCTATGTCGATTTCAGAAACAGAAGCGGATGAGTGGCAACTTGCAAAAAATGCTTGTGTTCGTTTCCTCCGCAGTTTACAACAAATTAACTTCAATTCCGGGAACTTTAACGCCTCTGATCAGTCTAGAGAATCGTCTGACAATTTACACCTCTATGATCATTTCATTCAGTTTAACGTGCATTTAGGAAATGCTTTAACGCAATATGGTAAATTTGATCAAGCCGCAAGACATTATCAAAATGCCTTACAACTTCAGCCGCGGCGAGTAGAAATCTACTGGCGGTTAGCTTATTGTTTTCTTCAACAAAAGCAGTGGAATCTAGCGATTGCGATTTGTCATTTAGCCCAAGCAAGACGTGATAAAACTCATCAGTCGATAGCAGAAATTGATTTACTTTTAGGTTATATTGCTGAAAAACAAAACCGTTGGGAAACTGCTATTTATTATTATACCAAAGTGTTACAGGAAAGTCGAACTTATCCCACTAATTTGATTGCTAAACTCCCTGATTTATGTGAGGAAATTTCACCGCAGCAGCAACCTCCCAAACAGGTTTTACAGTCAGCAGTTAAGTATATTTCTATTTCCCCAACTTCCCCCGCTTCCCCCGCTTCCCCAACTTCTTCTCAAAACTGTGGAGGTTTGGAATGTCAACCCTGTTTAAAGCAAATTTTTCAACAGTTAGAGTTAACTAATTTAGGACAAGGAATTTATAAAAATTCACCCGAAAAACAGGTTCCAATTCATAATTTTGAAACCTTTGTGGCGATGATTCCAAATGGACGGGTTTGGATTGTTCCTCAAGAAAATTATTGGATGGTTTGTAAAGCGATCGCAATTCTAACACCTGACAACCAATTATTAGCGGATGTTTCTCGGGAATATCCGGGTGAACTTCCGGGATGTCAAGGGTATAATCCTCAGAATCATCAAGTTTTTCAACAGCAAAATTTACCACCCATAAAATTAGTAAAAGGATCGGTTGCAGTATTATCTGGACTCTCCGGGCATATTTATTTTCATTGGATGGTTGATGTTTTACCTCGGATTGAACTCTTGCGTAAAAGTGAGATAAAATTAGAGGAGATTGACTGGTTTTTGGTGAATAGTTATCAACTTCCTTTTCAGCGAGAAACGTTGAATATATTGGGAATACCGACTGAGAAAATCTTAGAAAGTGATCGGGATTGTCATCTGCAAGCCGAACAGTTAATTGTGCCTTCTTTTGCTGGATATTTGGGGTGGTTACATCCGTGGGCAATTGAATTTCTGCGAGATACGTTTCTGCCGTTAACCGTTCAGAAAAAAGCCGAAAATCCGGAACGAATTTACATCAGTCGGGCGAAGGCGAGACACCGACAAGTGATGAATGAAACTGAAGTGATGGAGGTATTAAAGCCGTTGGGGTTTGTAGAAGTTTTTTTGGAGTCGATGTCATTTTCTGAGCAAGTTCAATTATTTTCCCAGGCGAAAGTGATTGTTGCGGCTCATGGAAGCGGTTTGACAAATATTGTTTTTTGTAGTAAAGAAGTTAAAGTGATAGAATTTATATCACCCCATTATGAACGATATTATTATCGGGTCATTAGTCAATATCTGGGGTTGGAACATTACTCGTTAACCGGAGTTGGATTTGTTTGTTATCCCATTCGGAGTATGATGTATCCAAACCCGCTAATTGAAGATATTTGGGTGAATATCAGCACTCTCAAGCGGTTAATTCAGCAGATGAAACTCAAGGATTAACTCAAGCATAGGGGCGAGGGTACGTCTAACACAGATCAAAAAAATATTTTTTTATTTGTGACGCCAAAAATACTACAATAAACAGTGGGGAATTCCCATGAATGTGTCTAAACAAAATCAACCGATGCGAGCCGAAGATATCCTGCGTAAAAGCGTTGCTTTCCTAGAGCAACAGGCTGAAGCCTACTTGAAACAAAGTCAATTTGAGGATGCCCGCAAAGCAGCCGAGCAACTGTTGAAAATTCAGCCGAAACACGCCCCAGGGTATAAGTTAATTGGGGATGTGCTGTTGCGTCAAGGTCAGTTAGAAGAAGCGCAACGGTACTATACTCAGACGTTGCAGTTGCAACCGAATTGGGCAGAAGTTCACGCCAATCTGGGCAGTATCCACGCTCAAGCTCAACAGTGGCAACAGGCTCTAGAATGTTATCAAAAAGCGATCACGATCAAGCCCGATTTTGCCGGAGCCTATCGGAATGTAGCACGAGTTTGGACACAACTCAATCAACCGCAAAAAGTTAATCAATGTTTGTATAAAGCCTATACTCTCGAACCGCAACAAGTAACAGCAGCCGAACATTTAAAGCTTGGAAATGCGTTAATACAGCAGGCTCAATTCGAAGAAGCAATTACCTGTTATCGCAATGCAATTTCTAGCGATCCCAATCTATCAGCCGCTTATCAAAGTTTAGCAGATGCGTTAAAAAAACAGGGGAATATGCGCGAGGCAACCCCCTATTATCGCAAGGCAATTGAACTAAATTCCTCACAAAATCTACAACAGAATATAACCGTTTTCAATACACCCGAAGATACCTTAGCCGCAGCCCAGAAACCCCAAGAAATTCCCCCCGCAGATACCTTAGCCGCAGCCGTGAGTTCAACTCAAAATGGTGCTGCAAATTCCGTTAAGCCTCCTTCACAACCTAAACCGCCTAAACCCGAAGAATTAATCGCAAAAGCCACAGCATTTTGTGCAATTCACAAATGGGAAGCGGCAATTAATACTTGTCAACAAGCGTTAAAAATTCAGCCCGATTTAGCCGTTGCTTATAAAATTCAAGGTAATGCTTTACATCTGTTGGGTGAGATTTCTGCGGCAATTCGTTCCTATGAAAAAGCCTTAGCCATTCAACCCAATTATCCCGAAGTTCATGCCAATTTAGGGAGTTTATACGCCCAACAGGAACGGTTAGAAAAAGCAATTTCTTACTATCAACAAGCGATTACTCAAAAGCCTGATTTTGCAGGGGCTTATCGCAACGTTGCCAAAATCTTTACTGACATGGGAGATCATCAAAAAGCCTCTCATTGTTTAGAAAAAGCCTACGAGTTAGAACCGGAAAAAGCCACCCCAGAAGATCATCTGAAACTCGGAAATACCCGTTTACAACAAGGGCAACTACAAGCCGCAATGAGTTGTTATCGTCATGCTTTGCGGTTAAACCCTCAGTTAGCAGGTGCTTATCACGGAATTGGCGAAATTCAACGCTTACAAGGAGATGCTGTTAACGCTTTGCAATCTTACCGGAAAGCGACAGAACTTGAACCCAAACAACCCCATTTTTATCAGAGTTTAGCTCAACTGTTAGCCCAACAGGAAGAAACCCAAGAAGCACTTGAAATCTATAAAAAGCTACTAGAGTTAAACCCCAATAATGCTTTAGCTTATCATCAAGTCGGGGAGATTTTCAAGCAACAATGGCAGTTAAAAGAAGCAGTCGTTGCCTATCAGAAAGCTATTCAACTTAATCCTAATGCTGCTTCCTACTACAGTTTAGGAAAAGTATTAGCCAAACAAGAACAATGGCAAGAAGCGGGTTCTATATTGCGTCAGGCGATGCAGTTAGACGGAAATGCAGATGCAGAAGCCTATAAGTGTTTAGCCGATGCTTTGCTTCAAACGGGAGACACAGAAGCAGCGATTCAAGCCTATCAAAAAGCAACTGAATTAGATTCTAATTCCGAGGAAGCCTATCAGAAACTTGCTGATTTATTACGGGATAAAGAACAGTTTGAAGACGCGATTTCTGCTTATCATCGAGCAGTTGAATTAAAAGCCGATGTCTGGTGGGTTCATAACGGGTTAGCCGAGGTTTTATTCAAGTTAGAACGGTGGTCAGAAGCGATAGAATCTTACCAGAAAGCGATAGAATTAAACCCCGAATTTTCTTGGTCACACAACAGTTTAGCCGATGCACTCGTTAAGTTAGAACGTTGGGAAGAAGCGGTTATTCCCTATCGCAAAGCCACTGAATTAAACCCCGAATTTCCTTGGTCACACTACAATTTAGGGGAAGTATTAGCGAAGTTAGAAAACTGGGAAGAAGCCGTTGTCGCCTATCGAAACGCCCAAAAATTGCAGTCAGATTTACCGGCAATTGAAGAAAAATTAGCCGATGCGTTGCGGGAACGAGCGATGATAGACTTAAACGAAGCGTTGGGTTATTATCGCCAAGTTATCCAACAAAATCCCGATCACGTTGCCATCTATCACAAAGCCTTAGAAATTAAACCCGATGACGCTCAATTATACTGTCAGTTAGCCGATACCTTAGTCCGATTTAATCAGTTAGATGGGGCGATTGTATTCTATCAAATGGCACAACAGTTAGAACCAGAAGATGCTAATATTACTTATCAATTGGGTAAGGTGTTAGAAAAAAAAAATCCTCTTAAATCAGGAGTTACCACCGCTTGAACCCTCGGATTTATATCAAGAATGGCTGAAATACAATACTCCCACAACAGAGGATTTAAAACAGATGTCTGAGGCTGTAGAAAGCTTCAGGGATAAGCCTCTAATTAGTGTGATTATGCCTGTATATAATACCTCTGAACGTTTTCTGCGAGAAGCCATTCAATCTGTTATCGATCAAGTTTATCCCAATTGGGAACTTTGTATCGCTGATGATGCCTCAACCCGTTCGTCTATTCAACCTATATTAGTAGAATATCAAGCTAAAGATAGCCGGATTAAAGTTGTTTTTAGAACACAAAACGGTCATATTTCCGCTTCTTCTAATTCTGCGTTAGAACTAGCAACAGGAGAATTTATTGCATTATTGGATCACGATGATGTATTAACGCCGGATGCGTTGTACGAAGTTGTACATTTATTAAATCAGCATTCTGAAGCAGATATGATTTATTCCGATGAGGATAAATTAAATGAAAAGGATCAATTAGATAGTCCATTTTTCAAGCCAGATTGGTGTCCCGATTCATTTTTATCTCGGATGTATACCTGTCATTTGGGTATTTATCGACGAGAATTAGTCAACCAAGTGGGTAATTTTAGAATCGGTTATGAGGGAAGTCAAGATTATGATTTAGTTCTAAGAATTACAGAAAAAACAGATAAAATATTTCATATTCCGAAAGTTCTCTATCATTGGAGAATTCATTCTGAGTCTGCGGCTTCAGGAATAGAAGCTAAACCCTATGCTTATCAAGCGGGTTTAAAAGCATTACAGGATGCTATTAATAGACGAGGTGAAAATGGAGTCGTTCAACAGGTTCAAGGATTTCCAGGACATTATAGAGTTCGCTACAAAATTACAGAATATAAAAAAGTTAGTATTATTATTCCCACCCGAGATTTAGGTGAAATTCTGGATAGATGTTTAGAATCAATTTTTACTAAGAGTACCTATCCCAACTATGAAGTCATTTTAATTGATAATGGTAGTGTTGAAGATTACACACATAAAGTGATTGCTAAATGGAAAGAGAAAGAATATTCTCGATTTAAGTGTTGTCAATTAGATATTCCCTTTAACTATTCTAAGCTGAATAACTACGCTGTTAGTCAAGCAAAAGGGGATTATTTACTGTTTTTAAATAATGATACCGAGGTAATAACATCGGACTGGATAGAAGCAATGGTTGAACAAGCACAAAGACCATCTATTGGTGCAGTAGGGACTTTATTACTCTATCCAGATGATACCATTCAACACGGAGGAGTTGTGATAGGAATGAGAGATGTAGCAGCCCATAGCCACCAATATTTTGAAGCAAACCAACCGGGATATTATGGTCAAATTGCTTCTACGAATAATTATTTAGCAGTAACCGCAGCTTGTTTGATGTGTCGCCGAGAAGTATTTGAAAGAGTCGGTGGCTTTGATGAACAGTTGGCTATCGCTTATAATGATGTTGATTTCTGTCTAAAATTGTTACAGCAGGGCTACCGTAATCTCTATTTATCTCATGTTATTTTATATCACCACGAATCAAAAAGTAGAGGTTTTGAAGATACTCCCGAAAAGCTGCATTGCTACATGGAAGAGGTTACATTGATGAAACAGCGATGGAGAAAATTTATAGACCACGATCCTTGCTATAATCCTAATTTAAGCCTTTCTCAGTTTGGTTATAGCATTAAACAGTTTGCCAACGTTGAAATTCAAGAAATTTCTAGTTTGAAAGCCTCGTGTGATGAAATTTTTGATTTTGCTTTGGAAGTTCCTCAACCGGGAATTTTAACCCGAATAAATACAATTCAGTTTATCGGTTGGGCGATCGCCAAAGATTCATCTATTATTGCCATGCAAGTGATTGATAGCATGGGAAAAGTGCTGAAAACATTTCCCTGTAATTGGTTTCGTCCCGATATTTTGAAACGATATCCCGACCGGAAGTTAGCAGAAAACTGTGGATTTTGTACAACAATAGAAATCAATCAAATTCGGGGGAAAGATCAACTTATACTGCAAGCTGTTCTGCAAAATGGACAATATATTCTTCTAGAAAGAGTCCAGATTAAGTTTATTAATCCGGACTAAACTTTAACTAAACTTTCAATTACTTCCCATTTCTAGAAAACGCTAAATTCCTCATCATACAACGGCGCATTAATTGTTGCCATTCTTCCGAGTTAACAAGGGAATGAGTATCAAGCTGTTCGCCCTGTTCTGCTGAAAATCGGGTAAAACTCTCAATCCATTTCAGAACAGTTTCAGTCGGAGAAAACGGTTTATGTTTCAAAGATTGCTGAAGATATTTAGCCATTCCCGCTTCATCTTTATTTTGATAAGCTTGCCACGCACTCCACACTAATAACTCATGTTTATCGTCACCTTGATAGGCAATAGTTTGCTGGAAACGAGCTTTCTCGGCTTCTCCTTGAACCTGTTTAAATTGTAATTGAAACTGTTCTAATTCTTCTTGAACTTGGTGAAGTTGAGAATATCTTTGCTCTAGTTCTAGTCGAGTCTTTTGCAATTCGTCTTGAGTTTGAGCCAGTTGCAGTTTGACTTCCTTTAACTCGTCGGTAACGACCTGATTTTTTGCTTCAGCCTGTTTGAGATTTTTCCAATCTTGAAATGCAGAAACTCGATAAGGAGAAGACTTAATCTTATCCCGCCAGGAGAGATCCATTAATTCATTCGGTTGCCAAGCTCGGGCTTCAAGTTCCTGATACATTTCAATTGCTTCTGGAAAATAATGCTCAATTAAACTCGGTCGATTTCCTTCTAAATCTTGGGTTGTGAAAGCACTGGGATCGTAGATATTTGAGGCTGGTTTTAACAGTTTACTTGCAAATTTTTCATTGATAACATCAACATATTGCGCTGAATATTGAATGATTTCTTGTATATTTGCTAGCAGACAACGGCGGGAAAAATAGTTGTAAAAGTTAATAATTTTTTGGTTGTAATGCAGCCAGAATTTTACAGCCAGTTCCGGTTCTTGTTGAAAGGTTTGATCGCTTCTCCGATAGAGAGAATCCACAACATCCCAAGGGTTACGATAGATTAACAAAAAGTTTGCTTCTGGGAGCAAATCAGCCCAAAACTCCAAGAAAAGTGTAGTTCGGGGTTCTTTCCATCCCCAAATTGAACTGACAGCATTTTTGGTGACAATTTCTTTAGCTTGGGCGACAAACTGTTCCTCAACGCTGATGTTTTCTTGCAACGTCCATCCTTCATGGGAAATTCCCTGCGATCGCAAAATGGCTTCGTGAAGTTTGAGAAAATCTACATTTTCAAAATGACCTTTGTCATTTCCTCTGTTTGAACCTAATAAATTTCGTCCAATATGCAATCCTGCACTTTGTAGCAAGGATGTTGTCAATGAACTACCGGAACGGTGCATTCCTGCAATAACTAGAACTGATGATTTTGCTGTGGTTTTTGATGGGTTCATGGGTTGATTCTCTCAATGCAAGCTTACTAAACTCTTATTGTGTCAGTCATTGGAAAAAAGTGAAAATTTCTCTCAAAACTTTCTCTCAAAAATTTCAGAGCCTCCAGTTTTAGCCTTCGGTCTTTTTATGAAGATGAATGCCAGAGGTTTTCGATATTCTCTAGAATCTCTAAAAAGGCTTGTTGTTCTTCCACTAAACTGTGCTGATTTGCCGTTTGCTGGGCTTTTGTGACCATGCGTTCGATTTGAGTAACCGATAACTGTGAGGCTGCCTCAACAGCATTCAGAATACTTTTTATATTATAATCTGGACGGAAGCAATTATAACTCGGTAAACAAAAAGATCGGTTGCCAATACAATCGGGACAAATCACGATTGTTCCCAGAGCCATCCCTTCCAAAGCGGGGAGATAAAATCCTTCGCCCTCTGTATAATTGGGTAAAAAGATAGTAATTTTAGCCCGGTTTAGTTGACAAAGGTAATCCGATCTGCTTTGTTGAGCGAACAACAATTTGACTTTTTTCCCTTGGGCTTGAAGTTCTTGTTTTAACTGAAATCCCAGTTGGGGTTCTTTGAAGGCTGAAATTAAAATTTCCTCTTTTTTTTCAGCAGTTGGTAAAGGTTGAGAGAAACCCTGCAAATTTAAGCCATTCGGAATCACAAATAACGGCCCGTTAACTTGACTACATTTCAATAAGCTTTCTTTAATCTCCTCACTAACACAAATTCGGATAGCTTTTTTGTTCAGAAAAGCATATCGAGGATCTTCGGGATAAGTATGACGAATCCCTTGAATTAAATTAAGAATTGGTATGGTTGGAGATTCTATAAACTTGCGTTCAAACTGAAGCCAGTCTAAACCATCAATAAATATTGCACTGGGATTTTTAATGGGTTGAGATAAAATTAATCTCGGATCTGTTGTTAACCAAGGGTTGCTTTCATCCCAACAGGTTGGCCGAGAATAAAAATAAATATAAGAAATAAAGTTAGACGTATGAAAAACATGATTAAAATAATCCCAAACTTTTAAATGTCCGCCGCTCAACCCAGTAAAACTGCGGTAAAATAAGATGGGTTTAACCGAGGAATTGTTGATTTTATTATCTAGAGTTTTAGCCCGAGTAGAATCTAAAATTTCTGTTTCTGCTAAACTTGATTTCAGTCGGGACAGAGAGACATTTAATTGAGTTTGAATTCGTTGGATTTGGGCGAGTTCATCATCCATGAACAGGTGAATTAAATCAAAAATGAGTAGTTTTCAAATTGCCAATGAACGTTTAAGAGCCGGAAAACTAGACGAAGCAGTTGTTGCTTACCAAAAAGCCATTGAAGAAAATCCTTGCTTTTCTTGGGCTTATCATAATTTAGCAGAAGCACTCACTCAACAAGGGCGGTTGGAGGAGGCAATAGTCGCTTATCGTCAAGCAATTCAGTTAAATCCTCAATCAGCCTGGACTTATCATAACTTAGCAGCCGTTTTAACTCAACAGGGTTTATCGACAGAAGCGATCGCAGTTTATCAAAAAGCCACTGAAATCAATCCCGAATTCTCCTCTAAGACTTTCTTTGCTGACCACCATAAATTATCACAAGAACAGCAACAAGCTAAAATCATTGAATATCGCGATCGCATTCAAAAACAGCCCGAACAAGCTGAATTTTATCATGTTCTTGGACAACTTTTACAAATAGTCGGACAACGGACAGAGGCAGTCGCCTGTTTTCAACGCTACATTGAACTTCAAGGTGACGCTGTTCACTTAGAATTCTATCGCAATCTAGGAGAAGCATTACTAGACAAAACTCAGTTCCCAGAAGATAGACAGCAACAAATCAATCAAGCTTACTAGACTGTTGAATAAGATCCTTTGTCTTAATCCTATTTAAAACGGCTTCATCTTTATAGGGTTTCTGCTAAAATTTTCGCCAAGGCTTTGACGTGTTCAGCATAATTAGTTTTCGGCTGATTTTGCAGTTCAACTTGGGTTTTTTGAAGTTTTGATTGAGCTTCTTCTAACTCTTGTTTGGTCTGATGAAGTTGAGATTGAGACTGTTCTAGTTCAACTTGAATTTCATCAAGTTGAAACTGAGTTAGTTCTAATTCTTCGCGAGTTTGATGAAGTTCTGAGCGAGATTCATCGAGTTCTTGTTGAGTTTGTTGTTGCTGAGACTGAGTTTTTTTCAACTGATCTTCAAGTTGTTTGAGTTGAGTTTGAGATTCTTCTAGTTCCGTTTGCAGTTGTTGAGATTGAACTTGGGATTCTTCTAGTTCCGTTTGTAGTTGTTGGGAATGAGTTTGAGATTGTTCTAATTGAGTTTGCAGTTGTTGAGAATGAGTTTGAGATTGTTCTAGTTCCGTTTGCAGTTGTTGGGAATGAGTTTGAGATTCTTCTAGTTGAGTTTGCAGTTGTTGGGAATGAGTTTGAGATTGTTCTAGTTCCGTTTGCAGTTGTTGGGAATGAGTTTGAGATTCTTCTAGTTGAGTTTGCAGTTGTTGGGAATGAGTTTGAGAGTCTTTTAATTGAGTTTGAGAGTCTTTTAATTGAGTTTGCAGTTGTTGAGATTGAACTTGAGATTCTTCTAATTGAGTTTGCAATTGTTGGGAATGAGTTTGAGATTGTTCTAGTTCCGTTTGCAGTTTTTGGGAATGAGTTTGAGATGTTTCCAACTCTTTGTGAACAGTTTGGACTTGAATTTTTGATTTTTCCCATTCTTCTATAATTTGATTATGCTGAATTTTTAACTGCTCAAGTTCGGTTTGACTTTGATGTAACTGAGAGTGGGTTTGTTCTAATTCCGCTTGATTGTGTTGATAGTCTGATTGCAACTGTTCCAATTCTTCCTGAATTTGATGCAATTTGCTTTCAACGACAATAGCAGCAGTCACCGATGAAGAATCTTCCGTGAACTTTAGAGTCGGTTCGCTATTCCAGGGATTGAAGGGAATCAGCTTTTCTGCGGTGAGATGAGGACGGAAGAAATATTGACCTTGTGTGTTCAGCAGACAAGCAACAAAGCCAAACGTGCTGTTAGAAATAGCAACCGCATCACAAGAACTCAAGAGGTAAAAATCGGGATAAAAAGCAGCGATCGCACAGTCAACTTCTAAATCTTTCGTCGTAATTGGACTGTACTCTGAAAATTCTACCGGGGGAATTTTTTCAGGTTCATTGCTAGCAATATAGAGAATAGGTTTGTCGAGAGTTTCCCAGAAACCCCGCAACCATTCTAAATACCAAACAATCGGAATAACGGGAGTTTTTTCGTGATATTCGAGATAAATTCCCACCAGGATTTTACCCTGAGAACGCAAGGTCTTGAGAGCCGTTTGTAGAGAACCTTTGAGTTCGGTCGTGGGTTGAAATAGGGCGCAAAATTCACTTTTGTGGGGGGCATAGTAGCGGGTATGGTATTGAAAATCACCCCGAAAATCAACGTTGGCTATCGGGTTTTCGATGTGGGTCATTAAAGCTTCCCGAAGCGTATCATTTTCTTGTTGCAGTGGGGGGAATTCTTGGGAAATTGGCGGGTCTGCGTGACCAAAAAGTTGCTGTCCGACCCAAGCGGGAGTTTCGACTTTCAGGTTGTATTGTTGGGCGTAGAGTTTGAGGAAAGCGTACTGAAAAAGTTGGTCGCTAAAGTCCTGAGTTTGATCGAGGGTAGAGTGGGTAATAACTTGTTTGCGGAGGTAGAACGCCTCACCCCAAGCGGGATGGTAGGGGTTAGCTTCGGCGACACGAACAAAGTGATGTTCGGTTAGAAAAGCATCAACTTGGTTTCGGAGGGCGCCTCCCTCGAATAACTCCTCGTAGCTAACAGTAGTGTAAATCGCTTCAATGTATTTTAGCAGTTGAGTCGCACCTTGCAGGGCTAAAAGTTCCGCCCCCTGAATATCAAGATAAAGAAAGTTAAAGTCTACTGGACGCAGGTTCAGTTCACTGAGAAGGGTATCGAGACTGCGGGACTCTACGGTAATTTCTTGGGTGACTTTCAGGTTGGGGTAAATTTCCCGGTATCCGGTTAGGGGGAGGATAGAACTATTAGACTCGATAGAAGTTAGCTTGAGGGTAACGGGGTGGTTGGGGTTGGCGATCGCAGTCTGAGAGATAATAATATTAGGCTTGTCGGCGAAGTTGGCTTGCAGGTGTTCGCAAGCTGCGGGGTTGGCTTCTATCAGCAGTATTTTGGCGGTGTCGGGAGTTGGGTAGCGTTTCAGGTCTTTTCCTTCGTAGGCGCCGATGTGGATGATACCGCGTGGGGTGAGGTTGTGTTGCTGAGTGAGGGTGTGGAGATCGAGTTTCATGGGGTTAACTGAAGTGGAAGTCTTGAGTTAGTATTTTATCTTAGTTGTATTGGGGTCAGTTTTTTAATATTAACCTCTCCCCCAACCCCTCTCCTACAAGGAGAAGGGAGTGATTAACCTGATCTCTCCCCCTGCCCCTCTCCTACCAGGATATCAATAAATCAACCGGGAAGTAAGCGACCCTTTAGCTCTGCATACTGAGGAAACATCGAGTCTAGACTAACCAATGAAGCGTCATAGATCAAAGCGGTTGCAATGATAATTCGGTCAGCCGGATCGCGATGATGCTCCGGTAGTTGAGAGGCTTTGATCGCAATGTCACGATCAATGGTTGACATCCTCTCCGTCGTAAACAACGGAGATTCCAAACATCACTGTCTGGGCTTCCTCTTTCCACGAGCTGACTTACTAGGTTGAGTTTCCCCAACAGAGCAGAGGGCATTCTCTTCAGAGGCGTTAATTACCACCTGCCCGGCGGTATTTTAAAAACAGATATTAAGCGGAAGAACGGATTAAGTTATCTGTAGGACAGCATAAATCTCTGATACTCGCAGTTAAATTAATCCGTTAATCGATTTCTTATCCGTTTCTTTATTTGATAGCTGTTTTAATGCAGATTTCAATATATTTCTGGCGGCATTTTTATCCCGGTCAGCGATATATCCACAGTGAGGGCATTCATGGGTTCTCGTACTGAGAGTTTTTACAACTTTCTCGCCACAATTTGAACAGTTTTGAGAAGTATATGCGGGTTCAACAGCAATCACCGGAACCCCATAAACCCGCGCCATATATTCTAACCATTCTCGAAATCTGTACCAAGCTGCATCGCTAATTGATTTGGCTAGATGATGATTTTTAACCATGTTGCGAATCCGTAGGTTTTCAACCGCTACCAAGTCGTTAGACCGGATGACGTGTTGGGCTAGTTTACAAGCCCAATCATTACGCCTGCGTGAAACCTTGAGATGCGCTCTACCTAATTTGTTTCTGGCTTTTTGGCGATTTTGACTGCTCTTTTGAGTTCGAGATAACCGACGTTGCAGCTTTTTCAGCTTGCGTTCATCCTTTCTCAAAAATCGGGGATTATCTATTTGATTGCCAGAACAATCTGTGTAGAAATAGTTTAAACCTACATCTAGCCCTGTTTGTTTTCCTGTTAGTTCTTTTTTCTCCTCTCGTTCATAATCTATTAGAAATTGAGCATAATACCCGTCATGTCTTCTAATTACCCTCACTCGTTTGATTTGTTTTAACTGATAATAGTGCAGGTTTCGGCTTCCCCAAAGCTTAAACGTACCCGCTTGAAACTTGTCAGTAAACGTTAAATAACGTCTGTCTCCCGAAAGTTTCCATCCTGATGTCTTGTATTCAACAGATGCTCTGACTTGATACTTTTTAAACTTTGGGAACCCCTTCTTGCCTGGTGTTTTCTGCTTACAATTCCGATAAAATCTTTCAATTGATGCCCAAGCTCTTTCTGCGTGTGCTTGTCGTGCCATTGAGTTTAACCTTGATGCCCAAGGAAACTCTGGGTTGTCTGACAACAGCTTGCAGTGCTTGTAGGCATCGTTGCGACTTTTAACTTGACCGTCTAACCATGCTCTGATGACGCTGTTGCGAACAAATAGACCTGTCCGAATGGCTTCATCCAAGCTTCGGTACTGGCAATATGTTCCTTGCAGCTTCATTTCATATACGAGCATAATTTGTCGTCGTCGCTGACGATAACCCATCATAGCACGAACATAATCCGTCGTGAACGACGGGGCTTTTGACCCGCTTTTTTTGGTAAAACCTCAATATCTCCTTCTAAAGCCGTTGCTACCCATTCATCAAGGGAAAGAGAAAGCTGTACCCGCTGACGTTTAACCAGTTGCCCAAGTTCCCAGCAGGAAATTGCACTAATAGCAACACTTTCAGCGGTTTCAATCAGCTCAATTAGGTTCTCAGAAAGAGCTAAACTGCTGGGCTGGGGATTTTGCCAGCGTATCCAGATATGGGTGTCAAGTAACAGCATTGCTCAGGATAACTGCCAATCTGATTCTGGGGTGGCAGGTGTGGTTAGATCGTCAAGTAGGTGAACTGTACCTGCTAGTTTTGGAGAGGGTTGGCGACGTCGTGAAGTTGTAACTGATTCGCCTGAGCTGATGGTTAGGATAATTACTTCATATTGTTGCTCGCTACTGAGTGAAGGTGGCAGGTCGATAACCAGTTGGCCGTTGACGGGTTTGGTAATGATTCGCAGAGCTTCCATCGCTATCTCACTGAATCTGAATTGATTTAGATTCTACCACTTGACGGTTAGGGAGTGAGGGTGGGTCGGTCGAGTTTCATGGAAGCTAAGGAGTCGGTGTCGGGTTTGCTCCAAAATGGTATTCGTCTCAGTTGGCAATTGATTCGGATGTTTGAATTGGAATTAGAAAAATTGTGAGTGCAATCGCTGGTGTTAGCTTGCAGGTGTTCAAATGCGATCGCCGAGCGGGTGGTGCAGATCTATTTATTTAGAGATCAAGATGTTGTGCGAACGCCAACTTTCCCGGAGTTAAACTTGACGGCAGAACAGATATTTGCAGTGGGGCCGTAATTCTGAAAATGCGCTCGCGTAGCGTCTCAGAACCCGAATCGTTTGATTTTAGCAAGTCAGAACTAATAAAATAATATTTGTCAAGTACGGATAACCGAATGCTTTGTTTGGGGAAACCGAATCTCTAACTGTCTTTTGTTTGCTTTCTTAATCGGAATCTGTTGGTTGGCTGCGATCGCTCTTTGGGGTTTGGGGTAAAGGAACGCAACTCAATATTCTATCTGTAATGCGTTCGCGCAGCGTGGGCGTAGCCCGTATCGCCATTTCTAAGATCATGGGGGATATAGTGCTACGCGCTATAGTATAGAATTGCCCAAGACTTTGAGCAGGCTGAAGAAATGAGCTTCTTCGTTGAATTTCCAGAAGAACTGTTGGTCGCTTGTCGTGAAGAACCGGAGGGGTTTAAGCGAAGGGTGATGATTTTGGCTTTGGGCAAACTCTACGAGGAGGGGAAAATATCATCGGGAATTGCTTCGGATATTTTGGGATGCAGTCGTTTTGAGTTTTATCGATTGATTGGCGAACAGGGATTTGCTGTGATTGACTATACGGAAGCTGAATTTGAGGAGGAGGCGAAGACCAGCCGGGAATTGGCGAAAAAATTAAAGTATTGATTGATAATCAACAGAGTTTGGAGGAACGGTATGTTTAGCCAGGAAACAGTCAAGACTGAGACAGAAGAACAGAAAATTTCATTGACTTTAGAGGAGTTTCTCGACTGGTATCCTGATGGTTATCAGGGTCGATTTGAATTGCATGATGGAGCGATCGTTAAAATGCAACCGACGGGAACTCACGAACAAGTTGCTGGTTTTCTGGCTTTGGAACTGGGCGTGGAAATTAAACGCCTGAATTTGCCGTTTTTTATTCCCCGACAAGGGCTGATTAAAGCCATAGATTCGGACAAATCGGCTTATATTCCTGATGTGATGGTCTTGGATTCTAATGCACTAGAAAATGAGTCTTTATGGAAAAAGCGATCCACGATTACTCAAGGTACGAGTATTAAATTAGCTATAGAAGTAGTCAGTACGAATTGGCGGGATGATTATTTAATGAAGCTCGGAGAATATGAGAAATTAGAAATCGCTGAATATTGGATCGTTGATTATTTGGGGTTGGGAGGTCGCCGTTATATTGGAGACCCCAAGCAACCGACAATTTTGGTTTATCATTTAGTGGAGGGAGAATATATGGTCAATTTATTTAGGGGTCAAGATATTCTGCGATCGCCAACTTTCCCGGAGTTAAACTTGACGGCAGAACAGATATTTGCAGTGGGGCAGTAATTCCGAGACACTAGGCAATCGCAATCTCAGTCTGTAGGTTGGGTTAAGGAACGCAACCCAACATTCAATCTGTCAAATTGCTAGTGCCGAACGGGGGAAGGCGGATATCTTGTTAACGACAGACGATCGCTTGCTTAAAAAAGCAAATAGCTATCAAGATAGGCTGTTGGTAAGATTAAGTAATCGTGTTAATTGGTTAATGACTATTTTTCAGCAAGAAGGAGAAATGAGCAATGACACCAATTGAGCTTAGAAAAAAGCTTATCAAGTTTTGGTCAATAATCTGGGTCAAATTGATACAATTCGCTTTCTATAACAGGTAGGATGGGGAAGTGGTGATTACACTAAAGAACGAGAATATCTACTGAAAGGGGTAACGCGAGATGAGTTTTGGCAAGATATTCGGAGAAATCGTCAAAAATAGCCAGCGATTGAAGTAGTCGGTGCTGTGCGTGAGGCGATTGACCCGAGCGATTGCATAAAATACAAAATAGTATTTGTCAAGTACGGATAACCGAATACTTTACATCGGTAAACCGAATCGTCGGCGTGCAACTGGGGTCGTTTAGGGTTCGTTGTTGTCCGGGGTGCGATTGAGTCCCCTCACCCCCGGTCTGTTGCGACTGGCTCTGTTGTTGTGTACAATCTGTTTAGCTCAATCTGCTGCATATGAACTATTCTTCTGCATTAGCTTTACTTAAAAATAAGTACCCGAATTTGGCTGTGATTGAAGTTTGGGAGAATGTGCTGTTTTTACGGATGAGTAAAGGTCGGTGTGTTTTCCACCGTAAAAAAGGGA
>NZ_AAVU01000055.1 GCF_000169095.1 Lyngbya sp. PCC 8106
TGAATTTGATCTCCGTCTGAGAATTGAATCCTACAACTTTACCATTATCACCCCAGCCATTTTTGCTGGTGTCACCATCCATATAGTAGGCTGTTGTTGCATCCCCTAGAACGAATAAATCTGGCCCGTTAGTTCCTTCGAGATTATCTTTTTCACCTATCCCTGGTAAAGCAGTGTTGGGATCAACTTCAATAATGATGTTATACCCTGTGTTGTCATTGTTGTTGTCAGTTCCGCTATCGCTACTATCGTTCGGTTGGGTAGTTGCACTAACTCCGTTGATAGTCAGGTTAACGGTAGCTGTGTCGGTTCCCCCTTTTCCATCATTAATCGTGTAGCTGAAACTATCTGTTGCGGTTTCATCGGCTTCGAGATTGTCGAATTGACCGTTAGGATCGTAGCTGATTGTACCGTTGTTGTTGATGCTAACTTGACCTTTGGTGTTCGTACCATCAACCATACTGACGTTGAGACTATCACCGTCTGGGTCGCTATCGTTAGTCAGGACGTTAATATTGATAGCTGTATCTTCGTCGGTGCTGTCTGTATCGTTTGTAGCTGTAGGTGCTTGGTTAACGGGTTCTTCTGGGGTATCGGTTCCGGAATCAGTTCCAGAAACATAGCTAAAAATGTCGTCGGTTAAGGATACGGGTTCGGAATAGCCAGAGATAATTCCAATCATATCTTTGGTTCCCTCAGTCAAGAAAATGCGGGTATCTCCGTTCCTTTGTATTAGCTGATAATCACTGGGACTTCCATGCAGTTGAATCTGATCTTCTGCATCATTAAACCCGCTAATTTCAGCGCGATCATCCCAATTTGATTGGTTGTAGAAAGCTGTGCTACCATTGCCCAGAATAAATTGATCTGGCCCGTTAGTTCCTTCGAGATCATCTATTTCTTTCATCCCCGCAAAGGCTGTGTTGGGATCAAAATCACTGATGATGTTATACCCTGTGTTGTTATTGTTGTTGTCAGTTCCGTTATCGCTACTATCGTTCGGTTGGGTAGTTGCACTAACTCCGTTGATAGTCAGGTTAACGGTAGCTGTGTCGGTTCCCCCTTTTCCATCATTAATCGTGTAGCTGAAACTATCTGTTGCGGTTTCACCGGCTTCGAGATTGTCGAATTGACCGTTGGGGTTATAGCTGATTGTACCGTTGTTGTTGATGCTAACTTTACCTTTGGTGTTCGTACCATCAACCATACTGACGTTGAGACTATCACCGTCTGAGTCGCTATCGTTAGTCAGGACGTTAATATTGATAGCTGTATCTTCGTCGGTGCTACCTGTATCGTTTGTAGCTGTAGGTGCTTGGTTAACTGGGTTCGGGTTTGTTACCGTTCCAGAATCTAGTGTAATCACCCGCAGAGGATCAACGGCCGATTGACTGGTAAATGTAACTTCTAAGATATTGTTATTGGCTCCCGAGATTTTGACAGTATCTTCAGGAAGTCCACTGCTTGGTCCTTCTAGGGTATTCCCATCTTTTAATACTCTAGCCCGATAGCCAACCAATTCGTCATTATTATTGAGAGTTTGCTTCGAGCTTGCATTACCAAACAACTTATCATCCGCCATGAAGCCAATAATCGGATTGTCAAAAGTGAAGGTAGCCGTAAATGTTTGCCGGCTGCCTGTGTCATTTTTCATATAAATGAAATGACTGTCAACAACAGTACCGGCTGCAATCGTTCCTAAATTATTGAGATCCTCCCAATCTTGGGGATCGTTGATTTTGATGTCTTTTGAGAGGGTGACATCTTGAGCTTCATTAAAAAACTGTAAGCTATTGGCACCAGGTGCCCACCAGCTTGAATATTTGTAGGCAGAGCTACCCGTGGCATCATTTAACCAAAAATCATTAATATCAATTTCTTTCGCTTGTCCTGTAAAACTAAGAATTGCCATAAAAATCTCCTAAAACCGAGGTGAGTTGTAATCTGTAAAAACACGGCTATAACTTCTTCTATTACAAGCTAATCTATATTGAGTCTAAATAGACAGGTACTTGTGTAAAGATTGAGTGAAAAGTATGTAAACTTTTTGCAAACTAAATTTTATTTTAGGAGATCTAGTTAATACAGAATGTGACTCGATAAACCCGGAATATTTGTTTGATCACAGGCAAAAAGACGGGTATTGGAAAAGGATTGATCAGGATCAATTGTGTTCGATTGCCTGATCTAGTCATTCTGAGCAACTAAAAAATCTCATTAGTTAATAGCAAAACTCAAAGGATTGGGCTTCTTTTACGGTTCCCAATCCTTGAATTTAACTTCAATTTCATCTCAAATGAACAACGACTAGAAAGAACTAGCGTTGATTAGATTGGACTTTAATTTTGTCCGATCACTTACAGGTGTTATACAGTTATACCTAAACTGTCAGGAACTCAAAAGTCAATTCGCTGTAATGCTGACTCTATCTAGCTGATCGCGTTTTCTCGCCCCCGTTAGTGCATAAGCTTCCTGTTTTGAGACATATGTCACTGTAGATAACCCAATTGCAGATTAGTCAGTGGTGATGAATTGGGACGCACTCAAGAGGGAAATAATAATGCTTATTGTCAGGATAATGAATTATCTTGGCTAGATTGGAATTTGCAAAATAGTAATGCAGATTTATTAGATTTTACCCGTCAATTGATTCATTTCCGTCGTCGTCATCCGGTGTTTCGTCGTCGCCGTTGGTTCCAAGGACAGGCCATTCATGGATCAGCCGTCAGTGATATTGGTTGGTACAATTCAGATGGTGTCAAATGACAGAAGAACAGTGGAGTATGGGGTTTGCGAGAGCGATCGCTGTTTTTTTAATGGTGAAGAAATTCCCGAAGTTGGCTATAAAGGTGAGCCAGTGATGGATGAGAGTTTTATGCTCTTTTTTAATGCTCACTATGAGATGATTGAGTTTGATTTGCCCGCAGGTTTACGCGATCGCAAATGGCGGGTGGTGATTGATACGAAAGAGCCGTATTTTATCAACGATTGGGTTTTTTATACAGAAGATAAACCTGTGCCTGTTACTGAACGTTCAGTGGTGGTATTGCAACGGTGTTAACAGGTTAATTGATTAAAGATCTAAAGATCAAAGAAAGTCGGGAATTAGCTATCACTCCCGACTTATTTTTGGATTAAAATCAGATTCTCAGTTAGGCAACAATAGAGAATTCATTAGCGCTGAGAGTGGGGTTTCCATCAAGAGTCGCTAACAATGTAGAAGTCTGAGAACCGATACCATCGACATCAAAGAACAAATTGCCACTAGCGGTATCATACAAGAAGCGATCATCACTTTCCATCGCTACCGTTCCTAGAACAAACTGCTCTGAAGCGAGGGTTCCAACCGTTAAGCCACCGCCAAAGCCAGATGCAGAGATTTCAAAGCGATCGCCTTCTGAAGCATCAAAGTCTGTAATCATGTCAGTACCGTCTGCGGGTTGTTGGTAAACAAAAGTATCCCCGCCACCTTTACCTGTCAATTCATCGTTACCATTACCGCCCTCAATTCGGTTGTTTGCGGCGTTGTCGGTGCTGTCTGTATCGTTTGTAGCTGTAGGTGCTTGGTTAACGGGTTCTTCTGGGGTATCGGTTCCGGAATCAGTTCCAGAAACATAGCTAAAGATGTCGTCGGTTAAGGATACGGGTTCGGAATAGCCAGAGATAATTCCAATCATCTCTTTGGTTCCCTCAGTCAAGAAAATGCGGGTATCTCCGTTCCTTTGTATTAGCTGATAATCACTGGGACTTCCATGCAGTTGAATCTGATCTTCTAGAGCATTAAACCCGCTAATTTCAGCGCGATCATCCCAATTTGATTGGTTGTAGAAAGCTGTGCTACCATTGCCCAGAACAAATACATCTCCATTGTTAGTTCCTTCCAGGCTATTTATCTGTTTACCTGTGTTGGAATTATCGTAGTCATCAATGATGTTGTATCCTATGGTGTTATCACCGCTATCGCTACTATCGTTCGGTTGGGTGGTTGCACTGACTCCATTGATAGTCAGGTTAACGGTAGCTGTGTCGGTTCCCCCTTGACCATCATTAATCGTGTAGCTGAAACTATCTGTTGCGGTTTCATCGGCTTCGAGATTGTCAAATTGACCGTTAGGATCGTAGCTGATTGTACCGTTGTTGTTGATGCTAACTTGACCTTTGGTGTTCGTACCATCAACCATACTGACGTTGAGACTATCACCGTCTGGGTCGCTATCGTTAGTCAGGACGTTAATATTGATAGCTGTATCTTCGTCGGTGCTGTCTGTATCGTTTGTAGCTGTAGGTGCTTGGTTAACGGGTTCTTCTGGGGTACCGTTCCGGAATCTAGTGTAATCAGAAACAGAGGATCAACGGCCGATTGACTGGTAAATGTAACTTCTAAGATATTGTTATTGGCTCCCGAGATTTTGACAGTATCTTCAGGAAGTCCAGTGTTTGGCCCTTCTAGGGTATTCCCCGCTTGTATTACTCTAGCCCGATAGCCAACCAATTCGTCATTACTATTGAGAGTTTGCTCCGAGCTTGCATTACCAAACAACTCATCATCCGCCATGAAGCCAATAATCGGATTGTCAAAAGTGAAGGTAGCCGTAAATGTTTGCCGGCTGCCTGTGTTATTTTTCATATAAATGAAATGACTGTCAACAACAGTACCGGCTGCAATCGTTCCTAAATTATTGAGATCGTCCCAATCTTGGGGATTGCTGATTTCGATGTCTTGTGAGAGGATGATATCTTGAGCTTCATTAAAAAACTGTAAGCTATTGGCACCAGGTGCCCACCAGCTTGAATATTTATAGGCAGAGCCGCCCGTGGCATCATTTAACCAAAAATCATCAATGTCAATTTGTTTTGCTTGTCCTGTAAAACCAAGAATTGCCATAAAAATCTCCTAAAACCGAGGTGAGTTGTAATCTGTAAAAACACGGCTATAACTTCTTCTATTACAAAGTAATCTATATTGAGTCTAAATAGATAGGTACTTGTGTAAAGATCTAGTTAAAAGTATGTAAATTTTTTGTAAACTAAATTTGATTCGAGGAGATCTAGTTAATACAGAATGTGACTCGATAAACCCGGAATATTTGTTTGATCACAGGCAAAAAGACGGGTATTGGAAAAGGATTGATCAGGATCAATTGTGTTCGATTGCCTGATCTAGTCATTCTGAGCAACTAAAAAATCTCATTAGTTAATAGCAAAACTCAAAGGATTGGGCTTCTTTTACGGTTCCCAATCCTTGAATTTAACTTCAATTTCATCTCAAATGAACAACGACTAGAAAGAACTAGCGTTGATTAGATTGGACTTTAATTTTGTCCGATCACTTACAGGTGTTATACAGTTATACCTAAACTGTCAGGAACTCAAAAGTCAATTCGCTGTAATGCTGACTCTATCTAGCTGATCGCGTTTTCTCGCCCCCGTTAGTGCATAAGCTTCCTGTTTTGAGACATATATCACTGTAGATAACCCAATTGCAGAATTGTCTTGAAACCATGCAACCGCAAGCTACCCGAGTTGAAAAGTTAATCCTCAGTGCGTTAATTGCTTTTGTGACGGCGACTGCTTCCGCCACCGTGGAAATACACACAAAAGCTGACAATTCACTTCCTAACCTCAATTCTGTGATTCTGGCAGATCGATAAGCGGTTGTACAGACTCTAAAATTTTTTGATTCTCTCGTCTACGTTGCTACTTTCTTGGAAATGACTATGAAATCTACCTCCTCTCTACAATCTCGGTTAAAAGTTCTCCGTAAAACTGGACTTCAACAGTTAAATCAAGAACAACTTTTACCTGCACTCAACACCTTTCAACAAGTGCTAGCCATTGCTCAAGAAACAGAAAGTTTAGAGTATCACGTTGAGGCTTTACATCAAATTGGACTTATTCACTATTCTCTCAAACATTATACTTGGTCAATTAACTGTCTCAAACAAATTATCAAACTCGCTGATGCAAACTCCAACTCTCTAAGAGTGGCAACCGTTTATAATGATATTGCTCGGGTTTATTGTGCAACCAAGCAATATTCTCAAGCTCTACGATATTCGGCTCAAGCCCTAGAAAACTTTCTCAAACTTTCCCATCTCAAAGGCATCGGGATGACCTTAAACTATTTAGGAGAAATCTATAATCACCTGGGTATGTTTGAGCAAACTCTACAATGCTGCCGAAAAGCCTTACTCATTTTTCAATATCTTGATGATACCATTCAAGAAGACAACTTAAAAAATAGTGTCCATGAAGCAGCAGCCCTGCATAATCTAGGATTAGCAGAATATCATCTAGATCGACCCAGACAAGCCTTAGCCTTTCTCAATCAAGCTCTCAATATTCGCCAAAAGCTCTGTTCAGCCAAGCAAAATCAGGCTCAAGATGAACAAAAATATTCTGCAAAATCGGTCAAAATTTATTCTGAAATCGCCAAAAATCTTGGGCA
Organism: Lyngbya sp. PCC 8106; assembly: GCF_000169095.1. Taxonomy (GTDB): domain Bacteria; phylum Cyanobacteriota; class Cyanobacteriia; order Cyanobacteriales; family Microcoleaceae; genus Capilliphycus. Next base: position 6,449 of record NZ_AAVU01000055.1, read on the forward strand.
AATCGGGATTGTTTACTTTAGCATCAAAGAGTATAAAACGGCGATTGACTTTTACAAAAACGCCATCAAAATCTATCAACAACATCACCAACTGGAAGAACAAGCCAAACTGATGAACTACATCGGAATCGCTTGCTACAAAAAAGCTGATATTTCTCAGGCTTTATGGTATCATCTTAGAGCTTTGGAACTCTTTGAAAAAATTCAAAATTCCCAGTACAAAGAAAACTACTTACCTCATATCCTTTCAGTTTATCAACGATTCAACATCTGCGATCAGGGCGTAAAATTGTATCAGCGTGTTCAGGAACTATTTCAAGTCATGGAAACCGAAGTTAGCTAAAATTGTCACAGAGAAGTCGGGAATTGGATATTGGATATCGAGATCAGAGGTGACATCCGATGTCTATACGGATAATTCATTAGTTATCCCGACAGTGAACCCGAAAGATCGCGGTCTAAAGTTGTTTGTCTGCACATCCTCCATCAAGATGAATCAAACTATTTCCTCATTTAATTTAAAAATTCAACTTGTTGAACAAATCTGTCTCTTTGAATTATCTTGGGGTCAAGGACAACACTTAGAAATCAAAATTCCCTATCCAAAAACGCTGACTCGATTTTATCAAGACTGGCAACAAACTTATTTAAACTTCTACAAAAAAGCGTTGCGAGGACGAGTCGAAGGAACAGGTCAACTTTCCCTTTCAGTTGATTGGCACGCTAAACTGGTTGAGGCAGAAGCCAAACTCCTCTCAGAATTTCATCGCTGGTTACGACACCAAGACTTGTTTGAGATCCGAGCAACTATTGCCAAAGCCGCTTCTGATCATTGGCGAGTCGAACTGTGTCTGTGTGTCACTCCCCTGGACTTATCCCGCCTCCCATGGGAAGCTTGGGAAATTGGTACCGAATTCGCCGCACCAGGAAAAATTCGCGTTGTTCGCACTCCAGCTAACATTCGATCTAAAAGCATTCAGCCCTCGTCTCGTCAACGAAAAGCCCGAGTTTTAGCAATTTTGGGAGATGATACCGGATTAGATTTTAAAGCCGATAAACAAGCGGTAGAATCCCTCTCTGACATTGCTGACATTGAGTTTGTCGGTTGGCAACCCGGACAAAGTTCTACAGAATTGAAAACTCAAATCGCCAAAGCGATTACTGATCCTAAAGGGTGGGATGTATTATTTTTTGCAGGTCATAGCAACGAAACCACTTTAACAGGCGGAGAACTAGCGATCGCACCCAATATTTCTCTATCTCTAAGTGAGATTGAAAAACCATTAACTTTGGCGATGCAACGGGGACTACAATTTGCTTTATTTAACTCCTGTATGGGTTTAAGTCTAGCAAATTCCCTGATTAATTTGGGCTTAAGCCAAGTTGCTGTGATGAGAGAACCTGTTCATAATTGTGTTGCTCAAGAATTTTTATTGCAATTTCTCCGCAGTCTTGCAGAATACAAAGATGCTCACGATGCGATGCTAGCGGCTTGTCAGTTTCTCAAACTCGAAAAACAGTTAACCTACCCGAGTGCTTATTTAGTTCCCTCTTTGTTTCGTCATCCAGACGCCCCTGTTTTTCATCTCAAACCCTATGGTTGGAAACAAAAACTCAAACGCTGGTTGCCCACCAAAACAGAAGCGATCGCCGTTGGGGTATTGTGTGGATTAAGTTGGCAATTGTCTGTGCAGGGATTTTTACTCGACGGGCGCTTGTGGGTACAGTCGGTTTATCGTCAAATTAGCCTTCAGACTCCCAATGATTCGCCCCCGGTGTTGATGGTTTCCATTGACGAAGAATCGATTAAACGGGCCAGAATCTCCGCTCCTCGGCCTATGAATCGTAGTTATTTAGCCCAAATTATCGACCAACTCGCCCTGTTAGATTCTCCGGTTGTCGGTGTGGATTATTTGCTTGATCGCCATCAACCCGAAAATGACCCCATTTTAGCCAATTCCGTTCGCGAAGCTGTAGAAAAGCGAGGAACTTGGTATATATTTGCTACGAAAAGCCGTTCTATAGGCGGTTGGTTTGAAGTTTTACCGGAAATTGCCGATCCCAACTGGAGTTTTAACGGCGATCTGCGGGTTTTGGGTTATCCTCCCCACTATATGAGTCTGGTTCCTTTACCCGAGGAGAATTCCCAACAGCGTTTACCTTTGTCTTATCTACTCGCCTTGGGATATTGGGTTCATTATGAATCTACACCCAATGAATCTACACCAAGTGCGACGACTATACCCAAACCCCAACTTGACGCTTCGAGCCAATTATTATCTCAGGTGAGGGCTTATTTACTCGAAACCACCACAAAAGACTATGGAAAGGTTTTTTCCCCGAAGGCGGTATTACACCCCTTAACCAATTGGGCTTATTTATTGCGTCAATGGTGGTTACACCCGATTATTGATTTTTCGATTCCTCCCGAACAAGTTTATCAAACTATTCCGGCTTGGCAACTCCTCGAACAACCCTCCCAGATTGAGTCACTGATTGACTTAGATAAATATGTCATTTTGATCGCCCCCGGTGGATACGGTGAAGCGGGTGTGGAGACGGAGGGGGAGGATAATTATCCCGTACCGAGCGCTCTTGCTTATTGGCGATATCAACAAACTCCACCTGATTTACGTCCGATTTTTCCAGGGGGTGAAGCTCATGCCTACATGGTACATCATTGGTTGAATCAGCGATTGGTAACTCCGATACCTGATTTGTGGATGGTGGCGATCGCTGCTGTGTTGGGAAAGGGGACGGTTTTGATGTTTGGGCAAATTTCTCGCCAACAGTGGAAACGAATGATTTTGATCGGCGCTGCTACCGGAATGTATGGCGGGGTCAGTTTGCAACTTTATATCACGGGAGGGATATTATTGCCTTGGTTTTTACCAACTTTAACTTTTTGGACGTATCTTATTATTGCTTTTGTGGAGAGGAAATCTTATGGTTAAATTTTATGGGATGCTATCGACAGTTACCCTCACTCTGTTTCTGAGTGGGGAAGTTCTGATCCCGATGACTGCAAGGGTTAGCCCTGTACAAGCCTTGGAAAAGGAGAGGCTGTTGTTGTCTCAAAATAACTTACCTCCTGAGTCGAGTGATGGCGGATCGCGTTATGCGGATACTTCTTGGAGAGACTCCTTTTTTAATAATCAACCCCCTGAGTCGGGAGATGGGGGATCACGAGGCGGGCCACTTTGTCCCCTCACGCCTTTAGATAAAACTACTGGAATTGAAGTGTGGAATGATCGTCCCACGTTTGTTTGGCAAGGGCAATTAGCGCGAGTTGAACTTTATCGTCAGAATGAAGATGAGTTGATCTGGAGTCAAGATCTCGATCAAGGTGATCAACAGATTCAGTATACTGGAGTTCCCCTAAAACCCGGTCAGACTTATAATTTGATGTTGTATGAGACGGTTTCCGATAACTTCCCTTTTCCAGCAAAGCAGGTGACGTTTACGGTGATGAATGGGGAAAAGCGTCAACAAGTGAGTCAGGCGTTAGAACAACTCAACCGTGAACTCAAACAACAAAATGCTTCTGAAGAAATGATCGCCCTTGCCCGTTTTAATTATTTAGCAGAAAATCAACACTGGTCTGATGCTTTGGTTGAAGCTTTTTCGGTTGAAAATCCTACTGAAGAATTACAAGAACTTCGTGAAAGAGCAATTCCTCAAAAGTTTTGTAACTAATTCCCAAAGTGGTATAATGCCTCCGGGTTAGATTAGGAGGTATTATTATCTCTCTAAAGTGATTGCGATCGCTGAGGGCAATCAACTCATTGATCCAGAAATTTTTAGTTAGTTTAAACTTACTCACGTCCAAAATATAAGTATGGCAGAAATTTTAGGAACTCCAGGAAACGATGATCTTGCTGGTACCGTTGAAAATGATTTTATTTTTGGGTTAGAAGGACAAGATACGATTAATGCTAATCTCGGAGATGATACTGTTATTGGAAATCAAGGCCGAGATGTTGTTGCTGGAAATGAAGGAAATGATATTTTATTTGGTGGCCGAGATAACGATTTTATTAATGATCAACAAGGTATTAATCAAATTTTTGGCAATTTAGGCAATGATTTATTAGCCGCAGGTGCCGGAGATGATAGTCTTTTTGGGGGTCAAGACAATGATAATATATTTGGAGGCCAAGGTAATGATATTGTTTCTGGGGATAAAGGTGAAGATTTATTGATTGGAGTTGATATTACTACAGTCAACCCTGGACAGGGAGAAATAGATACATTGAGTGGGGGAACAGAGGTTGATGTTTTTGTGATCGGAGATGACTCTCAATCTTATTATCTCGGGGGCGGGAATACAGATTTTGCTTTGATCACTGATTTTTCACCAACAGAAGATCGAATTAATATTAATAGTAGTAATAGTGAAATTCGATTTGTTGATTTTACGTTCGGAGATTTAGGGGCAGGTGTTGGTATTGTTGCCAATGAAGATTTAATTGCTTTCCTACCCGGTGTAAATGCTGGACAGCTAGAAATTGATGGGAATATTACTCCTGTTTTTAATGATTAGATTTTTACTTTCTGCCGACTGGACAGGAGTGGTATAAAACCTGTTAACCGAAAATATTTTCTAGCCAGCAAGATGCTGGCACTCCTGTCTCAACTTCAATCAAAATGCTCTAGATGATGGGCATATAGGGTAGAGTTTTGTCTAAGCCCATCAACTTCTGCCCTCTCTTTAAACGACTGCAAACAAAACATTTTCAAGCTGTTTAATTGCATCGTCTAAGTCATCATTGACCAGTTGAAAATCAAATTCATTAGCGGCATTAATTTCTTCGATAGATCGTTTTAAACGACGAGCGATCGCTTCTTCTGAGTCTTGACCGCGACTTCTAAGCCGACGTTCTAATTCTAACATTGAAGGGGGTCGAATAAACACTTGTTGAGCTTGGGGAAACCGTTCTCGAATTTGTCTAGCCCCCACCAACTCAATTTCTAATAAAATCGACTCTCCGGCTTCAATGCGTTGTTTAACTGGAAGTAGAGGAGTCCCATAATAATTTCCAGCAAATTCTGCCCATTCGAGTAACTCTCCATTTTCCACCATTTGTTCAAACCGCTGGTGATCAACAAAATAGTAATCTTTGCCCTCAACTTCACCCGGACGGGGGGAACGAGTGGTAATAGAAACAGATAAACGAAGTTCACGATGCCGTTGCAAAAGTTGGCGGACTAGAGTCCCCTTGCCTACGCCACTCGGTCCAGTAATTACAATTAATTTACCTTGAGAAACCATATCATTTTCTGTATTTTTGCTAAATGTGACTTGGGTTCAACAGATGAACCTTGAAAAGATTTTGATATTATTACACGATGCTACTCAAACAAAATCATCAATTTATACCTCAGCTTAATCACGCGATCAATTTTACACACTAGAATCTTCTCTATTGACGACAAATCGATGAGCAACTGTTTCCGGCTGGATAGCAGAAAGGATAATATGACTAGAATCAGTAATAATCACCGCCCGAGTTCGACGGCCATAGGTAGCATCAATTAATTGTCCTCGATCCCGTGCATCTGTAATGATACGCTTGATCGGAGCAGATTCAGGACTAACAATGGCAATCACTCGGTTGGCTGAAACTATATTGCCAAAACCGATATTGATAAGTTGAATATCCATGTAAAGCCTGGGAATAGGGATCACAGAGGCTGATAGCTCTTAATTTAATGATAGAGAGAATTTTTTAGACTTACAAGCCTAAAAACCAGGGAAAATATTGATTTTAGATGGAACTGCGGGGTTGAATATTTTCTCGTTCTCTGATACCCGATTTGAGTTGATCCTCTCTAGCGGGATTTTTCTCAAGTTTTTGGATGAACTTCAAAGTTAGCAATACCAAGTTTTTAGCAGATTTTATCTCCTGAGTTGAGGCTAAAATTTTTGAGAGTTAGAATTACTTTTTGTCGGCATGAACATAGTCAACAAAGTAAAACTTGGGTTCTAATCTATACTTCAGCCAAGCGTAAATTCCTAAGCCAACTAAGGCGGTTAATACGAATGGTAAGCCCGCTCTTAAACGCCAAAAATCGGGTAAAATAGCAGCAGTAGAAATTGCGATAATAAAATAAATGAGTAAGCCCATTTGCCAGCGTTTAATCGCTTTTAAGGCTCCCCGGCAACTGCTACAATGTTGAGTATGTTGTTGGTAGCGATCTAGAATTTCTGGTCGAGTTTTATTCAGGGGTAAGACTTCCGTCTGAGAAGTTGCTAACTTCCAAGGTAATTTTCCCCCACTATATTGCTCGAACCATTTCCGAAATTCGATCACTAAACGATCCGCTTCCGTGGGAAGTTTATAAGCGGTTTTCCAACTCTCTGTCTTCTGCTTTTGTTGGAGTAAACGTTCCTGTTGATGTAAAAATATCATATCTCCATCTAAAACTAAATTCCGAGTTTTAACGTGTTCCCACCAACGGGGAATAATTTTATTCAATCTTTGGGAAAAGTTTCGGGTAAATTGGGCGACAATTCTTGATTTTCCGGGAGACACGGGAAGACAATAAGTAACCAAACCCACTTGTTTTCCATCGCTTCCAAATTCAATTGCATATTCTAAACGACAAGGCGGTTCAAAGGTAATCTTTGTATTAAAAAATCCTTGATACTTGGCTTCAATTAAATTCAGATTAGACTCAATAATTTTTAAATGAATAGGACTTCCTTTTTTCCGATTTCCTTGAACTCCATGATGAGCAAAAGGAACATGACTGGGATCAGCAACATTTTCAACTAACGTTTGCCAATCATACTCTAAGTCTCGCACAAAAGACGACCAAACAAAACCTTGACTTGCATCAATTTGAGGCGATAACGGTAACGGAGTCTTTGCAGCTTGTTCGCTAGAATTGGGATCAGCCCAAACCCAAAGCAGATCATTTGCTTCTTGAGTTGGGAATTGAGTTGCACAAAAATTCTCTTTATTTTTGCTAACAATCTCCGGTTTTTCCGCCTGGGGAATTGACGTACAAATTCCGTTTTGATCAAATTCCCAACCGTGATAACTACACATTAAATTTCCGGTATTTTCATCCACTCTACCCTCGCTCAATGGGGCTAAACGATGGGGACATTCATCGAGAAAGACTTGATAAGTTTGACTAGATTTGGGCTTCCAAATGACGAGATTTATTCCTAATAGCGTAACTGGGGTTGGTTGTTGGGGATTGAGATCTTCGACGGGGGAGAGGGGATACCAGTTTTTAAAAAAGTTGAATTCAGAAACCATTATTAAGGATCAGTAATGACAATGATTGAGCTTGAAAATCAGTCTTTATTATTGTACAATAATTTTGCTTTGTGGAGAATATTTTTTTAGTTCATACTATAATCATTTCAAGTGGGGGTTTAATCAGTAAGAATAGCCGCAAGCGATTTGGATAGTGAAATCAGTCTTAAACTTTAATTTAATCTTATAATTTTGGAAATAAAATGAATAAAAATAGGATAATTTTAGTCCTCGCTGTGATAGTCAGCTTTTTAATTGTGCTAATACCTTGGCAATCAATTTTTACGATAAAACTCAGTTTTTTAGAAGTATTTGCGGTTGTGACTTCAGCCTGGAGTGTGGGCTTACTCGCCAGAAATAATCTTTTAGGATGGTGGGTGGGGTTAGTGGGAGTTGTCGCCTATGCGGTTGTATTTTATCAAGTTGAACTTTATGCTGAAACTGCGATACAAGTTTTTTATTTTTTTACCAGTATTAAGGGGATTTTGATCTGGTTAAAAGGGGGTAAAAATAATACAGAAAAATCTGTTAGTCATCTACCAAAGTCTCAACTAAAATTAAGTATAATTAGTTTTATTCCGTGCGTATGGGGATTACAAACCCTTTTAATTGCGGTGAAAGGAGCTGCTCCTTTTTGGGATGCTATTACCACAGTCGGGAGTGCAATTGCTCAACTCTATTTAATGGAACGTTATGTAGAAAGTTGGTATTTGTGGATTGCCGTTGATCTGATTTATATTCCTTTGTATGCTTCCCGAGGATTATATTTAACCAGTGGATTATATATTGTCTTTTTAGGGATGTCAATTTCTGGATTAGTTTATTTTCAGCACTTGTATAAACAACAGTCTAAACATTAATTTAAAATTCATCTTTTTTAGGAAAATTATCATGACAATTGGGATTACTTTTGGTAAATTTTATCCATTTCATCTTGGACATAATTATTTAATTCAGACTGCAAAAAGTCAAGTCAATTTTTCATTAACTTTCATTATTAAGCGGGCAAGATGCCCGCACTGTTTTGAGGATGGTTTAACGACGAAAAAATCGTTTAAAAATCAATACTTAATGGCGCTCTAGGGAAAGGAATTACATCTCGAATATTAGCCATTCCCGTCATAAATTGAACCACTCGTTCAAAGCCTAAACCAAATCCCGCATGAGGAACAGTTCCATATTTTCTCAACTCCAAATACCACCAAAGTTCTTCAGAATTGACATCCATTTCTTTCATGCGATTTTCAAGAACATCTAAGCGTTCTTCCCGTTGAGAACCGCCAATAATTTCCCCAATTTTTGGAGCTAATACATCCATCGCCCTAACGGTTTTTCCGTCATCCCCCAACCGCATATAAAACGCTTTGATATCTTTAGGATAATCGGTAACAATCACAGGTTTTTTAAACAAGTCTTCGGCGAGATAGCGTTCATGCTCTGACTGCAAATCCAATCCCCAACTCACCGGAAATTCAAACTTTTTATCGGCTTTTTCTAACAGTTTGATGGCATCTGTATAGGTTAGACGTTCAAACTGATTATTGATAATATTGTCAGCCGTCTCTAAGACCGTTTTATCAATCCGCTTATTGAAAAACTCCATATCTTCCGGGCATTTTTCTAAGACAAACTTAAAAATGTATTTCAAGAAATCTTCAGCCAAGTCCATATTGCCTTCTAAATCACAAAATGCCATTTCCGGTTCAATCATCCAAAACTCAGCTAAATGGCGAGAAGTATTAGAATTTTCAGCGCGAAACGTCGGCCCAAATGTGTAAACATTGCCAAACGCCAACGCCATTATTTCTGCTTGTAACTGACCACTAACGGTTAAAAAAGTCGGTTTTCCAAAGAAATCTCGACTAAAATCTACTTCCTTTGATTCAGTTAACGGTAAATTTTTGAAGTCTAAATTTGTCACCCCAAACATTTCTCCTGCACCTTCACAATCACTCGCGGTAATAATCGGAGTATGAATCCATAAAAAACCCCGTTCTTGAAAGAATTGATGAACCGCCGCAGAACAAGCATTTCTCACCCGAAAAACGGCACCATAAGTATTAGTACGCGCTCGTAAATGAGCAATAGTGCGTAAGAATTCAAAAGAGTGACGCTTTTTCTGCAAAACATAAGTTTCGGGGTCAGCATCACCGTAAACAATCACAGACTCAGCTTTAAGTTCCACTCGTTGTCCTTTGGCTGGAGACTCCACCAACGTTCCGACAACCTCCACAGACGCGCCTGTATTTAGCTGTTTGAGAATATTTTGATAGTTCTCTAAATCAAGATTAAGAACTACTTGTAGGTTCGCCATCGCAGAACCATCATTAACTTCGACAAAAGCAAATTCTTTGAACTCTCGCTTGGTTCGTACCCAACCTTGAACCGTTAGCGCTTCATCCGGTTGACCACTTCTGAGTATTTCTGCAATACGTCGCGTCGCCATACAATCTAATTCCTTAAAACTGAGCGATTTTTGCCTAATCTTAACTGTTCACAGAAACAACGGGTATGGGAAATTAACGAATTGCCTCTACACAGGTCACTGTAAAAGACGGTTTCGGTGGTACAATAAACACTTGGCGATTTCAATCATTGTTTAGGAGACCGATTCAATGCCACAAGCGGTTGGCGTTATTCAAGTCCTTGGCTTCCCTGGTGTGCTAGCTGCGGCGGATGCGATGGTGAAAGCCGGACGAGTGACCTTAGTTTACTATGGGTTAGCTGAACGGGGTCAGTTCATGGTTGCTATTCGGGGAGGAACTTCTGAAGTTAGACCCGCAATGGAAGCAGCAATTAGAGCGGCAGAGAATACCTTTGGTTGTACTATTATTACTCACTACACCATTCCCAATCCTCCCGAAAACTTGGAAGCAGTTCTTCCGATTGCTTATAGCGAAGAAAGTGAACCCTTCCGAGTTTAATACTCTTTCACAGATTAGCGATGCGTGAGCTTCACATAAGTTTGAATTTGACCGAGAGAGTCGCCAATCTTTTGACAATCAGTTTAGTTCAATCCCATTAAGTTTGCATTTATTCAGGAGAAATTCCATGTCACAACAAGCCGTTGGCGCACTCGAAACTAAAGGATTTCCGGGAATTCTAGCCGCTTCCGATGCGATGGTGAAAGCGGGTCGAGTTACGCTAGTGGGTTATATTCGAGCCGGAAGTGCGCGTTTTACAGTTATGATTCGGGGGGATGTCTCCGAAGTTAAGACGGCTATGGATGCCGGAATTGCGGCAGTAGAAAAGGTGTACGGGGGTGCATTGGAAACCTGGGTGATTATTCCTCGTCCCCATGAAAACGTGGTTGCCGTTCTTCCGATTGATTTTAGTGAAAGTGTCGAACAGTATCGTGCAGCGGCTGAAGGTTTAACCCTTCCCGGAATGCCTAACGGTCGATAGTCAATTGAGGAATGGGGAATAGGGACAAAATGTAAAGATTTTCAGAATTAATCCGCTCAGATCAAGTCGGGGATAGTAAACAATAGTAGGTGTAGTCGTGGCTTTGGCAATTCCCAAAGTCGAGTTTTGTATTGATGTTCTGATCGCTTTTTTGGAAGTGTCCCTGTTCCTTCTGTCTGAAGTCAGTTGCACGGTTGTAAAGATCATAGCTAGCATATAACAGGTCAACAATACCGATCACCTTAGAGAGGAATTCTCAAAACATGAATTTATTAGAAAAAATGTTTGGTGTTCAGGATACAGCTCGTCGAATATCACTCTCTGCTGCCGAAGCATTTGCGGCGATTGCAGTCGCGGCGATCGCGGCGGATGGCTATCTGTCCAACGAAGAACGTCATCGCATCGTCGAAGTCTTGTTCCAAGTTGATCTGTTTCAAGGGTACTCAGAACAACGCTTGGCAGAACTACTTGAAAAGTTGTTTAACCTCCTCTCTATCCGAGGAATTGATCAGTTAGTGGCGATCGCCAGGGAGTCTTTACCGCACCAACTGCAAGAAACAGCATTTACAGTCGCCGTTGACTTAGTATTAGTCGATGGTGAGTTATCCCCCAAAGAAAAAAGCTTTTTAGTACGTCTATGGAATATTATGGATATTCCAGTCGAAACGGCTTCTCAAATTTTGGATCTCAAAATTGAGGAGTATGACGCGGTTGAAGTCGCCAACCAAAGTTAACAAACACCCTCTCCTCACTCAATCAACTTTCTTTTGATCTAAAATCTGCATATAGGCTTGAATGGTCGTGGTTGCGATCGCGTCCCAACTATAATGCTGTAAAGCGAACTGTTTCGCATTTTTCCCCCGTCGTTCTCGTTCCTGTCGATTCTGCAAAGCTGATGCGATCAAGGCCGTGATTTCATCTACACCCCCTGTACTCACCCAACCTGCTTCTGCAAGTTTTATCTGTTCCCAAATCTGCACCCCATCGGAAATCATCACAGGTATTCCCGCAACCATGGCTTCAGCGACAGCAATCCCAAAATTTTCATAGTAGGACGGTAAAACAAACAAATCAGCCGTTTGTAATAATCTCGCTTTCTGTTCCCCGGTGACAAAACCTGTAATCGTCGTGTATTCCGCGAGAGGAGATTGTTTAATCTGGGTTTGAATTTGAGTTTCATAGGCGGGATCTTGAGGATTTGATCCCGCTAACACAAATTGAAACTGATGTCCTGCGGCTAATACGCCTTCTAACGCCGGAATAAGTAAGTTTAACCCTTTTTTGGGTTCAATCCGCGACATAAACAAAATTACGGGCTGATTGTTGGGTTCTGTCTTTTCCACCGCATAAACAGGAGGATTCACTCCCAACGGAATCACCAAATCTCGGGTAGAAACCCCAAAACGTTCAGAAATTTTTGCTTCCGGTTCACTGGTAAAATGTAGAGCCGATGCCCCCGCAATATTACCCCGTTCTAGTAGGGTTGCATAAATTTGTTTCAATTGCTTTTTTTTCTGCAAATCCGCCGGATCAAGTGTGCCTAAAGGACGCAAAATATAAGGCAATTGACGCATTCTCGCCACTGTCGCCGCCCCACTACAAACGGGAGAAAACAAAGCATGAATATGAGCCACATCAAACTCGTGGGCGTGGTGCCACAACCAGTTTAAAAGAGAGAGGGAAAATTTATAACGTCGGAACGGCGAACAGCGAAAATAACGCACGGTGTAACCGTCTTCAGACACTGGTTGATTGAGTGGCACATCTAAGGGCGGTTGGCCTGTGTCTCCGTTAGAATCAGTCGTTAAAATAGTGACTGATACCCCTTGTGTCGCCAACGCCGCCGACAATCCTCGCACCATCTGACTCGGGCCACCATAGACCAGCGCTATTGAAGGAATAATTTGAAGAATTCGCATATCGTGAACAGGGAACAGGGAACAGCGCAAACTTGCGGCCCGGCGGTTTCCGGCGAGAGCAAAGTTTGCAAGAGAGGGAACAGGGAACAGGGAACAGGGAACAGGGAACAGGGAACAGGGAACAGGGAACAGGGAACAGGCAATAGGCAATCTTGCAATAGGCAATAGGCGATTCTGAACTTCTGACTTCTGACTCCCGACTTCTGACTCTTTTAAAATTTAATTCGTTGTCGATGGTTAGCAACCGACTGTACCAGTCCTATCGCCAGAAAATTACTCAATAGCGCCGAACGACCATAACTTAGCAGGGGCAGAGGAATACCTGTAACTGGGGCTAACCCGATATTCATGCCAATATTAACAAAAACCTGAAACACAATCATACATAAAACCCCAATGGCAATCAGGGAACCAAAGGTATCTTTTGCTGTTAAAGCGATCATCACTATACGCCAACACAAAATCCAAAACGCCGCCAACACGCACAGACACCCAATAAACCCTAATTCTTCACCAATAGCTGAAAAAATAAAGTCAGTGTGTTGTTCGGGGATAAAGTTTAACTGAGTTTGTGTGCCTTGATAGAGTCCGCGTCCGTGGAGTTGTCCGGAACCAATGGCGATCCGAGATTGAATTAAATGATAACCGGCACCGAGCGGATCTTGTTCGGGGTTGAGAAATCCGGTTAGACGTTGTTTTTGATAATCTTGGAGTAAACCCCAAAAGAAATTTCCCAGTTTACCCGCGCCTAAATTTACCAACAGTGCCAACGGGCCAGTTAACCAACGGACAGGTAAACTCCACCAGCCGACAAACCCCATTAATACCGCCCAAATGATCCCCGCTTCTTGATAAACAGTGAATAAAATCACAGAACCGAGGGGAGCGACTAATAAAATCAACCAACCGGGATGAACATTTCCCCAATACAGCATTCCCAGTGTAATCGCTCCGAAAACGAGAGAAGTCCCTAAGTTGGGTTCGATAAAAACTAATCCCCACGGTATAGCCGCAATCACTAATATTTTAATGACATCGAGGAGAGTCGGGGTTGTACGTTCGTGTAATAAGGCAGCCAGAGTAATAATAATCCCAACTTTGGCAAATTCTGACGGTTGGACGTGAAAGCCACCAATATTAATCCACCGTTGCGCCCCTAAAGCGGTTGTCCCGATAATTTGTACAGCAATTAAAGCGATAATCGTGGCGATATAAATGACCCATTTCCATTCTAATAAACGTTCATAACGGCATCGAGCAATAAAAATGGCACTCACCAGACCAATACCGCCCATTAGCCAATGTTGCCACCAGTCTGTTAAGCCTTGATTGAGTTCGACACTGCGGATCATAATTCCGCCTAAAACGGTCAGACCAATAGACAGGAGAAAGAGAAAGTAATCAACTTGTTCCCAAGCCGAAAAGGGGGTTTGCCGACGTCTTCCCAGGCGTATTTTTTCTAACATAGTTTCGGGTCGTGTTTTGAATGGTGGTCTTTTATTTATTGTTTTCAAACCCTTTCAGGCACAGTCGGGAGTTCCGTGTTGAGAATTTTCAGTCAGAAGTGGTCGAGGGTTCGTACAGGTACTCAAAGGTGTTGTTATCGAGATCTCGGGCATAGAAGGATGCACTACCATCTCGGTGTTCGTGAATGGGACTGACTTCTACACCTTGGGTTTGGAGTTGTTTGTAGGCGGTTTCCATTTCTGGGCGATCGTTAAACACAAATCCGAAATGGGCGCCTGCTTGCTCGTAACTGGGACTGAGAAGGGCTAACCCATCTTCTCCAGCTTTTAGGTAAGCCCAGTCTGCATCTTTCCAAACCAACTTCATTCCTAAATTTTTATAGAATTGAGCCGCTTTGTCTATATCCTTAACACAGATTGCGACGTGTCCTAATCGTTTCAGTTTCATAGCAATATTTTGTTAAGATGCTTTTCCGTAATTATTCTACTGTTTCTATTGTGGAGTTTTGGAGTCTCTACGGGTGGGGTTGTCGGAAGATAGGGAAATCGGGAGAGAGGGAGATTTTGCATAAGCTCTGATCACTTAGATGTATGTTGAGGTGAATGGCTCTAAGTGTTATCTGTTCATAGCTGGAACCCCAATGCACTCTCCTTTGTTGGTCGGGTGCATTTTTTTGATCGTGTAAAGGCTTCTGCTCGGTTGAGCTTATTCGACTTTTGTAGGAATACCCCCTCTGCATCTCAATAGATTCTGTGGATGCTACTACAGGCGCGGCTATTGACTCACGTCAAAAAAACAACAGATGTACGGTTGTACGCTATTGTTCGGTTTTTGAATTGTACCGGGGCTTCGCAAACGCTGAAATTCTTGTAAACGATTGATATACTTTTTCTGCATAAATCAAGATTTATTTAGAAATGGGATTCTCTCGTCATTGTGCTGATATTGTGGTAATCAGGTAAAGTTATAATCTAGCTGAATCAAGGTTTTAAGCCTTTGTTCATTCAGATCACTTATATCACCAGCTACCTTTTCCCCTAAGCACCTGGGAGAGCTAATTTATGTTTCTATTGAAATCCGATCTGATTTCTAAAAGAATTTATACTAAGGCTTTTCTGAACAGCTTTCTTGCAGTATTCACAATGATTATGACTGTGACACTGCTCTCATTGACGATCCCATCCTTTGCCATCATTAATCCTGATTCGGCAATGAATCAAAAAGTCTATTCTCAAAAGTTGATTACCCAGTCTCTAGCACCAACTTCCGAGCAACTATCCCCAAACACGCCCCCTAAAATCCTCACCTCAGAGACGGCTTTGTTATTTCAAAATGACCGTTATGTTGTGAGAGTGTTTCGAGAAGGCAACCAAGCTTATGTCAATATCTATAATAAGGAAAGTAAAACTCTAACCCTTAGAAAAGTCCCGGTTTCAATTACTCCGCCTAAAAACCCTAAAAAAGATCCGACTAAATACGTTGCTCTGCTCGGTAATCAGCAATATATTGTGATCATCAACCCGTTGGGTACTTCAGAATTAACTATTGTGCGAGGGGGAAAAACTGTCTACCGTCAAGGGAATAATCAGGTTGAGATTGCCCAAGAAATCGTCGGTGTCTCTGACCCAATTCAACCCGTAAATCCCACCGTTGAGCTAATCAAAACAATATTTATTAATTATGCCAAACTGACTCTCTTTGCTCTAATGTTTTCGATGGCAATTCGCTGGACATTTGAGGATGTGGTCTGGTTAGGTCAGCAACCATTTCTACTGTTGAGATCGCTCATTTCGGTGTTAATTGCAGTTCCAATATTGGGTGCATTAGTCTTATTTATTCCAGGTTTGACGGTGGCACAACGCATTGGTATTGGGGCAATGGTCGCCTGTCCAGGCGCTCCGATGATTCCGTTTAAGAGTCTGAAAGCCGGCGGAGATGCCAAATTTGTCGCCAGCTTACAGTTTACGGTGTGCATTCTAGCTATTATTAGCATTCCCTTAACGGCTGTTATTCTGGCTCAGTTCTATCCCAATCAAGCCTGGTTACCGCCACAAGATATTGCCAAACAAATCTTTTTTGCTCAGGTTTTGCCAATAGGAATTGGTGTTTTACTGGCTCAATATTTGCCTCAGTTAGCAGATGAACTGGTAGAACCTGTGACCAAAATTGCAAAATTCATGCTTTTGCTCGTTACGATTGTCCTGCTCGCCGTCACCCTAGAAAAAGTTCTCAATGCTGGATTTATCGCTTACTTGGCGATGGGTTTAATCTCGATTGCTTCGCTAGCCTGTGGTCATTTTTTGGGCGGGCCTAAACCCGAAAATCAAACCGTTCTAGCCTATGCAACAGCGACTCGCAATGCTGGTTTAGCAATTCTACTCGTCAGCCTAAATTTCCCCAATCTGGATTATATCAAAGGCGGCATTATCAATACGCTGATTACCTATGCCTTAATTGCTGGGATTGTGTCCATTGCTTACACAAACTGGCATAAACGAAACTGTGTCTAGGTTTTAAAGGTTTGCACTGTCCCTCACTTAGTCAAGAACTGTTATAAGATCGTTTTTTTCAAACAATTTGATAATTTTCTTTTCAAGATCAGGACAAATGCAAGTAGCCTAAGATACTTTTAAAAAAGTTATGTAAGATGGGGTTAATTCCAGCTCAAAAATCGAGAAAATAGTATGTTCCCCAAATTTTTGATCGCTTTTTTAGGAATACTGGTCGCGCTTTCGTTTCCCACGACGGCGAAAGCTGAGACTGTTGTTGAAAAAGCTGCCCGTACTGGCATTATTACGATGGGTGGCCGCAGCGATGTTATTCCCTACTCTTACATCAATGATAAAAAGGAATTGGTCGGGTATTCTCTTGATGTTGCTTCTTTAATCGAACAAGAAGTTTCCCTTTATTTAGGCAAGCCTGTAGAAGTCCAGTTTCAAACCATTAATGAGCTTTCTGAAGTGATTCCCAAAACCGCCAATGGAGAAATTGACCTGGCTTGCAACACCCAATTCACTTGGCAACGAGAGATGTTTGTAGACTACTCAATGCCCTACAGTCTTTCTGGAATTCGACTCTTAATAAAAAAAGGCTCCTTAACAGGAACACCAGAGTCCTTAGTGGGAAAACGCATTGCAGTATTGCCTAACTCTTTGGGAGAGTCAACCCTGAAAAGCTTTCAGCCCAAGGCGGTTTTAGTAACCGTTGCTGGAATTGATCAAGGAATTGCCGATCTCGTGTCTGGCAAAGTCGATGCGATCGCTGGAGATAGTGTAGTCTTAGCCGGGAATATTCAGCGAGTCAGCGAGACGGATTATCAGTTAGTCCCTAGCGCTCCCTATGTTCGCTATGCAGTGGGGTGTATGATGCCAGAAAATAACTCAACATTCAGGAATCTAGTTAATCTAGCGATTGCCAAAATGCTCCAGGGCTATGTGATTGGAGAGACAAAATATACAGATATGGTGAACAAATGGTTGGGGCCATTTGGAATTCTGGAGATTCCGACTGAAATTATTAAGGACTATTTCCAAACGGTTCTGCTCAACTATGAACAGATTCCGATTCCAGACTCCTCAACAACAAAGAGATAAATCAAGATCAACAAATTAGGAGAAAGACCCTTGAATATTACAACACATACAAGTTTACTCGGCTTTTTGCTGGTGTTATCAGCCTTCAGTGTCCCGGTGGCAAACGCTACAAGCCAGCCCAGTAAGGAGGCTTCCCCATCCATTGAGGGGCGACTTGATCGGATCACGGCAACAATTCGACATCGGGAAACTCAAGTGCTGGAAACCTCACTATCGGAAGACGACTTATTGATGGTACGAGGATTTGCGGATGGGAGTCGTGGCGGAGGTTTTACTCAAGGTGGGCGTAGAGGTGTTGCGACTGGGCCGAGGGGAGGCAATTTCTACAATGCCCATCCTAACTATGGCCGTGTCGGTGGCCCGGTTGGTGTGGGTCGTGGAGCGGCTTGGGCTGATGGAGGAGGGTTTTACAACGGCACTTATCAGGACGGAGGGAGTTTTGTTAATGGATCTGATGGAGGGGCTGCCTTTAAGAACGGTACTTATGGCGCAGGGGGTTTTGTCAATGGCTCTCAGGGTGGGGCTGGCTTTAGAAACTGGTAGGAATAAGTGATGACGATCTCAAAAATGAATCTTCCTGTACAAACAGACAACTTTCGAGCAAGCTCAACCCTTGATTTATCTGCCTTTGGGCCGATTAATCTCGTTGTAATTCAGTCTACTTCCTTCTGTAATCTCAATTGTGATTATTGCTATCTTCGCGATCGCCAAAGCAAAAATCGATTATCGCTAGATTTGATCGAACCGATCCTCAAAACGGTTTTGACCAGTCCTTTTGTCGGTTGTGACTTTACCATTCTTTGGCACGCAGGGGAACCTTTAGCCATGCCAATATCATTTTACGATAGTGCCACTGCCTTGATTCGGGAGGCTGAACGCCAGTACAAAACGCAACCCATCCAAATTTTTCAATCCATTCAAACCAATGCCACCTTAATTAATCAAGCGTGGTGTGATTGTTTTAGGAGAAATGAAATTTATGTCGGTGTCAGTCTCGATGGGCCTGCCTTTCTCCATGATGCTCACCGTCAAACCTATAAAGGAACAGGAACTCATGCTGCAACGATGCGGGGAATCTCCCTTTTACAGAAGAATGAGATTCCTTTTAATGTTATTTGTGTGTTGACTCAAGATTCCCTTGATTACCCGGATGAAATCTTCAATTTCTTCAGATCAAATCGCATTACTGAAGTCGGTTTTAACATGGAAGAAGCGGAAGGGGTACACCAACATTCCACACTTGATCAGCAGGGAACAGAGGAACGCTATCGTGCTTTTATGCAGCGATTCTGGGATTTAACGGTACAGGCAAAGGGTGAATTCAAACTGCGGGAATTTGAGACGATATGTACTTTAGCCTATACAGGTGATCGCTTAGGGTATACCGATATGAATCAACCTTTTGTGATTGTTAACTTTGATCATCAAGGCAATTTTTCAACCTTTGATCCAGAGTTACTATCATTTAAAATCAAGGAATACGGAGACTTTGTTCTGGGTAATGTTCTGCACAATACTCTCGAATCTGTTTGTCAGACTGAAAAGTTTCAAAAAATTTATCAAGATATGGCGGCGGGAGTGGTGCAATGCCGTCAGAGTTGCGAATATTTTGGGCTATGTGGAGGAGGAGCCGGAAGTAATAAGTATTGGGAAAATGGGACGTTTAACTGTACAGAAACGAAAGCTTGTCGTTATCGGATCAAGGTGATCGCCGATATTGTCTTAGAAGGACTAGAAAATTCGTTGGAATTAGCGAATTCTATAAGTTAAGTCTGATCTTATGAGAAGATTCAATCAGGAAAAGCTGTAGATCAACAATATTTTGAATCGGATTGCGAATGAAATTATCCACATCTATTTGGAACGTTTTCAGTCAAATCTATTCAATCCGACAATCTTCTCTATTCCTCACTCTTATTTAATCTAATTTCAAAAGCGGATAATCTTCTGCGGGATAGGCTGACCATTCCCACATTGAACCCGGATAGTTTTTGGCTGAAAATCCTAAGTCTACTAACACCGAAGTTAACCAAGCTGAACGGATTCCTCCGGTACAATAACTAATAATTTCTTTGTCGGGTGTAATGCCTTTTTCTGCTAATTTTTTTAAAATAAATTGACGAGAAAATAACATTCCATTTTGATCGAGTAAATCTTGATAATACAGGTGAATTGCACCGGGAAGATGACCACCTCGCTGTTCTCCGTAGGGGGTTTCTCCCTGATATTCTCGGAGTTCTCGACTATCTACAATCACTAAATTGTTGTCATTTAAACGGTGTTTGAGTTGCTCGCGATCAATTTCCCAATTTTGACGACGTTGAACTTGAAAATCTCCGGTTGAAGGTTGAGTAGATTGGAGACGGTTTTCAACGGCTACACCTGCTTTGACTAAAGCCCCATAACCACCATCGACCCAAACGGCTTGAGAATGACCTAGACTGCGTAACATCCAAACAATTCGACCATCTTCGCCCCATCCGGTTTTGGGATCAATGTAGACAATCACAGGTCGATCATTGAAAATACCAATTGCTTGCAATTTTTGAGTTAAAACCCGATCATTGGTTAGTAGTTTACCGCGATTAGGAGGGTTGGGAAGTGAAAAGTCTTGCCAACTGACAAAAGTAGCATTTTGGAGACGTTCTAAGTGTAAAATCTGGAGAGAACGAGCATCTAACAGAGTTGCCCCTTGTTCGGCGAGACTTTTAGCGTGTTCGCCACTAACGATCCATTGATGTTCTAGGTTTAGCGTTGCTTGACTAAATTGAGATTGACTGGAACTGTCGAGGGCGGTCGTCCCAAACCACAGGTAAACAAAAATGACTCCAACTCCAAAGAAGCTGAGTCCTATCCATCCCAGAATCGTGATTGGACTGTGATTGAGTAGCAACTTTTCCCCTTTTTCCTGACCCGGCATTTCTAAAGAAAAGACAAAGAAAGTCCAGTGAGAATAGAGATCCCGTTAAGTTAAATTTTGAAAGAGATCCCTCTGTAAATGTACTGTTAACTACTTTAGGCTAGCCTGAAAAATGTGACAATGGCAGCGCTTTTAGTTTGTTAAAGCGATCAATAAGATTCCAATAGGCGTGGGAGGAGGATCTCAGTCAGAGTTAATGTAGCTCAATCTAAACAAACAGGATACAATAGACTCGAAAGTGCGAGACGTTCCTGCCAAAGTTGAGGAATAAAACCCGAAATGTAAGCAGGGAAGTGGTATTTGGAAAACAAATCCACTTTAACTTTGAAAAATGTGACCTTAAAGGAAGGTCAAACTCGGAGTCAATGGTATGAGTTACAGAACCTTAACAGGCAAAAGTAACCCAAATCCAAAGAGTTAAGGCAATTCCCACAGTGTCAGACTGATTATCAAAACACTGAAGCTGGGAATAATGGGAAATCAGGTATAAGTCAAATACCAAAGAAGTTCTCTAGCCAATTGTCCAAGAATAACGAAAGTGAACGTCTGTATTGAACCGTCGTAAATAGTAAGTAGCGAAACTGACTTGATTACGCTGCGTTCAAAAGAACAAGGGGAAAAGGTAGAAGTTTCCATATACTTCTACAAAGAGGTAAGAGTTTTTATCTTAACACTTACACAGACTCCCAAAAGTACCCCGGCGGAGAGGACGATTCTAAAGGCAATAACCCCGTTTTCAAGGAACGTTAAAAACCCTCATCTACTCCTACAGAGGTCGAATACTGTTAGGTAGCCACAAATCTAAGGCGGATGTTATGAGGGCGAAAGATGGAGTCAGAAGCTAAAGCCTAGATGTAATATTTAGGATACGCTGATAGATTCCGGTCAAGTTGTTAGGTAAAGTTTCAATTAGCAGTTAAAACGGTGAAAACGAGTATAACCAAGACTACGACTGCATGGAATACAATCAATTGGGCGAAAGTTCAACGGATAGTATTTAAGCTGCAAAAGAGAATTTACCAGGCATCAATATCGGGTCAAAATGCGAAAGCTCGAAAGCTTCAAAAGCTCCTAGTTAAGTCGTATTACGCCAAACTCTTAGCAATCAGAAGGGTTACTCAAGATAATCAGGGTAAAAAAACAGCCGGGGTAGATGGAATTAAATCTATTACACCCAAACAAAGGCTAGAACTTGCCAAAAATCTAAGCAAATATCAAAAGGCAAAACCACTCCGCAGGAAATGGATACCCAAATCCAAGGATGAAAAACGCCCTTTAGGAATCCCGACTATACACGATAGAGTAAGGCAAGCTTTGGTAAAATCTGCATTGGAACCACAATGGGAAGCCAGATTTGAGGGGGAAAGCTACGGGTTTAGACCCGGACGTTCAGCCCATGACGTAATGTCACGAATCTTCCAAAGTATCAACAAAGGTGAATATTACATCTTAGATGCTGACATCGCAAAATGTTTTGACCAGATTAACCATGAATACCTACTGTCCAAAATCGATTGTCCATCAACAATAAAAGCCCAAATCAGACAATGGTTGAAGGCTGGAGTTATGGATAACTGCATATTTGAGGCAACAGAGGCAGGCACACCACAAGGAGGTGTTATTAGTCCTTTACTTGCTAACATCGCACTGGATGGAATGATTAGGCTTATAGAACAAAAATTCCCAAAAAAGAAATGCACAGTTCAAGCCAAAGTCATCAGATATGCAGATGATTTTGTGGTAATTAGTCCACAATTAAAAATCATTCAACAGTGCCAAATTGCCATCGAAGAATGGTTAAAACCTATCGGGTTAGAACTGAAACCAGCCAAAACCCGTATATGTCATACACTAAAAGAAATTGAAGTGAAAGGCATAAAGGTTAAACCTGGATTCGACTTTCTAGGCTGGAACTTCAGACAATATCCAGTGGGAAAACACCACTCAGGTAAGACTGGGGGTATGAACTCAAAACTAATAGGGTTCAGAACCATAATAAAACCTAGCAAGAAGGCAATAGAGCTTCACACGGACAAGGTGAAAGAAGTGATTAAAACTCACAAAACCGCACCCCAGTACGCATTAATCAAACACCTAAACCCGGTAATTAGAGGATGGTGTAACTACCATTCCAAAGTTGTCTCCAAAAAGACATTCTCCTCTCTAGACAACATCAGATGGCAAAGATTAAGAGCATGGACAGTTAGCAGATGCGGTAAAGCTAGTTACGATCAACTGAAGAAATACTTCAGGAAAAACGGTAATATGGCATGGAGTTTTGAAACCAAGGATGGTTATAAACTACTAAACCATGCTGAAACAACTATTAAACGTCACGTAACTATAAGACCTGAAGCATCACCCTATGATGGAAACTGGACTTATTGGAGTACACGAAAAGGCACAGCCTACGATGTACCTAAACGAGTAGCAAATTTGCTCAAAAAGCAAAAAGGCAAATGTAAATCATCTGGACAATATTTCACCCCAGATGATATTGTAGAAATCGATCATATCATCCCAACGTCTGTAGGCGGTAAAGATGAATACAAAAATCTGCAATTATTGCATCGCCATTGTCACGATATTAAAACGGCAACCGATGGGTCTTACAACTCAAAAGAAACCGGATGTTCTGATGATAACAGACAATTAGACTAGGAGCCGTGTGCTATGAAAGTAGCAAGCACGGTTTTGAATGGGAGTCGGGAGTTGTAAAGCCCCCCTCGACCCCTAATGTTAACGTTCTGGGTCTTCAAATCAAAGAAATTTATCAATAGTTTGCATCGGGAGCAGGGGTGCTGTAAAGACAGGCTGGAAACGATTGCTACAGAGACAGCTAAATCCAGCCTGGTATTATTTCTGCAACCGAAAAGTTGTCCGAACCCAACAGGCCGATTGAAAGGAGAATCTATGACTCAATCCCTAATTCCCGCAAATGAATGTCCGATACAAATTGAGGACGACCGCACCGGAATGAGTGTGGACACGCTCAAGCGGGCTTTTGCGGATAATCTTTTCTATTTGCAAGGGAAGTATGAGTCCTTTGCGACCGCAGATGATTTTTATATGGCGCTTGCGTATACACTCCGCGATCGCTTACTCAACCGTTGGCTGAAAACCTTTAAAACCTATGTCGAAAACGACGTTAAGGTTGTCTATTACCTCTCAGCCGAATTTTTGATGGGACGCCATCTCGGCAACAGTCTGATCAACCTACACATCTATGATAAAATCCGTCAAGCTGTTGAGGAGTCAGGACTCAATTTAGATGAACTGCTAGAACGAGAACCCGACCCGGGTTTAGGAAATGGGGGCTTAGGACGTTTAGCAGCGTGTTTCCTCGACTCTCTGGCGACGCTAGAAATTCCGGCGGTAGGCTGTGGTCTACGTTATGAATTTGGGATTTTTTACCAAACGATTCAAGATGGTTGGCAAGCCGAAGTTCCAGATAAATGGCTACGCTTTGGCAACCCTTGGGAAATTGCTCGTCCGGATCAAGCCGTCGAGGTGAAGTTTGGCGGCCATACGGAAATGTACCACGATGATAAAGGTCATTATCGAGTCCTTTGGATTCCCTCAACCACTGCCATTGGAATTCCTTACGATACGCCCGTTCCTGGATATGACACCAATACTGTGAATCCTTTGCGGTTGTGGCGGGCAGAAGCCAGTGATGACTTCAATTTTGATGCGTTTAACTCCGGGAACTACGATGGTGCGGTTGCTGAAAAAATCCGTTCTGAAACGATCTCTAAAGTTCTCTATCCCAACGACAACACCCCTCAAGGTAAGCAACTGAGACTAGAGCAGCAATTTTTCTTTGTTTCTTGTACGTTACAAGATATTCTTCGCATCCATCTGATGCGTCACAAGAATCTACATAACCTCAATGAAACGGCTGCTATTCAGCTTAATGATACCCATCCGGCAGTGGCGATCGCGGAAATGATGCGGTTGTTGCTTGATGAACATAGCATGGACTGGGATGATGCTTGGCGGATTACTCAAAATACTTTTGCTTACACGAACCATACTCTGATGCCGGAGGCGTTGGAAAAGTGGTCTGTGCAGCTATTTAGCTATCTCCTGCCTCGCCATCTGGAAATCATCTACGAAATTAATCGTCGTTTTCTCGAAGATGTGAAGCTGTGGTATCCCGATGATCCCGAGATGTTGGCGCGTTTGTCTCTGATTCAAGAAGGGCCAGAACAATATGTCCGTATGGCAAATCTGGCTTGTGTGGGATCTCACGCGATTAATGGTGTAGCCGCACTGCATACGGAATTGTTGAAGCAAGACACTCTGCGCGATTTCTACAAGCTTTGGCCGGAGAAATTCTTTAACAAAACGAACGGTGTTACTCCTCGTCGTTGGGTTTTATTGAGTAACCCGAAATTGTCTGAGCTTTATACCTCTAAAATTGGTAATGGTTGGCTTAAGGATCTCGATCAACTTCGCAAGATTGAAGATTTTATCGAAGATCCCGGATTCCGTGAACAATGGGATCAAATTAAGCTAGAGAACAAACGCAAACTCGCTGATTACATCTGGAAGCATAACGGCATTGGGGTTGATCCCAATTCGATGTTTGATGTGCAAGTCAAGCGGATTCACGAATACAAGCGCCAGCATTTATGTGTCTTGCACATTATCACGCTGTACAACCGGATTAAGCAAAATCCCAATATTGAAGTTACACCTCGAACTTTCATTTTTGGGGGTAAGGCGGCACCTGGATATTTCATGGCGAAACTGATGATTAAACTCATCAATGCCGTCGCTGACGTTTTGAACAATGATCCGGATGTACGGGGACGCTTGAAGGTGGTTTTCCTGGCGAATTTTAATGCTTCTCTGGGTCAAAAAATCTATCCGGCTGCGGATTTGTCTGAACAAATTTCAACGGCGGGTAAAGAGGCTTCTGGCACGGGGAACATGAAGTTTGCCATGAATGGCGCGATGACTATTGGTACCTTAGATGGTGCAAATATTGAAATTCGCGAAGAAGCTGGAGAGGAGAATTTCTTCTTATTTGGTTTGACGGCGGATGAAGTCTATAAGACAAAAGCTGCGGGTTATAATCCTTGGGAATATTACAGCAAGAATGCTGAGTTGAAAGCGGTGATTGATCGCTTGACATCGGGATATTTCTCTCATGGGGATAAGGAATTATTTAAACCCATGACTGATTCTTTCATGCACCATGATCCTTATATGCTGTTTGCTGATTATCAGTCTTACATTGAATGTCAAGACAAAGTGAGCAAAGCATTTCAAGATCGCGAGGGTTGGATTCGGATGTCAATTAAGAATGCAACGCGCATGGCTAAGTTTTCTAGCGATCGCACGATCAAAGAATATTGCGAACAGATCTGGGATGTTAAACCTGTTCCCATTCAAGTCGAAGAATACAATCAAGATGCTGCGGTTTTAAACGTGTCTAAGTAATCTTTCTCGAACGATTTTTTGTAAATTTTAACGTTCCTCTGTCAAAAAAAGGCAGGGGATTTTTTTGTTTGCAGTCACCGTAGATCATTGATCTCTACTCAGGATTAAAATTCCTAAAATCTCTAACTCTTAACCCTTCTGAGAGAATTTCTACCTGACAATTTAAGGGCGTTTTCTCAAAATCACAAATAGAGTAACCGAGTAAATCACCCTGACGATTACAAACCCGTAAATTATAACCATAGCGTCTAGTCACTGAAGAAAATCGATTGACAAACACATATTGTCCCATATATTTTTCGCGATTCCAATTGATCCGATTGACAACAAGAGTAACTAAATTATTCACATACAAATCGGGCTGAAGTTGTGTAATTTTGGGTTCAATATACCAAGTTTCTAGCAATTGATATTGTTGACGGGTTTCTGGGGGTTGTTTGACTTTGAGTTGAATATCTGTTTTGCTTTGAACCTCCTCAAGGTTCTGAGGTTCTAGAGTCGAATATCCATAGAGTTCTTGGGCTAACCACAAACTCGGAATACTGGGTTCAGTTTGAGACAGGGGAGGGGAAGGTAATTGATCCGTTTCCCAGAAACAAGGTTTAGGAGATTTACTCACAATCAGGGTGTCTGTCTCTTGCGATCGCAAAGGCTGAGTCAGGAAATTGCAACTTAAAAGTAAAGTTAAAAATGCTATTAGAGAACGATATTTATAATGATAGTGCATAGAAATTCGACTCCGATTCTGTAAAAAAACTCCCCTAAAATTCTGCTTGTTAACGTTCAGACTAGGAGAGTTTTAAGCTTTAAAATTGTACCTTTTAATTAAAAGGGTAAAATTCCGCCCTTATCCGGTTTGACAATATAATCGGATGAAATGGGTTCAGCTTTGTCAGATGCGACTAAAGCTTGATAAATCATTGCTGAGACTTCCGCGCGAGTTGCGGGTTGATTGGGATTGAGAGTCTTTGTTTCTGGATAATTAACCACTAATCCGGCTTCTGTGGCGGCGGCGATTTGCTCAACAGCCCACTGGGGAATTTGATCGGCATCCTGATAAACTTTTAAGATTTCTTCAGGATTTTTCGGGATTTTGAGATTTAATCCACTAACTAACGCCACCAATACTTGAACCCGAGGTACGGTTAAATTAGGATTAAACACCTCGCCGGGATAACCGGTCATAAAACCGGTTTTGGTGACATCAACAATTGCCTGTTCCGCCCAGTAGCTTTGATCTACATCTTTATAACTCGGTCCGCCGGATTGATTTTCTTCGGGAATAAAGGCATTTTCGACTTGAGCGGCAAATTCAGCCCGAGTGATCGGTTGATCGGGCTTAAATGTACCATTGGCGTAGGGGATAATAATATCCTCTTGAGTGGTATAGTCAATAAACTCTCTGGCCCAAAAGCCTTCCGGAACATCAGTCAGGACTAGAGGTACGGGTGTGGGTGTTTCAGTTTCCGGTTGAGTTGCGGTTTCAGTTTCCGGTTGAGTTGCGGTTTCAGTTTCCGGTTGAGTTGCAGCTTCAGTTTCCGGTTGAGTCGTTGCTTCAGTTTCCGGTTGAGTCGTTGCTTCAGTTTCCGGTGTTGCAGCAGCTTCAGTTTCCGGTTGAGTTACAACAGTTGAGTCTTGAGTTGGAAGGGGTGATAGGGTGACTTCAGAAGTCGGCTCGGGTGACTCTGCTGTGTATTGATCTTGAGGTGCAAAGAAGAAGGGATTAAAACCCAACACCGGATTCATCGCTGTTGAGTTAGAATCAGTTCCCGTAACATCGGCTGTCGAAAACCGATTAAACACAGAGGCAGTTGGGGAGACAGAGACAGGCTCAGAAGAAACTGGGGTTTGACTCCGATACTGAGCGAAGGATTCTTCTAAAACTCTAGATAAATTGAGATTATCCGAAATGGTTGTTTGAGGAGCAGGAACAACAGTAGGCGAAGCAAATTTTTGCTTATTGGGTTTAGCATCTCTACCCAAGATCCAAAAGAAAATACCGCTCATTGCAACAAGTGCGACTAAAACGGCAATCCATTCGTCATTACGAGATGAACCTTGAGGCGATGATGAATTTGGAGGTATTGAGTGTGACATGATAACACTTTAATCCAGACAACATCATCCTTAAGATTACCTGCTATTTTCCAGGGTGACAATTGTTCGTTCGATAGACAAAAGACTCGGGGCAAATTTACATGGAACAATTTGCCCACAATCAGTCTTGTTGTTAACGGTTCTGACGTTCGCTAACCGATAGAGATCGTAGAGGTTGTGAAGCCGCCTCAGTTTCTAAAAAATTGATCGCTCCGGCATAGTAAGGATCTTTGCGAGTACCAATTGATTGAGGATCGCCGGCAAGTTGTTTTTTCTGATCTTCAGTCAATTTTAATTTAACGTCAGGTGTGACTCCTTTTTTACTAATATCGGTGCCATTAGGCGTATAGTAATGAGCAACGGTGACAGCTAAACCTGAACCATCAGATAAAGGAAAGACGGATTGAACTAATGCTTTTCCGAAGGTTTGATCGCCCATAATCACCGCACGATGATTGTCTTTCATTGCTCCTGCGAGAATTTCACTCGCACTAGCGGAGTTTCCATCGACTAAGACAACGGTGGGTAAAGTGCTAAGGGCGGTGCGGTTGGCTCGAATTTCTTGGGTGTCGCCGTCGCGATAGACCGTACTGACAATAATGCCATCATCCATCCACATCCGGGCGATTTCAATACTACTGCGGAGCAACCCTCCGGGATTTCCACGTAAATCGAGTACAAAAGCCTCTGCTTGTTGATCAGCCAACTCCTCCATCGCCGCTTTCATTTGTTCGGCGGCGTGGGAATTGAACTCCCGCAATTGAATATATCCAACTTTGCGATCGCCTTCGGTGTTGAGACGGTGGTAAACGGTTTCGAGTTCGATACGAGCGCGGGTGAGAGTGACATCAAATTCCTCTCGTCCTTGGCGTTCAATTCGCAGTTCTACTTGAGTTCCGACGCTACCCCGAATTTTTTCGGCGGCTTTATCGACGCTCATTCCTTTTGTGGAGGTTCCATCAATGGCTAAAATTTTATCTCCGGCTTGAATTCCAGCTTCTAGTGCGGGAGAATTTTTTATCGGAGAGACAACGACTATAGTTTTTGTTTTTTCATCTAATGAAAGCTGCATTCCCACACCGGACAGTTCTCCTGCGGTTTGGTTGGTTAACCGCTCATACTGTTTGGGGTCCATGAAGCGGGTGTAGGGATCGTTAAGTTTTTCTAAAGCTTGACGTAAGGCACCATAAGCTTCTTCGCGGGAAGAGTATTCTTGATTGAGTAGCTCTTGTCGAATGGCTTTCCAATTTTGGCGGTTAAAGCTCGGATCAACATACTTTTGATAGACAATCTGCCAAACCTCATCTACAACGGCTTTCGGACTATCTTTGAGGCTCGCATGAACTGCGTTACTGAGTCCGGGAACCGCGATTGCAGAAATGGCTGCAATTGCCATTAGACGTTTAGCTTTACTACGAATTGCCCCACTGAGAAGGCGATCGCAAAATGAAGAAAAGCTTTTTGCGTAGTCGTTCATCTAGTCTTCCTCTGGCTTAATTCCCCGTATGGGGATGACAATACAAAATGGGGAATTTTTCCCCGTAAAAATCGTAATTTACGGCTGATTTCCGCCTGGGGCGAGAATCTAACAGTTAGAGTTAACAGTAATCCGTGAACAAATTTTTTGTCCACTTGGGTGAGCAAACAATCAAGGGAGAGGTCCCATTGGGGATCAAGGAATTGTTCCTCAATCTTTATAATTACTCAAGATTGAGTCCGTATTCCATGAGTTCCCTCATTTGAAGATTTCCCGGACTGGCTCACCTTTCATTTCGTTTTTTGGGTTTTCGGGAATGTAGACAATCTTTATACTGGGTCTTAACAAAATAATCCTAACAGGATTTCACTTGTTCTCGATGTCGTACTCCTCTCTTTTTAGTGTAGCTAGACTTTTAGTAAATTGGAAATGATCTAATGTTAACATTTTTACAAATTGAGTTTAAACGCTTTCTGAAGTCCGTCTAAAAGTTTCCTTAAGTCTCTCGGGATCTTCAGAAATTTACTCGGTTGACTTTTGATCCCAGCTGAACGAGGTCTAGCGATCGCTAGATTTTTTTCAGTATGATACTTGACATTGACAAAAATTCCGCTGCATTTGCTACAGTTTAAAGACTTCAAGGTTGATCGGTTGAGGTCTAGCAAAAATTTCGAGATAAATTTCGAGACATCATGAACTTTGGAGTTTCCCAAGCATAGGCAAACTCAGAGATATAATCTTCTTGCTGTTGAGTTTCAATACTATATTGGCGAATTTCACGAACGGTTTTAATTGCTTTTTCGGGAGAATAACCCAAGGCTACCAAACAGCAAGCTGCAACCATTCCTGTTCGTCCTAAACCGCCCATACAATGAATAACAACTGTTTTATTTTGTTGAGTATTCAGCAAAATTTTTTGAACTAAAAGTATCAATTCATCTATCGAATTTGGAACACTCATATCTGGGATAGGAAACCAAATTGTTTGCATTTTTCTGGCTTGTGCTTGTACGATTAGATCCGGAATTTGTACAGCTTCAAACTCGTGTGATTCGATCAGAGAGATTAAAACATCAGTCTGATAGTTATTTCGTAGACGATCAAGATCTTGCTCCAAACTACGATCCCACATGAAGTGCATTCCTTGATGCTTTTTTCCGGGTGCAAAAGTCAAGCCGATTTGACCGAGAGTGAGGATTTGATTGGGCGGTAGGAAATCCACGGTAATGGGATCATTTTGAGACGTTCGTTCCGCATTCATCTTCCGTTGACCGAAGTTGACAGTAAACAGTTTCCCTCTGATTGTAACGAGGTTTGAGATTCTGGGCTAGTGAGAATTTACAGTTCACAGGCTTCTACCCTTGAAAACAGGAAGTTTCGGGCTTGGATCTCTTGAGAGGTCAAGGGTAAGGAGTTGGGGGAGATGAGTTGATAACTGGGTTCTTTTTCCATTCCCGCTTCTAGTTTTTCTAACCGGGGAAGATGACCTTGAGGTGCATCCAGAGAAAAAGTCAGTTGTTCATAGACTCTCCAACTTTCTTTTCCATCGTCTCCTGTTTCAATCCATCGAACTAAATCATTAAAATGAATGTAGGCATCTGGATCGTATTTTCGGAGATGATCTTCTGTTAACTTGTTGCCTGTTTCTTTGTAAATTTCTTTTTGAATACTTAACCCAAACTGTTCACCTGAATATCG
>NZ_AAVU01000054.1 GCF_000169095.1 Lyngbya sp. PCC 8106
ACAAAATTTAGTAAAACTCCACATGAAAACCCTCTCACTCCCGGTTAATCAGGGAAACAATTCAACAACTAAATTTAATACAAAAAAAGTTGATATTTATTCCTCTCAGAATTCGTAAGTGTAGACGAAAAAAACATCCGGCGATTCACCCCTCGTTATCCTTTTGTAGTGCGACATTCAGCCTAGAACGGGATAGGTCATCCCCCAATTTTATCAGTCAAAATAATTTGATCAAAAGTTCAGTGTTAATACTGAAGCCAAATTCCCGGCTCAATGAAATAATAAAGTTAGAACAAGGTTCATTAAGCAAGTTAACAGATGACTTGGCAATTTCTGAACTTGCTATGAAATAGGAACTGCGATCAAAATTAGTTTTTCAGTATTCAATGGAGAAATCAATGGCTCAACAATTAGATCTGACAAAAGAGCTTGTTCATCCGGACTCTGAAGTCCAAAGTGGTCTACACGGTGAAAATCATATTGACCCCCAAAACTTGAGATATTTTCTAGGTAAAGTTTATCTAGAAATGATCCGGCAAGATAAGTTTGCAGAATACTTATTTTTAAGAGACCTAAAACTCAAAGAAGAGACAAAATTACCGCGAATTCTTCAAGTTCTGCGATCCTTTATACCTTTACTTTGGTTAATTGTCATTGTAGTGGTTATTATTCCTTTAATTGGTCAAATTGTCATTGCTAAAGCGTTTCAAACTCCCGATTCTGTTTCTTCTGAGTCTACAACAACTTTAGTTCAGACAGCCGGAACTTATGCTTCTACAAATGAACCTCAAAAAATTAACTGGGATCGGGTAGATTATGAAATTAAACTTTCTATGAAAAAAGCTCATAAAGTCGCGGAAGACTACGCTGAAAAAGAGCTAGAGATTTGGAAAGAAAGTTTAGTTGAGCGAGTCGATAACAATTTTTTAAATTGGTACTTTGGTTACTTTAATCAAAAGCAATTAGAGTATCAAAGTTTATTTTCAGGTCTTTCTGGTGGTGTTAATCATTGGTTAAATCCAGATAGTCCAACTGCTGAAGAAAAAATTGCTGAATCCGTCACAATTAGCTTTCAAACTGAATTTGCTAAACGAGTTATTGTTCCTACTATTTCTCAACTCCGACTGGAGTCAATTACGGATAGAACTGCAAAAGTTTATATGAATGAGTTGAATACGAATATCAGTCAAATTCCAACTCAACTCAAGATTCCGAAAGGAGATTGGAATCGCTACTTAGAGGACACATCTATTAATTTTGCTGATGTAGAAGGAAAAATGCTTAATCTTCCTTTAAAAGAGTTGGTGACGGCTGGTGCTTATGTTGCAATTAAACCTATAATTCTTCCTCTCGTTCCAAAAGTTGGTAGTGCAGTTGTCGCCAAACTTGCGGGTAAAGCCGGAGCCAAACTTGCTGCTAAAACCGGTAAAGTTCTAGCCGGACAAATTGGAGGTACAATGCTGGACTGTACGGTTGGTGTGGGAATCTTAATTTGGGATATTTGGGAGACCAATCACACTGCTAATATCGAAAAACCTATTCTACGTCAAAACTTAGTCGAGTATCTAGACGTAGTAAAAGATTCAATCTTAACCAATCCAGAGCATGGAATTATGGGAATAATTGATCAGATAGATCGGAGTATCCTTGACAGCATTCAACTGGCGAGAAGTGTGTCGTACAACTATTTTGATTAGAGAAAAATGACCGGA
This sequence comes from Lyngbya sp. PCC 8106, assembly GCF_000169095.1. Classification (GTDB taxonomy): domain Bacteria; phylum Cyanobacteriota; class Cyanobacteriia; order Cyanobacteriales; family Microcoleaceae; genus Capilliphycus. The sequence continues at coordinate 1,713 of NZ_AAVU01000054.1, forward strand.
AAAATGTCAAGAAAAATATTGTCTTTAATTTTAGCAACTTTGTTTCTTTGGAGTAGCATTTTTTCTAACTTTAGATCGGTTGCATTTGCTTCTCCAGTAGCTAATTCACCGATTCAACCTACACTAACTTCAGTATTTACTGAATATGAACCCAGTTCAGAAGATAATTGGTACGAGATCGATACTTATCTTACAGAAGCCATCCGAAATGCTTACAAAATCACTGAAGAATTTGCTACGTCAGAATTCGATGGATGGGTATCTGATTTAATGGAGAGTGTTGACGATGAATTTTTGGATTGGTACTTTAATTACTTTAACCAAAAAGCGATGGAGTTTGGTGTTCCGTTTGCTTGGTTAGCTTTTAAAGTAGATTTCCTTGATGTCCTGAAAAATCAGGATGAGAAGAATCTAAATGCTGAACAAGTAATTCAAAAACGGATGCTAGAAGATTTCAATCACCAGTTTCGAGAATTAGTGATGAATGAAAAGGCAGAACAAAAACTGAGTAAAATTATTGAAAGAATTGGTCGAACCTATTCTTCTGCTATTGGTTTCCAGTTTGCTGCAATTCAATTTCAATATCAAGTTCCTGAAAAAGATTGGCAAAGACATCTTCAGAGTATTTCTGAGATGGTTTTTGATACGGGAAACAGTAAGGGAGCTTTAGACTCGGCTAGCTTTAATAGTAATTTGTCTACAAAAGTTTTGGCTGCCACAACGGCTATTATTAGTAGCAAGCTAGCCTTCAAGTTTGCTGCAAAAGCTGGAGCTAAATTAGCTACCAAATTTGGAGCATCTGCTGCCATTAAAATGGGTGCAAACTTGATCGATCCGGCTCTAGCGATCGCATTTCTGGCGTGGGATTTTTGGGATTATCATCATATGGTTGCCGAGTCTTGTCCCGCTTTACGCAAGAATATTGAGGATTATTTGAATGAAATGAAATTCTCGATTTTAGAAAGCGATCCAGAAAATAGTATTATGGCTGCGATCGCAGAAGTTCAGACTCAGTTACTTCACAGCTTCCTGTCTAATCGAGCTGTTTAAAAGTCAATTAGCCGAGAACAGGAGAATTTCTCTACTCTCGGCTTTGATTGTATCAGTTTGTAGCTAAGTTAAAAAATGACGACTGATCTCGGTTCAAAGAAAAAGAAAAGGAAGACAAACCCGGCATCGGCTTCCCAGTTCTGGCTTTAACGCCTTGGAAACAGACTCTCAAACCAGTTTGTCTCACCCTGGCTCTAGATTTTAACTTTGCACTCGTACATCAATTACGGTGGCGTTGAAGTTGTAGTCTTTGCCTTCGAGTTCTACGGTGCTGCCGATTTTAATCTTAATATTACCTAAAACAGGCCCGGTATCTGTAATTTGACCATTTCCAACTAAGGTCATTAAAACATTGTTGCTGTAAGTATACTCAGCAGTGGGATCAGGTTGAGCTTTAACAGTACCATCAGGTTGAGCCACAGGGATGAGTCGGGGTAACACCTCGGCTTTTTTAATATTGACTTCTCCGTAGGGTTGGTTACGGATAATCAAATTTGTCTTTTCGTCTGCTTTGATCATGGCACTGGGGTCACGTCCCTTCAAGCCCAAAGCAATCACATCCACTTCTACAGGTTTCGTGGTGACGCCGACTTGAGCAACAGAACCAGATGTTCCGGGATAGAAAAATATTCCCACAATGACCAACAAAATGACCAAAGCAGCGCCAACATCCAAAATGCTGACTTTTCCAAACAGACGACCTTTAGAATCTAATATATTCATCAAAAAAGTAGCAGCTCCTTGTTGAGATCAGACACAACAGCAGTCGGGGAGCAGTAACCCACTATCTGTTGTCAGTTGTCAGTTACTATGTTACACGTTATGGGTTCCGGATAAATCTGAGAGATTTGCAAGTAAAAGGTCAAAATGGTAATAGAGGGTGACTCTCAATCGGATCTGGGCTGGCTGTCATACTCACGGAGTCAACTGAGTCTATGAAGCTCATCTACAGCACTTTTGTTCTGAAAATCAGAGTCTTACCCAATAGCTACGTCACCAATATCTGGTGCATCTATAAATTCCATGCGTTTTTACTCTCCCAACTCAAGATTCACCATCGAGTACCTCTCACTGCTTTCCTATGTTAATTCCCTCTATCTCTCAAGCTATTGATCGCCATCCGGTGACTACAAAGCCAGAAACACCTGTTGAAGAAGTGATTCAGTTGATGAGTCGTACAGGTGCAAGCTATGTGCTGATCATAGAGGAATCGGAAGCTGTGGGGTGTAATCCATCTCTTTTGGGAATCTTTACTGAGCATGATATCATTCAACTCAACTCTATTGGTGATTCTTTGAAGGGATTTCCGATTTCACAGATTATGATTCGCTCTGTGATTGCGGTTCACCTCTGTGAAATTCCAGATGTTTTTGCTTTAGCTTCTCTTTTAAATAAACATCAAGTGAATCATCTTCCCATTTTGGATGATTTGGGGGGATTGTTTGGTTTGATCACACCGCTTCATCTTTTGAGACTCGCTCAATCTAAAACAACAGAATCTTCCTCGAAAACAAATCATTCTGATCATTCATCACATTTTTCTCGTTCTTCAACAGATTCAAGTTCTCAGTATTCGATTAATTCTCCGACTTTAATTCCCGATCATTTAATTAAAATCAATCAAATTTCTGCTCATGCTACTCGTATTGTTCATGCACCTCATCAAGCTTCGGGAAGTGATCTAACCCAGTTGATGTTTCAATATAAAGTAAACTGTGTTGTCATTATAGAAACTGTATCTTCTAATCGAGAAACGACTTCTGATTTTACAGGAGAATCTCAATTTTCCCGGAAAAATACCAGTAAAATAAAAGGAATTGTAACCAGTCATGATCTTGTTCAAGTCCAAGCACTCGGGCTTGATCTGAGTCAAATCAAGGCGAGTATGATTTGTAATAAGCCTCCTCTGTTAGTGCGATTGCAGGCTTCGGTACAATCGGCTGTGAATTTAATGCAAAAATATTATAATCAACTCCCTTTAATTATTATCGATGAAAGTGGTTATCCGATTAATTTAATCTCGCCGCGAAACATTCTGCTCCAAATGCTTTGTCCGAAATTAATGCACTCGACTATTTTAAGTCTGCAAGGACAAGTTGATCAGATGAAAACAAAAGTTCAAACCTTATCTCATCAAGTTAAAACTCAAAAAAAATCGATAGAAGAACAGTCACAATCAATTTTATCCAGTGATCAAAATGGATTATGGGATTGGAATTTAAAAACACAATGGGTTTTCTATTCTCCTCGTTGGAAACAGATGTTGGGCTATCAAAATGCTGAAATTTCGTCTAAAATTGAAGAATGGTTTGGTCGAATTCATAGCAAAGATTTAAAAGCTGTTCATGCGACACTTAAAGAACATTTTGCTAAAAAAATAGATTCCTGTATTCTAGAATATCGGATGCGATGTCAAGATGGTCACTACATCTGGGTACTCTGTCAAGGACAGATTATTTGGGCGGAAAATGGAGAACCTCTGCGGATGATTGGGACTCATCTTGATATTACCTCTCGCAAGAAAATTCCGCCCCTCTCTCAAAACAATAATTCTCAACAGATTTTAAAAACAAATTTAAAAACCATACTATTTCAGCTTAATACTGAAGGAAACTTAACCTTTTTAAATCCAATCTGGACTCAACAAACAGGATGCTTAGTGTCTGAAAGTATAGGAACAGCATTGATTGAATATATCCATTCAGATGATCGGATACAACTCAGTTCTCTGTTTTCAGCAATTTTAAACGGGGAGATTGAAACGATTTTTCAGGAAGTTCGACTTAAAAATGCTTCTACTTCTTTAGAAGAAAATCAATCCTCATATCAACCCGTTATCCTCTCAGGCTGTGCAATTTTAAATTCCGAACATCAGCGAGTTGGAATTACTGGAACTCTTAACTCCAATGTTCCCAAAGTCGCTATTACTGAAGACCTTACTGAAAAGTTAAAAGTTATTCATCAACTCTATGAAATTGCAATAAATTCTAATGCTAATTTTGAATCTCGCATCAATCAATTATTAGTCATGGGATGCAATCGTTTTAGAATGGATATTGGTTTATTAGGTCGAGTTAGAGCTGATCGTTATGAAGTCATTTCAGCTTATTTATCCCAAGATTTTCCTTTCGGATTTACAAAAGGTGATACATTTTCTCTCGAACAAACCTTTGAAAAAGAAGCGTTACGCGCTGATGATGTTGTCTGTATTGAATCGATTAAAAATTCCCCCTGGAAAGAACACGAAGCTTATACCATTCGACGCTTAGAAGCTTATATTGGAACGCCAGTAAAAGTAGAAGGACGAGTGTATGGTACTCTTAGTTTTATGAGTCGGAAAGCCCGTTCTTCATTTCAGCCGATTGATTTAGAAATTTTAAAATTGATGGCGAGTTACATTGGAAGTGAAATTGCGCGTGAAAATTCTCAACAAGATTTACAGCGACAGAATCAATACTTATTATTAATGAAACAAATCACCCAAAAGGTGCGTTCTAAACTCGAAACACAGGAAATATTTCAAACCACCGCAACTCAAATCGGTCGTGTTTTTGGAGTAAATCGCTGTTCTATTTATACCTATATTTCTCAACCTTATCCCCATTTAGCTTGTGTGGCTGAATATTTAGAAATCAGCTATGAATCGACTTTAAATTTAGAAATTTCTGTGAATTATAACCCCTATATTGAAAGACTACTCTCTGAAGATAAAGCTGTTGTTTCACCCGATGTATTTGCTGATCCTTTGTTAGAATCATCCGCCCCCATGTGTCGGCGTATGGGATTAAAATCAATGTTGGCAATTCGTACCTCTTATAATAGTGAACCCAACGGAATTATTATGTTACATCAATGTGATAATTTACGACAGTGGACAGATGAAGAAGTTGAATTTTTAGAAGATGTTGCGAGTCAAGTCGGTTTAACACTGTTCCAAGCTAAATTGTTAGAATTTGAAGTCAAAAGTCGTCAGCAATTAGCCGATAAAAATAAAGCCTTAGAAGAAGCTAGACTCGCCGCAGAAATCGCCAGTCGTGCTAAAAGTGAATTCCTCGCAACCATGAGTCACGAGATTCGTACACCCATGAATGCAGTCATTGGGATGACAGGTTTACTTCTGGATATGAACTTAAATCCAGAACAACGAGATTTTGTAGAAACGATTCGCACCAGTGGAGATGCTTTACTCACGATTATTAATGATATTCTTGATTTTTCTAAAATTGAATCGGGTAAATTAGAACTCGAACATCAACCCTTTAAACTCCGAACTTGTATTGAAGAATCCTTAGATTTACTCTCGGCTAGAGCGTCTGAAAAAGGCTTAGAACTGGCTTATATTGTCGATCCCAATACACCGGAAGTTATGGTTGGAGATGTGACTCGCTTACGTCAAGTTTTAGTGAATTTACTCAGTAATGCGGTTAAATTTACCAATCAAGGTGAAGTGATTGTCTCCGTGACTTCTAGCTTAATTCAAGACTCTGCACAATCGTTAATATCTTCTGAAGAAAAGAATGAAAGTCAACCCTCAATCTCCCCTCCTATTTATGAAGTCCAATTTGCCGTTAAAGATACAGGAATTGGGATTCCTCCTGATCGAATGCACCGTTTATTTAAAGCTTTTTCTCAAGTGGATGCTTCTACCACTCGACAGTATGGAGGAACAGGTTTAGGATTAGCGATTAGCCAACGTTTAAGTGAAATGATGGGTGGAAAAATGTGGGTTGTGAGTTGGGTAAAACCGCTTGAAGAATCCTCAAACTCTCAATCTCTGATTTCTAGTATCACGGGAAATCCCCCTCCGTCTTTTGATATTCCTCGTTTAGATATTACCGGATCAATTTTCTACTTTACGATTAATTCATCCGCTATCGAAACCTCACTCTCTGATGAATTTGCGGATCAATTATTCACAGGTAAGCAAATTTTAATTGTCGAAAATCATGGCATCAATCAAACCGTTATCACTCGACAAGTCAAAGCTTGGGGAATGAAACCTCTCGTAGCCAAAACAGGAATTGATGCTCTAAAATGTATTCAGGAGAATCCAAACATAGATTTAGTGATTATTGGAATTAACTTACCCGATATTGATGAAATTGAACTCGCCCGTAAAATCCGGTTACTCGAAAAAGATTTAAGCCGAAATCATCCGGATAGGCAACCCGTTCATTTAGTTCTGTTTAACTATGCAAGTAATACTAATATTGTCAAACGGATTGAGCGCACGAATATTAACTGTGCCGGATTTGTCAATAAACCCCTAAAACAATCTCAGTTTTATAACACATTAGTTCAAATTTTTGCGGGAAATGAAATCATAGAACATTCATCATCCCTGAAGCTTACTGATGAGTCTGGGCCTCTTAATCCTCCTCAAAATCACGCTGCTTTACGCATTTTACTCGCTGAAGATAATGTCACTAATCAAAAAGTGGCAACAAAATTATTACAAAGATTAGGATATCGAGCGGATATTGCTGGAAATGGGGTGGAAGTATTAGATGCACTCAAACGACAACCCTATGATGTGGTTTTGATGGATGTTCAAATGCCTCAAATGGATGGTTTAGAAGCCTCTCGTCGTATTTGTAAAGAATATGGAGAGGGTTCTGATGGACGCCAGAAAAAACCTTGGATTATTGCCATGACAGCGAATGCTATGCGAGGCGATCGCGAAATGTGTTTGGAGGCAGGAATGGATGATTATGTCACTAAACCTGTTCGTCGAGAAGAACTCGCTCAAGCTTTAGCAAAATGTCAACCTTTGTATCCGCTCTCCCCGGAACATTTTCCCTTAGAAAAACACTCCTCTAATAACGGCTATTCATCACCGGAAATGACTAATACACCTAACGAACAACCCTTTTCTGATGTGCCTTCTATTGATGCTCAAGTCTTACAAACGCTAAGAGAATATGATGATGAAGATGATCCTTTTGTTGATATTTTAATTGAAACTTATCTCAATGAAGCCCCTCAACATTTAGGCGGAATTCGCTTGGCTGTTGAGTCTCAAGATGCAAAACTTCTGAAAGAATCTGCTCATACTCTCAAATCTAGTAGCGCTCAATTGGGTGCGATGAGATTTTCTCAAATCTGTAAAGAAATTGAACAAATGGGACGAATAGGAATGGAAACTAACTCCACAGAAATTGAATGTTTTGTTTCTGGCGCTGCGGCTCAAAGACTCTCAGAAGTTGAGACAGAATGGCAAAGAGTTGAAACAGGTTTACGTGAAGAAATCAAAGTAAAAGAGTAAAGAAAATATCGACAACGGAGAAAAATAGACAGATTGGGTCTGACGGTTTTCAAGTCTTTTGAGGTACAACTGCTATACACCGTTAAAAAGGTTCTTACTCAAAATACTTGATTGATCATATTGATTTGAGTTATAACTGAAATATCTGAGGGTTGATGAGTCAATATTCATGTCCATCTCATCTTCATTTTCAGGACAATTTTTAACGGTTCAAAAGTGCACCAAGGAGAAATTATGGCTAACTTAGAAGCCATTAGTTCAGTTGAAACCCCTGCAAATCAGGCGATGAGTCCAGACGATAAACTTCCCGGAATTTACCTTTTCCTCAAGATAGTTGAGTATCTGATCCTGGCAGCTTCTATTGGTACTGTTATCTTGTTATTTGCGCTAGGAGAAGATCGACTCCGCATCTATGCAGCAGTTTTTACCTCTCTATTCATTTTTCTGTTTCTCACCAATAGCCAATTGAGGCAGAATTATCAAAAAAGTGCAGTTGAGTCTAAGTTAGCTCAACATTCCGAACTATACAATTATATGTATACACCGGAAACAGACGGTCTCTCCTCAAATGCCTCCCTACAATTCTCGAGAAAAAAGGCATTAAAATATTCTATGGAGTTGATTGAAGATTACAAAAAAACCAGAGATAACTCCAGAAATATCTATTACGTTTCACAAATTGCTACGATTATTCTCTCAGGTGTGACACCGATTTTAGTCTTGCTAGAACGCTTAGATACGGGTTCAGGCTGGTTAAAGTGGCTTCCCGTGCTGTTTCCCGCATTAGCCTCCATTGTTACCAGTATCGTCACTTCTTTTCCCTTCCAAGAAACTTGGATCGCGGCTAATAAAACTGTTGAGTTATTAGAAGCAGAACAAGAGAAATTTATCTTAGGAATTACTCCGGCTTATCGTTGCTACGATATCAATGACCCTACCCAACGACAACAAATGCCGAAAAAAGCCATTGAAAACTTTATTAGTCTGGTCAACAATATTCATCTCAAGCAACTGCAACAGGGGGGTTCAGAGCAGTTAGAAACGGAGAAAAAAGAGGAAAATAAATCCGCTTCTCCAGTCGCTTAGTAAGTTATAGCTCACGTTTAACCCATTGACTCTGTATAGACGCCCTCTGAGGGCGTCTCTAACTATATGAAGAGGATTTGACTTGACATTTTAGATAAAATATGTATATGCTCAAATATATAAACTCATAACGAGTATGAGTTAACCAGCAAGGAAAAGAACGATGGCTAAACTTAAACAACGTCGCTCCGAAAACGAGAGCGGTAACTTTTACGTCGATCAAACCTGTATTGACTGCGATACCTGTCGCCCGATGGCGCCGGAGGTTTTTCGTCGAGCAGGTGAACAGTCAGCGGTGTATCATCAACCCAGTAACGAAACCGAACAATTACGAGCAATGCAGGCGTTGTTATCCTGTCCAACGGCTTCAATTGGTACGGTTGAAAAACCCGAAGATATTAAAAGTATACACCAAAGTTTCCCCATTTTAATCGCAGATAACGTTTATCATTGTGGCTACCATTCTGAAAGTTCGTTTGCTGCGGCGAGTTATTTTATTCAACGTCAAGACGGTAATATTCTCATCGACTCCCCTCGGTTTGCGCCGCCTTTAGTTAAACGTTTGGAAGAATTAGGCGGAATACGCTATCTCTATCTGACTCATCGGGATGATGTCGCCGATCATCAAAAATTTCGCGATCATTTTGGATGCGATCGCATTCTTCATGTCGATGATATTACCGCTAAAACCCAATCTGTAGAAATCCAACTTTCTGGTTTTGAAGATATTCAACTCGCACCCAATATATTAATGATTCCCGTTCCTGGACACAGTAAAGGTCATACGGTTTTATTGTACAATCACAAGTTTTTATTTACAGGCGATCATCTGGCTTGGTCAAGTCAATTAAACCAACTTTATGCTTTTCGTCGCTACTGTTGGTATTCATGGTCAGAGCAAATTAATTCAATGAAAAAATTAGCAAATTATGCGTTTGAGTGGGTGCTTCCCGGTCACGGTCATCGTCATCATACTAATAGTATCACGATGCAAAAACAAATGCAAGAATGCGTCAGTTGGATGCCTTAAAATTAGTTGGATAGGTTGCTGTAAGCGTATCTGATCACAACACTTAAACGCCTATTTTGACCTCACCCCTTCCCCTCTCCTAGAAGGCGAGGGGTTTTTGTATTCCAACCCATCACAACCCATAGACCCCAAAAATTAACTGTCGGATCGGTTAAACCCTATTTTTACCTGATCCCTTTCATACCTACGTGATCTTCACAAGTTTAAGAGTATTCTAAAATTTTTTATTTTTCAGTGGTTGTACGGATGACAGCGATAAATATTTAGCTTTAAACTAGACGCATAAGTTTAGTTAGGGGAAAAAGACAGGTTTGATCTGAAGGGGACAGCAAAATTAGTTTTGCTAAAAGACTGTATTTATTATCGTTACGTTGCCAGATTTTTATCGATTCAGAGTTCTTGTCTAAACAAGCAAAATTTGATGAATAAGAAAGACATTCATAACCTGATTGATGCTAATCAGAATCATTCATACTTTGGACGCTTATTGTATCATCGAGATCGCAAAAATAAGAAGGTCTTGCATTACTCAGTACAACTGAATGATACGGAGTCATTAGCTTGGGAACCTGTTCATAGCGATCGCCAAAAAGATCAAGGTGAAATAGACATTTGGAAAATTAACAAGCATTTTCACCCCGCTAAATACGTTCATCATTGGTCTAGAAATAAAATTATTCAGGCTTTACATATTTCTGTTGATGAGTTTCACAAAAATTGGCAGTATGAACTCTTTCGATTTAACTGTGAACACTGGGCGCGTTTAGTAACAACAGGTGATTGTCGCTGTTTCCAAATTCACGAATTTAAGAAATTGCAGAAAATCCCAGTGGCGGGTTTAGCTATCGTTGGTGTTGCCGGCTTTGTAACAGGTGCTTGGGAACATAATGGCTATCCACAAAAAGCAATTACTAAAGGTCTTTAGGTTGAGTTTTGTACAAGGTATATTTTGGAATTTAGAGGATCAATTCAGATGAATTATACAACAGCACCAAGTCAAGAAGTAGATATCAGTAAAAGTCTGGAATTGGCGATGAAAACTGCTATAAATTTACGCGGCAATGTCAATCTTTTAATAGCGGGTAAAACGGGTGTTGGTAAAAGTACCTTAATTAATGCTGTTTTCCATGAAAATCTAGCCGAAACAGGTCAAGGTAAACCTGTCACACCCACTACACGAGAGATTAAAAAAGAAGGTTTCCCCCTAACAATTTTTGATAGTAGAGGTTTGGAGGTTGCCAAGTACAAGGAAACAATTTGTGAATTAGAAAACCTCATAAAAGAACGTTGCAATCATTCAGATCCCAACCGCCATATTCATATTGCATGGGTGTGTATTTGTGAAGATATCAGACGGGTTGAAGATGCAGATCAAGAGCTTGTGGAAATGCTCAGTCGATATGTACCTGTTGTTGGTGTAATTACTAAAGCCAGAGCAGATAATGGCTTTCGAGCAGAGGTACAACAACAACTTTCTCTAGCTAAAAATGTAGTTCGTGTAAGAGCAATTTCTGAGCAGTTAGATGATGGTCATTTGCAACCCATTATGGGTTTAAAAGAATTGATTGATATAACTATGCAAATCGTTCCTGAGGGGCAAAGAAATGCAGTAGCAGCCGCTCAAAAAGTATCTCTTCGAGAAAAAGTCAAACGCTCTCATTTAATTGTAACTACCGCAGCAACGAGTGCTGCTGGTGTGGGTGCTGTTCCCATACCATTTTCTCATGCTGTAGCTTTAGTTCCTGTACAGATGACAATGTTAGCGAGTATCAGTGCAGTGTTCGGTTTAGACTTAAGCCAAGCATCTTTAGGAACACTCATCTCTAGTGTAATTGCTGGAGGAGGGGGTACACTGGGAGGTCATATGTTGCTCGGTGGTTTAGCGAAACTGATTCCGGGTGCAGGTAGCCTTGTCGGTGGAGTTTTAGCAGGAAGTACGGCTGCGTTGCTGACAACACTTTTTGGAGAAGCCTATATTGCTGCTTTATGCGCTATTTTTGGTGGACATCCTGATGCTCAACCGACACCACAGGAAGTTGCAGAAACTTTCAAGACAGAACTATCCAGAAATAATTTCCCTGTATTGTCCAAATAGCTAACTGTCGTCAATGAATGGGGTGTGTTACACGGAGCTAGCGCACCCAACACAGCACTAATTAAGTTTTTATACTTAGAAATTGAGATTTGTTTCAATTGTTGCTAGAACTTAACGCTTGTTCTTTCTCCTTAACATTGTCTATCTTGTAGGGATTTCCAAGCCTAATTTATTCGGTTAACCGCCTCCCAAAAGCTGTAACACAACTTGAAAAATTGTAAATATTCTTTGAGTGCAAATAAATATTGCAAGACCACACAATCCCTGTTATTTCCTTTATTATAAAAGAGTAGAGGATAAATATACACTTACAGAGACAGAGGTGACAAGATATGAATATTTTCCATGCACTTGCAGATATGATTGTTTATGTCTCCGAAGCAGCAGCTCGCATTTTTACACCTAGCGATAATATTTACCCAGTGATTGGTGTACAACCCTTTGAGGGCTTTATTTCTGGCAGTTCTGAATGGGAAGACTAATCTCAATACAAGTTAATTTCAGTGAGTTTTTCAATAGAGTCTAAGCAAATATAAGCCCTCAACCTACACGTTGTAGGAGAGGGTTTGATTGTTTTTTTAAAAAAGCTTGAATACAAAGTTTCATCAAAGTTTCATCCGAGATGACCCAATTCCCCCTAACCCAACAGTAGGGTTTTTTTTGCAGCTTCTTGACTATGTAGTATTTATGTACTGCAATAGATAAGCAGTAATTAAGCAAAGGTGAATGATGCGCCCTTATACAGACAGCGATCTAGATGCGATTGTTGGAATTACCATAATTTCACCGTTGAGAAATTTCTACACAATACCCAACATCCAGAGTTCAGTTCAGAGTTAAGCTTAATTGCGATTGGCTCCGCCAGTGACGCTACTGCGTCAATCGCCCCCGATGGTAAATTCGCCGCCTTTTGTGAATCTCGCATTCATACTGAAGATAACAAACGCAATGGACGTAACGAAGGCTGGATAGGGGTATTGGGAACCCGACGGGGATTTCGTCAGCAGGGGTTAGGACAAGCGATGTTATTAACCGCAATGCAACGTTTAAAAGCAAAAGGAATAGATACCGCACTTTTAGGGGTTGATGCTGAAAATCCATCCGGTGCGTTACGATTTTATGAATCAGTCGGTTTTGAGAAAGTTTACACCAATATTTCCTATGTTAAAAATTTGTAGGAAAAGTCAACTCAACCAGAAATTACGATCAGGGCTAAGTTTTAGCCCCTTTGTTGTGATGGAAATCGGGAATCTCTCCGAAAACAGCCAGAAATTTGACTAAATTTTTTTACAATTAAGATAGCAGTAATCCTCCTGCGGCTTTCTCCTTTAGACGGTTAAGTGGGATCAAATTAATAACTTAAGAAAAAATCCATGAATAAAGTTGGAATTAGTTATTTATTGTGGGCGGCTTGTTTTGTCACGCCATTTCATGGACTGCACCGTTTTTATAATGGCAAAATCGGAACAGGTGTGTTGTGGTTGTGTACCTTTGGTTTATTTGGGTTTGGGCAATTATTAGATTTATTTTTAATTCCAGGTATGGTGGAGGAACACAATGCCAAAATTAAAGCAAAATTAGGCGTTTCCAGTACGGGTGTACCTTTATATCCGTCGATTTCTACCGTTAGTTATAATATCACGCCAACTTCTCAAGAACAATACCGAGTCAAATTATTAAAAGCCGCCGCAAGCCGAGGCGGAAAACTCTCAGTAACACAAGGCGTTATGGCGACAGGAGCGAGTTTTGAGGAAGTAGAAAAGGTTCTCAATCAAATGCTCAAAAGTGGCTATGTGGGAATTGGCAATGATCCAGAGACAGGAATTATTTTGTATGACTTTTATGAATTATAGCTCAAATATTCGTTATTCTATTCCTGTAGTGGTTTTGCGTAAAAGGACGAACAATCATGTTTTTAGTAACCGGAGCAACAGGTGGACTTGGTAGCCGGATTGTACGCCGACTACGCCAACAAGAAAAAGAGGTTCGAGGATTTGTGCGGTTAACTTCTCGATATTCTGAATTGGAAAGTCGGGGAGCAAATATTTTTATCGGAGATTTAGAACGAGATAAGGATATTTCTAAGGCTTGTCAAGGGGTAAAATATGTGATTAGTTCCCATGGTTCGGGGGGTAAACCTCAAGCGGTTGAATATCGGGCTAATATTGAATTAATTGATGCGGCGAAGGAAGCAGGTGTCGAACATTTTGTCTTAACTTCTGTGTTAGGTGCTGATCGCGGTTATGAAGATTCACCTGTTTTTAAAGCCAAACGAGAGGTTGAAAAGTATCTACAAAATAGTGGTTTAAATTATACTATTTTACGTCCGTCTGCGTTTGCTTCGAGCTTATTACCTCTGGCTGAACGGTTCAAACAAACGGGAATTTATTTGTTAATTGGAGATCCTCAAAATCGGACTTCTGTTGTTAGTACGGATGATATTGCTCGTATTGCAATTGATTCGGTTTTTGTAGAAGCTGCAAAAAATAAAATCTTGTCTATTGGAGGGCCAGAAATTATTACTCGGGGAGATATTTCTCAGATTTTTAGCCGCATTTTTAACCGAGATCCGATTGTGATTAATCCGCCGTTGTTTGTATTTGATGGATTACGGAGTACAATTGGTGTATTAAATTCTGATGTTGAACGGAGTTTAGGAACATTACGAGTGTTACTCGGAAATGAGTTTTTCTGTACTCCTGAAGAAATCAACACTTTAGAAATGATGTTTGATATGAAGATGGAATCGTTAGAAAGTTTTATTCGTCGTTATTTGGGAGCGTAGTTGTTAGAATTTAACATTTTAGTTCAAGGGCTAATCTTTACGGTTAGCCTTTTTTGAGTTCTAGAAATGGGATTGATGGAGAATTAATGAAAGTTAGACTGATGTGGTATTTGGGTTGGGTTTTAATGGGTTCTGCTCTGCTTTTTCCCGCTTCTCAACGATTAGAAGTTCAGGCACAATTTATTGATAATCCTAAAAATTCTCCTAATAATATTACACAAACTCTCACCAAAGATGAACTTTATTTTGGATTATCTAAACAGCAAGGACAAGTCAGTGAAGCAGAATGGAAAGTTTTTTTAGAAGAAGTGATTACACCTCGGTTTCAAGCTGGACTCACCGTTATTGATGCAAATGGACAATACCTGAATGCTGCGGGAATTTTAACCCGAGAACAAACTAAACTGGTCATTTTAATTCACTCCGATACTCCCCAAGAAAAACAATTCATTCAAGAGATCATCACTCAATACAAACAAAGATTTAATCAAGAGTCTGTTTTGCGTGTAACCAGTTCAGTCGCTGTTTCTTTTTAAGTTCTTACTCTAGATTTAGTTTAACTTTAAAGCGCTCACCGGAACTTCATCCCAAGATTCAACCGTCCTCATTCTGGCGACCCAACCCTGTTGTTTTTGAGTGTCTGTCAAGTTATTCTCAAAAGATTCGTGACAGGCTTTGGCTTGTTCTTCGTCACAGCAAGCAATACAAGAATAAATTAATCCGGATGGATCAAGTTGTTCATTAATCCAAATTTTCATGGGTGACTCTCCCTTAAAACTCTATCGATTGATTTGAAAATTCAACCCTATCTATGTTATCATTATATTAGATTAGCGATTGGGAAGTTGTTGACTCATTTGAATCAAAGCTTCACCTGTCACCCGACAAATTCGCCATTCTTCGAGGAGAGATGCACCCATATATTTATAGAAATCAATTGCAGGTTGATTCCAATCTAAAACACTCCATTCAAAGCGTCCACAACCTCGCAACACCGCTAACTGAGCCACATAAACAATTAAAGCTTTACCAATACCCAGACCGCGATATTCAGGTAAAACAAATAAATCTTCTAAATAAATCCCCGGTTGTGTTAAAAAGGTAGAATAGTTATGGAAAAATAGAGCAAAACCAATTGCTTTTTCCTCAGACTCCGCTAGAACAACTTCAGCATAGGGATGTTCACCAAATAGATGTTGCTTCAACTCCTCAACACTACCACTGACCTGATCAGATAATTTTTCATATTCTGCTAAAGCTTTAATCAGATTAAAGATAGCTGGAACATCATCAGGTGTGGCAAAACGCAAAATAAAGTCTAAAGCCATAAAAGTAAAAAGGAGAAGGATAGATGCGAGCAAACTCATAAAATCTCTGCTCGAAAATTGTCAGTTATAGCGCTAGGGAACAGGGAACAGGGAACAGGGAACAGCGCTTGCCTTGCGGCCCGGCGCGGTTTCCATCAAGGAGCAACTTTGCAATCTTAGGGAACAGTAGACTGGGCGGGGTTTTAGGATTTAGAAATGACAATCATGTATTTGCGTAGTGCTATATCTGATCATCAATCAAAACAATCATTATACAATAAGAAGCAGATCAACACAGGAAAAATGAAGATTGACCCATGAAAAAACGTAGAGATTGATGAATCCCCTCGTTAATTTAATCCGCTACTTCTGTTTTTTGTCCGTTTCTAACCCTCTCCCCAATCCCAAATCTTACTTAATCCATCCTTTCAAGCGTTCGGCGACTTGGGGACGACGAAGTTTTCGCATGGCTTTAGCTTGAATTTGACGAACTCGTTCACGAGAGAGGCTACACATCCCGCTGACTTCATCTAAAGTATAGGGAACTCCAGTCGTTAAACCATAGCGCAGGGATAAAATATCTTGCTCTCGTTCATTTAAAACCGAACGCAACACTTCTAGCAACTCTTGTCGCATCATCAGTTCATTAATTTGCGACTCTGGTGAGAGACTTTCATAGTCTTCCAACAAATCCATTAATTCTGAGTTTTCCTCTGAACCAACTCGATGATTAAGAGATAGAGATTTGCGACGGACTTGTTCGAGGAGACGGAGTTGTTGGGGAGAAATAGATAAGGCTTCTGCGAGTTCATCTTCTGTTGGTTTTCGACGCAGAGAACGTCTTAAATCTTGATGAATTCCTTGTAATTTATTGAGTTGTTCAACCACATGAACCGGAAGGCGAACAGTCCGTCCTTGGTTGGCAATTGTGCGGGTAATTCCCTGACGAATCCACCAATAGGCATAGGTTGAGAATTTATATCCTTTATCGGGATCAAATTTTTCTGTCGCTCGATTTAAACCTAATGCGCCTTCTTGAATCAAATCTAAAAACGGAACACCTCTATTAAGATAACGTTTGGCAATAGAAACGACCAATCGCAAATTCGAGCTAATCATTTTCTGCTTGGCAATTATACCTTGCTGAAACTGGTGGTTCAGTTCGGCTTCACTCAAGCCCGTCGCCGTTGCTAATTCTGAAGATTGCGGACATCTTCCGAGTTCATGGGTTAATTCTTCTTCTAACTCCTTAAACGTCACTAACGCTTTAATCTGTCGAGCGAGTTCGATTTCCTCATTTGCTTTCAAAAGAGGATAACGAGCCATTCGTTTGAATAATGCCCCGACAGCATCATCCATTTTCGTTAAATTCTCTGCCGTCGGAATAGTTGCAGTCTCTAAGTTCATGGGAAAATTCTCCCTTTTGAGGTTGGCTTTGCTGAACGTTGTAGCGTCACTGCGTCATTTAAGCGCAGGATTTTAGCATTTGAGTTCACGGCATATTCTGACATTATAATCAAATTTTCTCATCTCTTCAATGTACCGATGTTACAATTGATCTCACGATTGATTTCAGAGTTTGAGTGAATTGAATTTAAACTTGTGAAAGTAAAATTGAGCTAAGTTTACACAATGTCATCTTAAGATTTGATGAACTGTTACTAATGAGACTGATTAACTTACACCGATCTGAAATGCAGCACGGTCAAGATTCAGGTGAATTTGGCTTTACGGTTTTGTCTGCAAATATTTCTCGCTGTTTACCTCAGTTGAAAATTGGGTTGATCGCAAACCCCAAAACCCGGTTTATTCTAGAAACAGGATTTTTAATCTCCACAATGTTCGCAATTCTCCAGATATTCTAATGATCGCGATCGCCAAAGTCAACCCTCTAGTTTTTCCAAGATCCGAATCAAATCAATTTTCTCAACCACATAAACCCCATTGATATTATTTTTAGAAAATACAACTTTAGCTTGAGTAAAACACAACATAGGAATCACCCATTTGACTTGTTTGAGTCGCGCTACCTCCGACGCTTGACCCCTCACCTTGCTTAATAAATCACCCTCATAAAAATCATAAATATTATCCCCTTTAGCCCGTTTTAACTGATTATTTTCTCTAACGATTCTCCCCCGGTGAGACTTGACATCAATCACATACCAATTTCCCCGAGGTGAACATAAAACAACATCCGCATCACCCCAACGTTTCAACGGAAGATTATATTCAACTTGCCAATTTTTAGCCGTTAAAATCCGCAAAATAACCGCAACTTCCTGTTCCGCTTTTGCACCTTGTAAAGCTTGTTCGGAACGTCTCATCCAATATTCACCTTTTTTCCAATAATAATAAGCCGCAACTCCTCCAGCGACACCCAAGAATAACCCAACATCCGATATTTTAAAGACTAAAAAGATTAACCCAACGCCGACTAAAAAAAATAACCCAATCCCATAAAAACCCATCGCCTTTTGACGACGATCTAAACTCATTTGACGAACAAATTCCCCGGCTTTTTTATTCTGGCTATGCTTTGTCATCGGTTAATCTCTCAATCAGAAATCGTTCTATTTTTGAAATCCTAGCGTCTTATGATGTTATAATCAACCTTAATCGTGAAATCCAGATAATTAGTTTCAATGATGCCAGATCCGCTTCAAATTGTGAAAACGAAAAGACCGATTGCTGTTGACTTATTTGCCGGATCGGGAGGAATGACACTCGGCTTTGAACAGGCGGGTTTTGACGTTCTTGCTGCTGTTGAAATTGATCCCATTCATTGTGCAGTTCACCAATACAATTTTCCACTTTGGTCAGTGTTTTGTGAAGATATTAGCAAACTTTCTAGTGATAAAATTAGAATTTATTCTAGTATTAAAAATCAAGACATAGATGTGGTTTTTGGAGGGCCACCCTGTCAAGGATTTTCACTGATGGGTAAACGGTTATTAGAAGATCCGCGAAATTTGTTAGTCTTTCATTTTGTGCGAATTGTTGCTGAACTAAAACCCAAATTTTTTGTATTTGAAAATGTCAAAGGAATGGCATCAGGAAAGCATCAGAACTTTATTCAAGAATTGATTAATAAATTTGAATATTATGGTTATCAAGTGCAGCAACCCTATCAAGTTTTAAATGCAGCTTATTATGGTGTTCCTCAGAAGCGGGAACGATTATTTTTACTCGGATGTCGGGAAGATTTAGCCTTACCCAATTATCCTGAACCGACTTTTCAACCGCCCTATTCTCAAGTTGCAAAACGTTATTCTCACCTTCCTCCAACCCCCACAGTTAGAGAAGCCTTACAAGATTTACCTAAAATCGAGAATTATCCCGAATTAACACAACAAGATTGGGCAGATGTTTGTTTTGATAAACCGAGTTTTTATGGTAAGATATTGAGAGGAATTGCTAAAAATGTTAATGATTATTCTTATCCTCGTCAATACAATTCTCGACGACTCACCTCTAGTTTAAGAACCGAACACAGCATAGAATCTATCGAAAGATTCGCTGCAACACCTCCCGGAAAAACCGAACCCATTAGCCGTTTTCATAAACTTGATCCTGATGGTTTATGTAATACCTTAAGGGCGGGAACTCCGAGTAGTCGAGGGGCTTATACTTCTCCTCGTCCCATTCATCCTTTTATCCCTCGATGTATTACCGTCAGAGAAGCCGCTAGACTCCATTCTTACCCAGATTGGTTTAGATTTCATGTGACAAAATGGCATGGTTGTCGCCAAATTGGTAACTCTGTTCCGCCTTTACTCGCCCAAGCTGTCGCGGCTGAAATGATTAAATTATTGAAGATTCAACCCAAAAAACCCGAAAATAAAATTAAACTCGGAGATGAAGAATTACTGCGGTTTGATATGTCAAAAGCTGCACAGTATTATGGTGTAGATCCTCATATAATTGCACCGAGAACTCGTAGAATCAATCAAGTTGCGACGATACCTTAGAACTCCTATTTTTTGATGATATTAAGCCCCATTTGGGGCAATTTAAAATTTATCCAAATCCAACACAATCAACCCATTAACTTTTTAACGGTAAGAAAATCGTCATCACTTTACCCTGTTGAGATCGTTGTCGCACGACTAATTTACCGCCAAGCGCTTCAAATAGATTTTTTGTAACCGCCATATTTAGACTTAACGCACCCGTTTCTGGCTGAAACATTAACAACCGTCCAATCGACTTCAGAGAAGACTTTGTTGCTGTTCCAAATGGACAAGGTTGCTGAGATTTAGATTGAGATTCTAGTTGTAATTTCAACTGATGTCCAGCCAAACGAACTTCCACCTGAATATGACTTCCCGAAGGTAAACTGCGAGTAAAATTTTCAATCACACCCGTCAAAACTTGATCCAACATCGTCGGGTCACTGACAACATGAGGTAACTTTTGAGGTAAATTAACTTCTAGAGTATGATTGCGTTGAGTTGCTTGTTTTTGCCAACGCGGAAGACTACTTTGTAAGATATCTCCAAGCGACATCGGCGTGAGTTGAACAGAGGGTTTTTGAGTTTTGTTGTCCGAGGCTTGTTTAGTTTGAGATAGTTCTAACTCAACCGCTCGAAAAATCAGGTTAAACCGATCAATTTGTGTGGTACATTCATGATCGATCATCTCTAACCGTTTCCGAACAATTTCCGGATCGAATTTTTGACGCTTTAACAATAATCGAGTTAACGTGCGAATCGTTGCCAGGGGTGTCCGAACTTCATGGGAGATGGCTTGGATCAACTCCACTTGAGAAGCATCCAAACTGCCATCAGCAGCGGTTTGAGAGTGGGGTAAATGACCATTAGAATGCTGAGGGCCAGAGACATTGACAAAGACTTCCTGAGACTGAGATTTAGGTTGGGAAGCCGGGTTTAGCATTCTCATGGTTTCCCGGGGTTTTTCGGAGTCTAAAGGCAAATTCTCTAATAGTAAACGAGAGAATTGCATCACAGTTTTGTAGTTTGGATCAACAAGGGGAAATTGTTCGATCCAACGGTCAAGTACCTTCACCGGATCAGGTAATTGATCAGAAGATTGACCTTCGGCTTGAGAACGAATAGATCGCGATCGCCGTCGTAACAATTCTAATGCTTGTTCAACCACATCCGGATCAAAAGAAAATTGAAACGCAGGACAACCTTTTGCATCTTCTCCCAAAACCATAACCAAACTAAACCGAGAAGTTAAAACAATACAAAACGGTTCATTCGCTTGAGGATCATCGCGCAATAAGGGAAACGCAAAAGTTGGGGGAACTGAAGTCTCAAAATCCTTAGAAGTAGATGGAAGTAAAGATAATCTTTGTCGAGTCGGTATGGAAAACTCTTCCCAATCCGGTATTTGGGGAACAAAAACTTGAGTCGCAAAATTCAACGCTAAGGCGGGATGGACTAAAACCGGAGAAGGCCCAGAAAGGACTAATCCCTGACAAGTAGAAGGGTGACTCACAGGAGGCGTTGTCAACTGAGGTGGGGGTCTATCCTCCGTTAGCGTCTCTCGTCCTGTGGCGTGAGTCAAGTCTTTTTTCCTAACTTCAGAACAAGAAGTACGTGATCGTTCCTGGCCTTGTTGGATGATCAATTGTCTGAGGAGTTGATGAATAGCTTTGATCGCCCCACACCACTCCCGTTCGGCTTTGAGTTGTTGTTTGCTGGCATAATAAACAGTGTAAGGACTAGAGCCACCAGAGGGGACTGTATTTTGATAGAAATCTAGAGAACTTTCTAACCCTTGACGCGCTAAAATTTCACTAATGGTTGGTAGAAGCTGGTTCACGGTCATTTCCTGCCTTTGACTTTAAAAACTGCAAAAACTTTATCGTTAACTTAACTCAGTTCCAGCCTACCCAATATAAACTTTTAATTTTTAATATAGAAGTTGGAAGACTGAACCTTCGACACTATTTTTTAATATTCTTAGCATCCTCTCTGACTCTCAGGATATCTAGATCGAGACGACTTGGAGATTCGTAGAACCGAACCAATTAGTCGCAATCACCGCTTTTACAGTCAACAGTGACCAATAACCAGTGACCAGTCAACTGTTTTTTCCTGATCTGACGACCTCCCCATCTCTCCATCTCCCATAGTCTGATACAAAATAGTAGGAACATACTGTTAACGTTGCTTCAAAATTATGCCCACTTTGCTCACCGATCTCAAAAATGTACTGGCTGATTTAATTAAACGCTATCGTTCTCAGGTCGATTATTTAGCAATTCGAGTCGAAGAAGCTGAAGAAACGGATATTTTACTCAGAGGCGATCGCATTGAAACCCTCAGTGAAGGACTTTCAATTGGGGGACAAGTTCGCGCCTGTCATAAAGGGGGATGGGGTTTTGCCAGTTTTAATCGACTTGAAGGACTAGAAGAACGCATTTCTGAGGCGATCACTGCGGCGAAACTCATCGGTGAGGAAGAAACCCTACTGGCACCGATTCCGATTGTACAAGAAACTCGGATTTTACCCTTAACTGGAACCGATCCCCGTCAAGTTCCTCTGGCGCAAAAAAAAGAACTCTGCGATCGCTATGGCCATATTTTACGAAGTGTTGATTCCCGAATTACCACGATTTCAGTTCGTTACAATGACAGCACTCAACGCATTCTTCTGGCGACTTCTGAAGGAACATTCCTCGAACAAGCTTGGGTAGATATGGAAATGCGCTTCGCTGCGACAGCCCGCAATGGGGAAACCGTACAAACGGGACGGGAAACCACCGGATCACGTCGAGCCTATGAAGATTTAACTCTCCTCGATGATCAAGTTCAGAGTGCAGCACAACGGGCGGTAAATTCCCTAGATCTTCCTCCCGTTAAAGGAAATACTTACACTGTAGTTATTGATCCGATTTTAACGGGTTTATTTGTTCACGAAGCGTTTGGTCATCTTTCGGAAGCGGATATGACCTATGAAAATCCAGATTTATTGGAAGTAATGACTTTAGGGCGGCAGTTTGGGCCGAAAAACCTACAAATTTTTGATGGGGCGGAACCTCCTGGACACCGGGGAAGCTATTTTTACGATGATGAAGGAACACCAGGAACAACAACGCAATTAATCAAAGATGGGGCGTTAGTAGGTCGTCTACACTCTCGGGAAACGGCTGGAAAGTTAGGAGAAGTGCCGACTGGAAATGCTCGCTGTTTAAATTATCATTATCCACCTTTGGTTCGCATGACAAATACTTGGATCGAACGGGGAGATACTGCGGTTGAGGATTTATTCAGTGAAGTCAAGCAAGGGGTTTATGCGCGAAATTGGTTGGGGGGAATGACGAATGGTGAGATGTTTACGTTTAGTGCGGGTGAAGCTTGGATGATTCGCAATGGTAAGCTCGCTGAACCTGTGCGAGATGTGACGTTATCAGGAAATGTGTTTACGACTTTAGCTGATATTGAAGCGATTGGAAATGATTTTTATTGGGATGAATCTGGCGGTTGTGGAAAAGGCGGACAAAATGGTTTACCAGTCGGTTGTGGCGGGCCAAGTTTGAGAATTCGGAATGTGGTTGTCGGAGGCGAAGTTTCCTAATCTCTTGTTGTGAGATTTTCTATCCGTTCAAAAAGATATCGGAATTCCTACAGAGGAATTCCGGCTGGAGTAAGTCTAGCTTGTATGATGTGTTGGTAGTTGTCGGGATTAATCTCCAGTCAATAAACGATGAGACACTTTCTGATCTCAAAACTATGATGAAGTTCGACGAGTATCACCTCGGCTGGCATCAGGCGCAGCATCTTCTGTGTCTGTGTTGTAGTATTGGAAAGTCAACCCATTGGACTCAGATTTTGTCTGAGAAACTTGGAGTTCACTCAACAAGAGTGACTGAGTGAGAAGATTCTGTTGAAAGAACGGAGAAGAAGTAACCAAGCCGAAAGAGAGTAAGCTAAAAACAGACACTAAAATAGGTTTTAGCATGGTATGAACGGGGCTAAGGGGTCACTTATGAGTTCAAATTATTTGCCATTTGATCAGGACAAATTTAAAAATTGACTCCCCAAATCCGCTTTTTAACAACTTCTTTTGACTACTTTTTGACTCCGTTCCAGATTAACGTCCACTTCCGCGATGAGGATCAGGACAATTAGTAGTACAGTTAATTTCACTGCTATCTTGAGCAATCAATAATGAGGAAGCAGCTTGGACACCTTTTATTGCATCAGCATAAGCGATTGACAAAAGGCTGAATAACAGGATGAAAGTGTAGAACCGCATGAGTCTGTCCGTCTAAGTATGTCCATTCTCTAATACAGACAATTTGTTCGAGATCCGGTTAAAATAATCAAGTGGTTTATCAATTCAGTATTTAGGATTAATGATGATTGCAAATATACATAACTTCACTAAAAAATCCCGTCCAGTGGGTAGACGGGATCAGAAATAATTATTCAGGTTTTTAAAGATAATAACCTCTGAGAAGATTTTGAAGATTTTTGAAGTTTATTAATGTTTAACTTCACTCAATTCAACGGCTACACAATCCAACTTAGGATTCACAATAAGCTGGAGATTCAACAACTTTGGGTAAAAGCAAGGTTAAAATACCGTTGAAGTAGTCTGATTTTATACCTGCACTCCGAATCGGTTGCGGAAGGGCGATTATTTTCCGAAACTTTTGGGAATTTTTTACAACAGTCTGAGACGGCATTTTTTGGGTTTTTGGAAGATCATACAATTTCCCCGAAAGCACGATTGATTCTGCGGTTACTTGCATTTCTAAACTGTTTTCCTCTAAAGTCGGTAAAATCACTTTAATCACAATGATCTCTTCTTTTTCCTGCATTTTAATCACCGGAACTTGAAAATTAGTATTCCCCAAAAGTTCAGGTTCATTAAAAACTTGATCAACCTGGCGATCAATATTTTCTAGCTCTTGAAAGGATTGATAGTGTGTCAGTACCATGTGGGTTAAAACTCCTCAAAAAAATCAATGTTAACTTCAAAGTGAGATTTGTGATCTGCAATTCATTTCAATCAGAGTCTGATCTCAAGCTAAGATTAGTTCAAACTTCAGGAGAAAGACATTAAACCAACGTTGTTGAAAAATAGGTTAAAACCCGCACATTAAAATGCACGTAAACCGATATGATTAACAACTTTTTCTCAAGTCAAATGAGAACGGTTCAGTCTGATTAAAGACCTACCCTTTGACTCAAAAAACTGAAAACAATCCGGCTATTTTATAAGAAAAAATTCCCTAAAAAAAAGAAGAATTAAAGTTAATCTAGATCGGGAATTTTAAATGTCTTTTCTGCACTCATTCCTCATCTAAAGGCAAAGTAGGAGCTGCCGGAGGAACAACAGAACGTTCGACGATGACTTTATGACTTTCTCGTTGAGTCTGCATCTCAACTGCGATCGCCTCAAATTGAACCTCTAAACTGCCGTAAGCAATCTCTAAGTTCACTGTGGTTTCAATCTGGTCTAAACCGTTGGGTGAAAACTCGGTTAACCAGCGTGGCCCGTCTACAATACTGCGAGACTGGCGATCATACACCCATATTTTGACATAAATTCGCGGTAAATTCTCGCTCATCCGTACCCGAACTTTTACCGTTCGACCTGCTATAATTTCGGGATTGATCACTTCTAACATCGGAGCAGGAATCGGTTCATCTTCTGATATGGCGCTGAAAGATTCAGACATCGAGGATTGACTCTGACGAGAATCTAACACTCGCAAAGGGGGTCGGGAAGCAACAGAGGATGGCGGAGTCTCCAATGACTCATCATCTACCACAATTTCTTGAGACTCTAAATCATCATCAAAGGAAGGAAATAACGGTTCAGCCTCAGCAGAGGGGGAAGAAACACTCGGTTTTGGAGATTCATCCGGGCGAGTTTGAACAAAAGAAGTGTCGGGTAAAGGAGTCGGTTTGGCTTGCTTCATCCACTGAGACAAATCTTGATCGTGAGCTAAAGAATTTAACCGCGACCAAAAACGATTTTCTAACCTCAACGCTTGAAAAGCCGGATCAATGGGTGAAACGGGGACTAACTGAACTTCTTCACTCTCCTCGTCGTCTGTTTCTGAGGAAATGATTTCTGGGGATGTTTCATCAGTGGGGGTGAGAATTTCTGCATCCGCAGTCTCTGGAGAAGTCGTTGGAGTCTTTTCTGAGGAGGAAGCTGTCGAGTCAACCGACTGTTCGCTATTCCCAGAGAGAAAATAACCAAAACTCGGGAGTTCGAGGGAGGATGAGGACGTTGTTTCATCAATGGAGGTTTGAGAGTTTGCGGGAACAACGGGAACAGTGGGACGGCGAGAATTGGGTTTGGATACTGACGGTTCGGGTTCGGGACTGGCGTTTGGATCAATCAGATGTAAGCGGTTTTCGAGTTCAACTTCGTCCGGTTCATCCGTTGTTTCGTCTATCTCTGCTGGAGAACTAAAATCGGTTTCTAAAGCTTGGAGAAGATGTTCAACTTGAGTGGCGACGCTAAAGGAATGGCGAGTCAGTTGATCTCCGTGACTGGAAATCACCACTTCTCCTAAGATCAGACGAGTTTGACATTCAAAGGGAATATAAATCAAACAAGCAAAAGAGATCGGGAGAATCGATTGGGGAATTGCTTGTTGAACTTGTAATAAAATATTGGAGTTGTGGGGATCACGTAGATAAACTTCTACATGAGGCTGATCGATAGAATATTGGGTCGGTTCAGGATTCAACGGTTCTGAAGATGTTGCGGCTTCAACCCGTCCTGAAATT
This sequence comes from Lyngbya sp. PCC 8106, assembly GCF_000169095.1. Lineage (GTDB taxonomy): Bacteria > Cyanobacteriota > Cyanobacteriia > Cyanobacteriales > Microcoleaceae > Capilliphycus. The sequence continues at coordinate 28,061 of NZ_AAVU01000054.1, forward strand.
AATAACGCTTGTCCTAATTTAGCGACAAAAGAATCTTGTTCAAGGGTGAGTTGGATATCATCTACTTCAACACAGAGAGGATCATCAGACTCTAGTAAAACGGCTTCTGAAGGCTCTGGGGATGGCTCGGCGGCGATCGCAAAGTCTGTGTCGGATGACTCGTCGGAGGGTTCACGCTCAAAGTTTGGAGTCGAGTCGGTGTCGTCGATAGACTCTATTGAGGTGTATTCCGGTTGTGTTTCTGGGGGTTGTGTTTCTGGGGTGGTGTTACGTTCGTCAACAATCTCAACGATGGATTTTGCGGTTACGGTTGTCTGGCTGTCGTCTTCGTAATCATTTTCATCTAAAACCGCTTCATCTGAGTCTGAGGAGAGATCATCATCAAAAGTGGGAAGGTGTTCTAACGGTTCAGAGTCATTGGAGAGAACCCGCAGTTTAACGCCGTTATCAGAAGACAAATTGACAAGAGCCGCTGGCCGATGAGGTGAACAGGACAGTTCCCAAATTCCCGGTTTGAGTCGAGTGTAGGGAATCACAACCATTAATCCTTCAGCAGAGGTGTTTGTGTTGCGAGTTTGTACACGCCGAACAGGGGGAGTCTCCTCCAAAGCATGATGAACAATCCGAATTTCGATTTTAGCGTTCGGATAGCTAGAACGAGCTACAACTCGATAACGTCCTTCTAGAATTTCCACATCTGGAGTTTCTAAAGGTAGCCAAGTGGTATCTCCTTCTTTTTGAAGCAGAAATTCCCAATTTTTCATCTGCATCTCCCGCCCTAGTTCTGCTACACCCATTTATAATAGCTGACGAGAGCAACCCCAAAAGAGATCAAAAAAAAATTAGAATTGAAACGTTTAGGTTTTCCCTCAAAGATCAAAAGCTAATCGATCACTCATCCCTCGCCAAACCCACAGAGGGTTGTGGCGTGGGAACACCATTACATCAAACCTGTATTCATTCCAGGCTTACCTGTGGCTAACTCAACCTTAACGATTTTCCCGCCCATTTTCATAATTCGTTGCTGTTCACGGAACCAGTTATCGTAAGGAACTAATTTGGTAAAGTATGTATTTTGTAATTCCCGCTGAGTCCGAATTCGAGTTTGGCTCGGAACACAAGCGGTCACTTTAAACATTCGCATGGCAAGGATTCTCCTAAAATAAAAGTCCTAGTCTTTACAGTCTTTTTAAAACGATCGAAGGCTGGGAGTCAGGGGTCAATACTAGCTCACGAAAACTCATCATTCTACAACAGACAAGCCTTTAGCGTTCTAGAACTCACGACTGACTTCCCAAGCCTTGCTTCTGAGACGATAAGCAATACACAACAACGGAAAGAATCACGTCTAGATTCTCAATCCCTGTTGAACAGGTTCGTCTTTTAAAGAGTTCTAGCTTAAGCCAGAGCAGATGTAGTCGAAATAGACACCCATTTCTTTACCCGCATCAGCACCGACTAAACCGGCTGTGACTTCTTTCATAGCTTGAATAGCTTGTACTGTTGAACCAATGGGTACACCCAGAGAGTTGTAAGTTTCTTTTAAACCATTGAGTACACGCTCATCCAAGATGGAAACATCACCCGCTAACATGGCGTAGGTGGAATAACGGAGGTAGTAGTCCAAGTCGCGGATGCAGGCTGCATAACGACGAGTGGTGTACATATTTCCGCCGGGACGGGTAACATCAGAATACAACAGAGACTTAGCAACTGCTTCTTTAACGATGGAAGCAGCGTTAGCACTAATTGTGCTTGCAGCCCGAACACGCAGTTCGCCAGTTGCAAAATAAGCTTTGAGCTTATCGAGAGCGCTGGAATCGAGGTACTTACCTTGAACGTCAGAGGAGTTGATTACGGAAGTAATTGCGTCTTGCATGATTGACTCTAATATTTCTTAAGTGTTGCTGCTGAATCTGAGATTCTTAAGGGTTGGGTCACAAAGATCAAGGTTGATCCGATGACGTTACTGCATTGCACCGACAACATAGTCGAAGTATGATGCGGCTTCAGATGCGTCTTCACCAGACAGCAAGGAAGTAGCAACGCCTTTCATTGCGCGAATTCCTTCTGCAACGGCTTCAATGGGAGTACCGAGAGACTTGTACATTTCACGGACGCCAACGATACCAATTTCTTCAATCGGGGTAACGTCGCCTGCTACGATTCCGTAGGTGATCAGACGGAGGTAGTAGTCTAAATCACGCAAGCAAGTTGCGGTCATTTCTTCACCGTAAGCGTTACCACCAGGAGAAACAACATCAGGACGCTTCTGGAACAGTTGGTTTCCAGCTTCTTTGATGATACGTTCACGAGCGGAGGTCATGGTTTCTGCAATGCGAACCCGACGCTCACCTGTAGTGACAAATGATTTGATTCGATCTAACTCACCAGGGCTGAGATAACGAGCCTCAGCATCTGCATTTACGATGGATTTAGTGACGATACTCATTTTTTACCAAAGAGTTTTAGCTAACGTGTTCATGATTTTACCCTCGACTGGTGCAGATGGTTGATCTGTTGTCGGAGCTAATCATTTTGGGGGTTAACCCGAATGAAACCCTGTTAAGTGCTGTCCTGTCAAGAGGACTAGCATTCGCTGTTTGACACTTAACTTTGCTGATTTGTCCCGTCTTAGCAGCTTTTGAAGCCCGTTGCTAATCTCTGAGAGCCGCAACATAAAGTTACATTGTCTGCCTAACGATCCAATCTCTAGTCAGGTAGTTAACCGGGACAATCGCCCGATAATTTTTCACTACCTACCGGATGTATTTTGAGGCATCAGGCTCACATTATTAGGGGTATCGTAATATTTTTTTACATAACCTCTCATTCTCAGGGGATTTGGGAGGTTGGGAGTTTGGGAGGTTGGGAGGTTGGGAGTTGGGAAGTTGGGAGGTTGGGAAGTTGGGAGGTTGGGAGGTTGGGAGGTTGGGAGGTTGGGAAGTTGGGAGGTTGGGAAGTTGGGAGGTTGGGAGGTTGGGAGGTTGGGAGTTGGGAGTTGGGAGGTTGGGGGAATGAATTTAGCTTTGGGTGTTATTCTGGCGTTGTTGATCGGCTTGCTTTTGCATCAGAATCCGTTTTTCTATCTCTTGAGAATTGAGTCGATAAAGGGTTAATTTCTCTTGAACTTGAGGCGCAATAAAAGTATCATTGGGGATGGTTTCGAGTAAGTTAATTGCGGTTTGCCATTTTTTTTCGGCTTGTTGCCAAACTTCTAAAGAATCAGGTGGATTTTTGACCAGAACTGAGGCTTCTAATGCTGATTTTTTGGCACTATTAAAATTGGCGATCGCAGTTTGTTCTTGAATTAATTTTTGACTAGCCCAGCGATAATCTTCTTGATAAATTGCTAGTTGTTTTTGAACGGGTTCTGATTGCACTTGACGAGTCGGCATTTCTTGTAAGACTGTGATTGCATCTTCCCATTTTCCTTGCGCTTCTCTCCAAGCTGTTAACGGTAAAGGTGGATTTTCTACCGCTTCACTGGCTTTCATTGCTAACGCTTGAGCGGATTTTAATCGCAGTTCTAACGGTTGATTTTCAGCCATTGCACTAATTTGTTTTCGAGAGTTTACTGAGGCTTTAGGGAGAAACTGAACCCCGCCTAAAATCCCAATCACAACGGCTAATAACAGCAGGGGACTCCAACCCAAACGCTGACGATTTTTAGCAGGTTTTTTGTCAATTACTGCGTCGGATTTTACCGGGGAAAAAGATTCAATATTTGGCTGTAGTAATGTTGGCTGTTGTCGTTGCAGTGCTATTTTTTGTTCTTCTAACCGGGCTTGCTGTTGGCGAAGTTCGGCTTTTTGCTCTTCTAACCAAGCTTCTTGTTGACGTTTCAGTTCTTCTTGTTGTTGATACCACTGTTGTTTTTGACGTTCAAATTCGGCTTTTTCTTGGGCAAATAATTCGGCTTGGGGGTGAATAATAGACTGATATTCTTCCAAGTCTAAAAGAATGCTATACAGTCGTTTGTGTTTTCGTTTAAGATTCTCTGTGGGGAGCTGTTTTCTGAGTGCATTGACAAACTGCTTGATTTCAGATATTAAGGTTTCTATTCCTTCGTAAGTGATGGTTAAATAGGGAAAATAAGCATAACGACGAATATCAATTGCAATAAATTCGAGTAAATGATGTAAAAGCGAACTTGGATTTAAAGTCTCTTTGTAGGAATTGTATCGAATAAAATCACCAAAACACAACAGTAGATTATTATGGATCAGTAATCGTTCTAAAAGTTCTTCTTGTTGTTCTCGTTTTTGATACCACTTTTGTTTAGTTTGTTCATCCGCCCAGAGAATTTCTAATTTATCCAAATCTCCAAAGTTTGCATGATTTTGTTTTTCGGTTTCCAAACGACTCTGAAGATTTTTTAAGGGAACTGTGAATTGTAGAATATCATAGGCGCGTTGCTGAATACCATCCTGGGGACAGAAGACAATTTTCATCTGTTCAACTACAATCTGAAATTCTCGTTTAAGCGATCGCAGTACGTCTGTATTCATCGCTGCACCTCATCTAACCTTTAGAGCGAACGGTAATACTTTAGTTTGCCATAGAATCAATTATTTAGCCAAAATGTTAGAAAATTTTAAACTCTGTGTCGGTTAGCTTTTACTTCCTTCAATTCCTTTATCTCCCTTAAAAATAAATTCTGTAGGTTGGGTTTTGTACCTCAATCCAACATTTAAAAACAATTCTTGGGTTGAACAAAGTGAAACCCAACCTACCGATCATTTATGGGTTGAGATATTCTGTTTTTATTTCTTATTCCTGGATTTGGCTTTCTAACTCGTTGATTTGTTTTTGAATCCGTTCTTTTTCTTCCAGTTTTAGTTGAGATTCTCGCCGTTTAAGCTGATCTTGATATTGACTTTGAAGTTCGGCTTCTCGTTGCTGAAGTTGCTCTTGATATTGACTTTGAAGTTCGGCTTCTCGCTGCTGAAGTTGCTCTTGATATTGACTTTGAAGTTCGGCTTCTCGCTGCTGAAGTTGTTCTTGATATTGACGTTTTAATTGACTTTCAGATTTTTCAAGCTGTTCTTGATATTTAAGTGAAAGTTCGGCTTCTCGCTGCTGAAGTTGCTCTTGATGTTGGCGTTTTAAGTCGCTGATTTGCTGTTGAAGTTCTTCGACTTGCTGGCGTTGCAATTCCAATTCTTCTTGAAGTTTAACCTCGACTTCTTCCCGGCTAACTTTTTCCAATTTTTCTTGAGTGAATAACTGATAATGCTCAACCTTTGATTTGAGTTCATCAATTAATAATTTTACCGCCTGTTCTCCTTGAACTTGATCGGCTTGACTGACAAATGTGTTTAGAGCGGCTTGCAAACGCCCAAAATCTTCAATCGAGTAGTTTAAATGACTATCTTGGTTTTCCAAACTTGCAAGTTCTTTCTGGATAAACGAAACAATCTCGCGAAGCAATTGCAAAACAAAATTAAAGGTTTTTTCAGCCCAGATAAACGAAACAATCTCGCGAAGCAATTGCAGAACAAAATCAAAGTTTTTTTGAGAAGGATTGGACTGAAGAATTTGGCAAAGCAATATCAAAAGCGAACTTTGTTCAATCATTCGATCTGTCACTTTCTCAAGCTTTTCTCGATTTTGATACCAAGCATTTTGCTCTGATTCATTGGCAAACATCAACTCCATTTTATCCAATTCACCAAAGGCTTGATGATTTTTTTGTTCATTTTTAAGAGGAGTATTAATCCAGAGAAGTTTACTATAAAATGCTTTAATTTGCTCGATAGTCTGCGGTTCCATAGCATGGGGCTTTTCGCAGAACGTGTTCATCGAGTCCAACAAACTTTCAAATTCACCTTTGAGGTGTAAAACCGTTGCAGTGTTCATAAGATTTAGTCCAAATGAGGTTAATAATCACGCACAGTTCTCCAACCCGAACTGCTGTTGAAAAGATGCAGTCAAAAAATTGACTTAAACTTGAAACTTAAACCGAGAGAACAACCCAGCGAACCCAGGCGGATAAAATGCGATCGCGCCTTTACAATCATCAAAGAAAATCTAACAATAGTATAACCCCACGATTCTTTACTGGCTATCAACGAATTGATAATTGTTTTCAAACTGGATGTTGGAATGTTCAAATTCCTTCTAAGAGACGAAACCCAACGTTAAAAAATAATAGTTGGGTTTCACCGAATTTAATCTAACCCGCAGATCATCAATGATTTATTGGTTCTGAGATTCCCTTTGAACCCGTTGGCGAATCATTTCCAAATTAGTTTGATAAAGCTCTAATTTTTGTCGGGCTTCTGATGCCATAAAAGCATCTTCTGGTATACTTTCTAAAAGATTAACTGCTTTTTGCCATTTCTCCTCTGCGTTTTCCCAAGTATTGAGAGGATAGGGCGGATTTTGCACCATTACGGATGCTTCTAATGCCAATTGTTGAGACGCTTCTAAATTGTTAACTGCTTTTTGTTCTTGGGCGATTTTTTGAGTGACTGAATTGTAGTCTGTTCGATAAATTTCGAGTCGCTTTTCAATTTCTTCGGAATTGGCTGTATCATCATAAACCGCTTCTAATAATTGAATCGATTTTCGCCATTTATCTTGTGAAGTTTGCCAAACTGTGAGGGGATGGGGTGGATTTTTGATCATCTCACTGGCTTCTTCTGCTAAGATTTGAGCTGATTTTAAGTTGTCTTGTACATTGACTTCACTGGAAATAGCAAGACTATCTGGTTGTTGTTCTTTAAATTGATTTCGAGTCACAAAGCCAATAGTAGCTAGTAAAGGAATCAGCACTATTAACAAAATCGGTAATTTATAACTTGACTTCAGTTTGGGTTTTTCTTCTGAATTTTCCTGAATATCAATATCAGCTTTTGTTTCTTGTGGGTTTGGAAGACTTTCTAATTCATTGATTTGTGCTTTAACTGGTTCTTGATGTGCAAATTCAGCCTCTCTCTGTTGAAGTTGTTCTTGGTATAGATTTTCAAGTTCGGCTTCTCGTTGTTGAAGTTGTTGTTGATGTTGGAGTTTTAATTGACTTTCATAATTTTTAAGTTGTTCTTGGTATAGATTTTCAAGTTCGGCTTCTCGTTGTTGAAGTTGTTGTTGATATTGACTTTTAAGTTCGGCTTCTTGGCGTTTAAGTTGTTCTTGATGTTTGAGTTTTAACTGACTTTCATAATTGGTAAGTTGTTGTTGATGTTGAAGTGAAAGTTCGGCTTCTGTTTGCTTTATTTTTTCGGCTTCCTGAGTTCTTAATTTGGTGATATGTTGTTGAAGTTGGTTAATTTTTAGTGTATTCTCCTCTTGTTTTTGAAGTTGTTGTTGATGTTGATGTTTTAACTCACTGATTTGTTTTTGCAGTTGTTGATTTTGAGTTAAAAGTTCAGTTTCTTGTTGCTGAAGTTGTTGTTGATTTTGACTTTTTAATTGGGTTATTTGTTTTTGCAGTTGGTTAATTTGGGCTAAAAGTTCAGTTTCTCGTTGCTGAAGTTGTTCTTGATATTGACTTTTAAGTTCGGCTTCTCGTTGTTGAAGTTGTTGTTGATGTTGAAGTTTTAATTCACTGATTTGTTTTTGCAGTTGTTGATTTTGAGTTAAAAGTTCAGTTTCTCGTTGCTGAAGTTGTTGTTGATATTGACTTTTAAGTTCGGCTTCTTGGCGTTTAAGTTGTTCTTGATGTTTGAGTTTTAACTGACTTTCATAATTGGTAAGTTGTTGTTGATGTTGAAGTGAAAGTTCGGCTTCTGTTTGCTTTATTTTTTCGGCTTCCTGAGTTCTTAATTTGGTGATATGTTGTTGAAGTTCGTTTATTTTAAGTGTAGATTCCGCTTCTCCTTGACGAGTTTTATCTTGGTGTTGACGCTGTACCTCAGTTATTTGTTTTTGCAGTTGGTTAATTTGGGCTAAAAGTTCAGTTTCTCGCCGTTTAAGTTGTTCTTGATGTTGATGTTTTAATTGACTTTCAGATTTTTCAAGTTGTTCTTGATGTTGAAGTGAAAGTTCGGCTTCTCGTTGGCGAATTTGTTCTTTATATTTAACTGAAAGTTCGGCTTCTCGGTTTTGAAGTTGTTCTTGATGTTGGCGTTTTAAGTCGCTGATTTGCTGTTGAATATCTTCAGCTTGCTGGTGTTTTGATTCTAATTGTTTTTGGGGTTTAACCTCGGCTTCTTGCGGAAGAACTTTTTCCAATTTTTCTTGAGTGAATAACTGATAATGCTCAACTTTTAATTTGAGTTCATCAATTAATTTTATCGCTTGTTCTCCTTTAACTTGATCGGCTTGACTGACAAATGTGTTTAGAGCGGCTTGCAAACGCCCAAAATCTTCAATCGAGTCGTTGAAATGACTATCTTGGTTTTCCAAACTTGCAAGTTCTTTCTGGATAAACGAAACAATCTCGCGAAGCAATTGCAGAACAAAATTACAGGTTTTTTCAGCCCAGATAAACGAAACAATCTCGCGAAGCAATTGCAGAACAAAATCAAAGGTTTTTTGAGAAGGATTGGACTGAAGAATTTGACAAAGCAGTATCAAAACAGAACTTTGTTCGATCATTCGAGCCGTCATTTTCTCAAGCTTTGATCGATTTTGATACCAGGTATTTTGCTCGGATTCATTGGCTATCAACCCCTGTTTATCTAGTTCACCAAAGGCTTGATGATTTTTTTGTTCATTTTTAAGAGGACTATTAATCCAGAGAAGTTTACTGTAAAATCCTTTAACTTGTTCGATAGTCTGCGGTTCAACAGCATGGGGCTTTTCACAGAACGTGTTCATTGAGTCCAACAAACTTTCAAATTCACCTTTGAGGTGTAAAACCGTTGCAGTGTTCATAAAATTGAGTCCAAATGAAGTTAAGGTTCAAACAGTTCTCCAACCCGAACTGCTGTTGAAAAGATGCAGTCAAAAAATTGACTCAAACTAGAAACTCACTCCCCAGAGAACAACCCAGCGAACCCAGGCGGATCAGATGCGATCGCGCCTTTACAATCATCAAAGAAAATCTAACAATAGTATAAGCCCACGATTCTTTACTGGCTATCAACGAATTGATGATTGTTTTCAAACCTGTTTCTCGAATGTTCAAACCGCTTCTAAGCCGTCTGGGGCGAACTTTTTTGACTCGCCTGACTATCCTCTGTCTAACCCTGAGTCTGGGGCTTCTGATGGCGGTTTCCCCTGCGTGGGCGAATATCGACGATGATCGCTTTGATGGGAATATTTTCGCCTTGTATGGGGGAAATGGTTCTTTAGTTCCGCCCCGAGTGACTCTAGCGGAATCTTTCAAACGTTCAAAACCTGCGTTACTCGTCTTTTTTCTTGATGATAGCCGTGACTGTAAACAATTTTCGACCACTGTTTCGCAGCTTCAAGAATTTTACGGGAGAGCGGCGGATTTTATTCCGGTGAATGTAGATGCAATTCCCCCCGAAACCCCAGAAGATCCGAGCGATCCCGCCCACTACTATCGAGGTTTTGTCCCTCAAACGGTTTTAATCGATCAATCCGGTAAAATCGTTTTAGATGAAGTGGGTTTAGTCGCCTATGAGAAAGTTGACGATCAGTTTCGCAAAGTATTTGATTTACTTCCGCGTTCCCAGTCGGTAGAACTTAAACGGAAACCGATCAACGAGATTAATACTGAATTAGTGGAAATCGAGAAGTAATTTTTAATTCCAGTGTTCGGTATTTTCGGAAACAGGAACTAGCAAATGTAAAGATAAAACCGTTAACTTTGTTAGTATCCTAATCAGATGTCTTGATCAACCCTTCGCTAAAATAATCATCAATTTTGATATGAGTTCTACACCAACTCCTTCTTCTACCCCGACTCAAACCCCTGATGCTGTTGAGACTCCCAAAAAAACCGAACCGCAACCGAGTTATGTCAAACTGGCAATGCGAAATATGGTGAGAAAAGGCGGTAAGTCTTTATTTCACTTTTCGTTAACAGCAATCACGCTGTTGGGTTTTTTAGTCGGTGTATCTTATATCACCCGATAACGAGATGTGATCCGGAATGAGGTCAGGGGAAAGCATCAATTGAGGAAAATTGAGCAACAAATTTAGAATGTTAATTTGATCAATTTTTTCCACAATTTCCCCCCCTGATTCCTTATAATTGCGACAGAATCAGCGAGCATCGGTGCGCGAATCCATGAGTCAAGTTTCACTAGAAGTTAATGTTCAAGACTGTTTCTGGTTGAGTGAGGAGTCAGAAACCGCCCCAAAACAACAGAAACCGCCCGTCGATGGATCTGTGGAAAATCTCTCCTGTCCCATTTCCCCTCAAACCTGGGAACAATGGTTCACTCAATGGTTTTCTATCCTGAATCCGAATATTCCGCAAGTTAGAAGTTACGAGTTAAATCTACGTCTGACGGATAATACGGAAATTCAACAACTCAATGCTCAATATCGTTCCCTAGATGTACCGACAGATGTTTTAGCCTTTGCTACATTAGAGGTGGGTTTTCCTAAACTTCCCGCCTCGGAGATGAAGGCATCTCAATCTCTTGATCTGGGTGATTTGGTGATTTCTGTAGAAACGGCGGCCCGACAAGCCCAACAACAGGGACATTCTTTGAAGATTGAACTAGGATGGCTGGCGGCTCATGGATTCTTGCATCTTTTGGGTTGGGATCATCCGGATGACAGGACACTGATCCAAATGCTTGATCAGCAGGTGATCATGCTGCAATCAGTCGGTTTAGAAGTGCATAAGACTGCTATCGAAAATGTCAATTGAGTAGAATATTCACGGACTCCCGTTGTAGATCAAGGAAGAAACGTCTGAAGACTGTGTTAGAGAGGAGTATATTTTGAGTAGTGTACTTAAGATGAAAATTTCACTAACGATAACTTCTGACTCGACATGGAAACAGAGCATCGGCTCTCAATCCGTAAAAACCGATCAAGATCCGTGTTAAATTTCTGGCAACGTGTTAAATTTCTTCAAACATCGATAGCAAAATTTATTTGAATATCTCAACAGTACCCAGTGAAGGATATATGCCTAATGAATCTAAATGAACCTTCCGTAGCACCGCTCCAAGCCCGATTGCTTTCGGTTTCTCAACATCGTTCCGCAAAGATGAATACGGCTCCTGAACCTCCCCTGAGTTCGAGCCATAGTCGCTCTAGTTCCTCTTGGACGGTTGCTTCTAATCTGTTGGTGAGTTTTCAATACGCTTGGACAGGCATTACCTACGCCTACAAAACTCAACGCAATTTTCGCATTCATACCGTCATCGGTACCCTCGCGATCGGCTTGGGCTTTTTTTTGCACCTGTCTTCGGTAAAATTAGCGGTGATTGGTTTAACAATTGCAGCCGTGATGGCGATGGAACTGTTAAATACAGCGATTGAATCTGTTGTTGATTTAACCGTTGGTCAGTCCTACCACGAACTCGCAAAAATTGCCAAAGACTGTGCCGCAGGAGCGGTGTTAATCTTTGCGATCGCAGCGTTGTTAGTGGCGATGATGTTGCTGATTCCTCCGCTCTTGGTGCAACTGGGGCTAGTGACAGTAGGAGTATAGTCTTGATTATTGTGATTGATAATTATGACAGTTTCACCTACAACATCGTTCAGTATTTAGGTGAACTGGGTGCAGAGTTCCCGGTTGCTTCTGAGGTTCGCGTTGTCCGCAACGATCAAATAAGCGTTGATCAAATTAACCAAATTCAACCCCAGGGTGTGGTTATTTCTCCGGGGCCAGGTCGTCCGGAAAATGCAGGGATTTCCCTGGAACTCATCGAACGCTTAGGCCCCAAATTACCCATTCTGGGCGTGTGTTTAGGTCATCAAAGTCTAGGTCAGGTGTTTGGAGGGAAAATCGTCTCTGCACCGGAACTGATGCACGGTAAAACTTCTACAGTTCATCACACCGGACAGGGGGTTTTTCAAGGTTTAGAAAATCCTTTGAGCGCGACTCGCTATCATAGTTTAGTGATTGACCGTCAAACTTGCCCGGAGGTTTTGGAGATTACGGCTTGGATAGACGATGGTACGATTATGGCTGTCCGACATCGGAACTATCCTCATCTGCAAGGCGTCCAGTTTCATCCAGAGAGCATTTTAACCACCAGTGGTAAACAGCTTCTCAAAAACTTCCTGCGATCTCTGTCGGAAGTTTAGCTCATTGCTTTCTGTTTGTCCTTGATTTTTCATCCTCGCTTTCTATGAAACGGCGAAAATTTATCCGTCTGCTGCAAACTGGTGCATTAGCTAGTGTTACAACTCTGGGGATATCGCGATCGCGATCGGTGATTGCTCAAACCCCCAATTCTAATAGTGGCTTAACTGTACGCTGGCTGGGTCATACTTGTTATTTATTCACGGGTGGCGGTTTACGAGTTTTGATCAACCCCTTCCGTCAAATTGGCTGTACTGCGGGGTATCGTGACCCGAAGCTGAATACTGACTTGGTTTTGATCAGTAGTCGCTTACTCGATGAAGGGTCTATTGATGGGTTTTCAGGAAATCCGGCGTTACTCTACGAACCTGGAGTTTATCAGTTTAACGGCTCTCAAATTCAAGGAATTCGGACGATTAAAGATCGCCAACAAGGACGCAGGTTCGGGACTAATGTGGCGTGGATGTGGAAACAAGGCGGAATCAAAATTCTGCATCTCGGTGGACTCGCCGGGCCAATTGATATTGAGGAACGGATTCTCATTGGTCGTCCAGATGTGATGTTTGTTCCCGTTGGAGGTGGCCCGAAGTCCTACACTCCGGAAGAAGCTAAACAAATTATTAAAACCCTCAATCCTAAAGTGGTGATTCCCATGCACTACAAAACTTTAGCGGCTGATCCGGCAACTTGTGATCTGGTGCCGTTAGAGAATTTTATCGAAGTGATGGGGGAAACTCCTGTGCAGAGAGTGGCGAGCGATACAGTTACTTTTCAGCCGGGAAATTTGCCCTCAGACGGTTCGGTGATTGAGGTCTTGAGTTATCAGTTTGGTAACGGTTCAACGGTAAATTCAGTCACAGAACCTAACACCCCTGAGACTCAACTTTAAGCCCAATCATTACCAAAAAAAACGAAAAATAGATGCAAATTGAGAGAGGGTTCTTTCTGGAGAGAGAATTTATCCCTTTTGATTAAATTTATTTGAACCAATTAATCGCCAACAAAGTCTAAAGTAAAATTTTGATTTATTCTTGACTCTCTCAAAAGATAGAGTTAGAAAAAATTTGTGTGAATTAGCTTGACATTTGTTGATATTTTGTGAACAATCTTAAATATCGCTGTGACAAATCTTTACAAAAAAAGCGGAGTTATTATGACTATTTTCCATCGTTTCAAGGGATTCAAGACTGTTGCTTTGATGGGTGTCATCGCTGCAAGCACTCTC
>NZ_AAVU01000053.1 GCF_000169095.1 Lyngbya sp. PCC 8106
GGGAGTCGAGGGAACTTCTACCCCACCTGAATTAATCGGATCATCCCCAATATTTCCGGGAGTTGTTGTGGGAACGTTTCCGGGAGTTGTTGTGGGAACATTTCCGGGAGTTGTTACAGCTTCTTGAGCAATTAAGAGATTATTCTCGAACGGCTCTGAATTTGTTTTAGTATTAATTGATTCTGCTAAACTCGATTGAGCAACTAGAGGTGTAATTCCTACTACCGCAGTCAAAGCAATAATTTTAGAGTTGAGTAAATTTTTAAAGTTAATCATTTGGGTAACTCCAAGTTACATGAATGAACAGTTATAAAAAACAACGTACTTATTATTATGAGGCAATCATTGCTGTTGTACATCTGTAACAAGAAAGATATCTTGAGAGAGAAACAAACCAAAAGATTAAACGTTCAATTGCTAATTTTTGCGAAGTTGATTCAGCATTTTTTTAGCCACAATCGCACCAAGAACAACTCCACCCACAATTTCAGCCGTTTTGACCGCTTTATCTACTTCTCCACCTGAATGTAGATGTTGTTTGAAAATCTCATCCTTTAGCCAATCTGTTGTAATACTTAAGTTATGAATGGGAATATGAAGTAACTCACTGAAGCGACAAGATTGTACCAGCCGACATCAAAGAAGCCTGAACATAACCGAGGAAGACCTAAAAGTTTTAATAGAGGATAAAAGGATTTAAGATCAGGTAAAGTCAGACTATAATTTATTAGGCATCGTCGCAAAATCCCTGCTTTGAGATTTGGTATTCCCCACACCTAACATTTATCCGCGCCATAGCCGATCGCGTATCTATCTACAGACAGAGAATTGACAATCAATTTTGAGGAAACGATTATGACTTCAACAGTTTCATCGACAGACCGAGTATTAGTTGCGGGTTCAACAGGTGGAGTGGGTCAGCTAACAGTCGCCAAACTTTTAGAAAAAGGGTTTCGGGTTCGGGTTTTAACTCGTAATGCCGAAAAAGCTCAGAAAATGTTTGAAAATAAAGTAGAGATTGGGGTTGGCGATATTCGCAACCTCTCTAGTTTACCGCCAGTCACCGAAAATGTTACTCAGATTATTTGTTGTGCTGGAACGACTGCATTACCTTCGACGAAGTGGGATTTTGACACCCTCCAACAGTCAACCGCACAACAAAGTTGGGCAGAATGGCTAAAAATCTATTTTGATGCTCAGTATCGCCGCAAACACGCCCAGAACAGTCCAGAACAAGTCGATGCCGAAGGGGTAAGTAACCTAGTCTCGGCTGCACCCAAAGACCTGAAACGGTTTGTATTTGTGTCTTCTGCGGGTGTTCTCCGCAAAAATCAATTGCCCTACAATCTTCTTAATGCGTTTGGGGTACTCGATGCTAAACAAAAAGGTGAAGAAGCTATTATTCGTTCAGGACTTCCTTACACAATTATTCGACCTGGACGGCTAATTGACGGCCCTTATACATCCTACGACCTGAATACATTGGTTAAAGCCACCACAGGCGGAAGATTAGGGGTTGAGGTGGGGGTTGGAGATCAACTCACAGGTCAAACCAGTCGGGTTGATGTGGCTTCAGCTTGTGTGGAATGTCTGAGTATTCCCGAAACCGAAGGTCAAACTTTTGAATTGGTCAACAAAGGGGTCAAACCCGAGAATGGGACGAACTGGAAAGCCCTGTTATCGAATTTGAGTTAAGGACTCGCCAACCTCTGTAACACCTGTGAGTTGAAAATCCGAGTTTATACAGAAGTTCAGGATAGATGGGTGGGGTGGGGTGACGATGATTACGGTTGTTAGCCTGTTGAGTCGTGACACCAGGGAGTTGAAAACCCGAGTTTATACGCAAATTCACGATAGATTGGCTCGGTTCAGTGACTCCCATCACCGTTGTTTACCTGTTGAGTTCACTCCATCTTTCCGTTATTCTCACCGAACCCCAAGAAGATGAGTCACTTCGCGAATTGGGAAAACAGGAGATTATCAATATATCGAGTTCAACCACTTACCCCATGCCTCAAGTTAACCTACTTCCCGGAGCCATCAACGAAATCATCGCCTCTGTCGCTGACAGCCAAAGCCTCTCCCAAACTGACCGTTATGGGTTAATGGCGGCGATGTTGGATGAGTCTTTGAGCGAAGATGATCATCGTTCAATTGACAGACTGTTACGCTCTGTGGTTAGAGGCTGGGTGCAAATCACAGCTTAAGCTGGTTGCCACCAACTTAGTCTACTCAACTCAACCCTGGCACTATTGAACTCGATGCGAATAGTGCTGGGGTTGTTTTTTAGATTGAAAAACTCAATAATTGACGAACGGTTAATTTGGCTTGACCGTCTTAACAAATTTTTGTTTAATCCTGCTGAAGTGAGGGTTTGCTAATTTATTTAATCCTTGTTTAATGATTTCTTATATATATTGCTTATTTAATGTCGAAATACCAAAATAATATGATCAGAGTTAGGATTTGTCCAACTCCTGTTAATCAAATCAGGGATGTATGTTCTCTGATGTCTGGACTAAAGACAGTCTATCTAAATATAGATTTCAACTGACTCTTTGATTGCGTACAATGCAATAAATCATTATAGTGAGATTAGATTTGTCAGTTTAGAGAATGTCTTGATCAGAGATGAACACCGCATCGAAAGATCCCTAAAAGATAATTTTATACTGAAAATCACACCTGTTCTCATCAACTACCATTCACACAAACTCACATGGAAACTTACGATGTAATTATTATTGGTGCAGGTCACAATGGTTTAACCTGTGCAGCTTATTTATTAAAAGCCGGATATAGTGTTCTGTTGTTAGAAAAGCGTTCAGTTCCTGGTGGTGCAGCGACAACAGAAGAACTTTTACCGAAAGAAGCACCTGGCTTTAAATTTAACCTCTGTGCGATCGATCATGAGTTTATTCACTTGAGTCCGGTTGTTCAAGAACTTGAACTGCATAAATATGGTTTAGAATATCTCTTTTGTGATCCGGTAGTCTTTTCGCCTCAACCTGATGGTAAATATTTCTTAGCCCACAAATCTGTTGAAAAAACCTGTGCGGAAATTGCTCGATATTATCCAAAAGATGCTGAACGTTATCGAGAATTTGTTAACTACTGGCAGCGTTTTATTAATGCAGCAACTCCGATGTTTAATGCACCGCCTAAATCAATTATTGATATTGCCCGCAACTATAATTCCGCAAATTTTAAAGATTTACTCTCAATGATTAATTCTATTGAGAAAAGTCTAGACTTTGTTCGCACGATGTTAAGCAGTTCTGAGGATGTTTTAAATGAGTGGTTTGACTCGGAGTTTATTAAAGCACCTCTGGCTCGTTTAGCCTCAGAATTAGGCGCACCTCCTTCTCAAAAAAATCTTGCTGTGGGGGCGATGATGATGACGATGCGACATAACCCGGGTATGGCTAGACCCAAAGGCGGAACGGGTGCTTTAGTACAAGCTTTAGTGAATTTGGTTCAGGCGAAAGGCGGTGTAATTTTAACGGAAAAATCTGTTAAAAAGGTGTTAGTTGATAATGGTCGTGCTGTGGGTGTTCAGGTCGATAATGGCACTGAATATCGAGCCACAAAAGGAATTATTTCTAATATTGATGCTCAACGTTTATTTCTGCAATGTATGGATGAAGCCGATGTGGATGCGGCTGATCCAAAATTACGTCAACGCTTAGAACGTCGGATCATTAATAATAATGAAACGATTCTTAAAATTGATTGTGCATTATCAGAACCGTTACGCTTTGAACATCACAATCATCAAGATGAATATTTGATTGGTTCTTTGTTAATTGCGGATTCTTTTAAACAGGTTGAAATTGCTCATCACGACTGCACAATTGGGAAAATTCCTGATGCTGATCCGTCCATGTATGCTGTTGTTCCCACGATGCTTGATCCGACAATGGCACCGGATGGAAAACATACTCTTTGGGTCGAATTTTTCGCCCCTTATCAAATTGATGGCGCTGAAGGAACGGGTTTAAATGGCACCGGATGGACGGATGAATTGAAACATAAAGTGGCAGATCGGGTGTTAGATAAATTAGCAGATTATTGTCCGAATCTCAAGCATTCAATCATCGCTCGACGAGTCGAAAGTCCGGCTGAACTCGGTGAACGTTTGGGCGCTTATAAGGGGAATTACTATCATATTGATATGAGTTTAGAACAGATGGTTTTTCTGCGTCCTTTACCTGAATTAGCCAATTATCGCACCCCAATTAAAGGATTATATCTCAGTGGGGCGGGAACTCACCCAGGCGGTTCAATATCAGGAATGCCGGGACGAAATTGTGCGCGAGTATTCATTTCTACTCAACAACCGATGTTTCAAATGTTAACTGAAGCCGGACAGTCTTTTCAATCCTTTACTAAAGCTTTTTTAGGAATTGTTTAGAACCGTAGGGGCGCTCTTGCTTGCGCCCAATTTTGAATCTATGTTGCGCCCAATTTTATTACGCCCAATTGTCGCCCTGTTTTAAATCCGATTTTGCCTCTTTTTTTACCTCCTATTCTTAATCTTATTTCCGAATAC
Organism: Lyngbya sp. PCC 8106; assembly: GCF_000169095.1. Classification (GTDB taxonomy): domain Bacteria; phylum Cyanobacteriota; class Cyanobacteriia; order Cyanobacteriales; family Microcoleaceae; genus Capilliphycus. The sequence continues at coordinate 4,553 of NZ_AAVU01000053.1, forward strand.
AAACATTCCGTAAAACAGTCATCGGAGTAATCTCTTTGAGGTGTTGTAGTTGTTCTTCAGTTTTCACCAACATCGCCCCGCAACATCCCAAAGAATTCACTAAAATCCCATCAAACCCTTCTTGAACTCGCGGAATTAACAGCATCCATTCTCGGGTCATCATTAAATTATAAGCCCCAGATTGTTTCCCTTTCATGCCATCTTCTCCGTGCAAACCCACTTTAGATAACAGGTTATAATAAAACTCTAATGTTGTGGCTGCGGCTTCTTCGGGAGAGTCAACTAAAAGCGGATCAAGACGTATTAAACCATGAATAAAAGGGAGTTGGGGACAGTTCCCAATCGCACCTAAAAATTGTGCTGAATTAATAGCAGGTTCAATCGGAACTTTAACCCCATTGGGAACTAAGGGAAGCGCGATTAATTGTAGATGTTTGTGTCGTTGACTCGCCCCTGCGTCTGCACCTGCGTTATAAAAAACAAACCCATCAATTTCAGCTAAACCCATCCACAAAGCTTCAAAATCTTGCAGGGTTAATAAATTTTCTTGTTCTTCAAATTCCCGGGTGACAATCAACAAATGATCATCGACAACATTATATTTATTCAGTAAACATAAATGAGTGGGTGACAAGTTAGCAACAAATAAATCTTCTTCATAGGGAAGAAACGGATTAAACGGTTTTCCAGAGGTTTCCGTTTTTTGCTCTTGTTGTTGTTTGGCTTTCTCTTTTCGTGCTAAATTGGAGACGATTCGCACAAAGAACAAAATGCCATCCTGTTCGATAAACTGATATTCAGTAGGGATAGACTGAAGCGCACCAGTTTGAAGTGCAAATTGGGTTTGTTCCTGAGTCCGTTTCCATAGTGTACCGGGTTCCAACATCATCGAACTCTTTTGACTAAACAACAAAAATAATACTGAGTCTATTATCTCCTAAACTGGAAACAATCGCAGTGATCTATCTGCTCTCTTATCGCTAATATCCGATGAATTTAAACCCCCTATTGTTAACACCAATTTCTGCAACTGATCGCGTTCATCGCCTGAGTGTCGCGCCGATGATGGATCGCACGGATCGCCATTTTCGGTATTTTATGCGCCAAATTACTAAGCGCACATTACTCTATACTGAAATGGTGACATCTGCGGCAATTATACATGGCGATCGCGAAAAACTTTTAGGCTTTTCTCCTGAAGAAAAACCCCTCGTTTTACAAATCGGAGGAGATCAACCCCAGGAGTTAGCAATTTGTGCAGAAATTGCCGAAGATATGGGCTATGATCAGGTGAATTTGAATGTCGGATGTCCGAGTTCACGGGTACAAGATGGCAATTTTGGGGCTTGTTTGATGGCGCAACCCCAACGAGTCGCCGAAGCGGTTTCAAAGATGCAACAACGAGTCAAAATTCCAGTCACAATTAAACATCGCATTGGGATAGATGATCGCGATCGCTATGAAGATATGGCGAATTTTGTAGAGATTGTTTCTCAATCAGGTTGTCAACAATTTACCGTTCATGCGCGGAAAGCTTGGTTACAGGGTTTAAGCCCAAAAGATAACCGAAATATTCCCCCGTTACGTTATGAAGATGTGCATCAGTTGAAACAAGAATTCCCCCATTTATTCATTGAAATTAATGGCGGGTTGACAATATTTTCTCAAGTTCACGAACAGTTAAAATCTGTGGATGCAGTGATGCTCGGACGTGCGGCTTACGATAATCCGTATTTATTTGCAACCGCCGATCAAGAATTTTATGGAGAAAAAACAACCCCTTTAACTCGTCATCAAGTCGTCGAATCAATGTTTCCTTATCTAGAATATTGGCTGAGTCGAGGCGTTAAACTCAATAGTATTATGCGCCATGTTTTACAACTCTTTAGCGGACAACCCGGAACGAAAGCCTGGAAACGTTATCTGAGTGAAAATGGTTATCTCGCAGGTGCAGGGGTTGAGGTCGTGCGAGAAGCGTTAACTCAAGTTCCTCAAAATAACGATTGATGTTGATCTAAACTCAATAAAAATAACTCAAGATGGGCAGTAAATGCCCACCTCTGGCAAACACGATGAAGTGTTTTTAAATGCTAATCAACAGCTAAGATTACATTGCTAGCTTTGACAACAGCATAGGCTTCTTTCCCCGCTGCCAAACCTAGTGCTTCCGCAGAAGCCTTAGAAATGATAGAAACCACTTCTACGCCGGGAGCAACCTCAAGAACGACTTCTGTATTAACAGCTCCTTCGTGTACTGCTTTAATGGTTCCTTTTAGGGAATTTCTTGCACTAATTTTCATGGATTCACCCTCATTGGTTGTTAAGGTTGGGTCGGTTTTTTATTATCGTTTAAACATACCGTTCCAGCATACGACTATACCATAAAAGCGAGATTAATCAAACATTAATTTTTTTAGACTCGACTTGACAAAAAAGGGGGAAAGCACCCTTACCCCCCTATAATTTAAAACGATCAAATTGTCAATCTAAAATGTTATGAATTCTCGACGAGAACTTGAAAATTATTCCGACTATTTCAAGGCGGCTAATACCGTATCGTGAATAATGCCATTACTAACAACAACCCCCTGATTTTCCATCATCTTCGGTTTAGAAGCAAAATCTAATGGCTTACCGTGCATATCTGTAACACGCCCGCCTGCTTCTTCGACAACGATCGCCCCTGCTGCATGATCCCAAATATTCTCGCGGTAGTCGGGAGACTTGGGAGAAGGAAGCCGTAAATAAAGCGCCGCCTGTCCTGAAGCCACCGCCCCGTACTTGGCTTGAGAGTCCATCCGCACTGAATCGGCTTTAATTCCCACCGCTTGGGCGATCGCATTTTGTCGATCCTGATCACCGTGAGCAGATTCCACACTTTCGACAAAGCGCAAATTTGCGGTATCATCAGCTTTAACGACCCGAATAGGAGTCTGTTCGGCTGTCGCAAAGGGCATCATGATCGCCCCTTCACCCCGAACTGCCATAAATAACATTCCGGGTTTATGATTGGGAACGGGATAAGCCGGACAAGCCATCACCCCGACTTTCACTTCGCCATCTTCAATCAACGCCAAGGCGATCGCATATTGATCTTGACGCAAAAAGCCTTTCGTCCCATCAATCGGATCTAACGTCCAAAAACGCTTGCCCACTTGACCATTTCCCCGATCAATCCAGGTTGTCACCTGTTCGGATGTGGCATCTGCAATCTCACCTTTAACATATTCGGTGACTTTTGCCAAGTTCTCCGCCATTTCCGGCTTGCGTAACTCTGTCGCGTCTTCTTCCCCGACAATGGGATCATGGGAAAAGACTTCACTAATGGCTTTACAAATAATCGCCTGTGAACCCAAATCTGCTACGGTAACAGGGCTTTTATCGCCTTTTTCCATAGCGGGGGGAATATCCTGACGCACCTTTTCACACAATTTAGCGGCGGCTAATGTGGCTTCAATTGCAACTTGCTTTTCGCGATCGTAGGACATTTTATAGACTCCTGCTGCTCTCCATACCGAGTATAGCCGCAGTCTGATGGGTAATGTCTATTTTCAACCTCAAATCAAATCAATTCGTGAATTATGCCTCAAACTGAACCAATACAAGTTATTCAAATTTCCGATACTCATCTGTTTGCCAACCCTGATCAAAAAATGATGGGTTTAACGACTGCTGATTCTTTGATCGCAGTATTGGATCGGATTCGTCAACTCAATATTAATCCAGATGTCTTGCTAATCACAGGAGATTTGTCTCAAGATGAAACTAGCAAATCTTACCAACAGTTACAAGCGTTAATTCAACCGTTTAATACTTCCACCTATTGGATACCGGGAAATCACGATGATTTATCCGTCGCGGAATCTATTCTTAAAAAAACACCCATTTCAATTAAAAAAGCCTTTAATATCAGTAATTGGAAGTTTATTTTATTGAATAGTCAATGTCCGGGAAAAGTTCACGGTGAATTAACGCCTGAGTCTTTAAATGATTTAGACTCTCAGTTACAACAGCATCCCGAACAACCGACATTAATTGCCTTACATCATCCCCCTGTGCTAATTGGATCGGAGTGGATGGATAAAATTAAATTACGGAATTCAGAGGATTTATTTGCCGTCATTGATCGCTATTCTCAGGTTAAATTAGTGATTTTTGGGCATATTCATCAAGAGTTTGAAACCATTCGCAACGGAGTTGTTTATTGGGGTTGTCCTTCGACTTGTGTACAGTTCAAACCTCAGTCAGTAGAGTTGACTTTTGATCAGGTTGCAACACCCGGATTTCGAGTTTTAACGCTTTATTCTAATGGGGAATATAACAGCAAAATTGAACGAACAAGTTATCAGCTACCTAGCTATCCTAATCCTCAAGCTTTGCGGGAAATGCTGGCTAAAAGTCCCGGAATGTAAAGTTGAATAAATTCAGTAAAACCGCTTTTTTATGATCATAAAAATCCCAGTTGATTAAACAAACCGGGACTCTTGAAATTTGACGGAATTAAATCGATGAGTTAAGCAATTGTGACTTCTGAAGACAAATAGACATCTTGAATCAGATGAAAAAGTTTAACCCCTTCAGAAAACGGACGTTGAAATGTTTTTCGACCTGAAATTAATCCACATCCCCCTGCTCTTTTATTAATCACCGCAGTTCTGACCGCTTCCGCAAAGTCACTTTTTCCAGAAGCACCCCCAGAGTTAATTAAACCACTCCGACCCGCATAGCAATTGAGAACTTGATAGCGTGTCAAATCAATCGGATGATCGCTAGTAAGTTCAGAATAAACTAACTCATGAGTCCGACCATATTTTTCACCTGTAGCTTGAGCAACCGCCTCATAACCTCGATTACATTGAGGTAATTTTTGCTTGATAATATCGGCTTCTAGAGTGACACCTAGATGATTTGCTTGACCTGTCAAGTCAGCCGCTAAATGATAATCTTGATCTTGTTTAAAGATATCATTGCGAAGATAACACCATAATATTGTTACCATTCCTAATTGATGAGCCTGAGCAAAAGCTCGACTGACTTCTTGAATTTGACGGCTAGATTCGGGAGAACCAAAATATATTGTTGCTCCCACTGCAACGGCTCCTAAATTCCAAGCTTGTTCGACATTTGCAAACATAATTTGGTCGTGAGCGTTAGGATAGGTGAGAAGTTCGTTATGATTAAGTTTAACGATAAAGGGAATGCGATGAGCATATTTTCGGGACATCATTCCCAACACACCTAACGTCGTTGCAACGGCATTACAACCGCCTTCTAATGCAAGTTTGATAATATTTTCAGGGTCAAAATAAAGGGGGTTTGGTGCAAAAGAGGCGGCGCCAGAATGTTCGATTCCTTGATCAACAGGTAAGATCGAAAGATAACCTGTATTGGCAAGTCTACCTGTCGAATAAAGTTGTTGAAGACTTCGTAAAACTTGAGGATGGCGATCACTTTGAGTAAAAACTCGCTCCACAAAGTCACTACCCGGTAAATGCAATTGATCTTGAGGATATTTGGCTTTGTAAGTCAGTAAGCTTTTGGCTTCATCTCCTAAGTAAGATTCAATGGAAGAAGGGTTAGATAGAGTGGCAGTCATAGTATTAATATTTGTCTAGACAACTAAAAAGTAATGGTTTGACTCTCTGCAATATAGTTCTAATAAAGACCTATTAAAGTATAAAGTTAAAATCAATACATCACATCCCTCTTTAGACATAACAGTTACGGTATCGGAAGATAGACTTTTTAATCTTAATTTTTTATTCTTCTTCAAAATACATAAACTATGAAAATAAAAAAATTTATCTATATAGCAATAAGAAATCATGGGTAAGTGCGATCCTCGTTATCTTCTTCTGCATAAATCCAAATTAACTCTAAATTAGTTTGTAACTTTTGTAAAAGCTCATCAATGTGGATTGGTTTAGTAATTAAGTCATTACATCCATATTCTAGAGCTAATTTTTGGACTTGATTAGACGCACTTCCAGAAGCAACAATGATCGGTAAATTTTGATATTCTGAAGATAGACGTAACTGTTGAATCATTTCCAAGCCATCTAAAACAGGCATGATTAAATCTGTAATTACTAAATCCGGTTCAAAGGCTTTAACTTGTTCTATTCCTTGTTTTCCATTATCAGCTTCCTGAACAGTAAAACCCAATGATTCTAGTAAACGTTTGAAGACAGAACGATTTTCTGAGCGATCATCAACCACCAATATTTTATATTTATCACCACTAAAACCAATAATATTTTCACTCTCAAACATTGATTGAGGCGGCGTTTTTAAACGAACATCAACTGCATCAAATTGAAGTTGTTTAGTCTCAGATTTAGAGAGGTCTAACATTTCATTGATCAGTGAGGAGAGATGAAAACCACAATTGTAAATGACATCTAGACCCTCTTTTTGTTTTGCAGTTAAGTTGGTTTCTCGTTGTAAGATTTGAGCATAGCCTAAAATCCCATTTAAAGGTGTTCTTAACTCATGACTAACATTGGCAATAAGTTGACTTTTCGTTTGGTTTGCTGCTTCAGCTATTAGTTTGGCGTTCTGAAGTTCTGTGGTACGTTCTTCGACTCGTTGCTCAAGTTGATTATTGGCTTGTTTCAAAGCTGTATTCAACTGTTCTTTTATCCTTAGTGTTTCTGTTTGAGCCTGTTCTTTTTGTTCTTTAATTATATTAATTTTATCAGCTAAAGCCAGTGCTATACAGAGAGCTGTTGGTAAAATTTCTAAACCCGGATAAATGTTTAAAATCTGAAACTGGCTAGGAAGCAAATCCCAATTGGAAAATATTGTTAGGTTAACCAGTATTAATCCAAATAGTTGAGCAAAGAAAAAGTAACGAGCCTGTTTTTGTCCTCTACTCCAGGCTATTATGATCACAATAAAAATAGTCCAATAGGTCAGTAATGCTAACCCTAAAATGAAAATAAATATTATATTTGAATAGAAAAAAGTAGCTAAAATGATTGAAAAAGTTATTCCTATGAGTAAGCTGTTTAAGATTTTATCCCAGAAAGGAGTTAAAACTTTTGTATTAATAAATGTTGTAGTAAATTTAATGAAACTCAGTAAAAATAGACCGAGTGTGACTGAAAAAATATGATCATTTAATCCGGGTTTGTCAATCCATAAGTCTTGATTAGTAAATCCATTCCTGAAACTGTTAAAAGTCATATTTGTAAATAAAAATAAGACATAGTAACCATAACTTTTATCCCGTAAAGTCAACCAGAAAAATAAGTTGTACCCAATCATAATTAGCATGAAACCATAGTAAATCCCAAAGATGAATCCTTCGGTTTGTAAGTGCTTCATCAAAGCATCAACAGACCATAGACTCAAGGGAATATTCATTAAACCTGTTGTTTGCAAACGTAGATATATTATTTGTTTTGTTTGAGGCGGTAAATAGAGTTTAAAAATAAAAAATCGATTGGGAAAATCCCGAGTAGAAAAGGGGAAAGCATATCCTGTTTTTTTGACAGAAAAGGAAGTTGAACTCTCCCCATGAGTAACTGGACTATAAAGCTCTATAGAAGATAAAGTTAACTGATCTAATTTTAAACGCCAATCTGTGTTTTTTTCTGTAGCATTTAAGACGGCAAAGCGCACCCAATAAACAGACTTTGTAAATCCTAAGTTGGGTATACTTTCCTGAATTTTAGTAAACTGACGGTTGTATTCAGATGAACTCACTTGTTCAATTGTTAGTTTTCTAGTTGGATCTTCTAAAAGTTCTACATTTAAACCTAGAGGATAGTACCCTTGTTCATGGGTCAACACGATAGTTTGGTCTGATAAAGCAGCATGAGAAGATGAACAGAGTAGGAATAGAGTCAAAAATGAGAAGATAATAATTGTTATAGTGTTAAAAATTTTAATCATCTAAAAATCCAATTAATCTTGTTTTTACTTCGGAAGTATGAGAGATTCAATCAAAAGATAAAAAATCGCAGTTGAACTTCGATCTGAATTATAGCGAAACTAATCTTCAATGAATAGATTTTTACAAGTTTTTCAGACAGACTTATAAACTTTTGCAGAAGAACGTTTTTGAATCCAATTTTGATTTGAATGAGTTTCTGTTAAGTTGGAGCGGATCTATGCAAATCTCTTGTCAGAGCAGTCTATGATGAGACTGATGCCCACCCTAGACAGCTAAACGGTTGTTTCTGGTCAGTCAGTAGAGTGAGTGGGTTTGGCGTTGATGAGTGCCATCACAATCGTGATCTCGGGAAACAATATATATAGAAGAAGCGAAGGCGAGTCGTCAGATGAACAGTCCAGTGAGAATAATTGCTGATTGCTTAGGCTGAAAATCGTTTTCCCCGGCTCAATCGCTTGATTAGCCTTGCTTTTAGCTTATAAATCCCCAGAAAGACAAGAACGTTTATCACCTCCGTATTGTGATCCCCCTCACTTTTTGGTTACTTTACCCTTACCGACGGAGCGAGATCACCTCAGAACACATCACTTTGTTCTTACTGACAACGACCCTGATTTTGCCTTACCTTAAAGAGTATCGCAAGCCAAACAACTCCTTACTCTGAACATTACCTCTAGGTAAACTAACATGAAAAGCACCATCAAAGCATTCGTCGCGTCCGCCATCATCACCGCTGGTTTAGTTGGTACAGTTTCTCAAGTCGAAGCCAAGCCTTCTAATACCTATGTAAGAGATCGAGTCGTTTTTGAAGTTGTCGAAATCAGTGCTGAAGAAAACGAATTCGGTACAGTTCCGATGGTGGTTCGTGAAACCTATGACTTGGATAATCCCGATCTATTAGGTGACTATCCTGTTGTTGAAACCCAAGTTGTTCAAGTTGGTTCTGAGCCTTTAATTATTTGGAGAGAAACTCTTTCCTCAAGCGATCCTAAAGGTTCCTATACACCGGAACGTCGCGCTCATGCCGTTAGCACTCGCTTAACAAATTTAGCGGAATCTTTAGGAATTGACACTCTAGAAGAAATGTATCAAGCTGGAGTCGTCAATAACGAAGTTGTAGTTTTTGCTTCTCAAGAAGCAGGTGAAGCCAATACGGATAATGTGGTTTTCACCCTATCCCCAGGAAATCGTGAACAAGGGGACATTTTTGTTGAACACATGACAGAATACGGAAATGGAACGGCCAGTGGTGAGCCGCTCTACAACTAAATTTCAGGTGCTTATAAATGGGAGTTGTACTCTAGTTTCCGTATTATTTGAGTTCAACAAGCAACTCCCTTTTTTTTTCTAAAAATAGTCCATGCTGAAGCACATTATTGAGAGGAGTGAAAGATGTTAAGTACCGTAGACCAATTCAATACCATTATTGAAATTGGTAGTTGGTTTTTACAAGCGGTTCAAACGCAAAGTATCCGATGTTATCTAGGAGAAAGGAAACGATGAAAATCACATTCACTGAAATCTTACTCACAGCAACTGCTTTAGTTACGACAATTGGTGTTCATGCTCAAATCGCTCCCCAAAAAGCAGCAGCTACAGTTAAGTTAGCTTCCCTGAATTATTCTCAATCGTCACCTTTGATCAGTTGGTCAGGCCTCAAAAAAACGACGAAAGATACATACTTGTGCCAGAGTGCATCACTCGATTTAAACAAGAATCTGAAGTCGTCACCAGGAACATAGGTTCAGTCAACTCATCAATCAAATGTCATCCCTGGCTGTTCAAATCAACTTCAAGCAAACTTTCGGGCAAAGTTGAATTGAAAGATAAAATCAAATATCAAACTAAAATTGAATAAAATCAACAGTTTAAAACTGAAACAAAAAGCTCATTTCTATAAGCTTTAAATCTTCAAAATAGCAGATTACAACAAAACTATAATTAAATCGTTATCATCAAAAAGCTCTGGAAAATCAAGAGTTTTATTCAATTTAAACAGATTCCACAGCTTTTCCAAATCATCGGTAAAAAGTGATGATTTTAACCCTTGATCCCTAACCTTTACCTGTAAACCTTACCTGTAAATCTTATGGACACTACCACTTTCGTTCCCGAAAATCAACACCGAATTCGGGAATGTAGAAATCAGGATCTACCCAAGCCCAAATCCCAAACAAAAGTTCGTAAAACTTACCTGAAATCGTTACACGAGCAAAATCTAATGATTACTCAAGAAGAATTAGATGCACTCGAAACCTATACCTTGATGATCCGCAACAAATTAAGCATTCTCAAGGCTGTGTACGAAGTTTAAAGCCTATTAGTTATAGCCAATAACTCTGTCTTCAATGAGTTTATTCCCCAAAAGAAATCGGCTATACTTCCCCAGTTTTCAACTCTGACCACTTTTTCACCACCCAAGGAGAACTCCCATGAAACTATTCTTCGGAAAAGTCGCTGCTTTATTTGCTAGCACCTTAATTACAGGTTTGTCAACATTTAGCACTTTCACTTCTGCTGCGTCTGCAAGTCGAGTTTACTACAGCAACCCCGACTATATCTATCTGAAAAACTCTAGATGTTTGAGCTACAACGACTACGGACAAGGAGTTGGAACATTACAAAACGGTTACTACAAAGTCCGTCGTTATGGCAACTTTAGTGATGGTCAACCCTACGCAGAAATTTTTGCTGATTTTTCGGCTTCCGGACAAGGTTGGGGAACTGTAAATTTACCCTTTTCTTGTTTAGAACTCAGCAGTAATAGAGAGTACAATACAATGGTAGCAGATAACTCTATTGTTGCGGCTAGAATTTCTACAGATGGTCGTCCTATTAATCTTCGGACAACACCAAGCTTGGCTTCTTCACTCGGTTCCCTTCAAAATGGAGAGCCTGTTGAAGTGATCGAACAAGGTAAAAGTAATGATGGTGTCAACTGGTATTATATTTCTTCAGTTGATGGTTTAACAGGATGGGTTCGCTCAGAATATATTGCTTTTGATTAATTCTGATTTAACCCGGCTTACGACACCGAACTTGTAAAAAGTAAGCTACAACTTGTGAATCTTGCATCTGCGGATAGTGAGTGGTAATCACATCATTGGCTTTCGGTTCAACGAATTTTTCGAGAACGAAACCGACATCAATGAGTAAATTCAACCACTCACTTATTGTGTGATGATACATCGGAATCCGAAACAGAAGCCATTGTTTTTGAAGTTCTTCTGGGGTTGAACCGAAGATCCATTCTGTAATTTGTCCATCAATTCTATCAAAATATCCTCCGACTTCAATAGCGTAAGTTTTCCCCATTTCATCTCGTAAATTTTTCCATTTATAGAAGATTTTTTGCACCCCCATCAGTCGCTTTTTTTAAGTGACAAGCATGGACGACTTTTTTCTCTGTTAACTGAATCGATTGGCTTAACTGGCTAATAATTGATCTCCTAACAATTTAGCTGTCATTGCCGCTCGGTTAGTCACATTTAATTTACCGAAAATTCGACGGAGATAAGTCGAAACAGTCCACTGACTAATACCGAGTTCCTTCGCAATACATTTATTCGGTAAACCCTCAGCAACTAATTTCGCAATTTCCTGTTCCCGTTGACTGAGTTGTACCGATTGATCTGACTTCGGTTGACAACGGACAAGATAATAGCGCGTTCCATCAATATTAGACTCGAAAATTACCTCGTTACTGGCGACACCTGAAGTTTGCAAAACAGGAGATGACGTTGCAGAATTCAATTGAGAAATCAGAGATTTTAGAATTTCTTGAAAAGTCATAGTTTTCTGTGAGTAGATAGTGTTAATCTCGTTTTCTGTGATCTCGTTGTCAGTTTATACATTCGGGATCTTGGATCTGATGCAGTTATCTGACGTTCCGAGAAGCAATTTCCTTGCTTATGTGCCATTGAACATCGCCGACAAGAGCCACGAAGTAATTACTGGGTATGTTTTAGAAGTGACACATTCGAGTCAGGATATTCACGGATAAATCAATAAATCTTCATATCCAAAACCGTAGATTTACGGGCTTCGGGAACATTTCTTCCCAAAACTGCGACAAGGACACTTGGTAAACTGTCACGTTGTTAATATCAAATACGGCTTCACCGATACTACATATCTTTCTCCCTTTCTCCCCACCTCCCCACCTCCCTATCTCCCCATTAATCCAATCATATGTAGCAAATATTTAAGTATTTCATATAAGTACCCATCGCCAACCTTTAGGATGATGAGGAGGATGTTGACAGGGTTCTCACTTTCCTTTACAGCTTGAATTAATGGCTTTCAGGGGTTTTGAAGGTTTTTTGAAGGTATACCCCGCTTGTCGTCCCAACAATCGCCAATGCTGAAGGAATTAAGGGTATCCAACCTCCTCTGAGAAAGAATCCCCAACAACATCCATACAGAACAATTAAAGTTGTTCCCGTCATCAACAAAAAAGCTTGAGGCGATCGCACTCTCGAAGTTATCACACCTGCAATTATCGACCAACTCAAGATCCACAGACTTTCTCCCCAGTCTGGAAACCACCAAATTAAAGGTTGATTATCCAAAGCAATACTGAGAATTTGACTGACCATTTGGGCTTGAAGTTCCACACCCGTTATAGTTTGAATGGGGTATTTTTGATCACTATAAGGAGTCAACCAACGATGATCATTAAAACTCGGTGCTGTGGTTCCGATAATCACAATGCGATCGCGTACCCACTCCGGATCGACTTCACCTGCTAACACTTGAGAAAGCGTTACTTGAGGTGCAATTTCTCCAGACGTGCGATAATTGAGCATGATTTGATGTCCACGCCAGTCTAAATCGGTTTGATAAGCACCGCTTCCTTGTTTTAATATATTGAAGACAGTATTTTCTAACTTTAACTGACCTTCAGATGTCGTTTTTGCGACAATTTTTTCATCCGCTAAATACCGTTCAGCTAATTTCCAACTAAAAGAAAAGCGCGTTTGACAATCAGAAGATAATCCGACTGACAATAAATTCCGACGAATCACCCCATCAACATCGATCAAAATATTACTAAACCCTTGACGGTTTAAGGGAACTTCAGGAGGGGGAAAAACTCCGGGTTCTTGATGATGACCATATCGACAAATCCCAATAAAATTATCGCTGTTTTGCAGGGAATTGCTGAGGGCTTTATATTCCGGTTTTACAGGCGTTTCTCGAAATAGATGTAAACCAATAACTCTGGGTTGATAGGATTCTAACTTTTCTAATAATAACGCTAATGAACGATCTGAAAGTGAACGTCCTTGTCGGTCTTCTGGAGGTTGTCTCTGTACATCATTTTCTGTAATTGTTACCAGCAATAACCTTTGATCTAGACCTTGATCGGGTCGCATTTGAAGAAAATGATCATAAGCTTTCAGTTCCCAAGCTTGTAACCCTCCAAGACTTCGCACTCCCCAAATTATCCCTGTCATTGTGATTGCAGAGAACAAAACTTTGGGTAACTCCCGCCATCGCCAAGCAGGAGATTTAGCAGGATTATAAATTTGCTTTTGAGGTCTATTTTCCTCTAAAACAGGAGGTGGATATCCGATCAAATCTTTCCAAGTGGGAGGAACATAAACCGGATTTTGACAAATCACCGGAAGCCAACTCGCACAGGGAAATTCTCGTTCAAAATCATCATGTAATCGTTCTCTTGCTTCTCTGACGGCGACATAAAAAGGTTGTCCGGCGGCGAAATTTGTGAGAAAATGTTTTAAAAATTCTTGAGCAACCCGATCCGGAACTAACTCTCGCATGACAATCACTTGAGGAATATTCAAATCATCAAGTTTGTGTGCGAGTCCCAAGCCATCACAAGAGTTAAAAATTGCCAGTTTTAATCCTCGTTCAACAGACTTTCTCAAACCGTACCATAATTGTTCTATTGTTAAACTCTCTTGAGGATTAATATAAATTCGTCCGGTTTCACCTTCCGTTTCACTGTGTCCCGCAAAAAAGATAATATCCCAAGGTTGTTCCCAAAGGCGATCATTAATTTGCTTCGCTTTCGGTTCAACTAATACCACCGGATCAGTATTCGGTAAACTTTGAATAATTTCTAAATCTTTTTTGATATCAATTCCTTCTTGATGACCCAAAATAACTAAAATTCTCACGCGGGAATGAACCGAAGACTTGGGAACATCTTTAATCGTTTCAATCTCAAGTGGACTCAACGCAATTTCAGCTTTTTGATAACTTTCAAAAAAATCCCAAAGATGCAAAGGTAATTTTTTTAAATCAGGATTTTTCGTGCGAATGAGAACCCGAACTTCTTCGTCTCTATTTAGTTCTTCTCGTAAACGTTTATCAATGAGTCGAAATGTATCAGCCTCCAACCAATCACTAATATGAACCTGTAATTTTTGAGCCGAAATCTGACAATCTTTAATCCGTTTGTGAATCGAACCTTGATGAATAATCGCTTGAGGTTTAATCCTGTAGGGTGCAGCTAAACTGCGATATTTTTCTTTCCAATGACATTTTAAATGAGCCGCTAAATCTCGATCTGCGGGTAAAAATCCTTGCTTTTCAAATAATGTTTTTCCCTCAGACGAACGAACTTCTAAGGTGACTTGAAAGCCTTTTGTTTCAAAATCTCCTTCTAATTTGAGAATAACAGATTTACTCATACTCAAACCGTTGATTCAATCACAAAAGTTTCTGTAACACTGATTTCCCTCAATACTATTTTAATACTAAACTGTTCTCCTGACTCCCCACTAAACTTAAATAATAGTTTTTCACTACCCCCCGCTTCCGCTTGCATCACTGATTTTCCGGTCTGATCGAGTATGATCAATTGTAATCCTTCGGGAAGATGACTGTAGGCTTGAGTCGGATAAAGTTCGACTGAAATATTCATTTCTGAAGGAGTTGTGGGAGTTAGCCCCACCAGCAAGGCTATTTCTGATTGATCGGGTTCGAGATAAAGCCGTTTAACTCGTTCTATCGCAGAGAGATGAGAGTCAGTCGTTTGAGAAGAAGTTCGATATCTTTGACGAAAATTCCACCCCAATTCTAGATGAGAAGGTTGGCTAATGGTTTCAATGGCTTCCCAAGTCTGATCAAAAATTCCTTGTAACCAATTCCCCAGATGGACTTCCATCTGATCAGAATGAACCGTTTCTAATTGTTCAATTAATTCTAAGAAATCATCCAGCGATCGCCAGTGTTCAAACGGTATTTTTTCGTTTTCAACTTTTTCAAGAAATCCGATAAATTTTGCTTGAGTAAATCCTTCATCAAACTGAATAGCCAGATAACCAATTCGATTATGCCAAACTTCCGCCGGAACGTCCACCACAGAAGCATCACACTTAACCGGACGACACTCTATTTTTCCTAAATTGGTTAGAGATAAATCAGCCATATCACCTAAACTTTGCGTGATCGGGTTCCAGCTATCACTTTCTTTTAAATCAGTCAAAATTTCCATCCACTGACAATAATTATTAACAGCTAAAACTGCCAAACTATTGTAATAAACTTGATCCCGTTTTTCAGGTTGAGATTGGTTTAAGGAAAAAATCTCAGCGATCTGGCGATCTTTGTTCGTTATTGGCATCGTAAAAAATGAGTTCATGGTTTTCAAATTTTGCAGCTAAAATTAGAATAAAATCAACTTTGCACCTGGTTTTTAATTTCAACAGAAAATTGTTTAATACATCGTTGATAAAAATCAGATAAGGTGGAAACTTTTATATCAAAAATATTTGAAATTTCTTCCCAGCTTTCCCGTTCGATAATGCGACGCCTAAATATATCCTGAAAATTGGCTTGAGGATAACCGCGAATATGTTTACTGGCAAAAACACCATTGACATCCTCCTCTATCGACTGTCGAACTAAATCGGATAAACATGGAGAGACTTCACCCGGTCTTAAACCCTGAATTTCCTGCTTTTTTTTCCCCATGACTTCACTAACTGCTTGGGTAAAAAATCGCCTTTCTAATAGAAAATTAACCCATCGCATGACCGGGGCTTTATCAGGCTTATACTTATCAATATTAGCGCAAATATAAAGCATCAGATTTTGAACCGCAATCTCATAAATTTCTTGATAATGTTCAGTAAATTGACTGGGATGAGGATGACGCAACCGACCCGAATTTAAAAGTTCTTGGGTGAGTCGAGTCAGCGCTTGACGTCGAGCGCGACTGCGACGAGGGTGTTGTTGGGCTGTCAAAGCCAACCGTTTGAGGTATTCATCCTGTTGTAGATGCCGATCTCGTGAGTCCACAATTGGTGTTACTCCTTTGAGTTTGACCGCCACCATTACGGTCTTTTACTTCTCTATCAAAGATTAAAGGCAGATTTTACGTCAAGTCAGTCATAGATTAACAAAATTTGATATGAGTTGTCCTCACCGATTACCAAACATTCCCTAAGTCTTAAGTTTTGTAAATAATTCCGGATCATCCGTAAAAACACGCAAACCGAAGCGATAGAGAAAGCGAACGCCTAGCAGTTCGGGACGATGACTCGTTCAGGATCTTTTCCATCAGGGGTTTTGGGTGCATTAACAGACTCTCGTTTATTTGAACAAAAGGAGTTCAGACTGATGAAGACATCTTCGCTTGACATCGACTCAACGACCAAACAACATCACCCTACATTATCTTCTGTGGGGAGAACTCAAACTCAATATGGGGAGAAATTCTATCGCTTACATTCACCAAAATTGAATTCAAATTCGACATCAAACTCAGAGCTAATTTTAACTCAGGTTCGCTTAGATGCAATTGAATCTGAACGAGTAATGGCTTGTTATCGCTATATCCAACTCTGTCAAGAACTTGATGAAATTACCTTGCAAAATGAACAATATTTTGGTTTTCATCTACAGCTTGAACAAGATAAAATTTATCAAGAAATTTTGATAATAATTGTTCAAATCTGTCAGATAGAACTTGAAAGAGTCAAAACTCAATCACTCAAGTATTGATCAGTCATTATTCAAATATCAAAACATCAATCTTCAATCTTTTTAGGGGAAACTCATGGTTTTTACACCGGACAATACAATTGTAGACGTTCTCGATGTCAACATTTTAGTTGGCACTTCAGGTTCAGATCAAATTCTGGGCTTAGGAGGAGATGATTTAATCTTCGGAGCAGAAGCAGACGACCAACTCTTTGGAAATGAAGGAGCAGATTCAGTCTACGGACACCAAGAAAACGATATCATTTATGGCGGTTCTGGGGCGGATTTTCTATTTGGCGGTCAAGGGGATGATTCCATCTTTGGAGATGAAGGAAATGACAGAATTTATGCTGACCGAGGAACAGATATTCTCATTGGGGGTGAGGGTGAAGATGTTTTTATCTTGGAAATTGGAACGGGTGACTTTAGCGTAACAACAACAAACCTGATTGTTGATTTTAATGTCGATGAAGACCAAATTGAACTACAGGATGGTTTGACCTTTGAAGATGTCAATATCGAAAGAACACCGGAAGGGGATAGTGTCATTCGAGATCCTAACTCTGGGGAAATTTTAGCATTATTACAAGGAGTAGATCCAGATTCTTTCAAAGAAAGTGTTTTACCACAACCTCCAGAAGAACCCATTATTAACGCATCTCTAGCCAATGATACCGGACTCGATGATCGCGATAATATTACAACCGATCCAACAATAACCGGAACAGTTACCAATAGCGATCAAGTTGCCGAATTAGAAGTTAGTATTGGTGGAGAATTTGTTTCCATTGCAACAGAAATTGCTGAGGATGGTTCGTTTACCCTGACTCAAGAACAGCTAGAAGAAACACTCAATATTTCCTTTACAGATGGTATCTATACCGTACAACTACGAACTGTTGATACAGAAGGATTGCGATCGCTAGAAACAGCAGAATTAACCTTTACCATTGCACCTGATGACGATCCTCCTGAACAAGACATTGAGTTAGTTCCTCCTGGAACTGATATGTTTGCACCGACCATTACCGCCGAATTAGCCAATGATACCGGAACAAATGAGAGTGATGGTATTACCTCAGACCCAACAATTACAGGAACAGCAACCGATAATTTTGGCGTTACAGAAATAGAAGTTAGTATTGGTGAAGAATTCGCTTCTGTTGAAACCAATATTGCTGAAGATGGTTCATTTACTCTGACTCCAGACCAATTAGAAGGAGCCTTAAATACTTCCCTCACAGATGACACCTACACTGTGTTGTTACGAGCCGTAGATACCTCGGGATTGCGATCGCTAGAATTAGCAGAAGTTAGCTTTACCCTCGACTCGACTCCAGTAGATGATGGTCAGTCAGGTATCGATAATTCCGATTCCGATGATAATGATCAAGATACGGATAATTCCGATTCCGATGATAATGATCAAGATACGGATAATTCCGATTCCGATGATAATGATCAAGATACGGATAATTCCGATTCCGATGATAATGATCAAGATACGGATAATTCCGATTCCGATGATAATGATCAAGATACGGATAATTCCGATTCCGATGATAATGATCAAGATACGGATACGGATGAAGATAATCCATCTAATCAGCCTAACGATGAGGAAATCTCTATTCCTGAGACTATTGAAGATACACCAACAAATCCAATCGAAAACGAAGAACTCCCCGATCCATTTGAGACTGAAACAGTTGATATCGAAGAAGATCCAGGTAATACCATCGAAGACGCCTACGAAATTTCAGTTAATACTCAAACCTTCATTTACACCGAAGAAGTTAGTGAAGACGATCCCGTTGACTACTACACTTTTAATGTCGTAAACAATCAAAACCTTAACCTTTCCCTAGAAAGTCTAAGTCAAGATGTTGATGTCTATTTATTAGATATCAATCAAACAATTATTGCGGCTTCTGAAAATATCGGAATTACCGCCGAGTCAATTACTGTTCCCCTCTCGGTAGGAACCTACTACATTCAGGTACAATCTTTTGATAATCAAACCACCACCTATGACCTGGACATACTATTTCCTCCTGCTTCCCCAGAAGATGACACCACAGAAGTAATTGAAGTCCCAGAAGATCCCGGTAATACCGTAACCGAAGCCTACGACATTTCCATTGACTCTGAAACCACTATCTACAACGAACAAGTCAGTGCGAATGATCCGATTGACTACTACACATTTAATGTAGAAAACAATCAAAACTTCAACGTTTTCTTAGAAAATATAAGTCAGGATGTCAACATTTCCGTATTAGATATCGATCAGACGATTGTTGCCACATCTGAAAATGTTGGGACGACAAACGAGTCAATTAACGTTCCATTATCAGCCGGAACCTATTATATTCAGGTAGAATCTGTTAATAATCAAACCACAACCTATGACCTGAATGTATTGTTCCCTCCGGCTCCTTCAGAAGATGAAGAACCAGAAGTAATTGAAGTTCCAGAAGATCCCGGTAATACGATAATAGAAGCCTACGACATTTCAATTGACTCTTCTGTAACCAATATCTACACCGAACAAGTCGGTGCTGTTGATTCAGTTGACTACTACGAGATTAATATAGAAAACAATCAGAACTTGAACGTTTTCTTAGAAAATATCAGTCAGGATGTCAACATTTCGGTGTTGGATATCGATCAAACAGTGGTTGCTACCTCTCAAAATATTGGAACGACAAACGAATCAATTAACGTTCCATTATCGGCCGGAACCTACTATATTCAGGTGGAATCGATTAGCACTCAAACCACAACCTATAACCTGAATGTATTTTTACCACCTGCCCCCCCAGAACCAGAACCACTGGTACGATATGACTTTGTTTACTACTCCAATGGAATAAGCACCCAAAGCGATTATTACACGGGTTATGTGTACGCCGAGGAGAGTTCTTTTGAAGTTGGAGAAAGCTATAATTTCTCTTCATCCGCTGGAGCTTACTATATTGCCAGTGAAAGTTCTGCACCCACAACTGCAAGCGTTGATCAAGTCTTTATCAATAACTATTACGATGTAGATATCAACATCAATAGTGCAGTTAGTTACAGCAGTTACTACTCCAACATTAATCAGGCTTCGGGTTCCTTCGGTTTGGGAAGTGAATATGATTTTGTGGAGTTTGAAGGCATTTTCTTCGGATTTGGTTTGCAGTTCATCACCACCAATATTGTCTTACCTTTCTTTATCACTCCCAACTTCCCCCAACGGGATGACTACTTCGTTGGCGATCGCCCCAGTGGTATAACTTCAGCAGACCTCGACGGCGATGGAGATAACGATCTGATTGTTGGCAATCCCGGTTTGATTACTCAAGATGGGTCTTTTGATGGAAACCGTGTTTCTATCCTCACCAACAATGGAGATGGAACATTTACGGCCCCGAGAAGCATAACTACGGGTTTCGGGCCTTCGTTTGCGGCCGAAGACTTTGATGGAGACGGAGATATCGATCTGGCAACCGCTCATACCGAAGAAGATTCTCTATCCGTATTTTTCAACGATGGTAATGGCAACTTCGGTTTCCCCACAACTTATCAAGCCGGTGATCGTCCTTTCATGAGTGGAGTTGGAGATCTTGATAACGACGGCGATATTGACCTGGTGACTGTCAATTCAGAAGCTTTGAATTTATTCACTGCAAATAATGAGGGTAACAGCATCTCGATTCATTACAATGACGGTGATGGTGGCTTTACTGAGCGAGAAATTCTAACAGTTGGAGAAGGTGTTAGCGGAGTTGAAATTGCCGATTTAGATGAGGATGGCAATCTCGACATCATCACATCTAACCAAGCCGAAAATACCATTTCTGTCCTCTTTAATACGGGTGATGCTTTCTTTACAACACCCGAGAAATATGACGTTGGAGAACGTCCAGTCACTCCAGTTGCAGCCGATCTCGATAATGATGGCGACCTGGATTTAGGCGTCCCTAATTTTGGTAGCAATCAGTTTACTCAGGGTACCATTTCAATACTGCGAAATGATGGCAACGGTAACTTTTCGCCCAGCGAGTTCTTCTTCAGTGAAAACGTTCCGAGTAACTTGACTCCGGCTGATATTGATGGAGACGGTGACTTGGACTTGATGATGCAGAACTCGGTCTTCATCGTGAATACCGGAGAACGGGCAGGAAATACCGTTTCTGTTCTCAAGAATAACGGTGATGGTCTCTTCAGTTTACCGGAAAGCTTTCTTGTCGGTAATACGCCATTCGGATTGGTGGTAGATGATTTGGATGGAGAAGGCGATCTGGATTTTGCGACCGCTAATTATGATGATGATGATGTGACGGTTTACCGACAAGTTTAGGGAATGTTAAATCGAGTTTTGTTGTATTAATTTTTGAATAACGTTTTGGGGGTAATCTTTTTGATGGTTGCCCTCTTTTTTTGAATCAAAATACTGTTATTATTGATTGAAATTTAGATAAATAAATTTAAGCGATCGCAAAGATTAAACGAGAGGAAACGATAACAGAAGCTATCTTAAATGAAAATTCACCCTTTGTGTTGTAAATGCGTCCGGTTTCGAGAGGACTGATGAGCAATTCTTTGAATTTTGCCAACTCAACCGCGACTATCACATTGAACGCACAGCTAATGGAGAAATGATTGTGATGTTCCCAACAGATTCAGAAACGGGAAACCGCAATGCCAAACTAACCCAACAGTTGGGAATTTGGACATCGGTTTTTTAATTGACCGCAAGCACCGCAAAGTTTATATTTACCAACCTCAAACAGAGATTGAGTGTTTAGAAAATCCGACAACTGTTAGTGGCGATCTAGTGCTGCCAGGATTTACATTAAAGATGGAAAAAATTTGGTAGAGACGCTCTAGCTTGCGCCCAAATTTTATAGAAATAACGAGTATATTAATCTATAATATTAACAAAGCGGATTCTACTAACAAGCGTGAAAACCGACTCACTATTCTACCGCATCTTCCAAACCGCACCAACGATTTTTTTTGAGTTAATTGGTCAACCTATGCAGGAAGGTTATCAATTTCAATCGGTTGAACTCAAACAAACAGCATTTCGGATTGATGGGGTATTTTTACCGCCACCCGAAGCCGACAATCAAACGGTATATTTTGTTGAAGTTCAATTTCAAAAAGATCCCCTGCTGTATCATCGTTTATTCGCGGAACTGTTTCTATTTCTTAACCAGAACCCAAATACAGTAGACTGGCAAGCGGTAGCCATTTATCCGAACCCCAATCTAGAACCCGAACAAACCTATCTCTACCGAACACTGTTAGCCAGTTCCCAAGTTCAGCCTATCTATCTCAGTGAACTTTCTAGTTCATCGGTGGAGTTGGGAATTGTGGAATTAATTCTTTAACCCCAGGAGACGGCAACCAACAAAGCCAAGCTGTTGTTATCTCAGGCACAACAAGCCTCACAACTTCCTCTAGCCGTCATAATGGAATTAATAGAAACGACAATGGTTTACAAATTTCCGCAGTTGAGTCGTCAGGAGATTATTCAGATGTTGGAATTAGCAACAGACTCCAAGCAAACTAGAGTTTATCAAGAAGGATTAGAAGAAGGTCGCCAACAGGGCTTACAGGAAGGCTTACAAGATGGTCGTCAACAGGGAGAGCGATCGCTAATTTTACGCCTTCTTACCCGAAAGTTTGATCGGATTAATCCTGAAGTTCGCTCTCAAATTGAATTGCTTTCATTGGAACAATTGGAGGCGTTAGCAGAGGTGTTGCTCGATTTTTCATCTTTGGAAGATTTGACCAATTGGTTACAGGATAATTACAGATCCTTTTGAAACCCTCCAGCCCCCAATTAATTGCCCCCCTCGCCCCTTCTCGCGCGTTCCCTCTCTTGGTCGGCGTTCCCTAGCGCCGTGAGACGACGCGGGGTCCGACCGCTTGCGCCCACAGGTGGCGCGGGGTCGCTCGCCAATTCTGGGGGGATTTAGTGGGCTTTAGTGGTTTGACTTGTTGCTATCCGGTTGACAGTCAAACACCAGAATAAATGACGCTTGTGGAATAAGTTGCTTTAAACGCTGCAAATGTCCCTCCGCATCAGAACGACTCCGAAATCGTGCGACAACAGTTCGTTGCAAGTTCGGAAGCAACCGGGCGATCGCCCAGGTATTGAGACGATCTCGGTATGCGATCGCTTCTGATTTTGAGGTTTCGGTATTTTGTGGCATCATTAAACTATCCAAAAACATTATAGATCGGGGCGTTGATGACTTCTAGAGTTTAGAGTCGTCGGCGCCCTTTTTATGTTATTAAATAACGAACACATACCAAATGTCAATTGTCAATACTTAACGCTAAAACTTGACACTAAACTCGAATTTATTCGGATAATATGATTGATTTAAGAATGCTAAGACAACGCGCTGGCTTGAGAATTATTGATGTTGCAGAACTTCTAAAATGCTCACAATCATCGATTCGGAATTGGGAGAAAGGAAGAACAACACCAAAATTAGAAATTTGGCAAGTTTTCTATTTGCGAGATTTGTATCAATGTACGGAAGTGGAACTCAAACAAGCGGTTATAAAATCAATGGGATTGGGAGAGAAAAAAGTTTACAAAATTCCCCCGTTGAGTTGTCGAGAGACTGTTCGGAGGTGTGAACTAGCAACAGACTCACAGCCAACCCGAGTTGATCAAGAAGGATTAGAAGATGGAGAGCGATCGCTGATCTTACATCTCCTCACTCGCAAGTTCAGCTATCTCAATCCTCAAATTCGTTATCAAATAGAATTGCTTTCTTTAGAACAATTGGAAGCTTTATTAGAGGTGTTATTGGATTTTTCCTCGTTGACAGAATTAACCCGTTGGTTGCAGGGCTTACAGGAAGGATTACAGGAAGGGCGATCGCTGATTTTACGTCAACTTACCCGGAAGTTTGGTCAACTCAGTCCTCAAATTTGTGATCAAATAGAATTGCTTTCTTTAGAACAGTTGGAAGCTTTATCAGAGGTGTTATTGGATTTTTCTTCTCTAGCAGATTTGACTCGTTGGTTGCAGACAAATTTAGGGAAATAAGAGACTTTAGTAGCGCGTCTAGTTTAATTTGTTGGGTAGAGTAAATTGATTTTAGCCCCCTAACCCCCAATTCTGGGGGAAGAAGTTTAAAAATTAACTCAACATTTTAGCCAGGACACGACACTAGGGTTGACAGGTATGCGGGTTGTTGGGTTGACGCTGAACTCCCGTTTTTGTTGGGTCATAACTCACTAATATAACTTCTCCATCTTCGGTTCTTATCCAACCCCTCGCCGGAACAATTGTTCTTGAATCTACAGGAATATTATCAAGATTATTATCCCGTTTTTGTGATTGTTGTTGGCGACGTTGAGAGGAATTATTATTAGGTTGAGGAGTAACAGGTTCAATGAGTAGAGATTCCCATTCAACTAACCCTTCAATTGCCGATAAAGCTTGAGTTGGGTCAGGTGCAATACCACCTCGTCCGGTGATAATAAACGAACTATTTCGACCTTGAACACAGGGGTCTTGAGCAATTAATTCCGCCGGGTCAACAACTGTAACTTCGGGTGCTTCTGGCGGGTCAAAATTAAGCGTTGTATCAATAGAAAGTTCTCCGGCTGCATTGATAGTGCTATTTTGAGATTGTAAAAGTCCGAGTTCCGAATTTCCAAAAGGACGGATATTAATATTGCTTCCTCCCGTTGGGTCAAAAGCGCTGGTAACAATTTCGCTATTTTCCAACAACACTAACAAATTAGAATTAATATCAATATTACCATCAAACGTTTGACCGCTTTCGCTTCCTGCGGCAGAAATTTCGCTTTGACGACGCACGCTAATATCCGGTGAATTGATAGTAATATTTCCGCCTTCACCTGTTACTGATTCTGCAAGTAGACCTGCTTGCTCTAAGCGAACTTGAGAAGCACTCACGTCTATATTTCCGGGATTACCTTCACCTTCACTACCTACACCAATAATAGACTGATTTCTCATCGTTAAACTTTCGGTATCAACAGTTATCGTTCCCCCATTTCCAACCCCGGTTTCTGAAACGTTCGCAAAGATAAAAGAACTATCTATTAATTCAATATTTTCAGCCTGTATATTAACCGAACCTGCATCCCCATTTCCTTGAGTTCCTGTAAATAGTGAAGCTTGATTACTCATAGTTAAATCTCCAGTTTCAATCGTGACATTCCCCCCATTTCCAACCCCCTTTTCAAAAACTGCTGCACTGATAAGAGAACCATCTATTAATTCAATATTTTCAGCCTGTATATTAACCGAACCTGCATCCCCATTTCCTTGAGTTCCTGTAAATAGTGAAGCTCTATTGTCTATAGTTAAATCTTCGGTTTCAATAATAACATTTCCGCCATTTCCTCTGGCTCCTTCTTCACTGACTCCAGTGCTAATTGATGTTCCTTCCCCCTCTACATTAATTGATTCTGAGGCTTTAATGAAGATTGTTCCTCCTCTGCGATTTTCTGGAATTTCAACAGTAGTAATTTCCGATTCATTTGGCAGACGAATTCCCGAAAAAATTACAGAGCCGTTTTGCACTCTTAATTGTTCCGTTTCAATGGTAATATCTCCTCCATTACCCACACCTGCCGTTCCACTAGAAATAAACACCTGATCATCAAATAAAACCTGTTGAGCTTGTATACTAATTGAACCCGAAGAACCCGTTCCCGAACTAGAAGTGCTAATGAATGCTCCATCTTGTCCGATTAATCTTTGTGCGGTAATTGAAATATCTCCGGTGTTTCCTCCGTTACTAGCTAAAGCGGAAATTTGGCTACCTATTGTGGATGGTTCTCCTGTAAATGAAGTAATCGTTCGAGTTCCCCTACCAATAATTTCGATAGTATTGGCACGAATATCGATTGAACCCGAACTGCCTACATCCCCTGTAAAAGTTGATATCTCCGCTCCGTTGAGAATTCTTAATTGGTCTGCTTTGAGTGTGATACTTCCTACGCTACTACCGCTAAATTCTATATTAGGAGATGTTTCGTCTGGTATCCTATTTGTTGTCACATAAATTCCACTGGGAAATTTTCCTTCACCAATTAATTCAATAACAGAAGCTTGAATATTGATAGAGCCAGCGCTACTACCGTTTACACTGCTTACTGATATCTGACCTCCATCTCGAACAGTTAATCGTCCAGTTTCTAAGTTGAGAGTTCCTGCGCTTCCTGCATTATTTGTAAAGATATCTAAGCTACTTCTTGAATTCAATCCATCAATACTCAATTCTCCCCCTATTTCCACTTCATTTGCTTTGACTTGTACAACACCCGAACTACCCCTTCCTGTAGCAGAAGTTCCAATTTGTCCTCCCTCTTGAATTGTGAGTTTATTTGTTGTGATCAAAACACTTCCTGCGTTTCCTTCTACATTATCACTCCGGGTTGATATACCACTAAAAACTGCTCTGATATCTTCGGGAGAAACAGGAGGTTCTGTACCAAATTCAACGGATTCTTGATCAATTTGAACGGAGCTTCCTCCCCTAACTTCAATAGATTCGGAAGCATTAATAATCACATCCCCTGCTTGTCCGATGTTAGAGCTATTAGCAAAAATTCTCCCTCCATTTTGAACAGCTAATCTGGGAGTATTAATAATAATGCTTCCCGCACTACCATTACCAAATGTTAGAGTAGCAATTCGACTGGTAATGCCACTCGGTGAAACTCCTATTATGTTTACAGATTCAAAAGCGTTAACAGTTATATTTCCCGTTGAACCTGTTGCTTCTTGGTTAGTATCAAGCCGAATATCTCCACCATTACGAATGACTAAATTTCCCGTATCGATGGTAATATTTCCGATGTTACCCGTTCCAGAAGTTTGACCGACTATCATAGAATCTGAAAGCTCAATCTGCTGTGCTGCAATCTGAATATTTCCTGCGTTTCCATTTGCTCCTTCTTCTAAGACAGCAAGCCGAATCTCAGAATCATTACGAATAACCAAACTTTCGGTATCAATGGTAATATTTCCGACGTTACCTATTCCAGAAGTTTCGCCCACTACAAGAGAATCTGAAAGATTAATTTGCTGGGCTTCTATCCGAATATTTCCAGCGTTTCCGTTACCTGATGTAGTTAAACCAATCTGTCCATTTGTTGCACTAAGCGATGGGGTTAAAATTTCAATTTTTCCCCCATTTCCAACTGCATTTTCTTCGGGTCCCCCTAAAATAAAACTGTTTGATAACTCTACCGAATCAGTTGCAAAAAGTGATAGAGAACCCCCATTTCCTTGTCCGAATAGAGCGATTTGAATTTGCGCTCCCTCTGTTAGCCGAAATTGTCCGGTTTCTATTGTAATATTACCTCCATTACCCATACCCGTACTATTGACATCCGCAAAAAAACCGCTTTCAGACTCACCATCAGGAGAGGTACCTGAAGCTTCAACGGATGCGGCTGTGACATTTATATTCCCCGCATTTCCTTGTCCAAAAATAAGTGTATTGATAAACGCTCCATTCTTCATTGTGAGTGAATTAGTTGTGATGTTAATGTTTCCGCTTTGACCGATTCCATCAAAGTCAATAACGTTTCTAATTGAACTATCTGCACCTGTTAGCAGAATATTTTCCTGAGCATTAATATTAACATCTCCAGCTTGTGCTTCTTGAAACCCTAAACCTTCATCAATTCCCACCCGAATAATACTATCGCCCGAAATTTCAACATTTCTCGCATTAATATTAACGTCTCCGCCCCCGTCTGCACGAACATTTATTTGTGATTCATTGGTTAACCTAACATTTCCCCGTTGAATATTATCGGGAAAGGTTAAACTATTATCGGGGTTAATTTGCACAGTCCCCGGTTCTGATAAACCCCCCAATTGAATTCGACTTCCTGGAGAAATGGCAACACCATTATCAAATAATACATCTCCCCCAACCAATGCCAAAGTTTGATTTTGAGGAACATTTAAACCTTGACGAACCAGAAAACCTGCATCATCTCGTAATGAACTTCCATCTTCTAAAGTGGTTAGAGTCGCTTGATTAACAATGGTTCCCGGATTTTCTCGAATGTTTAACCCGATGGGCATATTAATGGTTAACAAAGGCGGCGCTTCTGGGTTACTCGCTGCAAATTCAAACCCATCAAATAATACTCCATCCGCAGTCGTCGCAAAAAACGAACCCCCAACATCCAACCTCGCGTTAGGCCCAAATACAATCCCCGCAGGATTAATTAAAAATAAATTAGCATTTCCCAAAACCCCCAACGTTCCAAGAACTTCCGAGACATTTCCGCCCGTAACCCGGGTTAAAATATTAATGATATTATCTGGATTGGAAAAATACGCCCCTCGTCCTTTGTCTACGTTAAACTCTTGAAAACTATGAAATAAGTTAGACCCCCGAACCGCTCCCCCGTCTATGCGATCGCTATCAATCCCCCGAATATTCTGATTGGGAACAACCACCGAGTTTTCCGAACCCAGCGTGTTATCGGGGACAATTTGAGCGTTGACTGGAATACAACTGACTAAACCGCAAAAGGTCACAACACCTGTGAAAATGGGGAGTAAGTTGGTTTGCATGGTTGATGAGGGTAGATGCTCAACGTTATTCTACATGATTTTTTTGCAGCTAAATTAAATTTTAGATTTTTTTAGAAGTTGAATATTCGGTCAAGTTTGTATAATCAGAATGTGGATTTACGCTGAGGGACGAGGAGACTCAAATGAAACTTTGGGGAATGGGTTTAGGGGTGATGTTGGCTGTTTCTACTTCTGGGGATATTGCTAATTTTTCCCCCTCAGAACCTCGTCAAGCAATTACTGATAATTGTTTAAATTTTAATTCACTTTATTCTAATCCCTGTCTGGCTCAAGTTAACAGTTTAGAATCTCAAGCGCAACAACTGTATCAACAGGAAAAATATCAAGAAAGTCTTTCTCTTTTGCAACAAGCTATCGAAAATTATACCACAAATGGAGAGAGTTTAAGAGCCGTTCAAGCGTTGAGAAATTTAGCATTAGTTTATCTCAAACTGCAAGATTGGCAAAACGGAGAATCAGCGATCGCCACCAGTTTAACGCTTCTCGAACAACTGCAAGAAACGAAAGAAACCCAACAGTTAACCGCTTCGATCTTGGAAGTTAAAGGACAACTCCAACTGGCAAAAGGTCAACCACAACAAGCCTTAGAAACCTGGAAACAAGCCAGCAAAATCTATGAGAATCTGAATAAAATTTCGGGTTTAACGCGCACAAAAATTAATCAAGCCCAAGCGTTACAAGCAATGGGATTTTATTCCCAAGCGTTGAAAACTTTAACCGCAGTGGGCGAACAGTTAGAAACTCAGCCGGATACTGTTTTAAAAGCAAAAGCGTTACAAAGTTTGGGGGATGTTTTGCGAGGTGTCGGTCAATTTGAAGATTCATTAGAGTTATTAGAAAAAAGTGTAAATATTGCAGCAGAATTTAACGCCACCGAAGAACAAGCCATTGCATTAATTGGCTTAGGAAATACTCAAAGAGCGATAGCAGAACGAAACTGGCGTTTGAGTATTAATGAAAGTGAACCCCCGCAACTGCAACGTCTTAAACGACGAATTTATCTTGATAGTTTACAAGTTCCTTTCAATTCCTATCAACAAGCTGCTGATATTACCTCTTTATCTTTAACAAAAATTCAAGCTCAACTCAATCAATTAAACCTATTAATTTCCAGCGAACAAGAAGAAAATATTAGCGAAATTATTAACAATCTTAAACCTAAACTCCAACAACTTCCTCCGAGTCGGGCTGGAATTTATGCTCAAATTAACTTTGCTCAAAATCTAATTAAACTGAATTCTGCTAATAATTTGCAACTTCCAGATTTAGAAAATAGTCTTGAAAATACCGTTAAAATTGTACAAAATGCAATTGCCCAAGCCCAACAAATCGAAGATCAAGATGCCGAAGTTAGGGCGTTAGGAATGCTTGGAAAACTCTATGAAAATAATCAACAATTCCCTTTAGCAGAAGAACTAACTCGTCAAGCCGTTAGTCAAGTCTCAGCTTACAAAAATCCCGAAATTGCCTATCAACTTTTTTGGCAATTAGGACGTATTTACAAAGCAGAGGGTAAACTGACTGAAGCCATTTCAACCTATACCCAAGCCGTTGATATTCTCCAGTCTTTACGCAGTGATATTGTCGCTATTAGTTCGGAAGTTCAGTTCAATTTTCGCGAACAAGTTGAACCCATTTATCGAGAGTTGGTAGACTTGTTATTAGTGGCGAATGCGACTCCAGAAAACCTACAACAAGCGCGACAAGTCATTGAAGCGTTACAACTCGCTGAACTTGATAATTTCTTTCGAGATGCTTGTTTAGATGCTGAACCCTATGATATCGATCAACTCGACAAAACCGCAGCAGTTTTTTATACAATTATTTTAGCAGATCGGATAGAAGTAATTTTAGCACTACCCGACCAACCCTTAGTCCGCTACACCACAAAATTACCTCAATCTCAAGTTGAGTTAACCTTGAAAACGATGGTAGAACAAATTACTCAACCGAGTAAACGAGAATTTATACTAAACTTTCTCACCGTTTCTCAACAAGCTTATGATTGGTTAATTCGTCCAGTTGAAGAACAACTAGAAGCGAGTAATGTAGAAACATTAGTCTTTGTTCCCGATGGACGACTGCGAAATATTTCCTTGGCGAGTTTACACGATGGTCAACAATATTTAGTTGAAAAATATAAAATTGCCCTTGCACCCAGTTTACAATTAATTGACCCGCAACCGTTAGCTCGTCAGCAGGCGCAAATTCTTAGTGGGGGTTTGAGTGAAGCCAGACAAGGATTTATTGCGCTTCCTTCGGTTGAATTGGAGTTAAAACAAATTGAAAAGCAAGTGGGGAGTAAAGTCTTACTCAATCAATCTTTTACCGAACCCGAATTTGCTACAGAAGTTACAAGTTTACCCTATTCTGTGGTTCATATTGCAACGCATGGAAAATTCAGTTCTAATTTAAAAGAGACTTATATTTTGACTTGGGATGAACGAATTGATATTGAAGAATTGCGTCAGTTACTCACCGCAAATATTGAACAAACAGGCCCGATAGAATTGTTAGTTTTGAGCGCTTGTACCACCGCTACCGGAGATGAACGAGCCGGACTGGGGCTGGCGGGAGTGGCTGTGAGAGCGGGGGCGCGTAGCACAGTAGCCAGTTTGTGGGCGGTGAATGATAAAGCCACAGCAGACTTAATGACGGCGTTTTATCAGGAGTTGAGCAACCCCAATTTAACCAAAGCAGAAGCCTTGCGTCGCGCTCAAGTCAGTATCTTACAGCAACCGGATTATGCTCATCCCTACTTCTGGGCGGCGTTTGTCTTGGTGGGAAATTGGTTGTGAAGTTTGGGTGAACTTGCATAAGTAGACATCCTCAAGAGATATGTAGAGTTGGATAAGCGCAATTAGGCTTTTTCCCAACAGTCATCCATCTACTCACTTTCAATATGAATATCACGAAATTATTCTCATCAGGTGTGTTTGGTATTGTTAGTATTTTTTTACTCAAGTCAATACCCGTTTCTGCTCAACCGATACAGTCTGTTTCTAGCACTTACAACTCGACTTCTGATATTCAAATTCACTTTCAACCCCCTCATTCAACATCCGATGTCGCAGATAATGGAAAACCCAAAACGGAGGGAACAGGGACTCGCAGTGGAAATAAATGTCTGGCTACAAAAATTCCGTTAACTGTTTTAACAGGTCAATCTAGCTCTTTATCTTTAACAGCGAGTAGTCATCCCACTTTTTTTGTTTATGTACCTTATACCTCAACTGAGGTTTCCTATGGTGTTTTTTCGCTTTATGATGAACAAACTAAACAAGAAGTTTGGAATGTTGTTTTTCAGCTATCCAAACAGCCTGGAATCATTAGCATTCCCTCTCCTAAAGATCAAAAACCTTTAGAATTGGAGAAGAATTATCGCTGGTTCTTTGAGTTGCATTGCGCGAAAAATGATGCTATTAATCAAGAACCAATGATGGTGAGGGGAAAAGTGAAACGGGTTTCTAGTGAGGGTTTTGAGACGGAGTTAAGTGCAGCAACACCTCTAGAAAAAGTGGCGATCTATGCTAAACAGGGTTTATGGTATGATGCTATTGGTCAGTTAGCAACTCTACAACAAAGTGATCCGCATAATTCTCAACTCAACACTCTATGGGTAGAACTTTTAAAAGCCTCAAATCATCAGCAACTCAAACCTATTTATCAGGAGTCTCTTGTCGGAGATATTATCCTGAATTTATCATCACACATTGAGGAGAATAGATCAAATTAAAGGTCAATTAATCATTCTCCTTATGTGCAATTTTATCGTTTCTTTCTAGAAGGAGTGAAAGAGGGATGATCATCAAAAGCAGCGAGATAAGATTTGATCATTAGACTGTTGCTTTGATGAATAAAAGTTATTTTTTAAAATACTTTTCTAACAAATCTGTTCCCTCATCACCCATCTGTTCTAAGTGACGCTGAATTAGCATTAAAGCCATACGAGTCGGTTTCGTGCGTCCGTTTTCCCAGTTGTTAACGGTTTGAAAGACAACACCCAATTTTTGTCCAAACTTTTCTTGTGATAAGCCTAAACGGTGTCTCAGAGTGCGAATAAGAGTTGGAATTTCAGAGGTGGTAACTGACATGGCAATAAGAAAAACTCTATCTTTAAGATAAACAATCCCAGATTATAAAGTCAACCGTAGTTCCACTGAACTTTTAAAGTTATTTTTTGTCAAAACAAGAATTCTTTAAGTGAATTTACGGAGAAAATTTTTTTTAGCCCAAATCTATCTTTCTCTCGGGAATGACTAAAACGAACGAGAACCCCCCTCAATTGCACTATTGGCTATGGCTTGTAAGTCTTCTAAGGAGCCGTTTTTCAGCGTCACTCGATAGAGAACCCCTTGATATCTCCATTCCACTAAAGCAGTACAGTACAGTCTACAACCATTGTAATATTGTCCTTCGATCCCATTGGCGAGTAATATCGTTTGATATTGACTTCTTGAATCTGACTTCGGAGGGGGTGGTGTCAGCATTCCAGAAGATTCTGCACTCATTCCCCCCTGACGACAAGCAGTAGCACGACAGTTCGGTGTTGCGGTAAAATTGATCAAATAGCCTTGAGGATTAACTTTCTCCTCAAAAAATACACTTCCCCGATCCGAGGGAAAATTAGAAGGAAGTAAAATCGGTACTGATGTTCTTCCTTTCATTTTAGTAGTCATTTCTTGGACGGGAAATTTAATCTCTGCTTGGGCTGACGGCGACAAAAATAATGAGGGAGTCGCACAAAGACTCAAGCTAGCCAAAAAAGTCAATGCTTTGTTCTTCAACAGGGTTTTCGTCAATTGAGCGATTTGCAGCATAATTTATCCTTTGTGATCGCGAAATTGCTTCTATTTCTAGCTTAGAATTATCAAGGGCAATTAGCCAATCGTAGGATTACTGAACTTTCTGGCTGAAATCTGTATACAAATATGACAAACTCCCGTAAAATTACAGAAGGCTTATAATTGAGTGCTGAAATAGATCGAAGCAAACTTCAATTATCAAAACTCCTTCTACTCATCCCCTTATTCCTTCCGAAACCCCAAAAAGTGAACCTGTTAAACTCAATTCATTACAACAAATAATCCTAAGTCTTAGTCGCTAAAAACGAGGTCAACCGAATCATGAATTCCCCGACTGATCGCGAACGCTATATCACCTTCATCGAAGACATCCTCACCAGTATTCTCAAAGGAAAAATTGCTTCTAAAGAGTTAATCTATAAACGCCTCGCCGATGAACTCAAACCCGGAACCGGAGAGATCTTTGAGCGATGTTTGATGGAAAAAATCACAGTTCTAGAATCTCAGGTTGAAAGCGAATCTGATGAACTCAAACAAGCCAAAGCCACTCGACTACTGCGTGCAGTTAAAATGGTGCAGCAATCTTGGGAACAATGGCAAAAAAAACATCAAGCTCAAAATAAATGTAGCGGTGCAATTCGACAAATTCTAGAGGTAGAAGCGAGTCAACGGCTTTCGGTTCTCCTACAAATTCTCGATCCCAATCAATCCTATGTTTTCAAACATCCGCAAATTCGACAACTGGCGATCGCCCTTCAGCAAGAAGCCGAGGGGTTAACCGATGAGTCGGAAGCCTTTGAATTGCGCCAGTACGCCTCTGGACTTCTCGAAGGTTTAACATCCGTCACCGAGTTAGAACCTCATTTAATGAGTTGGGTTTATGAACTTCCCAACAGCACTCTCGGTTTTGGAGATGTTTCTGAAAGTCATGGCCCTTGGAAAACTTGGGCGAAACAAGTCAGCAGTCCTCTGGCCAAAGAGTTATTTACCAAACAAGCCCAAAATCAATCTGCGGCTTTCGTGGCTCAAGCTCAGAATACCATAGACTGGAAGGCTTGGGTGGGGTTAATGCTAATGATGCGGGACTTACAAACGGGTTTAGTCGCCTGGTTTGATAAACAAGCCTACAGCGCTAAAGCGGGACAAAATTTGTCGGGTGTGACTTTTATGGTTTTTGCGATGGTTTGGTGTGAACTCAGCCAGGGGTTTAAAGCCGCGTCATTTCAACCCAACACTGAACGTCTTTCTCAGGCTTGTTTTCAAATGTCGCTACAAATTTTACGCACTTTTGCTCAACGAGATAATTTTCCGCTTTATGGCGGTGTATTTGCTTCTTTTTCCGGTGATGGTTTCCGAGAAACAATTAGTTACCTCGATCAACCGTTGAGTTTTGTCGAAAATGTTCAGGAGAAAGCTCGTATTCTCACTGTTTTAGGCTATTCTCAACACTGGATGGGCAATTACCAACAAGCATTAACTTTTCATCAAGAGGGTTTAGAATTGGCTCGTCAGACTGAAGATCGTCCCTGTGAAGTGGCAAATTTGAATCATTTGAGTCGCTTAAATTGGCGACAAAAAGATTATTCTCAAGCGATTGCTTTGGCTCAACGAGCATTAATTTTAGCTCGACAAATTGGCGATCGCAAAGGGGAAGCGCATTGTTTAGTCAGTTTAGGGTTTTGTGAAGTTCTCATGGCTCGACAAGAACGAGCAGTTACATTTGAGCAGCTAGAATCATCAATTAGTTATCTCGAACAAGGTTTAAAACTCTCTGAGAAGTTTAATGATTTGCTCAATCAAGCTTTGAGTTCTATCGGTTTAGGAATTGCCTATGTTATCCTCGAACAACCGACTCAAGCAGTCCCTCCTTTAGAACAAGGATTATCTGTTGTTCAGCAAGCCGGAGAGCGAGACTTACAAGCGTTAGGTTATGCTTATTTGGGTGAAGCCTATTATCAACTTCATCGAGAAGATTTAGCGGTTTATCATGCTTGTTTGGGAATGTATTTGCTCGAACAGCGAGGGGATATTCAATGGCGACAAGTGGCTGCATTGGTGATAATTTTAGAAGGAAAACTCGGGACTGAAAACTTTCAGAAAATTCTCTCCCAATATCGTTCTCAATTAATTGCTCAAATTGGGGTTGATGGATTAGATCATATCCCGAATTTAATTGAAAATTACCGAAAAGAAACTTGAACAAGTCCGTTCATTGAATTTATAAACATTAAAATTGGAGAGGAAAATTACACCTCTCCTTGAGCCTTTTATTAAAAAAAATCGTACCTAAACTCTAGGTAATAGCACGATAATCTCTAACTATTCTTCTATCCAAACAGAAACAGAACCGCCATTACAATGAAACTCAGCCCAACCCCATTCATTACTATAAATCGGGTCTTTTATATGTTCGGTTAGATCAATAAACTTAGTATTGGGTTTACCAACTTCCATCCATTTCCAACCCGGAACACTATCACTGATAATCACAGCCATTGCTTTTGGATGTTCACGATCTCCTAAACGAGTCCAACCAATGGTATTATAGTGATCAATATAATCATATTGTTCTCCATAAGCGTAGTGTTGACGAGCATAGAGAAGCTTGTCAATAATCCAACGATGCTCGGGTAAATAAATCGGATAACGATTCCCATCACGACCATAATCTTCGTATTCTGCGCCGTAATAGTCTGCATAAAAAATACAAGGATATCCTTCTCGTCGCAGTAGAATTATGGCATAAGCTAGAGGTTTAAACCAGGGTTCAACGGGGGCTTCTAAAGCTTGTAAGGGTTGAGAATCATGATTTTCAACAAAAGTCACCGCATGAGTCGGGCGTTCCTTCATCATCGTACCATTGAGGATATTTCGCATATCATAATGTCCGCCTGATTTACTCGCATAATAAAAGTTGTAATGCAAGGGAACATCAAACACTGACATTTTGCCTTCTACTGCATTCACATACCAATGTAATGTACCGATATCATTGTGCCAATATTCCCCCACAACAAACAAATCTTTGCCAACATAACGTTCAAGTTCATCAATCCAAATCGGGAAAAACCAAGAAGAAATATGTTTAATCGCATCGAGGCGAAACCCATCAGCGCCTGTTGTATCAAGATACCATTTCCCCCAACGGATTGCTTCTTCTTGAACTTCCGGATTTTGAAAGTCAAGATCACATCCCATTAAGTAAGCAAAGTTACCATTTTCTAAGGCAACATAGTCATCAAATTGTTTCCCTTCAAACAGATAAATGGTATCATAGTTGTGGGGATCGTTTTTGTTGTAATCTACGGCATCAAAATGCCACCAATGCCACTCGAAGTTGGAATATTTTCCTTTGCGTTCCGGAAAATTAAAATGGGTATAAGCTTGAATTTCTCGTTGTTCTCCAATGGGATGAAGACGGTCACTTTTACGGAAGGGAGTTGCTTTAACGGTTTCCGAAAAATCAGCCGCCATTCTGTGGTTAAGAACAACATCAGCATAGATTTCTATTCCGGCATTTTTGAGGGCTTGAATAGCATCTATATATTGTTGAGAAGTGCCGTATTTTGTACGAACTGAACCTTTTTGATCGAATTCACCCAAATCGTACATATCATAAACACCATACCCCACATCATTACCGCCACCAATGCCTTTGTAAGCAGGAGGAAGCCAGAGGGCGGTAATTCCCGCATCGGCTAATTCTTGGGCTTTATTTTTTACCTGTTCCCACAAAGTACCATCGCCAGGGATGTACCAGTGAAAATACTGCATGATTACGCCGTTGATAGACATGAAAATTGCTCCTTGTGTTGATTTGAGGGTCAGAAGTCAAGGAAAAATTGCTGTTAATTCACCCTGACTTCATCTACTATTTCACAAAAACTGCTATCTTTTACAGGTCTTCTACAACATAAACCGAATAATTTTACTAGAACTCGCCTGACTCTAATCGATGATTACTATTTTTGAGGTCGTTCACCAGAAATTATGAATGTAGAATTATTAATTCTGAAAGGAACTTCCGAATAGGACAACAAAGATCTCCGTCCTCTAAAAATTAATCCTTTTTATCATTCATAATTGATAATTTATCATTCATAATTCATCTCATATCCTAATCGAAACGTTCTGAACCTGTAGGTTCTTGATAGTTGAGTCCTCGTTTTTGATGACGATATTCACCGACTAAAGAATAAACCACTCTCCGCAGTCGATTTAATGCACCGACTGGACGATGAACCGCTAAACCATTCCAAGGAGAAAAACGTAAATTCTCACAAAAATCGCATTGTTTTTCCAGGTTAATCTGTTGATGTTTAACTGTTAAGCGACCGACCGTAAAGAAAGGAGATTCATCTTCATTCCAAAGGACTGTAACATCATCAATAGACATTTCCGGCTTGGTTTGCAATTGAATTTGAAAATCCCAACAATATTCAGCATCGGGTTTGGCTAAAGCTTGAATTAATTCTTCGCGGTAATGATTATCTTTTACTCCTTTACTTTTCGCCTGTTGGAGGTCGTTTTGGCTGCGAGATGAAAACGGTATGGGAGAGTGGGGAGGTTGGGGGGAAACGGGAGTAAAGGCATATTTAATCACGGCTGGATATTCAACTGGAACAACACCTGTTTTAGCCGGATCAAAATCGGGTTTTAGTCCCAATGCTGAGGCTGAACTACTCCAATAGCGTTCGGTGAGTAAACTCTGGGGATATCGGTTAGTAACCGTTTCTAGGTGTTTTTTTTGTTCGGGATGAAAAATCAACCACAAAATTGGAAAAATGCCTCCTTGAACGACTGTACTGAAAAAACCATAGTAATATTTAATGGTTTTCAAAAAAAAGTATTCAGCATTGTGTACAATAATATCTTGAGTATGAGACTCGTGACTTTGAGAAAGTCGTTCGCCTTCAACCCCGATAATTTTCACGGACATCGAACGGGTATCCGGCACATAATCTCCTTCACGTTTGCTGCGTCCATTGGCATATCTCAGCCAAACCGGATATTGTTTGGGTGTGGCGAGTAACCCTTGTTTGAGAGAAATATTATTGAGTATTGCTTCGGTTAATGAGGTTGTTTGACTTAATTGTTGTTTGATTTCTGCTTCATTAAAGTCAAATATTTCTAGGCTGGCTTGAACACAAGCATGACTTTTAATATGGGTATCTCGAAATGCTGTATCCGCATTTTTGTAGAGTTTATCCATATTATACTTGGTCTTTTTCAGCGTTAAATCAAAGTATTTTTGTTCTTCGTTTTCGGGATATTCTGTAAAAAGTTTCATGGTTTTAGAGTGAATTTTTCAAGTTGAAATGTTGGAAGACTTGAGTGTAGATTTTGCCGATCGCTTAGAGAGGAAATTAACCCTTACTCATTCACAAACGAGTAACTCCAGTTAATTGTAATAATTCCATCATTGTTATTATACAAGTTGGTTTGAGCGTTGTTCGCAAAATAAACGGTTTCATTGGGTTTGAGTTCAAATTCTTGCTCCGTTCCCCAGGCGACAACTTCATAGCGATCGCCATGAATTTTGAATGTCACCAAAGCAGCAGGAGGAGGATTTTGTTCTTGGTCTTTATTGACAAAGGTTAACTCCCAATTGCGGTATTCTTCCGGTGACATTTCTACATGACCATCGCCTGAGACCAACTCGGCAGATTGTCCATCATTGCCATAATTCCATTCACCAATAGCGAGAATTTTGACTTTGATTGTTTTGCCTTGATCATTGCAAATTCGAGGAGGGTGATCTGGATTAAGTTCTGTTTTGGTAATGTCAAAACCTATCTCTTTTAAAACATCATAACTAGCATAAACTTTGAGATCATCTCCTTCAGAAACTTGGGGTTGATTGAGATTTAAACGTTCGCTAATAAATTCCTCTAGTTTCTCCCCATATTTTGCTAATAAATTGGGAGGTCGATAATCCTGACGTTTTTGAAAACGAAGTACCACGCTATCATCAAGATCCTCAAACTTTTCACTAATTTCACGCAATGCTTTCCCTCCCAACGTTGTGATCCAACCAATAATATTCATAATCAGATCCACTTCTGGATCGGGTTGAATACCTGTGGGAATCGCACTGGGATCGAGGTCAAGACCCAAACCAAGTTGACCGATAGTATCCATCATCCACTTCAACGCACAATCGGATAAACCCCGTATCTCCTCGGTTCCACCCCCAATACAGCCATGATCACCCGGAAACCAAACTTGACGGACAACCTGGGTTTCACAATGACGACTTTTGGTCATCGGTGTAACAGAAAAAGCTTTGCGGGGTTCATCAATTGCAACAGCATGAAGTGCGTTTTCAATAATCGGACTGAGGGAGGTATCATGGAAAGTATATCGACGGTTAAATGTTTGGCTAAATAAACTCAATAACGGAACT
>NZ_AAVU01000052.1 GCF_000169095.1 Lyngbya sp. PCC 8106
TCCCCCCCGGCAATTTTTAACTCGGGAATCGAGTCAACTGCAAGCCCCTGCTTGAAAAGCCGGGGAACGGTTTACTGAGAATGAAACGGCCCCCTGACAACCTGGGGGCTTTTTTTATAACAAACTATATCTAAAAGCTGTAGCTAAAGTTACAAAGTTTGAAGTTTTTGAGCGACAGTCCTCCCATCATTTAGAAGAAAGGCTATACTAGAAGTAATGACATACCACAACAAAAAAGTAAAAACTGTCCACCATGAACAAAAACTCCAACAAGAACTCAAACCAACTGGCTCAAACTCACCGAGCCAATATTCAGAAGCGTTTAGAACACCGTCTCGAAGTTGCCAGAGCCAATGGCGATCAGAACTTAGTCCAGCTTTTAGAAGCCGAGAAACAAAAGCTTCTTTGAAAACAATAGGCGGGTTAACTCACGCACCCGCTTCAAATTGCGATTTAAAATGACGATTATCGACCGCCAACCACAACATCTTTCATCCTAACGTGCGGCCCCCCGACACTGACCGGGAGAGGCATTTGACCGCTTTTCCCACAACCGCCATTAGAATAGCTTAAATCATTACCGATCGCTTCAATATCCTTGAGCGTTTGAAACACATTCCCCGTCAA
Organism: Lyngbya sp. PCC 8106; assembly: GCF_000169095.1. GTDB lineage: Bacteria > Cyanobacteriota > Cyanobacteriia > Cyanobacteriales > Microcoleaceae > Capilliphycus. Next base: position 628 of record NZ_AAVU01000052.1, read on the forward strand.
GGTAACATCGCTTACAGGTTCGGCTAACTGACCATTACGAATCATATAGCCTTCGGCTGCCGCAAAGGTAAACATTTCACCGTTCGTTTGGCCGCCTAACATTCGCACTGCATAAACCCCTTCATCGATATCGGCGATCATCTCCTCAAATGAATGATCACCTGCTTCGATCGCAGTATTCGTCATTCTGACAATGGGGGGATAAGTCGCATTCAAAGCCCGAGCATTTCCGGTGGGAGATTCTTGAAGTTTACCTGCGGTTTCACGATTGTGCAACCGTTGAGTTAAGACCCCATTTTGAATCAAATATTTCCGTTGGGCGGGAACTCCTTCGTCATCGTAAAGAATTGAACCCGGTAAGTCAGCAATTGTGGCATCATCAATCACATTTAGCTGTTCAATTGCCATTGGTTTACCCAGTTGCAATAACTCCTGCATTCGAGGGTTTTCATAAACAAAATCTGCTTCTGAAAGATGACCAAAAGCTTCGTGAATAAATACACCTGCTAAATAAGGATCGAGAACAACCGTATATTGACCGCCTTTAACAGACTGGGCTTCTAACTGACGAATGGCTCGTTCAGCCGCACTTTTAACTTGATCTTCGATGCCGATTAAAGCGTTATAATCCGAGCGAGAATTAATCGATTCAAAGCCTTGTCTGACAGTACCATTGCTTGTGGCGATCGCTCCAAATCGACCATTAACATCCAGCCGTTCTTGGGTGATACAACTGCCTTGAGAATTGACAAAATAAGTGGTACTAAAGCGATCACTGTAACTAACAGCAGTGGTTTGAATGCGAGAGTCAAAATCTAAAAGAAGTTTATTATAATTTTCGATGAGTTGACGTTTTTCTTGGAGAGAAATTCCTCTGGGATCGCGACCTAACTTAACTGAGACTTGATCCTCAATCGCTTCAATCTCCGCCAGTTGAGTTGTTTGTTGACCGACTAAATAGGCTTGAGAAATCGCTTCTGTAATGCGAGTATCAAGTTCAGATAAACCATTAAAGGTGACAAAACTCCAACCCCCTTTGTGACAAGCGCGAACTCCACCCGCTAGGGAAAAGCTACGATTGACTGAATCTAGCTGAGAACCCCGAAAGGAAATTGATGTGGTTTCGCTTTGTTGGAGTCGAATTTCGAGATAGTCTACGCGATCGCGATGGGTTTTGATCTGATCTCGTAATTGTTCTTCGATAGCCGTATTCACCTGTTCCAGTCCTTACGAAAGTGTTACATCCTTTACGATAACGTGTTGGGTTCCCAGGAATAAAATCTCGTCTTTTAGCAAGACCTCAAAGAACGGAGAGGGGGGGATTCGAACCCCCGGAGACTTTCGCCTCACTCGATTTCAAGTCGAGCGCATTCGACCACTCTGCCACCTCTCCAATTGATATTTTGTTTTGAGCTAGAGATCAGGAATTTGAGATTTCGTTTTCGAGTTGAAAAACGTTCTCAGCCCTTATCTCTAATTTCAAAGCTAATTTAAGATTATACCATAGGTGCAGCTTCGACAACAGGCTGAGGTTGACGATACAAAATTTCGGCTTCGGCGATCTGGAAATGGGGGTCAACCCATACTAATTTCGCTTCAGAGACCTGACCTTCTTCGAGTCTGACTAGAGAAAAGTTGCGTTGCTTCTGGCTGTCTCTGTCTTCAATACGGTTGACTCGGGCGGCATTGAGATACACAGTTCCCTCTGAACCCACGTCAACACATTTCCGCAGACGAGTTTTGGTATGGCGGAGGTTATGGTGCATATGACCAAAGGTGACTAACGGAATTTGTTTTCCTAAAGCCCGAGTTTGAGCGATCGCGGTGGCAAAATCAGGATCACCGTAATCTCCTCCGATGGGCTTCCAATCACGGCCACAGGGGTCTTCTGGTGTCTCTCCGAGTCCGGTGGGGCCTGTATGACCTAAGAAAATCACTGTATTCTGAGTTGAACTTTGGGCGGCTTCGACCATGCGACGGGTTGAGTCTGCAAAACTATTGACTCCAAACCATTCTTGATAAAATTGTCCATATCTCCATTCTGGCCCTCCCCAAGTAAAGGGGCGACTGCCGACAACTGTTAACCCAAGTTCGGGGAAATCTCGCTTTCCGTAACCGACATGGGCTTCTCCCAACAGATCCATTTGCTGCTGTACCCAATTTTCCTGTTCGGGGTCATAGGGACAATGTTTGCGTCCCCAGTCGGTCATCGTATACCAAGCGTCATGGTTGCCAAAAACGGCGGCTTTTGGTATGTCTAAGTCTGCGATCGCTCGGACGACTTCAACGGCTTCGTTACCATAATCCCCCACAAACAGCACTAAATCAACGCCTAACTGTTTGAGGGCGATTTTGTCTTCTTCCTCCCATTGGTTGTGTACATCACCAACGACAGCAATCTTAATCGCTTTTTTACAATTTTGATTCATCTGTTACTCTCTTGCCTCTCTTGATCTAGGATAGGCAATTCCAGACCTTTTTTGAACTGTATTTTTGAATTGTGGTGTCGATCGCAACAGACAAGTCACCTCGATCTACGGCATATTTTGGTGAAATCAACTATAATTAGAAGTTACGTTTTGTTAACTCATTGAATGAAAAGGACGCATTTATGTTTACAACCACAGTCTATCAACAAGCAAAACCCCAAACCACCCCAGATGACTTGTTTACCGCTATCAATGATCTCAAGCGAGAGTTAAACGCGGTTGTCCTCGCCCACTACTATCAAGATCCTGACATTCAGGATGCTGCTGATTATATCGGAGATTCTCTCGGTTTGTCTCGCCAAGCTGCCGAAACCAGCGCGGATGTGATCGTATTTGCGGGGGTTCATTTTATGGCTGAAACGGCTAAAATTCTCAACCCCGAAAAATTAGTATTATTACCGGATTTAGAAGCAGGATGTTCACTGGCGGATACTTGTCCACCGTCAGAATTTGCCCAGTTTAAAGCAGCACATCCTGATCACATTGTTGTGTCTTATATTAACTGTAGTGCAGCCATTAAAGCGATGAGTGATATTATCTGCACCAGTTCAAATGCAGTTGATATTGTGCGACAAATTCCTGAAGATCAACCGATTATTTTTGCCCCAGATCGCAATTTAGGTCGTTATGTAATGACCGAAACGGGTCGAGATTTAGTCTTGTGGCAAGGGGCTTGTATGGTGCATGAAAACTTCTCAGAAAAGAAGATTGTTCAGCTAAAAATCGAATACCCTCAAGCTGAAGTGATTGCCCATCCTGAATGTGAAGAACCTGTTCTGCGTCATGCGGATTATATTGGTTCAACGACAGCATTGTTGAAATATGCCAAGCAAAGCGACAGTTCAGAATTTATTGTCGCCACTGAACCGGGAATTATTCACCAAATGCAAAAAGAAGCCCGTGATAAACAGTTTATTCCTGCACCTCCGATGAATAGTTGTGCTTGCAATGAATGTCCGCATATGCGTTTGAATACGCTAGAAAAACTTTATCTAGCGATGAAAAATAGAACGCCAGAAATTACCCTTCCTGAAAATATAAGGGTTGCTGCTTTAAAACCTATTCAACGAATGTTAGCAATGAGTCATTAAAGTGATCAGAAAGTTATAGAAAAGTTATAGGGTGGGCAATGCCCACTCTAAATCTAATCTAAATGTAAAATTCACTTCAGTAATTGTTTCTTATTGAAGACTAAGATGAGAACAGTGATAGCCGAGAGTTTTTCACTGGAACAGTTACAGGAATTTTTAATGACTTATCAGCAGTCGAACCCGAATTCAAAAGGTAGCCGTTGCTTTTTTCAGTGGACAGTTATTCGCCAATCTCCTCAACAGCAAAAACAAGGACAAGAAACTGATCATTCTGTAGCTGTTCCCATATTCGCGACTCTAGAAAATACAACGGGTATACCGGATGATCTCAAAGCAGGTATTGAACATCTTTGCGGCTTTTCTATTGATGATGTAAAAGTTCATTATAATTCTGCTAAACCTGCGGCATTGCAAGCATTAGCCTATACTCAAGATCAAGATATCTATATTGGGCCAGGTCAGGAACAACATTTACCCCATGAAGTTTGGCACGTTGTTCAACAAATGCAGGGTCGAGTTCAGTCTACTTTGCAAGTTGAAAATACATTAGTCAATGATAATGAACTGCTGGAAAAAGAAGCAGATATCATGGGAAAAAAAGCAGATCAATTTATTGTTGATTTAGAGAATAGCTTAAGTTTTCCAAAGCCTGTTAAAGAATTAGAAAATATTGTTCAAAGAAAGATCGGTCTAGAAATCGAAGTTCCGATGGATTTACAGAAGGGAAATCTCAAAACAGAACAGGAAAGAAAAGAAGTCTCTCCCTTTAAAACCAAAAGCCGAGAATTACCTTTTATTCCGACGAATGATCGGCACATTAAAAAGGGTAAATCTGATCTTATAAATGGTAACTCTTGGAAACTAACGCCTGATGGTTACGAGGATAGTTGGTATTGTGAATATATTACTGATGCGGTTAATGAGACGCAAAACCCACAAGAATTAACTCATATTGTTGAAGATTTAGAAAACTGGATCAGTGATAATTTAGTGAATTTGCAAACCGGGGAATATATTCAACTCCCTGAAGATTATGTTGTCGGATGGCATCCTTTGCAAAAGGGTAATGATATTTTAGGATCATTTCATGTGACGGCGGGTTTGAGGATTGATCGCATTTTTGAGATGTTACAAAAGCTTGCTGAAATGATCGAAATTACAGATATTAAAAATGAGGAAGATTATCAGGGATTAGTCATCGGAAAAGCCGATCAAGTTGTGATTAGTCAGGCGGTTAATCAAACTCAAACTCTGAATGCGTCTTTAGAATATAAAGGTCTTGTTGCTTTGATGGGATGTTATGTTGGGGGTCAATATCGATTTGTTAACCATGAAAATCCTGAAATGAGTTTACACCCTAAAATTAGAACAGGTAAAATGTTAGTACCTGTGTTAAGCCGGACTAATCTGGGAAAGATTCGACAAGAGGTGAATATTGACAAGCAAGAAGATTTTTTAAATCATATTTTAATCGCAGCAGGAATGACTACCAAACAAGCCAATATACCTCTTTTTCCTCATAGTTTGACGGCCGGAAAAGAAACAGGTCGAAGTATAGATGCTAATCCAGAAATCAGTATTTCTGAGTGGGTGAATGGAGTGTTTAACGGTGAAGATCAACAATGGTCTGATCAAGATTTTTCGATGGAATCTGTTGGCCCAGAATGGGAAACGACTTCTCCTGAAAGAGTTTCTGTAACTCACCGCAAGCAAGGTGCCGTTTTGGAAATTCGCAGTTTTGACTCTAATAACCTTCCTGTTGATCAATGGGGAGACTTTACAACTGAGGTCGTTTTGTTGTTTACTAAGTTGAATGAATTGCGTCAATAGGTGATTTTGATTTGACCTGGGATTAATGCAACATCTGATTATTTTTACTCGCTATCCGGAACCGGGAACAACAAAAACCCGATTAATTCCAGCTTTGGGGGCAGAAGGTGCGGCTAAATTTCATCGCCAAATGACTGAAAAAACAGTTAAAATGGTGAGAGAATTTGCTGCATCTTATCCGGTTTCTACTGAAATTCGTTATACAGGCGGAAATCTGGAATTGATGCAAGCATGGTTAGGTGTAGATTTACGGTACAATTTGCAGGGAAGTGGAGATTTAGGTGATCGCCTACGAGAGTCATTTCGAGAAGCTTTTGAGTTAAAAAAAACGGCGGTAATGGCGATTGGAACTGACTGTCTGGATTTGAGTCTTGAGATTTTGTCTGAGGCATTTGATCAGCTAAAACAACAAGATATTATTTTAGGGCCGGCGGATGATGGTGGTTATTATTTAATTGGATTGAGTCGATTAGTTCCAGAATTATTTGCCGGGATTAGTTGGGGAAGTTCTGAGGTTTTTCAGCAAACATTAACGGTTTGTCAACAGTTAGATTTATTAGTTGAATTTCTACCGCAGTTAGCTGATATTGATCGTCCTGAAGATTTAAAATAATCTTTTATCTATCTCTCATCTGAGTTGAGGGCATTTCTCAGTCAGAATAATTAAAACAACAAACAGAAACGTTATGGGTGTTCCACTTTGAACCCTCAAAAGACCTAATGAATGAAGCAAAGATTTCTATCATTATTCCTGTTTTAAATGAGGAAGAAACTCTTAAATCTGTCTTGTCAAAACTGCCTAATTATGCTGATATTGAAGTGATTATCGTAGATGGGGGCAGTGTAGATAATACTGTAAAAGTCGCCCAGATATTCAGGCAAAATACAGAGATTGAAGTGCAAATTTTAGAAACAGTTCGAGGACGCGCCCATCAGATGAATATGGGGGCAAAATTAGCAACAGGGGAGATTTTACTATTTTTACACGCCGACACACAATTGCCCGAGAGGTTTGAGAAGTGGGTGCGTCAGGTACTTGACCAAGCAAAAGTGATTGCAGGGGCGTTTGAACTGAAAATAACGGCATCTGTGACGGGGTTGCGTTGGGTGGAACAGGGTGTAAAATGGCGATCGCGCTTTCTACAAATGCCTTACGGAGATCAGGCGATTTTTTTGAAAGCTAGCACTTTTTGGGACGTGGGTGGCTTTCGGGAACTACCTCTGATGGAAGATTTTGAACTGGTTGGTCAGTTACGGCGACGGGGGAAAATTGCCCTTGTCCCTGTAGCGGTGACGACTTCGGGGCGACGTTGGCAAAAGTTAGGGGTATTGAGGACAACGTTGATCAATCAAATGATTATTATCGCCTATTTGTTGGGTATTTCTCCTCGCAGACTCGCGAATTGGTACAGAAGTAAACATTAATGAACAAAGATGTGAACTTTTTTAACGCTCCTGTTGATTTGTGCGACTAGATGACTCATGGATGCGTAAAATATGAGCTTAAGTTTACTACAAATTGTCAAGCATACAGGAGAAAATCAATATGAGTGCGGCTACTGACGCCAGAGATACAGGGTTTGTTCAACCCTATAAAGGTGATCCCTTCACTGGACACCTATCTACACCTATCAGTGATTCTGATTTTACACGGGCATTTATCGGTAATTTACCCGCCTATCGCAAGGGCCTTTCTCCCCTACTTCGGGGCTTGGAAATTGGTATGGCTCATGGCTATTTTCTGATTGGCCCCTGGGTTAAACTTGGGCCATTACGCGATAGTACAACTGCGAACTTGGGTGGATTAATTTCCGGAATTGCTCTGATTTTAATTGCAACTGCTTGTCTGTCGGCTTATGGGTTAGTTTCCTTCCAGAAAAAATCTGAAGGTGCTGATTTCTTACAGACTTCTGAAGGTTGGAGTCAATTTGCGGGGGGTTTCTTTATTGGTGGAATGGGTAGTGCTTTTGTTGCCTTCTTCCTCTTAGAAAATTTCTCGGTTGTTGATGACATTTTCCGAGGAATTGTTAACAACTAATTTCCTTCTGAGTTGAATTTTATCACTTGACTTACCTTGAACACAGGTGAAAGCAACTCAGAGCGAATTTCGGTTACAATCTTGCTACTGTGAAATAGGAGAATTTAAGATGACAGGTTCATACGCTGCTGCATATCTGCCCTGGATTTTGATTCCAGTTGTTTGCTGGTTAATGCCCGTTGTAATTATGGGTTTGCTGTTCATTCACATTGAAAGCGAAGCCTAAAACTATCGCTTGAGTAAACTGAAAAATCCTCCACTAAACAACAGTTGGGGGATTTTTTGATGTATACCATCAAGAGAAATAAGAAAAACCACTATAGGGTACATCAAAGACTAGATATCTTTACTTCAATCTAATAAAGAATAACTGTTTGATGCGCCCTATTTTCAACTCAATAATCTAATGGGAGAACGTGTTATGACGCCATTTTCCGAGATGAGATTCTGCAATATTGGCTAGACGTCTTAAGTCGATCATTTCTTGTCGTAAATTGTTGATTGTTTTTTCTTGTTCTTCTGCTTTTTGTTTTAATGCTCCATAACTTTCTCCTGAGTCATTGAACTCAATGTTTGTATTTAAGTGATTAGAAATAGTCTGAGGTTGGTGATGTATTTGAGTCTGACTTGGAGAATGTTCTACAGAAACAACCGCATGAGATTTTGTAGTTGCTGAAGCTAGACTCTGAGCGAGTTGGGTTTCAAGTTCAGGAATGCGGGTGAGTTGATGTTCTAAGTCAGTTATTGAGACATTTTGATGTTCTAATTGATGTCTTAACTCAGAAACTGTAGCTTTCTGTTGTTCTAATTGTTGTTCAAGCTGTTTTTGTAACTGTTGATAATCTTCAGTGGGAACAGTTTCAGCCAGTTGCAGTTCTAACAATTGAACATTTTCTAATTGCTGTTCTAACTGTTTTTCTAAGTTTTGAACAGTTTTGAGTTGTTGTTCCAACTGTTTTTGTAACTGTTGATAATCTTTAGTGGGAACAGTTTCAGCCAGTTGTGTTTCCAACTGTTTTTCTAAGTTTTGAACAGTTTTGAGTTGTTGTTCCAACTGTTTTTGTAACTGTTGATAATCTTTAGTGGGAACAGTTTCAGCCAGTTGTGTTTCCAACTGTTTTTCTAAGTTTTGAACAGTTTTGAGTTGTTGTTCGAGCTGTTTTTGTAACTGTTGATAATCTTTAGTGGGAACAGTTTCAGCCAGTTGCAGTTCTAACAATTGAACATTTTCTAATTGCTGTTCCAACTGTTTTTCTAAATTTTGAACAGTTTTGAGTTGTTGTTCGAGCTGTTTTTGTAACTGTTGATAATCTTCAGTGGGAACAGTTTCAGCCAGTTGTGTTTCCAACTGTTTTTCTAAGTTTTGAACAGTTTTGAGTTGTTGTTCGAGCTGTTTTTGTAACTGTTGATAATCTTTAGTGGGAACAGTTTCAGCCAGTTGCAGTTCTAACAATTGAACATTTTCTAATTGCTGTTCTAACTGTTTTTCTAAATTTTGAACAGTTTTGAGTTGTTGTTCCAACTGTTTTTCTAACTGTTGATAATCTTTAGTGGGAACAGTTTCAGCCAGTTGTGTTTCTAACTGAGAGAGTTTAGCGAGTTGTTGTTCTAAATTTTGAATAGTGTTTGCTTGTTCCTCTGATTGATGTTGAAGCGTTTGATAGCGTTCTTGGAGTTGAACAAGATGATCAGTATCTTGATGTTGAGAGGGTTGAATTGCTACACTTTCGACTTGGGGATCAACAGAATTTTGCTCTGAACTGGTGACTGAGTTGATGATTTTTGCGTCTGCTTTTGTGGCTAATGTAATAGTTGTTTCGTTACCACTTTCCGAAACATCAAACTGACCTCTAGCAATGCGCTCAACGAACTCAGATCTTGATAAACCAAGCTGTCTAGCAATGTCACCCAACCGCTTCGCTCCAGTAGGAGTCAAAGATACCCCAACTTTTACCTTGCTTTCAGAATACAAGGTTGGAACACCACGTTTTTTCTTTCTTGACATTGCTTTCTCCTCAGCATTTTAACGTTAATACTGTATTAAAAGTATAGTTGCTGATTGGGATCAAAGATTTCTAAGATTTGTAACGTTATGCTCCTTGTTGATTAAAACTTCTGATTGAGATCATAAAAAAATGATTTTGATGCTATTGTCACCTCTTGACGCGAACAAAAGGTTTCCAATTTGATTGAGTTGATTTTGACTTCGCAGGAAACACTTGTACAGCATCGTTAGCAACAGAGACATGAACTCGCGTTCCAATTGATAAAGCGGCGCCCGCTCTCGTTCTAGCGACTAATTCTCGTCCAGAGGGAACTTGTAAACTATAATGAAGTTCTCGCCCTAAAAATTGACGATCTCTTATGATTACAGGTGCGTCTTTATCCGGTTCGAGAATAAAATCTTCCTGACGCACCATCAGTTCAACCTGATCGAAATTGTTGCTATTGCCATTAAATGCACGTTCAATTATATTACCATCAATGGCAATACATCCGAGTTCTGTTTCCCACAGATCCCCCCGACGTTGAGCGGGAATAAAGTTAGCCTGAGTCACAAATTCAGCCACAAACCGAGAAGCAGGTTGTTGATAAATTTCTTCAGGAGTGCCACATTGTTCGAGACATCCAGAACGCATTACCGCCACCCAGTCAGAAATAGACAGCGCTTCTTCTTGGTCATGGGTGACAAATATTGCAGAAGTTCCTGCTGCTTTGATAATATCTCGCAACTCTTGGCGAAGTCGATGACGAACCTGAACATCAAGGTTACTCAAGGGTTCATCGAGAAGTACCAAAGCTGGACGAGGGGCTAAGGCTCGGGCTAACGCGACCCGTTGCTGTTGACCCCCAGAGAGTTCGTGAGGGTAACGGTTTCCCAACCCCGACAACCCGACCAAACCTAAAGCTTCACTGACTCGTTGTTTCAGGTCTTCTTTTGACTTTTTCTTGATATTTTGCAAGCCAAACGCCACATTTTTCTCAACACTCAAATGCGGAAACAGGGCGTAGTCCTGAAATACCATTCCCACATCCCGTTGTTCTGGAGGAAGCCAACAGTCTGGACTCGCAACAACCTGTTCGGCTATTGTAATAATTCCAGATTGAGGTTGCTCAAATCCAGCAATCATTCTCAATAGTGTTGTTTTCCCACAACCCGATGGCCCTAACAATCCTAAGATGTCCCCTTGATCTAAGGTCAGCGAGACGTTTTGAACCGCAGGGATATCTTGACGCGAGAACTGCTTGCTGACTTGCTCTAAATGTAAAATCACAGACTGGCCCATGTTTAACTTGACTAACCCAACTCCTATCTTTATACTAGCTTATTGCAATTTTATATCAAGTAGTCCCAATTAATACTACTCTGTTCTTAAGATATCTTCGCATTAATCTTCTGTTAAATTTTGTAGAGTGTGCTACAACGAGTCATCATTGTCAACCCCATTGAGGAAAAGAATGTTTCGGGTTTTTCGCTTTAACGCTTGGACAGCTTTTGTGACGGTTATCGCCCTGCTGATCGCCAGTCCGGTTTTATTTGTTCTCAGTAGTATTTTCACCAACTCTAGCCAAATTTGGGGTCATCTAGCAGCAACTGTCCTACCCGGTTATCTCAAAAACTCATTCATTCTCATGTTGGGTGTCGGTTTGGGCGTTTTTATCGTTGGAGTAGGAACGGCTTGGCTCGTGACAATGTGTCGTTTTCCGGGGAGTCGTTGGTTTGAATTTCTGCTGTTGCTACCTCTGGCGGCGCCGGCCTATATATTAGCCTACGTCTACACCGAATGGTTAGAATTTTATGGCCCGGTTCAAAGTAGTTTGAGGGCTGTATTTGGTTGGACTGCGGTAGGAGACTATTGGTTTCCAAGTATTCGTTCTATGGCCGGAGCGATCGCACTACTCATTTTAACACTTTATCCTTACGTTTATCTATTAGTTCGGGTATCATTTTTAGAACAAGCAACCTGTATGTTAGAGGCGAGTCGATGTCTCGGTTGCAACCCCTGGCGAAGTTTTATTACTGTTGCTTTACCCCTCGCTAGACCTGCAATTATGGCGGGTTTGGCTTTGGCGTTAATGGAAACGTTAAATGACTTTGGTACCGTCCAATATTTCGGAGTTGATACATTTACAACTGGAATTTATCGCACCTGGTTCGGGATGGGAGAACGGGTCGCTGCGGCTCAACTTGCGGCTGTTTTAATGTTGTTTATTTTAGGTTTAATTTTACTCGAAGTTTGGTCACGCCGTCAAGCTAAATATTATCAAAGTAACAGCCGATTTAAACAGTTGAATCCGTTTAAACTTCAGGGAATGAGAGCGGGACTTGCTTTTTTAACTTGTTTAATTCCAGTATTTTTTGGGTTGTTTCTTCCGGGAATATTGCTCTTTAAAATGACGCTAGAAAATCTAGAAACTGTTTTTGATAGACGCTTCTTTGAGTTTGCCGGAAATAGCTTACTGGTGGCGACTCTAACCGGATGTTTCGCGATAGTAATTGCTCTCGTTATGGCTTATGGCGTGCGACTTCAACCCAGTTTAGGAATGCGGTTATCGGTACAAATTGCCGCGATGGGTTATGCAATACCGGGTTCTGTGATAGCGGTGGGAATTTTAATTCCTTTGGGTCGCTTTGATAATGCTATTGATGGCTTGATGCGGGCAACGTTTGGCATTTCTACCGGGTTGTTATTCAGTGGAACCATTACCGCTTTAATCTTTGCTTATTTAGTGCGATTTTTAGCCGTTTCTTTTGGGGCGGTTAACTCCAGTTTGAGTAAAATTAAACCCAGTTTAGATGATGCAGCCCGCAGTTTAGGTCATAACCCCAGCAGTACCTTAGTCAAGGTTCATGCACCCATTATGTGGGGCGGTTTATTAACAGCCGGAATGCTAACCTTTGTTGATGTAATGAAAGAATTACCTGCAACTTTAGTCGTGCGACCTTTTAATTTTGATACCCTAGCGGTGCGCGTTTATAATTTAGCCGCAGATGAACGCCTCGCTGAAGCCGCAGGGCCAGCATTAGCCTTAGTTGGTGTGGGAATGCTTCCGGTTCTTTTTATGAGTTGGAAAATTGCTCAATCTCGTCAGAATTCGGTTGATTTGTAACAGGAAAATGATATAATTTTTCTAAATAAAGTTGCAGGAATTTGAGTAATGCTTTCTCCTTTTCCCGGAATGAACCCCTATTTAGAGCAATTTTGGTCTGGTGTTCATCATCGACTGATTACTGCGATCGCAAATTCTGTTGCACCTCAAATTCGACCCAAATATATTGTTGCAGTCGAAGAACGAATCTATAAAACAGTTGGGGATAGTTCGGTATTAGTTGGAATTCCTGATGTTTCAGTTCATCGTTTAAATACCGTTAAAACCCCAATTGATTTAAGTCTGCTTTCCGCCTCAAAACAACCGATAACAGTATTAGTTCCTCAGACCGAAAGATTAACCGAAAGCTATTTAGAAATTCGTCGAGTTGGAACAGAGGAAGTCATTACAGCAATTGAAATTCTATCTCCAATTAACAAAAAAACAGGAATTTGTCGTCAACAATACGAAGCTAAACGTCAGAAAATTTTAGATAGTTTAACCCATTTTATTGAAATAGATTTATGGCGACAGGGAAAACCGATGTTAGTTTATGGAGAGGAAATTGTTAGTGATTATCGAATTTTAATCAGTCGCAGCAATTCTCGTCCTCAAGCTGATTTGTATGCTTTCAATCTCCGTGATGAACTTCCCAAAATCCCGCTACCCTTAGAGTTAAAAGATTCTGAACCGATAATTAATTTAAGAGAAATCTTACAGGAAATTTATGAACAAGGCAGTTATGATTTAAGAATAGATTATTCTCGTGAACCTGTACCCCCATTAACAGAAGAAGATGCAGCCTGGGTTGATCGTCAACTTTGCGATCGCCAATTGAGGTAAACTGAATATTGGTGTTTGGTGTGGGAATATGCTACTGATTTTTACCGATTTGGATGGAACGTTACTCAACTCTGATGATTATGGCTATGACGCAGCTTTACCTGTCCTCAAACAATTACAATATCTAAAAATTCCCGTTATTCCTGTGACCAGTAAAACCCGAACAGAAGTTGAAGTTCTCCGCGAACAAATTGGATTAACAGATTCGTTTATTGTGGAAAATGGGAGTGCGGTTTTTATCCCCATTTCAGAACAACATTTAGCTTCTTCCCAAACCCAACACCAGGAAGATTATTATTTAATGCAGTTGGGCTTTAACTATACAGAAGCCCGTCAGGGACTCCAGAAAGTTGCAGAGGCTTTAAATCAACCGTTAAAAGGGTTTGCAGACTTGAGTGAAGCCGACATTCATCAGTTAACAGGTTTACCCCCCGAAGATGTAAAACAGGCGAAAAGTCGGGAGTTTAGCGAACCTTTTGTTACCCCGAAAAACTTCACCAGTCTAGAAATTGAACAAACGGTAAATAAGTTAGGATTTCAAGTGGTTGTTGGAGATCGCTTTTCTCATCTCATTAGTCGAGAAGCAGGAAAAGGAAAAGCAGTACAATGGTTAGTTCAACAATACCATAATTGTCAACCCGAAGCTAAAATTATGACAGTAGGTTTAGGAAATAGCCCGAATGATTTGGCAATGTTAGAAGTTGTTGAAATTCCTGTAATTATCCCCGGTCACAAAGGCCCTCATCCAGGTTTAGAAAATCGAGGATGGGAAGTGGCGACTGCATCCGGTTGTCAAGGTTGGGCGAATGCAGTCATAGAAATTTGCAACTCGTTCAAGATTAACCTCAGTTAGCGATTAAAAAGGCTTGGCTAAACGACTCTCGACATCAAATTGAAACCGCTTAGAAGGATTGGTTTCACCGTACAAATTAAAGGTAAAAGACGGTTCATCTCCCACTGCTTCGATGTGATGAATGGCGTCAGAGGTAAAACTAATAATTTCCCCTTCAGTGAGAATTTGTTCTCCGACTTTTTCAATATTACCCGGAAAATCAGCAGAGGGTTGACGCTTCCAAAAGACATTTTTTTGTTGTCCTTTTAACACCGCCACAATTCCCCAAGTACCATGATTGTGAATGGGAGAACCTCGACCGGGTAAAACCGTTTCTGTCTGAACAGTGAGGGGAAATCCCAACTCATCATACAACATAATAATCGAAGTTCCAGTTTTGGTGCAGGGTTCAGGAACTTGGGTTTTTAACCAATAGGAATTGGTGATTAATTGACGAACTAAGCGGCGTAGGTCTGTTAAAAAATCAACTTCAGTTAGACCTTTTTCAAACCCTTCATTCAGCACATCTTCTATTTCGGTGAGAAACCGATGTAAGCGATACTCATTTTTGAGTAAATCCCATTCTCTGGCTGATTTACAACGGTTACAGTTGCCATCTTCCCCGACCAGCCAATCCCGATTATTCATAGATTTCCTTTTGATAAAGACTTCAGGTGGCTGTTAACAGCGAACACTTTTTAACAATTAGTTTACGTTAACGTTTCCTCACTCATATATCTTAAGACTTATAACTTCAAATCCCTAATTTTTTTACAATCATTTTATGAATGGTTTCCGCCGTTGCTGGGGCTAATAAAACGCCGTTGCGATAATGTCCGGTTGCCAATAAAATATTTTCAAATCCTGACAAATAATCAATCACGGGTGCAGGTCTTCCATCAGGACGAGGACGTAACCCCGACCATTGACGAATAATTTTCGCTTTAGATAACGCCGGACAAAGACGAATTGCCCCTTCCATGACTTGATTTATTTGGGTTGTATCTGCTACAATTTCATCACTATCGACGGGAAATTCAACCGTTGCACCGACCCAATATTCAGCATTTCCCAGGGGGACAATATGCACATCATCCCCGGTAATTACAGGTTCAATCTTACCCAAAGGTTGAGACAATTTTAACTGGATTGCTTGTCCGAGAACTGGACGAATTTTTACCGATTTTTGATGATTTTCTGTCGGAAGTAAGGGGGTTGTTCCGAGTCCAGCAGAGACAACAATCCAATCGACATTTAACTCTCCAACTGTGGTTAAAAGTTGTGAACAAATTGATTGAGTTTGGGAATTATTAACTGTTTGAAAAGCTTGAACTTTTACCCCAAACTGAAAGTTAACCCCGTTGCGTTGGGCGGCATCTACTAATGCTAAAGTTAAAGCAGTCGGATCAACTTGTCGATCTTGAGACGAATGAATCGCCCCGATCACATTTTCACAGTTAATTTGAGGATAGTTTGATTGAATTTGAGCAATATCTAACAGTTTTAAATCCCAGCCTTGAGTTTGACGAATTGCTATTAATTCTTGCCATTTTTGTAAATTTTCTCCGGCGAAACATAACATTAAAATCCCTTGACGGTTAAACAAAATCGAACGACCTGTAATGTGTTCCAATTCGGGAATTAAGGTTTCATAACGCTGTAAACTCGACGATCGCATTTGCCACGCCCGTCCTTTGGTTTTGTGGCTAATAGCTCCCATTAACACCCCTAATGCCGCTCCTGTAGAGGCTTGGGCAGGTTGTTGTTGGTCGATAACCGTGACTGTGAATTGAGGAATTTGACTCAGTTCGTAAGCAATAGTCGCCCCAACAATACCACATCCAATGACAACAATATGAGTCATAGTATTTCAACTTTTGCTGTCTTTTTGACTAGATTTTGGGATTCAAAAAAACCAACAATTAACCGCAGATTAATACCGATCAATACAGGAAATTAATATAACTCGTATTCACCGATATTCATCTACGGTCAATAATTTAATCGGGTTTTATGCTTGAGAAGCTTGAGGAACTAAATCCAAGAAAGCATTCAGATCTTGTAATGCAGCTTGATAGCTAGAAGCAGCTAAAGGTTGATTTGCTTTTTCTGCGGCTTCACCGACTTGAAGCAAATCTTCAAACACTTCTCGGGCTAATTTACGAGCGCCAGGTTGATCATTGGGTAGGAGATTTTTGGTTAAATAGTTCATCTGCTGAAGCAGAGATCCCAACGGCCCATGAACAAAATTATCCACCTCAACCCATTTACGGTTATTAATGTAGGCGGGTAATTCACTGGTCATGCGATCGCGTAACTCCAAAATATCAGATTGATAGCCCTGAATTTGTTGGAGTTGAGCATTGCTATAAGTGGGGGGTTCTTTAACTTCTGGAGAACCACAACTGACGATAAATGCCATGACAAACGCCAATAGGCAAGCGAGAATAGAACGATAACGTTTCATAGCTCGAATTCTGATTAATGTGACATCCTCTACCCGATCTATTGTTACAGACTATGCGATCGTAGTGAACACCGGAGACTTGATCAAGTACCAGTAACCCCTTGGGGAAATTCATCAATTGTCCCCACTCGTAAACTGACTATTTTGGGGTTTTAAACTGTTTCCCCACTAAACTGACCACCATATCTCTAGGAACAAAGCGTGAGATATTGGCGATAATATGATTTCCAAAGCCGCCTGTCACGAGGGTAGACTGATTTTTCTCTAACGCCTGGAGTGCATCTCTAACCACCTCCTCCGGCGGAACAAGGTCTTTTTTATTACCACTTCCCAACGAGGAAGGAAACTCAGCCGTCTCAAAAAAGTTAGATTCTGTCGGCCCCGGACAAAGTGCTAAAATATGAAGACCCGCGTCTTTGTTTTCTTCCCATAATGCCTCGCTGAAATGCAGAACAAAAGCTTTTGTGGCCGAGTAGATCGACATATAGGGAATGGGTTGATAGGCTGCAATTGAAGCAACATTAATGATTGATCCTGAACGTCGTTGTCTCATGGGTGTCAAGAACAAATGGCTGAGTTCAACTAACGCGGTAATATTGAGTTGGATCATCTTTACCTGTTTTTGGAGATCCCGTTCCGCAAAGAGGCCGTAATCTCCGAAACCTGCATTATTGATCAACAGGTCAATGGTGATTCCTTTTTGAGTCACCTCGTCAAAAACGGCTTGGGTTGCTCCCGGTTCAGTCAGATCTTTGGCAATAACTTCGGCTTGGATTTGGTATTTTTCTTGGAGTTGTTGGGCCAGCCCGTCTAGTTTATCTTTTGAACGTGCCACTAAAACGAGGTTGGTTTGACGGGAAGCCAATTCTTGAGCAAACGTTTCACCAATACCAAAGGAAGCTCCTGTAATTAATGCAGTTTTCATTTTTATTTTATCGTTAGGAGGTTAGCCATTACAAAATTTTACACTTTAGATATTAACACTCTGAGAATCAAAGGGATTTACCTAAAGAAAGAATTTCAACAAATAAGAGAAAAATACAATGACGGAAACATTCTTAAGAAACAAACAATGGTTTTTTGATCGTTGGGCGCCGAGTTATGACTGTTTGCTGACAACGGTATTTTATCAAGCGGTTCACAAGCGGTTGTTAGAATACGCCTCCCTTCCAAATCAGGCAAATATTCTTGATCTCGGTTGTGGAACAGGTCGTTTGTTGGATCGGATCGCTAAACAGTTTCCCACGGTGACTGCAACGGGACTCGATCTTTCCGATGAGATGATTTTGCAAGCCCAATCTCGAAATCTTTATCCCCAACGCCTAACATTTACAACCGGAAATGTAGAGTCATTACCTTTTGTAGAACATCAGTTTGATGCGGTATTTTGTACGATTAGTTTTTTACATTATCCTCATCCTCAATTAGTTTTTGAACAAATTAATCGGGTTTTGCATCCGGGTGGTTACTTTTTTTTAGCAGACTATCAAGTCAATGAGCAAACTCGCCAAGCCCTAGTTCCCTTTTCTCCGGGCGGACTGCGGTTTTATAGTCGCTCACAACGCGCAGAATTTGGTCAAGCTGTCGGATGGTCTTGTGAAGGTCATTATCATTTGTTGGGGCCGATTTTGCTGACTAAATTTCAGAAGATTAAGGTCGAAAAGAACTAAGTATTAAGACTTTAGAAAAACCGAGACAATTGTGGTAAAACAGAAAGAATAGTTCAAACTAGATGATCGATATTCCTCACCTTTTCACTCAAACAATAGGAGATTCCTCAATGACCACCTCTGCTCGTGTTATTCAAATCGCAGCAAATGAAGTGGGATATACTGAATATCCACCCGGTAGCAATACTACTAAGTATGGTCAGTGGTATGGAATGAATCATGTTCCTTGGTGTGCAATTTTTGTCTCCTATTGCTTTGATCAAGCCAGGATTTCTTTACCGATTCGGACTCCAAAAGGGTTTGCTTATTGTCCTGATGGGGTGCGATGGTTTCAAAACCAAAGTCAGTGGTATTCTCAACCCCAAGTCGGAGATTTAGTGTTTTATTGTTGGCGAGGCGATGGGATTGCCGATCATATTGGTATTGTCGAGTCGGTGAATCCTGATGGTAGTATTATTAGTATTGAGGGAAATACCGCGATTGGTAATGATTCTAATGGCGGAGAAGTGATGCGGCGACGGCGTGATCCTTGGTCTTTTTTAGGGTTTGGTCGTCCTTATGCAATTGTGCAATCTGTTCCTCAACCGTCTACTTCTCAACCCGATAAAGAAAAAGAGAAAGACACCACAAATTCACCCAAAACACCCGATGAAGGAACAAAAACCGCACCAGAGTATCATACTAACTTAATTAATAAATTATTAGGAAAAGAAAAAGTCAATTAATCCTCAATAATTAACCCAGAATTAATGTCAAGAGTTGCAGAAATTTTAGCGTTCTGGTTTGGGAGTCCCCAAAACTTAGATTATGGGAAACCTCGTCAAGTTTGGTTTCAGAAAAATTTCGAGTTTGATGCACAAATCAGAAGTTATTTTTTAGCAGACTATGAGTTAGCCGCACAAGGTAAATTAGAAGATTGGAAAGAATCGCCCGATAGTTGTTTAGCCTTGATTTTGCTTTTAGATCAGTTTCCCCGAAACTTATTTCGAGGTGAAGCGAAAGCATTTGCGACAGATTCTCAAGCTTTAGAAGTTGCTAAATATGCAGTTAGTCAAGGTTTTGATAAGCATTTATTACCTGTACAACGGTGGTTTATTTATTTGCCTTTTGAACACAGTGAAAATTTAGTGGATCAAGAAAAAGCGGTTGAGTTAACTCGTCAACTGAGTGATCATCGAGAGAGTCAATCCTCGATAGACTATGCAATTCGTCACTGGGATGTCATTAAACAATTTGGGCGTTTTCCTCATCGAAACTCAATTTTAGGACGGGAAAGCACACCCGAAGAAAAAGAGTTTTTAAAACAACCCGGATCTTCCTTTTAGGATCATAATTAACATCAACAATTAATTCCCTTGAGAAGATGATAATTCCGGTTTTTGTTCATCCATGTTTTCTGATTCTGCTAAAGTTTTTATTTCCTCTCGTTCAAGATGGGGTAACTTCAATAATACCCCGGCAAAAAACCAATAATAAACTGCAACGGGATCAGTATCAAGAGGATACCAATAGGAATTATAACTAATCAGAAAAACAAATACCCAGAAAACAACTCCATAACCCCGTAAACTCGGGTCTTGAACTTGATGATAAGCCCTAAACCCCTGAAACGTTAGGGTTGTGACCACCGCAAAAAAGGCAATAACCCCGAGTGGCCCAATTTCATAGAGTAACTTCGGATAATAGGTTTCAACCAGTTTGGTATCCCCCAACGCACGCGCCGAATTTGTCGCCCGTCCTAGACCATTTCCCAAAACTCCCTGATGTTTTCTCACCGTCCATTCTGCTTGTTCCGTCACAAACTCAGCCGGAGGAGAAGCATTCCAACGAGACACCAAACTCTCTAAACGTTGAGAAATAATACTGGGAAACAGCAAATGAGTTCCCCCCATAAACAAAACAATTCCTAATAAAATAATCACTAAGCGTTTGAGTTGAGGAATGTGACTGGTGGCAATCACTAAGACAACAAAAATAATCGGAACGGCTAATAAAGCGGTCCGTTGACCACAGAGAATAGAGTTGAGTACCACCAGAGATAAAGACAACCAACCTGCTGTCCGCCAGTAGAGTTTGGGGTCACTAAATGCGGTGGCAAAGCAGAAAAAACTACTCGAAATTAAAAACCAAGCCCAATGCCAAGGAGCAACAAATGTACCCGGTAAACGAATAAAGTTATTGGCGGGATAGTAACCTAATGCTCCCCCGACTAAACATTTTCGTTGAAGGTTAGCTCGCAGTAGTAAATGATCTGGAAGTCCGGTATTATCGGGGCATTTCCCAGTGACGACTAACCAATACTGAATGACTCCTAAAACGCAGCAAATAATCGCCAAAACAACCTGTAAACGAGTCAAAAAATGAAGTTCTTCTCGATTTCTAATCAGGACATAAGCACAGAGAATTAGGGGAATATATCCCATCAACACTTTCAAACCAAAAATCCCGATTAATAAAGGCTGTCCATCTGGATTGGAACTCAATTGTTGTCCACCGTTGACGTAGACAAATGTGAGGAGAGCAATTCCGAATAAGCTCAATAACGGTATTTTTAACGACTTGGGAATAATCAGAGGTAAACGCTGTTGACGTGCGGTTTGAATTATGGCAATTAATGCGGGAAAATACAGGCCATCTTTTGCCAAGTGAAAAATCGGATGATCGTTACCAATCCAGTAAGCAACAGTACCCGCAAAGGGGGTATAAATAAGAAATACCCAAAGGGCTTGGCGAGGATGTCGGTAAGATAAAGTCAGGCAAAAAATGGCAGCGATCGCCACAAAAATTTGACTGATAGAGTTGCCATTTCCAAACATCAAACAAGCAACGATAAAACCGATGCCGATCACCCAAAGAATAAAAGGAATTTTATTCAGTGTTTCAGTGTTTTGATACTCAAAATCATTCTCAAAATCATTCTCAAAATTCTCCTCATCATGATGACTTGCAGAGTCTAAAAAATTCTGCGACAGAGGGGGTGGGGGTTGGTTTTGGGGAGTTGACATTGAAGCACTCTGGTTATCAGTAAAATAACTTGAACTCAACCGTTCACCTGATTTCAAATCCGGTGCGTAGGGTTGAGTCGATTCCCAACTCAAGTTCTCCTTGCCAAATTTTCTGAACTTTTATCTGTTGCTCTAGGGGGAGCCTATCATAAGCTTGCAGAATTTCTTGATGGGTGTAATAAACAATTAATGCCTTGAGTTGAGCGGGAGTTTGAGCCTTGAAGAGGGCAATCTTTAGAACATCAAGCTTAGTGGTCATTTTGATTGGTTTGGGTTCCTCGCGGGTTAGGGTTTTCTGTTGAGTCACTGTCTGGGGAAGCTTGATTTTCCGGTTGAGATTGTTCGAGCTTTTGTTGCCATTTTAGCAACTGTTGATACATTTTTTCGTTGATTTGAAAGAGGGGACGTTCTGTTGAATTTTGCTCAGACATTTT
This sequence comes from Lyngbya sp. PCC 8106, assembly GCF_000169095.1. Classification (GTDB taxonomy): domain Bacteria; phylum Cyanobacteriota; class Cyanobacteriia; order Cyanobacteriales; family Microcoleaceae; genus Capilliphycus. The sequence continues at coordinate 22,418 of NZ_AAVU01000052.1, forward strand.
AACGGTTGATCTCAACTCAAACTTGACGGGTACAATGATTTAATGTTAAAGTTCTATTTCGATGAAATTAAAGGTTGAACGAGAGGTAAAATAATTCCAACTAACGAGCCTCCGAGTAAAGTCAAAAGGGTAAGACTGCCGATCGCAAAACCCAGAGTTCGTTTTTCTGCCGCTTGATAGTAACCCCAAGCGTAGATAATGCGCCCAACCACCCAAACAGCGCCGATACTTGCGCCCCAAACCGGACTAATAAACTCTGAAAATAGCCATAAGGCGGGTAAGAAAAGCGCCAGTTGTTCTAAAGTATTTTGTTGAACTCGGACAACCCGCTCAAAATTGGGATCTCCACTCATTTGCGGTGGCATAATCTTATATTTAGCTCGAGATCGACCGACATTAATGGTTAAAACTAAATAGACCAGTAGAGCGATCGCGGTGACGAGACTCGGCCAAGGTGACATCATAACCCCCTTGTTGAATTGCTGTTTTCTCTCCCTATGCTAACCCGCGCGCAGTAGTCTTGGAGAAAGAATTTTAACAAGGAGGTTGCTGATTTTAACTGTGAGTTTGAGTCAGTTGCTTTTCGGGGAGAGTTGTATATTCAGAAACAAGGCGGCGGAATTCATCCCCTTCGATAGTTTCTCGTTCGAGAAGTAAATCGACGAGTCGATCAATTAACCCCCGATTTTCCCGGATAATTTGACAGGCTCTCTCATAACAGTCAAAAGCAATTTCCCGAACTTTTTGATCGATTTGAGTTGCCACTTTTTCAGAATATTCTGACTGAGCCGGCCATCCCCGACCGAGAAACACTTCTCCATTGGGACTTTCTAACGATAGTGGCCCCAAGTCAGACATTCCGTAACGAGTCACCATTTCCCGAGCCAAATTTGTTACCCGTTGGATATCATTACTCGCCCCGACGGTGACTTCTGAATCCCCAAAGATCACGTCTTCTGAGGCTCGTCCCCCCAAAGCAATCGTGATTTGATCAATCAACCAAGATCGGGTATACAAACCGCTATCAACCATTTCTTCATTGAAGACTTGTTGAGCAAAGCCTCCCACTCCACCCGAACGAGGAATAATGGTGACTTTATTGAGGGGATCGGAGTTTTCCAACAGCGTCATTAATAGAGCGTGTCCGATTTCATGGTAAGCAATCAGCCGTTTTTTCTTACTATCGAGTAAGGGGGCTAAAGATAAACCAATGGTAATCCGATCAACTGCATCATCAATTTCCCCCAGAGAAATCGCCTCTTTCCGACGACGAGCGGTGAGAATTGCCGCTTCATTTAATAAGTTCGCCAGATCCGCCCCTGAGAAACCCGGAGTCCGGCGAGCGATCGCTTCTAAAGAGACATCATCATGGAGTTTTTTATTGCGGGCGTGAACCTGTAAAATACCTAAACGACCGTTATAGCTAGGTAAATCAACAATCACCTGTCGGTCAAAACGACCTGGACGCAATAAAGCAGTATCTAGGACATCAGGACGGTTGGTAGCAGCAATGATAATAATCCCGGTATTGCCTTCAAAACCATCCATTTCGGTGAGTAACTGGTTGAGGGTTTGTTCGCGTTCGTCGTTCCCTCCGCCAATTCCTGCCCCTCGCTGACGGCCTACCGCATCAATTTCATCGATGAAGACAATACAAGGAGAGTTTTCTTTGGCTTTTCTAAATAGATCTCGAACTCGCGAAGCTCCCACCCCAACAAACATTTCTACAAATTCTGAACCCGAAATACTGAAGAACGGAACCCCCGCTTCTCCGGCGATCGCTTTAGCTAACAGAGTTTTTCCGGTTCCAGGCGGGCCGACGAGTAAAACGCCTTTGGGAATTTTGGCGCCGATGGCGGTAAAGCGTTCCGGTTGTTTCAAGAAGGTGACGACTTCCTGCAATTCTTCCTTGGCTTCTTCAATTCCGGCAACATCATCAAACAAAATCCCCGTCTTGGCTTCCATTTGAAATTTTGCTCGGGATTTGCCAAAATTCATCGCCTGTCCAGATGCTTGAGTGGAACGACGGAGAATCATCAGCAAAAATGCCAAGACGACAAAAATCACCAATAAGTTGACAATTAACCCCATTGCCGCACTATTATCAGCAGTGGGTGTCACCTCGTAACCAACGTTTTGCGTGCGGGCTGCCTGTAACAGTTCGGGGTTGCGGTCAAACAACCGGACAACGTAGGGAGAATCACCTTCTTCACTGCCTTTGAGTGTAACTTTAGCAATTTGTCGAGCGGGATCTTCTTCGATACGTTCGACTTCCCCCGCCTCAATTTTTTGCAAGAGTTCACTGTATTCTAGGGATTTGGGTGTGTTATTGGCTAGGGCAGGGGTTCCCAAGAGTATCCCTTGAGCAATAATCCAACTGCCCAAAATTCGCCATAGGTGTCGGTTTGTCATGGATCGAACTGTGAAAGCACCAGTCGCAAGCTGTTCTTTCCATACTTGTCTCCAGCGGCTTTTCATATTTCTATGCCTTTTTTCGGTGTTGTTATTACGTCATTATTACTGGGGGTGTAAATATCAGTGTAGCGTTCTGTTCTACAAAACCTGTACAAAACGTCGCATTACAACACTTTTGCACTGTTTGCTTCCTGTTTCAAACCAGGACTGTCGGCAGCACCCTGTCCACAGGCTGAAAATCGGCTGGAACCCAACCTATTATTGAGTTTTCAATCACAACTTTGGATCTCTACTCCACTATTTTCAGGAAATTTAAAACTGATGGCTTTACTCAGTTACCTTTTTACAGGCTGCCCACTAGACAAGAATTCTCTGGGATGTCAAGCCTTAAATGCTTTAATCGCTTGGTTTTCGCGTTTTTTGATTGTATCACATTCAGAAAATACCTTGAAGCCACTCAAAGTAACGCAAATCGTATACTAGATTACATCTCTGGCGGTCAAGGTTTTGTCAAGTCTCAATTTCGGTTAGGATCTTTGAGTTGGGTCAATGGGGAACTCAGGATCTAAGTTAAAGTGAGAAAGCAAACAAAATCCGATTTTGATCACTCACGGAGACGAAAACGGATGGGTTCTGCTCAAGTCTTCTTGGAGTATGCCTGTTATTCATAATTTTTAGCTCATGTCAAATCAAAGCATTATTGCCATTTGTTTTATTGTTTTTTTGTTGTTATTTGCTGGTGTTGGTATTTATTCAGCGACTCAAAAACAAGATAACACCCGTGACTATTTACTCGCAGGTCGTAATGTTAACCCCTGGCTAACAGGACTTTCAGCTTTTGCTACTGCTCACAGTGGCGGGATGTTTATTAGTATGATTGGCTTTACCTACCAAGCCGGAATTTCCTCCGCGTGGCTACTTCTGGGATGGTTACTCGGAGATTATTTAGCTTGGTTTATCGTTCACAAACCGTTACGAGAAGTGTCTGAAGAAAATGACTCAGAAACTATTGGTTCTTTTTTGAATAATAACCCTAAAGGAAATCAGTCTATTGCAGTTGTTTCTGCTGTCATTACTATTCTATTTCTTGGTGCCTATGCAGCCGCTCAACTCATCGCGGGAGGGAAAGCCCTTTATGCTGTTTTTGGTTGGGATTATTCACTGGGAATTATTGTCGGGGCCATTATTGTTGTTTTATACTGTTTTTCGGGTGGAATTCGGGCTTCGATTTGGACAGATGCGGTGCAGTCTGTGGTGATGATGTTTTCGATGATCATGTTGTTAGTTATTTCTATTGCAGCTTGTGGAGGGATGGGAGAACTTTGGTCAAAACTTGAACAAATTGATCCCACTTTAATTAGCCTCGTTCCTCCTAATCTTCAGTTTGGATTTGGGCTGTTTTTACTGAGTTGGTTATGTGCAGGGTTTGGAGTGGTGGGTCAACCGCATATTATGGTTCGAGCGATGGCACTTGACTCCCCGAAAAATATGGCTTTAACCCGCAATATTTATGCTGTTTTGTATTTGATTTTTTCGACTGCTACGATTGGCGTTGCATTGGCTGCTAGAATTCTAATTCCTGATTTAATCACCAATGGAGATCCAGAATTAGCCCTTCCTCAAATGGCTATCCAACTGTTACCTGCGGTTTGGGTCGGCGTGATTTTAGCGGGATTATTTTCGGCGGTGGTTTCTACTGCTGATTCTCAAATCTTATCCTGTTCGGCGGCTTTAAGTCAAGATATTTTTCCCCAAATAGCTCACTCCTATAAATTTGCAAAACTCGCAACTTTAGTGGTGACTTTCATTATTCTCACGATTGCTTTAGGAAGCGATAAAAATATGTTTGCGTTGGGTGTTTTTGCTTGGTCTGCACTGGCTGCTGGTTTAGGGCCATTGTTAGTTTTAAGAGCTTGGAAACGTCCAGTGAATTCAGGTGTGGGCGTGGCGATGATGATTACTGGAATTACCGTTGCAGCAGTTTGGAATGGAGTATTAGGACTCTCTAATTCGATTTATGAAGTGTTACCGGGAATGGTCGCAGGTTTCTTGGTTTATGGATGTTCTTTACTATTTATACAAAAACCAGAAAGCTCTGTCTAAACCTCCTCTAAAGTTGATTAACAATTCCCTGAAAAATGTTATCGGGGATAGCGTGTTCAGTCAAGCATAAAAATAGAACTTAAGTTATAATTCTAAGACGATAACAGTCTAGAAAACCTAAAGTCAAGCATCTGTTCAAATGAGACCACAACGAATTCCTCCGCAACCCGGTCAAGAGTCTGTTTGGGACTATCCTCGTCCCGCAATTTGCGAAGATGTCAGTCAACCGATTAAAGTGATCTTTAATGGTGAAGTCATCGCCGAAACTCAACAAGCAAAACGAGTTTTAGAAACCAGTCATCCTCCTACTTACTATATCCCCGCAGAGGATATTAAACTAGAGTATTTGATTGAAACATCTCGAATAACAATGTGTGAATGGAAAGGACGCTGTGTTTATTCTGATATTAAGGTAGGCGATAAACACGTCCGTCAAGCAGCTTGGCGTTACTTTAATCCCACTCCTAATTTTGTTTCCATTAAAGACTGTTATAGCTTTTATGCAAACGTTATGGACGCTTGTTATGTCGGCGATGAACTTGTTCAACCCCAAGCGGGTGACTTCTATGGCGGTTGGGTGACTAAAAATATTGTTGGCCCGTTTAAAGGTAGCCCTGGAACAATGGGTTGGTAAGTTGATTTTACTTTAATATTGTACCCGAATTTTCATCCCTTTTGACCTCTCCCCCAACCCCTCTCCTAGTAGGAGAGGGGAGTCATTTTTTGACTCATTTTATAGATTGAATCAAAGTTCCGTGAATCTACGGATGCTTAATGATAATCTAACGAGTATATTAAAGTTATCGGTTAATTGATCTAACTTTATAAATTTTCGTTCCAGGGGTTGAACTTATGCTTGGATGGATATTTGGTGGCTTGGTGAAAAAGCTAGAACGTTCGACGAAAAAAGTAGAACGAGATTTTGTTGATCGTTCGGCAAAAAAGTTAAATAAACTTGCTAATGACCTTGATTACATGGTCGCCAAACGAACTGATCACGTAATGAACCGGATGGAAAGTCTAGAAAATAAAACGGTTCAAGATATTAACAAAATAATAGATCAAGCCGATGAAAAAGTCAAGGAAAACCTGCGGGAAATTGATCGCATTCGCCGGGAAACTATCGAAGAAGTCAACCAGACCATTAAAGAAACCGATTATTATATTGAAAATCGCATCAATCAAATCTCGTTAGTGGTGATGGAATCAATCATTGAAGCCAAAAATTTAATCCGAGACGTTGAATTATTGGAAACTCAAATTTTTAACGATGCGAGTTATTTAATCGACCAAATCGAAGAAATAGTTGATAAAACTATCGAACAAGTACGCGGAGAATTGCGGCGACACAGTGCAGAATTAATTCCGAATCCTTTTGATCCCTGTCGTCAAAAATTGGGGTTGGGATTAAAACCCGGTTTTCAGTTATCAGATATTGAATATTATCGGTTGATAGAATGTTCTGAACTGACGAAATTAACCCCAACCACTCCCATACAAACTATCATTGAAACCTATGGTCAACTTCAACTCAATGCAGCTAGAATGGTCGCTTTAACTCGAAAAGCACCGGAGTTAAGAAAATTCGCCGTTGAAGATTGGTTAAAATATGGTGTTTTGTGTCAATTTTGGAGTAATACCATCAAAGTTTATGATTCAACTGAATTAAAAATTGAGTCTTCTCCTTCACAGCAACAACTAAATTATCAAGATATCAAAACACAAGTTTTTCAATCATTTTCAAACTTCCAGCAAATGTTTTCTAAACCGACTGAATAAGTTTAGTAATGTGTTGTTGTACTTCAGCACTATCATAGTTTTATTACTGCGCGTGCATCGCAACCCCGAACTTAATTATCAATAGAATTTGAATCAAGGATAAATCTAATGAACTCCAACGACAACAAAACCCCTCTCGAATATTACGAAAGAGCAATTCAAGAGTTAACAAACACTCGCGAACAGTTTCAAACCGAGTTAGAAAGTATCGCCGAGATAAGGACTTCCTATAAAACGTTAAAAAAAGAACTTGAAGATACCAAAGCCGAACTTCATCAAACCCGCAAAGAATTATCAGATACAAAAGAAGAACTTCAACAGAAAATAGAACCTTTGCAAACATCTAGTAATCAAATAGAAGCACAGGTTAATTATTGTTATTCAGAAAGTCAAAATGTCAAAAACAAGATGGATACTCAGTTAGAAACTCTCAGAAAAATGCAGGGTTCCTATCAAACCTTGAAGGATGAACTCGCACAAACCAAAGCTAAACTTGATGACAACCAAAGAGAATTATCAAACACAAAAGAAGAACTTCAACAGAAAATAGAACCTTTGAACAAATTGAGTAATCAAATAGAAGCACAGGTTAATTATTGTTATTCAGAAACTCAAAATGTCAAAAACCAGATAGATACTCAGTTAGAAAGTCTCAGAAAAATGCAGATTTCCTATCAAAGCTTGAAGGATGAAATTGCAACAACCCAAGTTAAACTTTACCACACCCAAAAGGATGAACTTGAAAAAAATCAAGCCGAATTTCAAGAACAAATCCAAGCTACAAACGCAGAACTACAAAAGCAAAAACAAAAGTTATATAGAATAGAAAATGGCATCTTTTCGGGAAATATAAAAACAACTAAAAGATGGAAAGAAACTTTTAAAAGTTAAAGCTGTTGATATTGACTGCAAAGGATTCTTTTTAGAAATTCATACTTGGGGACATACTGAAGTTTGGGGATGTGATGTTAACTGGTTGGCTTATGGTTTGTAGTTGTGCGGAGAGCGCAATTTTAGCTTGATTTGTGCTAAAGCACAACAACGAGCTTAATTCCAAGAAATTCTAATATTTTAATATTCGTAAGGATTTCTCGGTTCGGGAATTTTAGTTAATTTAGTTGCTTTTATCGTTAATCTTCGTTCACCGTCAATGGTTTGCGTAGTCATTTCCCCACCGACTTCTAGCCAACTATCTTGAGGATAATCTTGGCGGTTGCTATCAGGTGGAAGTAATACAGGGATACCCACTGGATAAGCATCAGCCGCACAACAAGTAATCACAAATCTAGATAACCACAAATACCCTTGAGGAAGGGAAGGCGGATAAATAATAAAACCCGTTACATTTGCCTTTTGACCCGTGTAAGCGTCGGGTTCGGGGTTAACATTCAACATCCGTACCCATTCTATCAGCGATCGCTCCTCGGGTGTGGCAGCCGTCCGAAATTCTTGGGGTTGAGTGCGAGTCGTCGGTAAAGATTCTGTTAGCCCCCGTTGTAAAGCCGTGTGACTGCCGAAAGTTCGGGGTGTGACCCATAAGCCCAAAATAGCCGCAGCGAGGAACAGGATGCTACTCCAGCCGGGAGGAAATAGGCTAATATGTTGAAGATTTTGGGAGGGTTTGGGTTTTTCCGACTCAACGGTATAGCTTTGAACAACTTGCCAAAATTTCACACTACCAATGCCAATTAAGCCAATTCCACCAATAATGGTTAATGCAAAATAATTCGGATGAATCAGAATATTCAGTTTACCTGTAATCCAATATTTTAATAATAAAATTCCCCAAGCCAAAATCGCAATCGGATCAAGCCAGGGTTGAACAGTTTCCCAGACGGGAAGCATCCGGCGACGGATAGTATTAAAGCGACGATTAACCATAAAGATCAAGGGAATAGGGAACAGGGAACAGGGAACAGGGAACAGATTTTAATTCTCTAATTTTTTGATTAGACTAATAATCATTCTACTTTCCTCTTTTAATAAATTCACAATCATTTCCAGATCTTTTTCTTCACATAATCTTACCCGTCTAGATAAAATGAGATGGGTTTCTAGTTCATTAACTGAACCTTGGGCTATGTTTAAAAATCTCACATACTCTGCCGTATATCTTCGTCCGTATCCTTCAGCTATGTTAGCAGGAATAGATGCGGCACTTCTTCTAATTTGTTGTACCATACCGTATAACTCATCTTTGGGAAAAAGTTTTGTAAGGAAATAACACTGTTCAGCGATATCCATACCTTTCTGCCAAATTCTTAAATCTTTAAAGTCATTAATATCTGACATTTTTGCATTTTTTTATTCTGAACTGTTCCCTCTTAGCTGATGTTTAAATTCACAATCAAGGTCAATAAAAAGGTCATTTGTGCGGCTAATACCATTAAGTAAACCACAGCTCGCGGCTTAAATACTGATAACATTAGACCAACCGTTTTAATATCAATCATCGGCCCAAATACCAAAAACGCTAACAGCGAACCACTGGTAAAGGTTGCAGCAAAAGACAAGGCAAAAAACGCATCTACCGTTGAACAGATAGAAACAATTCCTCCCAATAACAACATCGCGACAATGGAGGAAACGGGGCCATGTCCTAAACTGAGAATAATTTCACGGGGCATCGACACCTGTATAATAGCGGCGATCAAACTCCCAATCACTAAGATTCCCCCTAACTCCCGCAATTCTTGTACCATATTCTCAACCATCAAGCTTAGACGTTCTTTAGAAGGATGCAAGAATAGCGATCGCAAGTTAACTTTGGGGCGTTTTTCGAGTTTTACCGTTTTTTTGTCAGGTTTTCCGATACCTTGTCCGGCTTGCCAAAACGGAATAGACTCTAATCGAACGGGTTGTTCAGCCGAACCCAACAAATAAGTTCCGGGTTGTAGCAAAGGAGAACTTTCACTGGCCTCCGTTGTTTTGTTGTCGTTCCAGCGAGGCGGGGGTAACAGACGGGCCATAGTCGGTTGGACGATGGGGCGTAGGTCTTTTTGAAAACTAAACACCCAACCGAGTAAAGTGGCAATAATCAGCGATAAGAGGACTCGTAGAAAAACAATTTCCGGTTGGTCGCGAAAAGCTATCCAGGTAGACCATATAACAATAGGATTGATCGTGGGGGCAGCAAATAAAAATCCAATGGCTGCCGAAGTGGGTATTCCCTGAATCAGAAACCGACGGGCAACCGGAACGTTACCGCATTCACACACGGGAAAGAGAAATCCGACTAAACTCCCAAATAAAGCCCCTAATAGCGGATGAGAGGGAACTAATGATAGCAGTTTGCGTTCATCGACTAACTGATTGAGAATACTTGAAAATAAGACTCCCAATAGCAGAAACGGTAACGCCTCAACCAGTAAACTGAGGAAAAGCGTAAACCCGCTATTAAGTTGATTAATTAAGGTTGATTCCATGCCTCATCAAGCGTGAACAGGGCGCACCCAGTTGGGAATTGGCGTGGCATTGTACAGACGTGCCTCACCCTACGGGGAGATTGACGATTTTTGCAGAAAATATCACTCAAACGTTTGAGGGCGGGTCACATTATAAAAATGCGCTCACAATTTTTGACTCGAAACTCTTATTCTATCCGATAATACCATCAACAGGGGTAGGGAGCTTGGAACCCAAGGTTCTATTTGCGTTCTAGATGTAGCGAAAGTTCTCTCAGGAGAGGATGTCAAGGAAAAATCTTCACGGGAAATAGTCCGGTAGAGTGGAAGCCCCGTGTCTTTAGACCGGGGAGGAAACTCGACACGAGCGGTTTTAACCGCCTGTAAAAAAATTAATGGGGGTATGGTTGCCCCCAACACCCATTTCTGGGGTAATGTTTGCCTCGCATAAGTTATCGGTCGGTACTTTCGACAACACACTGTCTTACCCCTCGTAGGACTGTTTAATGCTGTGGTTCTAGAGCCGGAGACTGGCCACGCATCTCCGGGTCGGAACGTTAACTCTTGCCGATAACGTAGCCCTCAAGGGACTTAGGCGGGTACTAGCTACCTAAAAAGAGAAGCATGATGCCCCGTCTCTTTAGAGCGGGGTGCTGACCTGATACAAACTGTAGGGAGTGTTGGGTATAAACCCAATAACATCAGCCCAATCATTCAAACCCTGAATATTTTGGGGGTTAAATTACCGGGCGCAAACCTGACTACAGTTTAACGAACGGTAACGGGTTCAGGGACAATAATCGGGCGATCGCCAGACAACCCAAACGCCTGATGAACCGCTTGTAACGCTTGTGTACCCTGTTGTTCATCGACAACGCAACTAATCTTAATTTCTGAAGTGGCGATCATCGAAATATTAATCTTTTCTGCGGCTAAAGCCTCAAACATTCGCGCCGCAACTCCAGGATGATCGATCATTCCCGCCCCAACAACACTAATTTTGGCGATCGCTTTATTAACCACAATTTCCCCACAGCCTAACTCACCCATGGCTTGTTCTAACACCTTCTGGGCTTGATCGGCATCAACTTGGGCGACGGTAAAAGCAATATCCCGGCTTAACATCCCATTGACTTGATGACAACGTTGGGACTGAATAATCATATCCACACTAATATTATGTTCAGCCAAGAGTGCAAACACTTTAGCGGCCATTCCCGGACGATCAGGGATGTGACGAATGGCTAAACGGGCTTGATGGCGATCGAGGGCAACTCCGCGCACAGGCGGTAAAGGAGTCGTACTCACAGAAGCAGGGGAAGCCGAAGCCGCCAGGGAATTAGAGGAAGCTAAATTGACTTCAAAGTGTTGACACAACGCTTCTACAGCGCGATCGCAATCTCGCGCGGCAATTACACAACTAACTTTCACCTCGGAAGTGGAAATCATCTGAATATTAATCCCCGCTTCGGCTAAGGTGGTAAACATCCCCGATGCCACATTCGGACGCCCAATCATTCCCGCCCCGACAATACTGACTTTAGCAATAGGTGTTTGATCGCCTTTGACTTCTGGTTGTCCTAAATTCGCATCTTCGTTTTCGCCCAAAGTGGGTAATAAAGCCTCTGCTACGGCGATCGCTTGATTGTAGGAACCCTTGCCGACAGTAAAGGTGATATCGTTAATATTACCTTCGTGTATCGACTGAATAATCAAATCCACATTTAACTGTTGTACCGCAATTCCCCCAAACAATTTCGCCGCAATACCCGGACGATCCGGCACCCGCAATAGGGAAACCGCTGCTTGGTTGGTGTCAAATTCCACCGCATCAACAGGGTGAGTTAATTCTAGCCCTTCTAAGGGTCGAGGTTGACGAGTCGGGGACGTGACACGAGTTCCCGGTTGATCACTCCAACTCGATCGCACGACTAATGGCATCCCGTAATTTCGGGCTATTTCTACCGCCCGAGGATGCAACACTTTCGCCCCCAAACTAGCTAACTCCAACATCTCATCACAGGTAATTTCCGTCATCAACTGGGCTTCAGGAACCAAACGCGGATCGGTGGTTAGAATGCCGGGAACATCGGTATAAATTTCACATTGATCGGCTTGTAGGGCTGCCGCCAACGCCACGGCCGAAGTATCGGAACCGCCCCGTCCTAGCGTTGTGATTTCTAATTCTTCGCGGCCTGTAATCCCCTGGAAACCTGCGACAACGACAACTTTGCCTTTTTTGAGGTGACGTTCAATTCGGTCGGTTTGAATATTGAGAATGCGGGCGCGAGTATGTTCGGCTTCAGTGACAATTCCCACTTGGGCGCCAGTCATGGAAATAGCAGGTTGTCCGAGTTCTTGGATCGCCATACTCATCAGCGCAATGCTAACTTGTTCTCCAGTCGAGAGCAACATATCCATTTCTCGACGGTTGGGTGTTGTGGAAATTTCCGTCGCCAGCTTCACCAGTTGATCGGTTGTTTTTCCCATCGCTGAAACGACGACAACAACTGAATGTTCGCGGGCTGTTTTGATGATCCGTTGAGCAACAGCTTGAATGCGTTCAACTGATCCGACTGAGGTACCACCGTATTTTTGAACAATTAGCATAGCAACTTGAGAATATGGGGAATGGAATGCGATCGCGAAGCTTATCCTTCAGGACGTATCGCGCTTTGAGTCTGGGACATTGGACATCTGTAAATGGAGTTAAGTTCCTATTTGCTGTCCTCAACCCCTGACTTTATATAATTATGCGTCTCCACATTTTAGACGACAGGATACCACACTGAACGTCTTCTCTAAGTATTTTTAATGTTGTGATGGGAGGTGCGATCACTTGTGGTTTGACAGAAGAATATTGTTGGAGATTATTTAAACATCTGTATAGATTGCAGAAATCTCAATTTCAACCGAACATTCAATTAGAATCTAAGCGTTACTAGATTTTAAAGCTTACGGTTTTAAGACAAACTCATCAAATTTTACCACATCTGAATCCGGTTGTCGAGTATCAAAATAGTAGCTACTCACCGTTCCAGTGGCGGTATCAAAAATACTAAAAGCGGTAATATCATTACTGGCAATATAGGGTAAAGGTTGACCGTTTTCTGATAAAATTGGTTTGAGAGTGGGTTGAACGGGTTCAAGGTTATTCGGATCGCCAACAGCACTATAATAATTAGTTTGAAAACCGGGCGGAATAAATCGTCGTTTGTCTTCTAAATACGCCCCATAAGTATTTCCGACATTGGATGATTCTAAAAAGTGTATTCTGCTTTCACTGACAAAACGGTTCCACAAATGAGAATGTCCGTAATACACAAATTGTACTCCGGCTTGTTCTAATAAAGGCATCACATCTCGAATAATATAATCATCTGACTTGGGATATTCATAACGAATCATTTGAATATTTCCGGCTTCATCTCGATCAATAATTTGTACAGGATCGGTATAAGCAGGAAGAATATTATCACCCAGAGAATGAGGCGGATGATGAAACATAACCACTTTATATTTTGCTTGTTTAAACTCAGCACTATTTAATTCTTGCTGTAGCCATTTATATTGTTCGCTACCTTTTTTAATAGGTTCAAAGATATGCTGTCCATACCCCCAATTTTCGGGTTGGTTAAAATCTTGATCTCGTTCTCGATATTTCCCGCGAATATTTTGATTTAATCCCGGATTTCGCCAAATATTTGTAATATACAAGGTGACTAAGCGAATATCCCCAAAGGTGACAGCATAATAGTTTTTATTCTCGTTTGGCAAGGTAAAAATTTCAGTGTAGGTATCACTGTTAAAAGTATTGTTTTTGAGCCATTCTGTCTTGACTTCAGGTTTGTTTTCAGGGTTGCTAGTTTGCTGGTTTTGTTGATAAATATTCTCGGCTGCTTGACGAGGAGAAGGATTGTTAAACTGTTCGTTTAGTCCAACTTCTGTTGAGAACTTTCCCATCACTTCATGGTTGCCAATTGCCGGAAACAAAGGCATATTTTGAATAAGCGAACCTCCTTTGTATATTGTTACTACACCCTTTTTTTCAAGTTGATAATTTCCTCGCCCCTGCAAGAGTGGAAAGAATGCACCGCCTCGGTTATCGTCAAACCATTCGGAAGCCCGATCTGGAATATTAACTAAATCTCCAGCCAAGAAAACTGCATCAATATTATCAATGGTTTCTACAACTTTTTGTAAGTTTGCTGCGGTTAGTGGTTTTAATTGATGATCAGAAGTTAATAATATTTTTAAAGGTGTTCCTGCTTGGGGTTTAGCTGCTAAAGAAAAAACCTCACTCTTGACAGTTCCTCCTTGATTTGTTACACTACTAACTTGATAAGGAACTCGCACACCCGGCGTTAAATTTGTAACTTCAGCTTCATGTCGCCAAATATCACGTTGAGTTGGTTTTTGATAAACAGTTCCGTCTTCGGTTTGTTCTCCAACTCGGGAGTTTTGATCTTCACGAGTGCGACTCAGTTTAGTGGTTGTAGCAGTAACTTTTTGTTGGATATTTTCACCATAACTCACGAAATGACGAGAACCAGGAAATTCTGTAAACCAAACGACTCGAACTGAGTTTTCTGTCGGAAGTTGTAAAAATGGGTCTGTTAAAAGTTTGGGTTGCGGAAAAAGAACAATCATGGTTAAAATAAGGATGAACAGTGTAATAATTAGAACCCCGATAATCCAAAGATTACGCGGTGAGTCTGGGGTGATAGAAGTTGTCGATGACATAATGATATTCTAGTCGTATTTTAATCTCATAAAATAATCTGAAGACATCAAAAAAAATCCTCTCACTTTTTTAAAATTAGTAAGAGGAAGTTTAAGATTAACAAGTGTTTAAACTAAAGGAACTGTCAGGTAGGCGGCGAGAACGAAGAACGAAAATACACACATTGGAAAGAACATGACAATACCTCCTGAAGTTATAGGGTTATGATTAGATTTACCTCTTCTCAGTATAAATATTACTTAAACTTGGATTTTCGTCAAGGTGGAATTACGGAAATTTTCTGTCGGGAAACGTCTCAGCCTCTTACCTACGGGATGAACCGAGAACCCGGAGTTGAGGGCGACTCAAAATTCCCATTTCTGAAATTCTCAAATTTTCTTCGTTAAAAGCTCTCGAATGGTATAAGAATATAAAGTTAGAACACATGACGAAACTTCCTTATACTCAACTCTTATGGCCAGTTCAGACCAACAAAAGCAGAAAGTTAAAGAACACCTAGCCCGGAGTCTCGGGAAGTTCACTCAAGCTTCATCCACCTCGTACAACCCTTTGAGTTCATCTGACGAACGCAAACGTCGAGTCATGGAGCATATTCGCCTAACCAAAGGCTAGACTTTAAACTGGGGTGCAGTTTTCTGAATTAGCGTTAATCAGAACTGTACCCAACTTATTGTATCTTAGAATTAATAGAATATCTAAAATTTCGTCTATGTCTTTTCACAATCAAAACCTAGAAGCTTTTCTGAAATTGTTGAAAGAAAAACCTCAACTTTTTCCGGAGTCAAAACGTCAAGAACTAATTGAGTTGATAGAACCTTTGGAAGATAAGCTTGAAACCTTATCCGTTGCGATCGCGAAGTGGTATGAAAATCATGATGAAATTGTCGATGCTCAGTTAGAAATTTTAAATAGTTTTATTTTAGTTAATTATCACTCTGGACAAAACTCGACATCAGCCGCCGCGCTTGCTCGTTTTTCTAAAACTGAAGCGAGTTCTGTTTCCCAAGCTCAACCACAGTCAAAAAAAGAGGCTTTATTATTATATTTAAGTTAAGTGTTGGCTCGATTAAAAAATAAACTCAACATTTAATTTCCAGTTTTTTTCTGGTCGAATAATCTCGATTTTACGGATAAATTCTCGAAAATAAAAGCGTCGTTCGGTTTCCGATAAATCTAACCAAAATTGCTGAATAGAAACAGCTTGGGCGGTTTCTTTTAAACTCACTGGGGGGAATTGGGCGAATTTTCCTTGCAGTTGGGCTATTTCTGTTTTGAGTTTATAAATTCGCAGTTCGGTAGTTTCTTCATCTAATATTCCCGTTGCTGTTAACTGGGGTAACTGAGAGAGAATTTCTTGTTTTGTGGCAATAGCGTGTTGAATATCTATTTTGATTTTATCTAGGTTTGGCATTTTTAACTCAGAAACAGCACGGGGTAAATTCTCACAAATATGTTGAATTGTTGCATCTAATATGTTATTATAAGATAAGGCTTTACACTTGGGTTGACGGGGACAAGCGGTGGGGCGTAGATAAAGATATTCACGGTTTTTTCGATAGGTTGTGACTCGGCTAACTGTCATCAAACAACTACATTCACCACAGAATACTAAACCCGCTAAAGAACGAGGCGCACTTGCTGTTTTTGGAGACATTCGTTGGTTGCGGCGCAAGAGTCGATCTATTTGGGCGGCTTCTTCCCGAGAAAGAATAGCAACATGAGTATTTAGAATAGTTTCACCATTTTTGTATTCTAAATCTCCTCGATAAACAGGATTTGTTAACCATCTTCTCCCGGTTGTAACTGAAATTTTCTTGCTATATCGCTTTTCTAAATATCGCACGGCACCCCGCAACGAACCGTAAATTAAAAACCGTTCAAAAAACTCTTTAACCACTGGGGCAGTTGTTCGATCTAAAGTGTAGCGTTCTTTTCCCCGACGATAACCATAGGGGGCTTTTCCGGGGGGTGGTGTGGCTTTAATCCGGTTGCGGGCGTGTCCCTGACGGATGCGGCGACTACGTTGACTGGTTTGAATTTCGGCGATTAGTTTAATTAAATCAACTTGAGTCGCATCAGAAATAGAACGATTCAGATTAGATTCTATGGCAATTATTTTAACATTTAAAGCTTCTAATTGCAAGAGGCGATCGCTAACTTGTTTTAAATTATCTCCTAATTCTTCAAACCGTCGAATTAACAGATATTCTGTGGGTTCGGCTTCACAGTCTGCGAACAATTGATCGAGTTGTTGACGTTCTCCCAAATCTTGATAAACTTGATCGATTTCCCAACCCCAAATCATCCGGTTAGGCGGTGTTTCTAATAACGGATCGCTGTAGGAATAAGCAATAATTTTCATAAATGCTTTAAACTTGACTGAGTTCGATAATATTCCCATCAGGATCTTGAACAAATAACGCCGCCCTCCCCGATGAACTCATTTGAAAAGAGCAGTTATTTTCGCTTAGTTTTTGTTGGAATTCTTCCAAGTTATCGACAGAAAAAGCTAAATGTCTATTTCGCCCCCATTTCTCATTATTAACGACATCAGGGACTACCGCAGGCGCCTGAATTAAATGAATTTGAAAGTTTCCCACTTGATACCAACTTCCCGCAAATTTGAGAGAACGTTCAACTTGAGGAAGTTCGAGAATTTTTTCATAGAAATAATTGGCTTTTTCTAAATCAGCAACTAAAATCGCCGCATGGAGAGATTGAGTAATTTTCATAATTGACTACACCTAAGTAATATCAACACCCAAGTAATAAACAGTAACTAAATTTCCGTGATCTTACGGATTTTAATCTAAACTGACCTATTATACAATATTAGATGAAAGGAGAATCTAAGCTGATACCAAGATTTAACCTCATCAGTTAGTATAAAACAATGCCCAATTCTGTAGATTCAAAACTCAAAACTCGTTTGTTGCTGATGCTGTGGGACTTAGGCGGCACAACCGATGAAGTCAAAAAAAGTGATTTGATCAATTCGGTTAAAAAAAGTAAAGAGAAAGTCGCCACCTATCAACCTGTACTAGACGAATTGAATGAAAAAGGTGCGATCGCGATCACAACCAAAAACCGATCTGTTAAAGTTTCTCTAACCGATATCGGTTTGCAGATTTTAGAAGCCAGTCTGAAAAGTCTTGACTTTGAATATACAGCCGACGAGCAACGGGTGGTAAGCAGCAAGCAATTTAACGCCGTTTTGCGGTGGTTTCGACAGGTAGATAATAACACAAAACAGGTCAATTCTCAACCCTCTACTCGTGAAAATAAGATCGCATCTTATGATGAGTTTAAGTCTGTCGCTTTGGAGGTTTATGAGCGCCTCAACCGTGACTTTAATTATGACAATCTGGTGCCAATTTATCGGATGCGTCGGGAAATTGGGGAAAAAGTCACGCGATCGCAGTTTAGCGATTGGATGTTAGAAATGCAAGCTGAAGAAATTTTTAAACTTCAAGGTGGTGAGATGTCAGGTATTACATCTGACAAACAAGAAGATTCCATCTTAACTTCACTCGGCGAATTACGCTATTATACTACTCGGATAGGTTAACATCGATTGCCATTTCATCAATTTTTTTGAATCAAGTACATAATTAAAATTCCCAATGAATACATCTCCTCTAGAAAAGATACACGCTGCTATCAAAAGTTTTAATCCCTTTGAAACCTTAGCAATTGTCAGAGAGCAAAATATTTGGGACGGAGGATTTCCCGATGTCCCGACTTTTAATGCTCATGCTTCTGACGAAGTGATTAAAGCAATCAAGCAAGTTCAACAAACTAGCACAGGACATAGTAAAATCACTTCTAGGGTTATAGTTTCTGGGCAAGGAGAAGGTAAAAGTCATATTATTTCTCGCATTTTTAATCATTGTAGAAGCACAGAACAAGCCCTATGTATTTATGGAAATGTAGAAAAATATAATTTTGATTCAATCAACCGAGAATTTCAGGCAACTTTAGCCAAAAGCCTAGACCGAAAAATTGGTAGTTCTGAAGTAACGTCGTGGCAAAGACTTGCTACATTTATGGCTAATTCAACTTGGAAAGCTGCGAACCCAAGCACAAAGTTAGCATCCCCTCAACAGCTAGTTAATCACTTAAATAACCCAAATCAATCTCTTGAAAAAGTCAGTGAATGGATTGATATTATTACTCAGAAATTTTGTCAAGTTTCTCAAGGTAGACGAATTGATCCTGATCTGACTCGTGCTATTTTATGGACACTTGTGGAAACTCAAGCACCTTATGCGGTTAAGTGGTTATCTGGTCAAGAAATTGCTGAGAATAAAGCCAAGCAACTTGTATTACCAAATTCTGTTTTTGGAACAGAAAATACAGAATCTCAAGCTTTTGAGATCGTCTTACAAATGCTGACTTTAATTGCTGACTACAAACCAATACTTATATGTTTTGATGAATTGGATACGCCAGATATTAGTAGAAGTAAATCGGGTTTGTCTAGACCTCATGTTGTAGCTCGATTGATCAAGAGTTTAGTTGACAGTATTAACTTAAGTGAAACCAGTCAAGGTATTGTGATTCTAACAGTGATGATGCCCGATACATGGAATCAAAAAATTAAACAGATGCCTGGAGGAGTACCAGATCGAATTTCAGCAACAGGAAGTCCTATTAACTTAAAATTTATGAATGAGGACTCTGTTGTTGAGTTAGTTACTCTCTGGCTATCAAAGTTTTATCATTCTCAAAATCTGAAACCTCCCACTCCGATCTATCCCTTTGACGAGCAAAAAATCAGACAATTAGGAAAGGGTAACTCAGTCCGAAAAATTATCAAATGGTGTGCGGAAAATTTTAAAGTTCCTGATTCAATTGAGACAGATTCTTCAAATTCTTCTACGTCACCACCCAACTCCGAACTTAAAAATCCTGTCGAGTTAGCTTACAAACAAAAGCTGGAAGAATTAGAAAAGTCTACAAATGTTTGGATGGAAGATGAGACAAGAATTGCAAATTCTCTGAAGTTATGCTTCAATACAATAGCGGGAAAAGTAATTGATAGTGTGACCGTTCATAAAATAGAGTTAGTTGAACCTAAACAAGAAAATAGGGGCTACATTGCGTTTAAAATCATTGCCAAGGACAATGGAAAAATAATTAAGATAGGAGTAGTAGTGATGCAAAAGTCAAGTGGAAGAAGTGTAGGTGCTGCACTTACTCGGTTAATTAACTATAAAAAATTTGACATAACCAGAGGTTGCTTAATTCGTTCCAAGCAGATTAATCCTACAGCAGCACAAGCGCAAGATTATTTAAGTAAACTACTATCTCCGAAATGGGGTGGAGAATGGGTTCGGTTAACCGCAGAGGATATAAAACCCTTATTGGCTGTATACCAAGTTTATCGAAGTCGTCAAGATTATCAATTAAATGATCAACAAATCCGCAATTTTATTGAGCGGAATCAACTTGTAGTTAATAATCACCTAATTCGTGAAATTCTGAGCGCTCCATCTGGTCAAATTCCTACAGGGTTAATTGAAGAATGACAGATATAATTAGAATGATTGATACAGCGTTGTGTCTTCCAGCAGCAGATATTCAAGCCTTAATTCAAGGGCGAAGTCTTGTTGTGATACCTCGCCAATTTATTGAACTTGGAGAATTTGCTCTTTATGCTGATGAATTATCCAACAGTTATCCGCCCCCAGAACAATACTACCGATCAAGTTTTTTACCGATTGCTAAAACTGCAAAGACTGGAATAATTCAAGCCTGGGCTAAGTGTAAATCTTGTCATATGATAGATGATACGGAACAACTAGAAATTCTTTCTCAATTAACTGTATGGCGTTCTGAAGCACTGCGACAAATCCTATCCCAACAGGAGTATATCTTCCTTGCTTATTTGCGGGTTTATCTATTACCAGAATCTATAGAAGTTTCCCAATATTGTGAAGATCAATTTATTCCTCTGTTTCCAGCTTTAACGGTTGGCGAAGATCACCCAATTTTAAGTAACGAAGTTTTCGATCAACGCTATCGTCAAATACTCAACCGTCAGCCTCCATTACATCCCGAATTAGAAGAATTACAAACCGCAATTTCTCAGTTAGCTATAACTGATTCTAAAGCGAAACGATTAGATGAGCAAATTCAACAATTTCTCGGTTGGAAAATGCCAAAAACAACTAAACCTTTACCCGATTGGATTTCTACAATTAATCAAAAAGGAACAGCAGAAACAGGTGGAAAATATGAAAAAGGAACCGCCTTTGAAAATATCGTTCGTCAAAGTTTGGTATTTTTGGGTTTTGAGGTTGATACCGATGCAAAAGGAGGTGCGGGTGGAATGGATTTGTATTGTACTAAACCCTATCCAATGGTGGGGGAATGCAAAGCCGGAAAGGGTCTTGGAAATATGGCGGTTAAAGAATTAGTTGAACTTGGAGGTACTCATTTAGGACAAGAAACATTTATGAAGTCAGTAAAGTTAGTTATTGGCCCTGGAAATCCGAGTAGAAATTTATTAAAAGCTGCCCAAGAATGGAAAGTTAGTATTATTAATCCCATGAGTTTACAAAAATTAGTTGAACTTGAAGCAAAATATCCTGGTTCAGTTAATCTATTTGAACTGAAAGATTATCTAACAGCCGGACAAATTGATAGTAAAGTCGATGAATATATTGAGACAGTTAAACAAGACATTAAACTGCGAAGTCAAATCATTGAAGCTGTTAAAAAACTGGGAGAATTCGGAACCGATAAACCCACAGTTACAGAAATCAGAACCCAGTATAATTCGATGTTTGCAACCGATATAAATTCTGCACTGTCGGAAGAAAAAGTTCGAGAGTTGCTGATAGAGTTATCTTCTCCATTAACAGGTTATTTAGGTCGTGTTGACGAAACTGATCGATTTTATTTCCTGCGAGAACTTGAAATTGATTAAAGAGAGAAGTTCTAATTTTCCTTATTCTTCAACGTCTTTGAAATTAACTCGTTCGTAGATTTCCCCTAACGACATCTGTAACTCAACGGAATCTAAAGTTAACACTGAATCTTCGCCCTCATAGTCTGTTAACACCCATTTATTCTCGGTATTTTTAGAAAACTGTTCGAGATAATAGCCGGATTGATCGATTAAAATATATTCTTGAAAACTGGGAATCGAACGATAGGAACGGAACTTATCTCCTTGATCATAATCTTTCGTTGATTTCGATAAGACTTCCACAATTAACAGAGGATTTGTGACAATATCTCGGCGATTTTCTTGATAAATGGGTTCTCCTTCGATTACCATAATATCAGGATAAGTGTAAGTTTGAGTAGAAGGAATCCATAATTTTACATCACCAATATAAACCTCATAATCTTGTTCTTGAATGGTTAAGGGAAATCTTTTGTAAAAATTTCCAGCAATTTTGTTATGATTTGTGGTTCCACCAGCCATCGCTAAAATTTCTCCATTCCGATATTCGTTTTTAAATTCCGCTTGTTCTTCAAGTTCTAGGTATTCTTCTGGGGTATAAGTTTGTTTTTGAGTTTGTGTCACCATCAAACGAACCTCAGTGTTAGTTTCTTTTATTATATACAGGTCTTGCCACAATTTGAACTTTTTGTCAAGCCGAAAAATGCGATCGCAATGTCGAGAAAACCTCACCCGATTTTAAACAAATATCGCGTTATATTAAACAAAAGAAGTCAATATAATCAACCCATGAAAGGTAAACAAGTCTTACTCACTGGAGGAACTGGGGGTCTCGGCATGGGCGTTACTCCTCTGGCTATTTCTCAGGGTGCAAAAGTCACAATCCCTTATCGTAATGAAACAGAAGTTGAACGTTTAAAAAGCATTAAAACAAATCATGTTTAATTTCTGCGATTTCTTCTCTGTCTAAAGATAGACGAGTAGAATGTATCCAACCCATTAATCTTATAGAAGTCACCCAAACGTTAACGATTTGACGCACCCAATAAGACAGACCACAGAAAAACAAAAATTATGCCAGTAAAAGACGACCAACCCAAATTTCCGAACAATATCCCACTGGGGAGTATATTATTATGGTTAGCAGGTCTAGTCTTGCTTGCCAATACCTTTTTACCCGGTTTATTTGGACAAAATATTCCGCGTGTTCCCTACAGCTTATTCATAGACCAAGTTGAAGACGGAAAAGTTACTCAAGCTTACATCGAGCAAGATCAAATTCGGTATCAACTCAAACCCGAAGGCGAGGAAGAACAAGGACAAATGCTGTCTACAACACCGATTTTTGACCTCGAACTTCCTAAACGTTTAGAAGACAAAGGCATACAATTTGCAGCCGCCCCACCCCCTCAGAGTAACTGGTTTACCACCTTACTCGGTTGGGTGATTCCGCCGTTAATATTCGTGGGAATTTGGATTGGTGTCGGCCGCTTTTTACAAAGTCGAGGAGGCGGAGGTTTTGGAGGGCCGCAAGGGGCGCTTTCTATTAGTAAAAGTA
>NZ_AAVU01000051.1 GCF_000169095.1 Lyngbya sp. PCC 8106
ACTTCAAAACCCGCAGGCAAAATCATCGAACGTCCGGTCATTTCTTCCGGTTGAGGAAGTTTGAGAATTTCGAGAATTGTGGGAGCCATATCCGCTAAACAGCCATCTGTTCGGAGATGAACATCCGTACCATGTGCCGGAATTTTTAGCTTTTCGCCTTCTATCAAGATAAACGGCACGGGGTTAATGGTGTGAGCAGTCCAAGGATTACCCTGTTCATCGCGCATATATTCCGCGTTGCCATGATCGGCGATAATAATTGCTGTTCCACCCGCTTTATTAATACTTTCGATTAAACGTCCCAAACATTGATCCACAGTCTCGACGGCTTTAGTGGCAGCCTCGATCATCCCTGTATGACCCACCATATCCGCGTTAGCGTAGTTAATCACCATCAGCGAATAAATGCCTTTTTCCACCGCCTCAATCGCTACATCCGTCACTTCGTCTGCGGACATTTCTGGATCTTGGTCGTAGGTAGCCACAGCCGGAGAGGGAATTAACTCTCGATCTTCCCCTTCAAAGGGTTGCTCTAAACCCCCATTAAAAAAGTAGGTGACATGGGCATACTTTTCGGTTTCAGCGGTGCGGAACTGCTTTAAACCGTGAGCGGAAATTACCTCTCCTAAAATATTATTGAGGTTTTGGGGTTTAAAAGCCACAAGAACGGGAAAGTTAGCGTCGTATTGGGTAAAAGTCCCAAAGGCTAGGGGTTGGATGATTTCTCGTTCAAAGCTGTTAAAATTGGGATCGACAAAGACTTGAGTTAATTGTCGCGCTCGATCTGGGCGGAAATTAAAGAAAATAACTCCATCTCCAGCTTCTACCGTTCCGGGTTTCAGACGAGTCGGAATGACAAACTCATCGGTTATTCCTTCATTGTAGGAACGCTGTAAAACCTCAACGGCTGAGAGTTCGGTTCCTTCCCCATCGACGGTCATATTAAAATAGGCTTTTTGAATGCGATCCCAACGATTATCGCGATCCATCGCATAATAACGACCACTGAGAGTCACAATCTGTCCTAAACCGATTTGATTGATATGGTCTTGAATTTGCTGAAGTGCTTTGATGCCATCTTTAGGATTGGTGTCGCGACCATCGGTAATCGCATGAATACAAACTTGAGAAACGCCTTTGTTTTGAGCGAGATCTAATAATCCTAGTAGATGCTGAAGATGGGAGTGAACCCCACCATCAGAACACAAGCCGACTAAATGTAATTTTCCATCTCGCTCTCGAACTTCTTGACAGACCTGAACTAAGGCTGGATTGTCAAGCAAAGTACCGTCTTCTACAGCATCCGTAATTCTGACTAATTCCTGGGGAACAATGCGCCCCGCTCCGATATTAAGATGACCAACTTCAGAATTTCCCATCTGACCTTCTGGTAAGCCCACTGCTTTTCCCGAAGCCCGAATTAGTGTTCTCGGATAAGCAGTCCATAGACTATCCATGACAGGCGTATTACCTACCGCTATGGCATTTCCGTCCGTCTGTTCACGATAGCCCCAGCCGTCTAGAATGATGAGTACAACGGGAGATACAGACACTGGTGCCATGCAAAGTTATCCTATCTACAAGTGGTGTCATCGATATCATACCATCGACGCTCTCAAAAAACAGTTGAATACTGATACAAAAGACACAAAAAATTAGCGATTCCTGTAGAATTAGGGATATATAACTAGAGATTAGGAGAAATAGAACTCCAGTTGAAATCATCGTCCTCTACTCAAGACTCAATGCTTGAATATTGAGTTTTCAGCTATGCCAATCTAATTCCATGTGATCATGATAATCACCTATCAGTACCGTCTCAAGCCAACTCTCGAGCAGGCGTCCACAATGGAAGTCAGGGGAGAGTTGCTGCGTCGGCACTATAATTACGCACTCGGTCAAAGACTCGATTGGCTCCGACGTACTCGATGCCAGTTTGACCGATGCAGTATTGTTTCTGAACCGATAGGTGATATCCCCGAAAAAGTTGATTATTACTCACAAGCATCAGAGTTAAAACAAACTAAAGAGCTATTTCCTGAATACAAAAACATCTATGCCGACTGCCAGCAGCAGAACTTGATGAGATTGGACAAAGCGAGTAAGCGTTGGTTAATTCCCGATAAGAATGGTAAGCGAGGAGGTCGCCCACGTTTTAAGAAGCGGGGTGACATCTGCTCGTTTACTTTTCCTAGAGTGAACTGCCCAAAAGCAGGCGCACATCTAACAGGCAATATCCTGAAGCTGTCGAAGATTGGCGAGATTGAAGTTGTCCTGCATCGTCCAATCCCTGACGGTTTTGCAATTAAGCAAGCCACATTACTTAGGAAGGCTGATGGTTGGTATGTCAGCTTCTCACTGGAAGATGGGACAATTCCTGACCTGTTACCAGTAGTTGACATCCTCCCGACGCCAACACTTTGTTTTTGGCGCGGGATTCCCAAATATAACTATTTGAGTTCCTGCTTCTTAGCACCGGGCTTCACAGATTTACTCTGTTCGGCTCTTACGGTCGCTCCACAGGCAAGCCAGCGCGCTCATGGGGGAAACCCCATGAGCGACTGGCGCTGACACGGCAAGTCCTGCCGCCAAAATAATTAAAGTCAGTGAAGAGGTCGCCCCCTCCACTGCTCTCCAAAACCGTACTTGATAGTTTCCCATCATACGGCTCCTCAGTTTAATGAGCTTTGTCATTAGTACGTCGTCACCAGCATATCGTCAATCCAAATGTAGTTATTTGGGATGTTCCATAGTGGTTTTGGTATGACACTTTTACAGTCAGTTTTGTTACCAGACCTTTCCAAACTTCCATCTGTTAAGGTCTTTTCATCGTGGCAATGTCGATGTAATAGTTGTAAGTTTTTGTACTCATTTTTTCCACCTTTCGATTTAGGTGTAATGTGGTCGAGTTCTATTACATCCCCTTCACGGAAGAACAGATTGCAGTGGGCGCATTTTCCTTTTTGCCTTTTTAAGAGGGTTGCTCTTGTTTTTGGCATTTCAGGATGTTTGCCCATTCTTGTACTCCAATAAATGAGATTACCATCATAAGGACTTGCATTACCTTTAACCTTGATATGGCGTTTTATTTCCGTTTCTTGGTGTTTGAGTAATATCATAGGGTTGTTACCTTCCCTATTAGTTGCAAAAGTCCAGTTGTCGTTACCTATTTTTCGGAAATATTTGAGGTAAACCCATTTTTTTCCTTTGTTTCGGTGACGTTTTATCCCCCATTTAATGAGTTTCCATACCATTAGGTGGTTTAGTTTCTCGAATACCTTTTGACTTATTACGGTAGAGAAGTAATTGCACCAACCCCTGATGATAGGATTGAGTTTTGATATTAAAATGGTTTGGGATTGTCCCTTATATTTCTCTATCGTTTCTGCTACCTTTTTGTAGTGTCTTTTTTGGCTTTCTTTACTGGGGGTTATGATGGTTTTAAAACCCAATAATCTCCCTTTTCCTTCTTTCTTATCTTTCACTCTACCAGATTGGTATTTTCCAACTTTATACTGTTGGATGTGAAATCCTAAAAAGTCGAATCCAGGTTTTTCCTCTTCTATACCCTTCAATGTGTGGGTTATTCGAGTTTTACTAGGCTTAAGTTCTAATCCAATATCCTTTAACCACTTAGATATGTGCTCTTTACAGATTAGGATTTTTTCAAGTTCTTCATGGAGTATCACAAAATCATCCGCATAGCGAATGAAGTTAACTGATTTCCTTTTGTCTCTCTTACTTAGTTGAGTTCCATCAGGTCGCTTCATATTGAAGGTGTCAGCTAGTTTGTTGATTTCTTCCTCCATTCCGTGTAGTGCTATGTTTGCCAATAATGGACTTATAACACCACCTTGAGGGGTTCCCTCTTCTGTTGAGAATAACTTTTTACCGTCCATTACTCCTGATTTTAGCCAAGCTCTTGCTTGACGGCGGAGTGTTGGGAAGGTGTTGAGTTTCTCTAACAATCTTTCGTGGTTGATTTTATCGAAGCATTTAGAAATATCGGCATCAAGAACGAATTTGCTTTTCTGCTTAATTCCTGAGAATATTGCTCCGATAGCATCCTGGCATGAGCGTCCTGGTCTGAAACCGTAGGAATTTGGTTCAAATTTTGCTTCCCATTCAGGCTCTAAAGCCATCTTGACAAGTGCCTGTAATGCACGGTCATACATGGTCGGTATTCCTAGAGGTCGTTTTTCATCCTTCCCTGGTTTGGGTATCCAAACTCTACGAGTTGGTTTCACTTTAGACCCTAGTTTTAATTCATTAACCAGGTTGAACCGTTGTTTTGGGGTTAGTGATTTAACACCATCCACACCTGCGGTTTTCTTTCCCTGGTTATCTTGTGTTACCCGACGCACCGCTAAACATTTGGCTGACCAGGATGAGATTAGAAGTTTTTGGAGTCTGCGAACTGTCCTAACATCGTCACGACTAGACGCTTTGTAGATGCGCTTCTGGACCTTATATACTCGTTTTTCTAAATTATCCCATTCAATCATTGCCCAATTTAATTGTGCGTTGATATCCTCAGATGATTCATGTCCGAGTATTAATCCTACAGTCTTCTTGTTTGAATCTGTTTTAGGCATTTTAATCCTACTTGTACCTCTACATTTCATCAAACCGTGAGTCCGTCAGCATATCCTCATCATTACCATAAGGCTTTGGCTTCTGACTCAATCTTTCCCAACTGCTACCTATCATGTTGATAGAAGTTACGTCTTAGCTGACTACTCATCAAATCGACCTTCAATGAGAGTGAACAGGTGGGTTACTTCGTTCCTCATAATCTTTGGTTTGTCACTTTAGAATGGATATTTTTCACCGAGTTTTAGAGTGGTACTGATAAGTCGATAAAAACTCTCTTATCGCTCTGTACTATGCCCTTTTGGGACTCCCAGCGCAGCCTTGTTTCGCTGGTTCGCATTAACGGTGATTCGGACATATCCTTCACTTGCGTTATTCATGGTGACTTACTCACAGGTAACTTACTTAAGGCTAGTGGTTACTTTCTGCTTTTATTCTCGCTTTAGGGATTGATGGCTAGTCGCTACCCTAGAGAATATGTTTTCACCCTAGTACCAAAGGGATAGGACTTGTGTTTTCTAGGGTACTTACACTCACCTATAAGATTATGAAGTTGTCATCAGTTAAGGATTAAAGTGCGTACTCCACCCTGTATGGGTTACTTAACTGAAGCCAGCCGTCCCCCTGTTTCCAGGTTTAGGCTGAACGAATCGCACTTTATCGAAGCGTTAATATCTCGGTCATGGTGTCTCCCACATTTTGGGCAATCCCACTCCCGGATGTTTAATGGCATTTCTTCGGCGATGTATCCACAGTTAGAACATCGCTTTGTTAAGGGAAACCATCTATCTATTTTGATTAATTCTCGTCCATACCACTCAGCTTTGTAATCAAGTTGTCGGACAAGTTCACCCCAGTTAGCATCACTGATTGCTCTAGCTAACTTGTGAGCCAGCGCGTTGGGCGGGTTCCCCGACTTGAAGCGACTGGCTCACCCGTAAGGGTGGTTTTTAACCATGTTCTTCACAGCCAAGTCCTCAACTACAATTGTTTGATTTTCACGAATTAGTTGGGTGGTTAGTTTGCTCGAATGGTCACGACGAGTATCGGCAATTTTAGCTTGAATACGAGCTACTTTAACTCTAGCTTTCTCTCTATTCTTTGAACCTTTGGTTTTTCGGCTTAAAGACTTTTGAGCGAGTCGGAGTTTTTTATATAGTTTGTCAAAGTGTTTGGGGTTGGAAACTTTAACTCCGTCGGAAGTTGTGAACAGACTGGTGATTCCAAGATCGATTCCTATCTGTTTTTTGACAGGCTCTAATCTCTGATTCGTTGGGTCATCAATCCTCAAAGAAACAAACCATCTCCCGCTCGGATCTAATTTGACCGCAATGGTAGATGGTGTACAATTTTTGGGAAGCTGACGACTCCATCTAATAGGCAAAGGTTCTTTGCACTTTGCAATATAGACTTGACCCTCTTTAAACTTTTTGGCTGACGCTCGTAAACTCTGCACTTCCACCATTACGTTTCTTCTTGAAATTCGGGTATTTCGCCCGACCCGGAAAGAAGTTAGTGAACGCAGTTTGTAAGTGCCTTAATCCTTGCTGAAGTGGAACACAACTCACTTCATTTAAGAAGTCTAATTCTTCCTCTTTTTTCCAGCTTGTCAGCATTGAAGAAGTTTGAGAGTAGCCTACTCGTTCTTTTTTTTCATACCACGCCTCAGTGCGTGTTGCTAGTGCTTTGTTGTACACCAATCGCACACAGCCCAACGTCCTCCTCAACAGGTTCTCCTGTTCAGAAGTCGGATACAAACGGTGTCGGTAGGCTTTTTCAGTCATGTTTCACAGTTTAGCACAAAAACCGTGAGACATGGCTTTGGTCGGCATTCCTCCCATCGCCAACTCAGACTTATGGCGTGGGTCTCCTGCCGAAATCTAGATGAAATTAAGTCTGCTGTTGGCATAGATGTTGGTTTAGAGAAGTTTTTAGCGACATCTGACGGGCAAGCTGTAAAGATTCCCCAATTTTACCGGAAGTCTCAACAACAGTTAGCTCGTCAACAACGGCAACTGGCAAGAATGGAGAAAGGCTCTAAAAACTACCAGCGGCAATCTAATAAAGTTGCTCGTCTTCACTTGCACGTTGCCAGACAGAGAAAAGAGTTTCATTATCAAGTCGCTCACAGGCTGTGTGACCAGTACGACCTGATAGCGTTTGAAAACTTGAACATTAAGGGCTTGGCAAGAACCCGATTGGCTAAGTCGATATTGGATGCAGCCTGGGGAAGTTTCCTGAATATCCTGCAAGCAGTGGTGGTAAAACGCGGTAAGTGGGCAATTGGAGATGACCCTAGAGGCACGAGTATCGAGTGTTCTGGTTGTGGTGGAAGGGTTGAGAAGACCCTTAAGGAATTAGCTTCACAGCGAGAAGCCCCACACCTGACACTGCGTTTCAGTGTGGGATGAATCGCCCTTGAGGTTGTTAATTCTCCAGATTGAGTTATAATAAATTGCATTCGCTCTAATTTGCATAATGAGAAACGTAGCAAAAGTCAGACTATATCCAACAGATGAACAGAAACAAGCTCTTACAAAAGCTTTTGGTTCTGTCCGATGGGTGTGGAATTACTGCCTGGAGCTGAACAACCAAGCCTATAAAGAAACAGGCAAGGGAATCTCAGGAATGCAACTGAAGAAACAGTTACCAATTCTAAAAAAGAAAGAAGAAACAGCCTGGCTAAAGGAAACCTATTCACAATGCTTACAGCAGTCTGTTTTAAATCTTTCCAGAGCTTTTGTTAACTTCTTTGAAGGTCGAGCCAAGTTCCCTCGATTTAAGAGCCGCCATGAAAAGCAATCGATCCAGTATCCTCAGAACGTCAAGATTGTTGACAGTCATTTAAGTTTTCCTGTTATTGGCAAAATCAAAGCCAATATTCACCGAAAATTTGATGGCAATATCAAAACAGTCACAATAACAAAGACAAGAACGGAGAAGTATTACGCTTCAATTTTATTTGAGAACGAAGAAGCTGAACCGCAGACTTCTGAAGAAGGAAAAGCGATAGGATTAGACCTGGGACTCACCCACTTTTTGATTACAAGCGAGGGGTCTAAATACGAAAATCCTCGGCACTTTAAAAAACATGAACGTAATTTAAAGCGAAAGCAGCAGAAATTATCTCGCAAGCAAAAAGGTTCCAATTCCCGGAATAAAGCCAGGAAATTGGTAGCAAGAGCGCACGAGAAAATCTTCTTTGCGAGGCAAGACTTCCTGCATAAACTGTCTCGCAAAATTGTGAACGAGAATCAAGTCATAATTGCTGAAAATCTCAACGTAAAGGGCATGGTGAGCCAGCGCGTTGGGCGGGGAACCCGACTTGAAGCGACTGGCTCACCCGCAAGGGTACGCAACCACAATCTAGCCAAGGCAATCAGCGACTGTGGTTGGGGAAGGTTCTTAAACTTTGTTGATTACAAATCAAAAAAGGACGGAAAAACCTATCTGGAAATAGATCGGTTTTTTCCGTCCTCAAAGACTTGTAATGTTTGTCTGAATGTTGTTCAAAGTCTGCCACTCGATGTTCGTCACTGGGAGTGCAATCATTGTCACACCCAACATGATCGTGATATCAACGCGGCTCTCAATATCAGAGATGAGGGATTGAGAGTTATCGCGGCAGACCCAGATCGACAATTCCTCGCCCCTGGGACGGGGGTGACTGCCAGTGGAGAAAGTGTAAGACCAACCAAAGGACGAAAGTCCTCTGTGCGGCAACTTCCGATCAATGATCAATCTAATGATGCTTCGACCAAGGTTGATCAAGAAGCTGGAAGCCTACGCTAGAAAGCGAAGCGTCTGCGTAGGTAGTTCACTTCATAATTGTCCTCACTGCAAGTTAGTTATCGACCGAGATTGGAACTCTGGAATTAACATTTTGAATCGGGTAAAACAGACGCTTGGACTAGCGTTTGCTGGCTGCGGAGGATACTTGGATGCAAGTCCTATGAGGCAGCAACTCTCAATTGCGAAGTTGGGAAGCCCCTTCTATACTGCGCTTCGCAGTTAGGAGGGGAGGATGTCACTGCCAATCAAACCGATTGAGTTGTGGGTATCTCTCCAGTCCGAGACTCCTGATCACCCCTTTGCGATTTGACGCAGCACGCGGTTAACTGCAAGCACTGTTTCTTGGTCGGCGTTCGCCTAACACGGAAACGTCCGGTAAACAGTTGACTCTGAGAACAGTTTTGTTAAATTTCTATAAATTGACCAACGGTCACAGCAGCTCGGGGAGCTTGCATCCTGGAGAACTGTGACTAATTGGCTGAATCGGTTAGACTTTGGCTATCCTTAAAATTATTACAGAACGTGTTTCAGGGACGGGCAATGCGTAAAATATGGTTAGTGGTCGCATTAGGATTGTTGACAATTTGGACGGGTGGATGTGGTTCTCAAGAACAAGGGAGTGAACCGACAACAGAAACTCCCTCAGCAGAAAGCTCACCCGCCGAAACCGAAACAGCAACAGAAGGAACCGAACAAACAGACGAACAAGAAACCGCCGAAGACCCCCAAAAAGGAGCATTTGAAGAACCTTTAGTCGAACAGCAAAAAGAAGAAACTGCTGCCAGAGCAGGTTTAATTCAGTCTACCAAACCCGAAGAACGATTGCTTCAGCTTAAAGGGAGTACCAATGGAAACGGTACTGCCGTAGCCCCAGCAGGAGTCCCGAATCAATCGGTGAGCGATCCGTTTGGTGTACTCACCCCTCAGATTGTTCAGCGAACTCCAGATCCAGAAGATGCCGCAGAGTCTCTAAATCTTACCGCCCGAGAAGTCCCGACAATTCCAGATGTTCCGATTGCCGCAGTCCCTCCTCAGTGGACTGTTGCTGCCGCCCAAGCGCAAACGACAAATGGAAATCAAGGTCAAGGAACGATTTCTCCAAATCTCACCGGGCGACAAGTGCCTTCCCTACCCGAACTCCCAGTCGCTCAACGTCTACCTCAAGCCGGAACTCAGCAAGCCACCCCAGGCACAACACCCAGAGGGCCTCGACAACCGGGCAGACCAGCTCAACCCTCGCCGACCTCGCCGACTTTAGCGACCTCGCCGACTTTACCGACCTCGCCGACTTTACCGACCTCGCCGACTTTACCGACCCCGCCTCCGAAACCCCCCCAAATTCCGAATTTGACTGTTGCTCAAGTGCCGACCTTACCCGAGCTGCCTGTAACCGAACCCCTACCCCGATGGCGTGATCCCAATGCTCCTCCCACACCTCCGCCAACAGCACTTGCACCCACAACACCTACTCCCACAACACCTACTCCTGTACTTCCTCCTCCGCCTTCGGTAGAGATTGCCAGAGCCATTTCAGTCACAGGTGTGATGCAAGTGGGTGACGAAACCCGAATCATTTTAAAAGCCCCCACTGAACCCACCAGTCGCTACGTGAGTGTCGGACAACGAATCGCCAATGGACAGGTATTAGTCAAACGAGTGAAATTTAATGTCGGTAGTGATCCGATTGTGATTTTTGAGCAAAATGGTGTCGAAGTTGCTGTAGAAGTGGGTACATTTGAACCAACAGACGAGCAGCTAAATTTTATGCAGCCCTCCTAAGTCTGTCTGAAACTCCTGATCATCCCTCCTAAAAGTGACTACAGTAGAAATCATTTAAACTCGAATGAGAGTCAATCTTTACACCGGGAATATAGGGAGCTGGGGTAAGTTTATCAGGGCTGTTCCCCAACATCCGCTCAAGTCGAACTTCCCCTTGATTGTCTGTCAAAAACTATAAAAAAATTCAACCGCACTAGGAGTTATGTTTAGCTTAGTTCAAAAGCTAGGATTTTTGACTTTAATCGCAGCGAGTATCGGAATGGGAGTTGAGATCTTCACTTCTATTCCGGCAAGCGCTCAAGAACAAAACACACGCCCTCCCGTCTGTGAAGGACAATTGCCGACCGGTTCAGTCAAGTGTAATTATGAAGGCGGTGACAACTACCAAGGTAGTTTTGTCAATGGTAGACCGGATGGACGAGGCATTTATGTCTATGCCAATGGCGATCGCTATGAAGGTGAATTTCGCAATGGTTTGCCTAATGGTCAAGGAGTCTTCATTTTTTCCGATGATGCCCGCATTGTTGGTGTCTTTAAAGATGGCAATATTACCAACGGAACTGTGATTTTCTCTAATGGCGATCGCTATGTTGGAGAGTTTCAAATTGTCCGAGAGGTCGGTAGCGGACAAACCAGCAGTCAACCCGATGGTCGGGGAGAATTTATCTACACCAATGGCGATCGCTTCCAAGGCGAATTCTTTGCCGGACAGCCCTTTGGTCAGGGAAGTTTTACCCGCAAAGATGGTAGCCGTTGTCAAGGACAATTTTTTAATGAAGCCCTCGACGGTAAAGGCACTTGTACTTTCCCGAATGGACTCCGTTATGAAGGTGAATTTCGCGGCGGTATTCCTCACGGCCCTGGAACTCTAATTGATACGGCAGGTAAACGACTACCCGGAACTTTTAGAGATGGTAAGCGAGTCGAGAATCCTTCTTAACGGACTTGGGCTTGCCAATTGACATGATGGAGAACTTTAAACGATGACAACTGCGACATCACATTCAACCTCAACCGACTCATTTCCTTTTGAGTTTGCGCCGAGTGCAACCCAAGATCGAGATCTTCTGCATCAACTGAACTTTGTTCCGGGTGTGAAAGAGATTTTGATCACTCGACAAGTTCATGCACTCGAACACGCCACCGTTTGGGTGTTGAGTGAATGGGCAAATGGCGGCATCTCTGGAGAAGAAGATCGCTTGGGTGGAATGTCAACCGCCGCAGGATTTTATCTCTACGGACGGGTTCAGACCAGCCGACTCAGACAAGCGGTACAGACAGCAAAGCAACGTCTGACAGCCGGAGAATGGCATCTGGCTGTTCATCCCCGATGCGGCACTAATCTGTCTGTGGGAATGATGCTGACGGGAGGGTTAGCGATGGGAATCAACCTTGCTTTACCCAAAGGGCCAATTGAACAACTTTTAGGGTTAGGGGTTGCCGCCGGGGTTGCCACTCAGCTTGCTCCTGAACTAGGGAGTTGGGCGCAGCGATATCTGACCACTGCTATTCCCTTCAACTTACAAGTGGATGAAACCTCCATTGAGCAAGATTTGTGGGGTCGTTCAGCCCATTTTGTGCGAGTGCATTGGGTAGAGTAAAAGTACATCAGCAATAAAACTTAAAGACTCAATTGCACTGAGATAGCAGATCCAGTAGTACCCTGAACAATACAAGGCTTTATTCATCAATTTAGAAACGAGGAAGATAAGCTAATGGTTCAACGTGGTTCTAAAGTTCGTATTTTGCGGAAAGAGTCCTACTGGTTTCAAGAAGTCGGTACTGTCGCTTCCGTTGACAAAAGCGGTATCAAATACCCCGTGATTGTCCGTTTTGAGAAAGTAAACTACTCCGGCATCAACACCAATAACTTCGCCGAAAGTGAAGTGGTTGAAGTCAAGTAGTGGTTAAGTCTCACCTCACGATCACCCATTCTGGTGTCCTCTACTCGCCTTTCATCGGTCAAGGTAGTGGTCAACTCCATGTCGTCGGTGATCCCAATTCAGGAACAGAAAATTAGTCTGTGCCTGAATTACCCGAGGTTGAAACGGTTAAACGGGGCCTAAATCAAGTGTCCCGCAACCAAACTATTCAGGGTGGGGAAGTGTTACTGAAACGTACTCTTGCTCACCCTGTTTCTATTGATGAGTTTATTACCGGATTATCGGGACAAGCGATCGCCGGGTGGTATCGACGGGGTAAATATCTATTAGCGGAATTCTCGACGCAGTTTAACCCCAATTCTGACGATTCCCAAAACCTAGAATTTTCCGATTTACAAACCTTCTCTAATGGTGGTTTAGCGGTTCACTTACGAATGACAGGTCAACTGTTGTGGGTGAGTCAAGATGAACCTCTCAGCAAACATACGCGAGTCCGATTGTTTTTTCCGAATAGACAAGAACTTCGTTTTGTTGATCAACGCACTTTTGGTCAAATGTGGGGAATTCCCCCAAATGTCGAAGTCTCAAAGATTGTCACAGGCTTGCAAAAATTAGGGCATGAACCCTTTTCAGAGGAATTTTCGATAAAATACCTCACCACTCAATTTTACCGTCGTCAGCGCCCGATTAAAACGGCTTTACTCGATCAAAAACTGGTTGCGGGGGTGGGGAATATCTACGCTGATGAAACTCTATTCCTGAGTGGAATATCACCAACGACTCGTTGTGCAGAACTAACACCCGCACAAATTGAAACCCTACACGCCCAACTGGTTCAAGTTCTAAAAACGGCTATTGATGCGGGTGGAACAACGGTTCGTAACTTCCTTAATGTTGCAGGCGTAAACGGCAATTATGCAGGACAAGCTTGGGTTTATAATCGAGCGGGTCAACCCTGTCGAGTTTGTCAAACGCCTATCGAACGCTTAAAATTGGCAGGGCGGTCGGCTCATTTTTGTCCTCGTTGTCAGAAGACTTCAAACTGATCCTCAGAAGATTTTTCACTCAAGATGTTTGTTGATTTTCTGAGATTTCCCAACGAAATAGCCGAGGAAGTTGGGCTAAATCTAAAGCGTAATTTCCAATCCAGAGGATGATTTCAAGAATTAATACGGTTCGGACCCAAAATAATTCAGATTCAGAATCCAATAGAGTTAAACCTTCGTAAAATTGATAAATTCGATAAGGTAAATATAAATAAGGCACCATTACCCAGACCACCGAGGGAAATTTTCTCAAGGTCAAATACTCAGTTAGAATTTGTAAAGCCAGCATCAGAAAATAGGACGCAAACACACTGAAGACAAGGGGATAGTCTCCCCAAACTCCCCAAATTAGCATCACAACTAAAGGAGGTAATAGTCCTAAAATCTGCACCGTACCAAACCAAAATTTAAACCATCCCGGTAAGGGTGTCGGTAAACTATAAGGCTTGGCATTTCTCCACGCCCAACCGACAATTCCTAGAAAGGAGGTTGCCAGTACAAAAAAGATGAGATTCTCTAGTATAAGATTAAAATGAATATTAAAAGAAGTCATATTAGCTACTAAAGTTTGACTAACTTTTATGACTGATCGTAAAATAGTTCAAACAGTTCTGAGTAATCTTGGGGTTGTGCTTCATAATTGAGCATTTGATCACTCAAAATCACCCATTTTTGAGTGCTGCGAGTCCATCAATTGCCCACAGGTTGCAGCCAACGAATATCATCCAGTGTTCCGGGTTTAACATTAATCATTTTAGGGTTATGGGCTGGAGAATGATCAACCCAATGCAGCACAGCGTTGGAGAATACGACATCAAATTCGGCAGTGAACCGAAGTGATCGCGTATCGAGACAGGCAAAAGAAAGATTTGCAGACTCAGATAGCGGATAACTCTGTGCTGCATAGGCATCATTTCGGAAGAACTATCGATTCTGACGACTTTTCCTGGTAGAGAGAATCTGCTGGCATCCGCAGTTATTTTTCCATCTTCACAGCCGACATCAAGAACCGACTCGCCCTCTTTCAAATCGAAATGAGAACGCAAATATTTTGCCCACTGAAGTTGAGCATCCGAATGTTTTGCATATTCTTCTCGATTTCACATCTGAGGGCAAATCAAACAATTGAGTTTGGATGATCATTCCATCTCAGAGATTTTAACGAACCTGTTCAAACCGTTTTCGAGAGTTCCGCATTCTGCGACGTTCTCTATGTCTGGCTATTTCCTTTCGCTTTTGTTTTTCGGCGAGTGTTTCAAAATAGCGGTTCTTTTTCATGTCTGCAAAAATACCCGCCCTAGAGACTTTCTGTTTGAACCGACGCAGGGCTGACTCCAACTGTTCGCTTTCCCCGACGACCACTTGAGCCATTCAATATCCTCCCTTGTGAATTACTTGTTAGTTAGTTATTGACACTCTCACCGACAAGTTTTGCGCTTGCTTGGAGATTCTTGCTTCAACCTCTCTTAACTAGACTAGACTTCAGAGAAATCTAGCCCCCGTCAGACCGAGTCCACAGGCATTTTGATTTGACTTCCACTGGCTGCCCGACAGCAGAAGGATCTCGTTTTTGACTTTTGGTGTTTTTTGGCTCTGCTTGTCAAATGCTTTAACCTGAGCGCCATATCACCGTTACATCTTCTCCGGCAATATTTCAACGCTCTGAGGTTAGGAAAAGCCACTCCCTATCTCGACTAGATTTTAACACGAGTCGTTCAGGCTTGGATCTGATCACACTATCATTTTTAACTGTATGGTGGTAAAAATCTCGAAATCATTTCGCCAACGACTCGCAGATCAACTCAACTCAGAGAACTTCAATTCTTCAAAGGTGACTGAAAAGCCTTCTCCATCTGGTGAGGCACACATCAACCCAACTTGTAGCTTTTCTTGGGTACTCAGATAGGCTAATCGTAGCAGGATATAGCGATCGCCATCGAGAGAATATTCAACCTCTACGGCTTCTGCATTTCGTTTTAACCGCAAAATGATCCATTCCGGGTTTTGAGATAAAGGAACCACTGACCAGTCAGAATAATCTCTAGTCACAACGACACTCGCCTGTTGTACCCCATTAACGAATTCTATCCCACATTTTAACCAGGTGTTTTCATCCTGACGAATCATCAGCCCTGCTTGATCATAGAGGTCTTGATATTCTCCAATAATTTTGACTTCTGCGGTAAAGTTTCCCAAAACTTCTTGATAATAAAAGTGACCGTTATCCCGAATAAAACCATAATGGGTTGTTCGCCAAAAATCGGTTTTAGCCCCAGACAACACTTGAATTTTATTTTGATCTTCTGTCCATTGGGGCGGTTCGTTATACCATTGCATCGTTTTTTTTAGATTAGTAACAATTCAATAATAAGTCAACTGAAAAAGTAATAGTCGGAAAAGTCTAAGTTGATTGGATAGCCCCTAACCCCGGGTCAGTAATACCTGTACTTTTGGCTAGGTAAAAAACTAATCGATGGGTGAGTACCTTTCTTGGATGTATCTCTGTATGGTGGCTTTACTGTCGGAAATTAACTTTGCAGACAGGTCTTAAGAATGTCCAAATGCCTTAAAAATTGCTAATTTTGAAAAATTTATCAAAAATTGGGTGAAAAGTTCGGGTATTCCCCGAAGTGAAATCATTTCCCCTATTGTTCAAATTCAATACTCAAGGGGAATTCAGCATTTTTATTTTTGATTTGCTTGTGTACAGTTGATCTCGATATTCTCGATACAACAGCTTTAGAGAGGTTCAGAACCCCAACTCTGAAGCTAAGTGCAAATGTTCTATTTGCAGTCCAACAGATAAACCTAACATCAAAAATGATCATGAACTTTCTTAATTAGAGTAAACTTCGTTTGACAGCAACACTTGCAGTAGCTACCTGTCTATTGATCTTGGGGACTATCTCTCCTGCGATCGCCACTTCAAGACGCTATACCAATATTGAACAACACAAATTCAATGATTGTATAAAAAATGCAAAAACTGACGAGGGGCGGACATGGAGAGGACGATCACTCAAGCAGCCTACTAAATTAATTATTTTAAAGTCACAATTGATACAAAATGCCATTGTTTTCAAGAGATAAAGGAGGATAATTGAAATATTCTCACATAAAATCCCGGAACAATCGTCAAAATCAAAGGAGGATAATTAAAATATTCTCACATAAAATCCCGGAACAATCGTCAAAATCAGTTGTGTCCATTTAAGATAAGGTACTTATGAGTCAACAACCCAGTCCCAACCAACGATTAAATTTTGACGGTTCGGCTTCCGTCGAAGGTCTAGTTGGTCAAGCTGGACGAGATTTAATTCAGACTACGACAGTTTATCAAGGTATCAGTATTGCGGGTTTGTTTCGTCGAGAAGTAAAACCCCCAACCCAACAAGAATATCGCTTCCGACAAAAACTATTGAGCCAAGTTAAAGAGATTTGGGTAGAGAATGTTTTAGAAAAGTCATTGCATAATAAGGCGATAATTGACCTCGGACTGGAAGAACGACCAGATTTGGTAGAGCGTCGTTTCAGTAATGTTCAAATCTCTCCAGAGCAATCACAAAAACCTTTATCTACAAGTCGAGGAATCACTACTGCATTTAATCGCATGGGAGAGGGGCGAACGCTGCTAATTTTGGGTGAACCGGGCGCCGGAAAAACAACGATATTGTTGAAATTAACGCGGGATTTAATTGATCGAACTTCGGACAATTTGAATCGGCCAATACCTGTTGTTTTTAACTTATCTTCTTGGGCGAAAAAGCAGCAAAAAATCGCCGATTGGTTGGTGGATGAACTTCAGAGCAACTATGGCGTTTCCAAGTCTCTAGGTAAAGCATGGGTTCAAGACCAACAATTATTACTTTTACTGGATGGTTTGGATGAGGTGCGAGCCAAACATCGAGAAGCTTGTGTAGAAGCCATCAACCAATTTCTGAATCTGAAAGAGTATGGACTAACGGAGATGGTGGTTTGTAGTCGAATTAAAGACTATCAAGCCCTCTCAAATCGTCTACAAGTGCGGGGTGCTATCTGCGTTCAACCTCTAACCTCAGAACATATTAATCAATATATAGACAAAGCAGGGAAACAACTTCAGGGAGTCAAAACCCTATTGCAACAAGATACAGCCATGCAAGAGATGATGAAATCTCCCCTGACGCTCAGTATTGTCAGCATGGCTTACAAAGGTTTCTCTGTTGAAAAATTACAGCAATTCGGTTCCATTGAAGAACGTCGTCGCCATCTTTTTGAGACTTATATTGAGGGAATGTTTGATCGTCATGGGCGATCTAAAAACAACAAATATAAGCCAGAGCAAACTAAATATTGGCTGACCTGGCTGGCGACGCGGATGGTGCAAGAGTCTCAAACTGTGTTTTTGATTGAGAAAATACAGTTTACTTGGTTAGAAAAAAAGGGTGAACGTATCTTTTATCGGATTATTAGTGCGTTAGCTTCAGGGCTGATTTTCGGGCTGATTTTCGGGCTGATTTTCGGGCTGATTTTCGGGCTGATTATCGGGCTGATTTTCGGGCTGATTATCGGGCTGATTATCGGGCTGATTATCGGGCTGATTTTCGGGCTGATTTTCGGGCTGATTGGAGGGGAAATTAAAACGGTTGAAAGTTTAAAATGGTCGAGTCAAGAATTCAAAAAAAGCATAAAAAAAGGGCTGATTTTCGGGCTGATTATCGGGCTGATTATCGGGCTGATTGTAGGGCAGAGTGTAGGGCAGAGTGGACAGTGGAATGAAGGGCTGACTATCGGGCTGATTTTCGGGCTGATTTTCGGGCTATCATATAGTCTTATTCAAGGATTAAAAGGAGCGGAAATAGAGGTTAAAAAGGTTGCCAATCAAGGATTAAAGAAATCAGCATTTAATGCTCTATTTTTTGGGCTAATTATAGCTATAGTAGCAGGAATACTAGGATTGTTAGGTATTGAAATAGTAGAGATTTTAGAGCAAATTTCTAATGGTATCACGTGGGAATATTTAGTATTGACTATACCATTTGGTCTAACAATCGGGCTAGCTTTTGGCGGAGGATATGCTGTCATTCAACACTTTACTCTGCGTTCAATGCTTTACAAAAAAGGTGTTGCACCCTGGAATTATGCTCGTTTTCTAGACTACGCCACTGAACTAATATTCCTGCAAAAAGTTGGGGGCGGTTATATCTTTATTCACCGGATGCTACTCGAACATTTTGCCCAAGTTGAACCGGAACAAGTTCCAGAAAGTTCAGTTCAGATTTCTCAGTCAATAGACCTAATTAATTCATCCACTACACAAGAATTAAATCCGGTTAATTCAGAAGAAGTTGAGACTTTAAAAACCGTTGAGGCGTTAGAACCCGAATCAGTCTCTAATAAAATTTGTGGAAATTGCCAACATGAAAATCTATCTGACTCTAACTTTTGTTCCAAGTGTGGAACTGTACTAAATTCTGACAGTATTTCTAACTAAACTCGTGACATCAAAGAGGTTAAACCATGAAGAAAATACTGATTTTATTATCCAATCCCAAAAATTCTGTTCAGTTACGTTTAGGAGAAGAAATCCGCGAAATCAAAGAAGCATTGAAACAGTCAAAAAATCGAGAACAGTTTGAAGTTGTCAGTGAGTCAGCGGTTCGAGTCAAAGAATTACGACGAGCATTATTAGACTATGAACCTGTAATTGTTCACTTTTCGGGTCATGGTTCAGGGAGTGATGGACTCGTTTTAGAAGATGATTTTGGCAAAACTAAACTTGTCAGTAGTGAAGCCTTAGCCCAACTTTTTAAACAGTTTCAAACTGAAGTTCAATGTGTTGTTCTCAATGCTTGCTACAGCGAGGAACAAGCCCAAGTCATTCATCAATATATTGATTGTGTTGTGGGGATGAATAAAGCAATTGGAGATGTAGCAGCGATTAATTTCTCGACAGCATTTTATGAGGCTTTGGGTTCAGGAAAATCCTATGATAAATGTTTTGAGTTCGCTAGTGGTTCTCTAAATTTAGAAGGAATACCGGAGTCAGAAACCCCAAAAATTCGATATCGACCTCGACGTTATAATTCTGATATTCAGAAAACAAAAGAACAAAAAATTACAGATAATTCACCCTATCAATTTATGTCTGAACAACCTAAATCTCAATCAATGAACTTTAGTGGCGGGACTTTTTCAAAAGTTCAATTGGGTCAAGCCGGACGTGACCTAACTCAAAGTCAAAACTTCAATTCAGATAACCCTGAAAAACAACTGACTATTACAGAAGTTATAGCGTTAATCCAGAAAATTGAGACGATTTTTAGAAATTCAGGTTTACCCGAAAAACAGCAGGAAAAAGCTCTAAATTACCTAGAAAATGCTCAAGAAGCAGTTCGGGAAGACGAACCCGACAAAAGTTATGCAGCCAAAAGTTTACAAAAAGCTAACAAAGTTCTAAAAGACGCAAATCTCTGGCTTGAATTCAAATCTCAATTAGAACCTCTATTCACTCAGTTAGAGCTTTGGCTAGAAGTCGAAGTCAAAACGTTATCGTAATTTCTAGAGTCGTTCTAAT
This sequence comes from Lyngbya sp. PCC 8106, assembly GCF_000169095.1. GTDB lineage: Bacteria > Cyanobacteriota > Cyanobacteriia > Cyanobacteriales > Microcoleaceae > Capilliphycus. Next base: position 19,650 of record NZ_AAVU01000051.1, read on the forward strand.
CCTGTTTCTCTTTAATAATGTCACTAACTCCCTCTTTTTTAAGGTGGATTTAGGGAGATCAAGTATCTGTAGCATTATTTTCTGTATTTCAGATTCAGAAGTTAGAAGTCAAGATCTCCCCATCTCCTCCAATTCACAATTAAAAGGCGTTATAGCAGGTTAATATAAGGGTGGAATTCCTGCTACATCTAAAATTTTAGAAATCAAATCTTCTCGTTTAACTGCCATCAGATGAACGCCCCGACAAAGTTGACGAGCAAGTTTCACTTGTTCTGCTGCAATCATCACCCCTTCTTGTAGAGGTTTGGGTGCTTTTTCTAAGCGTTCTATTGTTGATTCAGGAATATTCACACCGGGAACATACTTATTAATAAATCGGGCGTTTTTAGCAGATTTTAACAAAAATATTCCGGCTAAAATCGGTTGGTCAATGCCTGCTGCAACTTCGGTCATAAACTTATCCAAGCAGTCAAAATCAGTGATTAATTGACTCTGAAAAAACTGCGCCCCGGCTTTTAATTTGCGTTCAAATCGACTTTTTAAGCCAGACAAACTGGGAGATTGGGGATCAACCGCAGCCCCCGCAAATAAATCTGTCGCCCCATGGGGTAACGCTTTATCATTCCAATCTGTACCGTTATTTAACTTTTGAATTGCGGTTAATAATCGTACTGATTCAAAATCAAAAACTGACTTTGCTTTCGGATGATCTCCTGCTTTAACAGGATCACCTGTGAGGGCTAAAATATTACGAATTCCTAACGCATCCGCCCCTAACAAATCGGCTTGTAAACCAATTCGATTGCGATCGCGACAAGCCATTTGACAAATGGGTTCAATGCCATGACTTTTTAAAATAATAGCAGACGCCAACGAACTCATCCCCAAAACAGCGCGACTACCATCAGTGATATTAACCGCATGAACCCGACCTTTTAGAGTGTTTGCCATCTCAATCATGTGAGTCGGATTCGCCCCTTTTGGCGGTGCAATTTCTGCGGTAATAATAAATTCTCCGGGGGTTGTACAGGCTGTACGAAAATAATTCATTAATTGATTGTGAATGTTAGATTAATTAGGGTTTGATTGTTCTGCTCAAAACTCGGCTTCACCTCTAAAATTACCGAGATGCTTCTCATTTGATCAACTCATTGGTTTGAGTGTGTTGCGACTTAAAGCGGAGTCGAATAACCCAATGCTGTTTTCACTCGTTTTAACGTTGCATTCGCCACTGCTTCTGCTTTTTCTCGACCGTCTTTGAGAACAGAGTCTAAATAAGTGCGATCATCCATTACCGCTTTATACTGTTCTTGAATGGGTTTGAGGGCTTCAATTGTTGTTTCGGTTAACAAGGGTTTAAATTTACCCCAACCCATATCTTGACATTCGGCTGTAACTTCATCTTTAGTTTTACCAGAAAGAATCCCATACAACATCAAGAGATTATTACACTCTGGTCGTTCCGGATTTCCTAATTCTAAACCCCTTACCGAGTCCGTTTTACAACGCTTAATTTTTTTGGTGATGGCTTCTGGAGGATCAAGTAAATTAATCCGACTCAACTCAGAAGGATCTGATTTTGACATTTTGCGAGTCCCATCGGTTAAACTCATTATCCTGGCGCCTTCAGTACGAATCATCGGTTCAGGGATTTTGAGGATTTCTTCTTCATCCTGACCAAACATATGATTAAACCGCGCGGCGATATCCCGAGTTAATTCTAAATGTTGTTTTTGGTCTTCTCCGACAGGAACTTGATCCGCATCATAGAGTAAAATATCGGCAGCCATTAACACCGGATAATCAAGCAAACCCGTACTGACATTTTCGCCTTGCTTAATCGCTTTTTCCTTAAACTGGATCATATCTTGTAGCCAGTTAATCGGCGTAATGCAGTTGAGCAACCATGTTAACTCGCTATGAGCGCTAATATGAGACTGAACAAAAATAGTAGAATGCTCTAGATCAATGCCACAAGCTAAATACAAAGCTGCTATGGTGTAGGTATCAGTCGCTAAGGTGGCGGGGTTGTGCGGTACGGTAATGGCGTGCAAATCGACCACACAGAAGAAATTATCATACTGACTTTGACCTTCAACCCAGTTGCGAATTGCGCCTAAGTAGTTGCCGAGATGAAGGTTTCCGGTTGGTTGAACGCCTGAGAGAACTCGCTGTTTACCCATAATCGGTCAATTTCGGACTGGACTTATACTATATTGGCACGTTATGTTCACTCCTGAGCGCTGAATTCTTCGGAATCAAGGTAAATAGTAGTGTATTCTCTCTATAGTCTCATTGATTACAGAGCAGTTTGCAGAACGTTACCCAAATGTATAAGGTGAACTGGCAGAATAATGAGAATTTTCTTAAAATAAGAGCAGTAAAAACCAGGAGAAATCACCCGTGTTCCGGTTTAAAAACTCACTACGCCAATTACAGAAGTCTGTAGTGCGAAGATTTAAACTTCTTTATCGATATTGTGGACGATGGCTGCGCCGTCTCTATCGACGTGTCATGGCGATGAAGGGAAGACCGGAATATTTGGCGAGAGGGCTAGCATTAGGCGTGTTTGCGGGATGGTTTCCTTTCTTTGGCTTACAGATTTTGATGGGTGTTTCTCTGGCCGTGGTGTTTCGAGGTCACAAACTCTTAGCCGCAGCAGGAACTTGGGTGAGTAATCCTTTAACTTATGTACCGATTTATCTATTTACCTACAAACTTGGACGATTGTTGCTCGGTTCTCAACAACCCTTATTTGAGGATTGGGAAAGTTTACACTCAATAGAAGATATTTTAGCAGTTGGGGCAGAATTTGCCATCTGTTTATTATTTGGATGTTTTGTCATGGGGATAACAAGTGGGATTTTGACCTATTTTGCTAGCCTCAAAATTATTCGACATTGGCGCAAACAACAGGTTAAACAAGTTTGGAATCTTCATCAAATTTCGAGTAAAATTCCTCCCAAACGTAGAAAGCCAGAACTGGGAGAAAGTTAGGTTAAAACTTAGATAAAATACTTAAATATTTGCGACCAATGCTTTATCCCCCAGAGCCTCCCCAGAATTGGGAACACAGGATTTAGGGGGATTTTGTATTCCATATTTTGGTTAAACGGGGGCGGTTTCTGATGATTTTTCGTTGTCGGATGTGGGTTGAATTTCATCCAAAATATCAATCACTTCTCGTTCAAAGACGACTTTAGCCCGATTGGTTTTTCCCCCAAGATACAAACGGTTATCCGCTTCTAAAACCCAAATTTGGGAGTGAGAAACATAACTCATTAATACACTCACCATCAACAACCCAAACCCCAAATAAACAATCGGAATTCCGGGGTCTGCTTTGATTTGAAGTCCGGTACTTCCAACCACTTCATCTACAAATAAGGTCACACCATTGACTTGAGTAGACATTCCAGGGCGCAAGGTTGACACCAGTTGACCTTCATTATCATACAACAATAACGTTCCTTGTAAATCCCTTGCCAAAAGGGAAACACCTGCACTCAAATCTGGTTTTGTGGGAATCCAAGTTCCCCAAATTCGCCCATTTCCGCCTGTATCTAATTGTGCCATTGGCAGTTGTAAAACCGGGCTTCTATTCATCCGAATCTTAATTCCAGCGATACCCCAATCTGCTTGATAAAAGGTGACACCGTTGTGTTTTAGGGGTTTATTGACATGAATCGTTTGACGGTCAACTTCTGAACCCTGATTATCAATAACTGATAAGTCGGAATAAAATTGATCAATTGTTCCGTCTGGAGTATAATCAATCCAAAATCTATTAACTCTAACTGACCAATCTTGAGGAACTTGAGAGGCGGCAAATGGCCCTGCATCAATAATCCGTTTAACTTGAAAGGTTTCTCCACTGGGGACAATTTCTTGGGCGATAAACCCGGTTAAAGAACCCACTAAAGAACCGATTAAAATTAAAATCATACTAGCATGAACAATAATCGGCCCGATACGTCCTATTAATCCTTTGCGGGCATAGAGTTTGTGATCTTCTTCAAAGATACGATAACGACGTTTTTGTAATAGCGTTTTCAGCGTTTCTAGAGAACCTGTTTCAATTTCTGCACTTAATGCGAGGTTTTTAAATTGTTTCGGACTTTGATAATAATTCCAGCGTCGGGCAGATTTCAAGTTAGGGAGTTGTCGAGTAAACGTACAAGCAATTAAGCTACTCCCAAACAGTAATAACAGCGTCAGAAACCACCAAGTTCGATAAACATGATCTAAGCCAATTAATGCGATAACTTTCCAGGTCAGAAACCCAAATAAAGCAGGATTTTCTGGATAATTTGCTTGATAAAATTCCAGAGATTCACCCTGTTCTATAACGGTTCCAGATACACTAAAAACCGCAATCACGAGTAATAATACAATTGCTAATCTTAAGTTGGCTAGAACGGGTAAAATTTCCTTCTGCAAAACTTTTACAGGCGTTGTTCCCCAGTCGGAAAGTTTAGATAAAAATAATTCTTTTGCTGTCATTTTATGAGATTTTTTCTGTATTTTAATATTGGGCTAGATTATCGGAACAAATCGAGATAACAGCGAAAACACACCAAATCCGACTAATAACGCTCCACTCACAGGAGTAATCCAACCTGACCATTGCCGTAGAGAAAGCAGTTTTTTGATGCTAGCTGTAAAGGTTCCTGCTAAGACTAAAGGTGCTACATATCCAGCCGCATAAGCCAGGAGAAAAACTCCGCCTAACACCCAATCTTTTGAAGTCGAAACCCAAGCTAACAATGTTGCTAAAACGGGAGTGCTACAGGGAGAAGCGACCAAACCAAAAGTCAGTCCTAAAAAGTAGGAACGAACACCATTGGGAATGTTTTTAGGTATCCATTCCATTGTATCAAGAGCAGGTAGGGGAATCGGTAAAGCTTCCAATAAATTTAACCCCATTAAAATCGCAACAATACTAACAATTATGGGTAAGCCAATACCAATCTGACCATAAACTTGTCCGACGACTGTTGCGAGAATTCCTAAACCTGCTAAAGTTGTCGCTAATCCTAACGCAAACCAAGTCGATTGGGCTGCGGCTTGTAGGCGATTTTGGGTTTCATAGCCGCCAATATAGCCGATGGTAATCGGTAGCATAGATAGCATACAAGGAGTGAGGCTAGTCAGCAAGCCCGCTAATAAAATAATCCCCACACTCACCCAACTGAGTTGCGTTAATTGGGTTTTGACGAGGGTGTTGGCATATTGGGCGATTTCATAGAGTTCGGTTTGGAGGCTGTCGAGCATGAGTGAGAATACAGTTTATCTTTCCTAACAAATTGTAACGTTTTCTCAGCCTGACTAGAATTATACGTCCCTATTCGTTAATATGACCATCGGGCATGATTGTACCTCGCATCAGGACACCTTTCAAATTTGTATCTTTTAAGTTGGCACCTTCTAAGTTAGCATTACTGAGATTTGTGATGTTTTGAGATTCTCTAAAATAATAGCTATGCAAATCAGCATTACTGAGGTTACTATGTGCTAAATTTGCATATTGAAGATTAGTACCGTGTAAACTGGCTTGCTTTAAATTAGCTGCGGTTAGGTTCGTTCCCCACAGTTTTGCTTGTAATAAATTAGCGTTTTCTAAGTTAGCGTGAGTGAGATTTGCTAAGGTTAAATCTGCCGCCCACAACCCCGCTTCTCGCAAATCAGCCCCTTCTAAATTAGCCCGACGTAAATTCGCTCTAAATAAGTTAGCTTTTGTGAGTTTAGCATCTCTTAAATCAGCCCCGGATAAATCAGCAGATTTAAGGACGGCATTTCTTAAGTCTGCCCCTCTCAAATTGGCGCCTGAAAGTTTGACTTCAGATAATGCTAAACCTCGCAAATCGGCATTTCTAAAATCACAGGTTTTCCAAAGAAATGTTTTACAAGACTTACTTTTTATCAGTCGATTGAGAGCTTGAGAATTTGAGGCTTGAACCGGAGTCATTCCCCCGAATATTAATCCAATTGCCAAGAATAGGATGATGACCAATTTCTGAAGATTCATACCTTTTCTCAATCCTCTTTATGGACGACAACCGACTTCGATATCTGATGATTTCACCTAATTTATTGGGATTATCAGCCATCTGACTCCAACCCACGAATGTAGATTGAAGTCAAACCAAAGCAAAAAATTATCAACTTAGATGTGATTTTAAATCTATACTAAGTTTACCCAATCTCTACCCAATTGTCAAACCTAAATCATTCGGAGAAACGATAACAACTGAGTTTTGAACAGCATCCGGAAGAACATTCTGGACAATGCCCAAAAAGTCTCCATTAGTCCGGAAAATATAGGTATCTTGCCGAACAATATTATAGCTAAGTTCTGAAGCACTAATATCGCCAATAATCGCAATGCGATCGCCTTCACCGACGTTCAAATCAGCAATCCGATCAACGGCATTAAAATCTCTGACTCCAGCCGATTCATCGACTCTTAACATAAAGGTATCTGCACCGACTCCTCCAGTCATTGTATCCGATCCTAAATCCCCAATTAAATAATCATTTCCTCCGTCTCCATTTAAAACATCATTGTCTTGTCCTCCGCGAATAAAATCATCTCCATTCCCCCCAGAAATTACATCTTGTCCGCGATTTCCATTGACAATATCATTACCATCACCACCATTAATGAGATCGTTATCTTGACCCCCAAAAATATAGTCATCTCCGCCTTCTCCGCTAATCGTGTCATTCCCTTGATTGCCATTAATCACATCAGCAATCGATGAACCTGTCGCCTGATCATTACCCCCGCGCAACAAAATCCCTGAAGTGGCTTGTTGAGCATCTTCTGGGGTAATTGTCACTTGATTGTCGGCATCAAAATCATTAGGAAACAAGGAGAAATTCAAAGGCAAACTGGTAAGATTAACCGTATTAATAAAGTTGTTTAACAATAGAGGATCGGCAATAACAGCAGACTCTCGACTAGAAACAATTCCCGCAACAACTTCTGCATCTTGAATGCGATCGCCTTGTTGAATTTGATCGACTGCTGCAAACCCTTGAATGACCTCCCCAAAAACGGCATAATTTCCATCCAAAAAGTCAGAATCTGATAAATTAATAAAAAATTGTGAGGAGGCAGAATTCGGGTCATTTGTACGCGCCATGGCGATAGTTCCCTGAGTATTTGGTAATACAGGAGGAACAGTTATTCCAGCTTGTTCAAAGGTTTGACCATAAATCGGTTCTGTGGCACCTTGAGGCAAAATTTCTAAGGGAATTGTCCGTTCTTGACCTGTTACTGGATCAATAAAACCGCCACTTCCAAGCTGATTTTCTGGAAAATTGGGGTCAAGACTATTGGGATCACCCGCTTGAACAACAAAGGGATTGGGTTCACGAGCGACACGATGAAATGAAATCCCATCATAAAAATCTCGCTCAACTAAATCAATAAAATTTCCAGCCGTAATCGGAGCATTATCACCATTAACTTGAATAACAACGGGTTGTCCGTTAATAATCATAATCGCAACCGCAGAGCCAGTTAATACAGGTAGATCTTCCATTTTTTAAGGTAAATTGTTTGCAATTAAAGTTGTCAATTTGTTTAGCCTTCAGAAGTGGTAAAAATATTAACTTCCAGAGGTTAACGCCTTCATCTTGACCGGAACTAGAGCAATTAAGTTCCTTCAATCATTAAAAGACAAGATCAGGATCAACCGCAAAATTAGGATTGAGTCTATTTTCCTAAATTGTGTAAACTTATGTAAAGTACCTTCCCATTTTAAGTCATCATGTCCCGTCGAACCTTAATCCGTTTATTTCTAGCCGCTTGTTTGGCGGTCTTGAGTTTCAATATCACGTCTCCAGCGTTGGCTTTGGGGGGAACCCTACCAACCATAAACCAACCCGCTCCTGAGTTTACATTACCCACAAATACCGGAGATGGAGAAATTTCTCTTTCTGATTATCAAGGTCAGTGGGTGGTTGTGTATTTTTATCCTAAAGATTTTACCTCAGGATGTACATTAGAAGCGCGAAGATTTCAACAAGATCTTCCCAAATATTTAGATCGAAATGTACAAATTTTGGGAATTAGTGCAGATGATGTTGATTCTCATGCTGAGTTTTGTGATTCAGAAGGGTTAAAATTTCCCTTACTTGCAGATACCGATGGTCGTGTGAGTAAAGCTTACGGTTCTTGGCTAAACTTTTTCTCAATGCGACATAGTTTTATTATTGATCCCCAAGGTCAACTCCGAGAAATATATGTGAAAGTTCGACCTGCAATTCATAGTGAAGAAGTTTTAGCACGTTTGGATGAATTGCAAGCCGATTCCTAATGTTTTGAAAAAGAGTCATCAACTAGAAAAAACAGTCTATCTTTTTAGGTAGGCTTTTTTATGAGATGTTTTTGTCCGTACCAAACAAACCAAATACAGGGGACTAAAATCACAATTTCTTGTAAAACAAAAATCAGATTTTGGAAGCTAAAAAGGGAAAACAAAAAGCCAAATAATCCAGAACCTCCATAGTTAAATCCGCCAAAAATAGTCAAGGGTAAAATGAAATAATCGGAAGTAAGCGGCCAAAACAATTGTACTCCAAAAGGAGGGGCATCATCTGCGACCATTAAATCCAGAAAGATGTGACTCGCATAGAGTCCCCCTGTCCATAAACCGAACCAATTCCAGTGTTTAAATTTCAGATATCGAGCAATTAAAGCAGTTAAGACACCAACAATAATTGCTACAATCAAACTATGAGTTGCTTGACGATGAAACATTCCAGGATCTGCTTGCAAAAAAATTCCTGGTAAGAAATCTAAATCCGGTGCATTGGCAATAAAAACGGACGTAAATAAGCAGGAAAGTCGCTGATATTTGGGGATATGAGGTTGGACGAGAATATACCCACAAATACCCGCCAATGAATGTCCGATAGGTGATGGCATAGGAAAGCTAGAAAACAGATAAACAACAAAGCAGTCAGATTATTTCTACTCTCAATACTGTGAACTTTAAGCTGCGATTACATTTAGAGCGCAAACCTTGTTTCCCCTGATGAATAACCGATGAATTGAATGATTTGGGTATAACTCGATCAATCTTTTCAGTGATTAACTGGGTTCAGGAATGCTAATATCAATCGCCGTAATTTTGGTTTCACTATCTAAAGTCGATAGCGGGGGCTGAATTTCGGCTTCATTTCCAACGACTAAAGTCACTATTTTGTTAAGTTTGAGATATTTTTGAGCGACTCGTTGAATATCCTCAACTGTTGTGGCTTCAACCTGACGTTGATAGTCAAAGATAAAATCTTGAGGATAATCATAAAATTCATACAACATTAAGCGAGACAAGGTTTGATCGGGAGATTCAAAATTGAAGATAAAGGAGTTTAGGGTTGACTCTTTAGCGTAGGATAATTCTTCCGGTTTAACGGGTTCACGTTGGACTCGAGAAAGCTCAGTTTGAACGGCTTTAAGAAAGTCAACAGTCGCATCAGAACGAGTTTGTCCACCCGCAATAAAAACACCGGGATAATCATAATTAGCATTCCAAATACCATAGACGGTATAAGCTAACCCTTGATTGGTGCGAATTTGGTTAAATAACCGTCCACCAAACCCATTTAATACCCCATTTAACACCATTAATTCGGGATAGTCGGGATTATTTCGCTCTCCTCCGATATGACCCATTTCGATATAACTTTGAGTCAATTGAGGTTGATTAATAAAATAGATTCCCCCTTGATGAGCTTGAGTTGTGTTGGGTTCAGGTGGAATTTCTCCCATTTTTGCGGGTTTCCAGTTGCCAAATTTTTCAGCAATTAATGCTTTCATTTTATCCGTTTCAAAGTCACCCGAAATCCCTAAAATCATGTTTTCGGGGTGAAAATATTTCTGGTAAAACTCGACTAAATCTTCTCGCTGAATATTATTGAGGGTCTGATATTCAACAGTACGAGCATAAGGACTATCTTTGCCATAAATTAACTTCTGAAATTCTCGTCCAGCGATGCGTTCGGGGCTATCATTTCGCCGGGCAATTCCACCTTTTTGTTGATTTTTAGCCAATTCCAATTTTTGAGCATCAAAAACAGGTTTTTGGACAACTTCTGCAAACAGTCCAAAAACTTCTTCTAAATCTTCACTCAATGCACTAAAACCTGCACTTCCGGCTGTTGTACCAATTCCAGTTTCGACAGCGGCGGCTTTTTGTTCGAGGATTTGATTTAACTCATCTGCGGTATGATCAACTGTTCCTCCGGTTCGCATGACTTCTCCCGTTAAGCTAGCCAGTCCAACTTTATCGGCAGGTTCATATCGACTTCCGGTGTGAAATAATGCGGTTCCTCCAATTAAAGGAAGTTCCCGATCTTCCATTAGATAAACGGTGATTCCATTATCAAGTTGATAGCGGGTATATTCGGGTAATTGAATTTCAGGTAAAGGCGGAAAATCCAGTTCAGTGTAATGTTTGGCGGTTGAAGCAACTGCCGGAGAACGCCAGGTGATAATTAACAACATCGTGGCGAATAGCAGTCCGAATAGATATCGTTTTGATTTTCTTAGGTTAAATTTGGCTTGGGCTTGCATAATTGATGAGTCGTCGAAATCGTTTAGATAGGGAATAGATAGGTGAGTGAGAGTAATTTTTGGCAGGTTAAGCCTAAGACTCTTGGGATAATAATTTACCAATCGTGCGATTTTCCGGGCGGAATGTTTCTTGAGCAACCCGTTTAATATCAGCCGGAGTAATCTTAGAAATGGCATCCAATTGTTGGAATAAATTCATCCAATTTCCGGTTTTGACCTCATATTCAAGTAAGGCAAAAGCCATCCCCATATTAGAATCTAGCGATCGCAATAAATTCGCCCTTGCCTGGGTTTTTACCTGTTCTAATTCCGTTTGAGAAACAGGTTCAGTTTTCAATTTTTCGATCTGGTTTCGCAAGGCAACCGCTACATCTTCAACAGAGTGACCGGGAGCAGTCAGAGCGTAAAATAACATTAAATTGGGATATTTATCACCCGGATAACCACTAAACCCTTCTGCCGCTAAAGCCACTTGTTGATCTTCGACTAAAGTTTGATAGAGGCGAGAGGTGCGACCATTGCTGAGAATACTGGCGATCGTTTCATATATTACATGATCGGGGTGAGACAATGCAGGCCGATGATAACCCTCAAAATACCAGGGTTGAGACGGCAATTTCATCGTTACTTCTCGCGTTTCCTGTTGAGGAGGTTCAACAAGTTGTATTTTTGGCGGTTCAGGTTTGGCGTTGTAGCGTCCGAAATAAGTTTGAGCAAGTTGTTTGACTTCAGTGGGATAAACATCACCCACAATCGCAACGGTGAGATTATTAGGAACGTAGTAACTCTCAAAGAAATCCTCTACATTGTCTCGATCCAGCGCCTTTAAGTCTTCTACATAACCAATAACCGGACGACCATAAGGATGAACTTTAAACGCCTCTGCGGTGAACTTTTCAATCATTTGACCGACAGGCGAATTATCAGTTCGGAGTCGTCTTTCTTCTAAAATTACCTGTTTTTCTTTAAAAAATTCTCGGAAAACGGGTTCAAGAAAACGTTCCGATTCTAGAGACATCCATAATTCTAGTTTGTTTGCAGGTAAACTGTAAAAATAAACGGTTGAATCGGTAGAAGTTGCGGCATTTAATCCCACACCACCCGCTCGTTCAACAATTTGAGAAAATTCATTCGGTTTAACAAACTTTGAAGCTTCAGCTTGCACCGTTTCAAATTCAGTCATTAACTGAGAAACTTGTTCTGATTTGCCTTGTTTTTCAGCCGCTTGAATCTGTTCAAAAAGCTGATCCATGCGTTCAAGTAAAGGCTTTTCTTGTTGATAATTCGTTGTTCCGATGCGCTTTGTTCCCTTAAAAGCTAAATGTTCTAAATAATGAGCCACTCCCGTTTGACCTGTCGGTTCGTTTGCGCCGCCCACATCCGCATAAATGAGAAACGAAACAACCGGGGCTTTATGGCGTTCAAGAACAATAAATTTCATCCCATTATCAAGACGAAACTCACTCACCTCATCCATCACCTGATCAAGATAGGGCTGAATGGAAGCGCCCGAACGGGTGGGATTTTGATCAGCAAGTAAAGGGGTTGTAGACAATCCCCACAATAAACCGATCAATAGGGTGCCAACAAATCCCCGCCAAATTCGGGTGCTTGGGATATGCTGAAGACAAAGGGGAACACGCCAACTCGGAAACATAGGCTTCAGTCTCGTAAGGAAATACTTTCAGACGAATTTTAACATTCAAAGCATGAAGAGTTTTGTCATTTAAGCATTTTGCTGGATCACAAATGATAGGCTAATACAGCAAACTCAGGCTTTGAGAATACAGAACCCATGGGCTGAATGTGGGAACGGTATCATGCGATCTAGACTTACCGCCACTGATAACGGTTCCAAATCTCTCTTTCGACAAATCATCAGATATTTAACGATTAAACGATGAAAACTTTAAATCATACTCCTCAGTTGGAAACAGAAACTTCGGCTCGGATTTTAAAAGCGGCACAGCGATTATTTGCCCATAAAGGTTATGATGGCACAACAACTCGGGATTTAGCACAGGCGGCAGGTGTTGCTGAAGGAACAATCTTTCGCCATTTTCCCAACAAAAAGGCGATTTTAATTGAAGTGGCGACGGAAGGATGGATTGAAATACTCACCGACTTGTTGACTGAATTGAGTGAAATGGGCAGTTATAAAGCGGTCGCGCAAGTGATGCGCCGTCGAATGTTAAGTTTACACGAAAATACAGATTTAATGCGGGTTTGCTTTTTAGAGGCTCAATTTCACCCGGAATTGCGGGATCGCATTCAGTCGGAAGTGATTGCTAAAATGACGGATGTTGCGGAAGCTTTTTTTGAGACGGCGATGGAAAAAGGGGCTTATCGTCCGATGAATCCTCGAATTGTTGCTCAGGTGTTTTTGGGAATGTTTGCGGTGGCTGGATTTAGTTACACGACGTTAATTGAACCCGGAGCAAATCCTAGAGCAATGCAGGAAATTGCTGAAGGTTTAGCGGATATTTTTCTCAATGGGGTATTAAATACAGAAGCCAGTTCTTAAGGGATTTTTGGATCTGAAAAGTCAGGAAAAAGGGAATAAAAAATCGGATAAATTGTGGGCAACCCAAACGCGAAAAATTTGGGTTCACTCAAGTATAATGTGTTGGGTTAGCCCCGATTTATCGGTCTAAAACGACTGCGCTTCCTGCACCCATCGTTGCACCACAGCTACAGACGGACAAAGATCGCGCCGTTGCATGGTGATCACGTGCAGACGGAGAACTTGTTGGTGGAGTCGGTGAACAGGCATTTGTGCTAACTGAGTGACTGAGCCAATTCCGGCATGAAGCAACAGTCCGCAATATTTACATCCGACACTGGGAATTCTCGCTAAATCAGCCATCGCTACCCATTTACTGACTTCTCGTAGGGTGGTTTGTAAGACATTCGCGAGCATCATTTTTTGGGCTTGGGTGCGGCCTTTTTGCAGAAGTTCAGTCGTTGTGGTAATTTCACATTTCTCATTGAGAAGCTGTTGATTGCTTGAGGTTAACCCCGGAAGTTGAGCAATCGGCCAATTACAAGCTTGAATTGAACGTTGAGGTTTGGATGGAGAGACAGCCATAAGATCATAGATGAATTTAGAGTACAACAAATTTCTGAACAGACAACTTTACACGGATGGTGTTTTTGATGTCCGTTCAGTTTTAGCATCATAACCTTTAAATCTCGAACTGAGTTCTTTTAGGTAGCGATGCGGGTTTTTTATTATAGCAGTCTATTTTCGGGAATTAAGGTATAGGAAGGCACCGGAAATTGTTACAATTATTAGCATAATTTTAATCTGATTTGTCTAGATGATTTGTTTCTGTTTTTTCACTAAAGGACGAGGTTTCCGCCCCAATTTTTCTAGGAATAGACTGAAAGCAAATTAATCCGTTCTATTGTACGCTGATTTTCTTCAGGTGTCCCTACCGTAATGCGTAATCCGCCCCCAGTATGACGAATTAATGTTCCTTGAGACTTGAGTTTTTGCAGGATCTGATCTAGAATTTTATCAGTATCGTGAGCATAATCTTCAGACTCTACAGATTTCGGACGAACATAAACAAAATTGGCGTTACTCGGCCAAACTTTTAACTGGGGATGTTGAATAATGGCATCAATTAACAAACGACGTTGAGCCAGAATTTCAGGAATGACAGTTAATAACTGATCTTGATAACTCAACGCTAATTCAGCCGCAATTAAAGAGAAACTGGGGAGATTATAGGGAAGTCTCACTTTCTCTAAGATAGCAATAAAATCAGGATGCGCGATCGCATATCCAAGCCGTAACCCCGCCAACCGAAAGGCTTTAGAAAAAGTTCTTAAAATCACCCAATTTGGATGTTGAGGAAGTTCACCCAATAGAGTTGTTTGACTAAACTCAAAATAAGCTTCATCAATAACAACTAAAACGTCTTGGGATAAGCTTTTTAACCAGTTAATTTCTGCTTCCGTTAAAGCATTCGCTGTTGGGGAATTGGGATGAACCACAAATACAACTCGAATCGGTGCTTTTTGCGGGTGTTCAATAGCATTTTGGGCGGCGGCTAAGTCCATTTCAAAATTGTCTTCACAACGCCCAATTTTTACAACCGGAATTCCTAACGTTTCTGCTAAAATCCCATACATTGAGAAAGTCGGATTTGCGACTAAAATTGAACCTTCTCCTCCTAAACAGGTACCAATCAACAGAGATCGAATTAATTCATCTGAACCATTTCCCACACAAAGATTAGCAGAATTAACAGGGATTTTAGCATCGGAAATCCCCCGATTGACATAATCAACAATCGCATCTTTTAGTGTAGTATGAGAACCATCCGGATAGCGATTTGTTTCAATCTCATGCTGATACGCCCAAGCCAGCTTTTGTTTTAACTCCAAGGGGAGATCATAAGGACATTCGTTGGTATCTAAACGATCTAAAATAATCTCAGATGCGACTGGACTCCCAGAGTCTCCACTCGGATGAGGTGCATAAGCTTGAAATTGAGCGAGATCGTTGCGGATGAAGGGAAGCATAGGGCTAAAAACAGTGAACAGGTTACAGGTGTTAGGTGACTAAATCTTAACCCCTAATCCTCTAATCCTACAAAATATTGACTTGAATATTGGACAAACTCTAGATTTTTATGGTTTCTCTTAAACTTGATATTGGTTATCTTCCCACACCGCCAGAATTAGTCACGGCGATGCTCGATAGACTCAGTTTAAACCAACAGGATGTCTTTTATGATCTCGGCTGTGGAGATGGACGAATTGCGATCGCAGCGGCTGGGCGCTATGGTGTTAGAGGAGTCGGAATCGATATCGATCCAGAACGAATAGAAGAAGCAAACAGGAATGCTAAAATTGCCGGAGTGAGTCCGCGAGTAGAATTTCGTTTACAAAATTTATTTGAAAGTGAGATCGGCGAAGCAACAGTTGTCTACGTTTATCTGTTACCTCACCTCAACCTCAAACTCAAACCTCAGTTTGACCAACTCCAACCAGGAACTCGCATTATTTCACGAGATTTTGAGATCGGAGACTGGAAACCCGATCATCAGTTTCATATCCAAGGCGTAGAAGAAGAATCAACCTTTTATTATTGGCAAACCTGACGAAATAATTCGGCTAACTTGTTGGCTTCTGTGGTAATATTATGCTGATTAGCGACTTGTTCTGCTCCATATCGACCCATTTCTTCAAGTTGTTCACGAGGGGTTTGTAAAACAGTTTTCAGGGCTGCGGCCAGTGCTTCAGTCGAACCGGATGGAACCAGCCAACCACTTTTATTCGGTTCAACCAATTCCGGAATTCCAGCAACATAGGTTGTTAAAGCCGGACGTCCTAGAGCCAGTGCTTCCATCAACACAACGGGGAGTCCTTCTGCAAAACTCGGTAAAATCAGGGCTTGAGCGGCTAAAATTTGTTCTCTAACTTGTGTATTTGTTGCCCAACCTGTAATTTCGATGTAATCTTTGAGATTGAGTTGACTAATCAGAGTTTCCATTCGTTGGCGAAACGGCCCATCTCCGACAAATACAAGCTTAAATTGAATTCCTTGGGCTGCGAGTTGGCTAACCGCTTCAACGAGGATTAAATGACCTTTTTGTTCACTCAAACGTCCGATACAAACTAAGCGCGGTTCATCGGGAATGGGAACGTGAGGTTGGTCTAGAAACAGGTGATCAACTCCACAGCGAACCACCTGAATTTTAGACCATTGTTTGTAGTCACACCAGCGATACAGTTGACTTTTTCCAAACGAGCTAATAGCGACAACAAAACTAGCTTGATTGATTTTTTCGGTTAAATTAATGGCTTGAGGTTGATCAAATTCTTCGGGGCCATGAACAGTAAAGCTATACGTTGGCCCTCCTAAAGCGTGACAAAACATCGCAACAGTTGTGGAATTCGTCCCAAAGTGAACGTGAATATGTTCAACCTGTGACTCTAAAACCCATCGTAACATCACACAGGCTTCTGCCAGATAGATTAGATGATAGAGGATACCCCGTTCAGATTTTTGACTCACTTGGAAAGCGAGTCCGAGGGTAGAAAAGAAACGAAAGGGACGAGTGATAATTACCCACAATACACTGAAAAATAAACCGATTGCTCCTTCTTTGAGAATAAATTTAGTTTTGGTACATTCCTGTTTATCTGCTTCGTCTACTAATTCATCTTCTAAAGAACGAACCGAAAATCTCTGAACTTCAATTCCTGTAGCTTCAACCGCCAAGATTTCCCGACGGATGAAGCTATGGCTAACTTTAGGATATTGGTTAACAAGATAGGCAATTTTCATTGTTTTAAAGGTGACAGGTTTCAGGTTTCAGGTGTCAGAAGAGGGGGAAATGTTAGCTGTTCCCAAATCACAATTAATGAGTCAGGAGTTGGGTGGAGCCGTCAATATTTTTGATGAGGAAATAGAACCCATCCCTACTTTAAATTAGCCCCGACTTGATCTCGTTCAGTTCTAACCCATTCTTTCTCCCGTTTAACGAGAAAACCGAAATAAAGCGGAATTTTCCAGAGGATATACAGAGGTACACTCAGCAATGTCCAACCCGAAATGCGCTCTCGACCATATTTTGACCACGCTGCTACAATTGCTACCAGCATTAGTCCACCTGTAATAGCATTAAAAATAGCAGGTTGCCAAGATAAACCTAAAATTCCGATGATTGTAGCAATAACTGTTATTCCTAACCACAGCATAACCAGTAGAGACAGAGGCGGTACAAACAGGTCTAAAGCCATCACAAATAAGTCTAGGCGTTTTTGCTGAAGGGAGGCTTTTAGGAGTCGCGGAACTTGAGTCAGGATGGTTTGGAGATGTCCGTGTTCCCAACGGGTTCTTTGTTTGGTGGCGGCTTGTTCCTGTTGAGGGAGAATACCTGTTACTCGCCCTTGGGGACAGTATAAAGGTGGATGACCTGCGATCGCTAAATCGACACCAAGCTGCATATCTTCGACAATATTACCACTGGCAACACTGATTTGACCCAGAAGTGACCAAGGAAAAGCCATTCCGGTTCCGGTTAAAGCACAGGGAAAATTAAGGCGTTCAAGTCCTTGAGGACGAACTTGATTTTTGACTAAAAATGCTAATGCTGAGATTGAATCTTTGGGTGTGGGTTGAGCGGGAATTTCCATTAAGTATAAAGCTTGTACGGGTCTTCCGGTAGCCAAGGCTTTTTGGGTAATTTGTTCTATTGTTCCCGGTTCAACTCTACAATCGGCATCCACCATCACTAAAACATCAGGCGGATCAGTTTCTAAGGAGCGCAAACCATAGTCTAAAGCATAGCCTTTTCCACGTTGGTCGGGGTTTTGGCGTTCTAAAACGGTGACTCCGGTTTGACGGGCAATGTCGGCTGTTTGATCGGTACAGTTATCAGCAATTACGATAATTTGATCATTGATCTTTAACTGAGGTAATAAAGGTTCAATTGTAGCAATAATTCCCAATTCTTCATTGTGAGCTGGAATCAAAATTGTGACTCGCGGATGGCAGTTATTCGGAGTTAACTGCTTAGATAGATTGGGCAATACAGCCAAAAAACATTCAAAAACAAAGACCAAAATTGGAATTGCTAATCCTAGTGTTATTCCCAAAATAAAAACAATTAAGAACCCGCTCATGCTTGACCTCTAGTTTCCGTCTATCTCTTAAAATTTTATCAGGTCAAATTGGTGATGACAAGAGAAGTTTTTATCCAGAACCATGATCATCAAATAAAGTTAGCGTTCTTTGTCTCTATAAATCCATAGATTTAGGGTAAATTTTGGGAAATGCTGGCTAGTAAAATTTTAACTCTCATTTCCCCGAATCAGCGATTGAAGTAGCGAATTGTAGAACTTTACAAAAGCTTTAATGAACTCGAAAAAATTTTACACAGTCTTTCCCTTGTGGGAATCTAAGCTTGATAGAATCGCCAAAGTAACTCAGTTAAATTATAGATTAATCCAGATGCGATCGCTCCGGGCCAGAAGATTGCTGTAACTGACACTGTAGAAATACCACAGCAAAGGGCTGACGATCACTAAAGAGAAGGATTATACTGGATTCGATAGAAATTCATGATCAAGTGAGGGCTGCCTGATGTCTCTGTCAGATTTCAGAGTGAGGTTAATATTAGTTCAGCAGATGTGCAGAATGACTGACCGACGATTTAATTTGGACGTCTATCAACAGGTCAAAGCCTAATTTAGTAAAAATAGGGGTGTAGACTTCAAATCATTTTTTGAAACGAAGAACAATGCAAATGCAATCGATTGGGATATCTGTCACCAACTTAACCCTATATACGATTCTCAGTCTGAATCTACAGTTACCCGTTTTTGCCCAAAATCGACCGTTGATTCCTCCCGTCAATCAGACTCCGAATGCGACAGAGTTACCCCAACTTGATAGTACCTATAATCTGGGTACAGGTGATCGCCTGCGGTTGGATGTATTTGGAGTTGAAAAGTATAGCGGGGAATATCTGGTTTCAACGGATGGAACACTGAACTTACCCGGAATTGGTACGGTTCAAGTGCAAGGACTGACTTTACCCCAAGCCCAAGCCCGCATCTCTGAGCGATATCGTGCATTATTGAAACAGCCCGTGATTACTCTGAGTTTGATTGAATTTCGTCCAGTACAGATTGCGATTTCGGGAGAAGTGAGTCGCCCGGGGTCTTATCGGATGGCCGGAGTTCCAGGTCAAGCCGGGGGGGGTGATGGACAACTTCCCCGAGTCACACAAGCGATTCAGTTGGCTGGAGGTTTAACAAAGGCGGCGGATTTAAGTCGTGTTCAGCTTCGACGGATGACACCCAATGGTTCAGTCGTGACGTTAAACCTGCAAGAGTTGCTTGAACAGGGAAGTTTGAACCAAGACCCAATTTTACTCGATGGGGATAGTATTTATGTCCCGACAGCAGTGAGTATTGATTCTTCCCAGATTCGTCAAATTGTTTCATCGGGTTTAGTTTCAGCAGAAAATCAGCCGTTACAAGTGGTTGTCGTCGGTCAAGTGTTTCGTCCGGGAGTTTACACGGTGAGTGCAGAAAATGATAACTCCAATCCGCCGACAGTGACCCAAGCGATTCAAATTGCTGGAGGAATTACCAACTCAGCCGATATTCGGAATGTAGAAGTCCGTCGAATTACAAGAACAGGCTTACAAACGACTGAGATTAATTTGTGGGAACTACTTCAGTCTGGTGATATTAATCAAGATCCTTTTTTGCAAGAAGGGGATACGATTGTAATTCCGACAGCTTCAGAGATTGATCCACAGGAAGTAGAAGCTTTAGCAACTGCTAGTTTTGCACCAGAAGCGATTAATGTTAATGTCGTTGGAGAGGTGGTAGACCCTGGTATTTTGCAAGTCCCTCCCAATACGCCTCTCAATCAGGCTATACTCGCGGCGGGGGGATTTGATAATATTCGCGCTCGTAAACAAGAGGTGGAATTAATTCGCCTAAATCCGGATGGTTCAGTGACTCAGGAGAATATTACTATTGATTTAGCCCAAGGAATAAACGATCAAAATAATCCGATTTTACGGAACAATGATATTGTCGTGGTCAGCCGATCTGGTTTAAGTCGTTTTGGAGATGCCACATCAGAATTTTTTAGACCTGTAAGAGATATTATCACTCTGGGTGCATTTTTGAGACTATTTGGAAATTAATTATTAGGTTGATTAGGGGGGAAGTTTTTATGAAGAGACGCTTTGAATTGTCATGGGTAATTCCCGCAAGATTGTGAGGATCTTTGGGAATCTCAACCCTCCACACTGCATCTTTTGATGCTGTCATTCAAATGCTCAACGATTAAGATAGAGTAAGGCTATTTAAAGTTCTAGGTAATTATGCAGCGCGATACTGTAGCAATTGACTCAGATGATCTAAAGGCTTCACAATTTGCCGATGAGACGGAGGAGTTGACAGCTTCTTCGACTGGCGGTGGGTTGAGTTTAGGCCCCTTGTTAAGGACAGTTCAGCGAAAAATTATTTTGATTGCTGGGGTAGCTGGAATTGCCACCATTGCGGCTAACAAGTTTATTGAAGATCCACCTCCAACTTACGTGGGTAATTTTCAGATGTTGGTCGAACCGGTAACTTCAACCGATAAGTTGACTGATCCTTTGACACTTAACCGCACCCAGGGAAATCCCAACGATAATTTATTTAACTTAGATTATCCCACTCAGCTAGAGATTTTGCAAAGTCCAGAAGTTTTAGATGAAATTGTTGCTCAGGTTCAAACGCAATATCCCGACTTTAATCTGAAAACAATTCAAAAGAGCTTAGTCGTTGAGCGTTTGGCTGGGGAAAATATTCGCTTTGATCAAACTAAAATTCTGGAAATTCAATACGAAGGCTTAGATCAGGATTTGATTGAGCTAGTCTTACAAGAAACGGCTGAACGGTATTTAAGATATAGTGTAGAGGAGCGTAGTAGTGGTCTTCGTGAAGGGATAAAATACATTGATACTCAACTCCCGGACTTAGAAAGACGGGTGAATAGCTATCAAAATCAACTCCAAAACTTGCAACAAGATTATCAACTCTTTAATCCCCAAACTCGGGGAGAAGAACTCTATGAACAAATTCGCCAACTTGAGACTCAACGAAATGAAACTCAAAGACAACTTCAAGAATTAACAACTCAGTACAACAATTTGCAAGCTAAACTGAATTTAAACCCCGATGAAGCGATTGCGGCTTCATCCTTGAGTGAAGCTCCCAACCGAACTCAATTATTAGCCAGTTTAGCAGGAATTGAAAACGAAATTGCGAAACAGTCTGCGGTTTATAATAATAATACGCCGGAGATGCAATTACTCCTGCAACAACGAGCTAATATTCAGCGATTACTGGATCAAGAAACACAAAGAGTTTTAGGCGAAAATTCCTCAACAATTTCGCCAAGTTCTTCAGTTTTAGGATTTCAAAGTTCAATTCGTCAGCAACTGATTGGACAGCTTGTGGATGTCAGCAATCAAATCCAAATGCTTGAAGTTCGTTTAGCTGGACTAGAGCAATCTCAATCCCAGTTTGAACAACAAGCTCAAGTTTTCCCGAGTATTTCTCGTCGATATGCGGAATTACAACAACAACTTGAACTCGCAAATGGAAACCTCCGGCGACTGCTCGAACAGCGAGAAAGACTACTCCTAGACTCAGCTCAAGATAATATTCCTTGGGAAGTGATTTCTCCACCCCAAGTTACAGAAGGTGAAGGTGATGGGGGATCGCAAAAGTTAATCATGGGTCTAGGTGGGGGTTTAGCGGTTGGATTAGCTCTCGCCCTTTTAATCGAGAAACTCCACAATATTTTCTACAGCATAGATGATCTCAAAGATGCGATCAAACAGCCTATTTTAGGGATTATTCCCCGCCAGAAACGACAATCTGCTCTGAACTTATTCGGGAGTTCAGAGCAGAAGCTCTCTCAATTTATGGATGCTTTTGATGCGCTCTATGCGAATATCCGCTTTCTCTATGGAGATTCTCCTTTACGTTCCTTGGCGGTTTGTTCGGCTGAGTCTGGAGATGGAAAATCCATGGTTGCTTTACATCTGGCTCAAACCATTGCGAGTATGGGTCAAAAAGTATTAATTGTTGATGCCAACTTACGTCATCCTCAACTCCATCAAAGCTTAGGTTTACCGAACCAAAAAGGACTAAGCAATCTTCTGACTGATAGCCGCATTGCTCCGAGTATTCTCATTCAACAGTCGGCGATGGCAGATAACCTATTTGCCTTAACTGCGGGAACACCAACTGCGGGGGCAATTAAACTCTTAGGTTCAGCTCAGATGCGGCATATCGTCGATGAACTTCAGAAGACGTTTGATCTGGTAATTTACGATACACCTCAGTTAAAAGACTATACCGATGGGACTTTTCTCACCGGACATCTCGATGGTTTGATTATGGTGGTCGGAATCGCCAAAACCCATCAATCTGTCACTGAGAATGTACTAGCTCAACTCAATAAGTTTCATCTCCCCTGTTTAGGTGTAGTGGTTAACCATACCCAGCGCTACTCCGACCGTAAAAATGCTCCTTACTTAGCACAGACAATTTCTGTCCAGAACACAGAAGAGATGGAACCGTTGATCTAAGTCTCACTCTCAGCAAGTCATCGGTGTTTGTTTCCTGTCTGTTTTCGTCAGACAGCAACAACAGGAAGTAAAGACTTGCTGTTGAAGCATTGAACTGAATTAAGAAAACATCAGGGTAGCCATCTTCACAACAGACTTAAGGGGTTAGGTCGTGTATTCGGCGTTGATCTTCACATAGTCATAACTCAAATCACATCCCCAAGCTTTCCCCACGCCTGAACCATTTCCTAACTTCACCTGAATCAAAACGGTATCACTTTTGAGATATTCTCCAGCCGATGCTTGTGTCAAATACTGACTGGCTGCGGCTCGATCAAACGGTAAAGGTTGACCCTTTTCCATGAGAACAAAATCTCCCAATTGAATCCGTAGATCTTCTTGCTTAAAGTTGACTCCAGCCCGTCCGGCAGCGGCGGCAATTCTTCCCCAATTGGGATCATGACCAAAAATTGCTGATTTCACCAGTGATGATCCGACGATCGTTTTCGCCACTTGACGAGCATCGGGTTCATCTGGTGCGCCACTGACTTGTACTTCAATCAAACAAGTCGCCCCTTCACCATCGCGAGCGATCGCTTTGGCTAAATGTTCACAAACTGCGGTGAGCATGGCTTCGAGTTGATCTGCTTCTGGCCCTTTCCCTGTAATTGCAGGAGTACGAGATTGACCATTGGCTAACGCAATCAAAGTATCGTTGGTACTGGTATCCCCATCAACGGTAATCTGATTAAAGCTGCGATTAGTGGCTCGACTCAACATTTCTTGCCATAGCGGAGGCGAAACGGCTGCATCACAAGTGACAAACCCGAGCATCGTCGCCATATTGGGATGAATCATTCCAGACCCTTTAGAAATTCCCCCAATGCGAACGGGGCGATCGCCAAACGTTGTTTCTAGAGCAATAGATTTTGTGACTAAATCGGTGGTAATAATGGCACGGGATGCGGCTTCTCCTCCCGACTCTGAAGCTTCTGCCACTAACTGCGGAATAGCCGCTTTGAGGGCATCCATTTTAATGCGTTGACCGATTACCCCTGTCGAAGCCAGTAAGACCGATTCTGGGGCAATATTCAAGGCCTTAGCTAAGACTTCGGCGCTTTCGACCGCATCGAGCCATCCTTGTTCTCCGGTTGCCGCATTTGCCTGTCCCGCATTACATAAAATCGCCCTTGCACTGGATCGAGCTTGTAGTTGTTGGCGACAATAATCGACACAGGCGGCTCGAACTTGCGAGGTTGTAAAGACTCCTGCGGCGATCGCATCGACATCCGACAATATTAATGCCAAATCTGGTGCGCCCGATGGTTTTAATCCCGCAACGATACCAGAGGCTTGATATCCTCTGGGTGCAGTTATACCCCCTGAAATCTCAGTCCAATCTGACATGGTTTCCCCTCCCCCCTGTCACTTTCTACAGAGGCAATTAGCGTTTCAAGCCCTTTATTGTAACCTACCTCTGCCTAAAGGCAATAGGCTTTTAGTCGCCCTTCAGGAGGCAGGACTGTGCGCGTTCTAACCCTAAAACTTGATTTGTGGGGAGGTGGGGAGGTTGGGAGATGGGGAGGTTGGGTGCAGGGGGAGGTTGGGAGGGACCGGAGGTAGGCAGGGACCGGAGGTAGGCAGGGACCGGAGGTAGGGAGGATTTTTATTAATAAAAAGCTATTTTTCATGTTGAAAAAATACCTCTCCCCATCACCCCGTCACCCCCGTCACCCCAACTAACCCCCGCACCCCATCACCCTCGGCAATTTTTAACTCGGGAATGAAACAGCCCGGCTTCAGGAGGTGGGGATATTTTGACTTCTGACCTCACGACTTTTGAACAGGAATTAGTCGGGGCAATTTATTTTTGATTATTGATCAAGAACTAAAGCCCTAAGTCCAGTTTCCACTGTTTTAATTGTCCGGTATTTCCGAAGGCGCAGTCAATCACCCAAAGTTGCCAATTTCCTTGGGGTGAAAGATTAAGAAACTGCCTTAAATAGGGTGTTGTTTGCAGTGAATAGGTCTTTTGCAACTGCGTTTGACGACCCAACATCCGATTTTGGAGTAACACTTTTTCCCCATTGGGCGCTACCAACCACACCTCAATATCACCCAAAAAGCTATGTTCAATTTCTAAGGTGACTTGAAGATCTTGCAGCGGAGAGGTTTCAGAAATGATGATCGAGCTTTTAATGCCTGAGGGATTATCATCGGGAATTTCTAGGGTTTGATTATTGGTTTCAACCATACGCCGAGAAGGTTTTTGAAAAGTCACTCGTTGACTTTGTGCCATTCTCACGGCTTGATAAGCATTCACTTTACCGTAGCCAAACCACTGAGAATAACCATTGCGATCATAACTTCCCAGACGAACCCCTAATTGGGGATCGGGGTCAGGATCAACCACTTTATCCGCCGTTTGTTCTAAAATTCGTCGGACTTCTTGGGCGGTGAGATCGGGGTTCGCGGACAAGACTAAAGCCGCAACTCCAGCAACAACAGGGGTAGCACTGGAAGTTCCCCCAAAATAGGGAGTAAAATCTGATTGGTCATACCCGGCGGCACCCATGCGATCGGTGGTAAACACGCCTAACCCTTGTAAAGAAGTCCGAATGGTCGGGGGAGTACCAATGTATCCGGTTTCGGGTAGCCACATTCCTGGAGGGGCGTTATTACTGGGCGCACAGACAGAAATTCCGGTTCCCCAGTTACTATAAGCTGACTTTTTATTAAGACTATTACAAGCTGAAACTGCAATCACATCAGGATGAACCGCAAATCCGGCTAACCATTTAACCTGACCTTTAATCACATCATTTGGCCAGCCTTGTTCATTGAGAAGACCATTAATCGGACGGTTAGCGTTTCCGGCGGCGAAGATAATCACACATCCTTTGCCTTTGCGCCCTTGTTTAGCGGCTTTGGTCATTGCAGCACTTTGTCGCAGGGACAGGGGAAAATAGACCGCACTCGCCCCCCAACTACAGGAAACAACCGATGCACCTCTTTGAATCGCCCAGTTAAAAATTTGTTCGACGGATTCATCATCAAGATAACCCGTTGTTCGAATTGCCATTAATGCACAACCGGGCGCAACCCCCACAACTCCGCGACCATTTTCTTCAGCCAGGGCGACTCCAGCACAAGCTGTACCATGATTATCGGAGGCGGCTTCGGGCATGGGTAGAAGATCACGGCCTTTCAAGTCCAGGGGGGCGACAATTTTACCCATACCTTGAAAGTCGGGATGATTTAAGTCTACAGAATCATCGGCTATAGCGATAACGACTGATCGCACGCCTCGGGTAACATCCCAAGCTTGTTCGACACCAATATGAGAGTTAACGCCGAGTTGGGAAGAACCACCATTGTGATTGAGATACCATTGTTTGGTGTAGAGCGAATCGCCGGGGCGATAGTAGGATTGAGAACGGACGATAATATTGGGTTCAGCGATTAAAACTTCCGGATTCCACTTGAGATAATTAGAAATCTTGATTGGATTTTCACTCGCTTTGGACGTGACTCGATAAACAAAAGCGTTATCCACTCCGTCTATTGGTTTGAGGTATTCTAAGCCAACAGCAGAGGCGATTGAGTTGCGCTTCGCCTCCTCTACAGACTCATCAAATTGAATCGTCACTTGATCGCTGAGGTAAAAGACCATACCCGGATCGTTTTCTACTCGGTAGACATGACTGGCAAAGGCGACTTTTCCGGACTGTCGTACCAGTTCCATGGCTTGATCAAGTTGATCGGGGGCGACTTCGATTTCCTCTAGTTCCGGGAGAGTGTTGCTGGTATAAACCATCGGAATTGCCCCTAGAGAGAAATCCTCTAAGGCTCGTCCATCCATTGACATTTGTACGGTGAATCGATTCGGCAGTTTCTCAACGCTCATTTCTTCACCGCCTCGCTGTAAAATGGAACCGATCTTTTCTTCTGAAACTCCTATTCCTCTGTGTTCTCTGGTGCTGATATTCAATGAGTTCTCCGGTGATGTCATAATGAAGTAACCTTTTTTTAAACCTAAATTCTCATTCACCACCTAGACTGATTGAATCTGGATGGTTAGCGGTTGGCGTTGGAGAAAATCCGGAGCCACTCAAAACTATAACTTGTGCGGGTTGAGCGTAGACAATCTAAAAAAATCTTAAAATAGGAAGCTAAAATGATAAAATTCTTTCTACTTACCCACTTGCCGTTGCGCGATTGCGCTCTCTCAGCCATGGAATCTTCCGCAACTGTCTACCCTCTCCGCTTTACAGCCCATTGGTCTGTTTTGGTTTGGGCGCTCGGGATGATGTTGATGCCGATCAATGTTCTGGCTCAGGAGTCTTTGCCCGAAACTCTAGATGAGAATCCAACGATAGATGAATCTGTTGAATTTTCTAATCCGGTTTCAGGGGAAGGAGTTCAACCGATGGACCCCAATGAGATGCGTCCTCTGGCATTAGACGATAGTTTTCTGAGTATACAGGGGGGTAAGCGTCTGCTTGAAGAAGCTAGCCAAGCTGTGGCTAGAGAAAATTACACTGAAGCTGCTACCAAACTACAAGAAGCTCGTCAGGTTTTTAATCAGTTGTCTAATTTTTATCAACAGTTAGCGACTAGCTTTTCAGGAATTGATAACCGAGTTGCGGATCAACATCGTAATAATGCTCGACAGACGGCTCAGATGCGGGATGATGCGACTTATCAACTGGCTTTAGTGCATCGCGCTCAAAATCAACCGGAACTGGCAGTCCCTTTGTTGATTCAAATTATTCGTTCTCAAGCTCCGACTCGGGACTTAGGGAAGAAGGCTTATCAGCAGTTGTTAGAATTGGGATTTGTGGATTCTCCTCTACCCGGAAATGAATCGACTGAACAATCGACGTCTTCTGCTCAGTAATTTTTCGATAAAATAAAGCATACGGTCGTCTATTGAGAAAGTGTATGCTCACTCTAGGTCAGGTTGAGGCAATGATTCAGTCGAAATTGCCAGGTTCCATGGTTCAGGTTCAAGATTTGACAGGGGGTGGCGATCACCTTCAGGCGGTTGTGGTTTCTTCTGAGTTTGAGGGAAAAACGCTGGTTAAACAGCATCAAATGGTTTATAGTGCAGTGAAAGAGGCGATGGATACAGAAGTGATCCATG
>NZ_AAVU01000050.1 GCF_000169095.1 Lyngbya sp. PCC 8106
GGTGCGACTAGGCGCGATTCTCAATCCGCTCTGCGTAACGCGCACCAAGAGAGGGAACAGGGAACAGCGCTTGCCTTGCGGCGGGCGCGGTTTCCGGCGAGACTTAGTTGGCAATCTTAGGGAACAGCAGACTATGAAAGCGGTGTGACCCTGCGGCTTTGTAAGCCGCCAAGGAATGCACACGCCTGAGAGGGTTTCATAATTTAGAAATGTCCTAACCAATTTGCGTAGTGCTATATCAGTGAACAGTCAAAAATCGAAAATCTGTAGAGATGTAATCTAGTATACGATTTGCGTTACTTTGAGTGGCTTCAAGGTATTTTCTGAATGTGATACAATCAAAAAACGCGAAAACCAAGCGATTAAAGCATTTAAGGCTTGACATCCCAGAGAATTCTTGTCTAGTGGGCAGCCTGTAAAAAGGTAACTGAGTAAAGCCATCAGTTTTAAATTTCCTGAAAATAGTGGAGTAGAGATCCAAAGTTGTGATTGAAAACTCAATAATAGGTTGGGTTCCAGCCGATTTTCAGCCTGTGGACAGGGTGCTGCCGACAGTCCTGGTTTGAAACAGGAAGCAAACAGTGCAAAAGTGTTGTAATGCGACGTTTTGTACAGGTTTTGTAGAACAGACCAACCCATACGGATCTCTACAGAAGTTGAGAATTATCTAGAAAACTGTAAACTGTAAATTAAAAGCAGAGGTCGTGAGGTCAGCAGTCAAACTCTTTCTAGATTTAGGATTGACAGAATTGCGGGTATTCTAAATTGCCAACCACGACTGCTATAGTATTTATTTATCGGACAACCCGCCAATCCTCGATTTGCCAGAGATCCTGTTGTTTGACAAGCTGATATCTAACTCGCAGTGTCTCAGAACGAGAATCAACAGGTTGACCATTTTGATAAAACCGAGTTGTCTCGCTCACTTGAGCATCAATAAAAGCTTGATTAGGATTGCTGGAATCGATCTGAACATCATTGACCGTTAAACTGTGTTGATAATTGCGATAAGAATTTTCAGACTCAATACTTTGGGCAATTGCCACCCACTGCGCTAGAGCGGGCTCAACTAATATTTCTCGTAAGGCTTCGATCTGATGTTGGGGGCCTAAGGCAGCCGCCTTAGTATCTAACCATTTTTGAACCACTTGTTGAGCAACTTCGGGAGTGAGTTCTGCTGTTAAAGGATTTTGAGGTTCCGGCGTGGGTATGGCGACAGGAGGCTGATCGAGTTGTACCATTGCCTGTTGATTACCCCCTCCAAAAGCACCAGAGACTAAACCCCAGAAAGCAGATAAAATTAACCAAGCCAACCATAACCCCAGAACACTAGCCGCACCCAGTAGCAGTAAACGGCGAAGCGTTGAAGGATCAAACTTTGTAGAGTTGTTGTTGCGTCGTGTTCCAGGCGTTCGTCCTTCCGTAGAACTCTCCTGACCCAATGGAGGGCTAGTAGATACCGTTGTTGAAGATGAACGACTAGACCCCGACCCAGATGGCTTAGAACTACTCGGCATGGGTTCACTCAGTCGCGGCGGCATCTGTCGGGAAGCTTGAGAAAGTTCCGATTCGCTCAGGGGTTGGGTGGTTGACAACTCACTTTTCAACGTCGAGGAGCGTGACGGCGAGGGGGAAGACACTCCCGTTGCAGGTGTTGGTGAAGCCGCCATTGAGGAAGTCAATGTCACCGCTGTCGTTCCGGCACTTGCTCCCCCTAACTTGGAAGTTGGCGTTTTCACAGATGGGCTTTGAGACTGAGAGCCTAACATCGGTTTTGGAGTCGTGACAGTACCGCTAGAAGGGTTGCTACGACGGGGTTGTACCACGACCCACTCATTAGCAGTTCCCACTTCCGAGGAGAGGGATTCTAAATAAGATTGAACGTGTTCATCAGCAAAGTAATCTTTGAGAGAAACAGAACCATTGACTAAATCCCGAAAATGAGGAAAGACCTCATCTTGCAACCATCGTTCGGCATAGAGACACAATCCCGGTAATAAATCGGGAGAATCTTGAGAATTTTCGCGAATATAGGCAATAGGTTCCCGTTCCTGGCTCAACTCTAAAGCACGACTGGCCTCTTCGGTTTGACCCAATAATAACGAACAGACTGCTTTTTCGAGATGCACATCTTGGCGCCGACCCAACTGCATTAACATCAATTTTGCTTTACGAATTAAAGCCGGTTGTCGGTTAGCAAACCCTTGAGCAATTTGAGCATAAACCGCTAAATAAGTCGCTACCGCCGAGGGACGACGGGCTTCATTTTCAAAAATCGTCTGTTGTTCAGTTGTCGTCAAATAGCGGCGTAATTGTTGGACAAAGCGGAGAAAATCTTCAACACTCAAACCGGACTGATCATCGCCGTGGCCGTCAATTCCTCCCCGTTCGTGCAGCATTTCACGTAACAGTTGCATTCCTCTGCGTCGTTCAGCAACTTTTTCATCTGGCTGCTGCAACAGTTCTAAAATGCGGTAAGGTCGGAGTTTGTAGAGGTCAGCTTGCATTTCCCCTCTCAAACTGGCAAACAGATTTTCTTGTAACAAAATCTCTTGTCCGGTTTCGAGGGATACGGCAGCTTTTTCGTACTGACCCTGTTGCCATTGTTCGCGCCCCAACTCCAAATAAGCCAGAGCAACAGTTAAAATCACATCCGGCAGAATCAGGTTGGGATCACCAAAACGACCGTCTTTGATGCCCATACTACCATTGCCGAGATAAGGGAGAGTGAGCTTGATGACTTGCTCATATTCTCCTAACTCTTGCAACACCAGTAAAGCGCCGACAAAATCTTGATCATCAATTTCGATACTCGGTGTATGAGTATCATTAGCTGTTCCAGAAGATGAGCTTTTGGAAAGAGTTATGCGAACAGGGGCTGAAGCTTCAGGGTCTTCCGTGTCGTAGGTTTTAGCCAAGAAGCCCATATCATAAGCTTGACGCTGATCCGTATCGGACAGCACCCCATAAGCTTCGTCAATCAATCGCTTGCGCGATCCGATCGCCACATCAGAATACTCCCGTCTGGGTAGTTGCATGGTGCGATCGCGGTGAGCCTGCTTCAACTGTTCAGCAGTAGCCTGAATTGGTAAACCTAAAATTCGGTAATAATCGAGTGGAATACGCACGGGCGACTTCCCCAACGGCGAGCGACTGATGTAGCTATACTAGCGAAGTTTGTCTCAGATGAGGAATTTTTCTAGAAAACACTCTATTGAGCTTTTCAATTCATCGACCTGTTGACAACTTTCACCCCTTGACCTGGATATACAGGACAACCAGAGTTCAGGAGGTCTTCGTTATTTTTGCTACCCGATTAGTGTACCAGAATCTTTCTGTAAATAGTGCAAGAAAACCTCTGTCGCGCTAAACATATCGTGTTCAGCATTGAAAGTGCTAACGTATACGGGGTTATTCTGCCTAAACTCAGGGGTCGCAGCAAGTCCCGCACTCGACATTCAAATCTCCGGTTCGTGCAAATGCCGCCGAATTGATGCAGGGGTGAGCTTACAATAGTGATGATTAGTCATAATTTTATCACTCCGGCATGGGTCGGTTGGGATCTAACAACATTTCTACACAGGTACTAAGACAATAATGGTTTCTGAACGCGAACGTACATTACCGACTTTCGAGGCTGATCACGCCAATATTACCCACGAAGAAGGCTTAACCCTCTACGAAGATATGGTTTTAGGCCGCTTGTTTGAGGACAAATGCGCTGAGATGTATTACCGAGGCAAAATGTTCGGTTTTGTTCATCTCTACAATGGCCAGGAGGCGGTGTCGAGTGGCATTATTAAAGCAATGCGCCCGGGTGAAGATTTTGTATGTAGTACCTATCGCGATCACGTTCATGCCCTCAGTGCAGGCGTTCCCGCCCGAGAAGTGATGGCTGAGTTATTTGGGAAAGAAACGGGTTGCTCTAAAGGACGTGGCGGTTCGATGCACATGTTCTCCGCTCAACACAAACTCCTCGGTGGTTTTGCTTTTGTGGCTGAAGGTATCCCTGTGGCGACGGGAGCCGCTTTTCAAACTAAATATCGCCGGGAAGCCCTCGGTGATGAAAACGCCGATCAAGTCACTGCCTGTTTCTTTGGGGATGGGGCTTGCAATAACGGCCAGTTCTATGAATGTCTGAATATGGCGACTTTATGGAAATTGCCGATTATTTTTGTAGTTGAAAACAATAAATGGGCGATTGGTATGGCCCATGAACGGGCGACTTCTGATCCCGAAATTTATAAGAAAGGCCCGGCTTTTGGAATGCCTGGATATGAAGTCGATGGAATGGATATTTTAGCCGTTCATACCCTCGCCAAAGAAGCGGTTGCTCGCGCTCGTGCTGGTGAAGGGCCGACGTTAATTGAGGCTTTGACTTATCGCTTCCGAGGTCATTCTCTCGCTGATCCTGATGAACTCCGTGATCAAGAAGAAAAAGATTTTTGGTTTTCTCGTGATCCGATCAAAAAGTTAGCCAACTACTTGATTGAAAAGAATTTAGCAAGTGCTGAACAACTCAAGGAAATTGACCATAAAATTCAAGCTGTTGTTGATGATGCAGTCGAATTTGCTGAAAGTAGTTCTGAACCTGATCCGAGTGAACTTTATCGTTTTGTGTTTGCTGAAGATAAATAAACCCAAAAATGATTAAAATCGGGCTGCGTTTGTCGAGTTTTGAGTCAAAAAACAACTGAAATCGCCAAGAACCCAAATTCGGAAAATTAATGATTTCAACTTTGGGGATTAATTCTTGCTTTTGTTTTTCTTTTGCTAACGTCTCGTCTACCATACAGCCCTAATGTGAAGTCCCCTAACTTGCTAGGCTGAAGTTAGGGCTTCACCTTTTTGTAATTCATAATTCTGTTAAATTTGATATCCGGAGAGAGGACAGGGAAAGCCGTAGAACCATGTTAAAAGCAGAAGTGAAGGGATAAACATGGTACAAGCGGATGTATTAATTCAAGCGGGTCACGAAGGACGAACTTCAGGGGCGACTGGGGCTGATGGGCCGCTCGGGGGTGAACAGGAATGGACTCCAATTGTAGCAGATGAAGCGACGAGAATTTTACGGGAAGCGGGAGTTAAGGTCATTCGTGAAGATGCTTTTTTAGGGGGTAAGTATGATGTAAAAGTAGCAGTTTTTGTTCATTTTGATGCGTCTAGTCCGAGTTGTAACAGTGGTGCATCGATTGGGTATGATGATCGTACCGATCAGGATGCGGCTAAAGCCTGGAAAGAACTTTATTCTCAGTATTGGCCGTTTAAATGGATGCCAGATAATTTTACTTCCAATTTGAGAAATTATTACGGTTTTAAGTATACTCGCACTTCTGATGCTGAATTAGTTTTAGAGTTTGGAGAACTGACTTGTTTAGAACAAGCTGAATGGTTAAAGCCGCGTTTAAAGTGGTTAGGAGCGTTATTAGCTCACTTTTTAAGTCAACGCATTAATAAAGGTAATATTGCCGATCCTGGGCCGTTTGGAGTGGGTTCAGAACCGCATTCAGATCCGTCGAACTGGAGTCAATTTTATGCAGGTTTACAACAGGAAGGCTATACTATTCCATCTCGGGGTTTGGAAAATCCAACCTTAAGACGAAAATTAGGGAAGATTAAAGAGCCTTTTGGTGAATTAGTTGAGTTTAAAGGTCAGAAGTTTGTTCGGGGAAAAGTGGCTTGGTTTGCGGGGAAAAAAGATCAACTGATTGCGGATGATGAAACAGCGACTTTAACCGGGGAAGTCTTACGGTTGCTGCCCAATGATGATTATTATTGTGCAATGCGCTGGAATTATCAAGCGGGAATGGAGTTTTGGAAAAACCGTCATTTACTGGTTGTAAATCCGAAAAATAATCAGGCGGTTGTTGTGCGAATTATTGATTGGGGTCCGAACACGGAAACCGAACGAATTATGGA
The DNA here is from genome assembly GCF_000169095.1 of Lyngbya sp. PCC 8106. Taxonomy (GTDB): domain Bacteria; phylum Cyanobacteriota; class Cyanobacteriia; order Cyanobacteriales; family Microcoleaceae; genus Capilliphycus. The sequence continues at coordinate 5,920 of NZ_AAVU01000050.1, forward strand.
TCTTTCTCCTCAAGCTTTAGAATCGCTGGATGCAAAAACAGATGATGTTTTACTGTGTGCTTTTTCTAATACGAATCCAACGAGTCAGGTTTTAGGGTTTATTTCTTAAAATCTTTTTTTTCTAGCCGATCGCTTACGACTGAGTAAACTATATAGGGGGCAAAAACCCCCCATATCAACAGTTAGAGTGATTTTAAGGATAATCAAGTCGTTGGGACATTGAGAGTTTAGCCAATTCCAAAATCATCATTGACTTCAAACTCATTATCGACGAGGTAAGTAAATGTTTGAGGGATACCAATTTCATCAACTGAGGTGACAGTGTAGAAATCAGTTAAGCCAATTCGGTTATCATCGACGGCGATAAAGGTTTGATAGAAATCATCTGTCCAGGGTGTGTTACCTGCTTCTAAACCCTCGTCAAACATATACTCAAAAGTGTCACGATAGCTAACATTATCGAGTGAGTTTACATTGTAATGTGTGAGTACATCCTCTGCATATTCTGGGTTTTCTCGATAGTTATCTACATCTATCCAAGGTGCGGGATTTTGACCTTTTTCTAAACCCGAACTAATTGCATAGTTAATTAATTCTGAGTTATCGATCTCGCCATTATCGTCATTATCAATGATGGCTTCATCGGTTGTTATGGCTTCTTGATATTCATCTTTATACCACTCAAGGTTAACTAGGCGGGATAAGTCGAAGTCATCATCAATATCGTCTAAATCATCATCGGAATCATCATCGGAATCATCATCATCGTCTAAATCATCATCGGAATCATCATCGGAATCATCATCATCATCGTCTAAGTCGTCATCGAAGTCATCATCAGAATCATCGTCTAAGTCATCGTCTAAGTCATCGAAGTCATCATCTAAGTCGTCATCGAAGTCATCATCAGAATCATCGTCTAAGTCATCGAAGTCATCATCTAAGTCGTCTAAATCATCGTCTAAGTCATCGCCAACAATGTCATCATCATCGGTGTTACCTACATTTACATCTGGGATTTGACCTATTATACCGTCGTTATCCTCAAACGGATCATCATCAGAATCATCATCGAAGTCATCATCGAAGTCATCATCAGAATCATCATCTAAGTCGTCTAAATCGTCGTCATCATCATCATCGAAGTCATCATCTAAATCGTCTAAATCGTCATCGAAGTCATCATCGAAGTCATCATCAGAATCATCATCTAAGTCGTCTAAATCGTCGTCATCATCATCATCGAAGTCATCATCATCATCGAAGTCATCTAAGTCATCATCATATAAAATCGGGTTAATTCCCTGAAAAAAACCGACACCAAATGCAAATTGGAATACTTCTTTCAAGCTGATTTCATTAAGTTCGGAGTCAAAGAAGTTAGTAACAGCTTCAAAGTTATCATCAAGATAGTCTTGAATATTGAACACAGGAGAAAATAAACGATTCTCATCTAATCCAAATTGTGTCAAATGTTCTAATAACTGTGAAGAACTCCAATCATCAGGAAGATCGGAATTAATTTGTTGATAATAATTTAGATCAACGAGAGGAGAAAATAAACGATTCTCATCTAATCCAAATTGTGTCAAATGTTCCAATAACTGTGAAGAACTCCAATCATCAGGAAGATCGGAATTAATTTGTTGATAATAATTTAGATCAACGAGAGGAGAAAATAAACGATTCTCATCTAATCCAAATTGTGTCAAATGTTCCAATAACTGTGAAGAACTCCAATCATCGGGAAGATCGGAATTATTTTGTTGGTAATAGTTTAAATCAACAACAGGAGAAAATAAACGTTCTTCACTTAAGCCGAAGTCAATTAAATGTTCACAAAGTTCTCTGTTATTGAGATTCGCTAGATCGGTATTAAGTTCTCTGTAGGTGTTAAGATTAATAATCGAATTAAATACACGTCCTTCTTCTAATCCATAAACTTGAAAATGAGAGACTAATTGATCATCACTAAGTTGAGCTAGATCCGGGTTGTTGGCTTTGTAGTAAGCTAAATTGAGTAAATTTACAGGCTGAATAACGACTCCATCGTCTAGATCATCATCAAAGTTGTCATCTAAATTGTCATCTAGATCATCGGCAATCTCAACTTCGGATAAATCAGAAACCACTGAAATATTACCGATATCATCCATTTTAGATACAGCTATTATTTCACGATCATCATCTAATTCATCAACATTATTGAAACTTAAAAGTTGATTTTATAAAAGAGTTTTACGGTTTTTGAGTGAGTCCATAGTAGATGTGTCCTTGATGCTTAGAAGACAAATGAAGTTAATTGGATTTAGATTGGAATAGTTGAGATCAATCTTCTATTTTTAGGCATGAGTAAACAGCGATTTGAGTTATAAAGTCTCAAGCCGAGAGAAGATTAATCGATGAATTTGCAACTCCCCAATTTAGGTATTACGGGGAACGCTTTATAGTGTTATACGAAGATCAATTTCACTTTTCGCAGAAATCGGTCAAAAAATTTTTGAGGGTGAAATTCACAATTCGGTTTGGGGGCTAATCTCCTGACGAAACCCTTTTCCCGTAGGTTGGAGTTTGCGATCGCGTTTCCAAACTGAGAGCAGTCGCTTTTTTGATTTGAGATTGATTCTAATTTTTCGTCATCTGATTTCAATTTTATTAAAAATGTGATTTTAAGGCTATTGTGAAAGTAGACCTTTTGGCAGATAATAGAAAAACTAAAGTTCATCTCAATAAAAGTGACCCGTGAACGTCAAAGCTAATAATCAAGGAGTTTGCAACTTGCTAAAGATTGGATACCCGATCATGGTCAAACTCTGTCAACGATCAGCTTATGGTTCAGGGCCACTGTATTTTAGGGGAACTCACTTATGACAGTTCAAAAAGCTGTGTAAAAGCTGATGAAGCTGTTGTTAGAGCGTTCGTAAAGATATAGCGACGCTAAAAGTAAGTTTTCGCAATCTCTGGAAAAAATTTTTTTTTAAGGTTAATCTGCGAAAAAGATATCGGCAATTCCTATAACTGAATACCAGTCTATGGACAACATACACACTCAACTCCGTCAACTCGTTGCCGAGGCTTGTACCTATCCTCCTGAGAGTGTAGAACGTCGGCAAAAACTCAATCAGATTATTCGTAAAATTATGCGTTCGGGTAAGCTGTGGAGAGAGAATAGCGAATATTATAACGACGCACTTCAGGAAACTTGGGAATACTGCTGTGGGCATTTAGAGGAATACGATCCTGAACGGGCCAGTGTGATTACCTGGCTTGATAACCACTTGAAAAAAAGGCTGAGATTATGGCGTGACCGTAAGTATCGGCAGTTAAACCGTCAAATTACTCCATCCAATACTGAAGCAAACTTTACAGATCCCATCGAGAGAGTCGCGGCTGATCCGGATATTCAACCCGTTCTCGAAATTTGGGAAAAAACCACAGAATGGGTCAACCAAGATCCCGATCATCTGTTATGTAAAACCTGTTTTAGAAATTGTCCTGAAATTAACTGTCAGGTTCTCTTTCTGAAACGATTTCCATCAGAAACACCCTGGAATGATATTGCCTCAGATTTTGACCTCACACCCGCAGAAACAAAAGATTTGCCGAAATTTTACAACCGCAAATGTCTACCCCTCTTGCGAGAATTTGGTACTTCTCAGGGGTATATTGATCCTGCTAAAACTCGGACCAAAAGGAAATCATGATCAGTCAATTTATGCAAACCTTAGATGATTTCTCCATTCCCTTATTCATCCCTTCTCAAGCCAAATCATTAGCTGAACAATTTGCCGCCCAACAACCGACTTCTGAGAAAGCTACTCAAGTTTATCTCAATACTCTGGCGGTGTGCATCGTCAATAACTATTTGCGAATTATGGGAATTCCTACCAACCTAACAACCGGAGATAGTTGGAACCCCTCTGTTCGTTTGTATGCAGATGTGGCAGACTTGGAAGTTGTCGGTCGAGGTCGTTTAGAATGTCGTCCAATTCAGCTTCAAGAAGATCTCAACTCAACAGCTTGTTCGGTTCCTCGTGAGGTGCAAAGCGATCGCATTGGTTATGTGATTGTAGAACTGGACTTAGAACAGGAATTAGCTACATTGTTAGGCTTTGTGGAAACGGCGACCAACTCGATATCTTTAAGACAATTGCGATCGCCCGATGAGTTACTCGAACATCTACTATCATCCCCCCAGGCAGAAGCCGTCCCCACTTCGGTAAATTTGCGTCAATGGCTGCAAGATACGGTGACAACGGGTTGGGAAACGGTAGAAACGCTATTATTTCCAACCGAACCGAGTCTGGCGTTACGGGGAGGAGAGACAGCCGTTGTGGACAGCCCAGATTCTGTGACTTCTGTGATCCGCTTATTACAATCTGATCAAAGCGAAGAGGTTCGCGCCCAAGCGGCGGGCGACTTAGGTTACATGGGTGTTAGCAATTCTACAACGATTAACGCTTTAACGGAACTCTTGGCAACCGCAGAAGACGAAGAAACCCGTTGGCAAGCGGCACTGAGTTTAGGTAAACTAGACCCCAATCATCCTCAAGGGGGAATTCAACGAGTGAGGGCGATCAATTTGACCTCACAACGCACCCCCCAGCAAGTGGCTTTGATGGTGGCAATTATGCCGAAAGCCAATAACCGCATTGGAGTCTGGCTACAAGTTGAACCACTGGGATCTTTAACCGTTTTACCAGGGGGTTTGACTTTGAAGGTGTTGTCGATGTCGGGAGAAACTCGCCTACAGGTAGAAACGAGAAGTGATCGTCAAGGTTCTGGTTTGGATCGAACCATTGGACGTCGTTTTAGTCCACCCCCAGAAACAGGTTTTCAGGTACAAGTGCAATTGGGTTCAACGATTGTGACAGAAGATTTTCTGGCCTAGTGGTGATTGTCTGAAAGAAATTTAAAAATGCAGGTAAAAGTACCCAATGCAGGAGAATAGAGAGGAAAAATTGCGATCAACCCCTGACAATTAAGATTTGCTATAGATTTTGGCTATCTGTACAATAGATTGAAAGATAGGAATAGTGGGACTTGTAAAACAACAGATCAAAATGTTGTGTCATTTAGATAACCCCCAATGGGTGCAGTGTGCAGAGTCAAATCGATAAGATAGGATAGCCTCTATGGGCAAGGTCGCAATACTAAAGGTTGGTCATGGTAGTTTTGAGCAAGGCTTTGATGTTTTGCTTCAGATCAAAACCGATGATAACTGTCTTCTGGCTGAACTCGAAGGTCAACTTCCTCCAAACCCTGGTTTAGAAGGATGTTATGTCAGTTGGCAAACTCGTTTTCGGCGTCTGCAAGGAGCGAGTCAGTCAAGTCGGCGTCTGAACACTGAAACGGAAGAAGCTTGGGAAATTGATGACAGTTTTCAAAGCAATTCTTCGACTGTTGATGATTTTTCTCGCTGTCAGCGTTTGGTGCGAGATGTCGAAAAACGCATGAAAAAATGGCTACAATCTTCTACTCCCAAATGGCAATGTATTCGGGAACGTTTGAGGGTTGAATTTGCTCAAGGTGAAAATGAAATTCGCCTCGTTATTCAAACCAAAAATCCTCGACTGTGGAAGTTACCCTGGCACGTTTGGGATTTACTCGAAGAATATCATACTGGGTTGGGTTATACTTTACCGGGATTTAATGCTAATTTTACGCCGATAAAACGTTCAAGTCGCTCCAATAAAGTCAGGATTTTGGCGGTTTTTGGAGATAAACGCAATCTAAATTTACAACCGGATCAAGAGGCAATTCGGAAGTTAAAAGGTGCTGAGGTGACGTTTCTGCATCAGCCTCGTTCAACACAGTTTATTAAGACACTTCGCCAACCCAAAGGTTGGGATATTTTGTTTTTTGCTGGACATAGTAAAACAGAAGAAACCACAGGTAGAATTTATCTGAGTGACAAAGAAAGTTTAAGGCTGGATGAGTTTAAAAACACCCTGAAAGAAGCGATTAATCATGGTTTAAAGGTTGCGGTCTTTAATTCCTGTGATGGGTTGGGATTAGCCCAGGAGTTGATTCAACGGCAAATTCCGGTTGCAATTGTGATGCAGGAGTCGGTGCCGGATGTGGTGGCTCAGTCTTTTTTAAAAGAGTTTCTCCTAGAATATTCGACGGGAAAACCTTTATATGGATCAGTGTATCAAGCCCAACAAAGACTAGAAGATTATCAAGAATTACCCGGCGCAACTTGGTTGCCTCTGATTTTTCAAAACTTAGCAGATGTACCTCCGAGTTGGCAGAACTTACGCCAACCGAAATTGAAAAAGAAAGAGATTGAAGATCGGGAAATATCCGAAGCTAAAGTCTTGAAGAACCGCCAACAAAGGCGTCGATTTCTCCGCATTATTATGGCGGTTTGTGCGAGTTTAATTGCAGCTTTTTTAGTGATTTTTATTCGAGATTTTGGGCAGTTAGAGTTTTTAGAGTTGAAAGCTTTTGATCATTTAATGCGATCGCGTCCGACAGAAACGCTAGACTCTCGAATGTTAATTGTTGATATTACTCGCCAGGATGTTAATACTCAAATTCGACCGCCTAACGAGGGAAAACATAAGTCTCTTAATGATGGCTATCTCCAACAATTGGTCGAAAAATTAGCAGCCTTAGAACCCCGTGTGATTGGCTTAACCCTTTATCGAGATTATTTACTTAAACCCGAATATCAAAAGTTAATTAATCGATTTAAAGATGATGACCGATTTATTAGTCAATGTGATGTCGGAGAAGATGTCTTAGATTTGGGTCGCGCCCCTTCTCCTCATGCGATTCAAGGTGCAAATTGGAAACATAGAATTGGATTTAGCGATCAGGTTATCGATACAGATGGATTTATTCGGCGTCAATTGTTGAGTCTAGAACCTCCAGAGGATCGGCAAATTTCGCCCTGTCAAAGTGAGTTATCTTTTAATTTGCTGATGGCGTTTCGTTATTTGGCGGATGAGGGGATAATTACCGAAGAAATTTATCAAGAAAGACGAGATTTTGAGTTGGGTAATGTCACACTGACTCGTTTGCCGATGAATACGACGATCTACGATGATCAACTTATTGATGTGGCTCATGCACAATTGTTGTTAAACTATCGGGCGACAGGCGGTGAAATTGCACCCAAAACAACCCTAACTGAAGTCTTAAATGGTTCAATTGATCCGGCTTTAGTGAAAGATAAGATTGTTCTAATTGGCACGAGTGATTCAGAATTTCAGACTATTTATAATACTCCCTATGGAGAAATGTCTGAAGTTTTTCTTCAGGGTCACATGATTTCCCAATTAATCAGTGCGGTTCAAGATCGACGACAACTATTAGGATGGTGGCCGAATTGGAAAGAGGATATTTGGATTTTAGTTTGGGCGTTAGTTGGCGGTTTACTCGCCCGTTGGTTCCGTCCTGTTATTGCGGTTGGGGTGGCGGTGCCGATGCTTTGGGTTGTGCATCGTTATGGTTATATTTTCCTGATTGAACAAGGGTTATGGATTCCATTTGTTCCGCCTGCATTGGCTTTAGGAACCGCATTAGTGATCACTTCTTTAATTTATCGAGTTCTCAAAGTTTAGAAGCATTTACTGATGAATTAAAACGGGGTAATTGCCAGTCTTCGGGTTGAAATTCACTTAAAGAATTGAGAATTTGATCAGCTTCGAGATAGAGTTGTTGATCCATATCTGCTGCCGGAACAGCTACCACTGCCATTCCTGCTGCTTTGGCTGCGGCAACTCCGGCTAAGGCATCTTCAAATACTAAACAATTCTCTGGTTTAGCCCCTAACCGTTGGGCGGCGAGTAAGAAAATATCGGGTGCAGGTTTGCCTTGTTTGAGTTCAGGATCATCACCTCGAATAATACATTGAAACATCGAAAACCATTGCTGATGACTTTGAGTTTTGGCGGCATAGGGACGACTACTCGAACTGGTGGCGATGGCTTGAGGAATGTGATGTGCCGCTAAATTTTGGGTGAGTTCAACTGCACCTTCTAAGGGCGGAACATTGGCATAATATTGATAAATGATCGCATCTTTTTCGGTAAGATACCCTTCAACGGTTAAGGGAATTTCGAGCATTTCAATAATGAGTTTTGCGGAATCATGGGATTTTCGACCTCGCAATTTACACATTAAAGCCGGCTCGATAAATTTATCATAACGACTCGCTAACATTTGGTTAACTTTGGCATGAAGCGGTTCTGTATCTAACAGTAAACCATCTAAATCGTAAATAATATGAGTGATTTTTGAAAGGTTTTTCATTGATAAAAAAAGTCGGAAATAAAGGGTGATATGACTAAAATTTGTGCTTCTCTCTCTTTTCTCTAAAAATTTAGTCTAACCCGGAATATTAGACCGAATTTAAAGAAATTGAGAGAGAGTTGATCAGTTCTTCCTATTTTCCCGGATTTTAGGACTTTAGACAAGCCTGGAGAGTCGGTATGAAGTCTTCTAAACTCGGAGTTGAATAATTGACTTGTTTGGCTTGATCATCCCAAATTCGCAGCTTTATGGCATCTTTTGCATAGGGATGATTAATAAATGTGGTTGCTTCATCGGGCGAAAAAATTCCCCCTTGTAGGTTCAAACTGTGTTGAGACGCGGGGGATAATGTTTGCCAATATTCGGAATTTGTGATACAAAGATAACGTTTAGCGGCAACGTGAAGACGAATGGGTTCAGTCACTGCCGAACTAAATAATAAGCTGAGAAAAGGCAAGGCACAATACTCATGGCGATCATCAATTCCGCGTATGGCGGCATCTTCTCCCCACTGATGAATGAGATGTCCGAAGTCATGCAATAAACAAGCGGTGATTAGTTCAGAAGAAGCATGATTAGATTGGGCTAATGTGGCAGATTGTAAGGCGTGTTCGAGTTGACTAACGTTTTCTTGACCATATTGTTCATTACCCCGAGTTTTAAGGATTTCAATGATTTGTTCAAAGCTAAGTTTCATGGTGGATTGGAATTGAATCATAATTACAATTAAGGATTTTAGAGATAAGGTTTAATTTATAGAGGCCAAGATTGTAGACAAGTCCAGCAACCGTTAGAATGTTTTTGATAAAATCGTAATTCCCATTGAGTTAGAGATTCAGGGTTAATCATTTTTTCAGCCAGTTTTTTTAAGGTTTCATGGTGTTGGGATTGAAATTTGTAGGCAAAACTAATATGAAGCCAGTCTTTGAGTCGAATATTTTCCTCTATGGGTTGATGGTGCATAATTTCAGCAAAGTTAGCGATTAGGTGTTGTAAACCCGATGCTTTTAATTCTAAACCATGCCACTTCGGTTTGAACATCATCTGCACAATTTTTATATCTAAAGAGAGATTTTGAGATTGATGATAGGTTTGATCAAGACTGTTCAAGTAATCAGGAATCGTGTTTGGATTGGCGTTAAAAAATCCAGTCAGGGAACAATGGGGCATATAGTGATGGGCGGGATTTTCTCCGCAGCGTTCTTGGCTTTTTTGGAAATAAAAATTGATTTGTTCATTGAGTTCTCCGACTGGACAAGCATAGATAATAAATTTTTCAGTGTTCATCATCTTGATCGGGATTTTTCGTTCTTTTAATTTTGAGCTATTATGCAACTCGTTGACCTTGACGAATTACAGAAGTGATGCGGGGAACGATGCCATCATTATGAACAGTGATTAAATCTGCTTGTTTCCCGATGTCTAAACTCCCTCGTTCTTGAAATAAATTAATTGCTTTTGCAGGGTTGCTGGTGACTAATTTTATAGCTTGATAAAGAGGTTTTTTAAGCTGATTGGCAATGATAAAAATAGATTGTAACAAGCTGTGAGGAACATAATCAGAGGAAAGAATATCAACGAGATCTTTTTGAATCAGTTCCATCGCGGATATATTACCTGAATGTGATCCACCTAACACTAAATTTGGTGAACCCATTAACACTTTTAAACCCGATTTGTGAGCGGTTTTGGCTGCATCTAATGTGGTTGGGAATTCAGCAATGGTTGCCCCATTTTCAACGGCTTCTTGAACGTGTTCGACAGTGGCATCATCGTGAGTGGCTAGAGAAATATTTTTGGCTTGAGTAAGTTGGATAATAGATTTGCGATTGTTTTCTGCATATTTTTGTTGCAAATCACGACGCATTTTGACAAAGTTTTCCATTTCGTGGGCAGAAAATCCATATTTTCCCATATAATATTCTGTGTATCTTTTTACATCTACAAATTGTCGTTGTCCGGGTGTATGATCCATGACAGAAATGAGCGAAAGTAAGGGATGTTCACTATAGTCACTGGCGACATCACAAACTTGATCATAGGAGAGTTCACATCGTAAATGTAGGCGATGATCGGCTGTAAATCTTCCTGTTTTTTGTCCTTCTAAAATTACCTCAATCATCGGTCTAAAATGACTCATCCGCTTAGAACCGGGTTTAATATCTCCAATGCCAATCGCATCACAAACCGTTGTAATTCCTGCACCAATTAAATCCCGATCATGGTAAGTTGCGGCTGCTTCTAACGGCCATTTAACGCTCGGACGAGGAGACATACATTTTTCTAAATTATCGGTATGGAGTTCGATTAATCCTGGCATTAAATAGTCTCCCTGACCATTTTGACCTATAGGTACAACGCCGGGTTGAATGTCTGCAATTTTGCCCTCACGAACGACTAAAGTTCCTATCAATTCTTGGTCTGGAAGTTGTAGGCGATAATTGGTGTAAATTTGTTCATTCATGGTTTCTTAATTGTTAGTTAATCTAAACTTAATTAGAATTTTTAATTCTCAAACTTTAATATTGTAACGAAAATTCTGCTAAAATCCTAAAGGCGTTTATAAAGATGATTGGGATATCAACGAGAATGATTGTACACATTGTTTTGTTTAAATGGACAGAAGAAGCTACACCAGAAGCGATTGCAGGTGCTTTAGAGGGATTAGGACAATTAAAAGCTAAAATTCCCGGTATTATAGACTTATCCTGTGGAACCAATTTTTCTGAACGCTCTCAGGGATTTCAGCATGGATTAGTTGTCAAATTTACAGATAAAACAGCTTTGGAGGCTTATACTCCGCATCCGGATCATCAAGCTGTGGTGCAGAATTTGATCAAGCCCATTTTAGCAGAGATTCTTGCAGTTGATTACGAAGTTTAATTCAAAGTCATTATGGATCTAATCACCAAAGGTTAATTCTCGCAGACAAAGCTGATTTCTAACTCCTTCGTCGTGAAAGATTCCAATTAAAGCAGAACCTTTGGCTTGACGTTCTTGTAACAGTTGGATTACGGCTTGAGAGTTACTTTCATCTAAAGCAGAAGTCGGTTCATCTAAGAGTAAAATTGGATAATCTACCGATAAAGCCCGAGCAATATTAACTCGTTGTTTTTCTCCACCTGAAAACGTTGTTGGAGATAAACTCCAGAGTCGTTCGGGTAAATTAAGGTGAATAAAAAGCTGTTGAACTTTTTCATAAGCGGTGTCTATATTTTCCCCTAACTCTAGTAAAGGTTCTACCGCAACCTCTAACGCAGGAACCCGAGGAATAACTCGTAAAAATTGACTAACATAGCCGATTGTTATCTGTCGCACTTCTAAGAGTTCGTGGGGTTCTAGTTGAGTTAAATCCACCCAGTTTTGATGATGTTTTATCCAAATTGAACCGCTATCAACTCGGTAATTCCCATAAAGTAATCGCATAAAGGTAGACTTTCCTGAACCTGATTTTCCGGATAATGCAACTCCTTCTCCTGATTTAACTTGGAGAGAAATTTCTTTTAAAACAGACAAAGAAACACCGCCTTGATTATGTAAAGTAAAGCCTTTAGAAAGGTTCTCAGCTTTGAGTAAAATAGAATCATCTGAGTCAGAAATTACAGACTCAATCCGTTGATGTTTTAGTTGCATTTTTGCTCATTTTTTGTGATTTTGAGGAGATTAACTAAGGAATTAGAGTAGCACTCACTAACTGTTGGGTGTAGGGATGTTGAGGATCATCTAACACTTGATCCGTTAATCCACTTTCAACAATATTACCATTTTTCATTATAAATAACCGATGAGCAAGTAACCGTACAACTCCGATATCGTGAGTCACTAAAATAACACTTAAATTTAAAGTTCTCACCAAAGAACGTAATAAATCTAACAATCTTGCTTGTACCGAAACATCCAATCCTCCGGTGGGTTCATCCATTAAAATTAAACGGGGTTGAGTCACTAAAACTCTGGCAATTTGTAGCCGTTGCTGCATTCCTCCAGAAAAAGTAGTGGGAAGTTCATCCATCCAACGACAATCTATTTCAACCTGTTCTAACCAATAGGCAATTTCTTGACGTATCTTACCATAATTTCGGATACCAATATCCATTAAACGTTCACCAATATTCGCACCTGCTGTGATATTCATGCGTAAACCATCCCGAGGATTTTGCTGAACAAACCCCCATTCTGTTCGCATCAGTTGACGCCGATGGGATTCAGAAATCTGTTGAAAATCTAGCCATTTTTCTTGACGGTTTAAATAGTGAATTTTACCCTGTTCGATAGCTAATAATCCAGCAATTGCTTTGAGTAAAGTTGATTTTCCCGAACCAGATTCGCCAACTATTCCTAACACTTGACCTTGATGAAGATTAAAAGAAATATCGTTACAGGCTTGAGTCAAACCGTAAGTTTTACTGAGATTTTCGACCGTCAGCAAAGATTGAATCTTATTCATTGAGATTTTTGGGTTAAAATGGCTTTAATTCGAGCGTAGGAAGCTTGAATATCTTCGGGCTGGGGTTCAGTTTTTTGCCAACTTTCTCGTAACATCAACCGTTCACACCAAGCTTGAAGTTGAGGATGATTTTCTAGGGAAACATTCATATATTTTAAGGTGGGGATAACAGTCCCAACTACAATATCAGCTAGGGTCATTTCTTCGCTGACTAAATAAGGATTTTCACCTAAATACTTTTGATAAAAGTCAAAAATTGTTGTAATTTTTTGGTGAATTTTTTCTAAGGGTTGGTTCGGATCTTCCGGTAAACCAACGACCTGTTTTAAAAGGGGTAAACTTGTGGGTAAAAGTTCATTGACTGTTACGAATTCAACCATTCGCATCGTTCCGATTTGTTTGGCGTTTTTGGGCGTAAAACTAGGAGTCGGATATTTCGCTTCTAAATAATCTAAAATCGCTAGAGATTCAATCACGGTAAAATCATCATCAACGAGAGTCGGAATATGATGAAAGGGATTTAATGTTAAATACTCAGGGTCAAATTGATCTCCTTGTAAGCTGAGAACGATTTCTTCAAATTCAACTTGCTTTTCTAAAAGCATTACCCAAACCCGACGACTATTAACAGATAAGGGAGTGTGATAAAACTTTAACATGATTTCTCACCTTCATTTTTGATTCTAGTTTTGTGTATAACTTTGGTTTAATTATACCTTATTTTTGTTGTTGCTGCTGACAATAATCACTATCGGAACACACCCACATTCTTGTCCCTTGGTCATCCATTATGACTTCATCCAGATAACTTTCTGTTGACCCACAAAGTTCACAGGGTTTATTCCATTTTTCCACTGAAAACGGATGATCTTCAAAGTCTAAACTTTCCACAGAAGTATAGGGAGGAATTGCATAAATTCGCTTTTCTCGTCCCGCCCCAAAGAGTTGTAACGCTGGAGAATTATTGAGTTTAGGATTATCAAACCGAGGAATAGGACTTGGACTCATTAAATAGCGATGATTGACCATAACCGGATAATCATAAGAGGTAGAAATATAACCATATTTTGTAATATCTTCGTAGAGTTTAACGTACATTGAACCATATTCTTCTAGGGCGTGCATTTTTTGAGTTTGCACTTCTGAGGGTTCTAACCAGCGCAACGGTTCAGGAATAGGAACTTGATAAACCATCACTTGACCTTCTTTTAAAGGCGTTTCTGGAATCCGATGTCGAGTTTGAATTAAAGTAGCTTCTGAGGTTTTTTCTGTTGTTTTAATATTGCAAACTTTAACAAAAAAACGCCGAATATTAACAGCATTTGTCGTATCATCTGAACCTTGGTCAATCACTTTTAACACATCTGTTTTTCCAATCACAGAAGCAGTGACTTGAATTCCTCCCGTTCCCCAACCGTAGGACATCGGCATTTCTTTAGAGGAAAACGGGATTTGATGACCTGGAATTGCAACCGCTTTTAAAATAGTTCGCCGAATTGAACGTTTAGTTTGTTCGTCTAGATAGGCAAAGTTAAACCCTTCGTAAGATGTCTTTTGGGAATCAGAAATCATAGTTAATTTTTGAGTGAGTTTATTCTAAAATAAAGGATTAAAATTCAGACATCCAAATTTATGAAATTGTTAATTCCTAACCCGGATGGACTCATAATGATAATTTCTCCCCCAACTAATTCCATCTGATAATCTGGGTTTTGACGTTGTAAGTGTTCCAAATCTTTAACAGTTAAAGCTGACATTTGTAAAATCTCCTTTGATTCAGACTTCTCGCATAGATCAATTATAAACCAGGCTAAGAAGATAACTTTGAGTAATTTTTAGGAGAATAAGAAGATTGTCCGTTTTGGGAAGGATCAGGATTGATTGAATCAGATTCTTGAACCGAAGAATTATCACTATTAATCTGTTCTTGTTGCATCTGTCGAACCAAGTTTAATTCTGCTTGAAAATCGACATAATGAGGTAACTTTAAATGCTGCACAAATCCTTGCGCCTGAACGTTGTCAGAATGGGATAAAACAAACTCCTCATCTTGAGCAATTCCCATGATGTCTTCCCCAAATTCTTTAGCTCGCATAGCTCGATCAACTAATGCCATCGAAATTGCTTTTCTTTCATTAAACCCAAAGGTTAATCCATATCCGCGTGTAAATTGAGGTGACATTTTTTGGTTTCCAGAAAACTGATTAACCATTTGAACTTCTGTGACGGTAATATCAGCAATTGCAACTTCAAAACCCAACTCCTCTGGGCAAATAATCACTTCTACTTCTCCCATACAAACTTCTCCAGCAAAGGGATGATTGCGACCATATCCTCGTTGAGTTGAATAGGCTAAACTCAGCAAAAATCCCTCATCTGCACGGGCTAAATTTTGCAGTCGTTCATCTCGTTCTGCGGGAAATTTTAAGGGATTTTGAGTTAAGTCAAAGGGCTGATTTTCTTCGGGGGGTTCGTCTTGAATTAGTCCTTCTTCTCCTAACAGATTCAAAACAGAAGTAACAGCTTCTTCGTTGGGAGATGCGGTTGGCGGTGTGGGAGTATTATTTCCTTCTGCTGCTAATTTGAAGTCTAATAACCGATGAATATAATCAAAAGTTGGGCCTAATTTTTGTCCGCCGGGAATATCTTTAAAAATAGAAGAAATTCGCCGTTGAATTTTCATTTTACTGGTTTCTAACGGTTGACTGTTGTAAAATCGGGGTAAAGTTGTACGATAGGCTCGAATCAAAAAGATTGCTTCTACTAAATCTCCCCAAGCTTGTTTAATCGCTAAAGCAGCTAAATCTGGGTCATATAAACTACCTTCACACATGACTCGATTTACGGCTAAAGACAGTTGTTGTTTAATTTGTTCTATGGTTAATTCGGGTGTATTTGGATCGCCTCGTCGTAACGCTTTTAACAATGTTTCTGCATTTTCTATCGCTTGTTGTCCGCCTTTAACTGCTACATAGGGCATTTCAATACACTCCTAATTTGTTGATGAAATCTATAGACTTAAATTCGTTGTTCGGGGTAAACCAATAATGGTATTTTCCCCAAATAAAAAGACATCAATTCCTAACGGATAACTCTGATGATTTTTCTTCCACTCCTCTCTAAAACTTGAATCTAAGGGAAGTTTGATAACTTGTTCCTCAGAAATTCCTGGCCCATTTAAGCGAATCGGTTCACAGGTTGCTAATGATTCTATTTGGATCAATAAAGTTGTCGAGAGTTCGGGTTTTTCTGCGGTTCCCCAATTAAAATTACCTAGAGATAGTCTATCACTTAGGTTCTGAATAATTGCAAAATTTGCAGCTTGAGGATGAGTTGTAAAATGACAACCTGTATGAAATTTTAACCACGCTTTGACATCAGGTTCAAACTCTGAACTCAACCAAATAGTTGTGTCTAAATCAAGTAAAGATAAGCAAGCCGCAGCACAAGCTAATGTTAATCCAGGTGGAGGCGTGAGTTGAATACAAATCTCTTGAGAGGTTCCCGGATAGGAGAGGGCATTTAAAAGAGTTCTGAACGTAATTTGAGCATCGTGAACATCATCTTGAAACCCGGGTAATTGAGTAATTTCCATAACGATTTTATTGATAAATCATTGAGGGAACTAATGTGTCCATCATTTTATTCTCCTCTAGCTAAAGTAAAGAAATTAACTTGGGTTGAAGCGGTTTGTGATTGTTGAGTTTGTTGTTGATGAATTGCCTCAGCTTGCAGGGGTTCTATGACTATTTTTTGGACTCGTTCGCACCAGTTATTATGCTGCATCAAAGCATCGGCCAAAGCCGCTAACTCAGCATGAAGATGTGATCGCCCCGCAACATAACCAAAACCTGTTATTATCGGTTGATAATGAAGTTTAATTACACAGCGAGTTAATGTCATTTCTCCTAAGTTAAAAATCTGTCCTGTACCTCCGGCTCGACCCCTGACCTGGGTTAAACCAATCTCTGGCGGACGCAAGAAACTGTATTGGGGCAAAGGTTCTAGCCCTGCCATTTTTTCTTGCAATTGCTCTAACGAAGCTTTTGCTAAAGTTGCCATCCAAGCCTGTCGTTGGGCAAGATTTGACATAATTAATTATGCTTAAGGATTAATGAAGTTGATTCAACTTGTCTAGACAATTAAAGCCGCTAGTCACAAAGTACCTAACTTTGTCAAAATTGACAAGGTTCACCTTGATATCAGATCTCGAATGAACCCTAATACTATGCCTGTTTACGCTCAAATCGCCAATGAGTTACGACAAAATATCAATCAGGGAGTTTATCAGGTTGGTGATAAATTACCGACCGAAAATCAGTTGAGCGAACATTTCAGCGTAAACCGCCATACGGTAAGACGGGCGATTGCTTTGCTCAAAAGTGAAGGATTGTTGCGTGTTGATCAGGGTCGCGGTACTTTTGTTGCGGGAATACCGATTCGATATCCGATTGGCAGACGGGTTCGCTACAACGCCGCGATGATCGAGCAAGGGCTAGAAACAACCTTTCAATTGTTGCGGGCTGTTGAAATCTCAGCTAGCTCCTCGGTGGCGAGTAATTTGAAGCTTTCCTCTGGCGATAAAGTGGCACTGATTGAACGTTTAACTTTTGTTGATGACCAACCGATTAGCATTTCTACGGGGCATTTTCCGCTGTCTTGCTTCCCTAATATTTTATCTTTTCAACATAAAATGTGGTCAATTTCGCAGCTTCTCAGAGAAGTTTATGGCTGCGATCATATTCGTCAGTCTACGCGGGTTTCTGCTCGGGTTGTTCGTCCCCAAGATGCGCGTTTTCTGAGAGTTCCTCTGAATTATCCGATTTTATTAACAGAATCAATTAATGTTGATCAAGATGGTCGTATTGTCGAATATGGCGTAACCAGATTTCGGGGAGATCGCATGGAATTGGTGTTTGAAAATGAGTCATAAGATGCTCTCAATTCCAAGCGATCATCAAAATTACAATTTGAGTTTGAATCAGTTTGAATCTGAACGAAACTTTAACTGTATCTGGCTCGAAACTGCTTTTTCCATCTCAATAAAACCCTAAACCAAGCTTGAGCAGGTTTGTCATAAAAGGTAAAGATATCACCAAAGGCAACCCGAGAATTGAGATGATGTTCCCAATGTCGTTCGGGGGTTGTAATACAGAAGATTTTGCAAATCTGTTTAACTGGAGTTGGAGTTTCCCACTGTTTTAGAGAAACGTGTCTCCACTCAACATGACATTCTGCCAAAATCAATCCTAAAATTGTGCCAATCGGTGAGATAATCCAAAATAGAGGAATAAACATTAAGTAAGGAAATGCCCCAAAAAAACCCGTGATCAAAGCGACAGGTTTCTTAGTCAAAATGGCATAGCGAACAAAGCTACGGTTCGGACTATGGTGAACAACAGCATGGAATTTACCAAAAATATGTTCGGGAACGTGGTAGCAAAATGTCGAAATGAAGTCTCCTAACAGGAGTAGAAGAATAGCAACACAGAATATCTTGAGAAAAATCACAATAGACTCCTCACCATCTACTTGTGACCTTAATCAATCAAGGTTAAACTCTATTAATTTTTGGGTTAAATTTCGTTTAATTTTGGGTGTGGGTTTATTTCGATAAAATCATCCTAAATCCAACGATCAACATTGCTACACCAAATATACGTTTTAAGTACAATTCGGGAATTAAGCCTGCGAGTTTTCCGCCCACAAATCCGCCCAGAAAAAATCCAATACAGATTAAAAGTGCAACTTTAATGTTAACATAACCTTCCTGATAATAGCTCCAAGCTGCCAAAAGACCAATCGGTGGGACTAATAGGGCGAGTGTTGTTCCTTGAGCATAATGTTGAGAAAACCCAAACCAATAAACCAAAGCCGGAGTTAATAAAACCCCTCCTCCGATCCCAATTAATCCACTGATTATTCCGGTGGCTAGTCCTAGCATCAAAAAAGCAATCATCTGTACCATATCTAACTCCTAAATTTTAAGTTGATAAACTGACCTTGATTTTAACATTTGGATGTCTTTATAATAACTAATTTTAAGATTAAATTAGCCAATTTCGGAGTTTGGATGACAGAAAATCTATAGTCGATGTCGCCACAATTAAAATGATTAAAATGGCACATACTTTTTGATATTGAAAGGCTTGGAAACTCTGATAAAGCGAAACCCCAATTCCTCCTGCACCAACAATTCCTAATACCGAAGCCGAACGAACATTCGACTCAAATCGATATAAAATATAGGATGTCCATAACGGCATCACTTGCGGAAGAACACCAAAAATAATCTCTTGAATTTTTTGAGCGCCTGTCGCCCGAATTCCTTCGACTGGCCCTGGATCAATAGACTCTACAACTTCAGAAAATAACTTCCCTAATATACCTGTTGTATGCACAAATAACGCTAAGACTCCCGCAAAAGGCCCTAAACCAACCGCTACCACAAATATTAATGCAAATACGATTTCATTAATCGCTCGCATCGTATCTAATATTCGACGAATCGGTTGCACTATCCACACCGGACAAACATTTTCTGATCCTAATAATGAGAGGGGAATTGCAGCAATTGCAGCCATTAATGTTCCCCAAAGTCCCATCGAAATTGTGATGATGGTATCTTCTAGATAAAATCGCCAGTCGGAAAAATCAGGGGGGAAATAAGATCGAGTATATTCGACCATATTGTTACTATTTCTAAACAATAAGGGAAAGTTAACTTCACTTTGAATAGAGGAAAAAATTAGCACCCCTATTGCTACAAGTAGAAATAAAATTCGTATTGTTGTGACTTGTTTTTGTTCTTGAGATAGGGTTTCTAAGACAGCAGGAGATGCCAATAGTTTAACAGATGAATCAGAATATTTCAATTTGCTATGATGATCTTTCATGCTCAAAATTTTTCAAAGATTGAATAGAAAACAAATAATTTATTCCCCCAAATTCCTCCCATTGCAAAGTTTCCTTGTATTAGAGGTATAATTTCAAGTCCCCCAGAATCAGCAGGGCCGTTTCGTTGCCCTAAAACTTGATTTGTTGGGAGGTGGGGAGGTAGGGAGGTCGGGAGGATTTTTATTAATAAAAAGCTATTTTTCATGTTTAAAAAATACCTCTTCCCATCACCCCATCACGGGGGCATTAACTCAGAGTTTGGGGATTTAGGGGAATAAACAATCAATAGAATTAACCTTGCACTGCTTTCAACTGTTCGTTCAACTCATTGAGTTTTTTCTCTTTATCGGCTGTATCCATATTTTCATTTTCTTGTATTTCTAGAATTTGCTTTCCAATTTCCAATTCTCGAATGGCATTCCAATTTTTGTCATCTGCGACAATAAAACCCGACCATTCTAACGGCCCTAATACCGTTTCATCGTTGTAGTTGTAGAAGAAATCTTTAATTTTTGTTTTCAACTCCTCTGGTAAATCTCGACGATAGGCAATGGGATCACTCGGAATTTCAGGGGAAGTCCAAATCACTTGAATTTTCTCTCGGGCGGCTGGATTAGTTTTTTCTAAGCGACTTAGAGATTCACTATTATTGGTTGCCACATCAACTTGATTATTCGCTATGGCTAAGGCTGTGGCTTCGTGATTTCCTGAAAAAATGAGCTTTTTAAACACTTTTTTCGGATTGACATTGTTTTTGGCAAACACATAATAACTCGGAACTAAGAAACCTGAAGTCGAGTTCGGATCATTAAAAGCAAAGGTCAGATCAGAGGCATTTTTAATCACATATTGATCGCCATCTTCGTTCACAATTTGTGACACAATTGGGTTATCTTTATTGGTGATCAAATAAGCGTAATAACCTTTAGAACCATCAAGGCCGACAGTTTGAGCAAAGGCTTCTGCGTTAGCAATTTTCGCTGCTTCAATATAGGATTTTCCACCTAACCAAGCGAGATGAACTTGTCCAAAACGCATGGCTTCAATGACTCCGTTATAAGAAGTTGCATAGAAAGCATTAATCGGCATTCCGAGTTCGTCAGACATCGCCTGAATAAACGGTTCCCAAATGGGTTTTTGATTGGCTTGAGACTCAGTAGAAATAATCCCAAAATTCAGTTCTTTAAGATCAGAGAATGACTGGGTTTGGGCGTTAGTATCAGCAACCGCTTCAGCTTCTGCTATTCCTGAGTTGGCTGGAGTTTCAGAAGTCGTCGAACTGGGTGAACAACTCGCGAGAAGTTTTGCTCCACCAAGCGATAAAATAAACCAAGAAGTAGATTTTAAAAAGTTGCGTCTTTCCATTTGTTCCTTTGAGTGACATCTTGACAATTTTTAGGGCTGAAATCGGAAATTGAGATTTAAACTCATTCTCCATGTCCACTTAAAACTAATTCTTTAGCCGCACTTCCATAGAGTTGATTGAGTCGGTTTTGATCAAGATTAGATGTTAATCCATCAAAAATAACTTCTCCCTGTTTCAGAGCAACTGCACGAGGAAAATAGCGCTGAACCATCTGCACTTGATGCAAAGAACTAATCACGGTAATTCCGTTTTGTTGGTTCAATTCGCTCAACAATTCCATGACTTTCCGAGCCGATTCGGGGTCTAGCGAAGCAATCGGTTCATCTGCTAAAATAATTCGAGCGCCTTGAACTAAACAACGAGCAATGGCAACCCGTTGTTGCTGACCTCCTGATAACAAAGAAGCACGTTTGTAGGCTTGTTCCAAAATACCGACTCGTTCTAATGCACATAAAGCCTGTATTTTTTCAGCTTTAGTAAAATAACGAATAGCTGAACGGGCGAGAGAAATTTGACCTAAATTACCAACGAGGACATTCTCGATTACGGTTAAACGTTTCACGAGATTAAATTGCTGAAAAATACAACCCATGTTGCTTCGCAATTGTCGGATTTTTGAGTGAAATTTTCCCTCAGATTGTAGAGAAAAATCAAAAACTTTGACGACACCACTCTCGCCCCGTTCTAAACCATTGAGATGACGCAGAAGTGTTGATTTCCCCGAACCTGATGCCCCCACCAAGGCAACCATTTCTCCGGATTCTACCGTAAAGCTGACCTTTTGCAGGGCGATTTTACCCTTGAAGGTTTTGGTGAGATCAATGACTTCCACCGCAGTTTCTTTTACCACACTTCTAAATTCCCCCTTTACTTTGACTATCCATAGTTTGGAAGCTTGAGATTAACAGGTCAATATCTTTAGATTATCATTAGGTTAAACTTTATAAAATATTGTCCAACTCAACAAATACTCTATTATAAAATATGAGCAAATACTTGCGATTTTCGCAGTTCTTGTACCAAACGATGAGCTTGATGTTTATATAGTGGAATTGGTAAAGTTGCGGGTAGATGATTCATCAAATTTCGAGCCAGACTCAGTTGACAGCCTGAAATTCTCACGATCACATTTGCCCCTTCAAAAGCAGCATCGGATGTGCGTGCTTTTTTCAGATGAACTTTTGTTGTTTTTGGGGCAATATTAATCCCTTGTTCAACGGCTCGTAATCCTTCTGTTGTTGCTAAGACGACCATGCGATCGCCATCTGAAAGTAGAATATCATCAGAAGGAATAAACCGAGGTAATTTGTCTTCAGATTGATGTAAAATTGGTACTAAACCATAACCATAAGCGACTTCCGACAACAGCAAACCATGCAACGTATCTCCGACTTCAATCTGATATTCTGTCACTAAAATCGTATCATTTCCCAGGCGAAATAAATTCAGAATATTTTCACCAAATGCTGCTCCTGCAAAGGCTTCAGCAGCCACTTCATAGGCACATAACGCCTGAGTATGAGGTAATAACTGAGTTAAACTCTCACTGAGACTTTGTTCCATTGTCCGAATCACCACATGACAATGAGGATTAATATTGCGTACCATCAAGCCAATTTCTAAGTTTAAAATCTCGTCATCCGTCACAATCACAACACTTCTTGCCGTCGAGAGATTAACTTTATTGAGAGCATCTGCATAATTACTAATAATTAGAGGAATAGAGGGTAATAAAGTAAAGTCAAATTGGGCATTTTCTGTAACTCCGACAATCGCTTGTTTAAACTCTTGTAAAAAAACTGCTATCCGTTGACCAACTCGACCTAAACCAATGATAATCAGATGGTTATTTTGAGGAATGGGTGGACGTTTTCGAGTGAGTTGAAATCTTGCACTTAAAAGGGCTTGAGTTAACAACGCATACAACACCCCAACGAGAGCGGTTCCGGCTAAAGTCAGCCCCAAAGCAAACAACTGTAACCACCCCGGAATTTCAGTAATGGGTTCAAACTTGCCGAAAATATCCGCATAACCACCCAAGAGCAAAATTGCCACACCATAAAAAGCGCTCAAATAAGTGGTTTGAGGATAATAAGAACGAAACAATAGTGTTCCAATGATCGACAAAACAAAAACTAACAAACCACAAAAAAGGGCAACTCGTCGCAGGGGTTGTTGTTCACTCTGTTGCCAATATTGAATGATTTGTTGTTGGAGAGACTGCCAACTTAGGTTTCGGAGTAAATTTCGTAAGATATGTCTAAAAGAGGGGGTTGTTGTTGGTGTTTTCGTTTGAGAGAATTGAGAAAATGATTGTTCAAGCACTTCAACATAGATAATTGTATCACCCGCAGAGGGCTGAATATTGGGTTCCCAGGCATGAACTTTTAAGGGTTGAGATGAACCTTTAGGAAGATGACAAATTAAACGACGACTGCGACTATTAAGATCTTGTAAACTCGAACGATTACACCAAGGATCATTCGGACTCAGTTGGCGTTGAATGATTTGAATTCGGTAGCCTTCTAAGTTAAAAAATCCTAAAATTTCAGTCCCCAAAGCCGCTAAAGCAAAGGCAAAAGCGGGGAGTTGAGTCGGTTCATAGGCGACTAAGTTGCCTAACAGTTGGCTGAGAAGTTGGTTTAGGTTTTCTTTTGAGGAACGAACAACTAAGCGGGAATGAGGGCTGAGTTTGCGAATAATTAAAGCAGTTTCGGCATTAATACGTTCGTTAGAGGTGACGATTAAGACACAGCGAAATTGTTGAATTTTTACTTGATTGAGTAGAACCGGATCACGACAATCTCCGATGATTAAATGCTCTAATAAGCTGAGGAAGTTGGGGATTTCCCATTGTTCAGAATGCACTAATTCAATAGCGCTGACTCGGACTCCATAGGCTTTGAGTGCGGCGACACAATGTTGTCCCATACCTCCTAAGCCACAGACTAAAAATTGATCGGACAGAGGTTTAGAACTGTTGTCTTGCTGATTTTGAGATCGATCTTGAGATTGATATTCAGGAGTTGACATAGATGCAACCCATCAAAAAATTAATGTACAGGAATCAACAGAGAGAAAATTGATCGGACAGTCTATTCTTAAGATCAGAGGATGAATCCCTTTGAATCTTATCTCAAAATTAGCTTCTTTTGAAAGTGGTTATTGAGAATCCCACTCTAAGTAACGATCTATTGAACTTGATTTTAGGGAATCTCGTTGACTTTGAGGCTAATACAAGGAATCTCCTTCATTTCGATATAGTTACTAAAAACAGTATAATACACTTCCAAGTTTGCTTGGTCTTCTGCTTCAAAAAGTAAATGTTGAAACGGAAAAGCAACACACTCAAAGTAGCCTGTTTTTGAATGGGAAATTCGCAACACTTGCAATTGAGAGGTTTGATTTTTGTAGCTACAAAGAATGACGTTGTTAGAGGAGGAGTTGGAGAAGTTTGCAAAATTCATAGTAGATGTTTACACATTTTTGTCTATACAAATTTCAGCACCCAAATTGATTAAACGAGCTTTGGTTCAGCACAGCGTTCTGTCTCAGGCTCTCGGGAAAAGATAAGCAACCCTAGCTAAGAGTCTACGTCCCTCTATCCCTAACTTGATCAAAGCACATCTGCTTGACAATTAAGTTAAGATGTGTTTAAGTAGTAGTTCTGAGATCACCCATTGAGTCAATAAAAAAGCCATATCAGCAAACAACCTACAGTATTCCTCGTCACTTAATGAAATAGCCGTTGACTTTTTTAATTTGTTGTAAAACGGGTAACAGATTGAACTTTGTTGATCTTCCAATTGGGAATAAATCATAGGTCATCGACATGAATCAAAAACCAACATTGCACTTCTTTTGTGGCAAAATGGCGAGTGGAAAATCTACTTTAGCTCGAACTCTCGCTTCAGAAAATAATGCAGTATTGATTTCAGAAGATCTTTGGTTATCCAAGCTTTATTCAGAAGAAATCAATGAGTTTTCAGATTATCTCAAATACTCATCCCGATTGAAAACAATCCTATCATCCCATCTTCAACATCTTCTCTTACAAGGAGTCTCAATTGTTCTTGATTTTCCGGGAAATACTCCATCACAACGGAATTGGTTTCGTTCGATATTTGAGTCGGTAGGAGTCAATCATCTCCTTCACTATATCATTGCATCCAATGAACTTTGTAAGCAGCAACTTAAAATAAGAAGTCAAGATCAACCAGAAGGTTCTGCATTTACGACTGACGAAGAATTTGAAGCGATTACCCAATATTTTCAACCTCCAACACCTGAAGAGGGATTTAAAATCAAGATCTACCAAAAGGATGAAATGGTAAATTTTGTAGACAAGAACTGAGTCAACAATTATTCATTTATTATTTCGGTTAAACAAGATCACTAATAAAAATTAAGTTTTGTAAAACAATCCTAAATTTAGTTGTTATAATAATGAGAATAAAACTGAATCATTTCGAGTAAATGATTAGATTTCGAGAGGTAAAAATGACCACAAACACTATACAAAAAGTCAAAACATTAGGAGATTGGGCTGCACTAGGAATTCAGCAACATTTAGAGAAAGTTCTCAAGCACGAACCAGAAGTTTTAACCGACAAAGATCCTGAAGAACTTCATCAGATGCGGGTAGGAATGCGGCGTTTGCGTTCTGCGATTACAGGATTTGCACCTGTGTTAGAATTACCCGAAGCAGCACAAAACAAAAAAATTGGAAAAGTCTCTCGCTGTTTAGGAAAATTGCGAGATTTAGACGTTCTCCTCGAAGCACTTCATCAGCGTTACTATCCAAATTTACCGTCTAAAGAACAGAAAATACTCAAGCAGGTTTTTTCAGAGTTAGACAAACAGCGCCAGCAAACATTTAAGCAGACGAAAAAAACAATTGAAGGTAAGAAATACAAGCAATTAAAACAGGTATTACAACAATGGTTAGACTCACCGAGTTATACAAAAATTGAACAATTACCCATTGAGGAAGTCTTACCAGATTTATTATTACCCGAAGTTAGTAAACTTTTTTTGCATCCGGGTTGGCAAGTCGGAATGGAACACTTTCAAAATGGATCAAATCCGACAAATGAATCTACTCAGAATGGATCAAATCAGCTTTCTTCAGCCACAGTAGAACTGATTTTACAAACTGAAGGACAGAAACTTCATGATCTCCGCAAACAAGTCAAGCGAGTGCGCTATCAGATGAACTTGTTTACTGATTTTTACGGCGCGACTTATTCCGCTTATTTGCAAGACATGAAAGACATTCAAGAATATTTGGGTGATATTCAAGATAGCGAAGTGTTAGAAGCAGTAATGAAGGATGTTTTGAAGTCTGATATTGAGTCCGTCTTGCCAACTTTTGCGAGTGTACTTACTGAAAGTCGTTATCAAGCATGGCAAAAATGGCAACTGTTTCAACGTCGATATCTGAATACAGAACTACGTCTAAATTTCCGTTCAACTCTGTTGCATCCTATCGTAGACTCAAATTCCCATTCCGAAGAATAAACCCTCGAAGTTAGTCACAACAACAGCCTAACGTGTGACTTCCCTCATCTGATTTAGGTGAGGGATTGTTTGATATTTTACTTGATTACTTCTTAGTAATCCTTTATTGTCTTTTAGACGTTGAGAAATCTATAGAGTAAAAAAGTTTTGTAAGCGATGCGATCGCGAATTTTGAAAGGGGTTAAGATCAGTTAGTCCTAGAGGATCACTAGAGTTTTTATCGCCTCACTTTAATTCAAGAAAATGGAGAAACTATCATTTAATTGGGCAATGAACGTTTAGCAATACTTTAAGGAACCACTATTAACCCAATTCGGGTAGAGGATTTTCTTTCTCTAATTTCTCAACTGAACAGGCATGACTAAATAGGTCATTTTCACGCCTCCTAAAGGGCTTAATATCACTGGGCTTGTTGCCGCATTCAGTTGAATTTGAATTTCAGAAGTATTGAGAACTTTTAAACCTTCCATCAAATATTTAACATTAAATGCTAGTTCTTTCGGTTCATCTCCTGAGACTTGAGCGGATAAAGATTCGAGTGCATTTCCGACATCAGCCGCTTCTACAGAGAGGGAAATTTTTTGATTGTCGTTATCAATCGTGCATTTAACGATATCATTTTTCTGACTTGCTAAGACCGCAATTCGCTCTAATGCCCCTAAAAAATTTCGGCGATCTACATTAATTTGATTTAGAAATTGATTCGGAATAAGCTGTTGATATGCCGGATAAGAGCCTTCCAATTTCCGACTATTTAAGCGTTGATTTCCCAGTTCAAATATCACTTGACTTTCATCAAATCTGAGCTTAACCATAAGTTTTGAGTCCTCTTTTCCGGGTGAGGCGGCTGCAATCATCCGTTCAACTTCCCGTAATGCCCGAGCCGGAATTGTGACTTCAAAATCCTCAATTTTTGCCGTAGAAATCGCTTCTGATTGATCATCACCATTTAAGGATTCAGCCTTAACAACCGCCAAACGATGACCATCTGTTGAGGCAAATTCTAAGTTTTCAGACTGAATTTTTAAATGTACCCCCGTTAAAACTTGTTTAGTTTCATCTGGACTGGTGGCGAATAATGTTCCTTTTAATCCTTCAATTAAAGCATCAGCCGGAAGTTGAATCGATTCTCCATCTTCAATACTCGGAAGTGCGGGATATTCCTCAGCACCCATTCCTCGAACTTGATACCGTCCTGAACTGGAATTTAAGGTAATAATAGATTCTCCCGCATCGTCATCGAGAGCAATCGGACTATTGGGTAAACGAGAGACAATATCATTGAGTAATTTTGCAGGTAGCGTGAACCTTCCCCCAACTTCAACTTCTGCACTCATCGAAGTATATATTCCTAAACTTAAATCAAAAGCAGTTAAGCTCAGTTGTTGAGTTTCGGCAGTGGCTTCGAGTAAAATATTAGATAAAATGGGATGGGTTGGACGAGAGGGAATTGCTCTAGAAATCAAGGATAAATTAGAACTTAGTTTTTCTTGTTCAACGATGAATCGCATGGATTAACCTGGGTAAAGATTGAGTGTTTTGATAAAAATTAGCAATCGAGATCTGGCGTTCTCACCACGAAATGTTATTCACAGAATGAATACACCGAGTTCTATATTTTATCGTTTTGTTTGCAATTTGATTCACTAGAATACTAATCCTGTGGAAAACTTGTGGAAAACCTGTTCAACCTCTACCCCTTTAGCTCCATAACTAAAAGCCTTTGAACGTTTTCCACAGGCTTTCAGGAAATTATCCACAGTTTTTTCCACAAAAGCTGAGGAAAAACCCGAAATCGAACTTTGACAATCGCTTTACCGGATGTTAAAGGGGTCATCGGTACACCGCCGATGAATTGGCGGTGCCTGCTTCGGACTCGATTCCCGAGTCAAAAAATCCCATCCGTCATAATGGAATAAGACATAAAGATCCACGTAGAATCCTTGACTATGCCAGAAATTCAAGTAGACAACTCAGGTTCAAATCCATCTGAACCGACTCCTCGCTGTGTGCGGGTTTGTCAAAATCAAACCTGTCTGAGACAGGGTTCCCAAAAAGTGTTACAAGCATTTCAAGACGCAGACATCTCTGACATCATCATTGAGGCTAGCGGTTGCATGGGTCAATGTAGTGTTGGCCCGACCGTTAAGGTGACTCCTGATGAAACTTGGTACTATCGAGTTCAGCAGACAGATGTTCCGATCATTATTGAACAACACCTCAAAGGGGGTCAACCCGTCGAAGAAAAACTCAACCCGAGGATTCATCCTCGTTTTTATTACTAATTTGACACTCCCACGCCGTAAACGGCGGGGATTCTTGGTTCAGCGAGTCCATTTAATACAGATAGGCTGCCCTATCTGCACCAGAGATGAATTCTCCCCAAGCGTTTTGCTCCATTTCAGAAACCTGTTTGGGTATGCCCTACCCTACAGTTCAAAACCTAAAATCTTGGTTTCTCTGTACTTGTTGCGTTGCGCGCTAATAAGCGTACAAGCTTTCCTGTACGGAACCCCATAACTTCAGTGCGTCAAGGTGCGTTGCCTTTCGGTGACTGGGTTTTTAGTGTGGTTGATTACCCTTTCCACAAAAGAAAGTTTAACATAAAGCCGTCAATCACGGACGGGGCTTGTATCCCAATTTTTTCGGTCACCACTTTCGCAAATTTCGCACTCAGACATCACCCAAGCTTGAATAAGTTCGTTGACTTGTTCGGGAACTTCATCATGGGGACAGTGACCTGCTTCGAGAAAGTGTTCAGTGAGTTGAGGATAATATTGGCGAAACTTAGCACTGCGATCGCGACAGTTGATCCACGGATCACCTTCTCCCCACAGCAACAACAACGGACAACTCAGTTGACTGAGTAAAGCATCTACTTTTTCTCCTGATCGGGTTTTAAATACCGACGCAAACACTTGTGCTGCACCCGGAGAGCAAGAAGGACGATAAATTTCTTCAACCAGTTGCTCGGTGACAGTCTCAGGGTTTAAATAAACTTTTTTCAGGGTTTTGCGAATGGTTGAGCGCCGTCTTGTCCATTGAAAGACCATGTAGCTGACCCAGTTTTGTTGGAATAGCCATCGTACACTTCCCGAAGCGGCTTTTTTCCAAGCGGGAGGAGGTGGAGCGGGTTCAGTTTGGGTAAACGGCCCCGCACTATTGATTAAAATCAAACCTCGGGCGGAGTTGGGACGTTGAGCGGCGACACACAAAGCAGCATATCCACCCAGAGAGTTACCCGCGAGGATGACAGGCTGACCAATGGTTTCGGTAATAAAATCATTCAGTTGATCCCGCCAGAGATCGCTGCTATATTCCCAGTTTGGTTTGGCTGAACGTCCGAAGCCGAGCAGGTCAATTGCCCAAACTTCAAAGTTTTCACTCAAACCGATAAGATTTTTGCGCCAATGATCGGTTGAGGCTCCAAATCCATGAATGAGTAACAACGGGGGACGCGAGGGTTGAGGTGAACCTGCCCGCACGTAATGAATTAACTGTTCTCGCCACTTCCAATAAGTACCCGAGATTGGATAGGGGTCAGCGGTTACAGTTGTTTGCATAGTATCAATGGATCTAAACTCAGGTTAATTATTATTTTTCAATTTTAGGATGGGACTGTCCGACCCGGAGTGATATCTAATTGCACAGTCTTTTTTGAACTGAGGCTATGGAGGCTGAAATCCTGATTGGACAAGGGATGAAAAGGATTGGGGAGACTCGGGATTAATCTGAAAATTTTCCAGAGAGGTGTTTTTTGGTGAGTGTTTTGATAATCTTAAAGTAAGGAGACAATTCTAATAATTGGACTTTCTAACTAAACTGAGTTGGGACAGTCGTTTCTCAAAGCATATTTGCTCACATCATGGGGGTTTTACAGTTGGAAGTTGCTGGCATACCATCTGAACCGTAGAGAAATGATAGAATTACAAGTAGAGGAACAATTTATTTTCCCTTTAGCTTGACTAAACGGGAATCTAGATCGCAAAATACGGGTATAAACTATCCCCAATTAGTTTATCCGTTGAGATCAAAGTTGAATCTATTCAGTGTGTACAACTAGCCTTGAGGCCATGTAACTCTATTTTTAGATTCGTGGCAAGGGTCTTTGATTAATGTACCCTCTAAGAAGCCGTCTCATTATCTCATCCTCTGTCAGGGAAAACTGTGAATTTGAAGACCAGCTTCAAGTCTGTTCCGCCTGTCGGAAAGGAAGTTTACCACTGATGCAGGGTGTGAAATTGATCATCCACCATGACGCCAGGGAGTTTTCCGAGTGATTGCCATATCATCGCGTCCGGTTAAACGCAACTGGGTTACAGTTAGCTTTGCTTCTACGCTCTACCTGTGTCCCATTTTAGACTTGCTTTTAGCAGAGATTCCTGATTGCTGGCAAGCGGAACTGCGCTTAGGCCTTCAGGAGGCTCTGGTCAATGCAGCCAAACATGGCAACAAGCTAGACCCCAGTAAAACAATTGTTGTCCGTTTCTCGATCATCAAAAATCAATTTTGGTGGATTATCTCTGATCAAGGATCAGGGTTTCGACCTCCTTGTCCTTGTCGAAATCCTCTGTTAGATGAACATCAAACTGGACAGGGATCAGAATTACCTGTCGATGATCACGAGTGTGGACGAGGCTTGTATATCTTGCACCAGATTTTTGATCGAGTCGCATGGAACTCTGAAGGAACTGAATTAACTATTTGTAAGGAAATTGTCAGTTCCTAATCGACGAGTTAGGCATTAGAGAATAATAGAGGGAAAGACTGAAAGCAGTTATAAACACTGCTTTTCAAGTTGATCCCAGTCAATTATAGCGGGAGGGGCGTCAAACTCAGCCTAAATTTTTGGGTAAGATTCTGCCTTGATGAGCGAATCTGCTTCTCACTATGATAACAGCAATTATTTCAATCTATTCAAGATTGTTTTTTAGAAGAATGGACACCATGAGTCGGACAAGGAGGAGCGGAGATCGAACGATCCAGCCAACCGATTGCCTGATTCAGACGAGGGATCACTTCTTGGGGTTGCTTTTTGAGTAGAAAAACAAGAGCAGCAATGATTTGTTCGCTAGCACGAGCTTGGCGATTAGATTTGAGTTGATGCCAATCTTGATCGCTGATCGCAAGACGTTCGGCTAAAGCTTGAGCGAGTTCAACGGTTGTATACTCATCTAAGCGATCGGTCTGAGAACTGTTAGCAGGCTGATCATTGTGAGTTGATTTGGGGATCGAGTTAACCATAAACGACCTTCTATTAGATTGCGATGGGGATAAGTTGCATCTTTGCATTTATAATTATGCCAAGAAACTGTACCAAGAAACCGATCCCGATTATACTGAATCAGTCTCACGAAATATAATCCGGTTAAAACACAGATGACATCGGAAGATCAGGAGTTTGAGCAAGCTTTATCTGAGATCGAGCGATCGCTCTTAGAAATTAAACAGCGTTACGCTCAAGTCAAGCGAGACGGTCAGCGTCAAGCCGAACTGAAAAACCGCATTGATGAAGTGATCCCCGAATTGCGTCAAACCCGATCCCGTCAATTGCGAGAGGAATTACGTCAAATAGAAGCTGAGTTGGAAACCATTGAACTTAATCTCGAAAGTCGCTTGTTTACTTGGGGAAGTCTCAGGGAACCCTTTTGGCAAGCAGTTCGCTTTGGAGGGTTGGGGATCGTCATCGGATGGGTACTTCAATCTTTAGCCGGATAAGTCCAACGCATTCAACTATAGTTTTGGGGTTCTGCGATAGTTGTTATGGGTGATTTCTTTCTATTTTTGATTTCACGTATTAAGTGCATTTTTGTCAATTATTTATAACTATCTATCGAATGCAAAAAAGCAATATTCTTGTTAGGAAATTTTTATATCAAATCTATAAGCGAGTCAATATTGTTCAGTTTTAGCAGTTTTTGATTTCTTCATTGTTCTATTGGGTCGCACTCATTTACGAGTTGATTAAGAAAAAGAGGCGATCGCAATGAACGGAATTACTCATACTACAAACTTTGCCAGATCAAACTTCCCTATTCCCCTGACTAGAAACCCGGTAACTTGTGATCAGCCGGGTTTCTCTATCCACAATTATTTCAACGTTCTTAATTCCCCAGGTTTAACTGCCCCCTTTTCGGTAATAATGGCAGAAATTAATTCCGCTGGCGTAACATCAAAAGCGGGGTTATAAAACTCAACTCCCGTCGGACATAAACGAGTATTACCCACTTCATAGAGTTCACTAACATCTCGTTCTTCAATCGGAATTTCCGCCCCCGTTTCTCGTTTAAAATCAATCGTTGAGAGAGGAGCAGCAACAAAAAAAGGAATATTGTGCGCTTTGGCAACTAACGCTAAACTATAAGTGCCAATTTTATTGGCAGTATCCCCATTAGCAGTAATCCGATCTGCGCCGACAATCACCGCATGAATCAAACCTTGTTTCATACAATGCGCCGCCATATTATCCGCAATTAAAGTGACTGGAATTTGGTCTTGAACACATTCCCAAGTTGTTAATTTTGCTCCTTGTAAACGCGGACGAGTTTCATCAGCATAGACTCGTTCTAAGCGTCCTTCTCGCCAAGCCGAACGAATTACCCCTAAAGCAGTTCCATAGCCTCCTGTTGCTAATGCTCCAGCGTTACAATGAGTCAAAACATTCAGTTTTTGAGGAGAAGTTGGTAAAACGCTTAATCCGTTATCTCCAATTAATTTACAGGTTTGGATATCCTCAGCATGAATCGTTTTTGCCTTTTCTAATAACGCTTGTTGTACCTGTTCAACTGAGCCGTTTGTTTCTTCTGCCGTCTTCAGCATTTGATCAATTGCCCAAAACAAATTAACCGCCGTTGGACGAGTGCGGCGTAATACATCTGCCACTGTTTCTAACTGAGTAAAAAATTCCTGACGATCTACGCTCTGAATGTCTCGCGCACCGAGATATATTCCATAAGCTGCGGCAATTCCAATCGCTGGTGCCCCCCGAACAATCATGGTTTTAATCGCATGAGCCATATCTTCATAGCGACTAATTTCAATCTGAGTATACTCTTTCGGGAGACGGGTTTGATCAATCAGCAGAACATGATCATCTTGCCAAATGATCGGATAAACTTGAGTCAGGCTAGAAGTCATAGGAAGTTGGGGATAGAAATCCAGAATTTTTATTCTAGTCTACACCTTTTAGGATATTTATGTTAGTGAAGCCAGAGCGAACCTGTCCTATTAAATTGTGAATCTTGCCTGAGAGCTTGTAGCGTAGATAAGGTAAAAATCTGCGATAGATTGGGTTAAAATTATATTCAAAAATAAATTGTAAAATTTCGTCTGTACTCAACTGGTTTAGATAGGTTACTCCCCGATCTATAAACTGATCACTGTATTCTAAATATTTACTGATTCCCATTCGTTCTGACCAATCCCAAGCTTTTTTATAGGTCTGGTGCATTTCCTGCTGATAAGAACTAAAATCAACTTGTTTTCCAGAAAGATAACCTTCAATATACCGACAAGCAATTTCTGCACTTTGCATTCCATGTCGAATTCCTTCTCCACCTAACATATTGACTGTAGAAACGGCATCTCCAATCGCGATAGTATTGTTTCGATAATAGGTGTCTTGAAGACCGCTACAGTATTTGAATACTCCTCCATGAACATTCACTACCTTATAGGGAATATCTTGCAGATAATCCTTCAAAATGAGTTCTATATAAGTTCGTAGAGAGCTGGTTTTCTCGACAATTTTATGAGGACGATTCCACTGAATCGAACCTACCCTTAAAAGATTGGGTTCCATCGGAAAAATCCAAGAATATCCTTTTGGCCTCCATTTGTTGCCCAATAAAAAAGTTAATTTTTCAGCATATTTTTGATAGTCTGAGCTACCCACTTCGATTAAATATTCTGTCCCGGTTCCGGTGAGATAGAGAAGATGTTGTTGCTTGGGTGGACACATCACCGCTCGGATTTGACCAGTGGCATCTACCAAAACTTGAGTTGATACTTTAACGGTTTCACTATTTCCATAAGGTTTGAACTCAACAATCGTTTTTCCGCTTTCTTGAGCAGATTGAATGTAGCGATGTCCCATCCAGACTTCACTACCTTGTCGTTGAACTTCTTGTGCTAAAAATTCTCGCAGTTTGGCAAAATTTAAGACAGCTCCTAAAGGCTCGTCGCATTCCCAACTCTGATGAATATTAGTGGTGACTATCACAATTTTTTGCCATAAACTGCCAACCACATCAGAAGGAAGATTATATCGTTCTAAAGTTTCTATGGGAGTTGCAGCACTGGAGAAATCATTTTGGGCGAAGGTTTGATGTTGTTCAGCGAGTAAGACTTTTTTTCCCGACTTGGCAAGCTGTCTTGCACAGTGACCACCAGATGGCCCGGCTCCCACCACAACAACATCAAAATGTCTCATTTTTCCAATCGTAATGATAGCTGCTATTATAGTTTAGCGGATGTGTTGCACTGTATTGTCTAAACCAACGGTGTGATCGCCGCAAGCAAGCTGTTTGCCTATACTGGAGTAGATGCTGTTGTTCGTTAGAATTACAGA
Organism: Lyngbya sp. PCC 8106; assembly: GCF_000169095.1. Lineage (GTDB taxonomy): Bacteria > Cyanobacteriota > Cyanobacteriia > Cyanobacteriales > Microcoleaceae > Capilliphycus. The sequence goes on from NZ_AAVU01000050.1 coordinate 40,981, forward strand.
AGTAATTTTCTGTTAGTAATTGTGTTTAAAAGCCACAATTTAATCGACAGTAGAGGAATTGCAACTGACAATATTTACCTTTTGAAGACAGTCAATAGATGGTTTTGTTGAAACAATCGGAATAAATTCTCCTTCGAGTACAAAATCATCAGCATTGAGAACGACACCTAAAATAGCTTGGGTTGATTTTAATTTAATCACAGCATCATCTAAAAATCCATCTTCATCAAAATCAATCAGTTCCATATAGTCGAGATCTGCTTCGCTTAGTCCGCCTGTAATTCCGATTTTATCTCCATCTGTAAACCAATCAAAACTCGTAATGACCTGGGCTTGATAAACATTATTAGTTGCGGCATGAGCTTCTAAAATAAACACATCAGTATTACCGTTACTACTGAAGATTTCAGCTTGAACAGACATCGGAGTAACTAAAGTTGCAATGCAAGGCAGCACAGTTGCTAGCAGTAATGTGCTTAATTGTGTTACGATCATTTATTGAAGATTCATCTCTACAGTTTCTCTCTACGGAGGTGTAGACTGACTATCTGAAAGCTACGTGCTAATCCTTCGACCTAGACACAATCTTAATGCAAAGATAAGTTTTAGGTTAGGATGCTACAATCATTAGCTGATCGGGAATTATCCCCTGTTTAAGCTCCCCCAGATGAGCGTATTTTGATAGACAATTTATGAATTGGTTCTGATTTTATCAGAAAAACGTGTAAAAACTAAAAGTATTAAATCAATCCCTGTATTCAAAACGCCAATGAGTAAATCAACCTGTCTATCCTCTAATTTTTATTGATGGATAGATAAGTTTACAGGGATTGTTTAAATTTAATAACTGAGTCCTGATTCGGCTGAAAAATCCTTGAATATTTACGGTTGAACTCGAATCACTTGTTCATAATTATTTTGAACTTTTTCCTCGTATTTTTGACGGGCTTCGGCATCTTGATCGCTGTAAAAAAACGCCAGCAAAGCAAAACGACGACCTGCGGTTACATCCGTCGCTTCGTGCATTAAAGAGCAAGAAAAAATAATTGCACTCCCCGTATCGGGTTTATAAAGATGAGGAGTATGTTCTGAAAATCTTAAAAATCCGCCTTCATATTCTTCCACATTCAAGTTAATCGTCATGGCAAACCGACGGTGAGCAGTTCCCTGTGTGGTATTATCTCGATGAGGACGAAAATATCCACCGTCTTTGGCATCATAACAGGCTATTTTGTAGGATTCTCGACGGTTGACTTCAAATTGAAAAGCCTGTTTAATTTCTGGAAAAACTCGTTGCTGCATCAGAGAATCAATATAATTGATCAAAGACTTATCTTCGATAAAATGATCGCGACGGAGTTTATGGCTGGGGTCAAAATATCCTACAGTTTTCTCTCCATCTTGTTTCATAAAACCGGATTCTGAGTTCCCGCGAGTTTCCCAAATTTCCATCAGGTAGCGACAAAAATTGAGATCGAGAACGTTAGGAATGAGCAACACAGGGGCTTGCATTTGAATAGCTCGGGGTTCTTCTCGACGGATTAGAACCGGAATATCTGCTAATAGTTTGTTAATCGCTTCTTCGAGGTTAGCGAGTGGATATATCTTTAAAATTCGTAAGTTAGAATCAAGTAAAAAAGCCGTCCGAATATAGGAGACACTAGAGCGATCATTCTCATCTAAAGAACAAACTCCATACTTTATACTAACTCCCAAGTTAGAATCACAGAGCAAAGTAAAGGGAAGACGATGATATTGAGAAAATTTTTGGCGGGATTCTGGGAGATTTGAACTAATAGAAAAAACCCGCACATCCGATTGATTTAAAATCGGCATTAAATCTCGAAATCGACAGGCAATTTCTTGACAAGCGGGAATTTCATCCTGAGCATAAAAGAAAAGAATAATCGGTTTTCCGGCATTGCTACGCAGGAAGAAATTGGCTTGATTTTGAGTCGGTAAGCAAAACCAAGGAGCAGGATCACCAACCCGAAGTAATGGGGTTTGAGGTTTCATTTTTCGGATTTTCGATTTACCGATTTTACGACTAAAAATAGCTTCAAAAAGTTCCTCGAATTGTCCCTATTTTTCCTGCGATCTAAAACTCAAAAATAAAAGCCCTTCTATAAAGAAGAGCTAGTCGTTAAAAATGTTTTCAATTCTACCAGACAACTCAAAGAGGGAGAAATCTGATCGTAAAAATTAAGCCAGATTTCAGGTTTGATTGTCTAGCAATGATATTTTTGTCACTCTTCAAATAGAGGAGATAACGACAATTAACCAACCGCAGATACAGGTAACAGAGCGTCTTTTAACATCTGAACTTTATCCGTTCTTTCCCAGGGTAAACCCAGGTCAGTCCGTCCAAAATGACCGTAAGCTGCAACTTCTTGGAAGAAGTGTCCACCTCGTTTACCCGGCAAATTCTGCAAGTCAAAGGCTTGAATCATTCCGGCCGGCCGCAGTTCAAAGTTCTGCTGAATGACTTCAATCAGCTTGTCTTCGTCTACTTTGCCAGTACCGAAAGTTTCAATAAACAGACTCACCGGACGAGCAACACCAATCGCATAACTCACCTGAACTTCGCACTTATCGGCTAATCCAGCAGCAACAATGTTTTTAGCAATATAGCGGCAAGCATAAGCAGCAGTACGGTCTACTTTCGTGGGGTCTTTACCGGAAAAAGCACCCCCTCCATGACGAGCATAACCGCCATAGGTATCGACAATAATTTTGCGGCCAGTTAAACCCGAATCCCCTTGAGGGCCTCCGATCACAAATTTACCTGTGGGGTTCACTAAAAAGCGCGTTTTAGCATCAGGCTTAATGCTAATATCCTCAAACACAGGTTCTACCACTTCTGACCACAGATCTTGCTTAATCCGGGCTTGAATGGCAACGGGGTCAGAAATACCTGCAATCGTAGCCGTGTGTTGAGTGGAAACTAAAATCGTATCAATTCCCACTGGACGACCATCTTCGTAGACGATAGTGACTTGGGTTTTACCATCTGGACGCAGATAAGGAAGGGTGCCATTTTTGCGTACCGCCGTCAATTGACGAGAAATGCGGTGGGCTAAACTGATAGGCAAAGGCATCAGTTCCGGCGTTTCATTGCAAGCATAGCCGAACATCAAGCCCTGATCTCCAGCACCAATAGCATCTAACTGTTCTTCACTCAGATGTTCCCGTGTCTCCTGAGCCATATCAACCCCTTGGGCGATATCTACGGATTGTTCATCTAGAGCAACCAGAACAGAACAGCTATCGGCAGAAAAACCATTCTCGGCATGAGTGTAGCCAATTTGAGCAATCTTTTTACGAGCGACGTCAATATAGTTGACTTGTGCTTTAGAGGTGATTTCGCCCGTAATTAAAACTAATCCGGTGTTGACCACGACTTCGGCAGCAACACGGCTTTTTGGATCTTGAGCAAGTAAAGCATCCAAGATAGCATCCGAGATTTGATCACAAATTTTATCGGGATGCCCTTCAGTAACGGATTCAGATGAAAAAAGGTAACGACGAGACAAAGGGAGTTCCTCCTTATTATAGAGCTTGGTTGATTGTGAAGTTTTTGATTGAACTCGCAATTCAAGCTACCCTGACTTACTAGAGTTATTCACAAACCCGTGCATGGGTCTGTTACTCTACCAGAAGTGAACAGAACAAGGATTTAACCACATCCTTACTCTGACTTCTCAGCTAGCGGGAATCGTCCGTAGTTTGGAGAACTTGGATTTCGTCGAGCTGTGTAATAATAACATCTGCCCGGTACAAATTAATAGCTTTTTGGGATTTCCAGTTTATACCAATACAACCGGCTGCACCTGCCTGTTTCGCCATATCCATATCAACTTCCGCGTCTCCAACCATCAGAGTCTGAGAAGCGAGTACATCTAAATCTTTACAGGCTTGCAAATATAAAGCCGGATCAGGCTTGCTTAAACCTTGATCTACACCGATTTGAACTTGAATATAGTCTCCGAGTTGATAATGTTTGACAAATGCTTCGACTTCACGACGGGGAGCTGCCGAAAGAATTGCCAATTTCAATCCAACTTTTGCCAGAGACTTAAACACCTCTAAACTCCCAGGAAATAGAGGTGACGGAGGTGCGTCTTTCATGTACTGGTCAGCATCATTAAAGGCTTGACGCGCGATTTCCAATGATTCTAACCATCCCCGTCCTGTCTCCGCAACATAGGAAGCCGCAGCAATTTCATTTTCTCGCCGACTGCCGACAGCCATCAGTCCAGCCGGATCGATTTGATCACCATCAACACCAAACGCCATTAAAAGCGGATCTCCAATACCTGGAATCTGAGCATCAATTAAACGTGATCGCTTCTGAGCCAGATTTCTCAAAAAGTTTTCAGAATCTTCTAACGTGCCGTCCTTATCAAAAATAACAGCCCTAATCTTCTCAAAGGTAACGCCCTGAACCTCAATTTTAACCAAGCACAACTCTCCCTAAAACGTGAGTCTGATTGCTTAACAGGCTTAAAAAAGAGGGACATTCCCTCTTCCCTAAAACCTGAGAGTCTTCTAAGATTCAGCAACTGCCGAAGCTTCTTCTTCTTCTTCTTTTTCGGGTTCAGCCTCGGGTTCAGCTTCAAGTTCAGCTTCAGGTTCAGCCTCGGGTTCAGCCTCGGGTTCAACCTCAAGTTCAGCCTCGGGTTCAACCTCAAGTTCAGCTTCGGGTTCAGCCTCAAGTTCAGCTTCGGGTTCAGCCTCGGGTTCAGCCTCGGGTTCAGCTTCTTTCACCTCTGCTGTCGTCGTTTCCGCAACTTCGGTGTCTGCGACTACTTCCTCGACCTCATCATTTTCGGTTGCGGACGGAATATCTGCTTCCTCGACCTCTGCTTCGCCTGTAGGAGCATCGGTTCCTTGCTGTTCAGCTAGCATTTTCTCCCGGAATTTAGCCGCCATCTCCTCAGCTTTTTCATATACTAGCTCAGGATTTTTCACCATTGCTCCCGGTTCGGGTTCAAGCTGCTTGGTTGAGAGTGAAATCCGACCCCGATCTGCATCAAGATCAATAATCATCACCTTCACTTCATCGTTCACATTAAAGACACTATGAGGTGTATCAATGTGATCATGAGAAATTTCCGAGATGTGCAGCAAGCCACTCACGCCTCCAATATCAATAAAGGCACCGTAGGGCTTGATTCCGCGTACTGTTCCGATCACAACTTCTCCGACTTCGAGTCGGTTCATCTTCCGCTCAACTAAAGCACGACGATGACTCAATACCAGTCGGTTTCGGTCTTCGTCTACTTCTAGGAATTTCAGAGGGAGTTCTTCTGAGACTAATTCCTCTTTGGGCTTACGGGTACTAATATGGGAGCCGGGAATAAAACCTCGTAATCCTTCAATTCTGACCAAAGCACCACCTCGGTTGGTTGCAAAGACTTGGGATCTAACCGTTGCATCTTCTGCTTGCAGTTGACGAACTCGTTCCCAGGCTCGCATATACTCAATCCGACGAATTGAGAGGGTAAGCTGCCCATCTTCGTTCTCGTCGGTCAGAATGAAAAATTCACGGGTCTCGTTGGACTGTAATACTTCGTCCGGACTCTCCACCCGGTTAATTGACATTTCCTGGAGGGGAATATAAGCTGCGGTCTTAGCACCAATATCAATCAGAGCGCCTCTAGGTTCTAAACTAAACACTGTCCCGGCAACCACATCTCCCGGACTAAAATGATAGTCATACTGATCGAGTAGGGCGGCAAAATCTTCGTGGGTAAAGCCCACATCTCTCTGATTGGTTTTCTGATTGATCATGCGAGTTGTTTCCTAGATTTTCTCTCCTTAGTAGTTTTTGACACAACTTAGAGCCTTTCTTCCATTTGCTTGATCTTTAGATTCAGATTAGGCATTGGAAGATCCCAAGTTTTGAGGTGACGTTCAACCTCACTCTAATTGCTTTGACCTGCACCTCTTTTAAAGTGAGGGCAGGACAAAAAGTTGGGTCTAACTAAGCTTAGATCCATTATAGAACTATAGCTAATCAACTCTAACGAATTTTCCTACTCTTGACTGGAGATTGCCGAAAAGTAAGGAATAAGCAGTCTTGTAACTGTAACTCTACGGTTATGTCGATTAGTCTTAGTTGACCTCCTCACCGTCTGTTAGGACGATGATTCCTACCAGGCTTTTCGCCTCTCGGTGGGTTGACACTTCGCAGGATGCTGCTACCCATTACGGTAGTCTTACAAGTCCTCCACGTCCGTTTAGAGTCTCCGGTAGCCCTTCGGCGACTGATTTCTGATCTGGGCATAAGCCTAGATTTTTTACAGTTAATCACCCGAAAGGGCGAAGCTTTTATCCCGCTTATTTTTGGTCAGAGCATTACTATTATGCCACAATAATTCGAGTTTTGTGTTAAGAGATTGAACCTGTTCTACAAAACCTGTACAAAACGTCGCATTACAACACTTTTGCACTGTTTGCTTCCTGTTTCAAATCAGGACTGTCGGCAGCACCCTGTCCACAGGCTGAAAATCGGCTGGAACCCAACCTATTATTGAGTTTTCATTGACAACTTTGGATCTCTACTCCACTATTTTCAGGAAATTTAAAACTGATGGCTTTACTCAGTTGCCTTTTTACAGGCTGCCCACTAGACAAGAATTCTCTGGGATGTCAAGCCTTAAATGCTTTAATCGCTTGGTTTTCGCGTTTTTTGATTGTATCACATTCAGAAAATACCTTGAAGCAACTCAAAGTAACGCAAATCGTATACTAGATTACATCTCTCCCCCCTGAATCGAGTTGCCGTCCCTTCAAAAAGACAATAACGGATGATTTCTTGCTCAAAAATTAAGGAAAAATAGCCTCTTGCTGTCGAGGTGAATTTTGATCAACTTCCTCGTCTGATGAGGATGAACAACTGAACGAACTCAACTGAGAAGATCCGGGCTGTAACGACTGAGACTCCTCTGGTTCTTGAGTTGAATCACTTCTTGTCTGGTAGCTTTTGAGGTGATCTAATGTCTCTACAAAATCTCGAATTCCTTGAAACTTTCGATAAACGGATGCAAAACGGACATAAGCCACTTCACTTACCGATTGTAGCTGTTCTAGAACCAATTCTCCAATTTCCTGACTCGAAACTTCTCGGACAGCCCGTTGTTGGAGTTCAGCTTCAATTTCATCAATCACTGTCTCTAAAGCACCTGTTTCAATCCCGGTCTTTTCACAAGCGCGAATCAAACCTCGTAACAATTTGGAACGATCAAACGACTCTCTCTTACCATCTCGCTTAATGACGGTAATGGGAACATATTCTATTCGTTCATAGGTCGTGAAGCGATGCTTACAATTCAAACATTCTCGCCGCCTGCGAATACTTTTACCCGACTCTGCGGAGCGAGACTCTAAAACCCGACTACTGGTGTGTTGGCAAACAGGACATTGCATAACTATCGATCTTCAAGTGGGAACTTCCTTAAACGGGTCACTCCCCTGAAATTGAGTGAAGAGAACAGAATTTTTTTGAGAAAAACCTGATTACAGACTTCAAAAGGTAAAGGAATTTTCCCTCGCCCCATGAAGTCTGTTTATATTTGATTTGATCGGCGCTATGTTATGGAGAACTTTGCGAATCTCCAGCAAAAAAGCTTTCTTGTCTATTTTCCAATCCGAGGAGGTTCCCGGAAGGCGATCGCAAAAAATAGCACTCCAATCCCCAAAGCCAAAACTAAGATATATGCAACGCTTTCCATATCGTCAACGTTTCCTTATATTTCTATTGATTACCAGTTTACCAGTTGAGCGTTCAAAACTGTCGAAAGAATGGACTTTTATTTGGCTCAACGCAAGATGAGAGCTAAGACTAGACGATCAATTTAATCTTCTAGCTTAACTCTCAACCTCTAAAATCAACTCAAATCTGGGGTTAATCAAATTCAAGTTCAGAATGTGACTTTAAACCGTCTTGTTAGTACGAGTTGTTTTGTCACCCAATTTCTGGAACAGTCCCCATTCCACCTGCTCTTCGAGATCCGCTTCAATTCCCGCAAATACATCTCGGAAAATGGTACGAGAACCGTGCCAAATATGTCCAAAGAAGAATAGCAGAGCGAAACAGGCGTGAGCAAAGGTGAACCAGCCTCTTGTACTGGTGCGGAATACCCCGTCAGAATTCAAGGTTTCTCGGTCAAACTCAAAGGGCTGACCTTGTTGAGTTAAACGAGCATATTTCTTGACTGTGGGAGCATCGCTGTAAGTCTGACCATCTAACAACCCGCCATAGAAGGAAGCCGTGATACCAGCTTGCTCAAAGCTATAACGAGATTCTGCCCGACGGAAGGGAATATCCGCTCGGATCACACCGTCAGAGTCCTGTAAGACAACCGGGAAGGTTTCAAAGAAGTTGGGAAGACGACGAACTGACAAGTCGCGACCTTCACTGTCTTTGAATACGGGATGACCTAACCAAGCTTGGGCAATACCATCACCGTCGTTCATCGGGCCAACACGGAATAAACCGCCCTTAGCCGGACTGTTACCGACATAATCATAAAATGCCAGTTTTTCCGGAATCTTTGACCAAGCTGTTGATAAGCTATCGCCAGATGCTACACTCGCCTGAACTCGCCGCTCAATTTCTTGCTGGAAGTAGCCTTGATCCCACTGATAACGAGTCGGGCCAAATAGCTCGATCGGAGTTGCCGCAGAACCATACCACATTGTTCCGGCTACCACAAAAGCTGCAAAGAATACAGCCGCAATACTGCTAGATAGTACGGTTTCGATGTTCCCCATCCGTAGAGCTTTGTAAAGCCGTTGGGGAGGTCGCACAGATAAGTGGAATAAACCCGCAATAATGCCGACAATACCCGCTGCAATGTGGTGAGCAACAATCCCCCCGGAATTAAAGGGGTTAAAGCCTTCTGGTCCCCACGAGGGGGCGACGGGTTGAATACTGCCTGTCAAGCCATAGGGATCTGAAACCCACATTCCGGGGCCGAATAGTCCCGTTAAGTGAAAGGCTCCGAAGCCAAAGCATAAAAGACCAGACAAGAATAGATGAATCCCAAACATTTTGGGTAAATCTAAAGCAGGTTCGCCCGTGCGGGGATCGGTAAAGAGTTCAAGATCCCAAAAAACCCAGTGCCAAACCGCCGCTAAGAACAGCAAGCCGGACAAAATGATATGAGCCGCAGCGACTCCTTCAAAAGACCAAATACCAGGATTGCCTGCTGCCTCGCCTGTAACGCTCCAACCCGCCCAAGATTCGGTAACACCCAAGCGAGCCATGAACGG
>NZ_AAVU01000049.1 GCF_000169095.1 Lyngbya sp. PCC 8106
GAAAGTTCTGGATTGATTCACTATTGAGATCTCCTTCAGACTTGCGATTTGTGACTTTGAGCATGACATCATAGGTTTTGAGATCGGCTTCTTTCCATTTTCTTTCTTGGAGTAGTTTCTCTAACTCTTGAATTTCTAATGGTTTCCGAATACAGGTCTTTTTTTCTGTTAAAAGGTTAATCTCTATAGCGGCAGGTTCATTATTAATATTGATGATTTCTAGGGTTCCGACTCCATCCTTCAGAATTTTATCGATTTTTTCTTGAAAGATTTCAAAGCGATTTTGCTCGGGATCATCTGAGGCGACAGAAATTTGTATTTGATCTCCTTCTACGATAGCATTTTCACAAAAGGAATTGGGTAAAGCGTACAATTTCAGATCATTAGGGTTAACGATAATATTAATTTCTTCAACGTAGCCTCTCAACTCTTTTTTTTGCTGAAGGTATTCATTGGAAAAACCCAAAAGTTCACTATAAAAATCAATAACATCTTTGTTGTTAGCTCCTAAATAATTAAATAGATCGACATGAGTTAAGGTTCCGTAAACCGTCACAATTGATCCCATTAGCATCCCCGAAACAAAAATGGGAAGGGGTTTAAAGATCTGTCTAATAATTGTTTCTGTTTTTTCACTGATGTTCGTTTTCATACTAAAGTTAGGGTAGATGCCATGGCATCAAGACTGAGAGGAGAATGAAACAATGAGAATAGCTAACTCAGATTGCCAGAAGTAGAACAGAGGTTGATTCTTCGTTGTAAAATCTGTGCTTTGGTCTTGAACATCGACATTATTCTCTAAATTATAACTTTGTCGAGGTGAGGGGGTGGATCAATTCGGTCTGAGCCTGCGTTCATTTAAGAAATCGCGGATCAAAGTTTGAACAATTCTATTATACAAAGCTGAGGTCACAATTAGACTTTCTCTAACAAAGGATCGCTAGGCGACGAACTTACTTGACTGCATTTTATCCTCCTCTAGTCTCTCAGTTGATTTGCTTAATGAAATTAAAATTTTACCGGGTTTGTCAAAACTTTATAGAATTTTTTAGTTTAATTTTAAATCAAAATTTTTGAGAGAGTATTATTTGTTTTTTGAGTTTTCAATAACTCGACCTGGACTTGTAAATGCAATCCCTTGGGTTCGAGATGTTCCAAATAGCGAGAGTGATGAATATTAATTCAACATTGATCATTGAGTTGAACATTGTCTGATCAGATTCTGGCAACCTCAGATTAATCATCTCAGATTTGGTTTCATTGTACCGGATAATGGTAGGTTGAACAGTTAGACTCAAGTTAAAAACAAACCCAATTTATGAGCGTTGCAGACGATAAAACCGTTGTTCGAGAATACTTTAACTCCACAGGCTTTGACCGTTGGAGACGAATCTATGGCGATGGTGAGGTAAACAAGGTTCAACTCGATATCCGCAATGGACATCAACAAACCGTCGATCGCGTGCTAAACTGGCTGAAAGCAGATGGCAATCTTTCGGGTTTATCCATTTGCGATGCGGGGTGTGGTGTGGGGAGTTTAAGTATTCCTCTGGCAGAAGCAGGGGCTGTGATCAATGCCAGCGATATATCTGAAAAAATGGTGTCGGAGGCGAGTGTTCGAGCCAAAGCGACATTAGGAGAGCAAGCTAGCAATGTCACGTTTACGACTCAGGATTTAGAAACCTTAGAGGGTCAATATCATACCGTGGTTTGTCTGGATGTTTTGATTCACTATCCTGATGATAAAATGGCGGATATGATTGATCATTTGGCATCCTTAGCGACAGATCGCTTAATTTTGAGTTTTGCACCCAAAACCCTAGCTTTGACGATTCTCAAAAGAATTGGTGAGTTTTTTCCAGGCCCTAGCAAAACGACTCGTGCTTATCAACATCGAGAAGCGGATGTCGTGAAAATATTAGAGGCTCGTGGCTTTAAGATTACTCGGAATGAGATGACTAGCACTCGCTTCTATTTCTCTCGTTTGTTAGAGGCGGTTCGCTCTTGAACTTCATTCGTTTACAGTCAACTGCTATTGGAAATAACAATCTCAGCTAGAGCGTGAAGCGATGTTAAATTGCCTGCTGATTGCTAATATCATTCTAGGGGAAGGTAATGCAGTTGATTAAACTGATCACTGCAAGTTTGTTAGTTTCTGTAGGGCTATTTTTTGGGTTGGCGATCGCAACCGAACTCGTCAATCCAGATGCTTCTTCTGATAGCAAACTCAGCACTACAATTGGTGGGTTGACTTTAGGTTTACCTGCGTTAAGCCTTGGCAGTTGGCTGTTGTGGAATGGATATCATCAATTTCGTCAGAAGATAGAACATCATTCCCGCCGAATTAATTCTATCTTCTTTCATTTACTGAGCCAAAATTACGGTAAAATTAAAGTGAGTGATTTGGTTAAATACACTCGATTATCTCAACAGGAAGCCCAAGATTTTATCGAAAGTAAAGCTCTAGAACTGAATGCGACTCTTGAGAGAAGACCAGATAGAGAAACAGTTTATCATTTCCCTTCAAATTCTGTCTAGAAAATTTTCTGACGAGGGTGAAAAACAGCCTAAAAACCTGAGAGAATAAGAGTTTAACATACCCCTTCAATACTATTCTTAACTGCTAGATAAATTTCATATTCTGGTTCAGTAAGATTAATTAAATTTCGAGATTAAGTATATTGTCCTAAAGCCATTTGATTTATACAATCATTTTCACCTCCACTTTTTAAGTGCGATCGCCGACGGGTGTAGTAACGCATAACTATTCTATAATATTTTGGTGGATTCTTATGAGTCATGCTAACCCCTCGACGGAATTTGACTCAGATACAAGAAGGAATTACGAACCATATTTTGACTAAAACTATCAAGGAGTCAAGATTTCATCTCTCCCGTTTCAAGAGATATTCGTTATATTGAAAAATAGAAGATGTTAGATGAGGTGCGAGATGTTCCGAAAATTCTTCGCTTTTAAGAATAGATACAAGACTGGTATAACCATGATTGGGTTTATCCTTTCCCTCGTAGTTGTGATCAACTTGAATACGGGAAAAACTCTTTCTCAAAACATAACCCTCAGTCCCCCAGAACAGTCCGAAATTGCTTCTGACTCCACTTTATCAGAGAAGGTGATGAAAATGGAGCAGAGGCTAGAAAAAGAATTTGAGGTTTATTTTGATCGAAACCTAGCTGAAGTTGCACAAGCGGGTGATGGTATTGCTCAAAAGCTGTTAGAAATTAGTCAGGAAAGTAACATCAAACCTGCCGTTTTTTGGGCGATTCCTGAATCTGAATATTTGCATTTAGTATTGATTTCTCCTGGACAAAAACCTCTCGTTCAAAATGTCGAATCTCTCAAACGCGAAACTCTTGTTAATGCAGTAACAGCCTTTAATTTTGAAATTACTAATCCCCGCAACCTTTATACCGACTCCTACTTAAATCAAGCCCAACAACTGTATAATTGGATTATCAAACCTTTTGAAGCTAACCTAAAAAAAGAAGGAATAGACACTGTATTATTTTGTTTAGGAAAAGGGTTGCGTACTCTACCTATAGCCGCATTGCACGATGGTCAACAATTTTTAGTCGAAAAATACAGCCTCTCAATTATTCCAGCATTTAACTTAATTGATTCTAATTATACTCCTATAAAAAAAGCAAGAATTTTGGCAATGGGAGAGTCTGAATTTCAAAATAAAAGCCCTTTACCTGCTGTTCCCCTGGAACTTTCAGCCATTGTTGATACAAACGCTATGGAAAATATCTCAACTCAAAATTTATCTGGAGGTTGGCCTGGAAAATCATTTCTCAATCAAGATTTTACCCTAGAGAACTTAAAAGCTCAACTGGCTTCTAAAAGTTTTAGTATTATTCACTTAGCAACTCATGCAGAATTTCGACCCGGAAAACCCGAAAATTCCTATATTCAATTTTGGAATACTAAACTGAATTTAGATGAAATGAAAGAGATTAGCTGGAATAATCCCTCGGCTGAATTATTAGTTTTAAGTGCTTGTAAAACCGCAGTTGGAGATGAAGATGTGGAGTTGGGTTTTGCGGGATTAGCCTTACAAGCGGGGGTTCAGTCTGCATTAGCAAGTTTATGGTATGTGAGTGATATTGGAACTTTAGCCTTGATGAGTGAATTTTACCAACAGTTAAAAACGGCACCTTCTAAAGCAGAAGCAATTCAAAAAACTCAAATTGAAATGATTCAAGGTAATGTGCGTTTAGTGAATAATAAGTTGAAATTTTCGGAAAGAGAAATATCTTTACCTAAAAATTTATCTGTCTTAGGAGAAACAGATTTTTATCATCCTTTTTATTGGTCAGGATTTACTCTTATTAGTAGTCCTTGGTAGAGACTTCTAGTGTAATTAATCAGAATGACAATTATTCTAGAGTAAAAAATATCATCCTGAACGCAGTCTAGCATCTCTATAGATTCTTCGTGACGTTCAGAATGACAAAACCCTTTTATTTCCCAACGAGAGAACTTACTGAACTGCTACCACTTGTTCAACACTTTCATTCGCCATTCTATCAACTGCTTTAATCGCATAAGTTCCTTGGGGAAGTCTTACCGTTGTGGTTTCAGCGTTGAGAATATTCATTAATTCCCAAGTATTTCCCTGCTGTTGATACACCGTCCAAGAGCGAATATCTTCCGATAAAGACGGACTCCAACTCACCGTATCATAACGAACTGTGACATCTGTGGGCGGTTGAGGGGGTTCATTATCTAGCCACGTCATCGCTGGAACTAACGCAGGTTTTGAATACAACCCAGACTTGAAAATATCATTCACACCTTGACGATTATCCCGAAAAATCTTCATGCTAAAAAAGATATTTCCCAGGGATAAATACTGGGCATTTTGGCGCGAAATTTCCACTTGACGTTCAAACTCAGAAATCGGCCAACCATTGTCGAGTTGACTCAAATAATTTCCCGCATAAATATGACGTTGCTGAGGATTATTTCTTAACCACCAATTCAACAAAACTGGATAACTTTGTTGCGGGGGATCAATTCGCCAATATAATTGAGGTGCCAAATAATCTACCCATCCCTGTTCCATCCACAATTTGACATCCGCATACAAAGCTTCATATTGATCCATTCCGACAATTCCAGACGCTTTTCCGGGGCGATAAATTCCAAACGGACTAATCCCAAATTTAACATAAGGTTTCGTCGCTTTTATCCCCTCCGCAATACGTTTAATCATCTGATCAACGTTCTGACGACGCCAATTTGACAGCGATAAAGTTCCGCCAGAAGCCCGATAAGCGGCGTAGGTTTGAGAGTCAGGAAAATCAACACCAGATTTGGGATAAGGATAAAAATAATCATCCAAATGAACCCCATCAATATCGTAGCGTTGAACCACATCCATAATCACATTATAGGTGCGGTCTTGTATTTCTTTAACGCCGGGGTCCATCCAAATCAAATCACCATAACGATAGGCATATTGCGGATAAACAACCGCCATGTGATTAGGGGAAAAAGGAGAGTCTTGGCGGGCGAGTCTAGCGCGATAGGGATTGAACCAAGCATGAAGTTCAATATTACGTTTATGACATTCTTCAATTGCATATTGGAGCGGGTCATAATAGGGGCTTGGTGGTACTCCTTGCGCTCCCGTTAACCAACCACTCCAGGGTTCAATTTGAGACTCATATAGGGCATCGCCATTGGGTCGAATTTGTAGCACTAAGGCATTTAGATTCAACTCCTCCATGCGGCGGAGAATTCCTAACAGTTCAAATTTTTGTTGATCGACGGGTAAATTGGGTTTACTCGGCCAATCAATATTGACAACTGAGGCAACCCATACTCCTCGAAATTCCCGTTGATGGTTAACGTTATCGAGGCGTGTTGCTTGTTGATTTTGAGGAATATTTGTCGCTGGCGAGAGAGATTCTACTTTCTCTGTTAATTTGCCTAATTGTTCTTTGATTTCGGGTAAATCAGGGAAAACTTTCTGAAAACTATGATTCGGACTATTGGTGTTTTGGATGAGAGATTCGACTTCCTGAGTTAATTCTCCCAATTTTTGTTTAACCTGAGGTAAATCGGGGAGAACTTGCGGAAGATTGTTTTCAGAAATATTGGCGGTTTGAGTGAGAGATTCGACTTCTTCTGTTAATTTGTTTAATCTGTCTTGGACTTCTGTTGAATCGGAAAAAACTTGCTGAATACGGTTGCGAAAAAATTCCCGTTTTTCTAACAAATTTGACCGCAATTTATGAAGCAGTTCGCCTTCGGGTTTTTCAACCTTCGGTGTCGGAATATTGGGATAAATTGAATCTGGCGGTAAAGAATAAGCTTGAACCTGAGTCAGCATTAATCCCATGAACACAAAAAAGATGCTAATCGCGGCTTTGTGTTGAAAGCGGGTTAGCTTGCGGTTCGCGGGTTGACGGGTACTGGTGGGTCGGTTGTTCACTCGTTGACGTATCCATTTCATAGCATTGTGCGGGTGAAGGGTTAACACCAAAAGTCAGACAACAATTCTTAAGCGTATCTGAGATTGGGTTCAGTAACAAGGGATTTTTGGTACAGAGATAGTCATCCTTGTTTTTCTAAGGTGGGTAAGGCGCATCCGCATAATATCCAAATTGGCGTTAGGTCAACTGTGGAATGCTAGGTGGTCTGTAGGTCTAGACAGGAATCGCGACTGCAATGCTTCGTTCACAATAGAACTTTTTAGATATAGCAATATTACCTGATTTGTAAAAAATCTATCCAGAGCAGCCCCCAGAATTGGGGGTTTGGGGGCAATGTCGTTTACAAATGATTTCTTATTGCTATAGAGTTTGGGCGATTGATGTCCGACAACTGATTATTTAACTGTTATACTGCTGTCAATTTTGTTTGGTTAAAACAGGATTTTTTTGGATTGGAAACAGTCTGATGATTAAAGATCTAAACCTAAGTTATGATCATATTTTTGGGATTGAGTATAGTTTTAATCAATTTGATGTTTATTATAATCAAAATGTTTTTCGGTTAAACTCTATCGAAAGGGAGAGTGTATATTCTGCGTCCTCTCAAATTAGACAAAATTACGGATTCATTTTGGGTTGATAAATTGCTGTAAAAATCAACTTATAAAGTCTGAGATAGGATTGAACTTCCATCCGGTATTTAATCCCCCGTTTGAGTAATTACTCTTCGCTAAGTTGTGACGAAGGTTAGGTGGGTTTTAATACGCTACAATGGCCAATTTAACTATTCTTTCGGACAGTTAAGGATTCTAAAAAATTGAGATATCATGTTAATAGCAGTGTAATTTAGGGGAATTAGAAGGCATGATTTGGGGATGTCACAAAACTTCTTGATTTTTTTACGGAAGTTCACACAGAGTAATCTGTAGAATACCCAATATTTAGCAGAAAACGACTAGCTTAACAATGTTCTACTGAAAGAGAGTGTATATCGAGTTGAGAAACTCATTTCATACTTCTTACAAGTTCGTGTCCTTGAACAAAATAGGAGAAAGTTGTACAATGGAAGTGATTGTAATTTTTATGGGAATTGCTCTTTATTTAATTTGGGGAGAAGAAAACCAACCGAAGAAAGAGAAACCCAAGGAAGAGTGGCAAGTTGTTGATAAGAAAAGAGTAACGACAGTTGAAGAAAAACCCAAATGATTCTTGTTGGATTAATTTAGAGTTTTTTCTTTTTTAACCTTGAGTCCCGAAAAATTCACACCCTAAACAAAGACTAATGGCTTGTGTTTAAACGGTGCAAATGCTTCAGCATCAAACCGATATAAACTTGCGGGTCGCCCCGCCCCTCGTGATGTTTTTTTCCCAGTATCGCTCAGAAAGCCTAATTTCAGTAAACGGGCGCGAAAATTTGAATAATCAGAAAAGCCGTCTCCCAAAACGGTTGTATAAAGTTGGTACAAATCTCCCAAAGTAAATAATTCAGGAAGTACATCAAAAGCAACGGGACTATATTCAAGTTTGTTACGTAGACGTTGATAACCATATTTCAAGATTTGATTGTGATCAAAAGCCAGTGAGGGAACTTGTTCGAGAGGATACCAAGCAATTCCGGTCACACCATCGGCAATTAATTCAGCTTCTTCAAACCGAACTAAGGCAAAGTAACTCACCGATAAATAACGAATATCATAACTTTCAGGACTTTCACGGGGATCTCGATGCGGCCCCCCAAAAGTATACAGTTGTTCTAAGTATAAGTTATTAACGCGAATTTTCTCCGATAAAATCCGATAAGCAGCATCTTCTAAAGATTCTCCCTGGCGGACAAGGGTTCCTGGAAGACTCCAGCGATCGCGAAACGGATCTTCTGGTCGCATCACCAATAAGACCAACAGGCGGTTTTGGGTCGTCTCAACTGAAAAAATAATATTATCGACTCCAACTTTGAAGTCTTCTAGGGGATGAGGGGTCGTTTTTTTTTGGCTGCGTCCTGCCATCTAGTTCTGCTTGAGTTACTGATTTACAATTCAACGGTTCAGTCCGATGAAAATCTTACATGAGTCTAAGTCGCTGACGTTAATTTTAACTCTAGCCTAGAACTCGATGAACTGGGTTTCCTGGAATGCTAGGTCGAGGACTGATACAAACTATTTTGTTCAATATAGGCGATAATAGCAGGCGTTAAGGTTTCTGGATCTCCATTTTCGCGGTAGTTTGATGAAGAAACGGGTAAACCTGTAATTGAAGCGATCGCCACATTTCCCCCTATTTGTTGTAGCTTTTTGATATTCTCATCCTCAACTTGATAACCAGGCCGAGGAATAACCAACAGGTTAACTTTACTCAGTAATGCTTCTATCTTATACCAACTCGGCATCTGGGCGATTAAATCCGAACCGACGACTAAATGTAACTCGGCATCAGGCCTGTATTGTTCAACCCCTTGTACCGTTTCGAGGGTACGACGACTGCTGAGTTCTTGGTGAAGGGCGATATTATCGTGAGGAGAAATATCCTCTATCAAAATTTTCAGCATCGTTGTGCGATGTTCTATTGTGGTCTGGTGAGACTTAAACGGGTTATCAGAAGCCCAGACGACAACTTGATCAAAATGTTGAGATAACCAACTCAAAATTTTTTGATGGCCTGCGGTGGGAGGATCGGCGCTGGTGCCAAATAGAGCAATTTGCATTAGGGAATAGGATAAACTACGGCATTATATCTTAAAAAAATAGCACTTAGTCAATCTCGACAAAACCTGCGATCGCCTTAAAATTCTAGATCTGCATTAATCGCCATTAGATCCCAGAATTTAAACTTACTTCAATTCCCCACTTTTTCCCACCGTCAAAAGTCGTCAAACATTAAAGAATAGAAATAGAGTTGATCACTGGATCATGATTAATTCTCAGTAGCTTTCTCAAATGTTTTTCTCTTCCCCATCCTAGCCTTATGGTCTAGGATTTTTGTATAAATGCTATTTCAGCGATTCTATATTGTCGGAGTTGGGAGTATGAGGCGTGGAGAGAGGGGTGAGAATTTGATCTCCCTATTTCCCCATCTCCCCACCCATCAAATTAGGACTCTAGCGGCGTTTCAATGGGTTCAAATAAGGTAAAGTCTTCTTCACCGATATCCCCCACCGCAATACCCGGTAAAGTCGCGAGAACTTCATCTGTACTGGTCACTTGAATTTGAGTTAGACCGGAAATTTGAGAAATCGTCAGTTGGTCAAAGGTTAACCCTTGACCCAAAACAAACAGATCCTGACCATCTTCATAGTCTGCAATCAAGTCTGTTCCTGACCCTTCGACGAACAAGAAGCGATCGCGTCCGTTACCGCCGTCTAGTGTATCATTTCCATCATCCCCAGTAATGAAGTCATTCCCTTCACCTCCGCTAACGAGATCATCGCCTTTTCCGGCGAAAATAATATCATCTCCGTTACCGCCCAGAATTGTGTCTGACCCAGTATTTCCGAAGATAATATCATTTCCATTTCCACCTTCGATGTAGTCAATATCGCTAGAGTCATCGCCGGGAAGTGTACCGCCAATACCGCCAAAGATCGAGTCATTTCCGGCATCGCCGTAGCAGTTATCATTTCCTTGACCTGCTAAAATCAGATCATCTTCTGAACCTCCATAGATATTATCATCCCCGTTTAAAGCGGCGAGAAGATCACTACCCTGGAAGCCGAAAATATCCTCACCCTCGTCGGTTCCCAATAGTTCGTTATCGTCTGCATCTCCTTCGATAATATTGGTGGTGGTATTCGGGGGACGAACAGGAATGTCTACATCAACGGGAGGAACAGGAGGTTCTGGGGTTTCACCGTCATCGACAGGGGGTTCTGGGGTTTCACCGTCATCGACAGGAGGTTCTTCTTGATCACCATCATCGACGGGAGGTTCTTCTTGATCACCATCATCGACAGGAGGTTCTTCGTCTTCGGGTAATGGCGGAATTTCAGGGATAATAAATGATGAGACTTGCAACTCAAAACTGGTTTCGACTTCCGCTTCACCATCACTAGCGACAACGGTAACATTAAACGTTCCTTGATTAACAGGTGTTCCGATAATCAACCCAGTATTTTCATCAAGAGTTAACCCCGCAGGTAAATTCGGACTACTAAAAGTCAACGGATCGTCATCGTCATCGTTGAAATTATCTGCAATATTGAGGTTAAAACCAATATTCACCTCTCCGGTTTGGCTAGGAATATCCTCAACAATAACAGGAGGAATATTTTGTTGTTCAATCACCGTTAAGCTAGCGGTTTGGAAGGTTTGACTAAAGGCAGTGGTTTGACCCGTTTGAGTCACATTAGCAAAAGTACCACTTTCCCCAAAAGTACCATCCCAAGCAAAGAATGTAATAGCCCGTTCAATTGTTCCGCTAAACTGAATACTGGTAGCAATAAAACGAATTTGGAAGGTTGCACTCAAAAGTATTGCATTTTCTTGAGAAACACCGATAATCGTGTTCCAACTTTCACCGTTATCTGTGGAATATTCCCAAGTTCCGTTTGTGTTGTCAACGCCTGCGATCGCAATTCCGATATCATCATCATCACTATCGTTGCTAATTTCTCCAACAAAATCAGCGATTGAAATTCCCTCCAAGTTATCAGGATTGGAGAGGTTTTCCAACTCCCCTAAACTCAAGTCATCGGGAGTATCTTCTGAGAAAACCGGGGCGCTATTTTGGGCGGTAATCGAATAAGCCGTTGTGCTTCCGCTAACTTCGTTACTAACAATTAATTGGGGGTTTTCTCCTGGTACAAAAGTAATCCCTTCTGGGGCGAGATCTCCAGATGTTCCTGCTTCTGGATCACCACTAAATTCACGGTCATTGATATATTCAACAAACTGGGGTTGGCTAGGGTTGGTAATATCATAAGACATAATCCCGCCCATCCGTTCTAAACCGATGAAAGCGTAAGTTTTTTCGTCTATTTGTCCAATTGCAACGCCTTCGGTTTCTGGTCCTTTATTGTCGCTGCGGTTATCAAAAACGTTTTCATCGTTGGTAGTATTGAAGAAGTCGGGGAATTGTTGGGCAATAATCTGTTCAAATTGATCACCGCTATCAAACACTAACTCTAAACCATTTTCTGTGGGTTCCCAGATGGAAAAAGATCGACCGCCAAAAGCATAAAGTTCGTCATAGTCGCCATCACCATCTGTATCTCCAAGTGTATTTGTGACTTCCAAACGTCCTAAATTTTCGGGAAGTTGTAACTCGGCTGCATTCGGGAAAGCGGTTGGATCAAGGGTGAGATCTTCGACACTGGCTTCTTCGGTAAAAGTGTCATATTCGCGACTATCGCCTTCATTCGCTGTGACAATATAGGTAACACCATTTGCTTCATAAGTTGCGATTCCGTCGGGCTGATACATCCCAAACAACTTCGGATAAGTGGTGATATTAATAGCCTCGTCTCGATCACTCGCATCTAGAGGAATTTGGCTGTGATCTTTGAAGCCAAGCGGGAAAATATCTGTTACCGTACTGGTGGCAATATCAACAACTGCGATCGCATTATTTTCTTGCAAAGAAACGTAAGCAGTTGTCGAGTCTGGGGAAACAGAAATAAACTCAGGTTCGACGTCTTGGGCGACCGTTGCATTCGGCCCAAAAATTCGGACTCCGGCTTGTTTTAACTCATCTATTTGGTCGTTAAAATCGGTAAAGGTTGCGGTTGTAATTTCACGAGTTTCAACGTCAATAATGCTAATTGAACCTTCTGGGTCAACGCTATAATCTGCATTGGGTTCCCCTTCGTTAGCAACTAAAATTGTGCTACCATCAGGAGTAAACGTGACCATATCTGGTAACGCCCCGGCTATAATAGATTCGCCTTGAATATTTCCCTCTGTATCGAGGAAGATAATTTGACCGTTTTCTTGACCGACATTCGCCTCAACTGCAACGACAATTACCCCCTCAAATATGGCGACACTATTAACAACACCGCCAAAGGATGAGAGGTCAACTCGTTGAAATAATGTCGGTTCAGCCGGGTTAGAAAAGTCGATAATATCGAGACTCACATCAGCATTATTGGTAACAAATGCCCGTTGAGTCGTGGTATCAAAAACGTTGATTTGACTGGCAGAATCATCAAAAATTCCCGTTTCAAACCGTCCTTGAACCTCTAATATCTTTTCTCTGGGTTGAGGTTGAGGTGGCTGAGGCGGAGGAGTCTCTGTTTCAACTTGTTGGATGCGTTGATCTTGTTCTGGGGGAGTGTCTTCTTGCGTAAATACAGGAGTCGTTGCATCTTCATCAGCAGGGAATGTTTCTGTTAAAAATTCTGCTAACGCATCTTGTTCGGTTCCATCATCTGCAAAGGTTTCTAGGTTCGTTTCGGGGGCGGGTTGTTCGACTAAATTAACCCGATTTTCCCCAAACAACGGGAAGGGATAACTATCACCACCCCCCGCTAAAAACCCTAACGTTACCAAACGAATTTCGCGGTTTTCATTCCCAATGATTTCCCCATTTTCAACGACGGTATCAACAGCCGTCCCGTCTTCATCAACAATTTCTAAACTAACAATTCGTTCCCCTTCTGTAGCGACACCCGTTGCAATTTGGTTGTCATCCCGTTCAAATTCTATCGCTTGTTGAGTCGGGTCATAAGTAAACCGCAAACCCCCAACTTGGGGAAACTGTCCGGGTGTTGAACCGGGGGCGACACCAGCCACACCATGTTCGAGAATTTGTTTGAGTTCTGCTGCGGTTACAGTTAATAGGGATAAATCATTATTAAACCGTAGGGCGTTTTCGATATCGAGTTGAGAAATTTCTCCTTCTTCTTTAAGACCGGGTACGGCTTGGGGAGGTAGTTTTTCTAACTCATCACTCACACCACCGGGCGGAATAAATGCCGTCCCAATATTATCACGAATTCCGCCCCCATTTTTAATGGAAACAACAACATCTTCGTCGTATTCTTGGGCAATATTTAAGTTAGCATCTGCACTTAAATTCCCCAAATTTGTTTCTTGAGTGCGAACATCTCCCCGAGTTCCATTCAGGAAAACGTCTGTTAAACCAAAAACATTACCATCTTTGGCTTGAACAATTTCATCAATTGCCGAGGTCACTTCAACAACTATCGGATCGGCAACATCTGCGGGGTTAACATCTTCGCCATAAACCCGATCAACTCCGGCTTCATCGGTTGCATAGGCACCGCTTTTTTCCCCAATTTCGGTAATAATTCCATTGGCATCAAAATCAGCAATTAACCGCCCCACATACTGATAATTTCCATCGGTATTAATCACATAAACAGGTTCATCACTAGCCGAAGTTTTCTCAAGCGGATAGGGGTCTGCTGCGGTGTCGCCTTCTCGCAAGATATCGTCTTCGTTGGCAAGTATTGTATTAGAACCCCCCGCCATGATAATATCAACATCTGTGAGCAATTCTGCCAATTGTTCTTCAATGGAGATTTGCTGCATATGAGACACTAAAATGATTTTATCAATTCCCTGACTCACCAGTTGATCGACACTCGGTTGAATTTCTCCTGCTAAAGCTGCAATATCATCAGGAGTGGGTGGTGTAACGGTAATCCCACCAATATTAGCAATAGCAGGTAAGCGAGGCGTGGTGGCACCGACAACCCCTATCGATTCGCCGTTAACCTCTATGACGACACTATCACTAATTGTGTTCGGTTGGGGGGCATTTGCGGGGTCTACGACTAATTCGGCTAAGTCGGGTTCGCCTGTAAAATCGAGGTTCGTGGAAAGGTAGGGAAAGGCTGTTCCCGGATAACCGCCTTCTGGAATTCCTGGCCCGGTAATTTCTGCGTTGGGACGAATCAGGGTATTTAAGGCGTCGGGGCCGAGGTCAAATTCGTGGTTGCCAATGGCTGCGGCTTGAAAACCGAGGGCGTTGTTAATTAAAATATCGGCTATTCCGGGTTCGCCGTAAATCTCCCGACTGGTGTTGAAAAATGGCCCGGCAATGAAGACGTCACCGGAAGTCAGTTTGAGGGTATTCTCAAATTCAGGATCGGCTTCTAAAGCATTAACAACAGCCGAAAAGTTGACTGCATCGGTAACTGCCGAAATTCCTGCTTCTTGTTCGGAGGTGTGGAGAAGTTCTAGAGTAAAGGGACTACCCTCATTGCTGTCATCCTCAAAACTGAGATCTGCAAAGACTAAACGGTGATCGGAAGCGTCTATTAAATCTGATCCGAGTGTACCTGGCGCTGGCCAGAATACTCCGGTTTCATCAATTTGTAGGTTCGGTGAAGGGAGTACATAGTCTACTCGCAGGTTTCCGGGGGCGTTATCGTTGAAGTCTGCGGTATCAAAACGGGGGTTTCCTTGCTGTCCAACGTTGGCGCCGGCTTGGGTAGTTGCTGCAAATTCTCCTCCGTTGCTGTCTGGGGTAATATTGACGTCGGTTGCAGAGGCGAGAATGTTGGGATTTTCTATTAGTTGTAAAATCGCATCGTCGGTACTATCGCCATCAAAGGGATCGGCATTTTGATCGCCCATAATTACAAAAGCGGCGTCTGCTGGTAGTCCGCCTGTTGGGGCTTCACTATTTCCGTTGTCATCATAAATATAATCACCTTCGCCCGGAGTAACATAGTCTGCCCAAAAGCGAATTTCATCGTGGTTTCGGCGTCCGTTTCGGTCTTCTTCTCCGTCAAAAGTTGGGGGTGTGGGATGAGAAGCGAGGACGTGAATAATCTCACCATCTACTTCTAAAGGGATATCCCAATGACTTTTTGAAGATAGCGGTAATACGGCTAATTCTTCTGTGGAATACCAGTCGTTTTCTTCGGGTGTTGCGTCGGGTAACAACGCATCTGGCATATCTTTCCAGAGGAAGTCTTGGAATGTCCGAATATTTTCTGTATCAATGGGATATTTTGATAACAATACCATCCCAAATTGACCGGGAAAATTCCCAAATCCTAACGCATCATTTCCATAACCGTCTGCGCCGGGAGTGTTAACAATTTCACCGTTATTATCGAGGTCAAATCCTGATGCAACTCCGGTATTAGAAGGGGCGACGTAAACAAAAGGATAGTTTACAGTTCCAGCAGAATCTGCGATATTTTGGTCAACGCCTAAGTAGTTTTGTTGAAATAAATCAATGGCTTGATTAGGATTTTCTGAGTTATAATCAAACTCATTAATTAATAAAACATCGGGATTAACTTGTTGAATAATCTCGGCGATATTTTGGGCTTGTGGGTTATCTGGTATGGTCAGATCAGTAATCAGTTGACCTGCGGTATCACGATTAAGAGAAGCATTGAATGTAGCAAATTTCACGGTAATTAATTCCCCTCACGAACCCAATTAATTGAACTTAAATTAAAACTATCAAGCTGACACTCAAAAACTCATTCCATTGTTATTGTAATTACTGACTGCATTTTCTGAAAGAATTTTAAAAATCTCTCAAAGTTTTCATTTTCTAGAGAAAAATAATCAAGTCAGAATTAATGGTACTCAAGCAATAGAAGTTAGCTTGGGTATTAAACAATGGAAAGTCATACAGCCTAATGAGATCAGTATTATCAGCGATGAGATCAGCTTAAATTTTGGATTTCCCTATCTAGGGTAACAGCAATTGCTGCAAATTCACTGTTCTCTATGACTGATAATACTGATTCCGATTAGATATGATACTACAAAATGGAAAAAGAGGAAATCAAAACGGAATTGCTATTCATCAAAAAGACTTAATCCGCTTAACCCGTATATTCACGTAAAGATACGATTATTGACCCTATTTCTGCATTTTAATAAAGAGAGCAAGAGTATCAAAAACAGGTTAAATTTACGTTATCTAAGGGGTAAGACTGTCTTCTGATTGTTAAAAAGCTTGCGAAAGGCTTCATACACTCTAATTTTGATGCGATTCTAGAGGAGAGATTTACTGGGCTGATTTCAAAATAATACAATGACGACGAGGGCGCAAGATGATTCCCTTTCGTTCTAATTTTTGCATCATTCGAGTTACACTCACTCGCGTTATACCAATTACATCAGCAATTTCTAAGTGAGTTAACCGCACATCAATTAACAGTCCTAACTCGGTGGTATTCCCAAACTTTTTCGCTAACCAATTAAGGAAATTTAATAATTTCAAATCGGTGCTTTGAGTCTGAACAATACTATGCAGTTCTTGGGCTTGTTGTATATGAGAAAGAATTGAACCCAACTCATGTGACCACTCTTGAGGAGGAATCAAACTCACTCTTACAGATGTCACACATTCTACTTGAAAGGGGTCGAGTCGTGATAGTGGTTGACCAATCACATCTCCAACACCCCAATATCCTAAACTAATTTGGTTTCCTTCTTGATTCCAAGTCATAGTACGGACGATTCCAGACTCTATTTTCCAGAGGACTTCTGGCATCAGGGGAATCAAATCACGTCTGTAAAAATCACGAGACTTTTGATCAGAAGTTTGACTAGAAGGAAGTACAGCAAGCGTCGAGATCGTCACGATTAAGACCCTTATGAATGCTTACACCTTACCCTATACCGTTTAGGTTTAATTTAGGTTAAATTTAGGTTAAATTTTTGCAGATTTAGAGAATAATTGGGAGTAAATTATACTGATACAAAAAAAATAAATTTATGCAGTTACAATTGCTACATTTAACCAGGAGTATTTTAAATAGGCTACATTAGTTTTTTTGAATCCATCCAGTTTTTAAAATCCTAGATAGATCCGACTTGATTTTCCGAGATAAAATTCCCCAAGCTTTGAGTTATCGTAATACTAAGACTGGACATTGAGCAAATCGAATTACTCGTTCGGTCACTGAACCCAACATAAACCGACTAATTCCTCGTCGTCCATGAGTGGGAATAACAATCAAATCTGCATTTTTTTCTTGAGAAAAGTCAACTATTTGTTCAGAAGGATGTCCGATTTCTACATAAATTTGTATTCCTTGATGTTCAGGTTTGTTTAAGACTTCCTCTAACTTTTTATGAACATTATTCTTGCGAACTTCATCATCTAGAGTGTTCCAAATCATGGCTGGATCGGTAGCCGGAAGTGCTTCTAATACATGAATAGCATGAATTTGGTTGGGAGATTTTACATACTCTAATGCTGTCGCGATCGCCATGAGAGAAAGTTCCCCAAAGTCAACAGGAACAACCACGCAGTTTTTTTCAGTTGCACTCATTTTGTTTTCCTCAACGTATTTGATCGACGGTTGGATTCTATTATCTCATTAATGAGCTATTTTGACTCACGAGATTTCTAAAACTTTACGTTAGAGGTCTTTTAATTTTGTTTGATTTGCGGTTTATATTGGTGCATTTTTCCTGATTTTAGACGACTCATATAGTCTTTCAAATCGGCTGCAACTTCTCCAGACATGATATAACATCCAATTAAGTTTGGAAAAGCCATGGCTAATAACATCATATCCGTAAAATCAAGGGCGGCACCAACCCCAATACTCGCCCCAACTGTAACCCCCAAAATATAAATAAGTTTCGGAATCAAGAGAGTTTGACTCCCAAACAAATACGTCCAAGAAATCATGCCTTGATAAGCAGTACCAATCATTGTAGAATAGGCAAATAAAAAAACTGCCACCGCGAGTAAGTAGGGAAACCAACTAAACACCTGACTAAAAGCAGCAGCCGTCATCTGTACTCCAGCTAAATCTCCGCCTATATTTTGATAAATTTCATTTTGATATTCTCCGGTAATAACAATTACTAAAGCCGTCATATTACAAATAACAATCGTATCAATAAACGGTTCAAGTAAAGCGACTAAACCTTCCCGAATTGGTTCATTTGTTTTAGCCGCAGCATGAGGAATAGAAGCCGTTCCTAAGCCAGCTTCGTTAGAATAGGCTGACCGTCTCAAACCGATTGAAAAGGTTGCCCCAAATCCACCTGCAACCATTGCTGAGGGGGCAAAAGCTTCGGTGATTATCTGAGCAAAAGCCGAGGGAATTTGAGTGAAATTTACAGCTAAAATCCACAAACAAGCGAGAATATAAATAATAGCCATCGCTGGAACAATACGACTCGCAACAGCCCCAATCCGTTTCATACCTCCCAGAATCACAATTGCCACTAAAATCGCGACAATAATTCCATAAATTCCCGGTGATAAATTGGGGATAACATTAGCAACTGCGGCATAGGATTGATTAGTTTGAAAAATACTCGCCCCGACTAACGTTGAGAGTCCACAAAAGAAGGCAAATAATGTCGCCATTCCTTGTCCAAACTTGCTAAAACCTCGCCGTGATAACCCTTTTGAGAGGTAATACATAGGCCCTCCTGCAACGCTTCCATCGGGGTTAATATTGCGGTATTTTAAGCCTAAAGTTACTTCTGTAAATTTACTTGTCATTCCAAATAAACCGCCCAATGTCATCCATAAAACCGCTCCTGGGCCACCAAGTTGAATAGCAATGGCAACCCCGGCAACATTCCCAATTCCAACGGTTCCTGAAACGGCAGTTGCTAGGGCTTGAAAGTGGGTGACTTCGCCGGGTTCGTTGGGGTCATCGTATTTTCCTTGTATAATATCAATGGCGTGTCTAAACCCTCGAATATTGATCAATTTCATTCTAAAGGTTAGGAAAATTGCCCCGATAATTAACCAGAGAACAATTAACGGAAAACCTGCAATATTATAAAAGATGATGGCATCAAGAACATTGACGATCTTTTGAAAGATTTGATCAATAACGGTAAAGATTATGCCGGGTTGTTCAGTTGAGGCGGCTAGGGCTGTCTTTTGAGTTCCCAACAGAATAATTGAAATCAATACCAATAATTTTATTTTGATTTTCAGAAGGAGTTTGAAAGACAATTTTTTCTCCTTAAATATTATATAAACTGATGTTTTATTTTATAAATTAACTCCTCTAAAAAATGTGATTGATCAGACAAGTTATTCTGTTCTCAAGAAAAAAATTAATCACCCGTAAGATGAGCATTGCCCATCCTACATAAACAGAGAATATTACTTAACTTTTTTCAGTGATTGATTGTAAAGCCGGAGCAATGGTAAAATTGCCATAGGCAAGTTCACTAACTGCACTCCATTGATAAATATTTTCTCGAAAAGTTTTCCACTGTTCATAAATAGTTTTAAATGTAGCATCTTTACTGGCGTTTTCATCATAAATTTCAAAGGCTTGTTGTTGTGCTGCGGTCATAATTTCTGGGCTAAAAGCCTTAAGTTGGGTTCCGCCTTCTATCATCCGTTTTAGGGCGATAGGATTTTCACTATCGTAGGTAGATAAACATTCCATATTCGCTTCAACTGCGGCGGCTTTGACAATTTCTTGATATTCTTTGGGAAGCTTATTCCAAGCATCTAAATTAATCTGTAAATCAAAACTTGATCCCGGTTCCCACCAGCCCGGATAATAATAAAATTGTGCAGCTTTGTTTAACCCTAATTTCTCATCATCAAACGGCCCAACCCATTCTGCTGCATCAATTGCGCCTCGTTCTAATGCCAGAAAAATTTCTCCACCCGGTAACACCTGTACATTCACCCCTAAACGTGATAATACTTCTCCCCCTAAGCCGGGAATTCGCATTTTTAAACCCTGTAAATCACTCAGAGTATTCACTTCTTTTTTAAACCAACCGCCCATTTGTACACCCGAGTTTCCCGCCGGAAAAGCGATAGTATTAAAGTCAGAATAAAGCTTGTGCATTAAGTCTAATCCACCGCCTTTATACAGCCAAGCATTTTGTTGTTGAGCATTTAATCCAAACGGAACTGCCGTGCCAAATGCTAAAGCGGGATTTTTGCCGATATAATAATAACTGGCAGAGTGACCACATTCAATTGTTCCCTGTTGTACCGCATCTAAAACTTGCAAACCCGGTACAATTTCACCTGCTGCAAACACTTGAATGGTAAACCGTCCATCTGTCATTTCGCTCACTCTTTGAGCGACTCTCTGAGCAGCACCGTAGAGGGTTTTTAAGGAAGTAGGCCAACTGGTTGCCATTTTCCAGCGAACGTTCGGTAAGGCTCCCCCAGTGGTGCTTGTGGTGTTGGTGGGGCTACAGGCAGCCAGGGTAGCAGTAGTAGCGGTGGCAGTGGCGGCATAACTTAAAAGAATACGTCGTTTCATGGGTTAAAATTAAGGGTAAAGTTAGGATATTAACAAGGGATTGAGATGAAATTTGTCATTCGATTCAATTTTAACAAAGTCGGGATCAACTCAGGTTAAGAAATATAAATTATTTTTAATCTATTTCTAGTTTGCTATTGGCAATTACCCAGTTATTATCAGCGAATTCTCCGACGGCACTCCAAGTCAAAACGGCATCTCTAAATTTTTTCCAAGGCTGATAAGTTTGCTGAAAAGATTGACTCTCTGCTGATTTTTCCCGCAAGAGTTCTACAGATATTTTTTGAGCAGCTTCTAGAATTTCTAAAACTTGCAATCCCGGTACAATTTCACCCACCGCAAACACTTGAATACTAAACCGCCCATCTGTCATCTCGCTCACTCGTCGCGCCACCGTTTGAGCCGCACCGTAGAGGGTGTCGAGGGAGGTTGGCCAACTGGTGGTCATTTTCCAGCGGATTTGCGGTTGGGATTGCGCTTCGACAGCCACAGATGTAGGATGAGTAAGAGCAGCTAAAGTCGCAGTTGTCGCTCCCCCTGTCGTTATGGAGCTGAGTAGGTGTAGGCGTTTCATCTGGAAGCAAAAAGTGAGTCAGGTGTTGTAGATTTTAATCTAAGTTAGTCATCTACGTTACACTTATGGACAACCCCCAATTATATCAAGATTCATTGAACTTAAAGATTAAGATATTTAACGAAAGGGCGATCACATCTAGAATTAATTGTAAAAATTGTGTGATTGAGTGCGAAATGACCGGGTTTGACTCTCATTACAATAATGAGGTAGACGTTGAACGTTAATGTTTCTACAATGAATTAGCATTGAAGGGTATGGATGATGAATGAACGTAAAACGCTGATTGTGGCTTTAACTATTATTATCTTGAGTTCATTGGGTTTAGTTTGGCACACAAAATCTGTACAAAGTAAAGTGATTTCAGAGGCGGAAACCCAGGTTGAAAACCTCGGAGATCTCAATCAAATCTCTCAGCAAGAGCAACTTGAAAAGGCTAAACAGGAAATTGAATCTGCTTTACTGACCTTGGATAATATACCGACTTTACCTGTTGTTGCTCCCGCACCCCAAGCGGTTATAGAAAACCTCGATCAATACTCGGCTAAACTCGATGAAATTGAGCAAAGATTGCAAAAAAAAGCACTCGGAGAACAGAGTATAGAAGCGGCTAAAAAGTTAGCTTGGGAAGCGGCAAAGTTAGTTCAAAATTCCCCCCATCCCGTAGAAGTTTGGCAGCAAGCACAGCAAAAATGGCAACAAGCTATGACTCAATTGATTAATATTCCCGAAGATAGCCCGGAGTTTGCAGCCGCTCAAGCTAAACTGCTAGACTACCAGAAAAATTATGAAGTTGTTAATCAATATTATGAGAAGGCTAAACAAGCAGTTAAACTGAATAATCGGGCGATGAAGTTAATCGAGTCGGGTGATTATCAAGAAGCTATTTCAACTCTTAATCAAGCGGTTAATCTTAATCCAGGACAATTAGAAGCTTATCTAAATCGGGGTGTCGCTTATTCAGAATTAAATAGTCATGCTTCAGCAATTGCAAATTATGATAAAGCCATTCAACTCGCTCCGAATAATGCAGAAGCTTATTATTATCGAGGGGATGAATATTTGCAAGCTGGAAATGCACCGAAAGCCCTAGCTGATTACAATAAAGCAATTCAATTTAATCCTAACTATTCTCAAGCGTATTTAGATCGGGGATTTATTTACTACCAACAGGGAGAGAGTCTAAAAGCGATTGAAGATTTACAAAAAGCAGCAGATTTGTTAGGAAATCAAGGCGATATTCAGACGCAAAACACAGCGTTAGAGGTGATTCAGGATATCCGCAATTCACTTTAAATGATTAACGGGATAATTGGGATTTTGAAAGCTGACCATTTGTTGATAACAAAGCCTACATAAATAAAAAGACCAGGTAGCAATTCCCATTAACTTGCTGCCATCTTCGAGAATAAAATATAGATTACTGCCATATCCGATATCATCAATTTTTAGGAACTGATCAATGATTAAAGAACTTCCAAAGAATAAAAAAGCCAAACCTAGAAGCAGAAAATCTGTCCGCTTAAAGATAATATTTCGATAGTGAATGACATGAAAAATTACCCAAGTTAAAGTTAGAATAAGAACCCCTTTTTCGGGGAAGCCTAATCGTGATGGAATCACTCTTTCATGCAGCATAAAAAAGTCATCCAGCATCATCCAAGTTGAAATTAATCCAAACCCACCCAGACAATTTTTAAATTTATTTGCTGTTCCTGTTGTGGGTTGAATGACAAAAAATGTAAATAGACAAACCACCGCACTACAACACCACGTTAAAATCCCCAGGTTAGAAATAAATCCTGTGTAAACTGGAATTTTTCCAGAAGCAAAAATATCTCGCGTTAATATTTTAACAGGAATTTGATTCTGCCAACTCGAAACGAGTAAAATAATCAAGAAGGGAAGATAAAATATAATTAAATTGACAAGAGTTTTTTTGGGGAAATTTTTTCTAAAATTAGACACAGGAGAATAGACTTTCATTTTCAAAACTTGAAAGTGAACAAATGAAGGGATTGACAACCCCAAGACAACCCTTCAGTTGTAGGGACTTGCCTGAGGGCGTAATTAATTACCTTAGTTTAACCTATTGTTAATCTAAATTCAAAATATATCCTCCCTAAGATAGAAATTTTCACCAACTACAGGCGGGTTTAGCCGCTTCTTAGTAAGATAACGCAATTAACCAACAGGTTATCGTCTGTTAACCTTCGGTTGAGGGAATCAAAATCGGCGAGAATGCTGATATATCGTGATTTCCTGGGGCTATCCTCAGTTATAGAGACGCTGAAGCCCGGATTTAGCAGGTTAAGATAAATTTAAGCTTAGTTAACTTGTCGTCATTCCACTGAAGCTGCAAAATCTAACTATCCTTAATCCTTTTCGACTTAATAAAAAAAGACTGAGTAAATGCTCTGAGCCTTACTTTTAATTAAAAATTAATGCTATTCTTTTCAGTAAGAATACCACAAGATATTGATCGGGATATATAAACGACTAAATAACGGCTATATATAAAAATCCCGTTGGAGGTAATTATTTCTGATGCAAAATTATAGAGATTTTAACGTTAATTGAACAAAAAATCAGAAATTAAAAATTTTGAACTGAAGTTAAAACCTATTCAAATCCATCTCTAAGTAAAATTACTTTTTATTGCAATCTTAAAAAACCTTAAAAATAATTGACCCTTTCGACGTACAATAGAAAAAAGAATCTATTCACCAACGAGGGAGAGAGAAATCGCTAGTAAACAGTCTCTTTCCCTTGTTACTCCTGTTGAATTATTGTTGGAGAAACATTAACCGTGGTTGCACAAGCTCCTGAGACTTACGAAACCAAAACTCAAGAAATCGCTAAACAACTCCTCGCCGCAACGCAAGAGAAAAAACGTTCATTTCTCGGACAGTTGCAAGACCAAATGCGTTGGGATGATAAACTGCTAGATTGGACGATGGCGAACCCCGGACTGCGCGTGCAGTTATTCCATTTTATCGACTGTTTACCCGCCCTGCGAAGTAAACCCGAAATCGCCGCTCATTTGCAAGAATATCTTACCACATCAGAAGTCGAACTTCCTGATGCCTTAAAAAAACTTCTCAACTTCGCCAACCCCGACTCCGTACCGGGAAAATTAGCCGCAACAACTGTCGCCCCCGCAGTGGAAACCCTCGCCCATAAATATATTGCGGGAGACTCCATTCCTCATGTTATTAACACCTTAGAAAAACTGCGGAAAGATAAACTCGCTTTCACCGTTGACCTACTCGGAGAAGCCGTTATTACCGAAGCAGAAGCCCAGGCTTACCTCAACAGTTATTTAGAGTTGATGGAAAAATTCAGTGAGGCGGCGAAAAGATGGTCAACTATTCCTCAAATTGATCAAGCCGACGGACAACCGATTTCTAAAGTTCAAGTTTCCGTTAAATTAACCGCTTTTTATTCCCAATTTGACCCTTTAGATGCCAAAGGAAGTGAAGTAAAAGTTAGCGAACGTATCCGAACTTTACTCCGTCGGGCGGCAGAATTAGGCGCTGCTGTTCACTTCGATATGGAACAATACACCTATAAAGATCTCACCTTCAGCATTTTAAAAAATCTGTTGATGGAAGAAGAATTTCGCAGTCGGACGGATATCGGCATGACGATTCAAGCCTATTTACGCGACTCTAAAAAAGACTTAGAAGGCATCATTGAATGGGCAAAATTACGCGAACATCCCGTAACGGTGCGATTGGTAAAAGGGGCTTATTGGGATCAAGAAACCATCAAAGCCATGCAAAATAACTGGCCTCAACCTGTTTATAATGATAAAGCGGCGACTGATGCTAACTACGAAGAATTGACACAATTGATGTTAGAAAATCATCAATACATCTATTCAGCTATTGGTAGCCATAACGTTCGTTCTCAAGCCAAAGCGATTGCGATCGCCCAAACCCTAAACGTTCCCCGTCGCGCCTTTGAAATGCAGGTTTTGTATGGCATGGGTGATCAACTGGCGAAGACTTTAGCCAAACAAGGATATCGGGTGCGGATGTATTGTCCCTACGGTGATTTATTACCCGGAATGTCTTACTTAATTCGCCGTTTATTAGAGAATACCGCCAATAGTTCTTTCTTGCGTCAAAGTTCAGAAAATCGACCGATAGAAGAACTGTTAGCACCGCCCAAACCCAACACCGAAAGCAATATTAAAGACACTTGGAAACCTGTATTTCCCAATGCCGCAGATAGTGATTATGCCGATCCCGTTCAACGAGATAAAGCATTTCAGGCATTAGAAACAGTTCGTCAACAATTGGGTAAAACTTACCTGCCTTTAATTAACGGAAAACGCGAACAAACTGAAACCCTTGTTGATTCTGTTAACCCGTCTAATCCCTCAGAAATTGTCGGAAAAATTGGGTTAATTAGTATCGACCAAGCCGACCAAGCATTAGAAGCTGCTAAAGCCGCATTTCCGGCTTGGAAACGGACTCCCGTTCGTCAGCGTGCGGGGGTATTACGCAAAGCCGCAGACTTGATGGAACAACGCCGCCATGAGTTGTGTGCTTGGATGGTTTATGAAGTCGGAAAAGCGTTACATCAATGTGATGCAGAAGTCTCTGAAGCGATTGATTTTTGTCGCTATTATGCGGATGAAATGGAACGCTTAGATCAAGGGTATAACTATGATACTTCTGGAGAAACAGATCGTTATCATTATCAACCCCGAGGGATTTCGGTTGTGATTTCGCCTTGGAATTTTCCCATTGCAATTCCCACCGGGATGACGGTTGCATCGTTGGTAACGGGAAATTGTACGTTGTTAAAACCAGCCGAAGTCTCATCAGTAATTGCGGCAAAAATTGCTGAAATTTTAGTCGATGCGGGCGTACCAGAAGGGGTATTTCAATATATTCCCTGTAAAGGTTCAACTGTTGGTTCTCATCTGGTAAAACATCCCGATGTTCACATGATTACCTTCACGGGTTCTCAAGAAGTTGGTTCTCGCATTTATGCCGAAGCTGCGGTGTTGCAACCCGGACAAAAACATCTCAAGCGTGTAATTGCCGAAATGGGTGGGAAAAATGCGATTATTGTCGATGAAAGTGCGGATCTCGATCAGGCAGTTGCGGGTGTCGTTTATTCGGCGTTTGGCTACAGTGGTCAGAAGTGTTCGGCTTGTTCTCGGGTGATTGTTTTGGAACCCGTTTATGAGGCGTTTGTTAGCCGTTTAACCGAAGCAGTGCGATCGCTAAATGTGGGTAATGCTGCTCATCCTAGCACGTTTGTTGGCTCGGTGATTGATGCGAATGCTCAAAAACGCATTTTAGAATACATTGAAATTGGTAAACAAGAAGCTGATCTTGCCATTCAAGTTCCCGCACCCGAAACCGGATATTTTGTTCCGCCAACGGTATTTGTGAATGTTTCTCCGACGGCAAAAATTGCCCAAGAGGAGATTTTCGGGCCGGTTTTAGCGGTAACTAAAGCGCAGAATTTTGAGGAAGCGATTAATATTGCTAACGGGACAAACTTTGCATTAACAGGCGGTTTGTATTCTCGAACTCCGTCGCACATTGCCCAAGCAAAAGCCGATTTTGAAGTCGGGAATTTGTACATTAACCGCAGTATTACGGGTGCAATTGTTTCCCGTCAACCGTTCGGAGGGTTTAAACTTTCCGGTGTTGGTTCCAAGGCGGGAGGGCCGGATTATTTGTTACAATTCCTCGAACCTCGGACGATCACAGAAAATATTCAACGTCAAGGGTTCGCGCCGATAGAAGGGTTCAGTAACGAGTAGAATATTCGTTGGGGACATGACAATATTGTTGTGTCCCTAGAAAAATATGTTCTACTTGAGAAGAACACTGATTTTTTATCATTCAACAATTTGGAGATTTTGAGATGAGTGGACTACGAGACTTTTTTGAAGATATTGATCGACGCTATCCTCCTAATACTGATTTTGGGTATATCAGGTATTTAAACAATGAACATATAATAAGATTAACAGAGGACAATCAAAGATTGAAATATGAAAAAAGTGAATTGAAATATGAAAATGAACGCTTAAAAATTGAATTTCAAGATAAAATTTAACGCTTGAAAATTGATCGAGATACTTTACTCAGTTTAATTACTATTCCACCCATTATCAAGTGTAATAATTTCTCTGATTTACCCGAAAATGCCGGAATTATATATTTTATGCAAGAAGAAAATACTCTTTGTGTAAAAATCGGTCATTCTACAGGAATAAGTTCAAGACGTTCTAATCTTCAAACTGGAAATCCGAGAGAACTACATCTTTTAGGATATGTGGAAGGTGATAAAGAACTAGAAAAGGAGTTTCATACAACATATAGAAATTTTAGGATAGAAGGAAGAAGAGAGTGGTATTATAATCCCCCTTTGAGATATTCATACTAATAGCAGGTAGCAGGGGGGTGACAACCGATAAATTAACTGTTGAGATCGTCAACTTTTTGATGTCACCCACCCTACTGTTGAAATTGCCAACGTTTTGATGTTATCCACCGCAGCGAGAGGCGATCGCCAAATCTCAAATAATGGCTAAAGACTGTATTTTTATTTCTGTCAGGTTGGTGAGTTTCTGATCGTTCGTTAGTAGGGTTGCATCTAAAAATCTGGCTGTTGCTGCGATCAGTGCATCGGGTAGCTTGATCTTATAATGTTTACGAAATGAAATGGCTAACTGCTTAATTTCGTTCTCAATTCCAATAACAATCAAATGATTGAGAAAAATCTGAATTTGTTTTTCTTCATCCGTACTGAGATGGGGATAAGATAACAGTTCCATTTCTGTAATTATAGATACAAAATACTGACCCAATGGTAAAGGGTCAACCAAACGACCTCCCAAGTAATATAAACAAATATTTGTATCCAGCACCAATAATGATTCTGTCATTACCATTCATCCCGAACTTGACGCTGATATTCTAGAGGATCTTGAGTTAATTTAATCACTCCTGAAAACTTTGATAAATCAGACTGTTCTTGCTCGAAAAAATGACTCTGTTCTAGAAAATTCTCAATTTTCTGCCAATCCTGATAATCAATAATAACACCAACTGGGCGCATTTTTTCATCCAAAATTAGTCTTTTTTTAGGGGGGTGCATATTGTTCTCCAAATCACAAGACAAAATTAAGCTTTTGAACGGCATTATCTATTATAAACTGTTCGGAGTTATCGCGTTAGTTATTCTTTGACCTTGACAGACAACTCAAAACCCAAAGTATTCAACAGTTCAACAAAAGTAAAGATTTCACTTCCCCCCCTTTCTGCTAAAACTTGATCGAGCTTTTCATAATTTTGCTTGGCTGACTCTGAGAGATTATTCATTTTAATTTTTGCTTCAATTACATTTCTCAAAACCTTTCTTAAAAGATAAGGTTCATCGCCCCCTTCTTCTAAAGAAACTTCTATATAACCTGCTGCTTCGTCAGAGTTTTTGAGAGATTCAATCAGATAATCATGGTAGCTATCACTGGTTGGAACTTGTATTTCTTGCATTATAGTCTCTCCAATATTTTTGAGCCGTTTGAATATCTTTAACTTGAGTCTTTTTATCTCCGCCACAGAGCAAAAGAATAATTGTGAACCCGACTTGTCCAAAGTAGATGCGATATCCGGGGCCATAGTTTAGCCTGAGTTCAAATACTCCTTCACTAACAGAGCGATAATCACCGAGATTACCTTCTTCAACTCGGTCAAGCCTCAACTTTATTTTAAGTCTAGCTTTCCTATCTTGCAATGAATCTATCCAGTCACTAAACGGAATTTTACCATCAACTTTAATATAACGTCGAATTTCCCTCGGTTGTGCTTCCATAAATTCTATCAGAGTTGCTTCTAGTTTCAATATTACCGGAGTTTGAGGCGATCACTTAAACATGAAATAACCGTGTTAAATTAACATTTGATTAAGACATAATAAATGTGATGGTTTTTAGGAGCGATCGCCAATGAAAATAGAAATTGATCTAAGATATTTAAATGGCTAGAAAATTAGCCTATATTCAAGAAATAACCGAGCAAGATGTATTAGAAGTTATTCCGTCTTCCATTGAAATACACTATCAGCAATTGCAACAACAAGCCGAACCTAACTTAGCAGAAAAATCTGAAGCGATTCTTAGTTCAATAAGATTGTTCATTTTCTGAGCAGATATCATTATAGATTAAAAGACTGGAGGTTCAACTAAATTACAGAGTTCCTTGTCTTCTGTTTCCACTTTCGGGTTATACTGAAGATAATTGCCGATTTGATCACAAGCCCGTTCCAATAAGCGATCAATATCGGAATTTTGAAAGAGTTTTTGAAAATCCAAATTCCAAACACTAACCCGGTTAGTCGCATCGATAGAAACCAGTTGACCATCAGGACTAAAACCAACCCATTCAACCCGACTTGAACCTTCTTGTAGAGTCAATAATAGTGTACCTGTATGATCCCAAATTTTCACCGTTCCGTCTTCACTGGCGGAGGCGAGAGTCTCACCATCAGGACTAAAACTGACTTGATAAACGGCTTTTTTATGCGCTCCAATCGGAGTTAAAATCGAAATATCTTGCCAATTTCCATCTTGCGATCGCCAAAGTTTGATCGAACCGTCATCCGTCGCTGCTGCAATCAAATGATTATCCGTCGGACTAAAACTAACTGAAGAAAACTTACGATTACTTGGCAATTTAGCAATCAATTTCCCATCTTGACGATTCCAAAGTCGTACAGTTTGATCTCGACTCGCTGAGGCTAAAATTCGACCATTAGGACTAAAACTCACACTGGTAACAGCGTCATCATGTCTGAGAGTATAAAGCAGTTTACCATCTCGTTGCCAGACCTTAACCGTTTGATCCTGACTTGCAGAGGCAATTAACTGACGTTCGGGTGATCTTTCCGGACTAAAACTAACATCATTAACCCCTTGTAAATGTCCGAGTAAAGTTCGTATTGGTTTACCATTTGTTTGCCAAAGTCGAATAGTTTTATCGAGACTTGCCGAAGCCATCATTGTATCATCCGGACTAAAGCTAATTCCTGTTACCTGATCTTGATGACCTGGAACCGTTAACTGTCGAGTTCCTTGAGTTGGATTCCATAATCTAAACGTATTATTATCGCTAGGTGTAGCAATCAGTTTCCCATCATTATTAAAACTCGCCCCCAAACCAAATACTTTATATTCAGGTTGAAAGACTTTTGGCGGAATATTTTCCATACTCCACAGTCTCACTGTCCAGTCACTACTCGCAGAAATCAGGGTTCGACTATCTGAAGTAAAACTCACCTGATTAACAGCGCCCCCATGACCGATTAGAGTTGAAATTAATGTCCCGTCACTCGCCCAAAGTTTAACTTCACCGTTGCTACTCCCGGAAGCGATGCGTTGACCATCAGGACTAAAACTAATGTTATTAACAGGAGTTTGATCTTGTTTTAAAGTTTTAAAAATCTGGTAAGTTGAATCATTGCGTTTCCATAATTTTATTGTATAGTCATCACTTCCCGAGGCAATCATTTCTCCATCGGGGCTAAAATTCACCGTCCAAACTGCATCACTGTGACCGTTTAAAGTCTGAATTAGCTTTCCTTCGAGGTTCCAAAGCTTAATAGTTTTGTCTTTACTCGCCGACGTAATCAATTGACTATCTGGACTAAAACTAACACTCAAAACAGAGTCTTGATGTCCGTTAAACGTTGTTAATAATTCACCTGTATTCCGGTTCCAAACTTTAATGGTTTGATCTTGACTGGCTGATGCAATCAACTGACCGTCAGGACTAAAAGTTACCCATTTAACTTCATTTTGATGTCCGCGTAAAGTCATGATTAAATTACCCTCTCGACTCCACAGTTTAATGGTTTTATCTTTACTCGCTGTGGCGATAATTTGACGTTCTGGAGAGAGATCAGGACTAAAAGTGACACACCAAACTGTATCTTTATGGTCGGTTAAAGTTTTATTAATAACACCATTTTTATTCCAAAGTTTAATAGTTTGATCTGAACTCGCCGAAGCAATTAATTGACCATCAGGACTGACACTCACACTTAAAACACTATCTTGATGATCTTGCAAACGATTTCGTTCAGAGGTGAAATAAGCGGCTCTCCACAAATGTCGTAGAGTTTCTTGTGCAGATTCTGACAAGTTTTGATCATTCTTTTGTTGTTGTAATTGTTGACCTGCTCTGAGAATTTTTACATAAGCATCCAGTTGATTTTCTTCAACTAAACGTAAGAGTTGATAGGTGGCGTTTAACTTCGCTAAAGTGGTTTCTCTTTTTTGTTCTTCTACCTGAGCTTTTTGTTCTTTAGCTTCCCACCATTTACAAACAACTGTTCCCGAGAGAATCACCATCACCAAACTCACAAACACAGAACCAATCGTTAACCATTTTTGCAGTTTTTTACGTTGTTCTCGTTCTTTTGTTAAGTCGGAGATGAATTTCGCCCCCTCTCGTTGACGAATAATTGTGACTAAATAATCATGGACAAGTTGATAGTGATGTTCAGGTGCTTTCTTCAGTAAAATCACTAATCCTGACTGGACAAAAATTTCCAGAACTAAATTCAGTTTTTCTAATTCATCAAGAGGATATTTTGCTAAAACTTTTAACTCTCGTTCGAGATCTGTTCGAGTTTTAAGAGGACGTTTTTCATTTTCTTCAGTGAGTAGATATAAGACTAATTCTGCGGCTCGTTTATTGTCGCGTCCACAATCTTTAACAACATCTTCGAGATGATGATTAACAAGTTTTGCTTTCGGATTTTCACCGAGTTTGAGATATCCTTGAAGGCTGGTAATTTGTTCGGCTTGTAGTTGCGCTCCAACCACTTGTAATTCAATGGGTCTAACTTCTCCAAACTCCTCGGATAAATCTTTAACCACTCGATTAATTAAGCGATCTTCTAATCTAAATGGAGTTTGTTCGGTAATTTTTTGAATCAGAGATTTAGCTTGTTCAGGTTGCAAATTACCTAGATGATAGAGAATTCTCCGATCTAAAATATTATTATCGACAATATCTAAATTGACTAAACGTTCATTACATTCTAGGAGAAAATGTAAACAGTCTTCGCGTAAAGCGAGAATAATTTTAACATAAGGAATATCAAGACAGGTTTTTAGAAAAGTATAGAATTCCTGACGTTCTTGAGGTTTTTGTAAAGTAAAAAATAATTCTTCAAATTGATCAAAAATTAAAAGTGTGACTAACTCTCGTTCAGCATTCACCTGAAACTGATTAATAATATTTTCTTTGGTATTAAATTGAGGTAGATTTTTAAAGGATTGAGTTTCTTCTAAAGTTTCAGTTAACTTTTTTCCTAGCTCTTGTATCCAATCTGTATAAACTCGTTGTAAAATGGGGATAACCTGACGAGAATCAATCGAATTTTGCTTAACAGTTGGAATTAATCCAGCTTGGAGAAGTGAACTTTTTCCCACACCAGACTGTCCATGAATAATCGTAAGTTTATGGTCGGTTCGTTGAATCCGTTTGACTAAAAATTCAATATCTTCTTGTCGGGGAGAAGCGGTAATTTCTGGCGCGACCATTCCGGGTGATTTCTGGAGGGGTCGAGTTAATTTGGTGACTTGTTGTTTAGGACGCAATCGACCCGCTCCGACAAAGGCTCGAAAGCCATATTGACCTTCAATCGCAAGTTGTTCTTTTTTGAGAGTAAATGCAACTAAATAGTCTTGTTCTTGAAAATAACTTTGACGAAGTTGAGATAATATTCCAATATAAAGCTCGGGGTCATAATAGGGTTGACTAATTTCTTTGGCGGCTTCTAGCGTTAAAATTGAAGCTTTAATATGACCTAAAAGTTGTTGTGCTTTTCCCAGTGAAAATAAATACCATCCTTGATGAAAGGAGCGTTCCCAATCCAAAAAAGATTGTAAATTACCTGTAGACTTATCAACCGTTTTTTCAGCTTCATCTAGTAAATCTAAGGCTTTCATCGCAAAGCGTTTTGCTCGCTGAATATTGGCAGAATTTTGCCAACAAAAAATAATGTTATTCGGTTGACATTTGGAAAGCTCAACTTCTGCTAAAAAACCATAACAACGAGCAGATCTAAAAAGATTAGCGTATTTCTTGTGTAGCCATAAAGCATTAATTTTAGGTCGTTTTGCGACTAATTCTTCTAAGCCTTTCCAGTCGCCAAGACGATGTAAAGTATCTGCTAAAAAGTTAATAAATTTAGCGACTAAATCGAGTCTTTTTGCAGCTTTGAACGCATTCAGAGATCGCGAAAAATAATCTTTTGCTTGTAGACAAGCTTGCTGATATTGAGTTCGTTGTCGAATGGCATGATTGAGCCACCATAATCCTAGATAAAAACATAAATTTCCTTGCTTTTCTAAGTCTCCAATTTGTTGCCATAAAATCAAGCTTTGTTCATAATGTTGTCGAGATTCTTCTGTTGTATTATCATAAACTCGACCCATGACAAACTCTAGACCTGCTTCTAATTCAGGATCTAACTGAATCCCTCGCTGTTTTAAAATTTTGCGTCCAGACTGAAGTTCAATGCGGCGAGATGAACCTGTTTCTAAATGAAAAGCGGTATTTTCTAAAAAGAGATTTTCTTGAGAAGATAAAACGGCTTGAAAAACATCATTAACTGTGGATTTAAGAAATAAAATCAACTCATCTGTTTCAATCAAAAATTCAATACTGGTGGCTCGATTATGCAAGTCAGGAGCAACCCGAATCATTTTGTGGAGAACCTCATCTGTCACCCACAAGATCAGAGGAAAAGAGAAGTTATTAAACTCCTCAATATTTCGTTTGGCTGTGAGCAACAATTGATTCAAATCCACAACAGATTCTAGCCCAAAAACCATCACCGCATCGGGTTTATCTCCTTGTAGTTGATCAATTAAAGGGGTTAACAAAGTTTGAGTTGTCGGTTCTAAAAAAACATCTTCCCAACCGACTGAACACAGATTGCGAATTTTATCGACAATACGTTGAGTAACAATACTGTAGCTACAACAGGCTAAAATTAGGGAAAATTCTCCCTGAGACAGCGTAATTGCACGGATCAATTGCTGAACTGAATTTTGATTATAAATTGTAACGGCTTCTGGTTGATAAAAATCAGACATCATTGAGTTCCTTAGCATCAGCTAAAATTGGATTGATATCAAACCAATTTCCCTGACGATCATCGCGATATTCAAAGACAAATAAACTTCGCAATAATATTTGATATTCATCCTCCCCCCGCACAGCTTTGTGTTGAGCAACTTGTTTAATCAGTTTCCATTCATTCGGAGTAATCGCTTTACTCAATTCATTGCGACGTTCACTAATGACTCGCTCAATTAAATGATGAGAAAAAGGAGGATCATCTTTTTGAATACAGTTTGATACTAGAATTAACAAATTTCGCACATGACCCCCACTCACCTGACATAACCGATCTAAGGTTTTTGGCTCCTCAAAAATTTCTGGAATTAAACTCATTCGTTTTTCCAGTTCAATATCAGGAAAAGCCCGAACTAAAACCATTTCTCGCAATAATTGTATTCCTTTATCGCAAACGTTACCATTTTTTTCTGTGACTCGCACCATCGGTAATAATTTTGCGGGAGAACCAAAGCGGTTACTCAAAGTTTCTTTATCGTTGGAGAAGGTTAAAATTAAAGGGATGGTATAGATCACATGACACTTGAGTTTGTTCAGTTGTTCCCCACGATCCACAAATAAATATTCGGGTTGAGTTCGAGTTGATAACTTTAGAGTATCA
Source organism: Lyngbya sp. PCC 8106 (assembly GCF_000169095.1). Classification (GTDB taxonomy): domain Bacteria; phylum Cyanobacteriota; class Cyanobacteriia; order Cyanobacteriales; family Microcoleaceae; genus Capilliphycus. The sequence continues at coordinate 34,974 of NZ_AAVU01000049.1, forward strand.
TCAATGCGATCTAAGTTGTCAATAATCACAACTAATCCGGCTTTTCCTTTCTGTTTCAGTTGTTTTTTAGCCGGTTCAATTAACTCTTTATTAATCGCTTCGATAATATTACTAACTCTCGGCTCTAAATGTTGGCGTAATAACGCTCTGACATCCCGGCTATTTTTGGCTTTTGCTGTAATTTCTCCAATCCCCAGTGAGATAGAAAAGGTATCTTCCTCCGCACTCACCCCCACCTCTCCCATCATGGGAATATTCGTTCTTAAATTCGTAATATCAGCATTTAAAAAACTCGCCGCATTTTTGAGTAAATTTTGCAAGAAAGTGGGTTTGAGACGAATTCCAGCTCCTTCTAAACTTTGACTAACTTGATGAGCAATTGCTAGTAAAATATCACTAATATCAACATCAGCCATATCTAGATCTTGCGAAGACTCAAAATAAACAACATGAAAATTTTGTTGTTCTAATTCGGCTTGCAAACAAGATAATTCGGTTGATTTTCCACAGCCAATATGTCCAGTAAATAACTGACAAGTGGGTTCATCATCCGATAACATAATTGTTCGCCGTAGTTCTTTAATCACATGACTACCGCGTACACTCGCAAAATCGATATAATATTGACGATCTTCAGGCTTCGACATATTCAACCTGTAGGCTGGACTACAAGCTCGAAAAAATTTCGCCAGATTGAGCATCATTTGTTGTTTCCCCCAACCAATTAAACACTATTTTTATTCTGCCTTCTCCGGGTTATTTCTGGACAATTGGCAGAATCTCAGAGGCGTTCAACTCCTAAAATGAGCAGTGAGCGCCTAATCATAGCTTCAATTTTAACAACCTTGTCTCCGTCTGCTACTTTAAATATCTGCCAAGACCCTTCCTTCACAATACCAAGCCTGAAAATCAATCACTCCGGTTCTCAAACTCTCAATCAAAAGTGACTTCGATCATCTGTAATAGCTTTCTCAGCCATTTATACTTGGGGGGAACGGTAGTCGGGGTTGAACAAATCCTTTCAATCAAACTCCAATCCATCTCACAATTATAGTCTTCAATTAAGCCCACTTGATCATTGATATATCGAGCAATTGACTCTGAATCACTCGACCAGAACGCATCATCTACATCTAAGTTAATCATCAAGTCCTCTATCCCTAGAACAATTTATATCTATTATTTATCTTTTCTCAGAGTTTTTACAAAAAACCGGAAAATATTGCTGATTATCCCTATATTTTTGAGAGAATAATTGCCTGATATTTTCTGTAATTTGCTAGATTATCTTGGGGTTTATTCGTGATTTTTACCATTTAATTATCATGGATATTGTGCTTTAAAGTTGTAAAAAAGTCAGTAGAATTTACTAAACTTGAGCCTCATTAATGTGAAAATTCAGTGAAAACACTGACACATTAGATGTCATTGACAACGGCTAAAGTGTACAGCCTTAGTCAAGATTACCTGCTTCTAAGGGTTAGCACCTAGAACCGATTCCGACTCAAATCGCGTTTTTACTGACGCTGAACTACAATGTGTGGGAGTTTGGACTTCTCGGATCAGAATAATAAACAGATCGACGCTACACATTACGTTCCGGCTTCTCCGGAAAAGAAGGAGGTTATCAAAAATTATCTTGAATTTTAACTTGATCTATCGCAGGTGTGCAGTCGAGGATCAAATCAAGGATCAATATTGACACCCCAACTCGACTGTTGAGTGTAGATGCAGTCGCCTGGCGGCACATTGACGATGAGGGAAAAGCAAGTTTTGAAGAAATTTGTCACCCCAATTGTAAAGAAAATTTACTCACCATTGGTCTATAGATTTGATGCGGATCACGACTTATACGATCTGGAAAAGAAAAACAATGCTTAGATCGTTAGATATAACCTGTATCCTCAACAACTAATGGCAAATTCTCAACTTCCTTTTCCCGATCTTACCCAACATTGGGCGCGTTCTTTCATTCAACGCCTACAACGCCAAAATATTGTCAGTGGTTTTCAAGATGGGACATTCCGCCCGGAACAAACCCTGACTCGCGCCGAATATGCCGCTCTGCTACAAGCCGCCTTCCAGCGTCCTCCCAAACGGGCTTATCTTCCCTTCTCAGACGTTTCAACAGGTTTTTGGGCGTTTTCTGCCATTCAAAATGCTTACGAAGCTGGCTTTATTTCTGGCTTTCCTGACAACACCTTTCGCCCGCAAGCAAATATTACCCGTCTTCATGTTTTGTTATCTTTAGTTGCGGGTTTAAATATTCCAAAAACCACGGCTTTTTCTTTAGCTGAAGTTTACAAAGATGCCGATCAAATTCCTAACTATGCTGTTAGTGCAATTTCCGGTGCAACTCAGTCTAAAATAGTTGTCAATTATCCTCAAGCCGTAATTTTAAATCCAAATCAACCTGCGACTCGCTCTGAAGTTGCAGCAATTATTTATCAAGCTTTAGTTTTTCTTGGAAAAGCTTTACCTCTGGCTTCTCCCTATTGTGTGGAACCGACAAAACCGGGAATTGTTCGTACAGGAACCCATTTATCAGTCAATGGTAGACGTTGGAAAACAGCTTGGGGTCAATGGAGTTCGGGCGTTTCAACTTTAACCGGAATTAGTGATAAAGGGATAATGTTAGTTTTGGGGATGAATCCCTTAAATAATCAACAAACTTCCTGGCAACCGATTAATTGGTTTTCTCCACTTGTTCAACCTGTTTCTATGCTAACTCAATTTGATCGAGACTATCGTTATCTCAACATTGATGCTTTAGCCAAAACTGGAGAATGGGAAGTTGAACGGGAGGGAAACACTCTCAATATTTTCTCAGAGATCGGTCAAATCAATCAGATTACTTATGAAGAATTTTCTGATGTTTCTCGGATGGTGATTAATCTCAACAAAGCTACACCCTGGGAGTTGTATGAACTCAGTTCCGACTGGGAAGTTGTTGTTGATGCACTGACCGAAAAATCCATTGCAGATCGCTTTTCAGAAGCCCCTCCAGAGTCAACGATTCCTCAACCCGATGAAGACCAAAAAAACGAAGGAGAAACCAGTGGAAGTGAGGCTAAAATTCCCCGTCCTGTGGTTAAACCAGGAGAAACTCAAACTGTAATTAAAGGAAAATTACCCGATGGTTATGGAATCAAAGTATTTACACTAACAAACCCCAATCGGATTTGGATAGAAGTGCGGAAAGATGCCTTAATTGAACGTAATATTCTTTGGACTACAGGTTTGAATTGGCGACAACAATATTTAACTTTAAATCAGGATCGCTTTCCGGTTGTGTGGTTGGAAGTCAAACGAAATTCTGGTTTGAAACTGCAACCGATTTGGACAGACAAAACTCAGATGAAAGGAACAGCATCTCTGTCTCAGATTACCAATAGTTGGGGAAGTTTAGCCGCAATTAATGGTGGATACTTTAACCGCAACAATTTATTACCTTTAGGAACCATTCGACAAAATAACAAATGGTTTTCAGGGCCAATTCTCAACCGAGGTGTGATGGCGTGGAATGATACCGGAACCGTCAAAATGGCACGCTTAAAATTAACAGAAACCTTAACCCTTTCCAGTGGACGAGAATTTGAAATTGATTTGTTAAATACTGGCTATGTCAAAGCCGGAATAGCCCGTTATACTCCAGACTGGGGAAAAAGTTACACTCCATTAACCTTAAATGAAGTTATAATCACGGTTGAAAATAATCAACTGAGTCGTCAAATCGAATCGAACGATGATCAAACCCCCATCGAAATTCCTCAAAATGGTTATTTACTCACCTTTCGTTCTTTTAGAAGTGCTTTGAGTGCGTTTCCCCTGGGTGGTAAAATTGCGATCACAGCCAAAACAACACCCTCCGAGTTTAACCAATATCCTCACATTTTAGGAGCAGGGCCGCTACTATTACAACAAGGTCAAATCGTTGTTGATGCAGAAGCCGAAGGGTTTAATATTTGGTTTGCTAAACAGCGTGCAATTCGTAGTGGAATTGGTGTGACTGCCAATGGAGATTTATTGATTGTCACTGTTCATAACCGAGTGGGAGGGCCAGGGCCAGATTTAACAGAATTGGCGCAATTGATACAGCAACTTGGGGCCGTAGAGGGATTAAATTTGGATGGCGGAAGTTCGACTAGCCTGATTTTAGGCGGTCATTTACTCAACCGGACAGCAGATACCGCCGCCCGAGTTCATAACGGTTTAGGCTTATTTTGGAGATCAAGAAATTAGAAAATCGTCAAAAATAAAACAAAATGTGCAGTCGATTTTTTGAATACTATTTCTTTTATTGGGAAAATCCGACACTGTTGTATTCCAGCAAGACGCTAAAATAGTCTAACAAGCGTAACGTGTTGAGGGAATAAATGCCGTGATCCATTTTGAGCGTTATATTGTTGAGAACTGTGCAGGCATTTTAACCCCATGTCAGAATCACAGTTAACGGGTTAATCCCCAATCTCCGGGCTGAAATTGCAAAGGTTTCTGTGAAAATGCAAGTCGCCCAAAATCCCCAATCGAAACTTGAGTGAGTTCTGCCACTTCCATGATGACTCCAAGCGAACTAAACTACTGCTATCGCGTGTTAGAACTGAAGCCAGGTGCCACTCTGGATGTGGTTGATCAAGCTTATAAGGACTTGGCGTTTATTTGGCATCCTGATCGCATTCCAGAAGACAATCAACGATTACGAAAAATAGCGGAAGAAAAGCTAAAAGAAATTAATTTAGCCCGAGATAAACTGCGATCAATTTTAAAACGAAGCACAACCTCTCAATATAAGTCTACTCCTCAGCAAACGACGACTGCATCCACTCGACAAACCACAACTCGATATTCCGCTTCGTCTACTCAAACCCAGGCGAAACCCTATTCTCGTCCGGCGACATCCACCACTTACCGAACTTCTCAACCCAAATCTCAACCCAAATCTCAACCCAAACCTCAACCCAAACCTCAACCCAATTATCCCCCACAACCAGCCTACCAGCGACCTCACGCGCCCGATATGAGTGGAGTTGACCTCAAAGGGGCAGATCTCAAAGAAAGAGATTTTTCGGGGCGGAATTTAACCGGGGCGGACTTAAGCCATGCAAATTTGAGTGATGCTTTTCTGCATAAAGTTAACTTGAATGGGGCTTGTTTGTACAAGGCGAATTTGTTTCGGGCAAATTTCCTGCAAGCAGACTTACGATATGCCAATCTACAAGAAGCGAATTTAATTGGCGCTGACTTGAGTGGGGCAGATCTGCGAGGGGCTAATTTAACCGGGGCGAAAGTCGGAACAGGCGATCGCATTATGGTTAAACTCACAGGGACAATTCTCGCTGGGGCGATATTACCCGATGGTTCGGTACATCCGCAATAAATCTTGATCGCGATCAGGAATCAACGCAATAGAAGCTGTAGAGGGGAAAGTTGTATTTATTTTGATCACCACTGTGAACAAGATCAAGAGATTCCCGCAACTCCCTCTAAAACCCTCTAATTCTGCTATTTTAGCGAGTGTGATTGGATTTGAACTTGTCATTGTGGCTATCTATCTGGGAAGCATTTTATTAACAGGGGAACCCTACGCGCCTTTCGACATGAATGGTCAAATGACGATTCCTTCTTTTTTGCAGGCGTTTTATCTGTTTGCCATTGGTTTGATCGCCTTGATGTTGTTTGTGACGGAACGCCGTTCTAAATTACCGCCTTCTGGGGGTTTTAAGTTAGCGATCGCTATTTTATTATTGTACGCGACTTTGGATGAAATCTTTGAAATTCATCTGCAACTGGATAACTGGTTTTCAGTCTTAGGAAAAGGAGATTGGATGGGAATTTATTTGGGTGTATTTTCCATCGCGCCTGCGGTTTGGTACAAAGATGTTCGGAAGTTGTGGCGAGTGTATCGTCAGGAAGCTTTAATTGTATTGTTAGGACTGACTTTATTAATTGTCGGAGGATTGGGGGCGGAACTGTTTAAAGGTTCGTTTCGAGTGATTATTGGGTTATTATTTCAGCATGATTTTATTATTTTTTTTGCGGAGAAAGTCAGAGTTGCGATTGAAGAATTCTCAGAACTTTTAGGAGAAACCCTAATTCTCTATGCAGCTTTTTTATTCCTGAAAAAACGTCGTCGCTGTCGTTTTCTATTTGCTAGAGGTAGCGGATAGGGAGATCGGGTGATGGGAAAGCCAGAAGTTGGGGGCGGAGGAAAGGGGGAGAAAGAAAAAAACTTCTGACTTTTGCCTCTTGACTTCTTCTAATTTTTGATCGATAACTAATCTGTATTCTTTCTTGAGTTTCATGTCATCTCACCAACCCGTCTTTTTACAGAGACAGAGATCGATGATAATTCTTCCCTAAGAAAGAGGCAGGTGTCCGGACAATCGTCTGATACTGAGAATAATACCAATAGCCCCCCGATAACATTACCTTTCCCTCTAGTATGTTAATCTCTGATTCCACAGCCGTAAGCTATTACGAAGTAGACTCACGAGAGTCGGTTGTACAGGAAGTTCCTCTCTCGAAAGAGTCTGTTAATCAAACCTCTGCATCTCAGCAAGGGATAGGATTAGTTTATCTCGCCTCCGGTTTTTTAGGAATTGCTTTTATTGTTATCTTGATTAAACAGTTACAAGCCCGGAAACTGATTAGAACTCAACTCTCGATCAGCAAGCCTTTTCAAAAAATTCCTTGTACAAATTGTCAATATTTTAATGGTAACGTTTATCTTAAATGTGCAGTTCAACCCTCTCTAGTGATGAGTGAACAAGCCAAAGATTGTACAGATTATCAACCTTTTGAGCGCAACAATTCCTCATTCTAAAGACTGATTATTAATCTAGACTCTATTCCTGATTTCTGCTTACGTCACTAACCCCAAACGTAATGCAGTAACCGCAGCTTGCACCCGATCATCAACCGACAATTTATTCATAATTCCTCGGACATGAGTTTTAATTGTATTTGGACTCAAGTACAATTCTTCAGCAATTTTTACATTCGTTTTCCCCTCGACCATCAACTTCAAAACCTCAAACTCTCGGGGCGATAAATTCGTACTTTTGAGATCACTTTGAGGAGTTGGCGGTTGTAAATGATTGATCACACATTTCGCCACCTGCGGATCAAGATAAGTCGCCCCCTCACTGGCTGCTGTGATCGCCGCCCGCAAACGATCAACACTCGCCCCTTTAATACAATAGGCATCCGCCCCACTCGACAACGCTGCGATCACCTCTGTTTCTGCGGTATGAGAGGTTAACATCACCACACGAATTTCAGGTAAAGCTTCCTTAATTTTTTGGGTAGCTTCTATCCCATCCATCCGAGGTAAACCAATATCCATTAAAATCAAATCCGGTTTTTGGTTTAACGCCGTTTCTACACCCAAATAACCATCTTCTGCAATTCCAATTAAATCAATATCTGCCCAATCCGATAAAACCTGTTCTAAGCCGAGTTGCATCATCGGATCATCTTCCACAATTAAAACACGCATAGTTCACCTTATTTAAAAAAACCTAGACTTGCAACACTTTAACAACCTCTCCGGCCTCAACTTGGGTACAATTAACAGGTAACACTGCTAAACCTGTAGTTTGGGCGAGATTCACTAAATTTGCACTGTTATGGGTTCCCCCTGCGAGTTTAAACTCATACTCACCATTGTTCACACTCAGTTTGCCCCAAAGATAGGTTTCTCGTTTTCCTTTCGACTGTAAATGACTCAGCGATCGCGCATTAATAAAAACAGGTTGACAATACTCTGATTTTAACCCCGAAAGTTTCCTCAAAGCCGGTTGGATAAACCGCCAACACGCGACTAAAGCCGAAACCGGATTTCCGGGTAAGCCAAAATAAACACAATCGGGAAACTTTGCCACCGTTAGGGGTTTACCGGGTTGCATCGCCACAGATTGGATGTGAATTTTACCGTCTAACTCCGTAATTATTTGTTCGATATAGTCATAATCTCCGACTGAAACTCCCCCCGTCGAAAGCACCACATCCGCCTGAGAAATCGCTTCAGAAATGGTTTGTTTCAAGGCTTGAGGATCATCCCGTACAATCCCAAAATTCAGGGGTTCTACGCCCATTTTCTGCATCAACGCAGTTAACGCATAATGGTTAGAATCAACCAATTGTCCTGGCCCCAAGGGTTGATCGGGTGTGACTAATTCATTGCCTGTAGAAAAAATGGCAACTTTGACTCGACGAAAAACTGGAACTTGTACACATTGACTCGCCGCTAATACCGCCATCTCTGCCGCATCTAGAAGAATTCCCGGCGTTAATAGCAATTCTCCGGCTTTGTAAAAAGAACCCTGACGACGCACAAACGCTGTCGATGGTGGACAGTTCAAAATAGTTACCCGATCACCTTGACGTTGGGTATCTTCCTGCATGACTATTGTATCCGCCCCCATTGGTAAACAAGCCCCAGTAAAGATCCGGGCGGCTTGTCCGGGTTGTAGAGTCTGTTGGGGTTGATATCCGGCAGGAATTTCTTCGACAATTTCTAGGGTTGGCTGATGATCAGTAGTACATCCGGTAATATCTACATAACGTACTGCATAACCGTCCATCGCGGAGTTATCCCAGTGAGGAAAATCAAGGTGACTGATCACAGGTGTTGCTAAGACTCGTCCTCTAGCATCTCGGAGATCAACAGTTTGTATATCTTGGGAACTCTCTAAGGGCTTTACTAAGTCAAAAATGATTGATTCGGCTTGGTCAACAGGTAACATAGAAGTTGAGTAGAAAACAATTTTATTTTATTTTAAGGGTTTGCCATTACCCCCAAAGCAAAACTGACTATGATGATGACAATATTTTACCATTGCAATAACCCGTTATTGTCTTGAGGGGTGGTGAGGGTTTTCTTTACAATACTGTTAAACTTGAATTGATTTTGGCATAATAGAAATACCTCGATCCCTGTGTTCAATCTGAACAAGCTTTATTTTCGCGTTTGATTTCTTTCTCTACCCCTATAATCAACTTTGTTTATATTCCCTCTCCATTAGTCTGTTATTCTTGTCGAAGACCAGGAAAACTCTTTTTAGAGAGTGTAGAAACCGATCAACAGCCTGTTCTCTATGATTCAGTAATTTTTCTGAATGGGGTGATTGTTTTCTCATTTTGAGAGAGACTCATGTTGAGGAATTTAAAAACATTGAAAATTATAAGTGGTGTAATATAAATCATGATTGATTCTAACGATAAGAGTATATTGGGTAGCATCCTCATTGTTGATGACTCTTTAGAACACTTAAACTTTTTAGCTGAAATGTTAAACAGTTATGGTTATTTGACGATCAAAGCCGAAAATGCAGAGATTGCACGAATCAAGACAGAATATCATAATCCAGACTTAATTTTATTAGATATTATTCTGCCTGAAGTTGATGGCTATAAATTCTGTCAATCTCTAAAATATCATCCTAATACTTCTGATATTCCGATTATTTTTATGAGTGATTTAGATGAATTGTTTGACAAAATAAAAGCCTTCAAAGTTGGAGGAGTTGATTATATTCCTAAACCTTTTCAAGTTGAAGAAGTGGTCGCTCGGGTTGAAAATCAGCTCGCCCTCAAACGTCAAAAAATACAACTCACTCAAGAAATAGAACGTCGTCAACAGGTTGAAGAAATTCTCTGTGAGTCTAGATCGCTATTAGCAAGTGTTTTAAATAGTTCACCCGATGGAATCGCAGCTTTTAAAGCGGTTCGTGATCAGACGGGAAAGATTGCTTATTTTCGCTGTGTTGTCGCTAATCCTCGGTTCGCTAAACTCATCGGTCAGCCTCCGAATAGTTTAGTCGGTCAACGAGTCCTAAAAAGTATGATTGATAAACTCGATCATACTCTATTTGAACAGTTAGTTCAGGTTGTCGAAATGGGAGAAACTTTAAATCAAGAGTTCCGTTTTAATATACACCATACTCAAAACTGGTATCAAATTACAGCGGTGAAAAATGGAGAGGGGTTTGCGGTGACGATTCGTGATATTTCCGAAGGCAAAGAATGGGAAATGTTACTCAATGAAACCAGTCAAAATATCTATCAACAAGCGATTTCAGATTCTTTAACTCAAATCGGAAATCGCCGTGCTTTTGATCATTATCTCCAACAAGAATGGCATCGAGCTAAACGAGAGCAATTAGTCCTGTCTTTGATCCTAGCAGATATTGATTATTTCAAGAGTTATAACGATCATTACGGCCATCAAGCAGGAGATGAGTGTTTGCGTCAAATTGCTCAAGCGATCCATGATGCAGTTAAGCGTCCGGCTGATTTTGTCGCTCGTTATGGGGGAGAAGAATTTGCGGTGATTTTACCCAATACGGACATAGAAGGGGCGAAACTTGTGGCGGAATTAATTCACTCCCAAATTCATCAACTCCAGCTTCCTCATCCTCAATCCACGGTTTGTCCATTCATCACTTTAAGTCAGGGTGTGAGTGCTTGTGTTCCCCAACCGGAAGATTCATTGAAAATGTTAATTGCTCGGACGGACGGGGCACTTTATCAAGCCAAAGAACAAGGACGTGATCGCATTGTAGAGGGTTAAAAGCTATGCTTTACGCTGTAACCCTTATAAACTCGTTACCCTCTATTTACTCAATCCAAACAACAGTTAAAGGATGAGTCAAATAAAAATAAACAAACAAAACCCCCTAAGTTATCTCTAGGGAGTTTAACACTACATTAGGAACTCAATCAAGTCTATTCAATCTACTGCAACTATTCTAGTTGATAAATGACTCTTAGAATGAGTTTAGCTGATGGGTCATTTACGTCAATTCCTAGTGCTGTTAGCTGTTCTGTAGCCGTCTTATAACCAAGTGGTTCTTTAGTGAATCCAGTTAGCATATCAACAGTAGAGCGGAAGTCAGACCATGACATATAATGCTTGCGGTTTACATCAACGCTATGCCCTAATGAAGCCGCTACAACGGTTTCAGGAATGCCGTACTTATGCTTTAACCAACTATTTAAGCGACGGAAAGCGTACATTTGAGTAACGGGAGAATTGTTGCTTGTCATCCATTGCCTGTGACTTCTGTTGAAACCTGACGTTATCGCATCTTCTGATAGATACCTGTCTTTATCCTCGTCAAAACAGAACACGTTAGTGAGTTCTAGGACGTTCCAGATACCCTTGTCTGTAGTAAACGGTAATGAAATTCTAAATCCCGTTTTAGTTGTTGCTCCCCACGGTGTATGACTACCCGTTACTAGCAACTTTAGTTCGTTGTTTGGGTCGTTGATAGCAGGGATAGTTACACCGTCTTTTGTGTACGGTTTGTCAAGGTTTAATGATGCTGCAATTTCAGTTGGTCTTAACCCATACATTGCAATCATTCCTGTTACCCATAACCACCGCTTTTTAGTTTGCTCGTAACAACTCCCTTCCTTTGTAGCTCTTTTAGCCGACTCTCTCCATTTTGTGAAATCATCCCATAGGATGTATTGCTTTTCTGTGAATTCAGTTTGCTTTGGGTCAATTTCTGAAAGCTTTTCTAGTAACATCATTGCTGTTGATTTGCTAGAATATGTTGCTATCTTTTTGAGAACGAAATAAGCGTTACGAAAAGACTTTGTACCTTTGTTCCAGTTGCTTAAAACAGCGTTAAAGTCTTTCCAGTTAGGGCATTTGTCCCAATTAGGGAATTTATTGAAATAAATCAAGTATGTGACTTTGTACGATTTGGTGAAGCTAGGATTATCTCTTGACCTTTTTTCGCCTGTATTTTTGTGTACTCCGTTGAAGTATTCATCTTCTATTTCTTGAAAAATTTCACGGTAGGTTTTAAGGTCGTTAACAATTTCGTTAACTTCTAAAATTTCTTGATCGTACCACCCCCAAAATTCTGATGTTGTTTTAAACTTGCTTAGTGCTTCTTTGACTTTCCATGCCTTGTCTCGCGCCTGATAAACACCTTCCGGTGCAAAGGGTACGTTACAGGACTTTGGTAGTCGCTTACCAGTCCCCGGGTACTTGAATTGAAGCATCAAGTATTTATTATCTTGAATTTTAAAACTGATACCTTTGGGCATGGTTGCCTTGACTTCATCTACTGTGTCCTTTACATCCTTAGCGTTCTTTAGAACGGCTTCATACCCTTTGTAAGACCCGCTATTGCTAGCTTCAGCTTTGTTACTCACTTTTTAATCATCCTTTAACTGTTGTTTGGATTGAGTAAATAGAGGGTAACGAGTTTATAAGGGTTACAGCGTAAAGCGTTAAAACCTATGATAGTAGTTTAATCAAATTGACAACAGAAAAGCTATGGACTCTCAAACCGATACAACATTAACCTCCGAGCAACATCGCCTCAAAATGCAGCGACGCAAGGAAGTTCAAGAACAGCGAGTCGCTAAAGCGTCGCAGACGAAAGGGTTAATTATCGTTCATACTGGAAACGGGAAAGGGAAGACAACCGCAGCTTTGGGGATGGTGATGCGATCGCTTGGTCACGGTTATCGGGTGGCGATTGTTCAGTTTATCAAAGGGGCTTGGGAACCCGCAGAAAAAGCCGTTTTTAGCCATTGGTTGGATCAGTTAGAGTTTCACGCCATGGGAGAAGGGTTTACGTGGGAAACTCAAAATCGCGATCGCGATATCGAAAAGGCGCAACAAGCTTGGGAAATGGCTTTATCTTTTATCCGTAATCCTGAGTATAAGTTAGTGTTGCTCGATGAAATTAATGTGGTGATCAAATTGGGATATCTCAGCGTGGAAACGGTGTTAGCCGGACTCGCAGAAAAACCCGAAGACACTCATATCATTTTAACGGGTCGAGGCGCACCCCAGGCGTTAATTGAACGGGCTGACCTGGTAACAGAAATGACCCTGGTTAAGCACCCTTTTCGAGAACAAGGGGTTAAAGCTCAACCCGGGATCGAATACTAGATCATATTTTAACTGAAATTGCCGGAATTCCCCATACCCTCGTGGGTGGGGATGAAAGGCAGGTCAATCAAGCGGTTCGTGCCGCGCAGATTTACAACGATCCACCGAACTTACCATCAATCTTTTCCGTGCTAAACTCAAGTTATGAGAAACGTTGTTAAGGTCAGAATCTATCCAACCACTGAACAGCAAGTAGCCTTATCAAAGGCGTTTGGCTGTGCTAGATGGTGGTGGAACCACGCTCTGAACCTAAATAACGAAATCTACAAGGCGACTGGGAAAGGATTATCAAGACAGGAATATAACAACCGCTTACCAGGACTCAAGAAGGAGTTTCCTTGGTTGGCTGAATGCTATTCTCAGGTGCTTCAGTCTGTGTCCCTGAATTTATCTCGGGCTTTTATCAACTTCTTTGAAGGTCGAACGAAATATCCCAACTTCAAAGGCAAGCACGGGAAACAATCAATCCAGTATCCGCAGCACGTCAAGCTACTAGATGGAGTGATTAAGCTTCCGAAAATTGGTGAAGTCAAAGCAAAGTTTCACCGAGCTTTTGATGGCAAGCTGAAAACCGTTACCGTTAGCATGGGTAAGACAGGCAAATACTACGCTTCCTTGCTGTTTGACGATGGACTGCCGGAACTCGAAACAAGTAATCAGGGTAAAGCGATTGGTATTGATGTAGGATTAACCCCCGATCGCAATTACATCTGACGGCTCAAAGTTTGACAACCCCAAGCCGTTTAAAAAACGAGAGAAAAATCTAAAACGTAAACAGCGCAAACTTTCCCGAAAACAGAAGGGTTCAAAGCGCCGAGAAAAAGCAAGACGCATTGTAGCGCGAGTGCATGAACGAATCGCCAACACTCGCAAAGACTTCCAGCACAAACTCTCTCGCAAATTGGTGAACGAAAACCAAGTCATCATTGTAGAGAATCTAGCAGTTAAAAACATGATAAAAAACCACAATCTAGCGAAAGCAATTAGCGATTGTGGCTGGTCTGAATTCACCAGACAATTAAAATACAAAGCAGAAAAAGACGGGAAAACCTACCTTGAAATTGGTCGATTTTTCCCGTCTAGCAAGACTTGTCATGTATGCCTAAATCGAATTGACAGCTTGCCGCTTGATATTCGGAGTTGGGAGTGTTCCAACTGCAAAACTAAGCACGACAGAGACATAAATGCGGCTGTAAATATTCGAGCCGGACGGCTTACGGATATTAGCGTTGGGAACCAGCGCTACTGCCCAAGGAGGCAATGTAAGACCAAAACGGGGGCGCAAGCCATCTGTAGCGGCGGTTGCTGTTGAGTTGGGAAGCTCCGTCCCCTTGTGGGCGGAGTAGTTCACCCTCTCCCCAGGCTTTCTCTGACACGGAGAGAGGTTAGAATTGCGATCAATCAAACTAGCTAGCCAGATATTCTCGCACTTGAGACTTCCGACGACGGAGGTGATTGAGAGCTTGATTTTCAAGCTGACGGACTCGTTCACGGCTGATGCTCATCCGAGCGCCTACTTTAGAGAGAGATAGTTCTTTACCATCTTCTAAGCCGTAGCGTAATAGAATCACCTCCCGTTGTTGCGGGGTTAATTCATCGATCAGGCTTTTGAGATCCTGACGTAGCAGTTCATGGGTGACGTAGTTATCAGCAGAAGCTGTTTCGTCTTCAAGCAGTTCTTGAAGTTCGGTATCTTGGTTGTCCCCCACTCGCAGATCCAACGAAATCGGATGGCGAGAAGCCAGCAAGTATTCCCGAATTTGAGAGGGTTCTAACTCTAAAGCTTCTGCAATTTCGGTGGGTGTCGGGTTGCGACCATATTTTTGAACCAAGTCCCGTTGAACTCGTTTGATTTTGTTGAGTTTTTCGGTGATATGGATCGGTAAACGAATCGTACGACCATTTTGAGCGATCGCCCGAGTAATGGCTTGTCGTACCCACCAGTAAGCGTAGGTGGAGAACTTATACCCTCTCATCGGGTCAAATTTTTCGACACCTCGTTCTAAACCGAGTGTTCCTTCTTGGATTAGATCCAAAAATTCCATGTTGCGCTTTTGGTATTTTTTAGCGATCGAAACAACTAAGCGCAGGTTCGCTTCGATCATTTTTTGTTTAGCGCGGCGACCGCAATCTAAAATACGATCTAGTTCATCTTCCGTTAATTCGACTTCATTTGCCCACTCTGTTTTGGAGGGTTCATGTTCGAGTTTTTTGGTCAATTTGTCTTTTTCTTCCAACTGTTTCATCATCTGTTGGACTTGCTTACCGTAGTGAATTTCTTCTTCTTGGGTAAGCAGAGGAACACGACCAATTTCATGCAGATAAGTCCGCACGGTGTCCACTGAAACCCCTGGTCGAGTGTTCCGTTTGGTAGATTGATCTTTTTTGAGATTGTTTACCTTAGCCATAGTTTTAAATTAAACTCCCTTAACTGAATCAAAATTGGTAGTGAGTCTACCCGACTCAACAATGAGTAGGAAAGAATGATTTGAGTGCGTTCTTTTTTGAACTGGTAGAAAGTCTGACCCTGTGG
>NZ_AAVU01000048.1 GCF_000169095.1 Lyngbya sp. PCC 8106
ATTTTAGGTTATTTTGGGGAGAAATTTCCGGGGAATTGTGGGCAATGTGATAATTGTCGTGAAAGTAAGCCGATTGAAGATTGGACGATTGAAGCGATGAAGTTTTTATCTTGTGTCGCTCGCTGTAAGGAACGTTACGGAATTAGTTATATTATTGATATTTTACGAGGTTCAAAAAGTCATAAAATTCTGGAACGAGGACATCATAAACTTTCAACCTATGGGATCGGAAAAGATCACACCGTTGATGAGTGGAAAAGCTTAGGGCGATCGCTTCTTCATCAAGGGTTGCTTGACCGGACAACAGATGGTTATGGTATCTTGAAACTAAATGCTTGTAGTTGGGAAGTGATGCAGCGTCAACGACAAGTTAAAATTGCGATTGCTCAGAAACGGAATTTAGATATTCAAACCCGTTCACTGGCAGCAGAAGTTGAGATGTTATTTGATCACTTACGTCAACTTCGCAAAACGATCGCCGATGAGCAATTGATTCCCCCCTACATGGTGTTTCCCGATTCTACACTACGAGCTATGGCACAACAACGTCCGGTAACATTAGAGGCTTTTTTAGAGATTTCAGGGGTTGGAAACCATAAGTTGAGTCGCTATGGAGAACGGTTTGTGAGTGCTATTCGTAACTATTGTGAAGAACAAGGTCTTTCTGGGGGATCAACATCTCCCTAAAATTTATGATTCCCAATTTTAATTCATCAATAAATAGTCAAATGTATACTTTACAATTGCATCAGCAAGGGTTGAGTATTCAGGAGATTGCCCATCGCCGAAATGTATCTGAAAGTGTGGTTAGTGGGCATTTAATCAAGTTAATTGGAACGAGCCAATCTGTCGATATTAATCGTTTGGTTTCATTACCTCGCCAGCAAGCCATTACTGAAGCCATAGGAGCAGTTGGAGATACAAGACTTCAAATTATTTATGAGTATTTAGGTGAGCAATATAGTTATGATGAAATTTGCTTAGTTAGAGCGGCTTTACGCCAGTATCGTATGGAATTTTAGCAGAATTGATTGAATACGAATCTAGATTTAAAATATTGCTGACTCTTGATTAGACTTGATTTGGCCGACCTTCCCCCCTAAAATGATCCCATTAGGCTACCGTTCGGCAAAGGGAGCAAGATGAGCAATCGTCCGATTATTTTAGGTATTGTTGGGGATAGTGCAGCCGGAAAAACGACACTAACACGGGGTATTGCCCAGGTTGTGGGTCCAGAAAACGTGACTGTAATCTGTACAGATGACTATCATCGCTATGATCGTACACAACGAAAAGCATTAGGAGTGACCGCGCTGCATCCAGATGCAAACTATCTTGATGTTATGCAGCAGCATCTCACCCTGTTGCGGACTGGACAACCTATTCTCAAACCGATTTACAGTCATCACACGGGTACGTTTGAACCACCTGAGTATGTCAAGCCTAACCGCTTTGTGATTGTAGAGGGATTACTGGGATATTCAACTCGCGGCGCCCGGGATTGCTACGATGTACGGGTGTATCTCGCCCCGCCAGAGTCTCTGCGAACTCAGTGGAAAGTGAAGCGGGATACCATGAAACGAAGCTACTCAGAAGAGGATGTATTAGCCGCCTTGCGTCAACGAGAACCCGACTCCGAGTCGTTTATTCGTCCCCAACGCAAATGGGCTGATGTGGTGGTGACGTTTTATCCACCCGATAATGAAGAAACTAACAGTTCTAATTTGAATGTGCGTTTGGTGTTGCGTCCGACAATTCCTCATCCCGATTTTACAGAGATTCTAGATCAAAATGATCGCTATCCCCTCTCGGCTGTCCGTTTAGGATTGGATCGAGATATGGGTAAGCCTGTGGATGTGTTAGAAATTGATAGTCATGCGACTCTCGAACAGGTGAATTCTTTGGAGATGATGTTATGTAATGAGTTTCCTCACTTGAAGGATTTTTGTAGTGTGGGAAATCAAGAACTGGGTAAACTGACTGGAACGACAGGAGAAATTCTGCAAAGTTATCCGTTGGCGATCACCCAATTATTGATTGCTTATCACATGATTAAGGCGACAAAAATGGTGCAGTAAATGCAGTTTGAGATCGCCGACTCTCCGCAGTTAATGACAAAGATTTGATCCCAGATGGAATCATTAACGGGTCTTGAGGTGCCGGAATCATTTCGCCTCGAAGATCCAGCAGAGAGACTAATAACAGGTAAGCGATCGCTAAAATGATAGAAATTGCACCCGTGAGATAGGCAACGAGTTTGGAGCGTTCCATAGGGATTGTTTACATTTAATTAAGTTTTGTCTTTCTAAAATTAACAAATCCCTGACCATTTCTCAAGGGAGTTTAGCCTGCTTTCTATCGATGCTAACTCTAAAAATACTGTCCATTTGCGAACAAACATACTGAAAGAGGGGGAAGTACCCCCTCTCTAAATATCTCCTCATCTGGGATATAATAGGATCACCTAGTATTCTAAGAAAAGGAGATGCGCCCTGATGGTAGAACACCCAAATCGATCAATTGGTTAAGCATTTTACCCCAAAATAGGGAATCTGTGGACAACTTTGGACACTACGGACAAGTCAGATTGAATGCTTTTGACCAATTAAGGTGTGCGAGTCTATATTGATATTATTGCAGTTGGCTTTTGATTAATGCAAGAGGTCTATTGCAATTACCCACTTTTTCAAAAAGCTATCAATAATGTCAGGTAACAATAGAGGGTTAAACCCCCGAATGATCAGACAAAAATTTCTACCTTGTCTCTTTTCCCGTTGTTAAGGATGATCTCAATTTTGATCATATCCGCCATTAAGTGTTTTAATAGAATACCTTATCCCGTTGAATGAACCTCGCCTACAGCTAACCGATGGGTTGCCAACCCAGGGCTGCACTTACTCCTGTTGATTCACTAATCGCCTTCCCATAAAGGTCAAGACCATAACAAATTTTCCCCAGACTCTGGCGGATTTTGTCGATCTTGTGCAGGATAAAGGGGTTGTAATTCAAGGGAAAGTCCTCAAGTACAAGACGAATAGAGTAAGTCCAGATGACAGCAAGAAGACCAAGGAGAGCCACTAACACCCTCGTTCGACGCCAAGCCACTCCCAAAGAGCGACAGCTTATTCACCTGTTAGCTAACTTGGGCTGTTCGTTGGTGAGATATGGGATGGAACACGCCAATACTAAGGGGATTATCTCAGCACCTGAACGCAAAAGTCTCGCCGAACATCACAACTTACGACTCCAACAAATTCGCCGCATTGAACGGAGTTTAGAACCCGTAGCAACGCTTAAACGAGTCTATTTTAGGAGTGAACTCAGTCCGCGTAATCTCAAATCTCTGAAGTTACTTTGGGTTGATGAAGATAACAAAAGCCGGGTTAAACGGGTTGCTCCTGAACTTGATGAAATCCTCAGTGAAGCTTTAGATCAAGGCGATACTCTCAAACAAATTTTTCACATCACAGAAGTTGGAGAACGACAGTTTGCTCTGACACTAGAGAAAGGAAAAGTTCCGCTTTGGGTTAAAGAATGGGAAGAATCTGAATATGAAATCGATTTCTTTCCGCCCTCTTTCTCCGCCTGGGCAAATATTGTAGACGATTAAGAACATCAGCAGGATATACCCCGGCAATATTATTCTGGGGTAATTATTTTTTTCTCGGTTAAGGATCATAAATCAGGTAGAATGGGCATTGCCCACCCTACAATTTCACTGTAAACTAACTCTTTTCTTCTGACTTCTTCGGTTTATAGGTCGAGGCAACGTGTAATTCTTTTAACTGTTTATCCTCTACCTTAGACGGTGCATTCGTTAACAAACAACGGGCTTGTTGAGTCTTCGGAAAGGCAATCACATCGCGAATGGATTCTTCTCCAGCTAACAACATCACCAACCGATCTAAACCATAAGCAATTCCGCCGTGGGGAGGTGTACCATATTCAAAAGCTTCTAATAAAAATCCAAACTTATTAAACGCTTCCTCTATGGATAATCCAATCGTTTCAAATACCTTTTCTTGAACATCTCGCTGATAAATTCGCAGACTTCCACCGCCAATTTCATACCCATTTAAAACCAAGTCATAAGCCAAAGCCCGAGCAGTTTTTAAGTCCGCTAAATCATCAGGATGAGGTGCAGTAAACGGGTGATGTAAGGCTTCTAAACGCTTTTCATCTGCATTCCATTCAAACATCGGAAAATCAGTCACCCAGAGGAAATTTGTCTGATCTTTAGCGATTAATCCCAATTCTTCCCCAACCACTAACCGCAACCGATCTAACGTTTTATTAACCGTGTTTGTTTCTCCCGCCCCAAATAACAACAGGAAACCAGGTTTAGCTTGAGTTCGTTTGAGGATTTCTTGCTTTTGGTCTTCACTCAGATTATCTTTAATTGCCCCAATTGTATCAAGTTTTCCACCTTCTTTCACCCGAATATAAGCCAAGCCTTTCGCCCCGGCTTCACTGGCTTCTTTAAATAAATCACCACCGGGTTTAATTCTCACATTAGAAAACGCTTCATTCCCACCCGGAATCGGTAATATTTTCACAATTCCGCCCGATTTAACCGCTCCTGAAAAGACTTTAAAACCACAGTCTTTAACCAGATCAGAAACATCAACTAATTCCAAACCAAAGCGGGTGTCTGGCTTATCACTACCATAACGATTTAAGGCTTCAGCATAGGTTAAACGGGGAAAAGGAAGGGGTAAATCTATCCCTTTAACTGCTTTAAAAATATGAGCCACTAACGCTTCATTTAAAGCTAGAATTTCCTCTTGAGACATGAAACTCATTTCCATATCCAATTGAGTGAATTCCGGTTGACGATCAGCCCGTAAATCTTCATCGCGAAAACAATGAGCAATCTGATAATATCGATCCATTCCCGATACCATCAACAATTGTTTAAATAATTGCGGAGACTGCGGTAAAGCAAACCATTCTCCGGGGTTAACCCGACTGGGGAGAACATAGTCTCTGGCCCCTTCTGGGGTGGAACGAGTCAGAATTGGGGTTTCAATCTCAATAAAGTGTTCTTGATCCTCGAGGAACCGACGCATTGCTTTCACAACCGCATGACGGAGTTGAAGGTTGCGAGTCATGCGATCGCGCCTGATATCTAAATAGCGATATCTTAAGCGTAATTCTTCTTTAACAGATTCAGGTTCAGCGGTGGAAATTTGAAAGGGAAGTTGTTTTCCCAGGGCGTTGAGAAGTTCAATTTTATCGGCGTAAATTTCGACTTCTCCGGTGGCGAGTTTGGGGTTTAGAGACTCATCTGGACGTTGAGAGACTCGACCTGTAATTCTGACGACATATTCATTTCGCAGACTTTCAGCGATGTGGTAGGAGTCTGGAGTGCGTTGAGGATCGCTGACGATTTGAACTAAGCCGTGGCGATCGCGCAAATCCAGAAAGATCACTCCGCCATGATCTCGACGACGATCCACCCATCCGCAGAGAGTGACGGTTTTTCCGATATCGGTACTTCTGAGTTGTCCACAGTAATGGGTTCGCATGGCTATCGATTTTTCGATCTGGATTCACATACAAGATTAGCAAAATACCAGTATATAATAGGTGAGCAAAATTGCTGACTTAATTTTATTTTTATTTTTTGAGGGTCAGTCACAAGTCTGCATGGGTCTTTGAGGACAGACACAACTCTGTTAGATGTAGATATAGTGTTAAAAGTGTGTGACGCTGTTCTCTGAAAAGATTGTCCATTATTTACGATTAACGGTTATGACTCACTATCAACAATTAATTCGAGTTTCTACAACTCCCAAGTCTCTCGTCCGAGTCACCCATCAGGTTGAGGATATTGTCTCCAAATCTGGGATTAAAACAGGTTTATGTAGTGTGTTTTTGCGCCATACTTCAGCCAGTTTAATTATCCAAGAAAATGCTGATCCAGATGTATTGGTAGATCTAGAAAATTTCTTGTCAAAATTAGTTCCTGAAGGCAATTATTATATTCACGATGCTGAAGGGCCTGATGATATGCCCGCTCATATTCGCAGTGTTTTGACTCATACTTCTGAACAAATTCCGGTTTCTCAAGGACGATTGGTATTAGGAACTTGGCAAGGTCTTTATGTTTGGGAACATCGCAATCATCGACATAATCGTGAATTGATCGTTCATCTTTCGGGAGATTCTTATTAATTGAATATCTGTAGAGGCGGGGATTTTCAGTCACCCGTCACCCGTAAAAACAGTTTTAAAGTAACAAGGAACAGTCTTTACTTTTGCATGAGTGCCTTTTGCCTTCTTCCTGTTCCCTGATCCGTCGTTCCCTGTTCCCTCTTTCTTGTTAAGATTCTCGACCAGAAGCCCATCGATCTCGCCATTTTACAATCCCTTCACTGGCAATTACCCAACGACGAGAAACTAAATTTTCTCGCAGAGGAGATTGTCCTTGACGGAGCATGGTATACTTATAATTGATTAGTTTTCCGGCACTTTCATTGAAGGGAATTTCTGCAAACCAAGTATTACTATTAATGTATTCTAGGGGATAAGATTTGCCAATATCCCAATTTCCGAGTTCTGGACAATCTCCAATCACAACAATACTTTCACCCGGAAGGGTTTGCACTCCATTTAACTGAACTCGGACAATGGTTTGGGCTTTTAGACGTTCTCCCACATGAGAAAGGACTATAATTTGTTTAGAATCAAGCTGAAGATTGTGTATTTTCCCCTCTTCAACTTCATATTTATTCGGTGACATCACATCGGTATGTTCTCCATCGGGTAAACCTGTTTCTACCGCTTCTAAAACAACATCTTCACCTCGGTTCATCGCCACAAACACTCTAGAATCGCGATAACGACGGGTATAGCAATAAATATCAGGGGTAATATATTTTTGCCATTGACCTCCCATTGAAGCCGCAGGATTGAGTCGTCGCACCCCTGAAAGCAGTCGAATTTCACGATAGAGAGGGCTATTTTTATCCCATTTTTCCATCATCGGACGGTTATAAGGATCATTATTTCCGTAAGGATTGTAATCGCCATTGGTATCATCGTGAAGATACTGTTCAGTCCCGTAATATAGACAGGGAATTCCTCGGGATGTCATGATTAAGGCAACCGCCATATGCAGATAACCGGGATCAGAATTTAAGGTCTGAAAACGGTGCAGATCATGGTTATCGATGAAGGTAATTAATTCGGTTGCGCTGTCATAATAATGATCTTTATCAAGAACGTCTTTAATTAAATAAAATCCCTCTTCTTCACAGTTTCCTAATGCCCGTCGAATCGCGATAGAGAGTCCAAAGTCTAAGATTGACATTCCAGAATTATTGGCAAATTCAACAGAAAGTCCGTCATCTGGGCTAGAATAAATCCATTCTCCTAAGATAAAAATATCGGGTCTATAGGTTGTAATATCCGCAATAAATTCTTGCCAAAACCAGATTGGCATATGCTTGACGGTATCGATTCGTAACGCATCAACCCCGCGATCTATCCATTGTTTAATCGCTGATTTGATATAAGTTCGATACTCGGTATTATTTTCATTAAATGAAGCTAGTCCTGCTAATTCACAGTTTTTAACTTGCCATTCATCTTCCCAGTCTGTGACCTCTCCGTAATGATGATACCAGTGATTAGCGTCTTCATGGAAATCGGCAATTTTGACACCATCATCATAAAGGGCGCCTTTTTCTCCGGCGACATCAGGACTACTGTGGTTACAAACGATATCTAGAATTAACTTCATACCTCGTTTGTCTAATTCTTCAATCAACCGATCAAATACAGTATCTTTTGTATCTTGGGTTTGGTTGAGTGAGGGGTTTTCATCAACTCCAATAAAGCGAGGATTAATCCGTTTAAAGTCTTTTGTCCAATAGCCATGAACGGCTGCACTTTCAAAGAATAATCCTTCAACTTGTTCAAATAAAGGGGTTAACCAGAGGGCGGTTACGCCTAAATTTTTGAGATAATCTAACTGATCAATAACTCCTTGTAAATCTCCGCCCCAATACTTTCCCCAATCTTGTTTTTGGGGATCATAAAGTTCAGGATTCGGGCCTTCATTATTATCAGGATCTCCATCACAAAATCGATCTACAACAATAAAATAAATGGTTTCTTGACGAAATTCGATATCTCGGGTGTAGAGAAACTCTAAATCAATATCTTGTTCGGTTGAGGAGTCTATCGTTTCTTCTATTTTTTCAATCGCTTCATCTTGGCTGATGCGGTCAATTTTTCCAGGTTTTTCTGTGGGCAGTTGTGAAGTCATAGTTGACAATACTTTAGATTTGTTCGAGGAAAATATGTGAGTTTTCTAAGCGGGTATTCTCCTAGACCCTGAATGATGATTTTTGTGAGGATACCTAAATTTAAGTGAAAAGTCAAATCAGTTTTGACGACTTTGAGCTAATATTAATCTAGAGTGATCTTCTTGAGTTAAAAATTAAGCTATCCTCTCAATTTAACATTTTTAGCAAGTCATAAAATCTATCTTTAGATAGATGTAAAACTTCACCTTAATCTGATTATAATCAAGAGACTTTTTGAATGGGTATTTGCACTTCACTATATTTGAGAGATTCGGGTGTCATGGGTGAGTTGTAAAACAACCTTCGAGGCGAATCAACTGCTTGATATTGAGGATTTTGTTGTAACCAACTCTGAAGTTTCTGAAGATGAGTTTCGTAACTTTCCCAAGTATAAGCCCCTTGAATTCCAATACTGACAACCATCATCGCTTCAGTATCTAGAACTTGAACATCAGATTGAACCTGTTGAGGAGAAATTTGAGGACTTGAATACAAAAACGAAACCTCCGCCCGAGAAGCATCTTGATAACGGGCTTCTACAGGTGTTGTCATGGCAATATTATTACTGCTAATATGCTGAAATAAGGGGTTAAATGCTGCTTTGGTGGCTTGGGTTAAATCTCCGCGATGAGAATAGGTTACTCCCCGATAAGCCGGATAATACTTGATTTCAATTACACCTGCTTGAGTGGGTTCAGGAAATCCTTCCGGTAAAGAAGTCGGCATGGCTTGTACTCTATTTTCAAGAATCATATTTATAGTTTAGCAGCTTTATTGACTTTTTTCTCGGGTTTTGACAAGCCTCTGTTTTTCAAGGGGAAAAATCGGACAAAAATCGGAGATCTGTTTGATATCTGTCAAGGTAATTTCTGGTTTGTCACGATACATTACCGCTTGTCCACTCACATAAACATAACCTCGTCCTAAACCTGAATAACGTTTTTGAATGAGTTGAGCTAGGGGTGCATTTTTATCGTTTTTAGCTTCGGGAATCCACAATTTTAAGATATGATCTTTTGAACCTGTATGAATTAAAGCCCCGCTTCCAATCCATTTTGTCACGCCATCTTGTAAATCACAAAAGATGGTAATCCATTCCTCGTTTGCTGCTGCGGCGAGAATTTTAGGATAATCTAAACGAACCGAAAGCACTCCCGCCCGAATTCCATTCAGGCGATAATCTTGAATAATAGAGTCTCGTACTGTCCACCAAGACATTAATAATTCGTAGTTCCGAAAGGCACCATTTTGATTGGTATGATGATCCCAAATAATCCGGTGATAAGCTTGGGCTTCCGCTTCGGCTTCCATCATTTGTTGATGATAAAATATAGAACGACCATATTTAATAAAATACGGACTCCAACCTTCTCTAATTAACCAAGTATTATAGTTTTCACCGTCTTTATGAATATAGCAGATAATCCGACCGTGACTGTCTCTATATTTTTCTAGACAGACTTCAACGGGTTCGTCCCCATCAAATTCTACATCAACCTGCGTCAATTCACCATCAGCATTCGTAAAGTATTGGATTGCCATTTCTGAAGATGCAATTCCCGCATTTGTAACGGGTTTTGTTCCACAGGGAAACGATTCTTCGGTGTCAACACAGTGCAGCCTCAAAAATTCTCGTTTACCATTCAACAATACTTTGAGGGTATCTCCATCAACAACTTTCGTAACTTGTAAGTCTTTAATCCAAGTTCCCACTGTTCTTTAAATACAAAAATTCTAGGTTTAAGTGATGGCTATGATATCATAATTTTAATCTGAACCCTTCCCTTTCTATGCAAAGTTTTGTCACTTTAAGGAAAACTGGCTCATGTTGGGAATTTGAGAGTGAAGAAGCCTTAGAGGATTTTCTCTTTTCTCATCTTGAGGAAATACTCTCATGGACGGTTATCCAACGTCAATACATTGTTAACGGTCAACGTTGTGATCTTTTGGCTACAGACAAAACCGGACGCTTGGTGGTAATCGAGTTAAAAAATGTTGAAGATAGAGGCATTGTTCAACAACTGACTCGATATTACCATGCCTTGTTAGAAGAACAGCCCTTTCGCGATCGCATTGATTATGACAAACCTGTGAATTTAGTGGCGATCGCACCCAGTTTTCACCGAGATAATTTAACCGATCGCAAATATCATCAACTTGAATTTGAGTTTTTTCAGTTTTCTATTGTTCAAGAGGATAACAAATTTTATCTCATTTTGAAAGATATTGATAGCGAGAAAACTTCACAAATTCAAATTGTTTATGAAGATGCGAGAGAGAGTAATCTTCCCTGTCAACCTCAAAGACTTCGGAAGTTTATGACGGATTTTCCACCGAGTAAAAAAGAGACGATTTTGAGAATAAGAGAGAAGATTCTTAGTTTTGATTCTAGTATACAAGAGTTTTCAAGTGTAGGAAGTATTAAATATGGAAATGGTACTTCTAAAAATAGTAAATATTGTGCCGAGTTTCTTTTCAATAAAAGATATTCTCTGGTGTTATTTTTGTGGATACCGTTTAAAGGCGGTGAAAGTAGCCGTATTGGACGGGCTAGGATTTGGACAGATTGGAATGATAAAGCGTTAGTTGAGGGTTATATTTCGAGTGGAATAGGGCTGCAAATTAATAAAAGGAAAAAGGCGATAATGGATTTAAATGGCACAATAAGAACGGGGAGAGAGTTGAAGAAGCTTCAATTAGAAGATCCAACTCAGTTTAGATATAACTATTCACCGCTTAAGAGTAAAACAATAGCAAAATATGAAAAAGAATTTTGGAATAATTATAAAAAGTTAAAACAATTACAAGCCCTAACCTATGAAGATGTCAAGTTATTAGAAGATTATTCAAAATTCTATGAAGAAGATAAAGGAAAAGCAATAAAGATAATACCTTCACCTTATAAAAGTTTAGACTCCTTAATTGACTTAGCCTTAGAAAAATGGCTAGAACGAGTTTAAATTTAATGTGCGCTATTATAGGATAAAAGATTAGGAGTTAAAAATATGAATTGGCAGGAATTACGGAAAGAAGCTGATAATTTACCCGTGTATGAACGCCTGTTATTGGTTGAAGCCATTATTCGTTCACTTTCTAATGAACTTCGACCCAAAGAACCCATACCCGATGAAGTCTGGGAACGTTTGCGAGGCGGACTCAAAACGGATAAAGCTTCACCAACAAAAGGAGGATTAACAGAATTAATCGGAATTCTAAAAACAGATAATCCACCCCCGACAGATGAAGAAATTGAGGCAATTTTGGATAAAAGACTCCAGGAAAAATATCTCCAATGAGAGTTTTAATTGATACGAATATTTTTTTAGATGCTTTTCTTGACAGAAAGCCTTTTTCAAATGATGCTCGTACTTTATTTGAGTTGATAGAATCCGGGGAAGTTCAAGGTTATGTTTCAGCAACAACTGTAACTGATATCTTCTATATTTCCAAAAAAGCGAAAGGTACGTCAATTGCTAAACAAGCTGTTCAAAGAATTCTCACTTCCTTGGAAATATGTGCTGTTAATCGTGCTATTCTAGAAGCTGCTATTGCATCAAATTCAGATGATTTTGAGGATGCGGTGCAGTTAGCCTGTGCGGTTTCGGAAGGTTTGGATGCTATTGTAACTCGGAATATGCAGGGATTTTTAGATGCTTCTGTTGAGATTTTAACCGCAGGTGAATTGTTAACCCGTTTATCTTCAGAAACCTGATCATACATCAACAATTCCAATCACTTCATCGAGGCTGCATGAAACTTCCATCTGAGTTACAAGAGGGATCAGCAACCATCGGAGCATACATATATCCTACCGTAGCGCTACCATCTTCCAAACGAACTTTTAACCATTGGTTTCTGTTTCCTTCTATAAAAGTCAAAGGAGTTCCATTACGAACTTGACGAATAACAGATCCATTGGGAGACTCTCGCAAATTCACATAAGTATCTTTCGAGTCCATCGCATAATCTCTTGTACTTCGCCACAATAATTCCTTTTTCATAAACCCGGTAATATCATCAAAGCGACTATCAAAATTCACTTTATACCAGCCACTTTCTTCGCCAATTACAGAAGTTTTAGACCCGTTAGGAATTCCTCGAATAATATTACCATTCGGTGCGGTTCTCACGTTAACAAAAGTATCATTGCGATCGTAAATCACATAAATATTACATTGTTGTTGACTTAAAGCCGGAGTTGCAGTTAAGGTCGTCATCAAAATAAGAGGAATAAATCTAAAAAGTTTCATCGTATTTTTTAGAAATAAAGTTATTTTGACCTCTCAATCCCCCCTGCCCCCCTTGTTAAGGGCAGGGCCGTTTCGTTGCCCGAAAACTTGATTTGTGGGGAGGTGGGGAGGTAGGGAGGTAGGGAGGTAGGGAGGATTTTTATTAATAAAAAGCTATTTTTCCTCGGAAAAAACTCCTCTCCCCATCACCCCATCACCCTTTCACCCCATCAACCCCGGCAATTTTTAACTTAGAATGAAACAGCCCTGCCTTGTTAAGGGGGGTGGCGAAGCCGGGGGGATCAGGAAGTTGGTGGGGGCAAAACTCTATGCACCACCTCGTAATTTTTCGAGTACACTGCGATCTTGTAAGGTGGAAGTATCGCCACTAATTTCTTGACCTGCGGCCAAATTTCGCAACAGACGCCGCATAATCTTACCTGATCGCGTTTTGGGCAAATCATCAGTAAAGCGAATTTCACCGGGACGGGCGATCGCCCCAATTTCATTAACGACGTGTTGTTTCAACTCCTTGGCTAACGCTTCACTGGGTTGATGTTCCCCTTCTAGGGTCACAAAAGCAACAATATCCTCACCTTTGACCTCATCCGGTTTACCCACCACTGCGGCTTCTGCAACGCTAGGATGAGAAACCAACGCCGACTCAATCTCCATCGAACCCAGACGGTGGCCAGAAACATTAATCACATCATCCACTCGACCCATCACCCAGAAATAGCCATCCTCGTCTTTGTGGGCGCCATCTCCGGCAAAATAAATATATTCGCCGTTTTTGGGTCGAATATGTTCCCAATAGGTTCGTTTGAAGCGTTCAGGATCTTTATACACCGTCCGCATCATTCCAGGCCAGGGATGCTTGACCACCAAATATCCGCCACTTTGGTTCGTAACCGCTTCACCTTCAGCATCGACAATATCAGCAATAATTCCGGGAAAGGGTAAGGTTGCCGAACCCGGTTTTGTTGGAGTCGCCCCTGGTAATGGCGTAATCATAAACCCACCCGTCTCCGTTTGCCACCAGGTATCCACAATCGGACAACGACTCCCGCCAATCACCCGATGATACCAGATCCAAGCTTCCGGGTTAATCGGTTCGCCTACTGTTCCCAACAGTCGCAACGAAGATAAGTCACGGGAATTCGGATGATGTTCGCCCATCTTCATTAAAGCGCGAATGGCAGTTGGGGCAGTATAAAAGATGTTAACGCCGTATTTTTCCACCACATCCCACAAACAGCCCGGGTTGGATGGACGGGGAACCCCTTCATACATTAACGTGGTTGCCCCATTCGATAACGGCCCGTAGACAATATAACTATGACCTGTAATCCAGCCCACATCAGCCGTACACCAGTAAATATCGGTTTCTTGGAGATCAAACGCCCATTTTAGGGTAACGTGGCTGTAGAGGTTATAACCGCCTGTGGTATGAACAACACCTTTGGGTTTTCCGGTGGTGCCACTGGTGTAGAGGATGAATAGCATATCTTCACTATCCATCGGTTCAGCCGGACATTTACCCGAAGCGCCTTGTTGGAGATCATGCCACCAATGATCTCGTCCGGGTTCCATGTGGAGATTTTGGGCGGTGCGTTTGACGACTAAAACGTTATCCACACTGGATGCACCAGTTTGTAAGGCTTTATCGACTTGTTCTTTTAAGGGGACAATGGCATCTTTTCGCCATCCGCCGTCTGCGGTAATCACCAGTTTAGCTTCGGCGTCTTCTAAACGATCTTTTAACGCTTCGGCACTAAATCCCCCAAAAACCACAGTATGGGCTGCCCCAATTCTGGCACAGGCGAGCATGGCGATCGCTGATTCCGGTATCATGGGCATATAGATTCCCACACAATCGCCTTTTTTGACACCCAGTTGTTTGATCACGTTCGCCATCTGACAGACTTCTCGATGCAGTTCAGCGTAAGTCAGAGTACGAGAGTCTCCGGGTTCACCTTCCCAAATTAAAGCGGCTTTGTTGCGGCGTGGTGTGGTTAAATGACGGTCTAGGCAGTTGTAGGAGATATTGATTTTACCGCCGACAAACCATTTGGCAAAGGGAGGCTGCCAGTCTAAGACTTGGTTCCATTTCTCAAACCAGTGTAGTTCTTTTTCGGCGAGTTCTGCCCAAAATCCTTCGGGATCAGCTTTGGCTTTTTCGTAGAGTTGTTTATACTCGTCTAAGCTTTTAATGTGGGCATTTTGGGAAAATTCTGCCGAGGGATGAAAGAGGCGTTTTTCCTGTAGTATCGATTCGATCGTGGGTTGTGACATTTTGAATAATTGTAACTCTGGTTACGGTTCCTATTCTATTGTTTGCCTATAGGGGAACACAATACGCGATCGTTTGATAATTTTTTTTAGATCGTTGAATGAATAGGGTTAATTTTACCGTAAAGTGAGAACAAAATTGCGGGGCGGCTGTGATCCTACCCGTTTGAGAGATTTCCTCTGATCCCGTTCAAACTACTTGACACTCCCACGCCGTAAACGGCGGGGATTCTTGGTTCAGCGAGTCCATTTAATACAGATAGGCTGCCCTATCTGCACCAGAGATGAATTCTCCCCAAGCGTTTTGCTCCATTTCAGAAACCTGTTTGGGTATGCCCTACCCTACAGTTCAAAACCTAAAATCTTGGTTTCTCTGTACTTGTTGCGTTGCGCGCTAATAAGCGTACAAGCTTTCCTGTACGGAACCCCATAACTTCAGTGCGTCAAGGTGCGTTGCCTTTCGGTGACTGGGTTTTTAGTGTGGTTGATTACCCTTTCCACAAAAGAAAGTTTAACATAAAGCCGTCAATCACGGACGGGGCTTGTATCCCAATTTTTTCGGTCAAAAAAGGTGATCAATTATCAATTATCAATTAATGACCTGAAAGTGAGGAAGAATAAGATTATCTTTGTCTCCTAATTTAGAGTGAAACCCCAACTTCAGCACAGCAATTTCAGGGGACTTCACCACTCTCAACTCCTAAAATAGATCAATGTCTAGAATTCGAGTTTACTCTAAATACGGGTCAATACTGTGATTTGCTTGTATTATCAACTAGCTCCATAAATGCTTTTCTTTTGAAGATACAGCAGAAGCTTTCATGGGTTTGAATTTAGTATACTCTAACTTTTTTTGTATGGGTTGTCTAGATGTTTTGTAGGGTTGAATTAGTTTGGAGGTTTCATTGAATATTGCAAATACAACGATACCAACCAGAACTAGAGCAACAGCGACCATATAGATAAATGTAGCTGTAATCAGATAAATTTTTCGGAAGATGCTTTGACAATTCACAAGTTTTTCCTAAAAAAAGGTCAATTTCAGTTTGAAAGGCTCCATAATTTGTGATTGCTTCCCCCATTGTATAAACTTTAACCATCAATCCCGACCTAAGTCAGTGAAGATTTATAAAGTTTATACTGAAAATGGTAGTCTAGCTAGAATATATGCAGCAACACATTTACTCTGTTTTAACAGAAGCTTTACAATATTGGCAATAACAATCCCTTTGATCTTTATATCCGGGGGGTTTATGTAAAGGGAGCAACAAAATTTTGAGTTGAATTGAAGGGGTCTAGGATCAGGACTAGATCATCAATTTCCATAGATTTTACCTTTACACCATCAATCGAGAAAAGTCAACTTCAACTCCGTCCTAGACCACAGTAGAGACTAATAATCAGCAAGCTAGATAGAATCTTCGGTGATTTTACTGAATTATTAGTCTTCAGAATGACATCCAATACTTAAATATTTGCTACATACGATTGGATTGATAGGGTGATGGGGAGATAGGGAGATAGGGAGATAGGGAGAAAAAAGATATGTAGCATCGGTGCTTCGGTATTTGATATAACATTTCAGCAATTCTTTAAACATCATTAAAATAGGGTAAGCACTGCCTACCCTAGTAATCGTTTTTAGTTTTTCAACAATTAACAAATCCTTTGCGATCGCTAAAACTTCCCCTTAATGGAGTAAACTAATGAGATGATCTCCCACCCGCAGGGCATTGGCAATCACCGTTAAAGCAGGCATCACACCCGAACTAGAGGGAAAGAAACTGCTATCAACCACATATAAATTCTCAACATCGTGAGTCCGACAATTGGAGTTCAAAACAGAAGTCTTGGGGTCTTCGCCAAACCGACAAGTTCCACACTGATTTGCCATCACCTGAACCGGAACTTCACCCCGAGGGTAAACAGTCGCCCGTTGTTTGTCAATAGATTTCAACACCTCTAGCCAGCGATAAACAAGACGGTCATGGGCTTCTGCATTATTAGAAGTATAGTCAAGATAAAGCTTATTATCGAACACCCGCACTCTATTATTGGCATCGGGTAACGTCTCTGTTTGCGCCCACCAGCCAATAGAACGCATGGCTAACTGTCTTAGTCCAGACTGGGGTATTGCTTTTGTCAACACAGAAAAAATCGGGGGAGACTCTGCAAAAATAACATCTTGTAACAATCCACCTGTATTGTAAATGTGACCCATGGGATAGGAATAATTCTCATCTCCCCAATAGAAATCATTCACTGCAACAGACCGAGGAAACTGACCCGAATTCGGGGCGGCATCCAATTGGACAATTGCAGTCATTTGTTGTTTCATTAAATTCCGGCCCACCTGGTCAGAACGATTGGCGAGTCCTGTGGGGTATTTTTCATTCGCAGACTGCAACAATAATGCGGCTGAGTTAATCGCGCCACAAGCCAGGACGACGATATTAGCAAAAATCAAACAGGATTGTCCGTTAATTTCTACTTCTACGGCTTTAACTTCCGTCCCTGAACCATTCGTCAATAAGCGAACCGCCTTCGCACCCGTTTTCAGCGTCACGTTCGGATGTTTGAGGGCTAAATCAATCCCATAAACCTGAGAATCACTTGTGGGGTCATCTTCTTGGCGCGTCCATCCCATCGGTAGAGAAGTCGGATGTAGACCTTTTTCCGCAACAGCATCAACCAACTTTTGAATACAAGGGTCGTGACCAATCGCGGGATAAGGATAGTCTGCACTGTGAGGCGGTTCTGTGGGGTCGTTTGTGACTTGACCATGAACCTGATAAAGCTTTTCAGCTTCTGTGTAATAGGGTTCAAAGTCATTATATTTTACAGGCCATTCAGGAGAAATTCCTTCTTGGTGTTTGACTTCTTCAAAATCCCGTTCACGCATTCTCAGTAATGCGGCACCGTAAATCTTGGTATTGCCACCAACTGCATAGTTCATTAAGGGAGAAAAAGATTCACCCTCCGGGTCGTACCAGCGTTCAGGCGCACGATATCGAGCTTTTTTGAAAATATCAACTTCGGCTCTATTCTGCTCCTCTAAAGCCATAAAATCGCCCCGTTCAAGGATGAGAATTTTCTTTCCTGTCGGTGCAAGTTTTTG
Organism: Lyngbya sp. PCC 8106; assembly: GCF_000169095.1. Classification (GTDB taxonomy): domain Bacteria; phylum Cyanobacteriota; class Cyanobacteriia; order Cyanobacteriales; family Microcoleaceae; genus Capilliphycus. The sequence goes on from NZ_AAVU01000048.1 coordinate 17,955, forward strand.
GGCTAAAGTGCCACCACCTGCGCCTGTACCAATAATAATAACGTCGTAGTGTTGGTCGTCGATAATCATAGCAGTAATTACAGTAAATAGGGAACACCGGAACAGGGAAGAGGGAACAGGAATTATAACTTAGGAGTTAGAAAAAAACTCTTGGATGATTGGTTTTTACTCTCCCCTGTAACCTGTCCCCTATACCCTAATTATTGCCAGATGTAGATGAGGAGAAATAAGACAATCCAAATCACATCAACAAAGTGCCAAAATAACGAAGTCGCTTCAAAACCGAAATGACCTTTATCATAGTTACCGGGATAGAAAGACCGCCCTAACATAATCCCTTGTAACAAGACGCCTGTTAAAACGTGTAAGCCGTGAAAACCCGTTAACAGGTAAAACATTCCGCCATAAACGCCACTGGTAAAGCCAAATTCTAAGGCACTCCATTCAATCGCTTGTCCGGCCAAAAAGTAACTTCCCATCACCATTGTTGTGGCGAGAAACAGACGAAAGATGGTTAAATTATGGCGTTTGAGGGCGAGTTCTGCGAAGTAAATGACAAAACTACTGGAAACCAGAACGACAGTATTAATGGCAGGTTCTCTAACTTCTAACCCCTCAACTCCAGCGGGTAGCCAGTTTACTGTCGTTGTTTTGTAGGCGATATAAGCGGCAAAGAAACTCAAGAAAATAATACTTTCTGACAGCAGGAACACCACAAAGCCAAACATACTATTGGCTTCTTCGTCGTGAACGTGTTCACCAACGGCTTCGTGCAAATATTCTTCTAGCTGTTCAGAAGTTAAGGAACTATTCGTTGTCATAATTCTTTCTCCGTTGGGGCCTATGGTATATGCCCTTATTGTTGATTTGTCGTCTTTGACAGTTAACCGTTTGACAGTAACCCGTCAGCAGTGTAGGGAAGATTCAAGAATTGCCCATACCTGTTCTCAATTCTCAAAATTCACGGGTCACTGTAAAAACGGGTTACTATAACAATTCCCCTACTCAACAGGTTGAGGTGCAGGAGAGGGTAATTTCACATTGGGGTCATTGGCGGTTAAGGGTTCAGACTTCCCATAACCGTAGGGTTCACTAATCACAATGGGGAGAGATTCAAAGTTCTCAACCGGAGGCGGAGAAGGCACTAACCATTCTAAACCTATCGCCCGCCAAGGGTTATCGGGAGCGGGTTTACCCTGACTCCAAGAACTCACCATATTCAGAATAAACGGCAAGGTTGACATCCCGAGTAAAAACCCCCCTAAACTGGCAATCACGTTCCAGAAGGTATATTCAGGGTCATAGGAAGACACCCGACGCAGCATTCCATTTAAGCCTAACGGGTGCATCGGTAAAAAGTTGAGGTTTGTACCGATAAAGGTTAACCAGAAGTGTAATTGACCTAAACCTTCGTAATACATCCGCCCGGTCATTTTCGGGAACCAGTGATAGATGCCAGCATACAGCCCCATCGTCACCGTCCCAAACAGAACGTAATGGAAATGACCCACCACGAAGTAAGTATTGTTAACGTGAATATCGACAGGAACCGACGACAACATAATGCCTGTAATTCCAGCAAATACAAATAAAATCAGCGCCCCGGAAGCAAACAGCATCGGTGTATTCATACGCAGTTTACCGCCCCAGATGGTTGCCACCCAAGCAAAGACTTTAATTCCCGTTGGTACTGAAACACACATGGTTGACAGCATGAAAATCAACCGCATCCAGCCCGGAGTTCCACTGGCATACATATGATGCACCCAAACCAAACCGCTAACCCCGGCAATAATCATCGAGGAAACGACAACCACTTTATAGCCAAATAAGGGCTTCCGCGCATAAACGGGGAAAATCTCGGAAAAAATACCAAAGACAGGCAGAATAATTACATAAACCGCCGGGTGAGAATAGAACCAAAACAAGTGTTGGAAGATAATCGGATTTCCGCCATCTGCCGGGTCAAAAAAGCTGGTGCCTACTGTCACATCAAACAGCAACATTACCGCCCCGGCTGTTAAGGCAGGCAGTCCAAACAGTTGAATAATTTGTGCCGCCCATACCGTCCAAACATAGGCAGGCATCCGAAAATAGGTCATTCCCGGCGCCCGCATTTTGACAATGGTGGTGACAATATTCAAAGCACCCATAATCGAGGAAACCCCCGAAATGGCAACGGCAAGAATCCACACCGCCTGACCATTCAGCCAAAATCCTAACGGAACTTGGGTACTGACAGGAGGATAAGACCACCAACCTGATTGTGCTGAACCCGAAGGCAGGAAGAAACTCGCCATCGTTAAAATACCGACAACGGGAATCATCCAAAATGCCGCCGCATTCAGCCTCGGAAACGCCATATCTCGCGCCCCAATCATCAACGGGACGAGATAATTTGCCATCCCGGCTAAGGCGGGAAACGTCCACAAAAACAGCATGATGGTGCCGTGCATTGTGAACATTCCGTTATAGAAGCTGCGTTCGATTAAATCGGATTCGGGGGTCATTAATTCACCCCGAATAATCATGGCAAAGATGCCGCCAATCAGAAAGAAGAAAAAAGAAGTGACCAGGTATTGAATGCCAATTACCTTATGGTCTGTACTAAAGCTAAAGTAAGTTTTCCACGTTGTTACCGCTTCGGCATGGGAATGACCCGTCGTACTTTTGCTTTCTATCGGGGTACTACTCATCGATGAAATTTCCTAATGTATATTCACAGGAGTTCAGAAGTTTAGTTGGGGTAATTTATGAATTACCCATACAGAAATTTAGAAGTTGAGGAAAAAAGAATGACATGAATGCTTTTTGTCTGTTTCCTGTCACCTGTAATTTAGTTGTGATAGTTAACGAGAGGGGCAGGGGCAGGTTTAATCGTCGGCCAACCAACTTTAATGGTTTCCTTTTGTTCTTCGGCGTATTCAGTTGCCGCTTGGTTGGGGGCTGCTGTGGGGGGTTGACTCCCCGCATTTGCTAACCATTGCTGATAGGTTTCAGGAGATTCTACCACCACGTTTGCTGTCATTGTGGCGAAATAGGTGCCGCTAAATTGAGAATCAGTCAGTTGATAAGTCCCCTCACGAATTGGGGTAAATTCAAAGTTGATGGTCTTGCTAGGAATGATATCTTGTTTGAGACGAAATGCCGGAATGTAAAATCCATGCAAAACGTCTTCTGATTTTAATGCCAGTCGAACTCGTTTATTGGTGGGTAAGTGAAGTTCGGTACTGGTGATGTTGTCTTCCGGATAACGAAACACCCAAGCCCATTGTTTCCCAATCACTTCGATATCTTCTATGGGTTCGCCTGTTGAGGCGATTGGTGCGGCATAAGCCGATTCCATCCCCACCGGCATATGTAGATGAACCACTTCCATCGGCCCTTTGATTGCCATTTTTTGGTAGACTTGGTAGCTATATCCGGCAATCCAAAAGACTAATAAAATTGGAATAGCAGTCCAAACTATTTCTAAGGTAACGTTCCCTTCAATATGAGGGCCGTCGCTCATGTCATATTTAGCAGCACGATGGAAGATGATTGAATAGATTAGAGTTCCGGTTACTCCTAGAAAGATGAAGGCACCGAGAGTTACTAAGAAACTAAATAAATCATCGACCAGAATCGATTCTGCTGCCGCTTGTGGGGGTAGCCAAGAATAGGAAAGTTTTCCAATTCCTATACTAATAACGGCTAAAACAATCGCAATTCCCGTTAAAATTAACCACTTGCGAATCGAATTTTGAGGGGTTGACCCTCCTGTTAAATCACCAGACATAGCAATAAACCTCTTTAATACAGTAGACAGTGACCTTTCGGGTGAGGCAGTTAAGACTCGACGGAAACTGCCAAGACTGTACTGCTTCACCAGTTATCAGTTATCAGTTATCAGTTCTTTCAGTTATCAGTTCTTTCAGTTATCAGTTATCATTTCACCTATTCTCTGTTAACTGTTAACTTCTCACTGTCTACTGTTTGCTGTAAAAGCTGTTAACTGTTAACTGTTCACTGTAATTATCGCAGCACAATATTCGGATTTTCACCCATTCGCAATAATTGGTCAGCGGTATTGTGAACTCCGAATTCAGCCGCCAGTTGCGCCCCTAATGTTCCGTGAACAAACATCACCAATAAGATAGCGACTCCTGCCATCAAATAACTCCACTGGACTTGGCGGGTTCTGTCTTTGCGCCAGTAAAACCGTTGAAATCCTCGCCAAATCGTCATTCCAACCATAAACGCAAACAGGAAAACACCCCCAACACCATGCCACAGCATGGTTTCCATTGCTTGCATTCCCCAAGCACTTTTAACATCAGTATAGGGGTTGGCGAGCATGATTTCATAAAAGCCTGCTGCTACCGTAAACACGGTAATAATAGCCGATGCTAGCATATTGTACCAACCAACATCAAAGAAGCTTGCCCGAGCGGCCGGAATCGCTAAAAATTTGAAGACGGGTTTTTCAAATGGATACAAAACTCCAACAAAATCAAAGGCGATCGCAATAATGAATAAACCTAAGGTAAGATGCACTAAGTTGGGGTGAATGGGAATCGCATAGGGTAAGCCATTTGCTCCTAGCGATTGTAATTGGTTAATCAGTTCAGCATCCATTAAAGAATACCCTCCTTAATCGCTTCAACAACGGGAACGGTATGTAGTCCGTATACCCAAACCAGTTCATCGCCGAGATAGACCTGAAAGCCGACTAACACACAGAGCGACAGTCCCAGTGCAAGATAAGATATTGGTAACTTTTGGGGATTTTTCAGGCGAATCACATACCGCCAACCTGTAATTGCAGCTAGTATTCCCGCTAACGACCAGCCAATTAAGGTATGTAAATTGAGAGTCTGTTCGACTGCGTTGTACGGTAATGCTAACCCGGCTTCCGCCTGACCAAAAATAATGGCGATAAAGATAGAAATTGTAGCGAAAAACAGATTCCACCAACTCACCTCATACAGACGAGTACTGCGTGTGAAATAGCCAATCACATCGCACAAAACCGCAAACAATACCATCGCAATCACAAAATGCACAACGATAGGGTGCATCGTGTCGGGATAGGGTAAATTGTGATCGTTCAATGAGGTAAATAGAGACTCGAACATGGTATTCTCCTCGGCATCCGTACTAAACCTCGGTCACACCTCACAAGTAAAGGCTTGCAATAATGTATCGAGACACAACTAATGCTTGAATATTTCTATTACAAATTTTTAAGGACAATCTGGACTTTTGACAGTATCAACGTTAACATTCTGCAATATTGACAGGCTGTCAATATTTTGATGAGATGAGAATTGATAAACTGTAACAATTGAAACAGAAGCTGCTATCCTCTTGACTACATGGGGTTTTTGACGACTTCTCCTCAGTTGACAGAGATAATCAGCTTCCATATTCTACCGCAAAAATTTTTGATTTTTACGAAAAGAATTAAACTGCCTAATTCTTAATTTTTTCTTCAATAGTCTCAAACTTATGCTTCTCCGTCTCAGGGAGACACGAACCGCAGAGACACTAAAAGCGCATCTTTGTCTCTTAGTCTCTCTATCGCGACTGATTTTTCGGGTTTCCTATTCTCCCACATACTAGGATTCTATTCACCGTAATGGGCGTTTGTCACTTTTCCTCGAAACACAAAATACTGGTAAACGTTGTAGAACAACATCACCGGAATTAAAGCCCCGATAAAAATCAACATAAACACCAGGGAACTCGGGTCAGCCGCCGCCTCATAAATCGTGATTTCAGTTGGAATAATGTAGGGAAAGACAACTAATCCTAACCCAAAAAACGTGAGGACAAACAGCAAAATAGTCCAAATAAACGGTGTTTTTTCTGCTTTATTGTTCAGGCTACGAATTAACTGCCAAATCAACACAACCCCCAACACCGGAATTACTGCGAAAAGATAAACCATCGGCTTAGAAAACAAGCGTTCACGGGCAAAAATGGAGAAAATGGGAGTGGCAACAGTAATAATTACCGCACCCACTAAAGTTGTAACTGCTGCCAATTTAGCCGTCGCATAATGAGTTTTTTGCAGTTCTCCTTCCGTCTTCCAAATCAGATAGGTCGAACCAATCAAAACATACCCTTGAATTAACGTTAATGCCACTAATATTGTTTGCCAGGTCAACCAATCAAAATGACCGCCAATAAAATGACCGGACGCATCAACCTTAATCCCTTTTAACACTCCTCCCAGGGCAAATCCTTGACCTAAAGTGGCGAGAAAACTTCCCACTCCAAAAGACACATTCCAGATCAACTTGTTGCGGGCTTGTTCCCGAAATTCAAACGCCACCCCCCGAAAAATAAACCCAAAAATCATGATAAAAATCGGGATATACAACGCACTCAAAATCGTCGCATAAGCCAACGGAAACGCCCCAAATAACGCCCCACCCATTAATACTAACCAGGTTTCATTGGCATCCCAAATATTACTCAAACTCGTCATCAGGATACCCCGACGTTCTTCGGTTGAAGATGTCAAAGATAAAATTCCAACTCCCAAGTCAAACCCATCCAGCATTACATAAAGCAACAAAAACAGGGCTAAAATTCCAAACCAAACTTGAGGGAGAAAATACGTTAAAGTTTCCATTTACTCTCCTTTATTGTTGGGCTTCTACAGGACGTTCATCGGGCATAAATTCTCCGGGTTCAGTCTTTAATGGGGGTTGTTCTTCCATTCCCGGAAGTGGCAGGTTAAAATCAGGCCCTTTTCTAATAATTCGACTGCCAAAATAAAACGCCGCAAATAATAGAATAGCGTAGACCGTTGCAAAGAGTGTTAATGTGGTTAAAACATCTCCGGGCGGTAAATTAGAAACTGCATCTTCTGTGCGAATATAGTTATAAACTGTCCAGGGTTGACGCCCAACACAACGCACTGTCCAGCCACATTCTACAGCAATATATCCTAACGGTGCCGCTAATATCCAGCCCCACATTAACCAAGGTTGTTGAGTTATCTTTTCAGGGGAAAATTGACCCCGTAGCCATTGAATTACACTGACTAACATTAAGCCCGCAAAATAGAAGCCAATGGCAATCATTATGCGGAAACTGTAATAAATTAATCCCAATAAATGGGGGCGATTTTCTGGCGGCCATTCTTTTAACCCTTGCACGGGTTCAGAGAGTTCTTTTTTGAATTCAAGAATGTAGCCTAAAGCATTCGGAAACTTGACTTCCCAATCATTTTGTTGCGTTTTTTCATTGGGAATGGCAAGCATACTCCAGTCGGCTGAAACCCCTGCGGGAATCGTTTCCCATTGGGCTTCCATTGCCGCTAATTTTGTGGGTTGAAAATGATAAACCTGTTCACCACTAAGGTGTCCGATATAGAGTTGTAGCGGGGCGATAATAATGGCTGCGGCTAAGGCAATTTTGAGGGATGTTCCGAAGAACGCTTCATGGCGTTTTTTGAGAATATACCAAGCACTAATTCCTCCAATTACAAATAATGTGGTTTCCCAAGTTGCGAATACCATGTGTAAAACACTATTGGGCATATAGGGGTTAAAAATGGCTTGAAAATAATCTTTGACAACAAATTCACCCTCAATAAATTCAACCCCTGTGGGATTTTGTAACCAAGAATTCGCCACTAAAATCCAAAAACTGGATAAATTTGCCCCAAATGCAACTAGAATTGTTGCCATGTAGTGAATGTAGGGGTTAACTCGTTGCCAACCAAACACCATAATTCCTAAAAAAGCGGCTTCTAACATAAATGCCATTGACGCTTCAAAGCCGATAATACTCCCAAAAAAGTTGCCAATGGCTTCAGAAAGGGGCGCCCAGTTAGTTCCGAATTGAAACTCCATCGGAATTCCACTGGCGACACCAATACCAAAATTGAGAATGTAGAGTTTTGCCCAAAAACGGGCATGATAATAATATTGAGGATTGCGAGTTTTCAGCCAAAGTCCTTCTACAATAACCAGATAAACTCCCATTCCTGTAGTCAAGATAGGCCACAGCATATGGAAGATTGCAGTTAACGCAAACTGCATTCGTGAAAGAACCAGTGTATTCGACAAAAATTCCATAAAGACCTTAATCGGTGAGGACTGAATAGCTATTTTAGGGTAGCCACAACCGACCCTGTTTGTGAACTCTAGTGACCTAGATAGCAAGATTGGTCGAAAACAGGCCATGAATGGCTACATTTTTACCATTAACTCTATGACTTATTGTCCGGGGTGACTTTAGTTTTTCTTCAGATTTTGAGTAAATTGATTTTAGTTTAATTGCTGAAAAGCTTTGCTATAGAAGCACTTGAGGAAACTGTACCTGCACAGTCCTGAGTATATTTAGACTGAAGTTTGTATATAGAGTCTTGCTGTTGATTTTGAGGGGTTTCTCTGAAGTTAAGGGTGAGTTTGCAGCAGTCTCCATTAACGACTTATTTAACCCGAGGAATAATTTTGGGGGTTTTAAGTTCAATTAAAATTGAATTGTGTATTTGAATAACTTGAGGGGGTTTGATTCAATTGCCAAAAAACAACAGGTTCAATTAAAATCTGTTTAGGGATTGGATTTTAGAACTCAATTTAGATCAGCTTCAAGTTAAAATGATCCCCATATTCTATTCAATAGAAACAACTTCAACAAAATTCTATCGTTTTCAGAAGTTTATCGTTCGTCAAAGCCGACTCAATCTTCTCGAATGGGGTCAGGGGCGAGTCAGAACCTATCCTCTGTGAATGAATTTTTAGCCAGACTCGTTCGTAGATCCGGATTCTGTGCCACAATTAACTTAAACGCTCTGTTGTGCTAAAGCACAGTCTATGTCTAGTGCATAGTGATCAATGACTAGGTTCTGCGACACTAAGCTTGATTTTGACAAGGTTACATCAATTGGATAAGAAGTGAGAAAAGTACCAGAAACTAATTTAAAATATATCTATAGACTCTCAATCTCATTCTTATTTTTTTATCAAAAACCTCTGTTTTTTCCTGAGAGAATCATTCTCTTAAATGGGAAAAATGTGAATTTAAAATCAGAACCTTATTCCCATTGACTGCTGTTGAATTTGATAAAACCGATTATTTTAGACGCTAAACCCTCCTATGCAAATGATTGGTCAACTTTTAGATAGACGGTATCGCATTGTTCAAATACTAAGTTCAGGGGCATTTGGACAAACTTATCTTGCGGCTGATACTCGTCGCCCAGGTCATCCTCAATGTGTGGTTAAACAGCTTCGTCCTCCGAATAATAATTCTAAAATTCTGAAAACCGCGTTACGATTATTTGAAAAAGAAGCAGAAATTTTAGAAAAATTAGGACGACACGATCAAATTCCTTTACTTTTAGCCTACTTTAAAGAAAACAATCATTTCTACTTAGTAGAAGAATATATCGAAGGACATTCTCTTTCAAAAGAACTGGTTCCGGGTACTCCTTGGCCAGAAGAAAGAGTAATCAAGTTATTAGAACAAATATTAGAAATTATGCTCTTTGTTCATGAACAAGGAGTCATTCATCGAGATGTTAATCCTTCTAATATTATTCGTCGTCGTTCAGATAAAAAATTAGTTTTAATTGACTTTGGTTCAGTCAAAGAAGTGAGTCATCAATTCTTAAATGGGAACAATCAATCCATGCGGACGATTGCGACTGGAACCCCGTCTTATATGCCGATTGAACAGTTTCAAGGTAATCCTCAATATAATAGTGATCTGTATGCAGTGGGAATGATTGCTATTCAAGCCATTACCGGGTTAGAAGCTTCAGATTTACCCAAACTTCAAGATCCAAATCTTTCTAACCCAGATGATATAACGTGGCGAAATCGCGCTCGGGTCAGTGCAGGTTTAGCAAAAATTATTGATAAAATGGTGCATCATTATCATGGAAAACGTTATCTAGCTTGTAGTGATGTAATCTCAGATTTAAGGAAAATAACCGGACGATCTGATTTTACTTATATTCCCAATTCAGTTTCTTTAAATCCCGATCAAAAAATTACTAATTGGGGAAAAATTGTCGGATTGACAGCAACGAGCTTAGTCGGATTATTAGTAATTTTTGGATTAATTAAAGTCTTTAATCGTCCAGACCCTATCAAAGCACAAGTTGCTTTCTCTCAAGGCGTAGAAAAGCTAGAAAAAGGGAATCCTAAAGCAGCAGTGAGAACCCTAACTCAAGCCATCAACTATAATTCAGACAATCCTGAAGCCTACCATCAACGGGGAAATGCCTACTATGATCTCGAACAATATCAAAACGCGATCGAAGATTATACTCAAGCCATTCAACTCAATCCCAACTACACTAATGCTTATTTTAATCGCGGACTAGCCCGTTATGATGCTCAAGATTTATCAGGCGCGATCGCTGACTATTCTAAAGTCATCGAGTTAGAACCGACTGATGTTGATGCTTATTATAAACGAGGACTTGCTCACTACGCCCTCGAAGATTATCAAAAGGCTATCGAAGACTATAGCGAAGTCATTCGGATACAATCCGATCATCCTCTGGCTTATCGTTCCCGAGGAATAGCCCGAGTTAATTCAGGGGATTTACAAGGGGGATTAGCCGATTATACCCAAGCTATTCGACTTGATTCTAAAAATATTTTAGCCTACTATGATCGCGGTCGAACACGCTTTCATTTAGGGGATTATCAAGGCGCCCTGGCAGATTATGATCGGGTGATTGAACTGCAACCTGATAACAGTTTTGTTTACGGAAATCGCTGTAGTACCCAAATTAATTTAAGCAAACATCAAGCTGCTATCGATGATTGTACCAAAGCAATACAACTCGAACCGAACGCTGTAGCTTATAATAATCGCTGTGTTGCTTATTTGAATATATCTGAACTTGACAAGGCTTTAGCGGACTGTACCAAAGCCATTGAACTCACACCAACCGATCACAAAGCTTATAGTAATCGGGGTATGGTTCAAGTTGCCCAACAAGATTTTCAAGCAGCAATTGCCGACTATACAAAAGCGATTGAACTGAACCCAAATGATGCTCAATCTTACAGCAATCGCGCGACTACCTACTATGAACTTCAAGATTATAATCAGGCGATCGCAGATTATGTTCAAGCTATTCGTCTCAAACCCGATTATCCCAATGCCTACTACGGACGAGGAATTGTGCGAGTTGCTTTAGGGGATAAAAGCGGTGCAATTAATGATTTTCGTACTGCCGGACAACTTTATTTAGAACAGGGATTAACTGGAGGATATCGAGATGCTCAATATCAAATTCAACAGTTACAATAAACGGATAAACTGATGCTTTTGTGATGTTCAATCGGGAAATTGATCACAAATCCCGATCCGGATGGTTCTGATCATCAGAAGTTAAAAACTTCCCAAAACAACAAACCTGAAATCACCAGTAAACTGATTCCGGCTGCCCGTTCGAGGGTTTTGGGTTCAATACGACTGGCTAACCATCGCCCGACTAAAACCCCGAGTAAACTGGTGAGAACCAAGGCGCTTCCGGCACCTGCAAAAACAACCCAAGGCTGATGAGATTCTGCTGTCATTAACAGCGTTGTCAATTGAGTTTTATCACCAATTTCTGCAAGAAAAATTGTTACAAAAGTAGACGCAAAAATTGCCCAAGCATTTTTAGGTTTGCGAGGCTGATTCGGTTGGGGAATCGGAGAGTCTTGAACAAGAGATGATGTTGGTTCGGTTGTTTCCTTGATCGGGAGTTCAGGAGAACTCTCATTAGAGAAGTTTGAGGGTGGCTTAGACGAAGGGAATAACTCAGAAGATGGTGTCACAGTTTATCAAAAAATAGTCTGTTCTACTGATTCAATCATAATCTTTTCATATTGGCCCCAAAGATGCAAGCCTATCGGTTCAAGAGGTGATATTTTCGGGGTCTTCACAAAAGCCCACCTGATCATTATACTGCTTCATTTCAGTTGAGTCAGCCCCATAAACCCCTTCAATTTGCTGCTGACAACAATCGATCGCAAAGTCGTTCAACTCTGGAGGTTCTATGCCGAACATTTCTGTAAACACTTCCGGCTGAACTCGACAGAAGCGAGGACGGTTAGAGTAGATGCTACATTCTCGGTTTTGGGAATCATAGTGAATGCACCATCCATCTTCTCCGACTAAACTCAAATACAATTCTAACTCCTCTGAGCCGAGATATTCATCTAATTCTGGACGTTCTGAGGGTTCGAGATAACAGCAAGCCCCACAGTTTTTAACACATTGCCAAGTTGCCATAATAATTGATTAAAATTAAGGATGTTTTCAACGTTTAATGTTCGGAGTCGGTTGATTGGTTTTGTTTTTTAGCGGCTTCTTTTAAATCAGGATCAGGAGGATTAGGCCGCTTCAGATTTTGATTTTCATCGGGGGGCGAGGGATTTGGGTTAGAGGATTCTGAGACGATTTCTTCGGAAGAATCTTCAGAAGCAGATGTCATTTGTTCAAAGGGAGTGACTGAAGAAATATCCGGTTCAACCGTGACCGTAATTTCTTGAAAATCGTCTTCGGATGGTGTTTCTAATTCCGAGGAAGACTCTATTTCTGATTCATAGATTGCTTCTGTTTCTGTTACGGGTGTGGGTTCTGGTTGTTCGGTTTTTGGGGTGATATATTCTTGAGAAACAACAGTTTCTAGAGTTGGTGTTTCTTCGGTTTCCGGTTCAACTTTGGCTTCTTCTGTTTGATTTTCTGCTGAAGTTTCGACGGGAGAAACAGGAGAAGAAGGTTTGTTTTGACGCCGATTGAATAAACCTGTAATCGAGCGAAATACTCGTGATAATCGTTTAGGCTGAGATGCAGGGGGTGATGGGGTTTGGGGTTGAGAAATTGTTTCTGTTTCTTCTTCTATTTGTTCGTCTACTTCATCTTCCCATTCAATTTTTGTTGCCGAAATGGGTTCGGGTTCGGGTTGATAAATGACAGGTTCATCTTCTGATTCAATTGCTGTTTCAGAAGTCAATTCTGTTTCGGCAGACGGTGAAACTTCTTCAATAACTTCTTCAATAACTTCAGGAATTTCTGAGGGAATTTCTGAGGGAATTTCTGAGGAAACCGGAATGTTGGGTTCCGTTGGAACAGTTTCAGGTGGAGATTCAACACCAGCAGGCTCGGGGGGTGTTGGCGGCGCAACGGGGAGAGCGCCATCTTGGTCAAGATTATCAATTTTGGGGGCAGATATGACCTGGGGTTCCTGGGCTTGAACCGCAAATAAACCCTCGACTTGTTCTTGCAGTTTTGCGGGAACAGGGGTTTTTTGTGATATCGGCGTTACGACTCGTCGCAAATACAGAGTTTGTAAGCCAAACCAACCCAGTAAGGCAACACTCGCGATTTGACCCAGGAGGACGGCTCCCGTAATGCGTCCGGCACAGACCCACAAAATCAGTGCATAAAAGAATCCCACGCCACTCCAGAAGAAGTCATTTTTGCGATGAACTTCTGGAAAAAAGAAGGCGGCCATGTAAACGGCGAAGCTCCCCAAACCAACAGCAATCGCCAGAATATGTGCCAGCATTGTACCCTCCAGCCTATCGACAAATCTCTACTGATATATTTTACAGGGCGGAGGTCGCTCCCGTGATCGGTTGATTGAAATAATTTTGTTTTTTTAATAACAATTACGGTGGAGACTCGAATTGATTAGATATTATTTCTTTATGTTTGCTCTGAAATCCCCTAAATTGGCGAGGGGTGTGACCTGCATCACAATCAATGCGTTAATTAGGTCATATTGAATATTGTGTGAAATCATTTAGAGTTTTCGTGAAATTTTGTATTATCTTTGCATACACCAAAGTTCGGTGCAATAGAACTTTTTTGAGAGGAGTTGATTATGTTTGAAAAACTACTGCTAGCGGCTATCCTCACCCTTTGTCTTTATCTGAATGCAAAGATTGAGTGGTCTAATCCGGTTAATCTCTTACAATTGCGAGTACAAGCCCATCAAGTGGAACTGTTAAGAATTATGATGTTTCAAAACTTTAATATTCCTTAAACTTGTTTGATTTTGTAGATAGAGACATAGACAACCATTGCAATCGCTGAGAAAGGGCAGATTGGCTTAGATTTGCATCGTTTATAGGCTATCATATAAGCCTGATTTATTTTTTAAGAAAACTCTCATATAACGTTCATCGGTAGCTTACAGTCTAGGGTTAATCTGGAAATAGATCAAAGTTTATACTTTTTTATTTGCAGGAGTGTCAAGAATGGTTTCTATAACCTGGAAAAAACATCGGACTTTCTCCCGACCACAGACCCATCAAAATGTTGTTCATTTTTTAAGTGATTGGCAATGGGTTAAGCAAATTAAGCAAGCCTTATCTGAGAATCGTTTTTGTTTATATCTACAAGAAATTACTCCACTAACAACATTAGATTATCGTCGATTTTCTGAAGTTTTGCTTCGTTTGAGAACAGAGAATAATCAACTCATTTCACCTGCTCGTTTTCTGGGTGTTGCGGAACATTATAATCTTAGTTCACAAATTGAACGACGGGTAATTACGACTTTATTTGAACAGTTAGCCCAAGCTCCTACTCATATTTTAGAGAATCATCGCTTTTCAATCAACTTATCCCCTGCTTACTTAAGAGATGATCGCTTATTTGAGTATATTCATGCTCAAGTGAGTGAGTTTGAACTGTCTCCTGATCTGATCTGCTTTGAAATTTCCGAGCGTTTAGCACTGGAAAACTTAAGGCTAGCTTCTGATGTCATTACTGATTTACAAACTCGCGGTTATTGTTGTGCTTTAGACGATTGTGGCAGCAATATGTCCTCTTTTACTTATCTGAAATATCTTCCTGTTGATTATTTAAAGATTTCCGAACGCTTTGTCAAAAAGATGGGTCAAGATATTACAGATAAAGCAATTGTAGAACTGATTAACTATCTGGGTCAGAGCATGGGCTTACAGGTGATTGCTAAAGGGGTTGAAAACGAAGAAATTTTTAATGAAGTAAAAGCATTAGGTTTGGATTATGCTCAGGGTTATTACCTTTCTCAACCTAAAAAGATGAACTTAAGTCGATTGTTTTAAAAAGAATAATACAACAAATTTATGTTGTTTTTAAATCATAAAAAATATATAAAAATATCTAAATAACTTGTAATTTTTTGTGATTTTTTTCGACCTTGATAAAATAATTTGTCGATTTTCTTTTCCCGAAATACAAGTTTAATATCAAAGGATTGATCATGTCTAAACTCTTGTTATTCAAGTCTAAATGTTTTCCTCGTCGCTGGTTTTATCCTGTACTTTCTGTTTGTACTGCACTAACATTTTGGATTAGTTCACTTCCTGCTGTACAAGCAATTCCGATTGAGAAAATTATTTTTCATGGTGTAAGAATTCTTCAGCTTTCTACAATTTCTGATCGCCAGGAAGTTGCACTCGGCAAACAGATTAATGATCGCATGGTAGGTCGAGAATTTAAACTGTATCCGAGTCCAGCTTTAACTCAGTATATTGATTTAATTGGTCAGCGATTAGTTAAAGCGAGTGAACGTCCAGACATTCCCTATACTTTTCAAGTGGTTAATGATGATCAAGTGAATGCTTTTGCAACCATGGGCGGCTTTGTCTATGTTCATAAAGGGTTGATTTTAGCAGCAGATAATGAAGCCGAACTAGCCAGTGTTATTGCCCACGAAATTTCTCATATTGTCGGAGAACATTCTCTCAAACAAATGCGTCAAATTGCGATTGCTCAAGGAGTGGCTTCAGCCGCAGGATTAGATAATAATTTAGCTGTACAAATTGGGGTAGAGTTGGCATTAAGACGCCCGAAAAGTCGAGAGGCAGAGTATGAAGCAGATCGCTTAGGAATCATTACTTTAGGAAAGGCTGGATATGTTCAAAAAGCCGCTTTAGATTTTATGGAAAAATTACTCGGAAGTGGTTCTCCACCCACGATTTTAAGCACTCATCCGGCGACTTCAGATCGAATTTATACCCTGCAACAATACCTCGATCCTCGTTTAGCTGAAAGAGGAGTTGGGATGAATAGTGCGGCTTATCAGGAGGTTGTACAACGTCTGATGTAATTCCCCAAATCGTCAAGAATAAAGAAGATCTGAAAAGCTTCTTAACATAGAAAAATTAGCAAAAGAGGTCTTCTGTCCGCTACAATAAGTTAGATTCATAAATGACTCTGGGTCGTAAAATAGAGGGGTTTTGAGTCTAACCTGAATATCAAATATCTTATGAACAGCGATTTGGCGAGCGAACAGAAGGGAAATATTTTAATTGTTGACGATTTACCGGATAACTTACGTCTTTTGTCAGAGACATTAAGTGATCGCGGCTATGAAGTTCAGTGTGCGATTAATGGAAAACTTGCATTAATGGCTGTTCAAAATGCACCCCCTGATTTGATTTTACTCGATATTAAAATGCCAGGACTTGATGGCTATGAAGTTTGTGCTGAACTCAAGTCTCAAGTCAGTACATCAAATATTCCAGTGATTTTTTTGAGTGCTTTAGATGATGTTTTTGATAAGGTTAAAGCGTTTCGCGTGGGAGGAGTAGACTACATTACTAAACCCTTTCAAGTTGAAGAAGTGTTAGCGAGAGTCGAAAATCAACTCACGATTTGTCGGCTACAGAAACAACTACACGCCCAAAACTTAAAGCTCCATCAACTCAATCAAGACTTAGCTCATTCTAACCAAGAACTTGAACAATTTGCCTATATTGCTTCTCACGATTTACAACAACCGCTACAAACAATTACCGGGTTTGCTGAATTACTTCTATCTTTAAAATCAGAAATTATTTTAGAAGAAGAAGCCGACGAATATGTGACTCCGATTTTAGAAGAAGGAATTCGGATGCAGGGGTTGATAAAAAATTTATTAGAATATAGTCGAGTAGGAACAAAACGTCAAGAACTACAACCCATTGATTGTAATATAATTTTAGCAGAAACTTTAAAAAATCTTCATCATTCTATTGAAGAAAGTCAGGCAATTATTACTCATAAAACCTTACCGACAGTCAAAGCTGATAAAATTCAACTCGGACAATTATTACAAAACTTGATTAGTAATGGGATTAAATATTGTCGTCCGGGTATTATCCCTCAAGTCACGATTACAACCGAACAAAAACCCCAAGAATGGATCTTTATCATTCAAGATAATGGTATTGGTATAAAATCCGATTACTTTGAGCGAATTTTTCAAGTCTTTCAACGCTTACATACTGTTCAAGACTATCCAGGTACGGGTATCGGATTAGCGATTTGTAAGAAAATTGTTGAACGTCATGGCGGAAAAGTCTGGGTTGAATCCGAGTTTGGTGTCGGGACAACTTTTTACTTTACCCTGCCTATTTAAGTTTACTTAAAAGTAACTATGAACTCAGAAAACTTAACCATTCAAGCCCTCTCTGAAAAACTAAAACAAACAGAAACTGCTCTTTTAGAAAGTGAAAATCGCTTTCGAGATTTGTTTCATCTCGCCCCAATTGGCATGGCAGAAGTGTCGCTAGGTGGGCAGTTTTTAGAGGTCAATTCATCGTTTTGTGAGTTTATTGGGTACAGTAGAAAAGAACTCATGCAACGGGGATTTAATCAGATTACACACCCCCATGATCGAGATATGAGTATGAACTATTTTTCTCGATTAATTCAGGGAGAATTTAAGCAATATAACCTCGAAAAACGCTATCGCCACAAAGAAGGGCATTGGGTTTATGGAATTCTACACTGCTATCTGAGACTCGATACAGTCGGAAATCCATTTTCGGTAATTACACAAATTCAGGATATTAGTGAATACAAAAAAATTGAAGAAGATCTCAAACAGCAGAAAGAATATTTACGTTTAGTTTTAGATAATATTCCTCAACAAGTTTTTTGGAAAGATACTAATTTAGTCTTTAAAGGATGTAATAAAAAATGGGCTGAATATGCTCAGTTAGAAAGTGCAGAATCTGTGATTGGAAAAACAGACTATGATCTGTTTAAAAATTGGGAAGTTGCTGAATTTTATCGCCGTCAAGATCGCCGAGTTATGACCTCTAAAGAACCCGAGTTAAATGTTATCGCCCCAAAACAAAAACCGACTACCGATGGTAGACAAATTTGGCTAGATATCAGTCGGGTACCGATGCTAGATACTGATGGATATGTAATTGGAATTATTGGTGTTTTAGAAGATATTACAGAACAAAAAGAGATTGATGAAAAGCTACGACTGACTCAGTTTTCGATTGACAAATCAAGGGATTATGTGCTGTTTACTGATATCAATGCTCGTTTTTTTTATACCAATGAAGCGGCGACAAAAACCCTCGGATATTCTCGGGATGAATTTCTGCAAATGCAAGTGAAGGATATTGATCCGAATGCGTCTGAAAATCAATGGTCTATCTCTTGGGAAAATTTAAGACAACAGGGTTCATTCACCTTTGAATCTATTCATAAAATGAAGACAGGTGAACATATTAGCGTTGAAATTACTTTAAGTTATTTAGAATATAATAATAAAGAATATGGTTGTGCTGTGGTGCGAGACATTAGCGAACGCAAACACACTGAAATTGTCTTACAACAAGCAAAAGAAGCCGCAGAAGCCGCCAACCGTTCTAAAAGTGAATTTTTAGCCCGAATGAGTCACGAACTTCGTACACCGTTAAATGCAATTTTGGGTTTTACTCAACTGATGAATCGTGATTTGAAACGGAAACAATCAGTTTTACTTCAAGATCATCAAGAACATTTAGAAATTATTGGTCGAAGTGGCGAACATTTATTAAATCTGATTAATGATGTTTTGGAAATGTCTAAAATTGAAGCGGGTCAGATTTCGCTCAATTCTGCACATTTTGACTTGCTTAAACTGCTTCATTGTCTGCGAGATATGTTAGAGTTAAAAGCTCAATCAAAAGGATTAAAATTACTGTTTGAGATTGACTCCGATGTTCCTCAGTATATTCAAACTGATGAAAGTAAACTCCGTCAAGTTTTAATTAATTTATTGGGAAATGCGATTAAATTTACAGATGCAGGCTGTATTATTTTACGGACTAAAACCGTTAAAAATTCAAAAGCTAACAGGCTAATTTTTGAAGTGGAAGATACAGGATACGGTATTTCTCCAGAAGAACTTCAATATGTTTTTAAACCCTTTATTCAAACGGAAACCGGACGAAAATCTCAACAGGGTACGGGTTTGGGTTTATCCATTAGCCAAAAATTTATCAAGCTTATGGGAGGAAAAATTACGGTTAGTAGTCAATTGGGTCAGGGAACTTGCTTTAGATTTAATATTAATTTTAAACCCGCTAATACTTCTCACATCCCTTCAAAAACTGCGATTAAACAAGTAATTGGATTAGCCGAAAATAAACAGAATTATCGAATTTTAGTGGTTGATGACAACTGGACTAATCGACAACTGGTAGTGAAATTGTTGAAACCGCTCGGATTTGAAGTTCAGGAAGCAGAAAATGGTCAAGAAGCAATTTCAATCTGGGAAAAATGGCAACCCCATTTAATTTTTATGGATATGCGAATGCCTGTCATGGATGGGTATGAAGCGACTCAATACATTAAACAACATTTGCAAGGTCAAGCAACCGTTATTATTGCTTTAACGGCTAGTGTTTTTCAACAAGATAGAACGGTGATTTTATCCGCAGGTTGTGATGATTTTGTTCGCAAACCTTTCCGAGTTGAAGTGTTGTTTGAAAAAATCTCCAAACATTTAGGGGTAAAATTTTTGTATGAAGAAACTCCCGATGTTGATGAATCTGGAAATACTCAACTTCCTCAAAAAATGGAGATAACTGACCCCTCTCAACTCACCTCTGAAGTGTTAGCTATAATGCCTGAAACCTGGATACAAGCCTTGCATCAAGCCGCGACTAAACTCAATAGTAAGTTAATGACTGAAGTTATTGATCAAATTCCTGAAACTCATGCTTCTTTAGCCAAAATATTAACCCAATTAGTGAATGATTTTAGATATGATGTGATCATCGAATTGACTTCAAAAATCCAGAAATAATCTCAAATTCCATACAACAATGTTTTGATATGACGATTTTTTTCATTGTTAAATTCTCGAATAAATTTCAGGCCTATTTTCTCTGCAACACGGCGAGATGCAGGATGATTAGCGGGCATATTAATATGAAGATGATCTAATTTTAAAACCGTAAAAGCATAGTCTTTGAGTGCTGTCGCAATTTCGGTTGCATATCCGTTTCCCCAATAGGGATAATGAATAATATAACCCAAATCGTTAACCCATTCATTGGCAACTTTTGACTTTAAAATTCCTGCATCTCCGATGATTGTTTCTGTCTCTTTTAAGAGAACTAAATAACGACCAAATCCGTTGAGTTGATAACTCTCTAAAGTGCGTTTTATCCAAGCTTCGACTTGGGATTGATTAAACGGTTGTGGCCAATAACTCATGGTTTTGGGGTCGGATAAAATGCTGATAATGTTATCTAAATCATCCGGTTTATATTCTCTGAGAATAAGACGATGAGTTTGGAGTTGCATTATTTTTTATCTCTATTTTATCTCTATTTTTGAACTAAAATATCACCATTTTTTCCACCTGTAACTAAGGTTTGACTATCAGGAGTAAAGGCAACAGGAGGATAAGCTGCTAGAGTTTTTAATAATTGTCCTAAAGGATGGCGATTGACTGAAGCGTTCTTGAACGGTGATTAGAAGCAACAATCAACTGAGTTTTAACGATCACTTAATGATAATTCAGCAAATCATCTAAATTCCAGAGTTTAATGGTTTTATCCTCACTCCCACTAACTAATATTTTGGCATCGGGACTAAAGGTAACGGTATTCACAGCCCCTGAATGTCCAGAAAGCAAATTGAGTAAATCTCCGGTGTTTAAGTCCCGTAACTTAATCAAACTGTCGTAGCCCCCACTGGCGAGAATATGACCATTCGGACTAATTTTAACGGAATTCACTGCATAGGAATGACCGGAGAGGGTTCGCAATAGCTTCTGAGTGCGAATTTGCCAAATTCTAATCGTTTCGTCTTTTCCCCCACTAACGAGAGTTTCGCCATCTGGACTAACAGTTAAGGTCAACACTCCGCCTGTATGTCCTTCGAGGATGCCAATTAATTCTTCATTTTGTAATTTCCACAACCGAATGCTATTATCAGCACCATCACTCGCTAGGATATCCCCTCGCGGAGAGATACTAAAAGTCTTCACCGAACCCGCATGACCCGTTAGCGTCCCTTTCAGTTGTCCGGTTTCCACATCCCACAACCGCACCGTTTGACTATAACTACTGCTATGACTGATAATCGTTTTAGCATTGGGAACAATGGCAACGGGCATAAACCCGGAGTCGAGGCGAGAATAACCCGTGACTAAAGTTCGCAGCAGTTTTCCGTTTTTCAGACTCCAAATTTTGATGGTTCCATCTCCCCCGCCTGTCGCAAAAAATTCACCATCGGGACTGACGGCGACATTTTTGACTCCAAAGGGATGACCTCCTAAGGTGAGTAAACACTCTCCGGTTTTGAAGTTCCAGACTTTAATCTTACCGTCTTCAGAGGCACTAATCAGGATTTTTCCATCCGGACTGACTGCGACCGATTTTACACCGTCGGCGTGACCACTTAAGGTAAGATTCTCCATTATCGTGAGGACTGTTTGCTGATGACTGCCTGTCTGAACCCTAACACAACAAGAATATTTGATAGCGTCAGGAAAACCTCTGCACCCCCATGTAACCAATCAATATTTGCCAAACTGTCGTGATAGACCATCTTGGCATAGATGCCAGCCGGAATCGTGACTCCCACAAATACTAATGTGCCATAAAATCCAATTAATGCCAAACGGGGTGTCTGTCCTGAACGAGTCAGAAACCACAAAAAACCTAAATAGGGAAATAAAGAAAGGGCAAAGAGGGTGTCTTTTGATAACATTGTTCTCGCTTGATATTACTCTTTAACGGATCGAAAACTGCGCCAGATGTACCAAGCCGCAATACAGAGGGTAATATTCCCGAGTACCGTCATCGCCGCCTGAAGCGTGACCATCCACTCAAAGGAAGGGGGGTTATCAAAATAATGCCAGGTACAAGCACACATGGCGCTGACGAGGGCGGGTAACATTGCCACCGAAAGTCCCCACCACGCTTTATTCTGAGTCACTTCACCATACCTCCAAATAAACCAAATTGCGGCCATCCACTCGAGAACACTGGAAACGTGAATAATCCAGGTGGGAATTGAAAGTGCGTGCATAATATAATTTTAGCTAAGTTAATCGCCAATTTACTCTGCTATCAATGCTTCATTTATGGTAGTCTAACATCTAAATCTCAACTGCTGTTTTTTTTGTTTCATCCCGATCGGTTACGGGTTTGGTGTTGAGAATTAACTTCTGGTTTAAAATCTCACAGTCATAAATTTCAATATGAAAAGGGTCGTTTGTAGTGGGTATTATGGCAAAGGAAACGGTGGAGATGAAGCATTACTTGCATCCCTATTACAGATGTTACCCCCTTCTGTTGAACCCCTCGTACTTTCGGGAAACCCCAGCCAAACCCAAGAACGTTATCAGGTGGCTAGCTACGATCGCATGAATGCTTTGGAAGTGTTCAAGGTTTTGCGAGGGGCAGATGCTTTGATTTGGGGGGGTGGAAGTTTAATTCAGGATGTCACCAGTGCCATTAGCCCTTTTTATTATGGTGGATTAATGGGTTTGGCGCAACAAATGGGCTTGAAAACAATTGCTTGGGCGCAGGGAATCGGCCCTTTACGACGTTCGATTACCCGTAAATTAGCTCAACGTTGTTTTTCTGAATGTACCACGATTAGCGTTCGCGATCGCGCTTCGGCGCAGTTATTATCGGACTGGCAAATTCCGTTTACTATCGCCCCCGATCCGGTTTGGGCATTGGACTCTCAACCGGTTCCTGGTTTATGGGATTTACCTGCTCCTCGTGTGGCTTTAACGTTGCGTCCTCATCCCCAATTGACTCCTGAACGTTTAAGTCTTCTAACTGAGGCTTTAGTTTCGTTTCAAAAAGCAACCCAGGCTTTTATTTTACTCCTTCCCTTTCAACCTAGTCAAGATTTAGCGATCGCCCAACTTTTTCATCGCGCTCTTCCAAATCATAGTCAAATTTTGATCCTCGAAGATCCACGTCAACTCAAGGGTGTTTTTCGGGGTGTAGAAATGGTGATTGGGATGCGATTTCATAGTTTAATTATGGCAGCAACACAAGAATGTCGATGTTTTGCCCTCAGTTATGATCCCAAAGTCACGCAGTTAATGGAAGAATTAGAATTTCCGGGATGGGAACTCTCCCAACTCCCCTTAGATGCAAATGTGATCACAAAAACCTGGCTTGAATGTTATGCTAACGGCGATGCACTCTCAACCGCTAAAATAGAATTTTTAGTCGAGCGATCGCAAATTCATCAGGAAGTTTTGCATTCTGCTTTTTGGTCGTTTAACTGAAGTTGATCTGGAGGTATAACCATTGGGAAGAGTTCGAGTTCGTGAACACGTTAATCCCTTAGCTCAAAAATATCAAGTTCCAATTCATCCGCCCGACTGGACGAAAATTTATGCTAAAGTTCATCAGCCTTTACATCTGGATCTCGGTTGTGGTCGAGGGCGGTTACTTTGGAATTTAGCGCAAATCGAACCCTGTTGGAACTATCTCGGACTGGAAATTCGAGAACCGTTAGTTGATGAAGCGAATCAATGGCGAGATGAAGAAGGATTAACGAATTTACATTATTTATTTTGTAATGCTAATAATTCTTTAAAACCGATCCTCGAAACTTTACCTGCGGGGATTTTACAGCGAGTGAGTATTCAATTTCCTGATCCTTGGTTCAAAAGACGTCATCAACGCCGTCGTATTGTTCAACCGGAGTTGGTTGCAGAAATTGCCGATTATCTGACAATTAACGGTGAAGTCTTTATTCAGTCAGATGTTAAAGAAGTCGTTGAACAAATGTGCGATTTATTTTCTGAACATCCCGGGTTTCAACGTTTAGGAAAAGATTGGCTCTATGAAAATCCCCTTCCCCTTCCCTCTGAACGAGAACGTTCGACTATATCTCGGGGAGAACCTGTTTATCGTGTTTTATTTGAACGGCGTTAACATGAAAAAGTTTTCGACTTTAATGACTGTATTTTTGCTAACAGAAACTACCTTTTTTCTCGGATTATCGACGGCTTTAGCCTTAAATACTGTTGCTTTATCCTCACGTTTAGAGTCTCAAATTTCTCAAAATTTTGATTTATTCAACTCGGAAGGATTTGGAGAATTGAAAATTGGTTTAACCGCAGCCGAAGTCACGCAAACCCTCGGAGAAGTCGAAAGCAAAGGAGAACAACAATTTTGGGGGGCGGATGGTTTGTATCATCAAAACTGGAATTATCCCCAACAAGGAATTACCTTAAATATGGCAGCCGAAACCGAAGAAGGTTCTGCTATTGTTAGTTCTATTCGAGTTCAAGCCCCTTCTCAACTCAAAACTAGGCGAGGTGTTGGTATTGGAGATTCTTCAGCAAAAGTTAAACAAGCCTACGCCCCAGAAGAAGATGCAGCCGCCCCAATTTCTTCTGATTATTTCGTCGCTGGTTCGGTTTATGGAGGGTTGATTTTTGAGTTTCAAAATAATCAAGTCAAGGAAATGTTTTTAGGGGCAGTGGCGGAATAAAAGTCCACGAGAACATTGCTTTGAGGGGGAGACTCATCACCAAGACACAAAGCAAGCGAATCTCTGTATCTTAAGTATTTTTTATTCTTTATAATCCTCTGTAGAGTTTACTATACATCAAGTAAAACATAAGCTATAGTATCTAGGTTCAGTTCTTTAAATCATCACTCAATTATGGCCGAAAGTTCTAAGCAAACCTTGACTATTTCTAAAGTTAATCTAGTCCAAAAATACACGCCTTGGCTTTATTCCTTTTGGAAATTTTCCCGCCCTCATACAATTTTGGGGACAACTTTTAGTGTGTTGGGATTGACTCTTGTTGCCTGGAGTGATAAAATTAATGGAATATGGGATAATGGAGATTTTATACCCACTGTCCTCGTTAGTGTGATTTTCAGTTGGTTAGCTTGTGTGTGTGGCAATATTTATATTGTGGGACTCAACCAACTCGAAGACGTTGAAATAGATCGGATTAATAAGCCTCATTTACCCTTAGCATCCGGTGAATATTCGCCCTTTCAAGCCAAAGCAATCATCATCACCACCGGAATACTCGCGATTACTTTAGCCGCGTTACAAGGCAAGTTTCTCTTAGCAACAGTCGGAATTAGCCTTGCTATGGGAACTGCTTATTCCTTACCGCCAATTCGCCTCAAACGATTTCCGTTTTGGGCAGCGTTGTGCATTTTCACCGTGCGGGGTGTGATTGTCAACTTAGGGCTTTATTTGCATTTGAGTTGGGTTTTATCTGGAAGAATCACCGGAGAAATTCCCCGTTTAACTCCCCCCATTTTAACATTAACGCTGTTCATTTTAGTCTTCACCTTTGCGATCGCAATTTTCAAAGATATTCCCGATATCGAAGGCGATCGCCAATATAAAATTACCACTTTTACCATCCGTTTAGGAACGGTTGCCGTTTTTAATTTATCCCGTTGGGTGTTAACAGTCTGTTATCTCGGGATCATCCTCTCGCCACTCTTTTTACAAAATTGGGTGAATTCGATCTTTTTAGTCAGTAGTCATGTTGTTATATTAGCATTATTGTGGTGGCGAAGTACAAAAGTTGATCTCGAAAAAAAAGAAGCCATTGCTGATTTTTATCAGTTTATTTGGAAGTTGTTTTTCTTAGAATATTTCCTGTTTCCCCTCGCTTGTTTGTTAGGATAGTCAAAACTTGTTAAGATTTCAGTCAACCTAGAACGATAACATCTCCCCCAACCCCCAATTCTCAAAGGTAAGGGGAGAATTGTTAAGGTTATCAATCAAACTTCGGATCACCGTTAGAAGTATAGAATTTCTCTGGATTTTCAGCTTGCCAAAACTCAGTCACATCATGTTTTAATTCCTGCAACATTTTTCGCAGTAAAGGCAAACTCAACCCAATCACATTAGTATGACAACCTTCTATTTTCTCAATAAATACCCCTCCTTTTCCTTCGATCGCAAAACATCCCGCACAATTTAGGGGTTCTTCTGTGGCGACATAAGCCTCTATTTCAGCATCACTAACTAACGCAAAATAAACCGTTGTCACCTGAGAATAAACGAGAGTTTTTTGTTGTCCGACATCAATCAACGCATGACCTGTAAATAGTCTACCATAGTGCGATCGCATAACTTTCCAACGGGCAATCGCTTCTGTTTTATTTTCAGGTTTTCCGTAGATTTCCCCATCTACTTCTAAAACCGAATCACAGCCTAAAATCACAGCAGAGTTTGAATGAGGAATCGAATCTGATAATGTTGTTGTGAGTAGATTGGCTACCGCTTCCGCCTTACAACGGGCGAGAGTTTTGACAAGTTCAGCCGGATTATTTAACTGAATTTGTGACTCATCAAAACCACTCGGACAAACTCTCGCCGGAATGCCAAGATTTTGTAATAAACGACGACGGGCAGGGGAAGCAGAGGCTAAAATAAAAGTGATCTGATTTTCCGTTGCCATCTGCTGAAAACTTGTGATTCTAAATTGTATAAAGAGTTTAGACGTTCACAAGGAACGTCTGATCATTCACAAAACGTCTCCACTAATAGACATTAAAGGATCTTGCAACTTGTTCAAGTTGTTCATGGGTTTTTTCCCAACGTTTTTCAGGAGTTGAAATATTCAAAGTAAACAGTTGATCTCGACTCACTGTAACACTGGCAAAATCATGGCGTTTTTGATTCGGAAGTGTCACCGCATATTCCAACAAATAGTAAGTTTTTTCGCCTTTTTGACGAGATTCTGCATTGACTAATTCCGCTGACCGCCCTGATCCCGGAGGTGCGATCGCATTTTTACTGAGTTTGTATCCAACATCAGTCGGGGTACCAATTTCATCCAGGGTTTTGTTATCTGGAATGGGACTAATGACGACACTCACATTTTCAGTTTGTTCGATCATATCGTGAAAAACGACATCCGGCCCATCAGAAACGTTCACCTGAACCCAACCGTTGGGATACAGAAATTCGTAGCCATCTGTCGTATCGACAAAAGAATTCAACCCGGCGGCACCGATTGAAACACAACCACCGAGGGTAAGGCTGATAATGACAAAAAGTATAGCTGTAATTCGTTTAAACATTTGAGCATTTCCCAGTTTTGTCTCTAACCATTGTCTCACGAAGTCTGCTTAGGGTATAGAAAATTGGTAATTATTTGCGACAGATGATTAATAGAGTTCAGAGGGAGATGAGATTTAGGGGGAGATGATGGAGAGAAATTCCTACTCTTTTTTGTTCATTCTTTGACAAAGTTTAGCATTGTCAGATTCAATGGTTGGCAAAGAGTCCGAGTCCAACGGCGATGATCATCATTAAACTAACGATTCCTAATAATAACTGTTGTCGTCTTAAATTACGTCGTTGTTCATTTGGTACTCAGCCCGGTGTGAGTGCTTAACTGTTCTAAAGTATAGCCATGACCTGCATTTTCTCGTACAGACGATAGATGTTCTGCTGCTTGTAGACGTTGCCAACCTTTTGAACTGAGGATGACACCTCTTTTTCGCTTGGGTTCGGGTTCAGGAATATTTTCAGAAGGAAGCACAGGCAATATACAAATCAAAATTGTTTATAACATTCAATATCATCATTGAGATAAATTGTACAAATTTCTGTCTCTCCCATCGGTATAATCAAGACTCAATTCTTAAGTTTCCGACTTAAAGTTCTATCTGGGATGGTCATCAGTATTTTTCAATGCCAAGCTAGAATGAAGACTAGAAATAGAAGGGTGTGGATATCAAAACGTTTGAGCCGTTTGCCTTGATATGAGTTTAAAGAATCTTTAAGGAGAAGACAACAGTGTTACACGGGTTAGAAAATCTGTTATCTGCCCATTCTTACATACCACACGGCCATTGTTATCTTTGGCAGACTCCTCTTGTGGGATTGCATTTGGTCAGTGATGCCCTGATCGCCATTGCGTATTTTTCGATTCCGGCGATGTTGATCTACTTTGTTCGCAAACGGAGTGATCTGCCTTTTTCCAGCGTCTTTGTCTTATTCGGTGCTTTTATCATTCTTTGCGGTGTTGGGCATTTACTCGATATTTTGACGCTTTGGTATCCGTATTATTGGATATCGGGGCTAGAACGGGCTTTGACGGCGTTGGTTTCTGTATACACCGCTTTACAATTAGTTGAATTATTACCGAAATTTCTCGCTTTGCGATCGCCTGAACAACTCGAAGCAGTTAATCAACAGTTAGAACAGGAAATTGCCGAACGACAACGAATTGATGAAACTCTGCAAAGTATCTTATCGGGAACCGCTTCAGTGACTGGGGAAGATTTCTTTCCGGCTTTGGTGGAGAACCTTGCCACCGCATTAAATGTTCCCTATGTGTTTGTCTGTGAGAAAGTTAATGAACCGACACAGAGCTTGCGTAGCGTTGCATTTTGGTCTGGAGATCATCTAACCAGCAATTTTGAATGCAACAACGAGACACCCTGCAATATTGTCATCAAAACTCAACAATTTTGTTATTATCCAAAAGATTTGCAACGGTTTTTCCCCAATAATTCACTACTCAGACAACTCAACGCCGAAAGCTACATCGGTGTTCCTTTGTTGGATGCGAATCAAAAGGTAATTGGTAACCTATCTATTCTTGATGTCAACCCCCTAAAGACAGATAAACAAACCCGAGCCATTATGTCTGTTTTTGCAGCGCGTGCGGCGACTGAATTGCAACGCAAATGGGCCGAAGAAGAGAAACGTCGTGCTTATGAACAGTTAGAATTTCGAGTCGAGGAACGAACCGCAGAACTGGTAGCCGCAAATACAACTCTCGAAACCGAAATTAGAGAAAGAATTGTAGTAGAAGCAGCGATCCAATTAATGGTACAACGACAGAAGGCAACCACTCGTATTATTTCTAAAATGCGTCAAACTCTAGATTTAGAAACTATCTTTCAGGTGACGACAGCAGAGTTACTTCAGGCAATTGGCTGTGATCGGGTGTTAATTTATCGCTTTAATACTGACTGGAGTGGAAATATCGTTTCCGAGTCGGTTGCTCCGGGTTGGAAGATCTTATTTTCAGATCAAGCCAATACCCCTGAACTAACTCAGGTTACAGTCAATAAAGATGATTGTGCAGTGGCTAAATTTCAAAGTTCTGATGGACTCATTCAAGACACCTATCTACAAAACAATCAAGGCGGAATTGATCGTCTAAAAAACAATTATTCCTGGGTTCCTGATATTTATCAAGCCGGCTTTGACTCTTGTTATCTAGAATTTTTAGAACAATTACAAGCCCGAGCTTATACCATTACACCAATCTTTTGTGGTAAAAAACTTTGGGGATTGTTAGGGGTTTATCAAAATAGTCATCCCCGCGCTTGGCAAGAAGAAGAAGTAAAGATTATTACCCAAATTAGTAATCAGCTTGGGGTAGCAGTGCAACAAGCCGAACTGTTTGCTCACACTCAACACCAGGCTGAAGAACTCAAACAAGCAAAAGAAGCAGCGGATGCGGCTAATAAAGCCAAAAGTGAGTTTTTAGCCAATATGAGTCACGAACTGCGTACTCCTCTCAATGCTATTTTGGGCTTCACTCAACTGATGCAGCGAGATGTTTCTTTGAAAGCCGATCATCAACAATATATTAAGATTGTCAACAAAAGTGGTGAACATTTACTCGGGTTAATTAATGATGTATTAGAATTGTCTAAAATCGAAGCCGGACGCACCACCTTAAATGAAACAGAGTTTGATCTCTATCAGTTGCTGTGTTCTCTAGAAACCCTGTTGAAACTTAAAGCTCAAGCCAAAAATTTATCTCTAAGGTTTGAGATTGATTCTCAGGTTCCGCCATTTATTAAAAACGATGAAAATAAACTTCGTCAGGTTTTGATTAATCTTCTGGGTAATGCAATTAAGTTTACAAACAAAGGCAATGTTACCCTGCGAGTTATAAATCAAGAATTAGAACAGCTAAATACTCTGATTTTTGCTGTCGAAGATACAGGGCCAGGAATTCCCCCGGAAGAAGTTCAGGATTTATTTAAGGCGTTTAAACAAACAAAAACTGGGCGAGAATCCCAAGAGGGTACGGGTTTAGGGTTACGAATTTCACAGAATTTTGTGCAGATGATGGGTGGTAAAATCACCATTGAGAGTGAAGTCGGAAAAGGGAGTTGTTTTAGCTTTGCGCTTCCTATTTCTGTCGTTGAAGCGACCCCAACTGTTCCATCTCCTGATATTAGTCAGGTGTCAGGTTTAGCACCGGGACAACCCAATTATCGGATTTTGATTGTTGAAGATCATCCAGTCAATCGTCTTTTATTATTGACTTTATTAAGTGAAATTGGTTTTGAGGTCAAAGTCGCTGAACAGGGTCAAGAGGGAATTAAGATTTGGCAAGAGTGGCATCCAAATTTAATTTTTATGGATATGCAAATGCCTATTATGAATGGTTATGAAGCTACTCAAAAAATCAGAGAATTTGAGCGAGAGTTCACACCAGATCATCCTCATATCCCCATTATTGCAATTACCGCCAGTGCATTTACTGAACAGCGAGAGGAATGTTTAACTCTGGGTTGTGATGACTTTATCAGTAAGCCCTTTCAGCGAGAAGAACTGTTAGAAACCTTAAGCCTTTATCTAGGGGCTGAATATTGTTATCAGCAGACTGAAAAAGATCAGATCGAGTCTACCCAAAATCAATCTAATCACCCGTTAAAAAGAATAGATTTAGCGATGATGTCCTCAGAATGGATTGATCAATTTTACCAGGCTGCTGCTCAAGGTAGTGATGATATCTGTTTAAATCTGATTAAGCAAGTTCCCTCTGAACACTCGGTATTGATTCAAGAGTTAGCAGCCTTAGTGGAATCCTATCAATTTGACGAAATTATGTTATTAATTCATCCGTAAACTTGGAGAATGTATTTAAGGAAAACTCATGCAATATTCAACTCAACTAATTTCAGAAAAAGTAACGAATGATATGAAGATGTTTGATGACAACCTTTTAGTCGAAATGACTGTCGATATTTTGATTGTGGATGATGTACTTGAAAATATTCGTCTGTTGTCCAGTATTTTGGCAGATCATGGATACCCAACTCGAAAAGCAACAAATGGCGTGATGGCATTGAGAGCCATTGAAAGTATTGAACCGACTCTGATTTTACTTGATATTAGAATGCCAAATATGAGTGGTTATCAAATCTGTAAAACACTTAAATCTAATCCTAAAACTGCTCATATTCCGATTATTTTCTTGAGTGCAACCAATGAGATTGAAGACAAAGCAAAGGCTTTTAAAGTTGGGGGGGCAGATTATATTACCAAACCTTTTTATGTCGAGGAAGTCTTAGCTAGAATTCAACATCAGATCAAAATTATTACCGCTCAACAAACGATTCTTCAACTCAAACAGCAAATAGAACAACAGGTTAAAAACCACATTCAAGCTACTTGATAATTTTCTCATTCAAAATTGTTGAAAATGGCATTACATGATTCACTCACCGAACTTCCCAATCGAAACAAATAACTCAAGCCAACTTAGAAGCATCCGAAGCCGAACTTCGCGCCCTATTTAAAAAGAGAAATTACTCACTTTAATGCCAAATACAATGAAGAATTAAAACTTAGAATTGGTATTAACACGGGGTCAGTTGTGGCGGGTGTGATTGGGATGAAAAAGTTTATTTATGACCTTTGGGGAGATGCAGTTAATATTGCTTCTAGGATGGAATCATCAGGCTTACCCAACAAAATTCAAGTGACAGAAACAACCTACGAACGCTTAAAAAATAAATATTTATTTGAGAAACGTGGACAAATTCAAGTTAAAGGTTGGGGAGAAATGACGACTTATTGGTTGGAAAAAAGGTGAAAGTTCAGATATTCCATTAAGACTTTATTATATTTTGAGCAAACAATCTCAAAGCATGATAAACCATTTCCACAGGTAGAGTCTAGCAAATTTAGCCTCAACTGCTCGTATTTTCCGCTCGTATCATAGACCACTGCTTACGAGGGAAAATTCAGCCTATGATTGAAAAAATTTGCCATAACTTGCAGTACACCCACATTAAACAAGACTGATGAAAGAACTTGACACAGAAAAAACAATCAACCTGCTCAATACCATCATGGAATTTGAACTTGCAGGAGTTGTCCGCTACACACATTATTCTTTAATGGTAACGGGGCCAAATCGTTTGTCTATTGTACAATTTTTTCAAGCACAAGCTACAGAATCTCTACTTCATGCTCAACAAGCGGGAGAAATTCTCACGGGTTTAGAAGGACACCCCAGCCAAAAAATTGCTCCCATTGAGGAAACATTTCAGCATACAGTCAAAGATATTTTACAGGAAAGTCTCAGCCATGAAAAAAAAGCACTTTCACTCTATAAAGACTTGCTTGATGTGGTAGAAGATTCCAGTATTTATATCGAAGAATATGCTCGAACATTGATTGGTCAAGAAGAATTGCATAGCATAGAAATCAAAAAAATGTTACGAGACTTTGCCTAGTTTTTAGAGATTGATAGAGAAGGCGATCGCTAATTTGATGACTCATTTGATGACTCATTTTAAACAAAAATTGGCGATCGCTGAAACTAGAGGTAGCTTGGCATGGCACAATAGTACAAATCAGCACCCAACTGAACGCCCAGTTACAGAAAACGCGAGATTTTTGATGAATCGGTAACAGTTGGTTGTAAGCTATTTAACAGCATTTGTAAGAATTCAAAATGGCAACGATTAACGACAACTACCTCAAACTCAAAGCAGGCTACCTCTTTCCTGAAATCGCCCGACGGGTGAATACCTTTATCGAAGCAAATCCTGACGCCAAAATCATCAAACTTGGAATTGGTGATGTCACCGAACCTTTACCCGAAGCCTGTCGCACGGCGATGATCAAAGCGGTTGAAGAAATGGGCGATCGCAACACGTTCAAAGGTTATGGCCCGGAACAGGGTTATGGGTGGTTACGGGACAAAATTGCCCAAGAGGATTTTCAAGCGAGAGGATGTGAAGTCGATGGGTCAGAAATCTTTATTTCTGATGGTTCTAAATGCGATACAGGCAACATTCTTGATATTTTTGGCAAAAATAATATCATTGCTGTTACTGACCCCGTATATCCGGTTTATGTCGATACAAATGTTATGGCGGGTCATACAGGTTCGGTTAATGAACGAGGTGAATTTGACGGTTTAGTTTATCTCCCAATCACCGCAGAAAATAACTTTACGGCAGAAATTCCTAGTCAAAAAGTTGATTTAATTTACTTGTGTTTTCCCAATAACCCAACAGGCGCAACAGCGACTAAAGACTATCTAAAAACTTGGGTTGATTACGCCAAAGCCAACGGCGCAATTATTTTCTTTGATGCCGCTTATGAAGCATTTATCACGGATTCCAGTTTACCTCATTCTATCTATGAAATAGACGGGGCGCGAGATTGTGCAATTGAGTTTCGATCTTTTTCTAAAAATGCAGGATTTACCGGAACTCGTTGTGCTTTAACAGTGGTTCCCAAAAGCTTAAAGGCGAAGGCTTCTGATGGTTCAGATGTGGAGATTTGGAAGTTGTGGAACCGTCGTCAGTCTACGAAGTTTAATGGAGTTTCTTATGTGGTTCAACGAGGTGCAGAAGCGGTTTATAGCACTGATGGCAAAGCACAAGTCAGGGCTTTAATTGATTTCTACATGAAGAATGCCACGATTATTTGTGAACAATTAAAAGCAGCAGGTCTATCCGTTTATGGTGGTGTTAATGCGCCCTATGTTTGGGTAAAAACACCTCATGGTTTATCGAGTTGGGATTTCTTTGATAAGTTACTCCAAACTTGTAATGTTGTAGGAACGCCGGGTTCTGGATTTGGGGCTGCGGGCGAAGGATATTTCCGCATTTCTGCTTTTAATAGCCGAGAAAATGTCAATGAGGCGATGAAACGAATTACGGAGAAGTTTAAGGTTTAGTGTTAAGATAGGGTGGGCAATGCCCACCTCATTTTTGGACTGAAATTAAAACACTTTTTTCAAGATTAAATCAATAATAAAAATGGTACAAACACAGACAAAAAAAATAACGCTAGATGAATTTATCCAGTTAGAAGAAACTGAACCTGCAAGCGAGTATTTTGATGGGGAGATTATTCAAAAACCAATGCCACAAGGAAAACATAGCACTATTCAAACCGAATTATCAACTACAATTAATACTGTATTAAAACCCCAAAAAATTGCTCGGGCTTTTTCAGAGTTGCGATGTACGTTTAGTCAAAGATCAATAGTACCAGATATTTCTGTATTTATACAGAGTCGAATTGCTCGTGATGAAATAGGTGAAATAGCTAATATATTTCCATTGGCTCCAGATTGGATTATTGAAATCCTTTCACCCAATCAAAGTCAAACAAAAGTAACGAAAAAAATATTAAATTGTTTTAAATTTGAAACTCAAATGGGCTGGTTAATTGACCCAGAAGAAAAAACAATATTCGTTTATCTTCCCACACAAGCACCCGCAGTCTTTGATGAACCCGAACAACAACTTCCGGTTCCTGAGTTTGCACATGAACTACAACTCACGTTAGGTCAAGTCTTTGATTGGTTGTTAGAATAGAAGGTTATTTTCTCAATCCGTAGCGGGGTTTTCTTTAAAAGAGTAGCTTAATGTGACACAATAGA
>NZ_AAVU01000047.1 GCF_000169095.1 Lyngbya sp. PCC 8106
AATCGAGGCTTACCGCTACGTTTTCCATTTTTATCTCCCTTGATATAACGACTAAAAGCTAGATCGACTCGTTTGACCATATCTTGCAAAACATGAGCATGGATGTCTTTATACCAAGGTCGCTCTTGTTTTAATTGAACAAGGGATCTTTTTTGTTTATAGTATTCTGGTTGTTCTCTAGGTTCAGCAATACTACAAACTAAAGGACAAGAATTAACGTAATTTCTGTTGTTTTCCCACCAATCAAATCTATCAGCTAACAAATAATTGTACTGACACCTTAATTTTTCTAGCCAACTGTTGAGACGACAACGTTGTTCGTAATTAGGTTTTAAACGATATTGGTAAGAAATTATCATGGTAAACCTCGACCTGTTACAATGACTGTAACATAAAACAGGCACGGTGACAACATGAAAGATGATTTTGTCTCTAGCGGGAGAGCAATATCAGACTTAAAAGCCCACTTGGTTTTGACAACTAAGTATCGACGTAAAGTGTTTACAGGAGCTATAATAGAGCGACTTCAAACCATCATATGGGAACTTTGCCGTAAATGGGATTGTCAGATGATTGAAGTTAATGGGGAAACAGACCACATTCATTTGCTTTTCCAATATTACCCACAATTAGAATTACCTAAGTTTGTAGGTAACTTAAAATCTATAACCAGTCGTCGTTTAAGAACTGAATTTCCAGAATTAGCTGATGTTTATAGAAAGTCAGTTTTATGGAATGAATCATATTTTATTGCTAGTTGCGGAGGTGTAACTGTTTCACAATTAAAAGAATATGTTGAGAATCAAAAAACTCCTAATTGACAAAATTTCGGACATCGAGTCCTTAATTTGTCGGGCTATCCTTCCCGACGTTCATCTTCGATAGAACGCGGGGCTGTCGCCATTAGCTCAACAACTGCTCTATGTTTGATTTATCCTAGTTTTGTCGAGAGTAAACATTTACACAGTTGAGAGGCTCCGCGATCAAGGGCTTGTTCTGCCGCTTCGGGTAGCTGTTCTGCTGAACTCCCCAATCGAGGAATCGTGCTAGCGATCCCAAAACTCATCGACAAGTATTGTCGTTCATCTGTTGATTCTGGGGTTAATTTAATTTTTTCAACTTTAGCTTGAATCGTTTCAACCAGTTGTATGGCGATCGCTGAATTGGCTTTGGGTAATAACACGGCAAACTCAGTTTCGTCATAGCGAGCAACGAGATGATGAGGATTTTTGACAGCAGCATTAATGGTTTGAGCTATTTGTTTGAGGAATTGTCCGGCTGCTTGTTTTCCATAGGTTTCGCGATAAAATGAGTAATAGTTTAGATCACACAAAACCATCGAAAAAGGTAAGGATTCTGGAGAGAGATGATCCCATTTTTCGTAGAGGTATTGATTGAAGCTTTGACGATTGAGCAGTTGAGTTAAGTTATCAATACCGGATAAGTATTTTAATTTCTTTTTGGCCTCCTCAAGTTGCTGATAAAGTTGAGCTTGATTGATGGCAACGGAGAGTTGATTGGCAAAACTATAAATTAATTTTAAATCCGATTCTTGCCAACTATGTCCCGGATTTTTCATCACTAGGCTTAGACTTCCCCATATCTCTGAGTGAGAATACAACGGTACGGGTAGCCAAGCTCCTGGACTATTGTGCAGAAACTCATCAATTTTATTTTCGTCTATTTTGACTTCTTTATGGTTCGTCATGTTCGCGGTGACATAAGCGGGAACTTTTAAAGGAATTGAGGACCCTTCTCGATCAAGTTTAACGAGATTGCGAGCCTCAAATCGTAATAATCGTGGATGATCCAATTGTTTAATCGGTTCTAAACTTTCTGGGGAATTGACCGCAAATTCAGCTTCGGGGGAACGATACTCAGCTCGACTCAGCCAGCATTGTTCATCGGCAAGATATTCAACAATTTGCACAGATAAAACTGGAAATATTTTACCGATTTCTTCAACTGCTGCCGAAAAAACGATCTCTAAATTAAAAGAAGATCGCATCACTTGCGTCAGACGATTGAGAGCTTGTTCTCGTCGATTTTGTTGTTTGATTTCCTGTTCCATTTGTTTGCTATGTGTAATGTCAATTGTTCGACAAAGATAGCCTTTAAACTGATTTTCTTGATCGCGGAGAACATTAACAGACAACTTCACCCAAATAAAATTTCCTTGTTTGTGGTGTAATTTAATTTCATATCTTTCTTCTTTTTTCGCCAGAGTTTGATAGGAGCAAAGCTGAGAAAATGCCGGATGTTCTCGATCTAAGAACAGAGTAAAAGATTTACCGCTCATTTCTTCTACCGATGTTCCTAGCATTTCTGCCATCTTGTGATTTAAAAAAGTGATCTTTTTATCTCGATCTAAAATGACTATTCCTTCCAGTCTAGTTTCTAGAAATTGACGAGATAGTTGTTGAATATCGTTTAAATTTGATAGGGGATCAACTGGACTCAACTCTACCTCAGAATAAGAGGTAATTCCCGAAAAACCATAATTTTCGAGTAGTGGCATTTCTTGATGACACTGAATACAAAATCCTATCTTTTTGTGGTCACTAATATGAACCAATAGGGGTTCAGAACAGCACGAACATAAAAACTTATGCACAGTTCTAGATCACCTCCTCTTTTTTTTCTAGTTAAACACAGATTCTATGATCTAGGATAAATCAATGAACATAGCTTATTTATTCTTCTTTACAATTCTTATGTAAATTTTGTTTGAAATCAACTATACTTTTAAAAGTGCAGGCATTATTTTCGAGATATTTTGAAGTTTTCAAACATTTTATGAAAATTTGATACATTTGAGAAAGTCTATCTGATTAATAGTCATCCCTCGGAGGAGGGATTTTGTTTGACTTTCAGCAGATCAGAGCCGATAATACAGTTTCAACAATCTGGCTTCAACGAATGGTGAGTAAGTAGCTTTCGTGCAGTTTTAAATTCGGAATAGTTAGACGAACGATTTGATTACCGACAGAGATTTGGTCTTGTTTAACGGTTTCGAGTTGGGAAATCACCTTTTCTCCAGAATCAGGAATTCTCGCCACAGCAAAGGTTAGCGGTTTTCCTGAACGAGCAATATCAAGCTTTTGTAAATTTCTCAGGGTCAAGACAACTGTTGCTCTCCCCGGCGAGGCGCCCTGTTCAAAATAGCCAAACAAAATTTGAGCTTCACCTTTGGGGTTAGACTGACTGGCTAAGGCGACGACTCTAGGGTTACTCGACTCGCTCTTGACTCGGGAACTCAACCCATCTGCATAGGCTTTATACACCCACCACACCGCTCTCGGGGCTGACTGTTCGGGTGTCACTAAACCATCGAGGCTTTCATTAAAACAATTATTACGTCCCCCGCCGATGGGTTCCCAACACGCTTTACAAGCACCATCAACCCGACTTTGTTCGGCGTAAGTCAGATATCCTAAATTTTCTGCGGGGCGATATTGAGCAATTGGCCCAACAATTTCATTGAGATAAATTTTCTGAATTTTGAGGCTTTGATACTTGGAATTTTGTACAAATGAACGCCGGACTTCATCAACATGATTATTAATTCGGGTAATCTCTTGATCGTTGAGTTCGTGCCAAGAAATAAAGTTAACTTCTAAGTTATTTTCTTGGCAATAATCTAAGAAATCCCGCAAAAAACCTTGATCATATTTGGCAATACTCGGCCCTCCAATCATTACATTCGGCCCGAGTTCTTGACGAATAGCTGTGTAAGCTCGTTTGTAGGTTTCAAAAAATTGTTTTCGACTTCCTCGCCAAAAGGGATCTTTAAGATCTGGCTCGTTCCAAACATCCCAGGTCATATTTTTACCTTTATGTTGTTGAGCAAGTTTTCTAACGTGTTCTTCCCATTTACTATAATCTTCATAGGGCCAGCCACGGGGTTTTCCATAGCCCCAAGTATCACTTAAGAGTAATTGAAATTGAGAACCGATACCTGTAATTCGAGGATAATGCTTTAATGTAGAGGTTCGCCACAACTTCGGTTGCAACGGACTTAATTTATCGTTGGGGGGTTTGTTATCACCAATACCATACAAAAAACCACTCATCGAATGAATCCCCTGGAGAGGCGCACCAAAATCAATCGCAACGGTGGCTTGAGTTTGTCCCAAAACAGGAGACTGTCTACTTAAAAAGGTCAGTAATGCAAAACTGATAAACAATAATGCACAAAGGGTTCGGAATGGCTTCTGCTTAAAATATCTGAGGTGAGTAAAGAGATTGAATGGTTTTAATTTTTCCATTGATAAAATGTTGGAGTGCCGATGATTAAATTAATCAGGTCAATTATATCAAGTCAGGAGAAAAAAGAGGGATAAATGGGTTGATTTTTTATCCTCTCTTTTTCTAATTAAAGTTCAATATTCTAACGCATGGTTACGAATTCCTCGCCACTGGTGGGATGAATTCCCATTGTCTTGTCAAAATCTTTTTTCGTCGCTCCCATATTGACTGCGATCGCAACTCCTTGAATAAGTTCAGCCGAATCTTTGCCGACCATATGCGCCCCTAACACTCGATCAGTGTTGGTTTCAACAATTAACTTCATAAACACTTTTTCATCGGCTCCAGTTAAGCTGTGAAAGAGCGGACGAAAACGAGTGGTATAACATTTAATCGCCTCACCAAATTTTTCTTTTGCTTGCTCTTCTGTCATCCCAATTGTTGCCGCTTCGGGTTGAGAAAAAACGGCTGTCGCAATATTTTCATGGCTAATAGATTGAGGAAGATGACCATATTCAGTGTCAGCAAAAGCACGACCTTCAGCGATCGCAACGGGGGTTAAATTGACCCGATCTGTGCAGTCTCCAACGGCATAAATATGAGATTGAGACGTTTGACTATCTTGAGTGACAGCGATCGCATCTTGATTCATTTCAACTCCGGCATTTTCTAACATTAATTTGCCTAAGTTGGGTTTGCGACCCGTCGCACAGAGAAGTTGATCAACAATTAATGGTTTTTCTGCGTGTTCACCTGTGAGGGTAATTTTTAAACCTTCATCGGTTTTTTCAATCTTTTCAATGGTAGTATTGGTGAGAAAATTGACGCCATGTTTACTCATTCCGTCTTGAATATTACTACGGACATCTTGATCAAATCCTCGTAAAATCCAATCTCGGCGAATAATCTGAGTTACTTCACTTCCTAAACCTTTGAGAATTGATGCAAATTCTACTCCAATATAACCTCCTCCCCAGACTGCAAATCGCTGCGGTTTTTCAGTTAAAAGGAACATATCATCCGATGAAATACTATGTTCAATTCCAGGAATTTGAGGTTTAACCGGGTGTCCTCCAGTGGCGATTAAAATCTTATCGGCTGTCACTTTGCGATCGCCAACTTCTAGGGTATGGGGATCGATAAATTTAGCATATCCGCGAATCAATTCAACGCCTGCTTTTTCCAAAAAACTAATGTGGAGTTCACTCAAACGTCGCACTTCTTTATCAACAACATCGACTAATTTTTTCCAATCAAAGGAGGGTTCTACCTCACTCCAACCATAGCCGAGTGCATCTTTATAATAGTGAGAAAAATGGGAAGCATAAACCATCAATTTTTTGGGAACACAACCCCGAATCACACAGGTTCCCCCAACGAGATCATTTTCAGCGATCGCCACCTTCGCACCGTAGGAAGCCGCCCGTTTGGAAGACGCCAACCCGCCTGAACCTGCACCGATTACAAATAGATCGTAGTCATAAGCCATAATAAAATTGCCTCGTGTAGAGAATTTTCTGAAGTCTTTTCGCTGTGGTCAACTCGATTGTGCAGTTAACTCTTGGGATTCATTATAAATATTAACATATGGGAGTAACAAGATAGATTAGGGCATTTTTAGCAAGGGAAAACTCACCCTGAAGACACCGAGACACAACCAGAGAATCAAAATGGATATTGATTAGTTTAAAATTAAAGTTAAACTCGAATGGAGTTAGGAACCTTGAAACTGATTTTAGTAGCACCCAACCCCGCTTTAGCTGCGGCTTTTCGAGAACATTTTCATTATTTACCGGATGTAAAAGTTATCAACGATTCTTTTGAGGCGGTATCGGAGTATGATTGTTTGGTGAGTCCGGCTAATTCTTTTGGCTTGATGGATGGCGGAATTGATGCTGCAATTATTCAGTATTTTGGCAAAGAATTAATGATCGCAGTTCAAGATAAGATTTTAGCAGAGTATCTCGGCGAACAACCTGTGGGAAGCTGTTTAATTGTGGAAACAAAACATCCCAAACATCCTTTTTTAGCCCATACACCAACCATGCGGGTTCCCATGTCGGTGAATGGAACTGATATTCCCTATGTGGCAATGTGGGCAATGTTGCTGGAGATTCGCCGTCACAATTTACATCAAAAGCGACAAATTGAAACGGTTATTTGTCCTGGTTTTGGAACAGGAATTGGCAAGGTTCCCTATACAGAAGCCGCCCGTCTAATGGCGTTGGCTTACGATCATTTTGTTTATCCACCGACTTCGATTAATACTTTTTTTGCCGCCGAAAGACAGCTTCAAATTTGGGAGGGAGGAAAGTCTAATAAAAGTTAATAATGAATTGCAAATTTCAGTTATTTCAAATTTTGAAAAGTATTAAAAAATGAGAGGACGACGCAAGAGACTTGACCTGTTAATGCTTATTTTTTTGAGTTTATGTTTAAGCTTTGCACTGACATGGACTCGTTTCTATCCGACTACAATTCCGAAAAGTTCAGTAGCAGCTAGCGATGAAATACGAGGAGTTTGGATTACCAATGTCAATAGTGGTATTTTGTTTGTTCCGGGTGGAACTGAATTGGCATTAAATCAACTTTCACAATTAAATTTTAATACCGTTTATCCGGTATTTTGGAATCGAGGAACAACCTTTTATCGAAGTTCTACCGCCCGTCGAGTTACAGGACGCTTTCAAGATTCGTTACTGAATTTAATCCATTTAGGAAAAGATGTTTTATCTGATATTATTAGCCAAGGACATCAACGAGGTTTAAGAGTGATTCCTTGGTTTGAATATGGGTTTATGGCACCGATCAATTCTCAGCTTGTCCAACGCCATCCCGAATGGATTACTTTACCAAACAGTTCTAAATTTTTAGCTATTCCTTCTCTAAAGGATTTAGATGATGCTTTACTGCCCAACTTTCCACCGAGTAATAAATTGTCTGGATGGTTGGGGATTAAAAATGTGTGGTTAAATCCCTTACATCCTCAAGTTCAGAGATTTATAGAAGACTTAATTATTGAAGTCGTGATTAAATATGATGTTGATGGTATACAATTTGATGATAATTTTGGAATGCCAATAGAACTGGGTTATGATTGGTATACTCGTAAAATTTATAAGCAAGAACATGAAGGTAAACTTCCTCCAAATAATCCCGCAGATCCCGAATGGATGCGGTGGAGGGCGGATAAAATTACAGCTTTTATGAAAATCTTACATGATCGCATTAAAGCCGTCAAACCAGACTGTCTGATTTCTCTCGCGCCGAACCCCCGTGAATTTGCTTATAACGAATCTCTACAAGACTGGCAAACCTGGGTGAAACAGGGTTTAATTGAGGAGTTAATCTTACAAGTTTATCGAGATAGCCCTAAAGCTTTTGTAAGCGAGTTAGACGATCCAGAAATTCTAGAAATTCGGGGTAAAATTCCGGTCGGAATTGGAATTTTAAGCGGTACAATGGGACATCCTGTGGAGATCGAACAAATTCAGCAACAAGTGAAAGAAGTTCGCTCACACAACTTTCAAGGAATTTCTTTTTTTTACTGGGAAACACTGTGGAGTTATTTTACTCCAGATGCACCCCGAGAACGTCGGAGAGTATTTGAAATTTTATTTTCGCCTTCGCCCTCCTAACGTTCTACAATTCATGTGTATCAACTGCTCTCAAACCATGAAATTCCAATCAAGAATTAGATTCATTTAAGCGTTTTTGCCATTCTGCATCAATTTTATCTGCTTGTTCGAGTTCTTGTTCGACTAAATCGGATTCGGTGGTGTAAGCTAAATCTTTTTGATCGATCACTGTTTCTGCGGCAAATTGATGAGCAAAACTCAGTTTTTGTTTAACAGAATCCTGAGCTTGATTCAATATTGCCATCCGTTCTTGTCGGTTTTGATTGCGAACCTCAATGCGAGCATTCTGCCATTTTATCCAAATAAAACGAATCAAAGGAACGGTTAAAAATCCAATCCCATAAACCAACAAAAGCGGGAAAATAACATCGACAAAGGCAACCAATCCACCTAAACTTTGAACCAGATTCTGATCTTGTAATAAACTCGCCAAAATGATCGCCCCGACAATATTGGCAACACCCAAACCTGCGGCTAACATTAATTGACCAGAACTAGCTTGGCTAAACTTCCACAATTGTTCTTTCAGAGAACTCACAATCGCTTGAGGACGATATTGGTTAGCCGTCGTTTGTAAATCGGGGAAATGATAAACCAGTTCACCTTGAGGACTCACTTTTGGATAACCATTAAATCGAGTCAAAACAGGTAACATATAGTCTTCGTATTCTTCCTCTTGACGACTAATTTCATCGAGATAGGGTGCAACCTGTTCAGCAATAATAGCCCCCTGATTGTTGCGAATTAAGGTAGCAATCGTTTTCCAACGTCGTTCTTCTAAATTAGCATTCGGATTTCCATCTCCAAAGAGAAAAGAAAAGACAGCTTCTAAAAAGTTGTACTGATTGTCTTTGGGATTAGCAGAACGTTGACGTCGTTGATGGTAATAATCATCATCATTCCAATACAAAAACCAATACCAGTTCGAGCCAAACCACAAGCGAGGAACAAAGATAAATCCACCGCCACTATCACTACTTCCACCGGAATCATCGCCATCTCGACTGGAATTCATCGCAATCAAAATAATGGCAATACTCACAAAAATCAGCACAATAGAAGCCAGTAGGAAAATCCCAAAAGAAATGCGGATGATATAAAATAACACACGCCAAACTTTTTCCCACCATTCTTGCAATTTTAACCGCCAAAATTTATTGCGGAGAACAGTCCGAAAATCCTGGGAGAACTGAAACGCAATTTCCCCAGACTCAGCGACTTGAAGATGTCCTCCAGCATCAGAAGCCAATGCGAGAAGTTGTTGTTGAGCGACGTTAACATCGATTCCTGCTTGGGCGGCTACGTCCCCAACTGTGACGCGATAGCCCAACTGCTCAACCGATTTCATTATCGAAGGGTTTGGTGTCATAGCGCGTTTTTTTGCTCTAAAGCTATCTCCATATACTTACTTCTAGTTT
Source organism: Lyngbya sp. PCC 8106 (assembly GCF_000169095.1). Lineage (GTDB taxonomy): Bacteria > Cyanobacteriota > Cyanobacteriia > Cyanobacteriales > Microcoleaceae > Capilliphycus. The sequence goes on from NZ_AAVU01000047.1 coordinate 9,305, forward strand.
GACATACTTCCTCCGTGAAGCTTTGTCCTGATGGGGAATTTTTTAACTCACATTACCGAGGAGAGTTATACATAAAAGTAGACCCTTTATGGCTTGATTTGTTTATATTGTCGGTTGCATCCTTTTTTGTTAAGCGGCTTGTATAGCTGTCGCGGCTGTCAATTAGGAGGCCCGCAATTTTGTTAAAATATAGTGAAGATGCGAGTTTGACCTCACGACTTCTGAGTTCTGCTATAACAACAGTCCTCTGACGACATCTGAGAACAATTTTTCAGCCCGACTTCAGAAAAAGTTAACGACAAGCTAAAGTATAGAATAGGCTCTTTTAACGGCATGAGTATAAACTCAACGGTAATCAAGGGCAAATTCAAGTTAAATTAATGATCGCACAACTCTCAAGCACTGGAGAATCAAGTTAATGCCCAGATCACAACGTAACGATAACTTCATCGATAAGACCTTTACGGTGATGGCAGATATCATCCTCAAAATTCTGCCGACGAATCAAAAATCTAAAGAAGCCTTCGCCTATTATCGTGATGGAATGTCCGCCCAAGGTGACGGCGAATATGCAGAAGCTTTAGACAACTACTATGAAGCCCTGAAACTCGAAGATGACCCCAATGATCGTAGCTATATCCTATATAATATCGCGTTGATTCATACCAGTAACGGTGAACATGAAAAGGCATTAGGTTATTATCATCAGGCAATTGATCTCAATCCCCGAATGCCTCAAGCTTTAAATAATATTGCGGTGATGTATCATTATCGAGCCGAACGAGAAAAAGAAGCTGGAGATGAGGATAAAGCAGAAGAATATTATCGTCAAGCTGCCGAACATTGGATACAAGCCATTCGCCTTGCTCCTAATAACTATATTGAGGCTCAAAACTGGCTCAAAACCACCGGACGCTCTAATATTGATGTGTACTTCTAAGCCCTGATTAAGTTGAGGTCAGTGACCTGTGGTTTGGCAAGAATGTTGCAGTTAACGCTGACAAGTTTTGATTTTCTGACTCTCTATATTCTCTCTTTATTGAACAATGATTGATCGCGAACAAGTCCGCAAAGTAGCTCATTTAGCTCGGTTGAAAGTAACGCCCGAAGAAGAAGAAAAGTTTACAACTGAACTCGGCAGTATCCTAGAATATTTTGAACAGCTTAAAGAACTCGATACTGAGAATGTTCAACCCACAACTCGGGCGATTGATGTCAGTAATATTAGCCGACCTGATGAGTTGAAACCCTATGAAAATCGAGAGTCTCTGTTAGGAAGTGCGCCCTCATCGGATGGGGATTATTTTAAAGTTCCCAAGATCTTAAAAGAAGAATAAAGTTGAGACGGGTTTCTTTGAATGATTAGTTTTACAGTGACCAGTGTTTTCAGGGGTTAGTGATTAGTTCAATTTAATCTTCTGTACTTCTGAATTTATACTGTTCACTGTTTACTATCAGGTAGCTTTAAGCAATAAACTTGGCTAAAAATATTAGATCTAAAAGCCGAAGAAGCTGAATAAAAAAGAATTTAAACCGGGCAGGACACAATAATATTTATAGACAATTACTTAATTCATATAAGTGATCAAGTTAGAGGGAGATAAAAGCATGGCAAAAAGGTTTCTGTTTATTTGACTTACTAACCTACAGTCCAGAACTCAATTGGATTGAAACAGAATGGCATCAAATTAAAACTCATTAAATTTCTGGAAGAATGTTCGAGGATGAAGATGATTTAGCGATCGCCGTCAAGGAAAGCCTGAAAAATAGAAGTCAAAAATTGGGTGATTATCTTCATCTATATTTCGGCAGGAGACCCACGCCATAAGTCTGAGTTGGCGATGGGAGGAATGCCGACTGCTATGCTTCACGATTTTTGTGCTAAACTGTGAAACATGACAGAAAAAGCCTACCGACACCGTTTGTATCCGACTTCTGAACAGGAGAACCTGTTGAGGAGGACGTTGGGTTGTGTGCGTTTAGTATACAACAAAGCACTAGCAACACGCACCGAAGCCTGGTATGAACGGAAAGAACGGGTTGGCTATTCTCAAACTTCTTCAATGCTGACAAGCTGGAAAAAAGAGGAAGAATTAGACTTCTTAAATGAGGTGAGCTGTGTTCCACTCCAGCAAGGATTAAGACATCTGCAAACTGCTTTTACCAACTTCTTTGCGGGTCAGGCAAAATACCCGAACTTCAAGAAAAAACGCAACGGTGGAAGTGCAGAGTTTACGAGCGTCAGCATTTAAGTTTAAAGGGGGTCAAGTTTACATTGCAAAGTGCAAAGAACCTTTACCGATTCGGTGGAGTCGTCAACTCCCTAAAAATTGCGAACCATCTACCATTACGGTCAAACTAGATCCGAGTGGTAGATGGTTTATTTCTTTGAGGATTGATGATCCAACGAATCAGAAGTTAGAGCCTGTCAAAAAACAGATAGGAATCGATCTGGGAATCACCAGTCTGTTCACCACATCTGACGGGGTTAAAGTTTCCAATCCCAAACATTTTAACAAGCTGCATAAAAAACTCCGACTCGCTCAAAAGTCTTTTAACCGGAAAACTAAAGGTTCAAAGAATAGAGAGAAAGCCAGAGTTAAAGTTGCTCGTATCCAAGCTAAAATTGCCGATACTCGTCGTGACCATACTCATAAGCTAACCACCCAACTAATTCGTGAAAATCAAACAATTGTAATTGAGGATTTAGCTGTGAAGAACATGGTCAAAAATCACCCTTACGGGTGAGCCAGTCGCTTCAAGTCGGGGAACCCGCCCAACGCGCTGGCTCACAAGTTAGCTAGAGCAATTAGCGACGCCAATTGGGGTGAACTTGTCCGACAACTGACTTATAAAGCTGAGTGGTATGGACGGGAATTAATTAAGATCGACCGTTGGTTTCCCTTAACAAAGCGATGTTCTAATTGTGGTTATATCGCAGAGAGAATGCCTTTAAATATCCGGGAGTGGGATTGCCCTAAATGCAATTCTCGCCATGACCGAGACATCAACGCTAGTATAAACATTTTGGCGGCAGGGCTTGCCTGCGGAGCGACTGTAAGAGCTCAACAGAGTAAATCTGTTAAGCCAGGTGCGAAAAACTCTTCAAGAGAGAGAAAGAAGCAGGAACCCAAATAGTGATGTTTGGGAATCCCACGCCAAAAACGAATGTGTTGGCGATGGGAGGAGGTCAACAGTATTAGATCAATTTAAAATCGATAATTGTTGCAAATCAAAGGTTTGCTTTTTAACCTTTAACAGGGTGAGCGAGAAGTCCCCAATCTCAGCAGAGCGGATTGGGGATGAAAGCGAACTAATTGTGTTAAAATCTTGATCACTGAAAGTTTCATTGCTAATGTTGAAGGCGACTAGGTTCCGAATTTACCCAACCACAGAGCAAGAACAGCATCTTCTTCAAAGCTTTGGTTGCTGTAGATTCGCTTGGAACTATGCTCTAAATCTTACCAATGAAACCTATAAAGCTACAGGAAAAGGCTTGAGTCGGTTTGCTATTCAGAAAGAGATAACTAATCTCAAAAAAGAATACGAATGGATGAAAGAACCTTATTCTCAATGTTTACAAGTAATAGCTCTCAATTTATCCAGGGCTTTGAGCAACTTTTTTGAAGGGAGAGGACGTTACCCTAGATTTCAGGCGAAACATTATAAACAATCAATTCAATACCCTCAAAATGTTAAAGCGGTTGACAATGGTTTTAAATTTCCCAAGATGGGAATTGTTGATGCCAAAATACACCGTCCGATTGAGGGCAAAATAAAGACTGTTACGGTGTCGCTGAATGCTTCGGGTCAATATTTCGCTTCTGTTTTAGTTGATGATGGACAAGAGATTCCTGAAAAGCGGACAGAGGGGAAAGCGATTGGTCTTGACTTGGGGTTGACTCACTTTGCTATCACCTCAGATGGCTCTAAATTTGATAATCCCAGGTGGATAGCTAAACACGAACACAATTCGTCGAGCCAAGCAGAAACGTTGATCAAGGCGGCAAAAAGGTTCTAGTAATCGTAACAAAACCCGTAAACAAGTAGCAGTCATCCACAATAAAATATCAAGATGTAGAGAAGATTTCCACGCTTTAGCTATCACGCAGGATAGTCAACGAAAACCAAGTTGTTGTGGTAGAAAATTTAGCTGTCAAGAATATGGTTAGAAATCATACCCTTGCCAAAGCAATCTCTCAAGTAGGATGGGGACAGTTTTGTACGATGTTGAAATACAAAACTGAATGGGAAGGAAAGGTTTATCAAGAAGTTGATCGTTTTTTCCCAAGCTCCAAAACTTGTAATATTTGCCTCAATCAAGTAGGAAGCCTTCCCCTTGATGTGAGGCTTTGGCAGTGTGATCAATGCGGGACTAAACATGACCGTGATATCAACGCAGCACTGAAGTGCGATTCGTTCAGTTGAAACCTAGAAATAGGGGGATGACTGGCTTCTGTTGAGTAACTAACACGTTGAGTTCGCACTTAAATCCTCAGCAGAAGACAACTTCATAATCTTATAGGTGAGTGTGAGTACCCTAGAAAACACAAGTCCTATCCTGTCGGTACAACAGTGAAAGCAGTTTCCCCAGGGTCGCGACTAGCCCTCAACCCCTGAAGCGGGAATCAAAGCGGAAAGATACTGATAGCCTAATTTGGTATCCCGTCAGCAAGTCACTATGGATAACGCAAGTGAAGGTACGTGTGAATCATCGTTACTGCGAACCAGTGGAAAGGCTAACACACTGGAAGTCCCAAAAGGGCAAGGTCAGGGTGATAAGAGGATTTCTATCGACTTATCTGTACCACCCTTAAACTCGGTGAAAAGTACCATCCTAACGTGACAAACCTGCATATTATGAGGAACGAATTAACCTACCTGCATACTCTCAACCCAGGTCGAGCCGGTTGAGTAGTCAGCTAAGACGCAAAACTCTACATATTGTAGGTTGCAGGTCGGGAGAGATTGGGTCAGAAGCGAATGCCGGGCCGTAATGGTTATGGATATGCAGACGGACTCACGGATTAACGGAATGTAGAGGTACAAGTAGTAACAAATATGCCTAAAACAGATTCATCAAAGAATACTGTGGGATGCAAAATCGAAAACAATGCAAAGAAAGTCAATCCCATCCAGCAATGGAATCAGATTGACTGGAAAAACGCAGAAAAACGAGTTTTCAAGTTACACTCATCGCATCTACAAAGCGTCACGTCGTGATGATGTACTGACAGTTCGACGACTCCAGAAAACACTCATCAAATCCTGGACAGCAAAATGTCTAGCGGTGCGTCGAGTAACTCAGGAAAATACAGGTAAAAAGACGCTTCTGAGTGGATGGGGTGAAATCTCTATCCCCAGTAGCACGGATGAAACTTGTCAATAAATTTAAGCTGAGTTCAAAGGTCAGACCAACCCGGAGAGTTTGGATAGACAAACCCGGAAAAGACGAAAAACGACCTTTGGGAATACCGACCATGTATGACCGCGCATTGCAAGCACTTGTCAAAATGGCTTTAGAGCCTGAATGGGAAGCGCGATTTGAGCCAAACTCTTATGGCTTCCGTCCGGGACGCTCATGCCACGATGCAATTGGAGCAATATATCCAGCAATTAACAAAAAAGCCAAATATGTGCTTGATGCTGACATTGCCAAATGCTTCGACCGCATCAACCATGAAGCCCTGCTCAAAAAATTGAATACATTCCCCACCATACGCCGACAAGTTCGTGCATGGTTAAAAGCGGGAGTGATGGACGGCAAACGATTATTTCCGACATCCGAAGGCACACCGCAGGGCGGGGTCATTTCCCCGTTACTGGCAAATATAGCCTTACATGGAATGGAAAACGCCATTAAAGAACTAGCTGATACATTCGACATGAAACGTCCTGACGGCACACAATTAGGCAAAAGGGATAAACGAAAATCAGTGAATTTTGTGCGTTATGCCGACGACTTCGTGATTTTACACGAAGATTTAACCATTGTTAAAAGATGTCAGGAACTAATATCAGATTGGTTAAAAGGCATGGGCTTAGAACTCAAACCTAGCAAAACCCGACTAGCCCACACTTTAGAGGAACATCTAGAGGAGAAACCTGGCTTTGATTTTCTTGGATTCAACGTCAGACAATACCCAACAGGTAAGTACACCTCTGGACGGGTTAATGGGAAATTATTAGGTTTTAAAACCATAATTACCCCAAACAAAGACAGCCAAAAGAAACACTACAAAAAAGTAGCAGAAATCATTGATAAACATAAGGGGTTATCTCAGACAACTTTAATTAAAAATCTGAACCCAATTATCAGAGGATGGTGCAATTATTTCTCTACAGTAGTAAGCCAGAAAATCTTTGAACGAATCTGGCATTTAACGGTCTGGAAACTCATCAAATGGGGTATCAAACGTCACCGAAACAAAGGGAAGAAATGGGTATATCTCAAATACTTTCAAACAATCGGAGGGGATAACTGGACTTTCGCAATTAGCCCTAAAGGTAAAAACCCATTGCGGCTACTAAAACATAGCGAGACAAAAATCACTCGCCACGTTAAAGTTAAAGACGATGCCAGCCCCTACAATGGTGACACAATCTATTGGAGTTCAAGAATGGGTAAACACCCGGAGATGTTAAAGCGAACGGCATCATTGCTTAAAAAGCAGAACGGGAAATGCCCGAAATGCGGACTGTCATTCAAAGATGGAGACTTAATTGAATTAGACCACATCATTCCCAAGTCGAAAGGCGGAAGGAATGAATACAATAATTATCAATTACTCCACCGACATTGCCACGACGAAAAAACCAGAATAGATGGTAGCTTGAATAAAGGTTCAATTAGTCAAATCAAAATCCCAGAAAATTACAGATGGGAGCAAGATATGCTGGTGACGTGAGTCATGACAACAGCCGTTTTTCTGAGGAGCGCTTGGGACGAGAAATTGTCACGTTCCGTTCTGGAGAGCAGCGGCTCTCGCGAGGGAGCCGCTGACTTTAATTATCAGAGACGAAGGACTGCGTATTTTATCCTCTGGGACGGGGGAGATCGCCTTTTGTCCAGGTGTAAGTCGAGATAGTAGAGGACGCAAGAAATCTACGGTTTCGCTGTCTGTTGGAAAGGAAGCCCAAAGCTCAGTCAAAGACGGCTTTGGGTAGTTCACTCACGACTATAGCAAGTCGCGAGTCGTCTATTTACATATCGCCATTGTAAGAAATTGCTCAAAGCCTTGCACTATAGGCATTTCTCTCTTCTGTTCCCTGTTCCGGCGTTCCCTGTTCCCGCCCGCGTTGCGCTATACCTACTGATCTCCTCTAAGGTTTCAAAATGCTGATTGACCGAAAAAATTGGGATACAAGCCCCGTCCGTGATTGACGGCTTTCTGCTAAACTTTCTTTTGTGGAAAGGGTAATCAACCACACTAAAAACCCAGTCGCCGAAAAGGCAGCGCACCTTGACGCACTGAAGTTATGGGGTTCCGTATAGGAAAGCTTGTACGCTTATTAGCGCGCAACGCAACAAGTACAGAGAAACCAAGATTTTAGGTTTTGAACTGTAGGGTAGGGCATACCCAAACAGGCTGATGAAATGGAGCAAAACGCTTGAGGAGAGTCCATCTCTGGTATAGATAGGTCGCCCTATTTGTATTAAGTGGACTCGCTGAACCAAGAATCCCCGCCGTTTACGGCGTGGGAGTGTCAACAAAGGTTTACCTATATAATGTCCATATAATGTCCATATAATGTCCATAAGCGTTCTGCTGGTTATAGTGGAATGTTTCAAGTGAACTACCTACGCAGACGCTTCGCTTTCTAGCGTAGGCTTCCAGCTTCTTGATCAACCTTGGTCGAAGCATCATTAGATTGATCATTGATCGGAAGTTGCCGCACAGAGGACTTTCGTCCTTTGGTTGGTCTTACACTTTCTCCACTGGCAGTCACCCCCGTCCCAGGGGCGAGGAATTGTCGATCTGGGTCTGCCGCGATAACTCTCAATCCCTCATCTCTGATATTGAGAGCCGCGTTGATATCACGATCATGTTGGGTGTGACAATGATTGCACTCCCAGTGACGAACATCGAGTGGCAGACTTTGAACAACATTCAGACAAACATTACAAGTCTTTGAGGACGGAAAAAACCGATCTATTTCCAGATAGGTTTTTCCGTCCTTTTTTGATTTGTAATCAACAAAGTTTAAGAACCTTCCCCAACCACAGTCGCTGATTGCCTTGGCTAGATTGTGGTTGCGTACCCTTGCGGGTGAGCCAGTCGCTTCAAGTCGGGTTCCCCGCCCAACGCGCTGGCTCACCATGCCCTTTACGTTGAGATTTTCAGCAATTATGACTTGATTCTCGTTCACAATTTTGCGAGACAGTTTATGCAGGAAGTCTTGCCTCGCAAAGAAGATTTTCTCGTGCGCTCTTGCTACCAATTTCCTGGCTTTATTCCGGGAATTGGAACCTTTTTGCTTGCGAGATAATTTCTGCTGCTTTCGCTTTAAATTACGTTCATGTTTTTTAAAGTGCCGAGGATTTTCGTATTTAGACCCCTCGCTTGTAATCAAAAAGTGGGTGAGTCCCAGGTCTAATCCTATCGCTTTTCCTTCTTCAGAAGTCTGCGGTTCAGCTTCTTCGTTCTCAAATAAAATTGAAGCGTAATACTTCTCCGTTCTTGTCTTTGTTATTGTGACTGTTTTGATATTGCCATCAAATTTTCGGTGAATATTGGCTTTGATTTTGCCAATAACAGGAAAACTTAAATGACTGTCAACAATCTTGACGTTCTGAGGATACTGGATCGATTGCTTTTCATGGCGGCTCTTAAATCGAGGGAACTTGGCTCGACCTTCAAAGAAGTTAACAAAAGCTCTGGAAAGATTTAAAACAGACTGCTGTAAGCATTGTGAATAGGTTTCCTTTAGCCAGGCTGTTTCTTCTTTCTTTTTTAGAATTGGTAACTGTTTCTTCAGTTGCATTCCTGAGATTCCCTTGCCTGTTTCTTTATAGGCTTGGTTGTTCAGCTCCAGGCAGTAATTCCACACCCATCGGACAGAACCAAAAGCTTTTGTAAGAGCTTGTTTCTGTTCATCTGTTGGATATAGTCTGACTTTTGCTACGTTTCTCATTATGCAAATTAGAGCGAATGCAATTTATTATAACTCAATCTGGAGAATTAACAACCTCAAGGGCGATTCATCCCACACTGAAACGCAGTGTCAGGTGTGGGGCTTCTCGCTGTGAAGCTAAAATAGGGCATTGACATCCTCCCTCTCTAAATCAGAGATTATAGAGAGGGATTCCCAAACATCGCTATTTGGATTTACTGCATCTTTGATTCTTAACTAGACCTTTACCAGTCCCCGTCAGACCATCTCCACAGTCAATTTCTTGAACCACGATCTGCCCGACCGCAGCAATCCCCCGTTGACAAATGACTTTTGCTGCCGCAACATCACGATTACATTCGTAATTGCATTCAGGGCATTTGTGGATACGCTCTGACAAATCAAATTTGCCTGTATGCGTCCCACAATTTGGGCAAATTTGACTGGTATATCTGTGGTCAACTTTGCCAAAATAAACCCCTCGTTTCCAACAGACCCAAGTTAAAATATTGAAGAATTGACCGAATCCCGCGTCAAGAGTATGTTTACCCAACATCCCTTTCGCCCAAGTTCTAAAATCTAAGTCTTCAACAAATATCATTCCAGCTTGGTCACACAAATGATGGGCTAGTGAGAGCGTGAAAATCTTTTCGAGTGTCCGAGATTTTTTGATGAATTCTTGAAGACTTCTGATTGAGTTTATGTCGATTGACTGAACCTGGTTTTTTTGACTTGAATCTACGTTGCAGCAATTTCAGCTCGCCATGTAGTTGAGCCAAGAACTTTGGACGTTCAATCAATTCACCATCAGAAGTTGCCAAAAACTTATCGAGTCCAATATCAATCCCGAGTGGATACCCCGAAGCCGGAGTGTCTGGGATATTTACATTGCTCTGCAATGACAGCATCGCAAAATACCCACTTGCTCGTCTAACTACCCGCACCTGCTTGAGCTTAAATCCCTCTGGGATTGGGCGAGATAATCTCATCCGAACTAATCCAATCTGAGGTAGTTTTATCCAGTCATTAGAGATTGGATTTGTCTTGAACTGAGGGAAGACAAACGACCGCATTCGATACTTGTTTTTAAAACGAGGAAAACCGTAACCCTTTTCTTTCATGCTGTTAAATGCTCTTTCTAAAGTTTTCAAAACTTGTTGTAAAACTTGAGCATTCACTTTCTTGATTTCCGGGTTAGTTTTTTTTGCTTTTGTTAAGTTCGCAGCTTGTACGTTGTAGTTGGGGTAAGGAGCATCTGCTGAGATGATGTATTCTTGTTGCAATGAACAATAATTAATCGCACACTTGTTAGGTGAGTAGGAGAAATTACTTTCTCCTACTTCCCTCCAGAACGGAGCGTGAAAGTTTCCTTTCACTCCGCTCCTCAGTACATGGCTAGTACCTTTGCTTGTACCGTCCAGACATATCATGGGTTTAGATTGCCGTGTATTTGGTCATGGCAATGTAAATGTACCAGAATAAGATTCTTGTCTGAGTTGTTTCCACCTTTTGCTTTTGCTTTGAGGTGGTGTTTCTCTAAGTTATCCTCTGGTTTAAATGTTTGTCCACAATCAGCGCATTTACCCTTTTGTTTCTTAAGCAATCGGGATTTTTGCGCGTCTAGGGTTTGATATTTATCCCCCAGACGTTTTCCCCAATAGATTTCGTCGCCGTCATAAGGACTTCTTTCCCCTTTTACTTTGACCCATTTTGTTCCAGTAGGTACTTCTGAGTGTCTTAGTAGTGTTAGAGGATTTTTACCTTCTCTTAAGGTTGAGAAAGTCCAGTTATTATTGTTTATGGTTCGCCAGTATTTCCTAGCAATCCATTTCTTTCCTTTGTTGGGATGGCGACGTTTTGCCCATCTCCAGAGTCGATTCCAGATTAGGTAATCAAGTTTGCTGAAGACTTCCTTTGAGTTCCAAGGACTGTGATAGTTACACCACCCTCTAATTATTGGGTTGAGTCTGCCTATTAGTTCCTTTTGTGAGACTGCCATCATTTTCCGACACCAATCTGCCAGCTTTCTGTAATGTCTGGTTAGACTTTCTTTTGATGGTCTGATGATGGTTGTGTGTTCTAGTTTTACTCCTGCGTTTTCTATGCTCTGATGTTTTCCCACTTTGAATTGTTGAATTTCTAAGCCGAGGAAATTAAATCCGGCTTTTTCTTTCTCTAATTCGTTTAGGGTGTGGCACATTCTAGTCTTGCTGGGTTTTAGTTCTAATCCCAGTTTCTCTAACCATTCGGATATTATTGTTTGACATTCTTCAACAATGTTTAATTCGTCGCAAAGAATAACGAAGTCGTCTGCATATCTTATCAAGATTGGTGTAGAAATATCTTTCCTACCATACTTGCTTTTGGCTTTTTGTATTCTTCCGTTCGTTCTTTAAGGGTATTTCTCCCGAATGGCTGTTTCCATGCCGTGTAAGGCTATATTTGCCAACAAGGGTGAAATTACGCCACCCTGCGGTGTTCCTTCCTCTGTCATGGAGTATCCTTTCCTTTCTGCCCATTGGCTGAAGTCTATCACCCCGCTTTTGAGCCACGCTCTTATTTGACGTGTAAAGGAGGGAAAGGTATTTAGTTTTTTGATCAGTGCCTCGTGGTCTATTTTGTCAAAGCATTTGGCTATATCTGCATCTAGCACATACTTTGGTTTGTACTTGATGCTATCGAATATGGCTCGAATTGCATCATGGCAGGAGCGTCCTGGTCTGAATCCATAGGAATTGGGTTCAAATATTGCTTCCCATTCAGGTTCTAGTGCCTGTTTGAGAAGTGTTTGTTTAGCTCTACCTTGCATTGTCGGGATGCCTAGAGGTCGCATTTCATTCTTTCCAGGTTTGGGTATCCAGACCCTTCGAGTTGGTTTTGATAGACCGTCTATTTTCAGGTTTTGGGTTAGTTTAACTCTATCTGTTGGACAGACAGATTTAATTCCATCTATTCCAGCAGTTTTCTTCCCTTTATTATCCTGAGTTACCCGCCTTACTGCTAGGAGCTTGGCATACCAGGAGTTCACCAACATCTTTTGGAGTTTGTGGACAAGTTTCCTATCCCCACTCAATCAGGCTCGATAGATTCTCTTTTGGAGCTTGAAGACAGCAAATTCGGCTTTTCGCCAGTCCATTGTCTTCCATTCCACTTGTGATGTTATCTCCGTATTGGACATATTTACTCTTACTTGAGAACGTATTTCCCATATAGCAGGTAGGCTGTCAGCATATCCTCATCCATTACAGATGGGCGTTGGCTTATTCCTACATCCCTAGATTGGGCGGTTTCTTACGCGGATGACTGCTTTGAGATTCTACATTTCCCAAAGAACCATCCCAATCCTTGATTCGTTCCTAATTACCGTTGTTATTAACTTTAGAGCCTTCCAATCTGCCGGATTTTGGTAGGTGTCGATGGTCAAAGTAGAACTTGCCATCTACCTTTCTCGTTAACGTTTTGTTTCCTGTGTATCAGCCTATTTCACAGGTTGATCTTGACGAATTTCTCCATTATTCCACTCGTTAAATGCTTCTTCATTAAAGCGACCATTGAGATTTAACCATTGACGATTGACCATCCAAGGGCCTTCACAATAGGATTCTAAAGGACGTATTTGTTGAGGAGATTCATTAGAATACCAGGTTTTTTGTAATGGTTCTTGAATGGGTAGGCGATCGCAGAGTTGATGATAAAGTGTATAAAGACGATTGAGTTCGGCTTGAGTTTGTTTTTGGGCTTCAAGAAGGGTATTCAATTGTTGGGTTTTAATTGCGATTAGCGAGTTTTCAATTAACTCTAAGTCGGGAGATTTTTGTGAGGAAGATTGATGATCGTCTGTTGAGTTTGAGTGTTTGAGTGCAAGTTGCAATAATTCTATAATTGTTTCAGAGAGTTGAGGTCGTTTAGTTCGGGGATGAAGTTTCGCTCCCTTGGCGGTTGCGATCGCTTCTATTTGTTGATAGACTTCTTTGGGAACTCGAATCTGATACCGCACGAACTCATCTTGATTTTTAGACATCTAACTCTCTTTTCCCTCAACCCATTTGCACTTTGATTTTATCGAAAATTTCGGAATTTGAGTTAAGATTAAAAAATTTTTCGTCTTTCCCAAGGTTTGATAACAGAAATAGCAATGATTCCTAATCAGCAAATCGTTTGAACCGCAGTGTTTGATTGGTTTGATTTGAGTGTAGGGGAATGGAAAAGTCGTCAGTCCATTTCCCTTTTGTCCAACCAATTATGGCCCTATTTTACTTGGCCAAATATGGAAAAGTCGTCAGTCCATTTCCCTTTTGTCCAACCAATTATGGCCCTATTTTAGTTGACTATTGTATCAAGATTGACATCTCTGCTTTGACTATGCTTAGATATGTTTAGTGAGTTGGCATTGAGCTAAACGCTCTTCCACTAGCCAATTTAACAAACCAGTCATTTCAAGGAACCGTCTGTTGGAGCATCTAGCCAACATACGATTGTGCATAAATCAAACTAATGCCTTTTTTCAAGACACTGTTATGATAGTCTGATTTTCAAGATTAGACTTAAATTCGCCTGCGTTTTATTCGCTTACATTGAAGGTAAAAACGCAGCTATCAACCTTATGTAAAAGAACGACTCTATGCTGATTAGTATTTGGAATAAATACGTTTAAATGCTAGAGAAATTAAGTACCATCTCCCAAGGAGATAGTAGTATTTGTGTGGCTGTTTTGGATGGTCCTGTTGACCAAACTCATCCTTGCTTCCAAGGCGCAGATTTAACCTATCTTCCCACCTTGGTTCAAGATCAGGCCAAGGCTGATGGCAATATGTCCATGCACGGAACCCACGTTGCCAGCATTATCTTTGGGCAACCGGGCAGCCCAGTGGAGGGAATCGCTCCCCATTGCAAGGGGATAATCGTGCCGATCTTTGCCGATGACCGCCGCAAGACTTCCCAGTTAGATTTGGCTCGGGGAATCGAGCAAGCCGTCAATGCTGGAGCCCACGTGATCAACCTCAGTGGAGGTCAACTGACTGACTTTGGGGAAGCCGATGGCTGGCTAGAGAATGCCGTTCGTCTGTGCAGACAAAATAACGTCTTGCTGGTCGCTGCGGCGGGGAATAATGGTTGCGATTGCTTACACGTACCGGCAGCCTTGCCATCTGTGCTAGCGGTCGGGGCGATGGATGGGAATGGCAAACCCCTCGACTTTAGCAACTGGGGCGAAACCTACAAAAACCAAGGAATCCTTGCCCCTGGCAAAGACATCCTGGGGGCGAAACCGGGTGGTGGCACCCACCGCCTGAGTGGGACAAGCCTCGCCACGCCGATTGTCTCCGGTGTAGCAGCCGTGTTACTCAGTCTTCAACGGGAGCAAGGAGAAACCCCCGACCCCCAAAAAATTCGTCAAATCTTGTTGCAGAGTGCCTTACCCTGTGACCCTGACTTGCCAGAAGAAACCCGGCGGTGTCTGGCAGGCAAACTGAACGTCTCTGGAGCCATAACGTTACTAAAAGGAGGAAAAATGGCTGAGGAATTTCCATCTGTCGAGGTATCAGAAGTACAAGCCGCAGGTTGCGGTTGTGATGGCGGTCTAACCAACGTAGGTGAAGCCACAGCCGCCCAGCAAGAGCAACCCGCTCAAGGCTCAGTTGCAGCAGCCAGTCCAGCGGCTGGGGCTGTTCCGAGCAACAGTCCTAACTTGCAAGACTTGATTCAATCATTACCCACCCCTGTAACTCAACAACCCATGATGCCCAACCCCAACTTTACTGCTAATTCCGTCACTGCCAGCCAAGCCCCCAGCGAACTTGCCGACATGGGTCAGCTTGTCTATGCTCTAGGAACCCTCGGCTACGACTTCGGAACAGAAGCACGTCGGGACTCCTTTAAACAACTCATGCCCCCCTTTGATTTAGGTGGAGGAGTCATGGTTCCCGCCAACCCCTACGACGCCCGTCAGATGGTGGACTATCTAGGGGAAAACATCTCGGAATCGCGATCGCTAATTTGGACGCTTAACATTGAACTGACTCCGGTCTATGCGATCGATCCTACAGGCCCCTTCGCCGCAGAAGCATACCGCGCCCTTCAAGAACTCCTGGCGAGTCAAATCCAACCGGAAAACGATACCGAATACGTTGAACGGGTGAGTATCCCCGGTATTTTAACTGGACGTAAGGTCAAACTATTCTCCGGTCAAGTTATCCCGGTGATTGAACCCCAAAGCACCCGTGGTCTCTACGGTTGGAAAGTTAACAACCTGGTCAGCGCAGCGATGGACGCGGTACAAGCAGAAGATGGCGCTGCTGACGAAGAAACGATCCGCAAAACCTTGGATGGCTTCCTCAACCGCATCTACTACGACCTCCGCAACTTGGGAACCACTTCCCAAGACCGCGCCCTCAACTTCTCCGTTACCAACGCCTTCCAAGCCGCCCAAACTTTCAGCCAAGCGGTAGCCGTTGGCATGGAACTCGATAGCGTGACCGTTGAGAAAAGCCCCTTCTGTCGTATGGATAGCGACTGTTGGGATGTGAAGCTGAAGTTCTTCGACCCGGAAAACAGCCGCCGTGCCAAGAAGATTTACCGCTTTACCATTGATGTAAGTGACCTAATTCCTGTCACCCTTGGCGAAGTTCGTTCTTGGTCTTCTCCCTACTAAGGAGCCGCACAATTTTAGTGAGAGTGCAATATTAGACCCCACTCTCACTAGGAGATGCAGATGTGTTCAGTTGATTAATACTCTCCATAGGGAGAATCCTAAACTATGCGACTTCCTCTATTATCTCCCCCGATTAAACGTCCCCATTTTGTCCAGCCCGCACTGTGCGTGGATCTCGAAAATGGTCGTCCCGAAGATTTGGTGCATATTCGGATGGATCTGCTCCATGCCGCTAACTATAACGATCCTCCAGCCTATGCCAACCGTAGTTTCAACCAAGTGATGCACTCTAGTGCATCTAGTGCCAGCTCGGGCTGGGGAGGCTTTGGAGGTATGGGACGATTCTTTTAACTAACCGATAATTACCATGACTCAAGACACTAAAACCCTATGGCAAATTGGTCAACCGGGTAAAGGGGGTCAGGAGTTTGTGCAAGTGGATGGCTGGAAAGCCGAATTCACCTACGTGGTGGGCTCGGATGATGACCCTATTAACCAGCCCCAGATGCCATCGTTGCTTGTTGTTCCTGGTCGCAAGGCCAAGCCAAAACGTGGGAAAAAGCAACTTTTTGCTACCGATAAACTGAATATTCAGTTTACCCTTGCCCAGAGCTACAGCGCCGGAGAACTCACCCTCTTTTATGACTTTTTGGGATCGGAAACGGACACCCTCTGGATGGATGGCGAACGAGTGACCGAATGGGTTGGGGTGGGAGAAGGCAAGCGATCGCAAACACAAACCCCTTTACCAGCCCTGGATGCCGGACAACATACCTTCACCCTGACTACTGCGGGTGGGGTGGGAGATGGGGGTCATTGGATCGACTACCTCAAACTAGAAGGGGTTGTGGCTCCTCAACAACCAGAAACACCCAAGGACAACAAGACTATGGCGAAAAAGAAGGCTACTACTCCAGAACCGGAAGCCCCTAAGAAGTCCTACGTTCCCACTTCCCAAACTGGGCTGCAAGATTATTCCTATTGGTGGAGCTATGTCCGGGAACAGGCGAAAAAATCCAAGAGCGATGGTAAGCCCTTCCGCCGGGGACGCATCTGGGCTTAACCTTATCCCTGTCCCCCGTCCCAGGCTTTCCGTTTCCGCCTCTCTCCTCTCTCCCCGTCCACCTTATTAATTACTGCTCACGATATTCCTCATGCCTAAGCCAATTGCCAATGCACAGCCATCTATAGACCCATCAACCTTGTCAGTTGCTCAGTTTGACGGCAAGAAAGACTACATTGAAGTCGGCTTTCAGGAAGTGTTGAACCCACCGCAATTCACAGTTGAATGCTGGGCAAAAGTTACAGGGGGGCAAGGGTCATGGCGATCGCCCATCACGTCCAGAGGTGAGGGACCCCTGGCAGGTTACATTATTTACGCTGGCCAAAACAACAAATGGCAGTTCTGGATTGGCAGTGGCGGTAGCTGGAGCACTTACCAAGGCCCCGCGATTAAGCTGAATGCCTGGACGCACTGTGCAGGGAGCTACGATGGTGAAGTGATGCGGTTTTATGTCAATGGCAAAGAGGTCGGGTCTCCGGTTACGGCTCCACTGACTCTAAACACCCGCTTTCCATTGCGTATTGGCACCGGCTGTACAGAACAATCGCCGCAATTCTTTTTTAATGGGCAAATTGCCGAAGTGCGTGTCTGGAATTGCGTTCGCACCCCCGAAGAAATCCAGGATTATATGAATCAGCGCTGCACTGGTAAAGAACCCAGTCTGGTGGCTTACTGGCCCCTCAGTGATAGTGCAGGCGAAAGCGCCAAAGATCAAACTCGCTCGGTGAACCACGGTGTGCTGCAAGGAGCAACCTGGAACACCACCGACGATTTGCCCCTCACAACCCCTGAACCACCGAAGCAGTCTTACGTTCCCACTTCCCAGACCGGGCTGCAAGATTATTCCTACTGGTGCCAATACGTCAAGGATCAAGCCAAGAAATCAGACAAAGACCCTAAATCCTTCCGGCGCGGTCGCATCTGGGCTTAACCCCTAGCTGCTGCTGCTGGTCTTGTTATCGTCCACTTAATCACTGACTGTTCGTTTTATGCAATCCACCCCACTGCTCCAAATTCAACCCCACTTTCATGTCGAGGTGATCGAGCCAAAGCAAGTCTATCTCCTTGGCGAACAGGCTAACCATGCCCTGACAGGACAGCTTTACTGCCAGATTTTGCCCCTCTTAAATGGGCAGTACACCCTTGAGCAGATTGTCGAAAAGCTGGATGGGGAAGTCCCACCAGAATACATCGACTATGTACTGGAGCGCCTCGCTGAGAAAGGTTATCTGACTGAGGCTGCCCCGGAACTGTCCTCGGAAGTGGCGGCATTTTGGAGCGAGTTAGGGATTGCACCTCCGGTTGCGGCGGAAGCTTTACGGCAGCCTGTAACCCTAACCCCTGTGGGCAACATCAGTGAAGTGACGGTTGCAGCCCTGACAACGGCTCTGCGGGACATTGGTATTTCCGTGCAGACCCCAACGGAAGCAGGTTCTCCAACGGCGCTCAACGTCGTCTTAACCGATGACTATTTGCAGCCCGAACTCGCCAAGATTAATAAACAGGCACTAGAGAGTCAGCAAACTTGGCTACTGGTCAAACCTGTAGGCAGTGTGCTGTGGCTGGGGCCTGTGTTTGTTCCCGGCAAGACGGGGTGTTGGGACTGTCTAGCCCATCGGCTACGGGGCAACCGAGAAGTCGAGGCGTCAGTATTGCGGCAAAAACAAGCCCAGCAGCAACGTAATGGTCAGTCCGGTTCTGTAATCGGTTGCCTGCCTACCGCACGGGCAACCCTGCCTTCTACCCTGCAAACGGGGCTACAGTTCGCGGCAACTGAGATTGCTAAATGGATTGTCAAGTATCACGTCAATGCCACTGCACCGGGTACTGTGTTCTTTCCCACCCTCGATGGCAAGATTATCACCTTAAATCACTCGATTTTGGACTTGAAAAGCCATATCTTGATTAAGCGATCGCAATGTCCAACCTGTGGCGATCCCAAAATTTTGCAGCACCGAGGATTTGAACCCCTGAAGTTGGAGTCGCGCCCCAAGCAGTTCACCTCGGATGGCGGTCATCGGGGCACCACTCCCGAACAGACGGTGCAGAAATACCAGCACTTGATCAGCCCGGTGACGGGAGTCGTGACGGAATTGGTGCGAATCACCGACCCAGCTAATCCCTTGGTACATACCTACCGGGCGGGGCATAGCTTCGGCAGCGCCACCAGCCTGCGGGGGCTGCGGAATACCTTGAAACACAAGAGTTCTGGCAAAGGCAAAACCGATAGCCAATCTAAGGCTAGTGGGTTGTGTGAGGCAGTGGAACGCTATTCCGGGATTTTTCAGGGAGACGAACCCCGCAAACGGGCAACCCTGGCAGAACTGGGAGACTTGGCGATTCATCCTGAGCAGTGTTTGTGCTTTAGCGACGGGCAATATGCTAACCGGGAAACCCTAAACGAACAGGCAACAGTGGCTCACGATTGGATTCCGCAGCGCTTTGATGCCAGTCAAGCCATTGAATGGACGCCCGTATGGTCATTAACAGAGCAGACCCATAAGTATCTGCCGACAGCCCTGTGTTACTACCACTATCCCTTACCCCCAGAACACCGCTTCGCCAGAGGTGATTCCAACGGAAACGCCGCAGGCAACACCCTGGAAGAAGCCATTCTGCAAGGGTTTATGGAACTGGTGGAGCGCGACGGTGTGGCGCTGTGGTGGTACAACCGCTTGAGGCGTCCGGCGGTGGATCTGGGCAGCTTTAACGAGCCGTATTTTGTCCAGTTGCAGCAGTTCTACCGGGAAAACGATCGCGATTTGTGGGTGCTGGATTTAACAGCAGACTTGGGTATTCCCGCTTTTGCAGGGGTGTCGAATCGGAAAACCGGAAGCTCGGAACGACTGATTCTCGGCTTTGGGGCGCACCTCGACCCGACTATTGCTATTCTCCGCGCCGTCACAGAAGTAAACCAAATTGGCCTGGAACTCGATAAAGTCCCAGATGAGAACCTGAAAAGTGATGCAACAGATTGGTTAATAACGGAGAAACTGGCGGATCATCCCTATCTCCTCCCTGATACCACACAACCCCTCAAAACAGCCCAGGACTACCCCAAGCGTTGGAGTGATGATATTTACACCGATGTGATGACCTGCGTAAACATTGCTCAACAAGCGGGTTTAGAAACTTTGGTAATCGATCAAACCCGACCGGATATTGGGCTGAATGTGGTCAAGGTGACAGTGCCAGGGATGCGCCATTTTTGGTCACGGTTTGGGGAGGGTCGGCTCTATGATGTCCCGGTGAAACTGGGATGGCTAGATGAACCGCTCACGGAGGCACAGATGAACCCGACACCGATGCCATTTTAAGATGTGTACGCTGTAGGTACTGACATAAATCAATATCATCATCATGCAACTTACCATCGACCTGCCTGAATCTGCCTTTGAACGCCTGTCTCGATTGGCAGAACTGACGAACCAACCTCTATCAAATCTAGTGATTCAAAGTATCACCGGCAATTTACCGCCAGCAATCGAAATGGCTCCGGCTGAAATTAGAACAGAACTTTTGGCCTTGCAAACTCTAAGTGTTGAAGCCCTGCGGCAAATTGCCCAAAGCCAAATTCCCCCGGCTCAACAGGAACGCCATATCGCTCTGCTAGAACGCAATCAGGAAAGCTCTCTCTCAGAAGCAGAGCAACAAGAATTGCAGCAACTCTCCCAGGCAGCGGATCAATTAATGCTCAAAAAAGCTCATGCCAGTGCCATGTTGCGATGGCAAGGTAAGCCGATTCGCGATTTGAGACAACTTGCTCCCAACTAACTAATGTCCCTGGTCTCTCCCACGATTCGCCAACAGGTGATTTCAGAAGCCCAGCAATGTTGCGAATATTGTCAAACCCAACAATGTTTAATCGGTATGCCACTTGTGATTGACCACATTATTCCTCTTTCTCTGGGCGGAAGTAGCGATCGCGCTAATCTTGCGGCTTCATGCTATCGCTGCAATGAGTTTAAGGGAGCAAAGACTCAAGGAATAGACCCCGAAACAGGAGAGACTGTCACCCTGTTTCATCCCCGACAACAGGTTTGGGCTGAACATTTTGCCTGGACAGAGGAAGGCACACAAATTAAGGGATTGACAGCAGTTGGTCGAGCGACTGTCTCCGCACTGAAAGTTAACAATGAATATGCGATCGCATCACGCCGAATTTGGGTAGCTGAAAATTGGCACCCACCAAATATTTAAGAATTTGATTGGCAATCATTCGCCTCAAATTGCCAACTAACAAGCTTCGCCGAAAGGTGGAAGGGGACTGACCCACCGCAACGGGTCAATAAACCAAACAACAAAAAGAGGAAATTACTCATGGATAAGAAAAACATCCTGCCCCACCAAGGCAAGCCCGTACTCCGTACCACCAACGGTAAACTCCCCAGCCACTTGGCTGAACTGTCTGAAGAAGCGCTCGGTGGTAATGGTGTGGATGCGTCGGCTTGCATGCCCTGCTACCCTTCCTACGATGGTGTGGATGCGTCGGTTTGCATGCCCTGCTACCCTTCCTACGATGGTGTGGATGCGTCGGTTTGCATGCCCTGCTACCCTTCCTACGATGATGCAGAGTAATTTTGCTCTTTCTAGGGATAGAAACTGGCATCCTGAATCTAGTTCTCTTTGGCAAGATCATAATTAGAGATCGGACTGCCGAAGCTACTAGACACTAGGTTATACATTAGAGACGAGGTTAAAGACGATTGAGAAACAATTAAGTTGTTGTCTTAATCATCAGTTTTCTTATTAATCAACCTCGTCTCTTTTTTTCTAAAGTTGCCATACTCTTGAGCTTAATCAAAAGCAATAAATACCTTTTATTAAAGTTGTCAACAACTGGGAAATGACGATCATGGCTATAGCTAACAGAGTTCCGTATAACTATCTACGAGAACAGCGTATTCAATTTATGCATGCCCATCAAGATGCTTTTGATGTTAGCACTGTTTTTCCTTTACCACTTTTTGAAAAGTTAGTAACTGAGCTAGAGGGAAGCAATGTTATTGAGTTATCTTGTAAGATTGAAGCAGATAAATTGCTTGCGGGTCGTTTTTTGATTTTTTCCGATCAGGAAAATAATTGGCATCAATCATTAGCACAAGCTTTACAATTTTTGGATTCAATTGAAAGTAGAGTCGGTGTTGAAATTAATCGTGAATCGCTGGATAAATTTCTGGCAGCACACATAAATTCTGGCAAAATAATGGGGATATCCACAGGACTGGATTTACGTCCAGAATTGGAAAATTCCAGTGTAAAAATACACATTATGCTTGGGGAAAACTCTGAAGAACTGGTAAGAACGGCAATTGCTATTGACGGTAGTCATTACCCGGTTGAGTTAGCCCAGGTTCTCCTGAAAGATACTATGATGATTGGGTTTGACTTTTTTCTGAATGGACATAGTGAGGTTGAGTTATACATTAGCTGTTCAAGAAAAAAAGATAGCTTACCTAACAATCGGGGAGAATCTACCAGATATTACATACGACAAAAATTCTCGCCAAAAGTTTCTTCACTCCTTGATGCTTCAGATTTTTTTGTGGGAGGCTTTTCTAAAGCCAATGTAGAGCCGGTTTTATATTACGCATTTGAAAATATAAAAGATATACCAAAATATTTTGTGTTTAACGACTTAGGCAATAGAGTATATGACTTTTGTCGAAGTCAAGACTCTATTACGATGACTTGGATAGGAATTAATGAGCGAGATTTAGATAGGGAACGATTGAATAATTTTCGTCTCTACTACAGACGAAGTTTTGGCTGAATTATTACCTTTTGTCGGCAGAATCAGAGCAGTTGCTAAACTCGGCAATAACGCGATGATTCAAAAATGATTTTCTCTTTTCATAAAAAAAAATAATAACGCTCTGACATTAAACTTTCCCAATTCTTAACATCAAATAAGATCCCATTTCTGATAATTTTACCGATCGCTGCTGCCATTGACTCACTTGCCCAATCATCGTTTTCCATTATCCACTACCATGAGCAATCACGCTTTCGCTGTTTCCCTCAACCCCGATATTCAGGTCACAAGCACTGAAGACTGCTACACCCTGCACTCGGCGCAATCCGATCCGACTGCTTGGCTCACCCTTGTTACAACGCCCGTAATCGGTATTGTTCTTGATCGTCTTAAGGTAAAAATATGCTTCTCGAAAGCCCGTGTAACGCCAGTTTTATGGTTTTACTTCAAAACTATAAAAGATATTCCTAAATATTTTAGGTTTAATAGCTTAGGTGATCGGATTTATGACTTTTGCCAAAGTCAAAGTTGTCTCTTATATAATGTTGTGGTTGTTACAGAGCCTGAGTTAGAAAACAGTCGATTAGAAAATTTTGATTTTTACTACATTCGATCTGAAGAATGTTAACCGCCTCTCCCCCAATATCCCTGTCAAGAAGTAAGAATATGGGAATAGAATTTAACCATTTATATGTTACTCTCGACCCAGAAACTCTAGATTCAATTGCCAAATCAGAGTTTATTAGCCAAGAATTCTGCACAATATCCAGAGATACTGTAAAAACTGATGCAGAAAGCTGGACGGGAATTTATCTCAGAGGAAAACATTCCTATCTAGAGCTTTTTCCTCCCGGCGGTGCTGAAGGGTTGAGGGAAGGTTTTTCCGGTATTGGTTTTAATAGTCAACAAGCAGGACAGATGGATATTGTACAGGAAAAGCTTAGACCCTTATTAGGCTCTAAAGAAATACTTTCTGATTTGCAAGTTCGTCAAACCGAAGCTGGAAAAGTCCCCTGGTTTCATTATTTGTCCATCAACCCAGCAGAGAGAGAAGCTTTTGCTTCATGGTTGATGGAATTTCATCAGGATTATTTAAAGTATAAAAACATCAAACTTACCAGTGATGGTTGCTTTAACCGTGCTGCTTATCTAAAAAACCTTGAGACTTCCGAAACCTGTTTATTTGATGACATATCAGAAGTTCATCTCGAATTGACTTTATCGGAACAGGAGGAGTTAGCATTACTCCTTCAAGCTTTTGGCTATGAATCATCTAGCGTAGGAGATATTACTACCTATTATTCTCAGGGTTTTATTGTACAAGTATGCCAAAAAGTTGCTCCCCGTTATCGAATTCGCAAGGTTGTTTGCACTCTCAAAGAGCAATTCCAGCAGGAAAAAACCTTTACTTTTGGTAAAAATGCACAGTTAAATGTGGGTAACTCGTTAGCAATTTGGGAGTTTGGATGACTCAAGCAATCCGTTAAAAATTAAGACAAATTTTTCCGAATTTTACAAAAATCATGCCTTATACCAAATCTCTAGAACTTATTGATCCCCCCAACCCCCCTTAAAAAGGGCAGGGCTGTTTCATTCTCGACCCGAAATTTGATGACCTAACCCCCCAACCCCCTTCCCACCTCTCCCTAGCCCTCTCCTACGAGGAGAGGGAAAAGGAAAAAAGTTTTTTATTTGGAAGGAGGAGTAATTAATATTTTGATATACTTATTAATCAAAAAAAATACTCCCCTCGCCTTATAGGAGAGGGGTTGGGGGAGAGGTTCTAAGCAAATGTTTATCGACTTTGAAACGGCCCTGGCTTAAAAAGGGGGGAGTTTAGGTCAAAATTAATTGCACGATCGAATCTTTTACTACTATCAATTATTATGAACAATTGCCCTTTTGCTATTTCCCTTAACCCTGCTGTCCAAGTCACCAGCACTGAAGACGGTTATACCCTGCACGGAGCAGAATCTGAGCCGAATGCTTGGCTAACCCTTGCCACAACGCCCGGAATGGGTATGGCTCTTGATAGTCTCAAGGCAGGCAACACCACCCCTGAATTACTCGTGCAAGGGTTAGCCGAACTCGAGGGTCAGGCAGCCGGGGAACAGTTTGGGCAGATGCTACAACAATTGGATGAGCGAGGTTGGTTGAGTTATGCTGTATTGCCCCTAGCAGTGGTGATTCCGATGGTGGATTCCGCCGAGTTGAACCTCACCGAACCCTACTGGACACAAACCCGCCTCAGCCTCTCCCGTTTTGCCTATCAACATCCCTACGAAGGCACAATGGTACTGGAGTCCCCCCTGTCGAAGTTTCGGGTCAAGCTCCTCGACTGGCGAGCCAGTGCGATCTTAGCTCAACTCGCCCAGCCCCAAACTTTAGGATCACTGACGCCACCGCCGTACTTGGGAGCAGAAACCGCCTATCAGTTTCTCAACCTGCTGTGGGCTGCGGGGTTTCTGACGGCTGACCCCGAACCCCCCTCGCTTCAGCTTTGGGACTTCCATAACCTGTTGTTCCACAGTCGTAGCCGCAACGGTCGCCATGACTACCCCGCAACGGATATTCAGAGATCTATTGACCACGACCAATGGTCGGATTTCCCGGTGGTGAAGCCTCCTATGAGCGACCAGATTGTACCGCTACCCCATCCGAACTTGGGCGCATTGATGTGTAACGATGCTACCCTCACAGAGGCGATCGAAGCACGGCAGTCTATCAGAAAATTTGACGAAGCTCATCCGATTACGATAGAGCAACTGAGTGAACTGCTCTACCGAACTGCTCGTGTTAAAGAAATTTATCGAATGGAAGACAAGTTTGGTGAAGACTGGAAAGTGGAACTGGGTTTTGATTCCGACTTTGAATTTGGGGACATAAGCAGCAGACCGTATCCCTGTGGTGGAGGTATGTATGAGCTAGAGATATATCCAGTAGTACGTCACTGTGAAGGGTTGGCTACTGGTCTATATCATTATGACCCGCTCAACCATCAGCTAGAGCAGATTGTTGCCTCAGAAGATGCTGCCACCCTGATATTCGATGCCCAGCAGGTTACTATGGGAGATGTACCACAAGTGTTGCTCGTAATTACGGCACGCTTTGGGCGGCTGTTCCGCAAGTATCGTTCGTTAGGCTATGCACTAGCACTTAAGCACGTTGGGGTACTCTACCAAAACTTCTATCTAGTCGCAACCAATATGAGTCTAGCTTCCTGTGCCTTGGGAGTTGGAGATAGTGATGCTTTTGCACGGGTAACAGGGTTAGATTATGTAGAAGAGTCGGCTGTCGGAGAATTTCTCCTGGGGTCGTTGCCTAACAGCAATGTTGAAGCAAGTGGGCTGGAGTCGATGGAGGTGGATGGCTCAGAAGAACCTGCTGAAGCAACTGTCTCAGCCAGTGAGACAGAATTGGCTGGAGTTGAGGCTGAAAGTGAGTTTGGTGCTGACTTTTCACATGATGTAGAAAAATCAACGCTAGACCTCACCCCCCAACCTTCCCTACAAGGAGGGATGGCAGAGGACGAAGCCTTTTACCCCCCTCGTTCCCCCCTACAAGGAGGGATGGCAGAGGACGAAGCCTTTTACCCCCCTCGTTCCCCCCTACAAGGAGGGATGGCAGAGGACGAAGCCTTTTATTCAAAGGAGGAGAATTCAAAGCCTCTCTCCTTGCAGGAGAGAGGTTTGGAGAGAGGTTTTCCAGATCCCGTGAAAAGTCAGGAGTTTAGTGAAGCTGAGTCAGTTGGGTTAGTGGCAGAAAATCCACAGACTGAGGTAGGAGAAAGCACTGAAAATACCTCGGTGCAAATTGAGGACATGGCTCCTTCAAATGCGAGCGTTGGGACTCCAGATTCATCGGGTGTCGCTGAAGGAGAAAAATCAGCAGGGGTTTCAGCCAGTGAAGTTGAGAGTTCGGCATCCCAAACATCGATCGCACTCCATCCCCATGACCTCGACGATCGCATTCCCGGACTGGCTGAACTTCACAACCAAACATTAGGCGATCCTCGGATCACGATTGTAATTTTAGACGGCAACCCAGACCACACATTGTCATGTTTTCAAGGAGCCGATGTTTCTAAGGTTTTTCCCTACTGGCATGAGATTCCAGAACCAATTTCTCCAGAAGATTACGCTACATACTTAGAAATTGATAATGGCAATCTAAAAGGTGAAGCCAAAAAAGCGGCATTGGAAGCTGCCCTTCCTGAACCAATTTTGCATCGTATTCAGGGAGATTATCATGCTTGTCTGGTCACAAGTGTGATTGTTGGTCAAGAAAACACTCCTGTTCCTGGTATTGCTCCCAAATGCCGAGTTATCAATATACCTCTTAACAGTATGGGGAGGATAGATGAAGAGGCGATCTCACCACTCAATCTGGCACGCGCTTTTGATTTAGCCCTTGAGTTGGGGGCAAACATTATCCACTGTGCAATGTGTCGCCCGACTCAGACTGGCAAAGGCGAAGAACTCTTGACTCAAGCTGTGAAAAAATGCCAGGACAACAATATTCTGATTGTCTCACCTACTGGGAACGATAAAGGCGAATGCTGGTGTCTGCCTGCTGTGCTACCGGGAACTTTGGCAGTGGGAGCCGCAAAGGTTGATGGTACGCCCTGCCACTTTAGTAACTGGGGCGGCAATAATGCAGAAGAGGGTATCCTTGCTCCCGGTGAAGATATTCTCGGAGCGCAACCTTGCACGGAAGAACCTGTACGCAAAACCGGAACCAGTTTGGCGGCTCCGGTGATGACGGGTATTTCCGCGCTGTTAATGAGTTTGCAAGTGCAACAGGGCAAAACTGTTGATGCTGAAGCCGTCCGAACCGCACTGCTGAATACTGCTATTCCCTGTGACCCAAACGTTGTAGAAGAACCAGAACGCTGTCTACGCGGCTTTGTGAATATCCCAGGGGCGATGAAGGTGCTGTTTGGACAACCTTCTGTTACCATTTCCTTTGCAGGCGACCAAGTGACCCGCACCGAATGGGCTGGCTATAGCACGGCGATCGCTGGGGATACGTTGAGTATTCCTGCTGGGATGACTGCGATCGCAGCAAGTTCGGCTGGAGACTCTACTATGACAATGCAAGCCGCTACGCCAATGGCAGCCGAAGTAGCGGTAACTGCGGCGGCTGACCCAGCTACTGCTGACCCCGCTACGGTAGAGGCTAGTACCGCTTTTTCGGGCCATGTTTACGCTCTGGGAACGTTGGGTTACGACTTTGGCGATGAAACCCGTGTTGATACCTTCAAAGAACGGATGGCTCCGGTAGAAATGGACAGCATCTTGGTTCCGCCAGACCCCTACGATCCCCGTCAGATGGTTGAACACCTCGATCGCAACCCAGACGAAAGCCGTTCGTTGATCTGGACCTTGAGCCTGGATGGAGACACGATCTATGTCCTAGAACCAACAGGAGCGTTTTCAGACCAGATCTACGAGATGTTTGTGCTGATGTTAGCAGGTCAACTGGAACCAGAAAGCAGTGATGAATTTGTAGAACGAATTAGCATCCCCGCCCGACAAACTAACCGCACAGTTGAACTATTCTCTGGTCAGGTTGTGCCTGTTGTGAAGGTACATGATATCCGAGGAATGTACGGCTGGAAAGTGAATACCCTGGTCAACGCGGCGATGGCGGCGATCGCTCGTCAGGTGGACGAAGCCCAAGCACCCCTCGTCCAACAAGCTCTGACAGCGTTCCTCAACCGAGTCTACAACGATCTCCGCAATGTGGGTCAGACTTCTCGCGATCGCGCCCTCAACTTCGCCGCCACCAACATCTTCCAAGCGGCTTCCGTCTTTGCAAAAGCGATCGCTGAACGTCGGCAACTCGACACTATTAAAGTCGAAAAAAGCCCCTTCTGTCGCATCAACAGTGACTGTTGGGATGTCAAGCTTGAGTTTTTCGACCCGGAAAGTAGTCGTCGGGGGCGCAAGGTTTTCCGCTTTACCCTTGATGTGGTACTTCAGATGCCAGTAACTTTGGGTGAGGTGAAAAGCTGGTCATTACCATCTGAGACCAAATCCGATTGGTAGAGTAACGGTATAAAATTTCTGAACTACTCAAGCCAAACGGACGATTTATCTGCACTTTACATAACCCCAAAGTTTGCCTGAAATCGATTAGCACAACTCCCACAAAATACGGCCCTTTTCCCCGTGTTGATGGAGTCGGTGCGGTAAGTTTATCAGTAAATTTGAACTCTAACCCGGAAACGGGAATAGTTAGCGGATATCAAACGATTTACGAACTCGATGAAATGAAGAAAATCGTCGCAGAAAATCAACTCCCGGTTGAATTTTAACTTGTCGAATTTGAGCGTTTTCAGGAACTTTTGAAGTTAGCCGATTTTGAAGTTGAGGAAGTATTTGGAAATTATGATTTCTCTCCGTTTATTGCAGAAACAAGCCCATATATGATTATTTTTACTCGCAAGTTAAGTTGTTAAAAATAACCAACGAAACCCAGTTAATTATTAACTAGGTTCCTAACAGTGATTGTCAAAACGTCAAACAATAACTAGAGATTAAAATCCACTGTTGCTAACCAATCCAAGATTTGAGGATTAACAACTTCGGGGCGTTCATCGTGAGGACAATGACCCGTTTTCGGTACAGAAACAAATTGAACAGGTTGTCCTGTTTCCACTAAATCTTGATAAATTTTCGCCCCTTTAATCGGAGTCCAAGGGTCATCTTCACCCCAAATCACTAATAAAGGCTGTTTGACTTTTGTTAATAACTGTGTTGGATGAGGGCCAGCCGGAGCCGTTAAAATGGAAGCAAAAACTTTCTGAGCGCCTTGATCATTTGAGGGGGTATAAAGTAATTCAACCAGTTCATCCGTAATCGCTTTTTTATTTCCATAAACCTGACGCAAAGTGTTGCGAATACGGTGTTTTTGACGAACTTGGTTAAACACAAACGAACCAATTACCGGAGAACCTACCATCTTGGTAAACGTTCCCATAATCAATCGTAAAGGCAAATTTAATTCTTCAGGACGATGGTTTAAACCCCCCGCACAGTTGAGTAATACCGCCCCGGCGGAAATTTTGGGATATTGCGCCACCATCATCAAACTCAGCAACGCCCCGATAGAGTTTCCGACAAAAACAGTGGGTTTGAGAATATGTTCCGCCCAAAAATCATGCAATAGTTCAGTCCACAATTCCAACGAATAATCAATTGCAGGTTTAGCCGAACCCCCAAACCCCAGTAAGTCGATTGCAAAAACTTGATAACCCCCTTCTGCGAGTACGGGGATATTTTGCCGCCAATGTCCAATAGAGGCACCAAAACCATGGACTAAAACCAAAGGATGTCCGTTTCCTTGAACTGTGTATTGGATAGAATGTCCCTGCCATTGCCAGGTTTGCAAGTTTAGGGAAAATTTAGAAAGAGGTTGTTGGGCTGAAAGCGTCATTTAATAAACTTTTGTAAATAAGACCACTCTCAAATGATAATAGGTTAAGCCCCAAATTTCTCGCCAAGTGTGCGATCGCTACGTTTAAGGATTTGAACAGTTCAAACCTGCCGCCTCTGCTGTCGCAAACTGAATTGGCAAAAATGCGAAGCCGAACTCTCGGTTAGGACAAGGAACAACCCTAACCCGGCTCACAGGTGGCTGTTGGCGATCGCCGATTCCCGGTATAAACTCAATTGGCCCGGTCACTCCCTCCACAGCGAAAGTCTCATCGGCAAGAGCTTGACGAACTCCCCGACGGGTTGGATGTTGGCGTATTCCTTCGATCAGCACCAAAGCCGCATCATAAGCTAGAGCAGTGCGGGGACTCACTGGCCCCCCCCAAAGCTGCAAAGCGGTTTTGGAAAAATCTGGGTTAGGACTACTCAAATAATGCCAGTGAACCACTAAAATCAGTTTTTCTAAAAGTTCGAGCTTGGCAATTTTTAAAGCTTTAGGACTGTAAAGAGACAAAGTACCCACTATTGGGCTTTGACCTTGATTTTCTTTAATGACTTCTAGGGAACGATCAAGGGAATTAGTTACCTGACC
Source organism: Lyngbya sp. PCC 8106 (assembly GCF_000169095.1). Lineage (GTDB taxonomy): Bacteria > Cyanobacteriota > Cyanobacteriia > Cyanobacteriales > Microcoleaceae > Capilliphycus. The sequence goes on from NZ_AAVU01000047.1 coordinate 39,917, forward strand.
ATCTGGCATTAAAATAATTGCTGATTCTCCAGAATCTCTAATTTTTCGGATGGCACGTTCGGCATTAAAATCAGGACTATAAAGATCAAAGGAATCAATGATATATCCTCCTTTTTCTAGAAACTTTTCTTTGAATTGTTTTTGATAATCACTAGAATAGGGACTAGCCGGATTGTAAAAAATTGTCACTCTTTTTTGGTTAATTTTATTGAGTAAGACATCAACGATGACATTGGCTTGCACATGGTTAACAGTTGGAATTCGGAAGAAAAATTTTCGGGGCTGTGTGCTGAGTTCAGAGGTTGTTGTACCTGGAGAAACTAAGACCTTTTTATTTTGATTATAAATATCTACAGTTGCCATCGTCATTTCACTCGTATAATGACCGACAACGCCTAGAATTTCTGAGCGCTTGGCTAGAGTTCTAGCAACTGTTCTCGCCTGACCCTCTATGTTAGAATCATCAGCAATAATTACTTTCAAGCCTTTTCCATTCAAATTGTTACGATCTAAAAAATTTGAACCGGGTAAAGCGAGATCGGGGGATTTACTCTGATTGAATAAACTCAAGTTAACTTCAGTTTGGGCTTGAGCTATACCTCGAAGAAGTTCTTCTGCAATTTCTGCATCTATAACCTCTTTTTTTAAAATAGGAACCACCACTGCGATCGTATAGTAATCGGCTCCTGTCGCTTCTAAAAGTGCATTATTGAGATAAATTAAAGTTTCTGGATCTTTTCTTTCTTCCTGCCAGCTTTCTTGCAGATTACTAACAGCCTGTTGAGAGTTTTGATGGCTAATAAAACAATCAATCCACCGTTGTCGAACATAACCCTTCCAAATAGATATGTAATAACTCCAGGGACGCTGACAATTAGCCACAGGCTTTACCCCCCTTTGCTTATCTCGGGGTTGAAAAGGAGTTAAAATTTCCTCACCTTGACTAATCTGATCTCCCATTTTTTCAGAACTCACAATTTGTGAAACTCCAGAAAGCACAGTTCCCATTAAAACCAGCGACAATGGAATAAATTGCCAAGGTTTTATTAAAGGTTTTCTCCATAAATGATCCGGTTTAACTTGAGGCCAATACAGTTCAGATGTAGCCGGATTTTGACTCAGCACGGGCAGCCAAGATGCCCCCGGATAGAACAGTTGATCTGTAGGGGTGGGAATTTCAATTTGTTGCAAATGTTGCCGAGCCGAACGAACAGCAGCGTGAAGCGGTTTACCCTGAACAAATTCTTCGAGGAAAAACTTTAAAAAAGTTCGTGCCACTTGATCGGGAACGGGTTCTCGCATGACGATTAAATGGGGAATCTCAAAATCCGCTAAATATTCAGCTATACCGAGTCCATCACAGGAATTAAAGACTGCTAACTTAACATTTTTAGCTGCTTTTTTTAAAGCTTCTTTTAACGTTTCAATTGATAAATTAAAGGAATGATCGACCTGAATCTTTTTCTCAGAACTATGTCCAGCATAAAAAATAATATCCCAATTTCCCATCCAGAGTTTATCAAATAGTTCTTGTGGAGTTAGAAAATTTCCCTTCCGGGGAATCGCAGTAATTTTTGCTCCGTATTTTTTTAAGGTTTCAATCAGTTCTCGATCCTCTTGAAGTTTCAATCCCCCTTGATCGCTCCCAAAAATTGCTAGAATTTTTAGGGGTGTAGTTAGTATTTCTGCTGGTCGATTATATGAAGACAAAAGAGTTAATTCAGCATGGGGTAAAAAATAGGATTTCTCAAATAAATCCCAGCGATCCCAGGATAATTTACGCAGATAAGCATTTGAGGTATCGAGAATAATTCGTACCGATTCAGTTGATGTTCCGTCTTTGACTTGCCCAACAATTCGCCCTCGAATATCCCCAAATATGGGATCACTAAACCAAGTTTCTACTGTAGATTCAAGGGTTTGAGTAGCAGATTGACAGTCTTGCAAAGTAGAAGCATGGGTAATTTGCCCCTTTGGGATGTCAATCATTCGGATTTTGCCTCCCAAGTGGGTATAAATTTCTCTCCATTCCTCATAAACTTGAGGAATTTGGGGGTTGGGTGGGAGTTGAGGACAATTACTATCTGTAGCAATAATTTTGCCGTCTTGCCAAAACTCTAAGAAAACGGTAAATCCCGATTCAAAACTACCTCTTTCTATTTTGATCACAACTTGTTTTGCCATAATAATTTGATAGGTTGAGTTGTAATTGGGAATACTCTTATTCTTTACACCTTATTATAATTTAATTGATTCCAAATCAGACTCTAGTTATTTTATCCTGATCAGGTACAAAAACTCTCCGTTTTGAGAAATTGAGTAGTTGAGTATTTTAGAAAATTCAGGGTATACCTCAGCCACGAGAAAACCCGATTAACAATGATTTCACCACAATTAAACAATAAAGTGCTTTGTCACAGTGGCATTATTAAGAATAATCTGAATCCCAAACTGATCTCCTGGATCTGCGGTAAATTTAAACTGAATATAATCATCTCGATCTCGGGAACGAACTTCAAATAAGGACTGACCCATTTCATCTAAACCAATCAGTTTTAAATTTGCAGGTAAAACGGATTGTTCTTGTAGGGGATAAACTCTCAAAAGAATTGCTATTCGTTGATTAGGTTTCGGTAAAATCGCCACCATTAATGCGACAGAAACACCGGATAATTGCATTCCTAAATCGATAGCTTGTCGTACACCGATATCCGGATGACTGGGATTAATTTCCCAGAGTAATTCTGCGGCTTGCCAGCGTGTTTCTTCATCTTCAGTTGTTTGTAAAACCTGCGCTAGAGCGTTACTAACTTCAGTCTGTGAAAGTTCAGATTCGGATAATTCTCCCTGATTTTTATTGTCCTGAATTGTGCGAATGGAGAATTGTTTCAGGAATTGTTGTACCGCATTCGGAAACAACTTGTCTGTTACTTCGTCTGACCTAAAACACATCTGAATAATCGGTTTACGGTTCCCTAAAAGTTCTTCAACGGGTTGCCAATCTCTTGTAAAGATTTGATCAAACCAACGTGTTAACTGTTCAAAAGTGTTTTCAGTTGAGGCATTTTCCGGGAGTTTGATCGCGGCTGGACTTAAATATTTTAGATTAAAAATTAAGTGAGTTGGTTCGGAGTTGAATTCCTCTAGAGACAGTTTGTAGTAATTTTCTCTTGTCTGTTTTAGAGGTTTTTTTATTAATTGATCGTATCGCAAAAAACCAAATAAAATAACTTGAGATTCCTCGATTAATACTTGAATTATTGTATAAAAATGGGCGAAACAATCTGGAGAATCAATCATTTTTTCGGGGATTTCAATTTCTTGATCTTTTAAACTCGCATTGGAAAGTAAGCAAAGTTTAAATTTCCCGACTTGGAGAGGACTGATTGCTTCTGAAGATAAAACTTGAGTTTGAATAAGAGAATCGGTTTGATAACTTAGTGTTAAATGGCGATCGCTTAACCATTGTTCTAATCCAAATAAAGCCAGTGCATTCAAATAAGCTTGCCATTGTTGGGATTCATTATTAAAATGACGACTGAGGAGAGTCGCTTGCTGAAAATTTTCCGGCTCTAGATCAACCGTTTCTGACTGTAATTGTCGGTAAGATAGTGAATTAGCGTTTCCTTTCGAGCGTTCAGAATCAAGATCAAAATTCATGTCAATTCTCCTAGTTAAGCGTTGGGTTTAATGTTTCTTGATTGGGTTATATTTTTTATGAATTGCTTAAAAAATAATAAACTCATATTTTTATATTCTTAATAGTTGGATTCATTATTTAGATAATCGCGCATTTTTTCAGCAAATAAACTGGTCATTTTTCGACATTGACCCGCCTGAATTTCTCGGGCTGCATCTAGAAATACAGTTTCATCTAAATAGTGAGTTAAATGTTGAATTAAAGAATCAAAAGCATTCGTATCTATAACCCCATCTGCCGAATTTAATCCTGCTTTATTCAACAAAACCTGAATCAACTGTTCCATAACCTGTTCTCGAATTTGATTGAGCATTTGCTTGAGCTTTAAGATCCGACTAACTTGGGATTGATTATTCATATTCAATTCCCGAGCTACCTCACCTTGAGATTTATTTTCAAAATAGATCAGTCGTAAGCTAGGTAAAAAATCAACGGCATAATCAGCATACCAAGTATTTTTTTTAAGTTGATGCAGGCGTTGGGAAAGTACCCGCTCAATCGCTTCCATAATAGCTCGACTGCGATGTTCGTCTAGAAATTCAAGCTCTATTGCGGGTGAATTAGAAGGTTGTAAAGTCGGAGTGGGGTTAACAACTTGTTCCTGTAGAAACTGAGCAATAGTTTTCAATCGATTCAATAGTTCAGGGGGAGAATGACATTGAATTCCTCGTTTCGCTAGATAATCGCCCATTTCCAGGAGTTGAGCTTCCGATGGTTCTGGACATTTGCCCTTTGCTCCTGACAATCGCCTGTCACGCCGATACACTCCATGAAACACCTCCACTAAACTGCGATCATCGGGTGAAAGAGTTTCCAATTGGTAATGTTTAATCTCATTGAGTCTCGCCCAAGGTGTAGTCAGTGATAGCCTGAATTCCACCCATAACATTTGGTTTAACTCTCGATGGCGACGAGTGAGTAAATAAGCCCACTTCCAGAGATCCCCTTTCGTTTGATTGAAACTTCCCAAAATCTCCACCGAAAAATAGGAGTAGACTGAAGGCTGAAGGTTTCCCTGATTGTCTAGAATGACTTGAGTTTGGCGGTTTGAGTCTAGTCCTACCCAAGTTTTACCATCATCAGTTAGCACTAGGGGCAATAAATCCAGAGTAGAAAAGCCATAGCGTTCACCGAATTGTTGAGCCAGCTTTTGACAAGCATAAACGATAGCATGGGAAACGTAGCACCGCAAACAAAGTCCTGCTGTCACCCAAGCGGGAACCGATGACAGAGAAGGATCACAATGTTGATTGAGAAAGTGAGACAACAAAGTCACTTGAATCTTTCGATGCTGTTGACTGGAGAGTTCCTGGGTTTCATCAAGGGATGGAAACCAAGCTTGAAACTGTTGCAGGGCCAGAGGTAATACCTGATCTTGATATCCCTTCTGAAAATTAGGCGCATCATAGCTGACAAAATCGATCCTGCGTAATGTCCAGTATTTGTAGCTCGGAACGCCCATTTATGATCTCCCCGTGTAACCTACCTCGGCAGTATTTGAATTCCAATACATTAAGTTAGCATTTACTGGATTAGCACTCAAAATTGATTCTTCTAAACATTCCATTTTACACTTCAATTTTCCTCTAGTGTTTAACGATTTTAACTAATGCAGGTTTCGGTCAACCCCAGAAATAATTTGCAGAACTTGCATAAGTTGACCCTGACAGGAGTTAGTCGGGAATGACCGTAGCAATCAGATAGGTATGAGGGACTGTTGTGTGGGTTCTTACCCCCATCCTTATCTTACCGTTGATCAAAACGATTTGGAATTGCTATAGATTTGCTTACTCCTTCCAAAAATGATGTACAACATAAGATTTCGAGTAAAATGGCAGAGAGTCCTAATTTTTTTACTCTCATTGTTGCTCAGTTTAACTCCCCTACTCAAGACTGTCGCACAAGAAAAATCTCCGTTTTATTGGGATTTTATTAATGTAGAAATGGAGGTTCAAGAGAATGGAGATATGCTGATTAGTGAAACTCAAAAATATGTTTTTACTCAATCTCATTCTAATCAACGATATCGATATATTCCTCTAGATAAGGTAGATGAGATTACGGATGTTGCCGTTTTTGAAAATGAAAAACAAATTCCGGCTGAAACGGGTGTTGAAAATAATCAACTTTGGATTCGATGGAAACATGAGCTTAATCCGCCGGAAGCACACACTTTTGTTTTGAAATATCGAGTGATTGGAGGTCTACAATTTAACGAGGATAATATTCGGGTTTATTGGAAAGCGATTTTTCCTGAACGAAATACTCTGATTGAAAATAGCAAAATTGTCGTCAAACTTCCTCAAGCATTGGCTGGAAACATTCTAGAATATACAAGTTATGGTGTCTCAACCAATATTCGTGAGATTAATCCCTACACTTTTGAATTTGTTGCTCAACAACCCATTTATCCGGCGCAGCTAATAGAAGTTTTTATTGCTTTTCCTCAAAATATTCTGGATATACCGAAACCCAATTGGCAACGTTTTTCCTTCTTAAAAGCTGTTTTAGATGTTTCTTTGTTCTATATTTCATTGTTCTCTTTAATTTTCATTATGAGAGGTATAAGTACCGATGGTGGTAGCAGTGCATATGGTAGCGGTACATTTGGCGGTGGCGGAAGTGGAGGTCGTCGAGGTAGAAGTACAGGTGGTGGTGGTGGTGGATGTGGCGGAGGTGGCGGTGGCGGTGGAGGTGGCGGTGGAGGTGGAGGTGGAGGTGGCGGTGGAGGCGGTGGAGGCGGTGGTGGTGGTGGAGGTGGCGGTGGCGGTGGCTAAAATTTCCCTTGGAAAAAACTTGATGATCAGACAAGCAAAAAGACAATAAATGCCACCTTATATGAAATTGAAAAATAATGCTACAGATCAATTTCTGGACTTCTCTTGCTGACTCCGATCCTTTGCCCCCTGCAACCCCCAAAGCCGTTTCATTTTCCCCCTAAAACTTGATTTGTGGGGAGGTAGGGAGGTAGGGAGGTAGGGAGGTAGGGAGGTAGGAAGACAGTTATCAGTGACCCGTTTCAGCGCAAAGTTTGTAAGAAAGTGTTCACTTCTGCTTCTTACCTTTTATAGCAGTACGCGAATACATGATTGACATTTCTAAATCCTAAAACCCCTTCACCGTCTACTGTTCCCAGATCCGGTGTTCCCTGTTCCCGATTCAAGTAGCGCTATACCTTTTGTCTTCAGACTTCTAATGAGAGCAATAAAAAAGCATGAATTTAATCATGCCTAGACGAAGTATTAATGTCAACCCATTAGGAAAACTATTGTTAATATTGAAAATTCACTAAACTTTAACGTCTTCAACGAGAGAATCAATCAAGAGAATAATTAGTGAGATGAAGTGATTTTTCGGCGCGATAACCAACCTGCACTTGCAACCAATCCTAAACCGAGCATAACTGAGGGTTCAGGAACTTCTTGAGTTTTCTCGTATTCATAAACGACAGAAACCATTGCACCGCCTTGGGTGTTAATTTGAGAAACAATATTTGCTGACCCTGTAACTTTGGAGTTGGTGAAAGCGGAAAATAGGAAATCAATATTACCGTCTCCGATAAAAGCATTTAAGAAACTTTGGTCTGTATAGGTTTTTTCGCCCGAAGCTACAGCAGTTAATCCGGAGAAGGAACCCCCCGAAGTTCCGCCAAAATCAAACGTTCCATCATAAGCGGTGGCGTTGAGTGAATCTGCTTTGTTTGCTGTTTCATCAAATAAAGTCCCTAAAATCTCAGACCCCATTAACTGTAGATTACCGGATAAATCAAATGTTAGGGTTTGGTCTTTGGCGTCTAAGTTTTCAACATTTGCATTCCCAACGATTTGTCCATCAAAGTTAACTTTAACGCTTTTGAGTGTTCCTAGACTAGCATCAAACTTTTGAACAGACAGCAGTGCATCTTCAATATCTGTAGTGGCGAGTCCAAAAGTGTCACTGTAGGATTTTGTCATCATCGCAGCATTTGCAACGCCAGCCGTCGCTATTAAGCCTGTCAATGTAGTTACGGTGGTTAAACCTGCGATGAGTTTAGGGTTGATGAATGAGTTAATCATAAGTGTTTGGGTGTGGTGTGTTGTTAATCGAGTGATGTTTTTGTGTATGTCAAATCTAAAACCTATTATCAAGGGGGTCTAGAAAACGGAGTGTGATTTTTATCACCTCATCCAAACAAATTAATCACGGAGCGAGTCAAAACAAAGGTTTATATTCAATAGCCATAAAGGGTTTGTCTATCAAGCTTAATTTTTAAACACGTAAGTATTTTGTTAATTCATTGTATAAATTTTAACTTTAGTAATTGCGTAAAAACTAGCAAATTTTGAATGAGTGTATTTTTGATGCAGAAAATATTGCGTGATTCTGCGGTCAACCCATAAAAAAATTCCCAGTCTGTAAGTTACAACTTCACAGATGGGGAACGTTAATCGTTATTCAGTTTTTTGGGTTGAATGACTATTGTTCTTCCCCAGGCATCATCACAGGATCAGCAGGCATCATCACAGTATCAACAGCATGAATCACGCCATTACTTCCGACAATATCAGTCTTGATGACCTTGCCATTATTAACTAGAACTTCGTTGGTGTCGGGGTTAACAGAAATCTCCAACGCTTCTCCTTCAACGGTTTCAACAGCGCCGGGTTGAATTTCAGTCGATAACACCTTCGCCGGAACAACATGATACTTCAGAATTTGAACCAGCTTATCCTTATTTTCAGGCTTCAGTAGGTCTTCAACGGTTCCTTCTGGTAACGCAGCAAAGGCTTCATCCGTCGGTGCAAATACAGTGTAGGGGCCTTCACCAGACAAAACTTCAGCTAAGTCAGCCGCATTAATCGCCGCAACTAACGTGCTAAACGTACTATCTCCACTGGCAATGGCAACAATATTTTCTCCCTCAGCTTCTGTTGCTGTGGGGGTTGCAGTTGTATCGGTGTTATCAGTCGCGACTGCTTCACTCGCGGGTTCTACTTCAGGTGCTTCTGTAACCGCAATGGGTTCTGTCGGTTCGCTAGCCTGTTCAGTGGCAGGTTCTTCAGTATTGGTTGCAGTGGGTGAGTTACAAGCAGCTAATACAGTTGCACTGGCTAAAGCAGCAAATAAAACTAAAAGGCGCTTTGTCATCTGAGTCATTTTGTTCATAACTGTTTATAGCACGTAGATAAAAGTAACGAATTGTTATCGAACTTAGCGCATCTTAACACAACCTTAACCGGCGTCAAGTTGTTTGAGAGTGCAGTTAACCGCACCTACAAAACCATTTCGTCTCCCTTCGGAAAACAACCAAAATTCAATATCAATCCATCCGTAAATCTAACTAAAGGAGGATGTGAACTACCCATCACAAGCGATGCACGCTTTTGGTGTGGGCTTCTGACTTCACAGGGGAACGCCTCAGCTTGGACTTTCGTCCCGGCTTTGGTCTTACTTCCCCGACCTCAGCAGCAGTCCCGGTTCCCGAGACTGATAGAATTCTGATGCCTTCTGCTCTGATATTTATCGCCGCGTTTTCGTCTCTGTCGTGATGAGTGCCGCAATTTGGACAAGTCCAACTTCTGACCTCTAGCGGCATTTCACCAATTTGATCATGACAATTTGAGCAGAGTTTTGAACTAGGAAACCATCGATCAATTACTACCAATACCTTGCCCTCTTTTTCGAGCTTATAAGACAAGAAATTGACGAACATTCCCCACCCAACATCAGAGATTGCTTTGGCTAGTTTGTGGTTACGAACCCTTGCGGGTGAGCCAGTCGCTTCAAGTCGGGGAACCCGCCCAACGCGCTGGCTCACCATGCCCTTAGTATTGAGTGATTCCACTACGATGACTTGGTTATCGTCAACAAGTTTTCTGGACAACTTATGCAAGTAGTCTTGACGGACATTGCTAATTCGTTCGTGAACCCTAGCAACAAGTTTTCTAGCTTTTTCTCTTGATTTGCTTCCTTTCTGCTTTCTTGCTAATTTTTGCTGTTTTCTCTTTAGGTTGCGCTCATGCTTTGCCAGGTGTCTGGGGTTGACAAACTTAGATGTTTTCAACCCGTCATTAACGATCGCAAAATCTTTTAGCCCTAAGTCAATACCCGCCACCTTCCCTGAGCTATTAGGCGATTGATTATCCCCTTCTATCTCCACAAGTATTGAAGCATAATACTTCTCCGATGGAGTCATACTGACGGTTACGGCTTTAATTTTCCCTTCGATTGGTCGATGAAGCTTTGCTTTAATGATGCCTACTCGACCGGGAAATTTTAAACAACCATCGACAATTTTTGTAGACTGGGGATATTGAATTGACTGCTTATTTTTTTTAGCTTTGAACCTTGGGTATCTCGCCCGACCTTCAAAGAAGTTTTGATCAGCAGTTACCAAATTTAATGTAGTTGCCTGCAATACTTGAGAGTAGCATTCAGATAACCAAGTGATTCCTTCTTCCTTTTTGAGCTTAGGAAGCATTGAATTCAATGCAGACTGATTCAAGCTTTTGCCCGTCGCTTTGTATGTTTCTATGCACAAATTGAGCGCATAATTCCACCAAAAACGGGAACAACCAAAGTGTTGAGCTAGTATCTGCTTTTGTTCAGTTGTCGGATATAACCTCACCTTGATGGCTTGATGTCGCATTGCATTCACCTTCTCTTTACTACCATAGTACAAAGGTGGTAAGAGCCTAGTCTTGCAATTCATCCCATCACCAACACTCTGTTTTTGGAGTGGGACTTCTTGCCAAATTTAGTTAAAACTGCCCCAACGCTCCCCAAACAATACCCGAAATCGTACCCCAAACCGCCCCGACTCCGGCAGAAACCACCATCGCCCCTAAAAACATCGGCATCGCTTCTCCCGATGTACTACTGAGAAAATCAGGAAATATGACTGCTGCGATCGCCCCGACCGCCGCCCCTGCGATCGCCCCCAAAAAATTCCCCCAAATTCCGCCGACAATTGCACCTTTTGTCCCTACCATCTTCATCGACAAAGGCAAAGGCGGCACTCCCCCAATACTCCCAAACGTGGCGCCAGAGAGGATACCCCCTAAAGCCCCCAAACCTGCCGCCACCATCGCCATCACCAACATTTGCGACACCAACTTTGGACTCAGAGTTAGACTCATCTGTACCTGCCATTCACTCCACAACACCGCAGCGATCGCCAAAACCGCCCCCGTGATCGATCCCAATACCGCCCCCCAAACACTGCCAGACACCGCCCCCGTCAAGCCTCTGACTCCTCCCGTTGTCGGCAGAGATAAAGGCGGTTTAAACACACACCAGATCGATCCCCAAATTAACCCCAAAAATGCCCCCCAAAGCAAGGTTTGACCGACAACCATCTCTCCCGTTAACGCCCCAAACAAAATACCCGAAATCGCGGCTGCAATCATCGCCCCGCAAAAACTGCCCACAATAAACGCTTTCCAGCGATTTAAACCCCTCGGAGGCGGTAAAAACATACTAATCGAAACCCCAAAAAACGCCCCCCAAATCGTTCCCACAAACATCCCCCCGAGAATACCGCCAGTTCCTCGGAAAAATCCAAACATAATCGCCATAATTGCTGAAGAACAAGCCACACCCCAAATTCCGCCTAAGATCGCCCCTTGGATCAAGTTCAACATCAAAGATTGAATTTGTGGCGATAACCCGTTTGAGATTGTTCGGGTACGAGGACGATAACGAGAACGAGAGGAAGTAACGGCTTGTCTAACGGTTGTTTGCGGTTGAATAGCGTTTGTCGGAATCAGCGATTGCGCGGAGCGCAGTGGCGAAGCCAATCGCACCGTTGAACGCCTTTTTCGCTTCGGTTTGAGGGGTTGTAAGTGGAGTCCCTGCTGTACGGCTTCGCGAGAGGGGAACGGATCACGTCCGCCCAGTTTTGAGGTGCGTTCACACCACGGACAAGTGTTTAAATGACGACCATAACGGTGTTGACTGTATTTGTCGCAGGTGAGAAGGTTTTCTTCGGCTTCGATCAAGGTTAATAGCCAAGTTCTGGCATCGGGTCGGGCTTTGGGGTTTGTGTGTCCGTCTTGGAAACAACGCAAAAATAATTCTTGCAGTTTGGGATGGAGGATCTCAAATGAAGGTGCCAAAGGCATGGGTTTGTAGGGAACCCGGTTGTTTCCGTAGACAAAATGACCGGCTTTGATGCGGGTTTCAATTGCGGGAGGATCGCCACTCCCTTTATAAACTCCAGAAAAGGGGTGTGTTCCTTCCATCAACAGTTGAAAGATTAACACTGCTAACCCAAACCGATCATGTTCTGGGGTACGATCGCGATCGCGAAAGGTTTGACCTTGTAATTCTGGGGGAGTAAATTCAGCTTTTCCGACGGGACAGCGATACACGGTTTTAGTGTCGGGATCTCTAACTTGAAAGGAGTCGGTATCAACTAAAGTGACTAAAGCAGTATCGGAGACTAAAATATTTGATTCGTTGACATCTCCAATAACATAACCACTGGCGTGTAAGTCGGTGACGGACGCGACTAGGTTTCTGGCGGTACGATGCAGGTAGAGGTAGTTAAATAGGGGTTTGCGTTCCCGCCGAGTTTTGGGGGTATAAAAGGTGTGGATGGGCAGCGATCGCGTTACACTGGGCATCAAGAACCCGACGATTTTTCGCTTGTTGTCGGGGGTACAGAGAAGATCGACTGGCCATGCGATCGCCGTGACTCCGGGCATTACCGTTAACGTCTGAGGCGGGTTATTAAACATGACGGTGAGTTTGTCGGCGTCTTCCTCTGTCGGTTTATGATAGATTTTCGCAACCAGAGAGGAATCTTCGACAACCGGAAATATGCGACCTTCTCCACCACTGGCGATCAGGTTGCTGGTATCAAGGGTAATTTTCTGTCCGGTGAACTGGCGTTGCAGCCGCATATCGCAGGGAGGGGGAGTTTAACGGGTTTGATGATTATCATATCGCCATTCTTTCTCAAGCATAACGTTTCTAGGCATTGCGATCGCGTAGCTTGTGTATCAGAACTCTACAAACTGCACTCAAACGCTAAGATTAATCTATCTTCTCTTGATGCTGATGTTATGGAAGAAATTCTAGAGTTAAAAGAATTACTGCTCAAAGGCGACATCAAAGGTTCACTCGCGATTGTTGAGGAATTGGAAGAAATGAGTCGGGATGATATTATTAATAATATTCGCAGTCATGCTATTATTTTACTCCTTCATCTGATTAAACAACAAGCCGAAAATCGCACAACTCGCTCTTGGGATGTTTCTATCCGCAATTCGGTTCGAGAGATTAAGCGCAAAAATAAACGTTACGAAGCGGGGGGTTATTATCTCAATCAAGAAGAATTACTCGAAACCTTAGAAGAAGCCTATTTAAACGCTATCGATCAAGCTTCTCTAGAAGTTGAAGAAGGGCGTTATGATTCTAGAGAGTTAAAACAAAAAGTTGATCAAGAAGTGATTTTGCATCAAGCCTTAAATTTAATTCTCGCAGATGAAGATAGTTAAATGATTTTTTAAGTGTTGGGGCGATGTTGTTGTTTCCATTTTTCAATTTCATCGATAGGGAGTAGTAGCGTTTGGTTTATTATTAACCTAAAAAGTTGGCGAGCGCACATGATCCGTCGTCATCGAAGTTCTATTCAATTTGGAGAAAAATACAACTCAGATGGAACTGCTTTTGCTTGGTTTTACTTAAGTACCTTTCCCCCAGAACCGCCTATTGTATTGGCGTCTAGTCTTTCCTTACCTAGTCGTCGTCAAGCCGCTTAACAAATTTAAGGAGTCGCCGGGGTACAGACCTTGTACCCTGATGTTAGTGACGTACTCCAGACGTTCGTTGCTTAGGCAACAGAACGCTGGCTTCTCCTCTTCTTATTATCAGAAGATTTGCGTTTTATAGTGAGGCGAACGCCCAACCCCACTTTTTTTATTAATATTGCCGAATTAATGTCTCTTGACATTGATGCACCACAAGCGCAAGAATGCCAACGATCTGATAATTCTTTAGGAACACGATTAAGACAAATTGCACAATGTTGAGATGTACCTTTTGGATTGACTTTAACTACTTTCTTGCCAGCTTTTTCAGCTTTGCCAGGAAGTATCTCGCTAAGAAATCCAGAGATACCAGCATCAGCAAAACTTTTGTTTAACCCAGATTTAGCTGATTGTCCATTAGGTAGAAATGTTCCATTTTCTCCCTGCTTAGGTTGATTTCGCCTAGACATATTGGATACCTTTAAGTCTTCAACAAATAAGACATCAGCTTTATCTAAGAGTTGATTAGCAATTTCATAGTGCCATTGTTTACGTTGCCTTGCGATCTTTTGATGAAGTTTCGCTACTTTTTGGTTGAGCTTTCTTCTGGCTTTAGACCCTAATTTTCTACGATCTCTTTTTGATTGAAGTTTAGCTAATTTATCTTCGGATTGGCGATAGAATTTAGGGAGTTTAACAGCAGTTAAATCACTGCAAGCAACAAAAAACTCTAAACCACTATCAATACCTAAACTGTTTTCTTCTGTTGGTTGAATATCTACAGTTAGGCTAGGAACTGATTTATCTTCAAGTGTTAGTGTTACATACAAGCCATCAGCTTTTTGGGTAATTAAAGCTCTTTTAATTGTCAACCCATCAGGTAAAGGACGATGTTGAATAAACTTAATATTGCCTAATT